>JAVSMS010000001.1:2442500-3705430 GCA_032027085.1 Pseudorhodoplanes sp. | reverse complement strand
CTGCCGCGCGCGCCGATTGAATAGCGCTTGCAACTCAAACCGGAATATTGTCGATCAGCCGCGTTGTGCCCAGGCGCGCGGCGACCAGAAGCCGTAACGGCCCCTGTTTCGCGGAGGTCACCGGCTCCAGCGTCTCGGCATTGCGCGCTTCCAGGTAATCCAGCACGAATCCTTCCGAGGTCAGATACTGGCCGCCATCGGCCATGACGCGATCGAGGGGGTGTCCCTGCTGGATCTTGCCAGCGCAGTCCTGCAGCACGCGGTGCAGCATTGGCGCTTTGCGCCGTTCGTCCGGCGACAAATAGACATTGCGAGAGGAGAGGGCGAGACCGTCCGGCTCGCGCACCGTCGGCACGCCGATGATCTGTACCGGAAGATCGAGGTCGGCGGCCATGCGGGTCACCACCTTGAGTTGCTGATAATCCTTCTCCCCAAAGAATGCGAAATCCGGGTTCACCTGGATGAAGAGCTTGCAGACGACCGTCGCGACCCCGCCGAAGAAATGCGGGCGGAAGGCGTCTTCCAGTCCGGCATAGGCCGGGCCTCCCGGCGCGACACGTGTCGAGAACCCCTCCGGATACATGACCGCGATCTCGGGCGCCCAGACCGCGTCGACCTCCAGCCGTTTCAGCCGGGCGACATCGGTATCCATTGTACGAGGATAGGTGGCGAAGTCCTCGGTCGGGGCAAATTGCTGCGGGTTCACGAAGATCGAGACGATGACCCGGCCGGCCTTTTTGTTCGCCGCCTCGACGAGAGACATATGGCCGTCATGCAACGCTCCCATGGTTGGCACCAGGGCGACTTTGTCACCACCCTTCCGATAGGTGCTGACCGCTTTGCGCAGCGCCGCAATAGTTTGAATGACACGCGGTGTGCGAGCCATGGAATTCCCGTCCTCTGTCCAACCCAGCAAGGGCGCGGACACTATCAAAGCCGTTGCAGCGCCGCCACGCCAGTTAAGCACGATGACGCAGGTCCATCCTGTCCCTTGACCAATCCCCGACGAAGTGCGGATGATTAAGATTGAGGGGTGTGGGATGTTGTTTCAGTCCAGCAAGGGGCCGAACAAATCCGCTAGTGTTGTCGTGGTTGGCAATGAGAAGGGGGGATCGGGCAAGTCCACGACCGCCGTTCATGTTGCCATCGCGTTATTGAAGGCCGGCCAGCGGGTCGCGACCATCGACCTCGACTCGCGTCAGAAGAGCTTCACCCACTACATCGAGAACCGCCGATCCTGGGCGAAGCGCAACCGTCTCGATCTGGAACTGCCGACCCATTTTTATGTCGACCGTGTCGAAGGGGTGCGTGCCGACGAGAACGAGGCGGCGGAATTCTCTTCCTTCGCGCGCACCATCGCCGAGATCGAACACAGCCATGATTTCGTGGTGATTGATACGCCCGGTACGGACGCCTATCTCATGCGGCTCGCGCATGCGATGGCGGATACCCTGATCACCCCGCTTAACGACAGCTTCGTTGATTTCGACGTGCTCGGCACCGTCGATCCGCAGACCTACGCGCTGACCGGGATCAGCCACTACGCCGAAATGGTGCGCGAGGCGCGCCGCCAGCGCCGCAAGGTGGACCAGGAGGACACCGACTGGATCGTGGTCCGCAATCGCCTTTCCACTCTCGGGTCGCGCAACAAGCGGCTGATCGCCGAGGGTTTGAACGAGCTTGGTCTGCAGCTTGGCTTTCGCTGCGCCGAGGGTTTTGCCGAGCGGGTGGTCTACCGCGAGTTCTTCCCGCGCGGCCTGACGGCGCTCGACACCATCGACGAATCCACGCTCGGCACCCGGCCGAACATGTCGCACGTCACGGCGCGCGAAGAGGTTCAGCGGTTGCTGGCGGCCCTGAAACTGCCGATCGATGAAAAAGGCCGGCGGCGAGCGGCAGCCCGCACCGAATGGTTTGCATCCCTCGATAAGCCCTTGGAAATACACGACTTGCTGGAATAGCCGGACGGGTTCACAGCCTGTTGTCGCGCCCCATTGCGTCCGGCTGGTCCGATTGCGACTTATAGTCGGACAGGATTCAGTGGTGGCTCAGCGAGATGGCAAAATCCCCGATTGACACGCCCGCGCCTGTTCTGGGCCGGGGAGAGACAGCGCCGGTTTCATCGCGGCCGGAGATCGACGCCTTCCTCGCGCAGGTCAAAAAACTCCAGCCCAGCGTCGCATCGGGCCAGCGCGGCCGTCTGATCTTCGCCCTCGACGCTACCATGAGCCGCCAGCCGACCTGGGACAGTGCCTGTCACCTGCAGGCGGAGATGTTCAAGGAGGCGGGAGCCATCGGCGGCCTGGATGTGCAACTGGTCTATTACCGCGGGCTTGCCGAATGTCGGGCCTCGCAATGGGTTTCGCAGCCCGAGCGCCTGGCTTCGCTGATGGAAAGGATCGATTGCCGCGGCGGGCATACCCAGATCGGCCGCATCCTTGGCCACGCCCGGAAAGAAGGCGAAGGCCGCAAGGTGCAGGCGGTGGTCTTTGTCGGCGACGCAATGGAAGAGCCGATTGATGACCTCTGTGCCGCCGCCGGCGAACTCGGTTTGCTGGGCGTGCCGGTCTTCATGTTCCAGGAAGGCGCCGAACCGGTAGCCGAGCGCGCGTTCCGCGAAATCGCGCGGCTGAGCCGCGGCGCCTATTGCCGCTTCGCACCGGGCGCCGCGCATGAGCTTGCCGAACTGCTCAGGGCCGCCGCAGCCTATGCGGCGGGCGGCCTGAAGGCCCTGTCCGACTTGTCGGCGCGCAAGAATGCCGGCGCGCAATTGTTGCTGCGGCAGATGAGCTGATCCATGCCGGGTCTTTTGCTTGGTCTTGCCGTTTTGATCATCGGCCTGTGGGCGCTGCACGTCTTCAGCAAGGCCGATCCCAAACAACTGGTGCCGATCATGCGTACCGGCGGCGGCATTGTCGCCCTTGGCGGAGCGGCGCTTCTGGCCGTGCGCGGCCAGTTTGGACTGGCGCTGCCGCTCGGTTTTGCCGGCTTGAGTCTTCTGGGCTGGCTTCCCGGATTGGCGAGCTACAGCCAGCGCACGCAAAAGAGCGGTGGGCAGGTCTCGCGCGTGCGGTCGGCCTTTGTCGAGATGGAGCTCGACCACGATACGGGCGCCATGCGCGGGCGGATACTGGCCGGCAAGCACGAAGGCGTGCCGCTGGATGCACTGGACTTGCCGACCTTGCTCGCGACACTGCCCGATATCGACGAGGAAAGCCGGGCGCTATTGATGGCTTATCTTGATCGCCGGGAGCCCGGATGGCGTGAACACGCAGACCGAGGTGCGGACGCGGGGACGGTGCCGCCGCGTACCGGAAAAATGACGGAGGAGGAGGCCTATCAGATCCTTGGCCTGCAGCCGGGGGCGGGGCGGAAGGACATCGGCCGCGCTCACCGGGCGCTGATGAAGAAACTCCATCCCGACCAGGGGGGGTCGACGTATCTCGCGGCGCGCGTCAATGAAGCTAAGGACATCCTTCTTCGGCGTCATCGCACCTGAACTCCGCACCGAATCGAAATCGTGACTCATCGGGATCAATTCCTGATAGCCATACACACGAAATCGTTTTGTTTTAGATAACGGCAGGCAGCCTGCGCCTCGTGCTGCTTGAATCCGGCAAAGCGCGCCCGGTAGAGGGTCTTGTCGCCTTTGCTCACCCGTTCGGTGAACGGGTCGGCGTCGCTGAGCAGTTTGGGCGCCGTGGTCTTGGCATTACTCAGCTTTTGTCGGGCTTCGTCTTCATCGGGGAAGGCACCGACCTGGATGATCCAGCCGCTGCGCGGCTTGGATTCGCGGGACGCGGGCTTGCCGGGCGTCGGCGCTGATGCGGTGACGTCGCTCGGCGCAACAGTGGCGGCCTTGGCCGGTTTGTTCGCCGGCTCCTTGGCCGCTGCAAGATCCTTGGCCGTCAGGACGCCGAGCACACCGGGACGTGCGCCGGGCGGCGGCGACAGGGGTTTCTCCTCTTTGGCCGCGGATTCGGTTTTGGCCGCGGATTCGGTGCGCACCGGGTTGGTAACCTCGGCCGGCGCCTGGTTTGCAGTCTGCGCGGTGATTGGCTCGGGGGAGAAGAGGGCTAGCGGCGCCACGGCGGCGACCTGCGTTGATCCCGGACGCACCGTCAGCGTTTTGACGAGGCGCGGTTTGATCGGCTCGGTGGAGCCGGCTTGCGGTTGCGGTGCCAGCGGGATCGGCTTTGTCGGGTCGACGCGCGCAGCCTCGCTCTCGGCACGCGCGCCCGTCGTGACATCCGGTTTTGGCTCTGGGATCGGCACGGCAGCAGCAGCGACACGGACGGGCTTGGCCTCCGGAGCGGCCGCGACTTCGACCGGCTTCGGCGCAGTCTTCTTCGTCGAGGCCTCGACGATTCGCGCCTCGATCAGCTCGCGCATGCGGGCGTCGCGCTGGCTGGCGGTTTTACCGCCGAGGACCGTCGCGACGATGTGACGGCCGCCGCGCCGCACCGAGGTGACAAGATTGAACCCTGAAGCGCGCGTATAGCCGGTCTTGATGCCGTCGACGCCTTCAACGCGCCCGAGCAGCCGATTGTGGTTGCCGATATTGCGGCCACGGAAGGTGAACTTGCGCGTCGAGAAATATTGATAGTAGCGCGGGAAGCGCTCCTGGATGGCAATTCCAAGCAACGCCTGGTCGCGCGCGGTGGTCACCTGATCGTCGTCGGGCAGACCGGAGGCGTTCTTGTAGATGGTCTTGCTCATGCGCAGCGCGCGCGCCTTGCGGGTCATCTGCTTTGCGAATTCGTCTTCCGAACCGGCCAGAGCTTCGGCGATCACGACGGCGATATCGTTGGCGGATTTCGTCACCAGCGCCATGATGGCGTCTTGCACCGAGATCGTCTGTCCGGGGCGCAGGCCGAGCTTCGAAGGGGCCTGCGTGGCGGCGTGCGCGGACACTTCGAGTTGCGTGTCGAGCTTGATCTTGCCGGCCTCCAGCCGCTCGAACAGCAGATAGAGTGACATGATTTTCGTCAGCGAGGCCGGATGGCGCAGGCTGTCAGGATTGGCGGAATGCAGGATGTCGCCGTTATTGGCATCGACCACGATGGCCGCGTATTGCGGGTTGTAAGTGATGCTGGATGACGACGCCGACGAGGTACTGCGTTTCTTTCGCCAGCGGGCGTCGGCAGGGTCGGTGGTCACAGCCAGGACGACAAGACCGGCAAGCAAAGCCGAAAGTGCACCGCGAAGCCTGGGAGAGGCGCCGACCGTTACGCAATACATGGTCCTACCTGTCTTCCGCGCTTTCGAACCGGGCGCCTCGGCCGGCGCCTGAATTCCACCCCGTTGGTGCCGCGGCCGTCCGAGTATGGCTATTGCGACACAGTCGGAAAGGCTAGGAGATCGCGATTGCTAAAAAGTTAATAAAAACTGATGGTTAATGCCTATCATTTTGCGTCGCACAAAATTCCCTTGATTTATTGTGCGACGCAACATAGATTGCTTCCAGTGAATCGAACTACACCAACTGGAACATCATCAACGCGGCCCTGACCGGCCGCCGGGACAAGGGCAGTGTCATGATCAAGAACTTCGATGAAATTCAGCAATTGCAGAAAGAGAATGTGGACGTCGCGCTGAAATCCTTTGGCGCCGTCTCCAAGGGCACGCAGGCCATCGCCCTTGAGATCGCCGACTATTCCAAAAAGGCTTTTGAGGATAGCGCCGCGGCTTTTGAAAAGTTGCTCGGCGTCAGGTCGCTCGAGAAAGCAATCGAGTTGCAACAGACCTATCTGAAGGACGCGTATGAGGGCTTCGTATCCAAGGCGACGAAGGTCGGCGAATTGTATGCCGATCTCGCCAAGGAAACTTACAAGCCTTACGAAGGTTTGTTCGGGAAGGCGACGGCAAAGTAACCGTTCACCTGCATCGATGAATGAAAAAGCCCGGCATCTTCGCCGGGCTTTTTGTTTGACGTCGGCGCAGCCGTCAGTTCGCGATGCGCAGCGCCGAGAGCGCCGTTCCGATCTGCTCGAAGGTAGTGACGAGCTGATCCGACGATGTCAGCTTGAAGAATTTAGGGCCGACCGGCTTGTCAGAATCTGCGCTCGCGCATTCTTTCAGCAGGCTTTCGTTGCCCTCCATCACCAGCACCGTATAGAGCACGATGTTATCGCTCTTCGCGTTTTGACAAGCCTTCTTCATCCGCGCGTCGATCGTGCTGCGATTGGTGCTCGTGCGGTTCTGGGTGTTTTCGCCATCGGTCAGGAAGATGATGATCTTTTGCGTGGTGATGCCGCCGCTGTTGACGATGGGTGGAGCATTGAGCGGCGCATTCTGAGACAGCGAGTGCCAGCCCCATTCCAGACCGATGGTCGTATTGGTGTTGCCGGTCGGCGTCATGGCGTCGATCTTCGCATGCAGATCGGCCCAGTTGTAGGTCTGCGGCAACAGGGGAACCGGGCAGGCATTGTGCTGCTCCGCCGGAAACAGCGTTTCCGTGAGCTTTGGCTGTGTCGATGGCGGCGTGTTGTTCACGTCGTAATCCTCGTCGCGATCGGCGACACAGCCATTCCAGGTGTTGTGGTTGTTCGGCGTCCATTCGCTATCGCAATTGGTTCGGACATGACCGCCCCAACTGGTTTTCCAATCGTTGTTCTTGCATTTGCCGTTTCTTGAGTCCCAGCCCAGCCAGCTTCCGCGGTCGCCAAAATCCACCCAGTCCGGCGCTGTCCAATTCGGATCCGTGGGATTGCCGGGTCCGACATTGACGTCCTTGGCGAACGGAATGATCGACACATAGACGTCGCCGGGCTTGGTAGCCGCTTTCTCGAGCTGATTGAGAAGCTTGTGCGCCGCAGCCTTGAGAGCGACCATTTTGTTGCTGGAGGCCATTGAGCCGGTATTGTCCAGCGCCAGCGCCACACGCAGCCGCGAGTTGCCCCACTTGGCGGTTGAGGTGGCACTGACCGACATCGACTCCTTGCCGAGCAGGCTCACGAAATGGGTGTCGAGCGTCGCCTCGCCGAGCAGCGTGAGCTCCGACGTCGCCTGTGAATAGGCCGGTGTGACGACGATGTTCTTTGCGTCGGGCCTGTTGAAATTGGCCACGACATATTTGAAGGCTTTGTCGTTAAGCTGCGCTGTAGTGAGGCCGGAGACCTCTTTCGACAGCATCAGCACCGTCGCGTCGACCGCCGCCTGCATGGCGGCCTTGGCGGAATTGGCGCGGCTGTAATCGGCCGCCGCGCCCATCAACCCAACGACCGGGATCGCCGCGAGTCCGAAAATGATGGCGACGTTGCCGCCCTGCGCCTGCCTGAAGTCGCGCAGTCTGCCGCGCCAGCATGCAATGAATGAGGTGATGGTCATGGCTCTGTTCACCTGCTCCTGAATTTCTCCAACAGGTCGTAAACAGCGCGCGTGAAATTGCCGTAAAGCTCGACGCAAAAAGAAGCTTACCGGCCGTTAAGCATGCGGCTTTGCGCCGCCATCGTGAACGAAGCAGAGCGCATTGCTCGAAATCTCGGCTTTGTGTTCGAATTCCGTTAACTGTGCCGGCCCGCGCTTATTTCGCGATGCGCAGATTTGCGAGGTTTTGCGCGATCGATTTGAAGACGACGTTGAGCTGATCGGCCTCGTCGACGTCGTAATACATGTCGGGCTTGGTTGCGCAGTTTTTCAGCAACGTGCCGTTGCCGTCGATCACGCGCACCGTGTAGATCTTGATGTTGTCGGCCTTGGCATTCTCGCAGATTTCCTGCGTGCGGGAATCGATCGAGGAAGTCGATGAGCTCCAGCGGTTTTGCGTGTTCTGGCCGTCGGTGAGCACGATGATGACCTTGTCGAGATCGGGCTGCGGCGCCGGCGCGTTCATCGGCGCCACCGGCGACAGCGCCTGCCAGGCCCAGGCGAGGCCGATCGTGACATTGGTGTTGCCGGTGGGTGTCATCGCATCGATCTTGCTGTGCAGACCGCTCCAGGTCTGGCTCAGCGGCATCATCGGCACCGGACAGTTCGACGCCTGATGCGCGCGGAACATGGTTGCGGCCGTTCCCGCCGGCGCGGTGTTCAGCACGTCGTTGTTCTGGTCGCGGTCATTGACGCAGCCGTTCCAGTTGCTGTGATTCTTCGGTGTCCAGGTTCCACCGTTGGCGAGGCATTTGCTCTGCGAGGAGCCGTATGTGGAACAGCTGCCATTGCGCGCCTCCCAGTCGGTCCAGTCGATCCAGTCGCTGTTCACGTTCTGGGTCCCGACATTAACGTCGGTAGCGAAGGGCACGATCGACACCTTGATGTCGCCGGGAACCTTCTCAGCCGCCTGCAGTGTGTCGAGCAGATTGTGTGCCGCGGTCTTCAGCGCCGACATCTTGCCGTTCGACGCCATCGAGCCGGTGTTGTCGAGCGCCAGCGCCAGATTGAGCTTCTTGATGCCCCAGAGCACTTCGCTCGTCGCCGAGATTGCCAGCTCCGATTGACCGAGAATGCTCGCAAAAATCAACGGCACCTGCGCGCTGCCGGTCAGCTTGAGCGAGAAGCTGCCTTGCTGCGGCGAACTGAATTCGTGACTGAGCGAAACATTCTTGGCTTCGGGCCGGTTGAACAGCGATCTGAAATAGGTCGTCGCCTTGGGCCCGAGATCAGCCGTGGACAGCGTGGCTGCTTCCTGGGACAGCATCAGACCGGTCGCGTCGAGCGCCGACTGGATGGCGGTCCTGGTCGAATTGGCGCGGCTGTAGTCGATCGCCGCGCCGGTCGCCGCCATCAGTGGCAGGAGCGCCAGGGCCAGCAGGGGAGCGGCGCCGCCGTCCGAGTTCCGGGCAAAACGGGTGAACAACATGTTGACAGCTCCGGTGCGGTTAGGCTGGGCGGCGTTACGGGCGGGGCCTTTCATGGCGCGGATCATGGCCAAGAGGTTTTGACGATTGGTGTCGGTATTTCCGAAAGATTCGGCACGATTTGCCGCGATTTGTCCGTATTTCGGTCCGTCAATCGCGGAACGGAACGGGTGAATCGTGCGGTGCGCTGGCCGGTCGGGGCGCGGAGCTGACTTGAATCCGGCGATCTGGCACCCGCCTTGCTCCGGCATTATTATCAAAGTGTGCAACGTGAGTTCCTTCAAATGCTTCGAAAGTGCGGGCGACCGGCTGAACTATGAGCCTCATGATTCCGATAACGTTTTTGGCTTCGGGCCAGGATTCCCGGTCCGGGGCCCGTATGGCTGACGACAAGAAGGGGCGGGGAGATCCTGGCGCACCGGGCACGGCGGTCATCACCAAGACCAAGCCGCAGACCAAAAGGCCCAATCTCTACCGTGTGTTGCTGCTGAACGACGACTACACGCCGATGGAATTCGTGGTGCACGTGCTGGAACGCTTTTTCAACAAGGATCGCGAAGCCGCCAACCAGATCATGTTGCATGTGCATCACCACGGGATCGGCGAATGTGGCGTCTATACGTATGAAGTCGCAGAAACAAAAGTGACGCAGGTGATGGACTTTGCCCGCAAACATCACCATCCTTTGCAATGCGTCATGGAGAAAAAGTGAGTAGCGGACGCAATGTTGGGGCCGGGGGCGGCCACACGGAACCGGTGAACAGGCCGGGGACTTGAAGGACATAAGATGCCCAGTTTTTCGCGCAGCCTGGAACAGTCGCTTCATCGGGCGCTCGCGCTCGCCAATGAACGCCATCACGAATACGCGACGCTGGAACACCTGCTGCTGGCGCTGATCGACGATTCGGATGCCGCGGCGGTGATGCGCGCCTGCAACGTCGATCTCGACAAGCTGCGCCGCAACCTGATCTCGTATCTGGAAAACGAACTGGAGAACCTCGTCACCGAAGGCTCGGAGGATTCCAAGCCGACCGCCGGCTTCCAACGCGTGATCCAGCGCGCCGTCATCCATGTGCAATCATCCGGCCGCGAGGAAGTCACCGGCGCCAATGTGCTGGTCGCGATCTTCGCCGAGCGCGAAAGCCATGCCGCGTATTTCCTGCAGGAGCAGGACATGACGCGCTACGACGCGGTCAATTACATCAGCCACGGCATCGCCAAGCGGCCGGGCATGTCGGAATCACGTCCCGTGCGCGGCGTCGACGATGAGACCGACACTAAGACTGGCGATGACAGCAAGAAGAAGGGCGATGCGCTCGACGCTTATTGCATCAACCTGAACAAGAAAGCGAAGGACGGCAAGATCGATCCGCTGATCGGCCGAGATGCCGAAATCAACCGCACCATCCAGGTGCTGTGCCGCCGCCAGAAGAACAACCCGTTGCTGGTTGGCGACGCCGGCGTCGGCAAGACCGCCATTGCGGAAGGCCTCGCCCGCCGTATTGTGCACGGCGAGGTGCCGGACGTGCTGAAAAGCTCGACCGTGTTTTCACTCGACATGGGTACGCTCTTGGCCGGTACGCGCTATCGCGGGGACTTCGAAGAGCGCCTGAAGCAGGTGATCAAGGAGATCGAGGCGACGCCGGACGCGATCATGTTCATCGACGAGATCCACACGGTGATCGGCGCCGGCGCCACCTCCGGCGGGGCGATGGACGCATCGAACCTGCTCAAGCCGGCTTTGGCGCAGGGCACGCTCCGCTGCATCGGTTCGACCACGTATAAAGAGTATCGGCAATATTTCGAGAAGGACCGCGCGCTGGTGCGGCGCTTCCAGAAGATCGACGTCAACGAGCCGTCGGTGCCGGATACGATCGAGATCCTCAAGGGCCTCAAGCCGTACTTCGAGGACTATCACAAGCTCAAATACACCAACGACGCCATCAAGGCAGCGGTGGAATTGTCGGCGCGCTATATCCATGACCGCAAATTGCCGGACAAGGCGATCGACGTGATCGACGAGTCGGGCGCGGCGCAGATGCTGCTGCCGGAGAGCCGCCGCAAGAAGACCATCGGCATCAAGGAGATCGAGACCACGATCTCGACCATGGCGCGCATCCCGCCGAAGACCGTCTCCAAGGACGACGCCGAGGTGCTGCAGCATCTCGAGACCACGCTGAAGACCACGGTCTATGGTCAGGACCGGCCGATCGAGGCGCTGGCGGCCTCGATCAAGCTCGCCCGCGCCGGTTTGCGCGAGCCGGAAAAACCGATCGGCTGCTATCTGTTCTCGGGTCCGACCGGCGTCGGCAAGACCGAAGTTGCCAAGCAGTTGGCCAAGGCGCTGGGCGTCGAACTGATCCGCTTCGACATGTCCGAATATATGGAGCGGCACACGGTATCGCGTCTGATCGGCGCGCCTCCCGGTTATGTCGGCTTCGACCAGGGCGGCCTGCTAACCGATGGCGTCGACCAGCATCCGCATTGCGTGCTGCTGCTCGACGAGATCGAGAAGGCGCATCCGGACCTGTTCAACGTGCTGCTGCAGATCATGGATCACGGCAAGCTCACCGACCATAACGGCAAGCAGGTAGATTTCCGCAATGTCATCCTGATCATGACGACCAATGCGGGCGCCGCCGACCTCGCCAAGGGCACGTATGGCTTTACTCGCAACAAGCGCGAGGGCGACGACGTCGAGGCGATCAACCGGCTGTTCGCGCCGGAATTCCGCAACCGTCTCGATGCCATCGTGACCTTCAACCATCTGTCGGAAGAAATCATCAAGCAGGTGGTGGACAAGTTCGTGCTGCAGCTCGAGGCGCAGCTCGCCGACCGCAACGTCACCATCGAGCTCTCGGAGGAGGCGTCGCGCTGGCTGGTGGCGAACGGCTACGACGAATTGATGGGCGCGCGGCCGATGTCGCGCATCATCCAGGAGCACATCAAGAAGCCGCTCGCCGACGAGGTGCTGTTCGGCCGGCTGAAGGCCGGCGGCCATGTCCGCGTCATCCTCGTCAAGGAAGAGGACGGCAAGGAGAAGCTCGGCTTCGAATATCTGGAGGGGCCGGTCACGCCGAAGCCCGAAAAGATTCCCGTCAAGCGCGCGCGCGCGAAGCGCGCGGCGGCGCCGCGCAAGCCGAAGCCGTCCGGACCAAAGGGCGGCGGCTCGGGCCCCTCCGGGCCGGGCCGCGGCTCGGTGCCGAAAGTGCCGCTGGTAAAGGCGTAAGGGTGTCACGATAGGGGTGATTGAAAGCCGGGCGCGATGCCCGGCTTTTGCATCTGAGGGAACCATCGGTTCCGCCGTGCATTACGTCCAACGCCTGCGGCCGCTGGCTGGTTTTGCGTCGTTATGCGGAAGCGCGGCGTCTTTCGGATTACACGAGGAATCCCCATGGGCATCATCTGGACGATCATTATTGGCTTCGTTGCGGGCGTGATCGCGAAATTCATCATGCCGGGCGACAACAACGAACCTTCGGGATTCATTCTCACCACCATTCTCGGCGTCGTGGGCGCGTTTGTTGCCACCTATCTCGGGCAAGCGATCGGCTGGTATCAGGCGGGTGAGGGCGCCGGATTGATTGGCGCCATTGTCGGTGCCGTCATCGTGCTCGCCATCTGGGGAATGGTCGCCGCCAGGCGCAGCCACGCCTGAGGCGGATTTTACAGCGGGCCTCAAACCCTTCATCACGAACCGGCGGGAGCGCAATATGAACAGCCGCGGTTATCCCTCGATGACGGCCCTGCTCGGGCTGCTCGCTGTCCTGGGCTATCAGAACCGGGACAAGATTGCCGATCTTCTCCGGAACATGAACCAGGGCGGCGGTGCCGCAGCCGGAGACAATCCGGCGCAGGGACAGCAGGGCGGGCTTGGCAATCTCGGCGGCCTGCTCGGCGGATTGAGTGCCGGCACGCTGCTCAACGGCGGCCTCAGTGAACTGCTCGACCAATTCACCCAGTCCGGCCAGCGAGACGCCGCCGAATCCTGGATCGGCACAGGTCCCAACAAGGACGTCGCACCGACTGATCTGAAGAAAGCGCTGAGCCCGGACGTGCTGCAACAGCTCAGCCAGGCCACCGGATTGAGCCAGGATGAATTGCTCTCGCGGCTGTCGCGCGAGCTTCCGGCGGCCGTCGACAAATATACACCCGAGGGCCGTATCGTCGCGGCCTGACGCGTGGATGCGTTCGATTGAATCGCCAACACCTGCTCCGTCATCTTAAGGTGCGGTCGAAGCGGCTTGGCGGATGAATGGCCACAAGTTGTGTGGTTGTCGACCTGTGAAAACAATTCACGAGAACGCGTTCAGCGGCCGCCGTCCTTTGCGGTCGCCGCTGCGCCACCGCCCTTCAGGCTGGCGGCGATAGTCAGCCTCATAGCACCGCTATGCTTTAGGATTGCTTCGGCATCGCCGCGTCATCAAGCTCGGTCGCGCGCAGATGCGCGGGCCGGTCCTTGAGCCGGCCCCAGTAATCCTCAAACGCCTTGCGCTTCTCGATTGAGCCGAATTGCAGACCCCAACCGATATGCGAGCCGACATAGACGTCGGCCGCGGTGAATGAATCGCCCGCCACATAAGGCTGCGCGCTCACCGCGCGCTCGAGCGTGTCCATCACCGCCCCATAGGTGCCGTAGCCGATCATGCGTTCTCGGTCGGCCGGCACTGTCAAACCCAGCGCGTTGTTGCTCACCGCCGCTTCCACCGGACCCGCGGTGAAGAACAGCCAGCGGTAATACTTGCCGCGCCTGTCGGTCGGCGGCGCGAGCTTCGCAGCCGGAAACGCGTCGGCGAGGTAGGCGCAGATCGCGGCGCATTCGGTGACGACGGTGTCGCCGTGCTGGATCGTCGGCACCTTGCCCATGGGATTGAGTGCAAGATAAGCCGGCGCCTTCATGGTCGTGCCGAAATCCAGAATCTCGGCGCGGTAGGGCGCGCCGACCTCTTCCAGCATCCAGCGGGCGATGCGTCCGCGCGACATTGGGTTGGTGTAGAGGACGAGATCGTCGGCCATGACTAACTCCAATAATGTCCTGAATCCTTGAAAAAGAACATGACAGGAACAATGAGACCCTGTCACGTCCAAAGGCAAAATGCCGTGCGACGCATTCGGCCCTCAGGGAACCTCGGCGGTTCGGCAGGATTTGCATCTCTGTACCGCTGGGAAACACGGGAATTCATGAGATGGCGAAATCAGATTGGAAGCGGCAGGGCTCTCCTATCGGGCGCAAGGGTCCGCGCAAGGCAAACCCGAAATACAAGCAGCGGTCCGGCGAGCCGTGGGAAAATCGCGAGATCAAGGAATTGCGCTCGCTGGTCAGGCAAAAACACGCCGACCGGCGTGATCAGCCTGAAACTGCGGCGGCCCGAGGGCGCGATACGCAGCAAAGCCCAGCGTGAGGGAATTTCCCTGCGGCCGGCCAACCGTTCGCCTTACAGTCGACGTTCGGCGTGACGAACGGCACACCGGCGCACGAACTTATCCGGCATGGAGAACACGATGCTCAAGGCATTCAAAGATTGGCCATTGCTAGCCACAGCGGCGGCCATTCTCAGCATCACGGCGGTGCTCTTGGTGGCGCAAGCGGTGTGCGCCGCCTCTCCCAACTAGGTGCTGGCATGCGACAGGCTAAGGCCGATCTGAAAGACAAACGGGGTGGCGCCTACGACACCGACACCAGCGATGTGCCGAAGAAGCGCGCACACGAGACGATCGGAAAGCATCAGCAGGCACAGGACGGCGCGGATGTACGCACAATGCCGGTGGAAGGTGAAGATGGACCACCCGAGGGTCTGATACGGGAGCGCAAGGGACCGCTTGGCCCGCGAAGCGGTCGGCGTGGCGGCAACGCGTAAGTTTCATGAATGAACAATACGCCCACCTTTTGGGAAATGCGGTCATCGAGTCCTGGGGCGAACTGCCTCAGGACATTCAGCGCGTGCTGTTCGAGGCGACGGTGAGACGTGCTGGCGAATCCCAGCGCGAGCCGCTTGCAACGTTCTTGCACGAACATCATCCGCGCACGGTGGACTAACGGCGAATCCTGCCCCGAGGAAATCGGGGCGGTCGAGTCATTCGACAACTGGGCGATGAGCCGCTCCAGACAAGGTTCCGTGATTGACCATGTGGGTATTCCCCCGTGGAACCAAACAGTCCCGCTTTCTGTTTGTATGGCACGTCACCGGGGGACATCAGGTCAGGTCATGTCTACTTATAAAAACGGAAAAAACGGCAGCAGTGCCCTCTTCACAAAAGTGGCCAACGCTACCTCGCACGCTGCCGGCAAGGCGTTGACCTTCGGCATCGCCGTGTTGATCGTGCTTGTATGGGGCATCTCGGGGCCGATCTTCGGCTTCTCCGACACTTGGCAATTGGTCATCAACACCGGGACAACCATCGTAACGTTCCTGATGGTGTTCCTCATCCAGAATTCGCAGAATCGCGACGGCGCCGCCATCCAGGTCAAGCTGGATGAACTGATCCGCAACAGCAAGGCGCACAACCGCTTCGTCGGCATCGAGCACCTGACCGACGATGAGCTGGAAGAAATCCGGGCCAAGTGTGAGGAACGCGCGAAGGCTGATGATGACGATGACAAGGTCGTCAGCCTCGACCGGGCGGCGCGTAAGGCTGAGCAGGCGAGCACGTCCTGATTGCTTCCGGTTCTTCACGAACACGCCGCCAGGTTGCGGCAGCATTCATCCCCGGTCATTCCCGGTGGAATACAGCTTCGCCCCACCCTTCGCGCAGGCAAGACATCATTTCCATTCACCCGCAACAGGTTCGGCGCGACGCAAGACCTCCCGGTCCCGGCCCGGGGCCACTGATGGCCTCCGCCAGGAGTTGGCTGACTGT
The DNA here is from genome assembly GCA_032027085.1 of Pseudorhodoplanes sp. Classification (NCBI taxonomy): domain Bacteria; kingdom Pseudomonadati; phylum Pseudomonadota; class Alphaproteobacteria; order Hyphomicrobiales; genus Pseudorhodoplanes; species Pseudorhodoplanes sp. The sequence goes on along the minus strand of JAVSMS010000001.1, from coordinate 3,689,777 downwards.
GGGCCCGCACTGATCACCCAGTGAAGCGAGGCCCGGCATCGTAGTGAAAAAACGTCGCGATGGCGCGTCGGACGACGCGGCGATTCTAAAAACGGGATCGCACACTGAAAAGCAAGGTCGCGCCCGGCGCGCCAATCCCCCGACCTTATTGAAGCAAGGGAAAGAGAAGGAAGGTGACCCCGGCGCCCCAAATATTGCTGCGATCACGCGCGTCTGTGCGTCGCGACGAAGCCGGAGACCACTGCATGCTGCCCATGCCACACGCACAGATTGCCTTCGCAGGCTGCCCGCCGCATGGTGCGGCCGATGTTGGGACCCAGCCTGCACTTCGAATCGTCATCCTCCGCTTTCCTCGCCGGCTATCGTTCGGCCTGGCTGTCGGTCTTTGCCTATGTGCTGTTTGGCACCTATATCGGCGTCGGCGCGCTGGCGCACGATTTCGGCTTCAGCGTCTGGTGGGTGGGTCTGACGACCATCCTGATCTGGGCCGGTCCGGCGCAGGTGATTTTGATCTCTGCGCTCGGCGCCGGTTCGCCGCTGATTGAGGTGGCGATTGCGGTCGGTCTCAGCGGCGTGCGCCTCCTGCCGATGGTGGTTTCGCTCCTGCCGCTCCTTAAAGGCCCGAAGACGCGCTTTCGCGAATTGATCCTGCCGGCGCACATGACTGCGGTCAGCATGTGGGTGGAATCGATGCGGCTGGCGCCGCTGGTCGCGGTGGAGCGGCGCATTCCCTTCGTGAACGGCCTCGGCGCCGGTTATTTTTCCTCCGCGCTGATCGCGACCTTCGGCGGCTATTATCTCGCCGCGCAATTGCCGGCGCTTTTGACCGCCGCGCTCCTGTTCCTGACGCCGATGTCGTTTCTGGTGTCGATCGCCCGCAACAGCCGCGAACTGATCGACCGGCTGGCGCTGCTGTTCGGCCTGATCATCGGGCCGATCCTCGCCTATTACGCGGTCAATCTCGACATCATGTGGTCCGGAGTCATCGGCGGTACCCTGGCGTATGGAGCACACAGGATTTGGGGGCGCCGGCGATGAGCGTATTGACGGAGCAGCTTTGGCCCTATCTGGTGCTGGTTCTGGTCGGCTTTCTGCCGAACGAAGTCTGGCGCGCCTTCGGTCTGGTCGCCTCGCGCGGCCTTGACGAAGGCTCGGAGATCCTGATCTGGGTGCGCGCGGTCGCGACCGCGGTGCTCGCTGCGGTTATCGCCAGGCTGACGATTTTCGCCCCTGGCGCGCTTGCCTCCATTCCGCTGTCTGTGCGCTTGATCGCGGTCGCGGCCGGCTTTGTCGCCTTCACCCTCATCCGCCGCTCGGTCTTCGCCGGCGTCGCGACAGGTGTTGCCACACTGATCCTCGGCACCCTGGTGAGCGAATGGCTGTTGCGGGGCTGAAATCGATTATCATTTCTCTGTTCGTCCCCGCGCAAGCCGGGATTCAGAGGTGCAAAAGTAGCAGTCCAGCAAGGCGGATCCCGTTGTAAGACGCGCTCGCTGGCTTTGGTCCTATATCATTGTCGTCGTATTGCGCTCAGCTGAGTTCTTGGGCGAGTCCGATGAGAAGCCCTTCAGGCCCGCGGATATAGCAGAGCCGATACGCGTCCCTGTATTGGACGACTTCGCCTACGAGCTGCGCGCCGCGATTGCGCAGCCTTTCAAGCGTCTCGTCGATGTCGTCCACGGCGAACATGACGCGAAGATAGCCTAGAGCGTTGACTGGGGCGTTGCGGTGATCCGCGACGGCAGGCGGCGTGAGGAAGCGGGATAGCTCCAGCCGGCCGTGGCCGTCCGGCGTGCGCATCATGGCAATCTCGACGCGCTGATTGCCCAGTCCGGTGACACGTCCGGCCCATTCTCCTTCGATCGTGGCCCGCCCTTCGAGCTCAAGGCCGAGGTCGCGAAAGAAATCAATTGTCCCTCCGAGATCATCGACGACGATTCCGACGTTGTCCATCCGTTTGAGCGCCATGGGTCCAATCTACAAAGTGTCTGGGGGTCCCGCTTACGCTGGAAGGAACGGGGGTGATGTGCGCTTCGATTCAAAAGGCGCTACACGGAGCCAAGAGCCGCCGACAGCCTTTTGGCGTGCTCGGCCAGCACTTCCGGCTTTTCCTTCTCGCTCGCCGGCGGCTTCATGGAGACGCCTTCCTTGCGCGGGATGACATGCACGTGCAGGTGAAACACCACCTGTCCGCCGGCGCTTTCGTTGAATTGCTGGATGGTGACGCCGTCGGCCTCGAACGCCGTCATCGCGGCTTTCGCAACCTTCTGCGCCACCTTGATCACATGCGCGAGGTCGTCAGGCGGCACGTCCAGCACATTGCGGGCCGGAGCCTTGGGCAGGATCAGCGTGTGGCCGGGCGCGCGCGGCATGATGTCGAGAAAGACGAAAGCGCGCTCGTCCTCGTAGATCTTGTGGCACGGCAGTTCGCCGCGCAGGATCTTCGCAAAAATGTTGTTGGGGTCGTAAGCCGGCATGTCTCAATCCTCTGCGGCAGCAGTTTTGCGGAAAGGCGTGTAGGCGGCAAGTTCCCGGCCGGCGGCGTCCACATGCAGCCGCTCGCGCTTCAGGTAATCGGCAATCGCCCGCCGCAATCCGGGATCGGCAATGTAGTGGGCGGAATAGGTCGTCACCGGCGCATAGCCGCGCGTGAGCTTGTGCTCGCCCTGTGCGCCGGCTTCGACACGCGGCAGCTTGTGCGCGATGGCGTAATCCATGGCCTGGTAATAGCAGACCTCGAAATGCAGGAAGGGATGATGCTCGACCGCGCCCCAGTGGCGGCCGAACAAGATGCTATCGCCGACGAAGTTGATGGCGCCTGCAATGTAGCGCCCCTCGCGCTTCGCCATCACCAGCAGGATGCGGTCGCGCATGCTCTCGCCGATCAGCGAGAAGAATTTGCAGTTGAGATAGGGACGGCCCCATTTGCGCGAGCCGGTATCCATGTAGAAGGCGAAGAAGGTGTCCCAGATGGATTCTGTCAGGTCGGAGCCGGTGAGCCAGTCGATGCTGAGGCCGGAAGCCAGGGCCTCGCGGCGTTCGCGGCGGATGAACTTGCGCTTGCGCGAGGAGAGGGCGCTCAGGAAATCCTCGAAGGAGGAATAACCGGGATTGTCCCAATGGAATTGCTGGTCGGTGCGGATCAGATATCCCTTCGCCGAAAGGGCGTCGCGATCGGCCGGCTGCAGGAAGGTGGCGTGCACGCCGGAGGCTTGCCGCTGCTGGCAGAGGGCGATCAGCCCCTCGGCCAGGGCGGCACGGCCGGTTTCGGCATGCGTCGTGGAATTGAGCAGCAGGCGAGGCCCGGTCGCGGGCGTGAACGGCACCGACACTTGCAGCTTGGGGTAATAGTCGCCCCCGGCCCGCTCATAGGCGTCCGCCCAGGCATGGTCGAACACATACTCGCCCTGCGAATGCGTCTTCAGATAGCAGGGTGCGACACCAAGGACCTGACCGCGATCATCCTCAAGAACGAGGTGCTGAGGCAGCCAGCCGGCGCGGCGTCCGACGCATTGCGAGGCTTCCAGCGCATACAGAAAAGCGTATGAAACGAATGGGTTGGCGGAAATGTTTCGCAATCCATCTTGGCTCTGCTGAGACAACAGATGAGGCTGTGGCCGCAAAACACTGGATTGCTGGACACATGAATCCCAGGCCGCGGGGCCGACGGCGGCGATATCGGACACCGCGCGAAGCTGGACCGTCGCTGCGGTGTCGGGGGAAGAGGCCGAAGAGGACATGCCTGCAGTCTAGCCGCCGTTTATGGCCGAAATCCCTCGAAAATCATCTGGTCGGCCCAGCGTGCGGCGCAAGTCCGCTGCGCCTCGGTCCGCACGGTCCAGGTCAGGAGCGGCAGGCCGAACAGCCACCGTGCCAGCAGCGGCGCGGCGGCGGGCAGATCGTTCACCGCATAGGCCACAAAATGCGGGCGAGTACGCAGGGCGTGCAGAAGATGCGCCAGCCGCCACCGGTCATGGGCGCGCAAACGCTTCCATTCCGGATGCTTGTAGTAACGCTCGGCCACGATTCCGCGCGGCAGCCCCGGTGCGAGAGCGGCCAATGCCGCCACCTGTGCCGGATCGAACGACATTGCGGCGACAGGACCGGCATAGCCTCGCAGGATGTCGGCCACGCGCTGCGGCAGGCGCAGGTCGCCGTCGAATTCACTCTTCAGTTCGAGGATCAGCGGAACCCGCCCGCCGACGAGCTCGCAGAGCTGCGCCAGCGTCATCATGCGATCCGCCGTCGACTTGAACATCACGGCGCCGAGTTCACCCGCGGTCTTGCGGATGACTTCGCCGCTCGCCTCGGTCAGCCGATCCAGCGTGCGGTCATGAAACACCATGACCTCGTTGTCGGCGGAAAGCCGCAGGTCGCACTCGATCGCATAGTTGTTCTCGATCGCCGCGGCGAAGGCGGAGGCGGTGTTTTCAATCACGCCATGGCCGGCGTCATGCAATCCGCGATGCGCCACCGGTCTTGCGGTCAGCCAGTCGAGGCCTGCCATTTGTGCGGTTCGCTGTGTTGTTCAGCTCACGCGACCTCGAACATGCCTTCCACCTCAACCGCGGCGTCCATGGGCAGCACGGAAACACCGACGGTGGTGCGGGCATGGCGGCCCTTGTCGCCGAACGCCGTGACCATCAGATCGGAGGCGCCGTTCAGCACCTTGGGGCCGTCGAGAAATGTCGGCACCGCGTTGACGAAGCCGCCGAGGCGCACGACGCGCTGCACCTTGTCGAGATCGCCGAGCGCGGCCTTGATCTGCGCCAGCAGGTTTATGGCGCAGGCGCGCGCGGCCTTCTGCCCGTCCTCGACCGACACCTCGCCGCCGAGCTTTCCCTTGGCGACCAGATTGCCTTCCGCGTCGAAACAGACCTGCCCCGAAACGACCAGCAGGTTCCCCGTGCGGACAAAACCGACATAATTGGCAACCGGAGATGCGGGTGTGTGCAGGGTGATGCCCAGTTCCGCCAGTTTCTTCTCGACTGCCCCCGCCATACCCGTCTCCTCTTGTTGCACGGTCACGTTGTCGCCGCAAAGCCGGCCTGTCTTGGCTGATCATGGTGTCCCGTGCAAGACAGCACAATAGCCGTTCCATGTTGCAGCAGGCCGGCGGCGCCTTTAATTTTGCAGGCAGCCGCCCCGGAGTTGATCAATGAATTTTTCTTCTCGCGCCGTCCTTTGCAGCGCAACCGGGCTCGCTGCGGCCTTGTGTTTCGGATGGCCTGCGGCCGGCTGGAGCCAGCCCCGCATCGAACTCGCGCCGCACCGGGCCGTATATGACTTGAAACTGTCGCAAGCGCGCGGCAACCGGCCTGTCGAATCAGTCCGCGGCCGTATTCTCTATGATTTCTCCGGCAGCCGCTGCGAGGGTTATGCCCTGCAATTCCGCCAGGTTTCGGAAATCGATCTTGGCGAGGGCAAGACGTTGACAACCGATCTGCGCGCCACGACCTGGGAAGAGGGCGCGGCAAACAGTTTTCGCTTCAAGTCGGAAAACTTCATCAACCAGAACCTGACCGATACCGTCGACGGCAATGCGCAGCGCCGCAATGCCGGCGTGTCGATTGCCTTGACCAAGCCGGGCAACAAGAAATTCGACATCGAGCCGACGATCATTTTCCCGACCGATCACATGCGGCGGATCATCGAAGCGGCGCTGGAAGGCAAGACCATTCTTGAACTGCCGGTCTATGACGGCTCGGAAACAGGCGAGAAGATCTACGACACCCTCACGGTGATCGGGCAGGAGATCGCGCCTGAGAAGAGACCGGATGATGCGGCCGGCCGGACCGACAGCCTGTCCAGGCTGAAACGCTGGCCGGTGAGCATCAGCTATTTCGACAGGTCAAAGAAGACCGGCGAGCAGACGCCCGTTTATTCGATCAAGTTCGAAGTCTACGAGAACGGAATCTCGCGCAATCTGTCGCTCGACTACAATGATTTCGTGATTGCCGGCGAAATGACCTCGATCGAGATCGGCAACGCCAAGCCGTGCAAGTAGCTCAATGGTTTACCTTGCCAGTGTAGACCGCCAATTGAGCGTCAAAGGCCCGTTTGTAGGCGGGCCGCGCTTCGCCGCGTGTCACATAAGCGGCCAGGTTTGGATATTCGTTCAGAATGCCCGATGACCTCAGTCTGAGGAGCACCGACACCATCATCAGGTCGCCGGCGCTGAATGCACCATCGAGCCAGTCGGCATTGCCCAGGCGAGTGGAAAGTTGGCCCAAACGATCGCGGACGCGATCCTCGACCAGCGGCAGGCGCTCGGCGTACCAGGACTTGTCGCGCTCGAGGAGCCTGGCGTTCGCGAGTTCAAGAATCGACGGCTCCACCGTGTTGACCGCAGCAAACACCCATGTGATCGCGCGCGCCCGGGCATTGGCATCGTCCGGCAACAGGCCCGCAGTGCGCTCGGCGATGTGCAACACGATCGCCCCTGTCTCGAACAGGACGAGGTCGCCTTCCTCATAGGTCGGAATCTGCCCGAAGGGATGGAGCGCGCGATGCGCGGGTTCCTTCATCGCCGCAAACGAAACAAGGCGAACCTCGTAGCGTTGGCCCACTTCTTCAAGTGCCCAGCGAACACGCATATCACGCGCCAGTCCCTTGCCGCCATCGGGTGACCGTTCAAAGGCGGTAATGGTTATGGTCATCGTGAATGTCTCCTCGCGATGATCTTCGGCTGTGTCAAAAAGACTGGCGGCGCTCGATGCGCTGGCACCGCTGCGCCCACACATTCATCAGCGCAATCTGCGTCGCGGCAACCGTCATCTTGGCTCCGGCAATGAGTCCTGACACTAGTCTTCGTCGCTTGCTTCGCTGCCCAGCCCCAGCCCCTTGAGGATCGCCTGTGTCCCGAAGCGCTCGCGCAGCCTGTCGAGCGCGCGTTCGGCAGCGGCGTCACGGGTGCCACGGATGTCGATCAGGTCAGCCGGATCGGCTCTTTCATCAGACGTCAATGCAGCGACGCCGATGCCGATCAGTCGGTATTTCGTGCCGTCGATCTCACGCGCCAACAGATCGCGACCGGCCGCGTAAATGCGGCCGGCCAGTTGCGTCGGATGGTCGAGTGAACGCGCGCGCGTTTTGAGACGGAAATCGGCGCTCTTCAGCTTCAAAGTGATGGTCGCTCCGGCCAGCGCCTTGGCCTTGAGCCGGGCGGAGACTTTTTCAGACAAGGCCCACAATATCTTCTCCAGGGATCGCAGGTCGGCGATGTCGTCATTGAATGTCGTTTCGGATGAAATGGTCTTGGCGTCGCGATCGGGGACGATCTGACGATGGTCGATCCCGCGCGCCAGCCGCCACAGACGCTGTCCTTCGGCGCCGAAGCGGCGCATCAGGTCGGTCTCATCAGCTTTCTGCAGATCGGAGATCTTGTGAAAGCCGTCCTTCGCAAGCCGCTCCTGGGCGACGCGTCCGACACCGAAAATCAGTGAAACGGGTTTGTCAGCAAGAAAAGCGGCGGCTTCGTCCTGCCCCAGCGTGGCAAAGCCGCGCGGCTTGTCGAGGTCCGAGGCAATCTTGGCGAGAAACTTGTTCGCGGACAGTCCGATCGAAACCGTGATGCCCAATTGTGTTTCGACATTCCGTGCGAACCGGGCAAGCGACTTGGCCGGAAACATTCCGTGCAGGCGCGTCGTGCCGGACAGGTTCATGAAGGCTTCGTCGATCGAAACCGGCTCGACCTGCGGGGTGAGATCGAGCATCAGCCGGCGCACCTCGCGCGCCACCGCGACATATTTCGACATGTTCGGTGGAACGATCTCGGCATGCGGGCAGAGCCGCTTTGCCTCGAACATCGGCATGGCGGAGCGCACGCCGTAAGTGCGCGCGAGGTAACAGGCCGTGGCGACGACGCCGCGCCGACCGCCGCCCACGATTAACGGCTTGTCGGCCAGCGACGGATTGTCACGTTTCTCAATCGTTGCGTAAAAGGCATCGCAATCGACATGCGCAATGGCGAGAGAATCGAGGCTCTTGTGGCGGAGCAGGCGCGGGGAACCGCAGTTTCGGCAGCGCGCGATGCCGGCAGGCGCGTCGCCGAGACAATCGCGGCAGAATCCGGGTGTCATGGAGCGTCGCGTTCCCAGTCCGGGCCGCTGAGCGCCTTTCGCGCGCGGTCAATCTCATCGGGCTGCACGCCAATTTCAGCCGCAAAGGCCAGTAATAATTGCTCGTCGGCGGCGATGTGCCCGATGACGCCAGCCAGGAACAGCGGCTGCTGTGCAGCGATGCGGATATCAGCGGGCCCAATGCCGGTCGACGCGAGAAAGCGTCCAAGCCGCTCCGGATCGGCGGCAATGAAGGTGAGGGCGGCTATGGCGACGCCCTCGGCCCGATCCCGCGACGGCTTTGATGTTTTCTTAACCATAGCTTTTCGTTTGCGTTTCCGTAAGAAATCGGACCTACCTTGAATCATACCATCATGCATGATCGCGCGCCTGGAGGCGATCCGGCACTTGAGCCTTGGATCGAATGGGACCGGGTGGGAATGCCCAGGAGGGGCGGGAATGCCTAAGACTGTCCTGATCGTGGAGGACAATGAGCTCAATATGAAGCTCTTCCACGATCTGCTCGAAGCGCATGGCTATCAGACCGTCGGCACCCGCAACGGCATCGAGGCAATGGATCTTGCGCGCCGTCACCGGCCTGACTTGATCCTGATGGATATTCAACTGCCGGAAGTCTCCGGCCTCGAAGTCACCAAGTGGCTCAAAGACGATTCCGAACTGAAATCCATTCCGGTGGTCGCCGTGACGGCTTTTGCCATGAAGGGCGATGAAGAGCGGATCCGCGAAGGCGGCTGCGAGGCCTATCTTTCCAAGCCGATTTCCGTTGGCAAATTTATTGAAACCGTCCGCCAGTTTCTGGGTAATGCTTAATGACCGCTCGCGTTCTCGTCGTTGATGATGTTCCGGCCAATGTGAAGCTCTTGGAGGCGCGCCTGTCGGCGGAATATTTCGACGTCGTCACCGCCACAAACGGCATCGAGGCGCTCGCCATCTGCGACCGTGCCGAATGCGACATCGTTCTGCTCGACGTGATGATGCCCGACCTGGACGGGTTCGAAGTCTGCCGCAGGATCAAGAGCAATCCGGCAACGCATCACATTCCCGTGGTCATGGTCACGGCGCTGGACCAGCCGTCCGATCGCGTCGCCGGTCTGCAGGCGGGCGCCGACGATTTCCTGACCAAGCCGGTCTCCGATGTGGCGCTGATTGCGCGGGTGCGCTCGCTAACGCGTCTGAAGATGATGACGGACGAATTGCGCATGCGCGCCGTGACCTCGCGCGAGATCGGCATCGAGAGTGCGGAACGCGAGGCAATTGCGGAAACCGGCCGGCATGGCCGCATCCTGATCGTTGATGATCGGCGTGCGTCTTATGAGCGTCTGGCCGCGCTGCTCGAATCCGAGCATGTGGTGGATGTCGAGCCCGATCCGCATGGCGCGCTGTTTCGCACGGCCGAGGGCGATTATGAATTGATGATCGTGTCGCTCGGCCTTCAGAATTTTGACGGCCTGCGCCTGTGCAGCCAGTTGCGCTCGCTCGACCGGACCCGCAGCCTTCCCATTCTCGCGCTCTGTGAGCCGGACGATAACGCCAAGCTGATGCGCGGTCTCGAGATCGGCATCAACGACTATCTGCTGCGGCCGATCGACAAGAACGAGATGCTGGCGCGGGTGCGCACGCAGATCCGCAAGAAGCGCTACACCGAGCGGTTGCGCGACAATGTTCAGCTTTCGATCGAGGCCGCGATCACCGACGGCCTGACCGGGCTCTACAACCGCCGCTACATGGAGAGCCATCTCGCCACGCTGATCGAGCAGGCCGCCGGCCGCCACAAGCCGCTGACGGTGCTGGTGCTGGACATCGACTATTTCAAGTCGATCAATGACACCTATGGGCATGACGCCGGCGACGACGTGCTGCGCGAATTTGCCATCAGGGTGCGCAAGTCGATCCGCGGCATCGACCTCGCATGTCGTCACGGTGGCGAGGAGTTTGTGATCGTCATGCCGGAAACCGACCTCGCCGTCGCCGCCACCGTGGCGGAGCGTTTACGCCGTCGCATCGCCATGGAAGCCTTCCCGATCGAGCAGGGACGGCGGTCCATCGACGTGACCATTTCGATCGGAATTGCAGCGCTGGAAGGTGTGGGCGACTCTGCGAACAATCTGCTGAAACGAGCTGATCAGGCCCTGTACCGGGCGAAACGGGACGGGCGCAACCGCGTCGTCGCCGACGCGGCATAACGCACGAGCTCGGCGGCTAACCCTAACCGGAAACCCTAATTGTTGAGGTTGACAAAAAGTTGCCTCAGTAATCAAAGGCTTGTCCTTTGATTTCGGCTATCTCCAGAGGTAGCCTCAATCGGGACGCTGCAGGAGAGTTGCAGCTGAATTGGGCTAGTGCGGCGCCGGTCGATACTTCCTAAGCTATTGATAACCCTACGGAATGCTCAGGTCCGCCGCATCTCCTGGGTCCGTGGGGTTCGGCCGGCCTGGGAGCGGTGTGAGTGGCCTCCTCATGTCACCGTTTCCGGCCGGCCACCTCTGCGCACAGCCAGGGACGATCCCGCTGCGGCGAAACCGAGTCTGTGGCCACCAAAGACAAGGGCGCCATAACGGCGCCCCTGCACAGCGCAACGTGACTGGGCCTACTTGATCTTGGATTCGCGGAATTCGACGTGCTTCTTCGCGACCGGGTCGTATTTCTTCTTCACGAGCTTGTCGGTCATGGTGCGCGAATTCTTCTTGGCGACGTAATAGAAGCCGGTATCCGCGCTGGAAACGAGCTTCACCTTGATGGTGACGGCCTTGGCCATGGAAAACCTCGGAAAGGGGATTTGTTGGCGCGGAAACTAGCCTCCGGAGCCGGAATGTCAAGGAAAGCCGCGGGGAGCTACAGAAGCTCCCGCATAAAGCGCTTCCGGGGCATCTGGTAGAAAGGCACCGGCAAGTCATGCCCAAAACCGGCGGCGACCCGAGCCTCCAGCTCCTTCAAGGCCACGCGGGTGATAGTCGGCATATCAAGGTTGAGGGCCTCGGCAATCGGCAGCCAGACCAGTTCCACCAGCTCGGCATCGGCATGAACGACGTTGTCGACCTTGTATGCTATGGCGCTGGCGTCGACTGCAAAAAACCGGGTGTCGAACCGTTTGGGCCGGCGTGACGGGGTTATGGCCCGCACGATGAAATGCAGCGCGGAAAGATCCGGGTAGAACCCCGCCTTCGCAAATTCGGCCCAGGGCCCTTCCGGTGCGCTTTCGGGATTGTCGTGTCGCGCACCAAGGAGCAGACCAGTTTCTTCAAAGGTCTCGCGGATGGCGGCGAGGGCGATGGCCCGCGCCTTGGTCGCGCTGGGTCGAAGGGTCTTCCTCATCAGGAACTGCTCGGCATGCGTGTTGAGCGACCTCGCCACCGGCATCAGACGGTCAGAGGGATCGACCCGGCCGCCGGGAAACACGAATTTTCCAGGCATGAAGGAATGCCCGTGGTGGCGCTTGCCGAGCAACACCTTTGGCGTCGGTCCGCTGCGGTCCACCAGGATCAGCGTGGCGGCATCCTTGGGACGAACATTCGGCGATTTGCGCTCGCGCTCCGCCGCGGTCAGTAACTGCGCCAGATCAGTCATGGCCGCGGATTACTGACCACCTTCGCCGGCACCGTATCAAATCCGTGCATGCGATTAGCCCATTGCCAGGCGACGATTGCGCCCTTGATCGGCTGCAAAAGGCCAAGCGAGAGGCCGAGAGTCAATGGCAGCCAAAGCGCGAGATGGACCCAGTAGGCCGGCGCAAATGCGGTTTCGACGGAGAGTGCGAGCGGGACGACAGTATGGCCGACAATGGCGATGTCGAAATAGGCAGGGGCGTCGTCCGCCTGATGATGGTGCAATTCCTCGCTGCAGGACGGGCAATTGTCATTGACCTTCAGAAAGGCGCGAAACATGCGTCCTTCGCCACAAGCGGGGCAACGACCACGGAAACCGTTCAGCAGCGCCCGCCCGCCGTGACGCTGCTGCCCCTCTATCATGATACCCATCTTGGAGTCCTCAGCCCCGCTTTCGGGGTCTTACCCGTTTGGTTTTCGACCGATATTTAGGACGCGGCGGCGATTTGCCCAAGCTTTTCCGTGCAGCCCTGTCATGCTGTCCGGTGGAGAGCAGTTCAAACCGCAAGGCCCCGGCCACCGGAATGGCTTCGACCAGCTTGACCGTCACCCGGTCACCCAAACGAAAGATTTCGCCACTCCGGCGGCCGATCATGGCGTGGCGAGCCTCGTCATACTGGAAATACTCGTCGCCAATGGTGCGGGCCGGCACGAAGCCGTCGGCGCCGGTCTGATCGAGCTTGATGAACAGCCCAGCGCGGGTCACGCCGCTGATGCGCCCTTCAAATGTCGCGCCGATGCGGTCGACCAGATGATGTGCAATCAACCGGTCCACGGTCTCGCGTTCCGCCTTCATGGCGCGCCGCTCGGCCGCGGAAATGCGGGCCGCGATTTCGCCCAGCGAGGCGATGTCGGCGCTTTCGGGCAGGGCGCCCTTACCAAGCTTGAGCGCGCCGATCAGCGCGCGGTGCACGATCAGGTCGGCGTAACGGCGGATTGGCGAGGTGAAATGCGCGTAGCGGCGCAAGGCCAGGCCGAAGTGACCGTAGTTTTCTGAAGCGTATTCGGCCTGCGACTGTGTTCGCAGCACGACTTCATTCACCAGATGTTCGACGTCCTGGCCTTTCACTCTCGCCAGTACCGTATTGAACAGGGACGGACGCAATACGCTGCCTTTGGGAAAAGACAGATCGAGGGTCTGCAGCAATTCGCGCAGGGCTTCAACCTTTTCCAAGCCAGGTTCGTCGTGCACGCGATAGATCAGCGGAACGCCGGCGCGCTCCAGCGTTTCCGCCGCGGCGACATTGGCGAGAATCATACATTCCTCGATCATCTTGTGCGCAACGAGGCGTTCCGGAATGATGACGCGATCGAGGGTCCCGTCCGGCTTGAGCAGGATCTTGCGCTCCGGCAGATCGAGATCGAGCGGGCCACGCTCGTTACGCGCTTTCAGAATCGAGTGATAGGCCGCGTAAAGCGGTGCAAGAATCTTTTCAACGATGGGACCGGTCACGTCGTCTGTCCGGCCGTCGATGGCGTCCTGCGCCTGCTGGTAATGTAGCTTGGCTACCGACCTGATCAAAACGCGATGAAAGCTGTGCGAGTGTTTGCGGCCATCCGCGCCGATCACCATACGCACCGCCAGCGCCGCGCGATCGGCATTCGGCTTCAGCGAGCAGAGATCGTTGGAAATCCGCTCCGGCAGCATGGGGACGACACGGTCCGGAAAATAGACTGAGTTGCCGCGGTCCAGCGCTTCACGGTCCAGCGCCGAGCCGGGTGTGACGTAATAAGCGACATCGGCGATGGCGACGTACACAACATGTCCGCCTTGATTGCCCGCATCCTCGTCCGGCTCTGCATAAACAGCGTCGTCGTGATCCTTGGCATCGATTGGGTCGATGGTGAGCAGCGGAACTTTTCGCCAATCCTCGTATCCGTCCGTGAGAGCGGCGGGCTTTGCAGCTTCCGCTTCGGCCACAGTGTCCGCTGCGAAAACATTCGGGATGCCGTGTGCATGGATGGCGATAAGACTGACTGCACGCTCGTTTTTCAACGAGCCCAGTCGTTCCTTGATGCGGGCGACCGGCAATCCGTAGCGTCCTTGTTTCGAGATGTCGGCAGAAACCAGCTCTCCGTCTTGCGCCTCGCCGGTCGCGTGCGGTGGCACCGACAGCTCGCGGCCCAGTGCTTTCTTGTCGACCGGAACCAGCCGTCCGCCGCCGGCGGGATTGGCGCGGAAAATACCCAGAATGCGGTGGCGGGCCCTGTCCAGGATCTTGATGACCCGCCCGGTATGGCGAATGGCTTCTTCTTCATCGTCGAGTGGCTCGACGCGCAGCAAAACGCGATCGCCAATTCCGGCGATCTCTGTCGGCTTGGCACGCCGCGGCGTCATCACCCGGATTTTGGGCGCGGGGCCGTGCTCCTCCTCATCCCACTCGTTTGGAAGTGCGATCAGCTCGCCGTCGCGATCACGTTCCACGATATCGGCCAGCGTGACGGGAGCGAGGGTGCCGGGGCGATGCAGCTTCTTGCGCCGATTTTCGATCTCTCCTTCATCGGCCAGTTCGCGCAAGACGCGCTTCAACTGTGCGCGAGCTTCGTTCTTCAGATGGAAAGCGCGTGCAATCTCGCGCGTGCCGACTTTTCCGGAAGCCGAGCGAATGAAGGCCAGCAATTCATCCTTGCCGGGGAAGGGTGGCTGTTTCTTTGGTCGTGCCTTCGCCAATGAGACCTTCAGCCGGTTTGTTCCGGCAGTTCAAAGTTAGCCCGTCGCGACCTTCTTCTTTTTTGCCGCGCGGGGCTTAGGCGCTGCCGTTCCCGATAGCGTCTTGCTGTCGCCGGCAGGCTTCGATTTTGCTTTTGCCTTCACCGGCTTTTTTTCGGAAGCGGCCTTGGCCGATTTTTCCGCCTTGGCCGATTTTTCCGCCTTGGCCGGTTTCTCCGCTTTTGCGGTTTTTTCGGTCTTGGCCTTCTTCTTTTTTGGCACCGCGCCTGCGGCGATGCGGGCGTCAATCAGTGCAGCAGCCTCTTCCAGCGTAATTGTTTCGTGCGTTTTGTCGCCGGTGATCGTGGCATTGATCCCGTCATGGGTGACATAGGCACCGTATCGCCCGCTCTTGGCGATGATGGGGCCACCCTTGTCAGGGTGATCGCCCAGATTGCGGCCTGGGTCGGCGCCGAAGCGGCGTCCGCTCGACGGCTTCAGCTTCTTCTCCGCAATCAGCGTCACCGCCCGATTGAGCCCGATATTGAGCACCTCATCGCCAGCCTCAAGGTTGGCGTAGGTCTTGCCATGTTTCACATAGGACCCAAAACGCCCGATCCCGGCAAGGATCGGCTCGCCGTCTTCCGGATGTTTGCCGATCTCTCGGGGCAAGGACAGGAGGCCGAGCGCGACGTCCAGCGTGATGTCGTCAGGGGCCATGCCTTTCGGCAGACCGGCGCGTTTCGGTTTTTCTTCCTTGCTGCCCTCGCCAAGCTGGATATAGGGACCAAAGCGGCCCGTGCGCACGGTCACCTCAAGACCCGTGTCCGGGTCGATGCCAAGCGCGCGCGACGAGGGGCCGGCGCCGTTCTCGCCAGCCGCAAGCTGGCGGGTGAAGCGGCATTCCGGATAACGCGAGCAGCCGATGAAAGCGCCAAAGCGTCCGACTTTCAGCGACAATTGGCCTTCGCCGCAATTCGGACATTGGCGCGCCGGCGCGCCGTCGGAACGCGGCGGGAAGATATGAGGCCCAAGCAGCTCATTTAACGCATCCAGAACCTGCGTGATGCGAAGATCCTTGATCTCGCCGACGGCGGCAGTGAAGTCCTCCCAGAAATCGCGCAGCAAATCCCGCCAGAACAGCTCGTTGTTTGAGACCTTATCGAGCTGCTCCTCGAGCCCGGCCGTGAAATCATATTCGACATATTTTTGGAAGAAACTTTCCAGGAATGCGACGACGATCCGCCCTTTGTCCTCGGGAATAAGCCGCTTCTTGTCGAGGCGCGTATAGCCGCGGTCTCTGAGCACCGCGAGGATTGAGGCATAGGTTGAAGGGCGGCCGATGCCGAGTTCTTCCATGCGCTTGACAAGAGAAGCTTCGGTGAAGCGGGGCGGCGGCTCGGTGAAATGCTGGGTCGAGACGATCGACTCTTTCTTTAGCACTTCACCGGCGGACATGGCGGGAAGACGCTTGGATTCTTCATCGGCGTCATCGTCATCGTGGCCTTCCTGATACAGGGTCAGAAAGCCGTCGAATTTCACGACCTGGCCGGTCGCACGCAATTCGAGAGTCCGGCCGTTCACTTTCGCGGCGATGTCGACGGTCGTGCGCTCAAGTTCCGCCGATTGCATCTGACAGGCCACGGCGCGATTCCAGATCAATTCGTAGAGCTTGGCCTGGTCGGATTCGACATAGCGGGCGACTTCTTTCGGCGTACGATTGGCATCCGTGGGACGAACCGCCTCGTGCGCTTCCTGCGCATTCTTCGACTTGTTCTGATAGCGGCGAGGAGCATCCGGCACATATTGGGTGCCGTAGGACTTGCCGATCATCGTGCGGATCGAAGCAATGGCTTCTTCCGCCATGTCGATGCCGTCGGTTCGCATATAGGTGATGAGGCCGGTCGTTTCGCCGTCGATATCAATGCCCTCGTAAAGGCGCTGCGCCAGCCGCATCGTATGCGCGGGCGCAAAGCCGAGCTTGCGGCTCGCTTCCTGCTGCATCGTCGAGGTGGTGAAAGGCGGGGGCGGATTGCGCCGCGCGGGTTTTGCTTCCACGGAAGCAACTGAGAATGTCGCGCTCTCCAGAGCGTTCTTGAAATCCTCGGCTTCCTGACCGGAACCGATATCAAGCCGCTGAATCTTCTGCCCGTCAGCGCCGACAAGGCGCGCCTCAAAAACATCGCCGCGCGGCGTAGCGAGATTGGCAATAAGCGACCAGTATTCGCGGGCGACGAATTTTTCGATTTCGAGTTCGCGGTCACAAACCAGCCGCAACGCGACTGACTGTACGCGGCCTGCAGATCGGGCGCCCGGCAATTTTCGCCAAAGAACCGGCGACAGCGTGAAGCCGACAAGATAGTCGAGCGCGCGGCGCGCCAGATAGGCATCGACCAGCGCGCGGTCGATCTTGCGCGGGTTCTTCATCGCCTCGCTGACGGCCTGCTTGGTAATAGCGTTAAAGACGACGCGCTCGATCTGCTGATCCTTGAGCACGCCCTTTTCCTTCATGACTTCGAGAACATGCCAGGAAATCGCCTCGCCCTCGCGGTCAGGGTCGGTGGCGAGAATCAGCTTGTCGGCGCCTTTCAGCGCGCGCGCGATATCGTTCAGGCGCTTCTGCGCCTTGGCATCCACTTCCCAGATCATCTTGAAATCGGCTTCGGGATCGACCGACCCGTCTTTCGGCGGCAGGTCGCGCACATGACCAAACGAGGCCAGCACCTCATGGCCAGGGCCGAGGTATTTATTAATAGTCTTGGCCTTGGCCGGAGATTCAACGATGACGAGATTCATGAAATTCCAAAGACTTAGGGCACAAATGATGCGGGCGCCGAGTAGAGCCGCCCGTCAGATGGTGGCGGAACATGGGTAAATCGACCCCCGAAGTCAAATGCTGTGCGCAAGCACCATTGTAATAAAGTCAATACTCCAAGAAGCTCAAAGCGTTATGGCCACGACCAAAAATTGATTGCAGGGGAATTTGCAACTAATAGAAAACTTCGGAGGTATGATTCGCCGGGGTGGAGGCCCATCCCGGCAGCCGGTGGCAATCCATGCATGACAATCGCGTCAGGCGCGAGGACGCAGGAGCACGTGGCGCTCTCCTCTTCGTGGAGGAGCTGGCTGGCGAACTATCCAATATCGCGCAACTGCATCAGTTCGAGGCTTTGGCCTATCTGCTTGATATGGCGAAGCTGGAAGCCAGAAGCATGCTTCGTGATATTGATGGCAAAGAGAGCTGATCAGAGCAGGGCGACGCAGCCTCCGGCCTGACGCTCAAGCCTGCCGGCGATTTCCAGTTCCAGCAGTACCGTCCGGACCATGGCCGGCCGGGTGCCTGACAGGCGGATCAGGTCGTCGATGCTGATCGGTGTGGGACTGAGCAGCGCGATGATGCGGCTTCTTTCCTCGGGCTGAGGCTCTCCGGGTTCCTCGTGGATATCGATCTCCGGTTCTCTGACGGACAATTCGCTGGGCGCCCCCAAAATCGGCTGCAACACCGCCAGCACGTCTGCTGCTTCTGTCACCAGCGTCGCGCCTTGCTTGAGCAACCCGTTGGTGCCTTCCGCGCGGGGGTCCAAGGGTGAGCCCGGCACCGCAAAGACTTCACGTCCCTGTTCCAGAGCCAAGCGTGCAGTGATGAGGGAACCGGAGCGGCGTGCTGCTTCAATGATCACCACGCCAAGCGACAATCCGGAAATCAGTCTGTTGCGACGTGGAAAGTCGTGTGCGCGAGGCTCCCAGTCAAACGGCATCTCGCTCAGCGCAATGCCGTGCCGGAGCAGCTCCTTGAAGAGATCTAGATGTTCCGGCGGATAAATATGGCCGTGGCCGCCGGCCAGAACCGCGACCGTGCCGGTCGCGAGGCTCGCACGATGCGCGGCGGAATCGATGCCCCGCGCAAGACCGGACACGATGACAAAGCCGGCTTTTGCCAGATCGTTCGCAATCACGCCCGCGAATTTCGCGCCGGCGCCGGACGCGTTGCGCGAGCCGACGATGGCAATCATCGGATTTGCAAGAATGCCCCGCTGTCCGCCGACTGCGATGAGAGGCGGCGCGTCGTCAATCATGCGCAGGCGGACAGGGTAGTCAGGCTCTCCCAGGGCGACATAGAGGACGCCCTGTCGTCGCGCCGTCTCAAGTTCGCGCTCCGCTTCTTCAACGCTGCAAATGCGCCCCGGTCGGGCGGCACCGCCACGTCGCGCCAGATCCGGCAAGGCCCTCAGAGCTTCGCCGGCATTGCCAAAGTGCTTGATAAGACTCCGGAACGTCCGCGGCCCGACATTTTCGCTGCGGATGAGACGAAGCCAGTCGAGCCGCTGTGCGTCCGTCAAACGCACGCAGGCTCGCCCGGCGCCGGTCACGGCGTCACCGCGGGTTGACCAATCTTGCTTTCCGTGCCGGCAAAGAGGCGGGTGATGTTGGCGCGGTGCATGACGAAGATGAACACCGAGAGCACCACGAAAAGCTGCATTTCAGCCCGATAGCCAAACCACCACAGCAGGACCGGAGTGGCAACGGTCGCCACCAGTGCCGACAGTGACGAATAGCGCGTGAGGAAAGCCGTCACGATCCAGATGGCGCCGTAGCCCAGCGCAATGGACCACGAAAAGGCAGCCAGAATGCCGATATAGGTCGCAACGCCCTTGCCGCCCTTGAATCCCAGCCAGACCGGAAACAGGTGACCCAGAAATGCCCCGAGCCCGCCGAACAGCGCGGCGTCTTTCCCGAGAAAATAATGTGTAATGAGAACCGCGGCCGTGCCTTTCAGCATGTCGCAGAGGAGGGTTGCCGCCGCGAGGCCCTTGCGTCCCGTGCGCAGAACGTTGGTCGCCCCGATATTGCCGGAGCCGATGGCGCGGATGTCCTTCGTGCCGGCCAGCCGCGTCAGAACAAGCCCGAACGGGATCGAGCCCAGCGCATAGCCAAGCACAAGAGCCACCGCCAATGCGGGCAGGGCAGAACCATCACCCAGAAAAGCCATGCCGTTGCCCCCGAGCGCCGATCATTGCCGGCTTAGGCCGAAGCGTACTCATACGCCGTGCGGCCGGCAACGATGGTGCGAACCACGCGGCCCTCAAGCCGGGCTTCATCGAATGGCGTGTTCTTGCATTTGGATTTGAGGTCGGCGGGGTCGAGCACCCAGGCGGTGTCGAGGTCGATCACGATGACGTCCGCCGGCGCGCCAGTACGGAGCGTCCCACCCGGCAGGCCCAGCAGCTCGGCGGGGCGAGTCGACATTGCATAGAGAAGCCTGGCGAGCGACAGCCGCTCGGAATGCACCAGGCGCAGGCCCGCCGACAGCATCGTTTCGAGGCCAATGGCGCCGGGCGCCGCTTCCGCAAAGGGCAATCGCTTGGTCTCCACATCCTGCGGATTGTGGTCGGACATGATCACGTCGATGAGACCGGAGCCGACGGCTTCGACCAACTGGTCGCGATCCTGGTCCGCGCGCAGCGGAGGCGAAACCTTGAAGAAGGTTCTGTAGGAGCCGATGTCGATCTCATTCAAGGTCAGATGATTGATCGACGCCGAGGCCGTGACCGCAAGCCCTGCTTCCTTGGCGCGGCGCAGGATTGCGAGCGACTCACTGCATGTCACCGAGGCCGCGTGATATCGGCTTTGCGTGAGCGCGACCAAGAGCATGTCACGTTCCAGCATGATGGCTTCGGCGGCTTTCGGAATGCCCTGGAGACCGAGACGCGAAGCCAGCTCGCCTTCATTCATCACCCCTTCGCCGATGAGATCGGGATCTTCGGTATGATGCACGATCAACACGTCGAAATCGCGGGCATAGGTCAGCGCCCTGCGCATCACTTGCGCGTTGGTGACGCTTCTCACCCCGTCGGTGAAAGCCACCGCGCCCGCCGCCTTGAGCAACCCGATTTCGGTCATTTCCCTGCCGGCCAGACCCTTGGTCAAAGCCGCCATCGGCGCGACGTTGACGATGGCCGTGTCTCGCGCGCGCCGCAGGATGAAATCGACGATCGCATGGTCGTCAATCACCGGATTGGTGTCGGGCTGGCAAACGATGGTGGTAACGCCGCCGGCGGCCGCCGCCTGGCTTGCGGTCGCAAGCGTTTCGCGATGCTCGGCACCCGGCTCGCCGATGAAAGCGCGCATGTCGACGAGACCCGGCGCGACCACACGCCCCTTGCAGTCGACAATCTCCGTGCCTTCCGGCACACCGGCGGCGCCAATGCCGCGCTTGGCCTCGCGGATCACTCCGTCGGCAATCAGAAGGTCTCCGGGAAAATCCAGATCGCGTGACGGATCGATGATCCGGGCATTGGCAAGCAGGATCGGGCGGCGGTCTGACAACATTCTCATGCGTTCGGCAAATTCCGGGACAGGGCTTCAAGGACGGCCATGCGAACTGCCACCCCCATTTCCACCTGTTCGCGGATCAAGGATTGCGCTCCATCGGCGACAGCCGAATCGATCTCGACTCCGCGATTCATGGGGCCCGGATGCATCACCAATGCGTCCGGCTTGGCGTAGGCAAGCTTGCGCTGGTCCAGCCCGTAATACGCAAAGTATTCCTGGGTTGAGGGAACGAAAGAACCATTCATGCGCTCGCGCTGCAGCCGCAGCATCATGACAATGTCCGCGTCAGCCAGTCCCTCGCGCATGTCGCGCACCACGTCCACACCGAGACGCTCAATGCCCGGCGGCAGCAAGGTCGAAGGTGCGACAACGCGCACCCGCGCGCCCAGCGTGTTCAGCAGAATGATGTTCGATCGCGCGACGCGCGAATGCAGAATGTCCCCGCAGATCGCGACGATCAGGCCCTCGATGCGACCCTTGTTGCGCCGGATGGTCAGCGCATCGAGCAAGGCTTGCGTCGGGTGCTCGTGCGCACCGTCGCCGGCATTGATGACAGAACCGTCCACCTTTTGCGACAGGAGCTCGACCGCCCCGGACGCGTGATGGCGCATCACCAGAATATCGGGATGCATGGCATTCAGCGTGATCGCGGTGTCGATCAGCGTCTCGCCCTTCTTGATCGAAGACGAGCCGACCGACATGTTCATGACGTCGGCGCCGAGCCGTTTTCCTGCCAGTTCGAAGGAGGACTGGGTGCGGGTGGATGATTCGAAGAAGAGATTGATCTGGGTGCGACCGCGCAGCGAGGTGCGTTTCTTTTCGATCTGCCGGTTCAGGTCGACGAATTCTTCGGACAGGTCGAGAAGTCCGGTAATCTCGGAATGCGAAAGCCCCTCGATCCCCAACAGATGACGGCGGTTGAGGACGAAGGAGGATTTCGTGGCAATGTTCATTAAAGCCGGCTCTATAGGCCGATTGAGATCGCCCCGCAAGATCACAAACGCGCGGTCCCCAGCTAGCGGGCGGATGGCATGGTGCCGTGGTAAAATTCGGCCAAATCCGGGGGTGCCCGCCATGGCCGAGAGTTCAACCGACATGAACCAGACACCGCCCTACGTGGACGTCGATTTGTTCGCGAGCGATTTGCCGCTTCAGGAAGCGGTGGCTGCCAACGGCGCCGCAGGCGAGGGGAAAGCTCTGTCGGCCTTCGGGCGCCGCTGGGGGACAGCCGGGATGTTCGAACTGGCCCGGATGGCCAACCGCAATGCTCCGGTGCTCGAGCATGACGTCATCACGTTTGACCCCGCCTATCACCATTTCATGTCGGAAAGCATGCAGGCAGGTCTTCATTGCGGAACATGGACGGCGCAGGGGAAACCGGCGCAGCCACCCTCGGAAGTCGCCCGGGCGGCGCGGTTCTACATGGTGGCGCAGGTCGAGAATGGGCATATGTGCCCGATCACCATGACACGGGCCTCCGTTGCCGCCCTTCGCGCCGCCCCGGATCTGTTGCGGTCGCTGCTGCCGAAAATTGCCTCGCGCGACTACGATCCCTCGTTTCGTCCATGGAGCGACAAGACGGCGATCACGCTCGGCATGGGCATGACGGAGAAACAGGGCGGCACCGACGTCCGCGCGAATACAACGCAAGCCATCCGCGTCGGCGATGGTTATTCGATCACAGGCCACAAATGGTTCATGTCGGCGCCCATGTGCGACGGATTCATCGTGCTGGCGCAGGCGCCGGGCGGTCTGACGTGCTTTTTCATGCCGCGCTTCAGGCCGGATGGTCAGGTCAACAGACTGCATTTCCAGAGGCTAAAAGACAAGCTCGGCAATCGCTCGAACGCCTCGTCCGAAGTGGAATTTCGGGACGCATTCGCGGTGATCCTGGGTGAGGAGGGAAACGGGATCCGGACAATCCTGCAGATGGTGCAATTGACCCGGCTCGATTGCGCCATCTCCTCCGCCGGCATGATGCGAATGGCGCTCGTACAGGCCCTGCATCATGCGCGTCATCGCAGCGTCTTCCAGAAGAAACTGGTGGATCAGCCGATGATGCGGAATGTGCTGGCCGATATGGCTCTCGCCGTCGAGGGAGCGGTCGCGGCTGTTTTGCGTTTGTGTCGATCCTTCGACCTGGCTGCACAGGATGAATTGGAGGCGGCGCGGTCGCGCTTGCTCACGCCCGCGATCAAATACTGGATTTGCAAGACTGCGCCTGCATTCGTGTATGAGGCGATGGAATGTCTCGGCGGCAACGGCTATGTCGAGGATTCAATGCTGCCTCGCCTTTATCGCGAGGCTCCGGTGAATGCCATCTGGGAAGGATCGGGCAATGTCATGGGGCTCGACATATTGCGTGCCATCCGCAAGGAGCCGGCGTCGTTAGAGGTCATTGCCGGTCTTGCGCATGAGGCTAAAGAGTTTCCGGCGGTCGCTGAGGCGGCTCGTTCAATTGCGGCGATTTTGAAAGAACCCGGTGCCGAATCCAAGGCACGAATGATCGTCGAACAGATCGCTCATCTTGCAGCGGCTGATGCACTTGCAGGCACGGCACCGCAGATCGCAGACGATTTTACCCGAATTCGCATGGGCGCGTGTCGCAAGGAAACTTACGGTGCATGCGACGTTGCGGGAACTGCATCACGCTTGCTTGATCGCGCGCTTTCATTCGATTGATGTGGAACGGGAGAAAATGCGTCGCGTTGCAGACGCGAGGAGGGTGCGGTCCTTGTGACTGCACAGGGGTGTTTGTGTGTAAAAAACGTGGAGACTTGTAATGACACCCGTCATTAAAAACTCGCTCGCGCTTGCTCTTGTGGGAACGATCACTGTTGCAGCCGCCTCGCCGACATTGGCACGCACATGGCGGCCCGCGACCGCTGCCGGCGCAGGCTTTGTGGCCGGGGCAACAGCCGCCAATGCTGCCGCTTACGGGCCGGCCTATCAGGCTTATACGGATGCACCAGGACAAGCACCGGCCTATCCGGCTTATGCCTATGCACCGGGACAAGCGCCCGCCTATCAGGCCTATGCGTATGCACCAGGACAGGCGCCCGCGCCCGGCAGCTATGGCTACGGAAATTATCGTTCCGATGGTTCGGACGGCATTAGCGGTTGTGCGACGGTCGGCAATTATGGTGGCAAGACCGACTACGGGGCATGCTAGCGGCGTTTAAGCGAGTTCAGAGAAGGCGGCCTGCCGGGCCGCCTTCTTTTTTTGGCAAAGCAGATGACTTTTCGGCAACGATGCGCGACGCTAATGCGATTCGTTGCAAGTCACAGAACATGATGACCATACCGTTTTTCGCAATCGCAGCGGCATTGGGCGCTATCTGGTCGGGTCATCGCAACCTGGCGCTTGTATTGTGGGGTACAGCGTTGCTGACCATCCTTGTGCTGTTCCGCGTTCACGCCACGTCGCAGCTTGGGCTCGGTTTGTGACAATGACGCCACTTCTGTCATGGCGATTGAATGCGCTGGGCCTGCTTGCGATCAGCAGCGTTCTTGCTTTCGCCTTCGCCGATCAGATCATTTTCGGGGATTTGCCGTGTCCGCTTTGCATTCTGCAGCGGGCCGGTTTTGCTGCCGCGGGCTTTGGCCTTGCGCTCAATCTCCGTTTTGGTCCGCGGCCCAGTCATTACGCGACGACAATTCTGGCTGCGGTGGCCGGCGGCGCGATCTCGCTGCGTCAGGTGGCCTTGCATGTCGTGCCCGGCAGCGGCTCGTACGGCAACGCTTTCCTGGGCCTGCATTTCTATACATGGGCCTTCATCCTGTTCGGGCTGATAGTGGCGGGAACGGCGGCCATGTTGCTCTCTGACCGGCAGTTCAAGGACGCCGAAAAGGTAGCGATGCCGCTGGGCGGTTTTGCCGCCGCCGTCTTTGGATTGTTTGCACTGCTGACTTTGGGCAACGGAATTTCGACATTGCTCGAATGTGGCGCCGGGCTCTGCCCGGACAATCCGACAGAGTATCTGTTGCTGAAGAGGTAGGTCAGCCGCCGGCGCTTCGCGCCAGTCTGTCGAGGGCGCCCTGTAAGATGAAAGCGGCGGCGTGTTGGTCGATGACGGCGGCACGCTTGCTGCGGCTGGCGTCGGCTGCAATCAGGTCCCGCTCAACGGCAGCGGTGGAAAGCCGCTCGTCCCAGAGCGCGATAGGCAGATCGGAGAGTTTGGAGAAATTGCGGGCGAAGGATCGCGTCGACTGGGCGCGCGGGCCTTCCGAGCCGTCCATATTCAGGGGGAGACCGAGCACGAATCCAACCGCCTTTCGCTCGTCGGCCAAGGCGAGAATGCGGCTGGCATCCACCGTGAAGGTCTTGCGCGCAATCGTCTCGACCCCGGTCGCAAGCTTCCGGTCCGGGTCCGAGGATGCGACCCCAATCGTCTTGGTGCCAAGATCAAGGCCGATCAGGGTGCCGCGCGGCGGCCAAAGGGTGGCAGCCTCCGCTAGGGTGACAATGGATGCGGGCATTTTGGCAGGCGTCCTCATACGGGGCGACAGAGCATTGATTGTCCGACCGCGCAATCTGGCCAGAGCGTGATGCGTTGATTGAATCGAATCATGTTCTAGATTTTCTTGATTGATCGCGTTTTCCACGGCGAACCGGTTCCCACTTCGCCGGAAAACGCTCTAGTATTAGCCCGGTTCACCTGAAAGCACACGAAGAGAACATGCAGATCACTTGGTACGGCCATTCGGCATTCCGTCTCGATTTCGGCAACCATGCGGTGCTGATCGATCCTTTCTTCACCGGAAACCCCGCGTTCGTGTCGGATCGCAACGCTGCAATGAAGGGCGTCACCCGCATCATTCTCACCCATGGCCATAGCGACCATGTCGGCGACGCTCTGGATGTTGCGGAAGCGACGGGCGCGACCGTTGTCGCCAACTACGATCTCTGCATGTGGCTGGCCGGCAAGGGCCTGAAGACATTCGATCCCATGAATACGGGGGGAACGACCGATCAGGGCGGCTTCACGGTGACGCTGGTGCGGGCCGATCATTCTTCCGGCGACATCACGGACGGGATGCCGATCTATCTCGGCAATCCCTGTGGCGTGATCATCAAGGCGAACGGGGAGCCGACCGTGTACCATTTGGGCGACACGGATATCTTCTCCGACATGGCGCTGATCGCCGAAATCCATGAACCGAAAATCGCATTCGTGCCGATTGGTGATCGTTTCACCATGAGTCCGCGCACTGCGGCGCTGGCGATCAGGCGTTTTTTCAAGCTTGATGCCGTCGTACCCTGCCACTATGGCAGCTTCCCGATCATCGAGCCCAATGCCGATAAATTTGTTGCGGAGATGAAGGGTAGCGCAACCAAGGTGATTGTGCCGGAAAAAGGCCAAGCATTTTCTGTCTGACGGAGCCGCATCCGTGGCCGATATTGATTTGCCGGCCTCGACCGAAGGCAATCCGGTCGCGCCCGATTCCGGACGGCGCGAGCCATGGAAATTCTGGGGCAGTTGCCTCTGGACCGCTTTGGCAATTCTTGTCTGGACGGCGGTTCAGTTTCTGGTGATCGTTGCCCTGCTGCTATGGTTCGATGTCGGGGTGGACCTGTCGGATTCGGAAGTCCAAACCTTCGCCTCTCACGCCATGGCCGTCTCGCTTGTATCGATTGCAGCGGTGCCCGCGGAACTCGCTGTCATCTGGCTGGCCGTGCGGCAAAAACGCTGGAGCTTTGCGGATTACCTTGCGTTGGTCTGGCCGCAACGATGGGATGTTTTCATTGGATTGGTGTGCATCGCCGTGCTGCTGCCGCTGGCAGATTTGTCATCCTTTCTGACAGGCCAGCCCATCGTTCCGGATTTCGTACGCAATCTCTATCTGACGGCGCGGGATTCCGACACGATCTGGCTGCTGGCGATTGCGCTTGTGGTCGCCGCGCCGCTTGCCGAAGAGCTTGTGTTTAGAGGTTTCATGTTTCGCGGGCTGGCGGCGTCGCGTGTGGGTGTCCTCGGAGCGGTGCTGATTCCCTCCGGCATCTGGGCCGTGATGCATATCCAGTACAGCGCCTTCTACCTCACGCATATTTTCGTGATTGGTCTGCTGCTCGGGTGGCTGCGCTGGCGGTCGGGCTCGACCACCCTGACACTGCTCCTGCATGCGATCATCAACCTGACGTCGCTGTTACAGGTAGCCTTCATCGTTGAACGCCTGTCGGCGTGAGCCTCGCAGAAGCTATTTCTTGCGGCTAAAGGCGTCGCGGATCGCGTCAAGCCTTGGGCTTGAATTGTATTCGCGGCTGACCGGGTCGGAGCCGCGCGAGGCCAGTTCATTGCAATTGACGAAGCCGTTGTCGCGAATGAACCAGGTGTAGTTGTCGATCAGACGATGCCGACAGCGGTTTCCGCTCGGCGGCACGAAAAGAATGGAGCCGGTCCGCGGGGCGTGATCCGAAGGATCACCCACAGTATAGGATTCATCCCTGGCACCGCCGAAAACGGCCAGCCAGTCGTGATCGTAGAAGGCTGCGGCAAAAACGAAAATGAGAAGCAGCGCAGCCAGGACCCCACGATAAAAATCGCGGTAGGGCACTTTGCGACGAACACGGCGTCGTTTGCTTGCGATTGAGTCCATTCTGGTCTCTGCCATCGGCACGCAGCACTCAGGGAAGGGTGGCGCGAATTGTTCAAGAATTGCTGAATAAACAAGAGACGACTGTGAATATCGGGCGACTAGGGTAATATAGTAGGACCGAGCCTTTACAGCGTCATACTCGGCTTTAAGGCTGTCAGAGGGACGGCTGAGTTATTGGCCGCCATTCAGGAGGAACCCCATGAAGATGCTTGCAATCGCTGCCGCAATTTCCCTTGCAGCCGGCAGCGCGCACGCGGCCTCGTGCAAGGTCGAATCGGCAAACAAGAAACTCGCCGGGGCAGCCCAGACAAGTTTCATGAAGAAATGCGAGGCAGACGCAACCGCCAAATGCGAGGCTGATTCCGCCGCCAAGAAACTGTCCGGCGCCGCGAAGACCAGTCACATGAAGAAATGCGTCAGCGACGCCGTCGGAAACTGAGCCTGCTTTGGATCGCAGATACTTTGGCGGTCTCGGCGAAATGCGAGACCGCCTTTTTGCCGGATTGCAGTCAGAGCCTGCGCCATTCGACGCTGCCCAGATGCTCACGAAAAGCGAACCGCCTCAGATGATCGATCACCACGCGCTCGGTGCGTGACAGTGATTCATCATCTGCCGCCTCCACGCGAAGGGTGAGCATGTCCGGCGTGGCTGCAAAGTCGCACAGGCGATCCGCAGCAAACGGGACGCGCCCGGTTTCCGGCGTGAACTCAACCTGGAACTTGTGACTCCAGTGCCTGCAAAGCTGCTGCAGATATTTGCTGGCGGACGCGGTGCGAATGCGGGCTTCAGACACGAGCATGTTGCCATCCTGTTTGCAGGATCATTCAGATAGTTTTTAGCAAACCGGGCGGCAATAGCTAGTTCAGGACCGAAAAGTGGCGATTATTTTCCGCCGGAATTGGTTCGGAAGCCGGAGCGCAATTGCTCGACGCGTTCGACAAACTGGAATTTGACGTTGGGATGATGCGAGTTCCAGGTCACCGCCTCATCGCAGGTGACAAAGCCGGCATCTGCAATCAGCCACGTCTGATTGTCGATCACACGGCGACGGCAGACATTTCCCCTCAACGGCACGAACAGGACAGCCGCGCGCCGCCGTTCCTTTTCAATCGCGGAAAGAGCCAGAGCTTCAGCGTCGGCCGAATTGCGCCACTGCACGGACGCGGTCCAGGTAAAGCCGCCGGTAAAGATGAGGCCAAACAGCGCGACCAGAATCAGACCGATTCGTCGTTCGCGACGGCTGTATTTCTGACGCGCCGCCTGGCGCACGACTGTTCCGGGCGCAGGGCGGGACCCCGCCGGCTGCAATCTCCGGCTCGCTTTGGCTTTCAAACGGGGCATTTCATTCCGGGGCATTCACGAGTGCCAAAACTAGATGGCTCGCGTTCAGAACTTGTCTATCCTTCGGGGCGCTTTTGCCTCGAATTGTCGGCAAATCGGAGTTGAGAGCGGGCTAGCCTGCAAATGGGGCAAGTCGGGAAAACGCATGGACACTTTCGCAGATGTCAGAGCCTTGTTCTTCGATGTCTTCGGGACATTGGTTGACTTCCGAAGCAACGTCGCGCGCGAGGCGGAGTCGATTCTGGGTCCGCGGGGCCATGTTCTGGACTGGCCGGCATTGGCTGATGCCTGGCGCGCCGAATATCAGCCGGCGATGGAGGAAGTGCGCGCCGGCCGCCAGCCTTATTGCAAGCTCGACGTCCTGCACCGGCGTAATCTCGAGCGCATTCTGCCGCGCTTCAATATTCAACCGCTCGATGATGCGACACTGGATCGCCTCACTCTTGCCTGGCACAGGCTTGATGCCTGGCCGGATGTGGCGCCAGGTCTCATACGGCTGAAAACGAGATACAGACTCGCGCCGGTCTCGAACGGAAACATCTCGTTGATGGTCGATCTGGCGCGGCGCAACGGTTTACCCTGGGACGCCATTCTGGGCGCTGATATCGCGCGCAATTTCAAACCCAAGCTTCAAGTCTATCTTGCGGCCTGCGAGTCGTTCGATCTCGAGCCGCGGCAATGTATGATGATCGCCTCGCATTCGAGCGATCTGGCCGCTGCTGCTGCACTGGGATTGCGGACAGCGCATGTGGCGCGGCCTGACGAGCACGGCAAGGGACGCGGAGAAGTCATGCCAAGCGTGAAGGTGGATCTGGCTGTGAAAGGTCTGGAGGAACTGGCGGACAAGTTGGAGACGTAATCGGATTTTGCCCCGCGCGTCCGGCTTACTTGCTTGCTGGCCTTTGAATTGCTGCGTGCCGAATGCAAATAATCCAGTCTAGTGGTTGCCCAATCCAAGCTGCCAGATCTGATCGTCCTTGAATTTGTCGTCGGCCGATGCGCCCCGAGGGACATGTGGTCACCTCGGCAGAGATAGAGGTGCAACTCGCACGGATCGAACACGTCCCGCACCCGCTCAACATCGTTTTGATCAATGCGCGGGCTAGGTCGATGTCTGGACATCGAGGCTGTGTCGGCACCGGATGCGGCATGAGGGGGATGTCACGCTCCCTTTGCTGGAGCGCCCTTGGAGCGGGCGCGAGGTTTCACAGAGCGAAATGCGCCGCCACGGGCGACCCCAGCCTGATCTAGGTAGGGCACGAAGCCGGGCGGAAATCGGCTACTTCGAGAAACTGCACAACCTGCAGGCCCCGACCGCCACCGGCTTCAAAGTTTGGTGTTTTCCCATGGAAATGCGTGGCGGTTGCGCCGGATTGACGGGCGAGGTGGCTATTCAGGCCGATTAAACGGCCTAATGGCCGCCGCGCACCTAAAACCATCTTCTTGCGCCGGGAGCATGATTGTTATACTTTAGTCTAACGCGAGTCCGCCTGACCGGACGCCGCTTTTGGAATTTCCCATACTTCCGGCCAGCCGGACGCGCTTTCCAATGGAGGGTCCCATGGCAGGCATCCGGCTTTTTAATGTTCATCGCACCTGGGAAGACTGGGTTGGCATCTGCCTCGGCGTGGCGATCGGGCTGTCGCCCTGGCTCGCCGGGGTACAGGACGACCCGGTGGTGGCGTGGAATGCAGTCATTGTTGGCCTGTTGGTCATGATGCTGAACGGGCTCGAACTGGTTGATCTGCATCGCTGGGAAGAAACCGGGGAGGTTGCGCTCGGTGCCTGGCTGATCGGTTCGCCGTTCATCTTCGCCTATGCCGGGGCGCTCAGCCTCTGGCATTACGTCCTCGGCGCAGCGGTTATCCTGCTGGCTGTGCTCGAACTCTGGCAGGACCGGAATGCGAGCGACGCCGACCTGGCCCGCTACGGTCACTGATCTTTTGCACGCTGCCGAAGCCGGCCCACCCGGCTTCGGTTCTGCGCGGGGAGAGGTTTGAGCGCTACCGCGTTGGATCGACGACAGCCGGCGGATCGCTGGCCGGAAAGGTTTGTTTCAGTCCTTCCTCCAGCAGATCATCAAGATGTTTCTTGTCGTTGCGACCGGTCGCCGTCGCACCGGGCATTTCAAGCAGGTCGTTGTATTCTGGATGTTTGCCCATGTAAGCGGCGACGAACGGACATTTCGCGACGACGCGCAGACCTTCCTTGCGCACCAATTCAAGCGCTCCGCGAACAAGTTTCGAGCCGATGCCCTGGCCGCCCAACGCCGGAGGCACTTCGGTGTGGATGAAGGTGATGACGCCCGGTTCGCGCCGGTAATAGGCGCCGGCAAGATGTCCGCCCATATCGAGTTCAAAGCGGTGCTCGGCAGGATTGTCTTTGACCTGATCCCTCATCGGTTTTGACCCGCAAATCTTGAATGCAAGCTAATGTGCTGAACGCAATGTAGTGGCATTTCGTGCCAACGCCAGCGTCCCGCCCCGAAGGTTCGCCTGCTTGTGCAGCATGCCCATCAAGCGAATTCAAATTCGCACGACCCAGCAAAGCTATGAGTCAGTGTGGTTTGGTTCCGAAATTCGCTTGACGGCTCGCCGTGAGAACGAAGCGAACGTCTGGACCACCATACTAGTGCCGCTGGTGGTGACCGCGATGCGGCGTGCCGCTGGGATAGCCGCGCAATGCGCTGTAGCGGGCGATCTGGTCCGGCGTCAGCACCTCAAGCATCGCCAAGTGGTAGCGCAGATGCGCAGCGCGCAGTTTCGCCTGCGCCTCGCCGATGCGCAGCGTCGCGGCATCGAGGCTGGCCAGCGTGATGCTGCGGCCGGCGAATTGCCGGTCAAGCGCGGCTTCCGCGGCGATCACGTTTTCGCCCAGCGGAATGGTTTCCATTTTCATCGCATCGAACAGGTCTTGCGCGCGGGCGGCCTGCGCTTCGCTGAGATCGAGTTCGCGCCGCAATTCGAAGGCGTGCAGCGGGCCGGGATAACCGTTCAGCTCGGCGGCGAGCGCCAATCCCATCCCGCGGCCGGCGCGCAGGTCGGCGATCTGCTGATCGGACAGCGCCTTCACCGCACGAGTCTGCAAGCCGGCATAAGGTTGCGCGTGCTGGGTCGAGGCCGGGATGGAGAGAGACATCAGGATCGACATTGCGAGAGCAAGACGGGACAGCATGCCATTCATCCTTGCGCTTTGGCTATCGTCGTCATTATAGCCGCTTTCGCGGACAGAAACGGGCACGCACAATAACTTGAACCTTCTGCGCCCGCGCCGCGACCAAGCCCCGGACTGTCTTTTCGGGGGCACCATGAGCATCCTGTCCGGCTGGGGCGCGGTCGCGGCGATCGCATCGATCCTGCTTGCACTGACCGTCGCGACCTGCGTTGCCGCGATGCAAGGACTTGCCAGCACGCTGGCCGTGACGGCCTTGTCGTTTCCGGCCATGTGGCTGCTGGCGAGATATGCGTTCGGCGACGCGTCGGTCTATTTCCCGCAAGGCACATTCTCCGCGGGCGCCGACGGCAAGGACCAGATCATCATCGTCAGCATCCTCTGCACGGTCCTGGGCGGGGTCATCGCCGCGGGATGGCTGGTGTGGCTGATTGCGCGGCTGGATCGCGTCCTGAGCGGGCGGTGAGGCGCGTCACTATCTAGCAAGAATGAAGAAATGATTCCTATGCTTGTTAAGGCAGATGCAGAAATTTGCGGCGATGTCCTCTGCGCGGCGGAGGTCGTTTTTGCGAAGGAACCTGACATTGCGGGAACGATCGGCGGCTGTTTTGCCGGAACGAGGCTCATCGCTCTGCGTTGATGCCAAGATGCGGCCCGACGAGCGGGCGCGAAACTTGGAGGCATGCATGACACCCTTTTCGAAAGGTGCTGTGGCGCTCGTTGTTGCGGGCGCGATGACGGCCGGTGTGATGACAACCGCGTCGGCACGAAGCTGGAAACCTTGGGCGGCCGCGGGCGCAGGCTTTGCAGCCGGCGCGATTGTCGGCTCGGCGCTGACGGCGCCGCGTTATGGCTACGCCTACGGACCAGGCTACGCTTATGCGCCGGCCTATTCGAGCTACGCCTATGCGCCGGGCTATGCGGAACCGGCTTATGACTCGTACGCCTATGCGCCGGGCGTCGCGTATGAATCCACGGTCGTTGTCCCGCGCTATTATTATGGTCAGGGCTACCGCGGTTGCGCGGTGCGCGGCAATTACGGCGGGAAGATCGATTATTGGGCGTGCTGATCCATAAGCACATTCCGATCCAGCGGCCGGGACCTCCCGGCCGCTGGATTTTTGAACGCTGCTTTTTTGAACTATGACTGCGGCCGCAGGTGCAGCAAAGGCTATGACAGCAGCCGCAGGACGAGGAGCAGTAAGAATATTCCGACCAGCCCGCCGATGAAAATGGCGCGGCGCAAAGGCGTGCGCAGAATGATTTCGCCGCCGCGCGCCTTTTGCGCAGGATAAGGCTCGGTTTTCGGTGGCGGCGCCGGCTGCGGCGGACCTTCGCGAACAGGCATGATGCGCTCCCGCTTTTGACGTCAATGAGCGCAGGCCGGAAGAGTTTCATGCCTATCAGTCCGGATCCTTGTTCGGGATTTTCAGCAGCCGGCCGCAGGCCTTGCAGTGGACGGCGTCGGGATCGTGCGTCATCAGGCCGCAATCCGGGCACTGAAACCGCACCTTGCGCGGCCGCAGCACCGCCCGGGCCAGATTGAAGAACAGGGTCACGCCGAAGATCATGATGGCGACCGAGATCAGCCGTCCCAGCGTGCCCTCCAGGGTGATGTCGCCGAAGCCGGTCGTGGTCAGCGCAGTGACGGTGAAATAGAGCGCGTCGACGTAATTCCGGATCCCGGGATTGGTCAGATGCTGGGTCTCGTAGACGAAGCCCGTCATCACGAACAGGAACACGGCGAAATTCGCGACCGCGATGATGACTTCTTCATGCGCGCGGAAATAGGGAAAGTCGGCACGCAGGCGCGACAGCAATTGATAGCTGCGCAGAAGACGCAAGGTACGAAGGATGCGCAGGAAGCCGGCCGGCTCGCCGGTGAGCGGCGCGAGGAACGACACAATGGACGCCGCGTCCGCCCAGGTGACGGGATTCAGAAACTCGCGCAGCGGCCTGTCGCTGATGAGAAGACGTGCGAGGAAATCGGAGAGGATCAACAGACCGAAGATGACGTCGGCAAATTCGATAATGGGGTGGCGGGGAATGAAGGATGTCCCCACGATGAACATCAGCGTGACGATGTCGAAGACCAGCAGGCCGTAACGGAAACGATGCGCCTCGGGGGAACGCCCCTCATACAGGCTCTTCAACCAGTCGCGGAAATGGAGGACCGGGCGTGTGGGCATGGCGACTTTCGAGCGCTGCTCCGGTGGCGTGACACGCCAGCGGGCAGAGCTTTCTATCATGTCTTCTTGCCCCACCTGACCAGAAACTTGGGTTTCCTGTGTTGGCCCGCGGTGCGCGGCGATGCCGCCGTGCCTGACACAATCGTTCCGGGCGCGACCATGTCAGGGGCAGCGTCCGCAGCAGCATCCGCCGTATCCACATCGCGAAACGCATACCAGCGCGCCGCCACTTCCTTGCGAATCTCCTCCGACGTCGCCGGCAGCAGATTGTGATGCAGGCAGACCTGGATGAGGTTGTCGCCTTTGGGACGGAAGGTGCGGGCCCACACCGCGGTGTGCGCCAGCACGGGCGAGGTCGGAAGGATCTCGTCCTCGTAGAAATCGCGCGAGACGAGCACCGCGCTCACATTCTTCAGCCTGACCGGCACCAGAATGGGCGGCAGCGAAGTCCAGATCGAGGTCAGCGTTCTGAAACTGACGGTCTCGATGCCGCGCACCTCCCGCCACGGAATGAACATGTCCTTGCCGAGGCTGGACAGCACAAGTCCCTGCGGCGAGAGCGTGAGCAGCGCCTTGGCGTTCCTGAACAGGCTGAAATGCCCCCAGACGGCGAGGCCGATGCCTGCGAAGCCGAGCAGCCAGCCGCGCAGGTAGTGAGGCTCGTCGGGCGTGGAGGTGGAGATGAACAATACGGCGACCGCGAACATGATGGCGGCCAGGATCAGCATTAGCCTGGCGAGCCGGGAGTCTGTGAAGGTCACAACGCGGCGGACGTCTGCTGTCGGGACGTTCATGCGGCCCCTCCCAAGCGCGAGACGATGGCAAGCTATTCCTGTGCGCTCATCATAGATATTGGTGCCGCGGACCGGCAACCGGGTTCAGGCGCGAGTCGCGCGATCATGTCGTCCATGCTGGCAAATACTTCCTCGGGCTTGCGCGCCCGCAGCGCCTGCGCGGTCGCATAGCCCCAGGTGACAGCGCCGAAGGCAATACCGGCCCTGCGCGCGGCCTCGATGTCGCGGATTTCGTCGCCGATGCAGATCGCGTCGGCCGCCGCGACGCCCGCCAGCTTCAGCACGCGGCGGAATTTTTGCGCCTTGCCGAAGATCGAGGCGCCGCAGGCATAGTGCGAAATCAGCCGCGCATTCTCCGGGCCAAGCGCGCGGCGGACATTCTCCTCGCTGTCGGAGGAGACGATCGCCGTGGCAACGCCTTTGGCGGTGAGCTCCTGCAGCAGGCGATCGACGCCGGGAAAGAGCGGAATCTCGTCGAGCTGGGCGGCTTTAATGCGACGCATGTCGCGCGCGATAATCGGCAGCTTCCAGGCCGGCACCTGAAAGAATTTGACGATCTCACGCGCGCCCTTGCCGCGCACGGTTTCAATCTCATGGTCCTTGATGCGGCGAACGCCGTGCCTGTCGGCGACCACATTCACGATGCGCAGAAACCACGGGAAGCTGTCGGACAAGGTGCCGTCGAGGTCGAAGATGGCGAGTTTGTAAGGCATGGGTGTCAAGGTCATGGGTGATGTGTAACCCGCATGCAGCGAAAGCGGAAAGCGGGCAGAGCGGTCCCGGATTTCGCTGCGCTCCATCCGGGCTACGCTTGCTACGATCATCAATGCTGCCCGCCTTGCCCATTCAGCTTTGCGTGCTGTTCTGCCTCCAAGCGTAGCCGCTCCTTCCATCTGTTCTCCGGCAGGGTATCGCGTACCATTTCCTGCCAAGCCAGCAGCGTATGCCATTCTTCCGCATACTCCTCCACCATCTCCTCGAAGCTGAGGCCAGCCGCTTGCGCGCTGTCCCAACTAAAA
The DNA here is from genome assembly GCA_032027085.1 of Pseudorhodoplanes sp. Classification (NCBI taxonomy): domain Bacteria; kingdom Pseudomonadati; phylum Pseudomonadota; class Alphaproteobacteria; order Hyphomicrobiales; genus Pseudorhodoplanes; species Pseudorhodoplanes sp. The sequence continues at coordinate 3,653,999 of JAVSMS010000001.1, read as the reverse complement.
AGGAACTCGCGCGCCTCGTAGGGCACCAGCGGCATGAAATGCAGGCAGTGTTTGATGTCGCCGCCGCAAGCGCGGTTGCGCTGACATGAGCGCTTCTCGCAATAGCGCCAGAGGCAATGCATATCGCTCACCCAGCGGCCGAAGACGTCTGTCTTGTCGCCGGAAAACTTGCGCCTGCAGGTGGTGTCGTCTGTCTTGATCATGTCCTGTGATCCTCTTTCTGTGTCGCCTCGCATTCGCGAAGATGACGCTGCCAGCAGGCGCGCGCCATCGCCCGTATTGTTTGAGGCGCCGGGTCCGCCTTCATTCCTTTTCCCTCTCTTCAAAGAGAGGGGGGGATGGCGCGCCGGGCGGCGCAACCTTCCTTAAGTGAGCGATCCTTGCGGATCGCCGCGCCGACCGGCGCACCATCAGCGGCGTCTTCACTGCAACGCCGGGCCGCGCTTCGGCGGGCGATCTCTACGCAACGCTGATCGCCTCGCGGTCAGCCAGCTCCTGGCAGAGGCCCAATAGTGGCCTCGGGCGGAGCCCCGGCGTGGCCCGAGTGCGAGCTTGCGAGGCTCGCCCGCGGGCGCCGCACCGGCCGAGGGCGGGAATTGCCCGCCGCCGTCCAGAAAGGCTGCGCCCCCGCATCTCCGGCGGCGCCCCTTCCTTCGTCCCGCCTGCGCAACGCCTCGCGACAAGCGCCCCTCAAGCGGACGAGGTGGATACAGATTATAGTCCTATAGGAATATTGTCAAGGGTGGGCCGGCGATTTTTGCCCGACGAAATCCGGATCGTCCATCGAGGCTGCGCTTGCCAGAAGAACGGCTTTGGCGCGCTGTGCTTGCAGTGCGTGGCGATCAGCCGCAAGCGCGCTGGCTCCGATCGAAATCGCCCGGCAGCGGAATCTGCACGGTCCGCTGATCATGCGAGTCTCGTAGCCCGCATGAAGCGCAGCGGAATGCGGGCAGAGCGGTCCCGGATTTCGCTGCGCTCCATCCGGGCTACGCTTTTGCTTCGTGCGCTGCTCTGCCTCCAAGCGTTATGTCTTGTCCCACTTGATCTGGAATTCGATTTCCTCGCCGTCCTCGCCGCGCTCGTGCTCGATATTGAAGCGCGCGCGCACCGGCACATAGACGCGCTCCCCGGCGATCTGGATATCGAAACGCTCGCCTTTCTCCAGCGCGTCGGCCAGCCGGCGGAGCTTCTCGATGAAGTCGGGGAGGGGATAGTCCTTTTCGATGTCGCGCACGGGTTTCATGTGGCCTCTCTGCGATGATGATGATGGCAGATGGCGCGTGCCTGCATCGGCGGCAAGGGGTGCTTGTCAGAGCGGGCGTTTATTTCGGATGAAAGCCGCCGAAGATGCGCGGGCCTCGCGCGGGTTTTTGATCGACGGGCTTGGCATCACGGACGCCCGCCAGCACGGCTTGGCCGCCTCGCGCAATTCGATCGCCGTGGCCGGCAGCGGGTGAGCCCGGCGACGCGGCGCGATTGATCCCCCGGATTTCGTTGCCCTCAATCCGGGCAACGAGGCCGAGTCGACTTTTTTGGCATCCCGCGAAAACGGGGACTGCGCTCAAGCCGCTCGTGATGTCTGCGGCGGGTGGCGGCGGGTAGCGGCCGCTTGCCGGAACGACACGAGTTGCTTGCGATCTTCATCCCACAGCGCTAGCCGCACGCAGGCAAAGCTTTCCAGCAAGGTAAGGCGGCCGATCTCGCGCAGTTCCGGATGGTCCTGCAGCACCTTCGGCAGGCGGTAATAGGGAATGCGGCTGCACAGATGATGAACGTGATGGATGCCGATATTGGCGGTGAACCAGCGCAGCACGGCCGGCAGATCGTAATACGACGAGCCGTGCAGGGCCGCTTCGTGCAGATCCCAGTCCTTGTTCCCGCTCCAGGAGGTCTCCTCGAACTGGTGCTGGACATAGAACAGCCAGACGCCAAGCGAGGCAGCGATCAGGATGATGGGGAGGTGAATCAGCAGGAAGGCCTGCAGCCCGATGAACCAAATCAGCGTCGCCGCGATCAGCGCCAAAGCGGCATTGGTCGCCATGGTGCTGATCCAGGGCTGCCAGCCGCCGCGCATCAGGCCGACCGGCAGGCGGTGCTGCAGCAGGAACAGATAGGCGGGACCGATGCCGAACATCACCAGCGGATGCCGGTACAGCCGGTATTGCAGCCGGCCCCAGAAGGAGCGGGCGAGATATTCGCGCACCGTGAGGGTGTCGATGTCACCCATGCCGCGGCGATCGAGATTGCCGGAAGTGGCGTGATGCATGGAATGCGTGCGGCGCCAGAAATCATACGGTGTCATGGTGAGGACGCCGATGACGCGGCCGATCCAGTCATTCACCTGCTTGTGCGGGAAGAAGGCGCCGTGTCCGCAATCGTGCTGGATCATGAACAGCCGCACCAGAAAGCCGGCCGCCGGCACGGCGATCAGCAAGGCGAGCCAGTAGCCGACAAAATGCAGCGCCGCCCACATCGCAGTCCACAAGACCGCGAGCGGCAGCAGCGTGATCGCAAGTTCGATCAGGCTGCGCGCGCCATTCGGCTCGCGATAGCGGTTGAGGATGCGGGTCCAGTTGCGTGCATCGGAAGTGGACAGGTCTGGCGCGCCAGGCGCGCCAGCCGTTTTCAGTTCGCTTGTGTCAGTCAAAAAAATGTTCCGTTCTGGCCGATGCTGCTCGCACCGGCATTGCGCCGCCCGCGCTTTTGATGAGGGGAGTTCGAAACAAACCTAGCACACCAGCGGGGCCAATGGGGTTTTTAATTCGCCAGTGTTTTCAGGCGAATGCGCTCAACCCGAGCTTCGCAGCGACTTATTTCCGCCGGAAGCCGCCGAAGATGCGCGGGCCGCGCGTGGGCTTCTGATCGGCGGGCTTGGCATTGCGGAACGCCTTCCAGCGCCATTCCGCCGCCTCGCGCAATTCGGCCGCCGTTGCCGGCAGCGACGCGTGGTGGAGTGCGACCTGCACCACGTTGCCCTTGGGGACAAAAATGAACTCCCAGCCGGGGCCGCGCACCAGCCAGGAATTGATGTGGATGTGCTGGTCATAGAAGGCGCGCGAGATCAGCGCCACGGTGACGCCGGTCACGAGGATCCTCCTGCCACGCCAGGTGCCGGTGATGTCGGCCGTCTCGACGCCTTTCACCTCGTGCCAGGGGATGAAGAAGGTCTTCACCATATCGACGTGGATCTGCATGCCGCTGGGGGACAGCACCAGCATCGCCCTGGGCCGCAGCCAGCGGTGGAGACCATAGAGGGTGCCACCGGCGCCAAGCACGAGACCGACATAAGCCATCGACCATTGGAGCCGGCTGAAGTCGGACGGCTGCAGCCAGACGATCGCGCCGCAGGCCGCGAACAAGGTGAGGGCGAGCCGCAGGTAGTAGCGGCCGACCTTGCCGCTGCCATAGGACAGCGTCTTCTGAACGTCGGTCACCTTGCCGAGCAGGTCGGTCATGCAGCCCCCCATCTGCGGCGCATGTCAGCCGCGATTAAAGGCGTGTATTTCGGTTTCGTCTATCGGAGAGAGGCGGAGGTTCAGCCCCTGATGAGCGCGTCATAATCCGCATGCGAGCCGATCCAGAACCAGAGCAGGCCGTCATTGACCTCGACGGCCAGTGCTCGGTGGCGGAGGCCGACGCGCACCGACCAGTAGCGGCCGACCTTCTTAGATGCAGCGACGGGTGGTGCGGATCGCTCTTCAGGAGGGCGTAGTTCTTGTCGGCCAGTTCGCGGACGTTGCCGGGGAGCTTCGCATAGGCATCCCAGAAGGCCGGACTGGCGAAATGCCTCATAGCTCGCGCGCGCGGCCTTTGCGGAAATCGGCAAGCGCCTGTTCGGCCAGCGCGTCGAGCCGCCCGCCAGCCGCGTCGCGCGCGATCTTCTCGTCGAAGCGCGCGGCGTCGAATTCCGCAAACCAGGCGCGAAATTTTGCAAGCTCGTCAGGGGCGAGCGTGGCGATGGCTTTCTCGATGTCTTCGAGTTTGGTCATAGAAAATTTCTAGCACATTCCCTCTGCATCGTCATGGCCGGGCATAGCCGTCGAAGACGGCGTCGTTGACGCCTTATGTCCCGGCCATCCCGCTTAGGGGCGCAGTGCCCGCCTAAGCGGGATGCATCGAAACTCGCATCTATGCGAGTTTCGGATGTTACGCGCGCAAGTCGGGTAAACCCGACTTGCGATCAAGCGCGGGCATGACGAGGAGAGTGGAGGGGTGCGCCGCATCACGCGCGGCGGCCGCGCTATTTCCGCCGGAAGCCGCCGAAGATGCGCGGGCCGGTAACCGGCACCGGCTTCCTGTCGCGGAACGCCTTCCAGCGCCATTCCACCGCCTCGCGCAATTCGGCGGCGCTCGCGTCCAGCATCTGGTGATGCAGGGCGACCTGCACCATGTCGCCTTTCGGCACATAGAGCATGTGCCAGGCCGGGCCACGGCCGAGCCACGAGCCGACATGGACGTGGCGGTCGTAGAAGGCGCGCGTGACCAGCACCACGGTCACGTTGGTCAGGTGATGGAAGTCGCGGCCGACCTTGCCGCTGATGTCGATCGAATCCACTCCGCGCACCTCGTGCCAGGGGATGTTGATGGTCTTCACGAAGTCGAGATACTGGCGGATACCCTGCGGCGAGATCACCATGGCGGGCGTCGGCGGCGCCAGCCATTTCACGAGGCCGTAGATCGCGAGCGGAAGGCCGAGCACCAGGCCGGCGCCCGCGATCAGCCAGTCGAGTGGCGAGTCCAGCCCGAGCAAGACCAGCACGCCGCACAACGCGAGCGCCAGAAGCCCGTGCCGCAAAGCGCTCTTGCCCATCTTCCGGCCGCCATAGGCCAGGGTCTGGTTGACGTCGGTGACCTTGCCGAGCACGTCGGTCATGCAGCCCCCCATCCGCGGCGCATGTCAGCCGCGATTAAAGGCGTGTATTTCGGTTTCGTCTATCGGAGAGAGGCGGAGGTTCAGGCGGCGCCGGTCCGGCATCATGCGGTGCCGCGTACGGCCCATGCCCGCGCGGTGAGGGGGATGTTGCCGTTGCCGTCCGCCGGCAGCGATGCGCGCAGCCGCTCGCGCAAGGCGTCGCGGCCGGCCTCCGGCAGCTTCATGCAATAGCCGGGCGCCGGCCCCTGGCCGCCGAGGAACGGCGACCAGTAATCATCGAAATCCGCGAACACGGTCGGAATGTCGATGGCGGTGACCGCGACATCGGACAGGCCCGCGCCCGCGAACAGCGCGTTCAGCGCGTCGGGGCGGCAAAGGGGAAAGCGCAGCCCCTCGTCGAGCCCGCGCGCGGCGGGGTCGAGCGCGATCGCCGCATCCCAGAAGCGGCGCATCAGCTCCATGCCCTGCTCGTAGTCCCACACATAGGCGGCGACCGTGCCGCTGGGGCGCGTGGCGCGGCGCATCTCGGCCACGGCCTGTTGCTGATCGGGAACGAAGTTCAGCACAAGGCCGGACACGGCGGCGTCGAATTCATCGTTCGCCACCGGCAGCTCGCGCGCGTCGCCGGTGCGGAACGAGGCGCGCGGATCGGCGACATGGGCTTCCGCATGCGCGACGAAACCGTCGGAGGAATCGACGCCGACAATGCGCGCAGGATCGTTGTGCTGGAGAATGCGCTGGCTGAGCGCGCCGGTGCCGCAGCCGATATCGAGCCAGTCCTTGCCGGAGGGAATTGCGAGCCATTGCAGGAACTGGTCGGCAACCGGGCGGCTCCAGCGCCCGACATAGCGCTCATACGCCTCGCCCTGCGCCCAGACGTCGTGACGTGCGGTGTCGGTCATGGGCCGCCCTTTCGGAGCCTGGTCCCGTTGACGTCAGTATTGCATCTTTTCCGAACGCGCGGGAGGTAGCGCAACGCCTGCGGCGCCAATGTCGCGTGCTTGCGCCGCGCCTGTGACGGGCGGATCAGCCAGTTGCAGGCGGTGATGGAGAAGGGGCCGATTTATGTGTCACACCGGTTATTCAAGGAGCCGCAGGAATGATCGGCCACGCACGTAATCCCAGTGTGTCGGTGTGGAAAGCGATGGCCTAGGAACCAAGCGACCCGGAAGCCGGTTTTGAGGTAGTAGTCCAACTCCGTTGACGAGAATCAAAGGAATTTTGACTAAACTGAAATTAGCGGTATACTTAGGATAACGATCCTAATTCGTGCGGTTTTCAGGAGGGCTCTATGACGCGGCTCATGGAACGGGTTGACTCGGCTGCAACTAGAGGTGCTAAAAAAGAGGCATTGCAAGCGCGTTCCTCGTCAATCAAAGTTTCTGAGTCTGGCGGTCAATCCAAACAAACAATCTCTGTTTCCCATGGGGCGAAAGCAGGAGAAATCACGATCCGCGGCCCCAAAGGGCGGTAACGGGGCGTGGAAGCCGCTTTACACTGAGAAAGATATTCAGCGGATTGCTGCGGCGAGCCTAGGGCGTGACCTTGCTCCGGAGTTGTATCGGAGCGAATTTCGTCGCGACTATGCACGACTCATCCATTGTCCGAGCTTTCGGCGACTCCAAGGAAAGGCCCAGCTCTTTCCTTGCCAAGAAAACGATTTTTTCCGCAATCGCCTCACTCATTCTCTCGAGGTGGCTCAAATAGCAAAATCGATTGCGATACGATTAAACGACATTAACCCCTACTTTAAGCAGCACAACATAAACACCGACTTGGTTGAGTTTGCTGGATTAGCTCACGATATTGGACACCCACCGTTCGGGCATAACGGCGAACATGAGCTTGACCAAGAGATGCTTGAGTATGGTGGCTTTGAAGGTAATGCACAGACACTGCGCATTCTCAGCAGACTCGAGAAGAAGCAAACGTTGACGTATCCTCACGAGGACGACGTACCAGTCGCTGTCGTCGCTGGCGTTGACAATCGATGTGGACTGAACGTCACGTATCGATCGCTTGCTTCCATACTGAAGTATGATCACCAAATTCCGAGAAATCTAGATGCGCTGACCTGCCTCCGGTTTTCTGGACTGCGCTAAGCTGGAAAATTCCAGTTTTGCGGCAACGGCCGGAGGACGGAGCGAACCATGAAGAGATCGAAGTTTTCGGAGGCGCAGATTGCCTTCGTGCTGAAGCAGGCGGAGGACGGCACCGCGATCGGCGAAGTCTGCCGGAAGGCAGGGATCTCCGAAGCCACGTTCTACAACTGGCGTAAGAAGTATGCCGGTCTGATGCCCTCGGAGATGAAGCGCCTGCGTCAGCTCGAGGATGAGAACGGCAAGCTCAAGAAGCTGGTCGCCGACCTGTCGCTTGATCGCGCCATGCTGCAGGATGTTCTTCGCCGCAAACTATGAAGCCTGCCCGGCGTCGGCAGTTGGTCGATCATGCGCGATCGACCTGGAAGGTCTCGATCCGTCGCGCCTGTTCAGTCCTGGTGACGGAGCCCTCGACCTACCACTACAAGAGCCGCCGCGCTGGGCAGGCGCCCCTTTGCCACCGGATGAAGGAGATCGCCGCAACACGGGTGCGCTACGGCTACCGGCGGATTCATGTGCTGCTGCGGCGTGAGGGCTGGCCGGTGAACGCCAAGCGCGTCTATCGGCTGTATCGCGAGATGGGCCTGCAATTGCGCAACAAAACGCCCAGGCGCCGGGTCAAGGCCAGGCTGCGAGACGACCGTCAGCCAGCGACCCGCTCGAACGAGATCTGGGCGATGGACTTCGTGCACGATCAACTCGCCACCGGCCGCAAGTTGCGCGTGCTCACCATCGTGGACACGTTCTCCCGGTTTTCGCCGGCGACGGAAGTGCGCTTCAACTTTCGCGGTGCCGATGTTGTCGAGGTGCTTGAACGTGTCGGCCGCCAGCTTGGCTATCCAAAGGCCATCCGGGTCGACCAGGGCAGCGAGTTCGTCTCGCGCGATCTCGATCTCTGGGCCTACCAGCGTGACGTCACGCTCGACTTCTCCCGGCCAGGCAAGCCCACCGACAACGCATTCATCGAGTCGTTCAACGGCAAGTTCCGGAGCGAGTGTCTGAACGCACACTGGTTCATGAGCCTCGACGATGCGCAGCGAAAATGCGAGGCTTGGCGTAGACACTACAACGAGGAGCGACCACACAGCGCGATCGGCAACCGACCGCCGATCGACGTGCTGAATCGATCAGCGGCGCACGGCCCGCCACTGGTCGAACAGGCTGGAAATTCCCCAGCCGCGTGATCCAAAGACGGGGTGCAGCTCACAGCGATGTCGAAGCCAGTGCTTTCGGTCGGAGCTTTCATCGCGGTCGAGATATTGAAGAATCTGTCGTTTGAAGCTGTAATAATGTCTTCTCGACTGAAGTCAGCTGAAAATCGCGGGCAATCAATCGTCAAGCAAATATTTGAGCAGCTAATTGCTGACGACGGTTATCTTCTGATGCCAGAAGATTGGCGAGATCTCGTCGAATTCGGAAACGACAATACGCCGTGGAAGCGCCGAATGATTTCAGACTACATTGCTGGAATGACTGATGCTTATTGCGTCGAGTTTTACGAGAGAATCTTAGGAAGGTCGGCGCCGTCAATTCAAAAACAGCACTAACTCTCACTCCGCCGCCTCGATCCGTTTCTTCTTCGGGCCGCCGCGCGCGAGCACGGGCTTGAGAAACGCACCCGTATAGCTGCGCTTTTCCTTCGCCACGTCTTCCGGCGGGCCGGCCACCACGATCTCGCCGCCGCCGTCGCCGCCTTCGGGGCCGAGATCGAGAATCCAGTCCGCGGTCTTGATCACCTCGAGATTGTGCTCGATGACGACGACCGAGTTGCCGCTCGCGACCAGCTCGTGCAGCACGTCGAGGAGCTTGGCCACGTCGTGGAAATGCAGGCCCGTGGTCGGCTCGTCGAGAATGTAGAGCGTGCGGCCGGTGGCGCGCTTGGACAATTCCTTGGCGAGCTTGATGCGCTGCGCCTCGCCGCCCGACAAGGTGGTCGCCTGCTGGCCGACATGGATGTAGCCCAGCCCCACGCGCTGCAGCGTGGTGAGGATGTCGCGGATGCGCGGCACCGCCTTGAAGAACTCGGCGGCCTCGTCCACCGTCATGTCGAGAATGTCGGCGATGGATTTCTGCTTGAAGGTGACTTCCAGCGTCTCGCGGTTGTAGCGCTTGCCCTTGCAGGTCTCGCAGGTGACGTAGACGTCGGGCAGAAAGTGCATCTCGATCTTGATCACGCCGTCGCCCTGGCAGGCCTCGCAGCGGCCGCCCTTGACGTTGAAGCTGAAACGCCCCGGCTCGTAGCCGCGCGCTTTTGACTCCGGCAGGCCGGCGAACCATTCGCGGATCGGCGTGAACGCGCCGGTATAGGTCGCGGGATTGGAGCGCGGGGTGCGGCCGATCGGCGACTGGTCGATGTCGATGACCTTGTCGAGATGCTCCAGCCCCTCGATGCGGTCGTGCGGGGCGGGCGCGTCACTGGCGCCGTTGAGCTTGCGCGCGATCGCCTTGTAGAGCGTGTCGACCAGGAGCGTCGACTTGCCGCCGCCGGACACGCCGGTGACGCAGGTGAACAGGCCGAGCGGGATGTCGGCGGTGACATTCTTCAGGTTGTTGCCGCGCGCATTGACGACCTTCAGGGTGCGGCGCGGGTTCGGCGCGCGCCGCTCCGGCACGTCGATGCCGAGCTCGCCGGTGAGGTAGCGGCCGGTGAGCGAATGCTTGTCGGCCATGACGTCGCCGGGCGCGCCCTGCGCGACGATGCGCCCGCCATGCACGCCGGCGCCGGGGCCGACATCGACCACGTAATCGGCGAGGCGGATGGCGTCCTCGTCATGCTCGACCACGATCACGGTGTTGCCGAGATCGCGCAGGCGCTTGAGCGTTTCCAGGAGCCGCGCATTGTCGCGCTGGTGCAGGCCGATGGAGGGCTCGTCCAGCACATAGAGCACGCCGGTGAGGCCGGAGCCGATCTGCGAGGCAAGCCGGATGCGCTGGCTCTCGCCGCCCGACAGCGTGCCGGAGGCGCGGGCGAGGGTGAGATATTCGAGGCCGACATCGACCAGGAATTTCAGCCGCTCGCGGATTTCCTTCAGGATGCGCGGAGCGATCTCGTTCTGCTGCCTGGTCAGCGTCTTCGGAACGTTCTCGAACCAGGCGGCCGCGCGGCGGATGCTCATCTGCGCGACCTCGCCGATATGCAGCTTGTCGATCTTCACGCAGAGCGCTTCCGGCTTGAGGCGATGGCCGGCGCAGGCGTCGCAGGGCACGTCGGTGAAATATTTCGCCAGCTCCTCGCGCGCCCAGTCGCTTTCGGTCTCGCGGAAGCGGCGTTCCAGATTGGTCACCACGCCCTCGAACGGCTTCTTCGTGGTGTAGGAGCGCATGCCGTCGTCATAGGTGAACTTGATCTCGTCATCGCCGGAGCCGAACAGGATCGCGTTCTGCGTCTTCTTCGGCAGCGCCTTCCATTTGGTGTCGAGGGTGAACTTGTAGTGCTTGGCGAGCGCCTCCAGCGTCTGCAGGTAATAAGGCGAGGAGGAGCGCGACCACGGCGCGATCGCGCCCTTGCGCAGGGTCGCGTCCTTGTCGGGGATGACGAGGTCGGCGTCGATATCCTGCTCGACGCCGAGGCCGCCGCATTTCGGGCAGGCGCCGAACGGGTTGTTGAAGGAGAAGAGTCTGGGCTCGATCTCGGCAATGGTGAAGCCGGAGACCGGGCAGGCGAATTTCTCCGAGAAGATCAGGCGCTCCTCGAGATGGGCGCCCTTGAGGAGCTTGCGCGTGCCCTTACCCTCCCCTGAAAGGGGAGGGTCGGCGCGCAGCGCCGGGGAGGGGTCATCATCCTGACCCCCACCCGACCGCTTCGCGGTCGACCTCCCCCTTTCAGGGGGAGGTGAGGATAGTGCCGCCGCTTGCGCCGGGTCGGCGAACTCCGCCACCGCCATGCCTTCGGCGAGATGCAAAGCCGTCTCGAACGACTCCGCCAGCCGCTGCTTGATGTCGGCGCGCACGACGATGCGGTCCACCACCACGTCGATATTGTGCTTGAACTTCTTGTCGAGCGCGGGGGCCTCGGCGATCTCGTAATACTTGCCGTCGATCTTCAGCCGCTGGAAGCCGCGCTTCATCCAGTCGGCGATCTCCTTCCTGTATTCGCCCTTCCGGTCCTGCACGACCGGCGCCAGAATGTAGAGCCGCGTGCCCTCCGGCAGCGCCAGCACGCGGTCGACCATCTGCGAGACGGTCTGGCTTTCAATGGGAAGGCCGGTGGCCGGCGAATAGGGCACGCCGATCCGCGCCCATAACAGGCGCATGTAGTCGTAGATCTCGGTGACGGTGCCGACGGTCGAGCGCGGATTCTTCGAGGTGGTCTTCTGCTCGATGGAGATGGCGGGCGAGAGGCCGTCGATCTGGTCGACGTCCGGCTTCTGCATCATTTCCAGGAATTGCCGGGCATAGGCGGAGAGCGACTCGACGTAGCGGCGCTGGCCCTCGGCATAGATGGTGTCGAAGGCGAGCGAGGACTTGCCGGAGCCGGAGAGACCCGTGAACACCACGAGGCTGTCGCGCGGGATGTCGAGGTCGACATTCTTCAGGTTGTGCTCGCGCGCGCCGCGGATCGAGATGACGCGGCTGTCGGGGCGGGCAGGCTTCTTCTTGTCGAACAGGTCGTTCATGGACGCGGCCAATTCCGGGGCATATCGAGATCAACGCGGTGCTCCGGCCGGCACGGCGCCACAAGACTCGGATGGTTTGATGACTGGTGCGGTGGTTCGGACATTCGCTCCGTTCTCGCGGCGCCCCCCTGTGAGCGAATGTCCGAACCAGACCACACCAGAATCAAAGGTTTGCTGGTGTCCTTTGATCCCGAAATTCGCCCCCGCGCTCGCGGCAAACGCGTGTGAACTCCGGAATCCGGACACCGGAACGTAATGAGAACGGAAGCGGGACGCCACCCCCAAAACGCACATATCACCGCTTCCCTGTCCGCAGGCGGCGAACCGGCATGCGCTTGAGATGAGGCGTTGATTGCGAGGCGGATATAGTCCGCGGGTCAGGCCGCCGCCATGGTCCTGCCGCGGGCCGACCTCGCATCCCGCACCGGCGAGCGGCCAAACATCCGGCCGTATTCGCGGGTGAATTGCGACACGCTCTCGTAGCCGACCGAAAAGGCCGCGCTGCTCGCCGACACGCCCTCCGCAAGCATCAGCCGCCGCGCCTCGATCAGGCGCAACTGCTTCTGGAATTGCAGCGGCGACAGGGATGTCACCGCGCGGAAATGCTGGTGGAACGATGACACGCTCATGCCGGCGATCGCGGCCAGGCGCTCGACCGGCAAGGATTGCGCGAACTGCGCCCGCAGCACCGCGACCGCCCGTGCCACGCGCTGCGCGTGACTGTCCGGATAGCCGAGGCGGCGGATGGCCGAACCATGCCGTCCGGCCAGCAACCAGTAATGCATTTCGCGCACGAGCTGCGCCTGCAGCACCGGCACCGAAGCGGGCCGCTCCAGAAGACGCATGAGGCGCAGGGCGGCATCGGCCACCTCTGCTTCCGTCGGCTCGACACGCACCGGCGTGTCGTCGGTCATAGGTGTTGAAGCCATTTCAGTCGTCAGCGCGGTGATCACGGCCGGATCAAGATCCAACACCAGCGAATAATAGGGTACGCCCGCGCTGGCGCGGACAATCCGGCTCGTGGTCGGCACGTCGGCGGCGATCAGCAGCGAGTCTCCGGCGCTGAAGGTGAAGGCCTGCACCCCCATGGTGACTTGCTTAGTGCCTTGCACGACCAGCGCGACCAGCGGACGCGAAATCGCGTAATCGAGATCGCTCGGTGCGGTCGCGCGAAGGGCGGTGAGGCCTGGAATAAGGGTCCGGGCGACGCCGGCCTGGTCGGCATGGGCATCCGCGTAGCGGCGAACGGCGTCGAGCAATGATGTCATGCCGCGAACCTATCCCGTTTTCGGCCGCTCTGCACGTCCTATTCCGATGTTTTTGGAGGATCAGGCAAAAGACGCCGAGGTTCCGGCAACAATCCCCGCTGCTTCGGCGGCATAACACGGCCATCGCAAAACACGTGCAGCAGGAGATGGATATGACGAAAATCACCCTGATTACTGGCGCCAGCCGGGGTCTCGGCCGCAACACCGCGCTCAGTGTCGCCCGTCATGGCGGCGATGTCGTGCTCACCTATCACAGCCGGGCCGACGAAGCGCAGGCCGTCGTCGCAGAGATTCAGGCAATGGGGCGCAAGGCCGTCGCGCTGCAACTCGACACCGGCAACGTCGCCACTTTCGCAGCGTTTGCCGAGAAGCTGCGGGCGGCTTTGCGCGACACCTGGAACCGCGAGACCTTCGATAATCTCGTGAACAATGCCGGCCACGGCGACTACGCCCTGATCGCCGACACCACCGAGGAGCAATTCGACAGGCTGGTGAACGTCCACTTCAAGGGCGTGTTCTTCCTCACCAAGACGCTGTTGCCGCTGATCGCCGACGGCGGCCGCATCGTGAACCTGTCCTCCGGTCTGACCCGGATTTCAGCTCCCGGGTGGTCCGCCTATTCGGCGGTGAAGGGTGCGGTGGAGGTGCTCACCGTCTATATGGCGAAGGAACTGGGCAGTCGCGGAATCACGGTCAACGCGGTGGCGCCGGGCGCGATCGAGACCGACTTCTTCGGCGGCGCCGTGCGCGACACGCCGGAATTCAACAAGTTCTTCGCCGACATGACCGCGCTCGGCCGTGTCGGCGTCGCCGACGATGTCGGCCCGATGATCGCGAGCCTCTTGTCGGCCGACAATCGCTGGGTGACGGCGCAGCGGATCGAGGTGTCTGGCGGTCAGGCCATCTGAGGCCGCCGTTCTTGCGGTGCCGGCGAGGGCGTCTCGCCGGCACCTCGGATGGAACCGGACCCGCCTTCCAGCCGTTGCCGTTGGGTTCCAGCCCCAATTGTCGAGCGTAAGAGCGGGGAATTTCGTCATGGCAACGCGTGCGTATTGGTCCGGCCGGCTGCGGCTGGCCCTGGTGTCCATTCCGGTGGAAGTGATCCCAGCCACCAAGTCATCGAGCCGGATTTCCTTCAACCAGATCCATGAGCCGAGCGGCAAACGCATCCGTTATGAGAAGGTGGTGCCAGGCATCGGGCCGGTCGAGGCTGACGATATCGTCAAGGGCTACGAGGTCGAGAAGGGCAAATACGTCCTGCTCACCGACAAGGAAATCAATGATCTGAAGCTGGAAGCCAAGAAGTCGGTCGATCTGGTACAGTTCGTGGACGAGGATGCCATCGATCCGGTTTATTTCGAGCGGCCGTTCTTTATCCTGCCGGACGAAGAGGATGAGGACGCGACCGAGGCCTATCTCGTGCTGCGGGATGCGCTGCGCAAAACCAAGAAGGTGGCGCTCGGCCAGATCGTGGTGCGCGGGCAGGGCTCGATCGTGGCCATCAAGCCGAGCGGCAAGGGCCTGATGATGGAAACGCTGCGCTATGCCGACGAGGTGAAGAAGCCGGACACGGCTTTCGACGACATTCCGGCGAAGAAGGTGGACGCCGATCTGGTAGAGCTCGCGGAAGAGCTGATCGACAAGCGCAGCGGTGAATTCCAGCCGGAGAAGTTCAAGGACACCTACACGACGGCGCTCCGTGAACTGATCGACGCCAAGCTGGAGAAGCGGGCGCCAAAGGAGATCGAGGAGACCCCGCCGGCCAGCAACGTCATCAACCTGATGGATGCCCTGCGGCGCTCCGTCGGCAAGGAGGGCGGCAAAAAATCCGAGACCCGCAGCTCCGGCTCCTCGCGCCGGCCCGCGGCCAAGAAGAAATCCGCCAAATCGACGCGCAAGAAATCCGCGCGCAAGAAAGCGGCAGCCTGATCATGGCGTCGGATCGCCTGCGCGCCTACAAGGCCAAGCGCGACTTCCGGCGCACCCCGGAGCCAAAAGGCGTCCAGCGCAAATCCGGCCGCAAGCTGCGCTACCTGATCCAGAAGCATGATGCCAGCCGGCTGCACTACGATTTCCGGCTGGAATGGAACGGCACGCTGATGAGCTGGGCCATTCCGAAAGGACCCAGCGAAAATCCGGACGACAAGCGCCTCGCCGTTCATGTTGAAGATCATCCAATTGAATACGGGACATTCGAGGGGACGATCCCGGAAGGAGAATATGGCGGCGGCACGGTGATGCTGTGGGATCGCGGCACCTGGACGCCGCATCAGGACGATGTCGATGCCGCGCTGGAGAAAGGCAAGCTGAGCTTCGAGCTGCAGGGCGAACGCCTGCACGGCAACTGGGCGCTGGTGCGCCTGCGCGCGCGCAGTCCGAAGGACAAGGATAACTGGCTGCTGATCAAGGAGAACGATGAGTTTGTTCGCCGCCGCGGAAAACTGATCGTCGATCGGGAAATGACCAGCGTCGCCTCCGGCCGCGAGATGGAAGAAATCGCCGGTGGCAGGAAGGTCTGGCACTCCAACAAGCCGGCGCGAAAAGCGCACGGCGATGACATTGAAATCGTCGGGCGCCGCAAGGTGGCCGCGGCGCCGAAAGCAGCCAAGACGCGGACAGCCAAGTCCAGCCGCGTAAAAAAAAAACGCCGCACCTCCGCCGTTCGTCGAACCGCAGCTCGCAACCCTGGTCGACGCCCCGCCCGCAGGCGGTGACTGGGTGCATGAAATCAAGTTCGACGGCTATCGGGTGATCGCCTCGCTCGGCGGTGGGCGGGTTGTCCTTCGCACCCGCAAGGGATTGGACTGGACCGACAAGTTCCGACCGATCGTGCCCTCGCTCTCCGGTCTTGACTGTGACACCGCCATCCTGGACGGCGAGATGGCGGTCGCCGATGAGCACGGCCGGACCGATTTCGGCGCGCTGCAGGATGCCTTGTCGGGCGGCAAGGGCCGCATCGCGTATTATCTGTTCGACATCCTGCATCTGGACGGAGAGGATCTGCGCAAGAAGCCGCTGATCGAGCGCAAGCAGATCCTGAAGGAATTGATCGAATCAGGCGCGCATGGAGGGCCGCTGGCCTATTCCGAACATGTCGTCGGGCATGGCGACGACGTTTATGCGAAGGCCTGCGGCCTGCATCTGGAAGGCATCATCTCCAAACTGGCAGACGCCCCCTACCGCTCGGGCCGCAGCAAGGGCTGGCTGAAGAGCAAATGCGGGATGGAGCAGGAATTCGTCATTGTCGGATGGCGACCCTCGACCAAGGCGGGCCGGCCGTTCTCATCTCTTCTGCTGGCGGTGAAGGAGGGCGAACGGCTTCGCTACGCGGGCCGCGTCGGCACCGGCTATACTGGAGCAAGGCTCGAACATCTGTCGAAGGAGTTCAAGAAGCGGGTGCGCAAGATTCCGCCGGTGAAGGACGTGCCGCCGGATATTGCGCGCCGCGCGCATTTCATTGAGCCGGAGCTTGTCGCCGAGATCGAATTTCGCGGCTGGACGCGGGACGGACTGGTCCGCCAGGGTGCGTTCAAGGGATTGCGCGGTGACAAGCCGGCGACCGAAATCGTGAAGGAGGAGCCGATGCCGACCCGCAAGATCGCGAAGGCGGCGGCGAGATCTGCCAAGAAAACAAAAGGCAGACAAACGAAAGGCAGATCCGCGAAAACCGCGGCGCGGCGCAAGCTGGCAGCGCCGCGCAGCAGCGTGCGCTCGTCAGTGGCCGATGACGGCGCCGACGAGATCGCGGGTGTCCGAGTCACTCATCCCGACAAGGTCCTGTTCGCCGATCAGGGCGTCACCAAGCGCGAACTGATCGAACATTATCTGTCAATCGCGGATTTGATTCTGCCGCATGTCGCCAATCGTCCGATCAGCCTGGTGCGCTGTCCGCAAGGGAGCGGCAAGCAATGCTTTTTCCAAAAGCACGCCTCCGACGGTTTTCCCGAGCAATTTCGTCCGGTGCGCATTCGCGAAAAATCCGGCTCCGCGCAATATCTCTATATCGAGGACGAACGCGGACTGATCGCCGCGGTGCAGGTCGGTGTGCTGGAACTGCATCTGTGGGGCTGTCACGTCGATGACGTGGAGAAGCCGGACCGCATGATCTTCGATTTCGATCCGGACGAAGGGCTTGATTTTGCGCATGTGCGAGCAGCGGCCAGGGACATGCGCGATCGCCTGCAGGACCTCGGACTGGAAAGCTTTCCGATGGTGACGGGCGGCAAAGGCGTGCACGTCGTGGTGCCGCTCACGCGCGGGCATTCCTGGGATCAGCATCGGGAATTTGCCGAGGCCCTGGCGCGCGTCATGGCGGAAGAGGAGCCGGATCGCTTTGTTGCCAACATGTCAAAGGCAAAACGCAAGGGACGGATTTTTGTCGATTACCTGCGCAATCAGCGCGGCGCCACCGCCATCGCGCCGTTCTCGACGCGGTCGCGACGCGGCGCGTTTGTCGCCATGCCGGTGTCGTGGGCGCAGCTTGCGCGGATGGAAAATGCCCATCCGGTGCGGGTGGGGGAGGCGAAGCGGTTCATCGGCAAACGCGACCCCTGGGCGGGGTATTTCAAGGTGAGACAGGCATTGCCGAAGATGAGGGGGGCATGATCAGTCCTGCTTCTGCACCCAGAACTGATACATGCTGGCGAAGGCCATCGGATGCCGCTGTTCGAACTCGTGCCAATTGTCGAGGTTGATGCGGGCAAGATCGTCCGGGAACATTTTGGGATATTCGCGGATCAGCGGATCAGCCGTGAAGAAGCCGAGAAACTGCAAGCCGTTCTCCGCCAGAAAGGCTTTGATCTTCGGAATTGTGAAACGGTGCTCCTGAACATGGAACAGGAGGTCGCGGCAATCGCTGGTACCGAAGAAATCGGTCGTCATCGCCACGGGAGCGATCGGAGAGCGGACATCCAGCCGCATGATGTCCTGCCGGCAGCGGCGGATGTCTTCAGCGCCGACGCCATATCCTTTTTCGGCGATGAAGTTCCGCGCAGCCACGATACTAGCGCGCGCCGTTTCGCTGTAGAGCGCAATTTGCATCAGACCGTTCGGCCGCAGCAGCGAGAGCAGCGTGCGCCAGCCTTCCAGCGGGTCCCGGAGATGGTGCAACACGCCGGTGCAGGCGATGACGTCGAAGCTGCGGCCGAGTGAGCCGAGCTTGAGAATGTCGGCCTGACCATAATCAACATTCGTCAATCCCATCGCGTCGGTGCGACACTTGGCGTAACACAAGCTGGTCAGGCTGAGATCGACAGCGAGAACGCGTGCCCCTGTGATCGCGGTGGCGAGGTCCACCACCTGCTGGCCTGTTCCGCAACCCGCAATCAGAGCGTCGACGGTCGTCTTTTCAAGGGGGCGGTATGGCGCGTGCGGGAATTGGGCTTTGAAGTTGCGATCAATCGGCCCCGCACTGTGGGCGGCAACCGTCTTTGCCCACCGCGGGTACGGATTCTCTTCATATTGTTGCTGCACCAGGGCCGAAACACCGTCATCGACCTCAGTCAGCCGTGGGATGCTGCTGCGCATATTGCGCTCGGCCACGGGTTCGCGCACCTGCTGCGTCAACAAGGCGTCGACGGCTGGCGGCCATGATCGCGTCAGCAGCGCTTCGCAATCCGGGATACTGCAGAGCGGTTCGTAGGCGGCGACCGCGACCAGCGACAGCGGATCAATCTCGCCGTTCAACCGCAGCGTTGCCGCGAGTTTGTAGCGCAGCCCGACAACGACCTCACGTTCGCTCTCAGTCTCCGCGAAGACGTATTCGTTGATGAAGCATTGCCGCGCCAGGGCGCAGAAAAAGTCGAGCGCGGCCGGATCGGACATGACCTCACGATGCGGCGAGGCCGCGATGCCCAGCATCTCGGTCCGTACCATCGTGAGAAAACACTCCGTCGCGACGTCAGGCAACCGCCCATTCTCGAGCAGCGCACGCAGGAGGGGATCGCGACTTGTGGCGACGAAACCGTCCTCACCGAACAATTCGTTGAAGGCGAGGCGCTTGGGCCAGACCGCAGCGGCGCGCCTGATCGCGGCGTTGATGCGGGGATCGTGCTTGACGAGCTTGGAACAGGTATGGGCGATGAAATTGGGACGGCCCCAAGGCTCGCTCAGCGCGCGAACGAGGTACTCGCGGAATTCGGGAATCTCCGGAACGTTGGTTGCTCCCTTCACGTATTGAACGAACATCGCTTTTAGCTGCGGCGTTTCCCTGAATTTCAGGCCGCGCATGATGGCGTAGAGTGCGCGCGGGATATCCCGGCCGGCCGCATAGACCGCCGCGAGCGTCTTGTAGGCCCGCATATGCCCGCGGTTCAGCTCGACGGCTTTTTCGGCGTGTTCGGCTGCACGCACCAGTTCGCCCTTTGTGGCAAGGGCGGCCGCCAGATGGCCGTGCGCGTCGGCATGGTTGGGATCAACGCCGAGCGCTTCGCGGCTCAAACTGACTGCATCGTCAATATGACCGATTTGAAAAGCGATCACGGCGAGATTGTACAAGCTGGCCGTGTGTCTTGGGTCGGCGACCAGGATCTGACGGTAAAGCTCAATCGCCTTGGACAGGCGTCCGGCCTGCATGTGCTGCAACGCCGCCGCAAAAAGATGCTGGACGGATGAAATGCTCTGCCGCGGTTGCTGAAGCGAAACGTCGGCTCCGCCGGCCCGTTTGAGTTTGCGCCGCTGCTGACGATTCATCGAATCACCCCCTGCCTGCCGTTTGGAACAATGCAGGCGGCGGTAAACGAAATCATTAAGGACTGGGGTGCGTTCGCGGAGCCCGTGCGTCTCGAGCTTTCTTCGCCGGTGGCGGCTTGCGTAATGGATGAGAGCATGATAGGAACAAAAAGGGAACACGAACGCGACGACCTTGGCCGGATTCCACCATGTCTGCGTTGTGGAAAAGGGCGGGTCCGCTGTGCGGCCGTGTCCGCCGCGTGAGACTTTGCGTGAGCCTTGGGCTTAGGGTGCGGTCGATTTACGGACAGTACGGAACAGACACGGGAGCGTGCGATGGCAGGCAGCGTCAACAAGGTCATTCTCATCGGCAATCTGGGCGCCGATCCTGAAATCCGCCGCACCCAGGACGGCCGGCCGATTGCCAATCTGCGCATCGCCACTTCGGAAAGCTGGAAGGACAAGAACACCGGCGAGCGCAAGGAAAAGACCGAGTGGCACCGGGTAGTGATCTTCAATGAGGGCCTGTGCCGGATCGCCGAGCAATATCTGAAGAAGGGCTCGAAGGTTTACATCGAGGGCGCGCTGCAGACGCGCAAATGGACCGACAAGGACGGCATCGAGAAATACTCGACCGAAGTGGTGCTGCAGGGCTTCAATTCGCAGCTCACCATGCTTGACGGCCGCGGCGGCGGCGAGCGGGTCTCGGATTATTCCGGCGGCAATGATTTCGGCTCCAGCGGCCCGACATCGGCGCGCAAACCGGCCATGGCCGGCGGTGGCCGTGGCGACATGGACGACGAGATCCCCTTCTAGATCTTTCCACTCGCCAGGTCTTTCCGCTCGTTTCCCTGCGCCGAAACCAGCGCGGACAGGGTCGTAGCGCAAAGCGCGGCAAATGTGATGAAGGCGTTGGCGGCATGGGAATATTCCCAAGCCGTCCGCAGTTTTTCCCAGTTATCCGGCATCGCGGTCCAATTGTCGGTGGCGACATTGGCCGGATATGTCCAGGTGAAGAACACGACCAGCGACAGGACGATGCAGAGGGCGGCGACAAGTGCGAGGGCGGCCGCGGCTTTCTGCGCGCGCACGATGGCAGCCAGCAGAAGATTGGCCGCCAGCGCGGCAAAAATCACGATGCCGAAGAGGGCCCAGCCACGATAGATGGCCTGCACGACCAAGTAATTGTCATCATCCAGCCCGATCTTGTTGGGAAGCGAGAAGAGATGCGCTCCGCCGGGCACCAGCGCGAGGGCGGTGAGGATGATCGCCAGAAAATGCAGGATTTTCACATTGGACTGCATGCGTCGATCCGGCAGGCCATTGCTATCAACGACATCCCGAGGCTAACGTTCCCACGCAACGCCGGGAATTGTTATGCCCACATTGGCCACCGCTCTGCTGCACGCTTTGAAGAATCACGGCGCGAAAGAGATTTTCGGCATTCCCGGTGATTTCGTTCTGCCTTTTTACAAAGTGATTGAAGAGAGCGGCATCCTGCCGCATTTCCAGTTGAGCCATGAGCCGGCCGTCGGCTTCGCCGCAGATGCTGCCGCGCGCTATCATTCCGGCATCGGCGTTGCGGTCGTGACCTACGGCGCGGGTGCGTTCAATCTCGTCAACGCGGTCGCAGGCGCCTATGCCGAGCGTTCGCCTGTCGTGGTGATCGCAGGCGCGCCCGGCGCGGCGGAGCGCTCGAGCGGCTTCCTGCTGCATCATCAGGCGAAAACCATCGACACCCAGCTTGCGGTTTTTCGCGAGATCACCTGCGATCAGGCGGTGCTGACCAATGCGGCCACAGCGCCCGTCGAGATCGCGCGCGTGCTGCGCAGCGCGCGCGAGCGCTCGTTGCCGGTCTATATCGAATTTCCCCGCGACATGGTGTCGGCGGCCTGCGAGGCGGTGCCGGTGCTGCCGCGGCGTACGGCAGACCGCGCCGCCTTGTCGGAATGCGCGGCGGAGATTCTCGACAAGCTGACTTCCGCCAAATCGCCGGTCATCATTGTGGACGTGGAAATCCGCCGCTATGGGATGGAGAAGCGCGTCGCCACTCTCGCCCGCAAGCTCGGCATTCCGGTGGTGACGACCTTCATGGGGCGCGGCCTGCTGGAGGACGCGCCGGACGTGGTCGCCGGCACCTATCTCGCGGCGGCCGGCGACCCTCGGATCACCAAGCTGGTGGAGCAGGCGGACGCCCTGCTGCTGCTCGGCGTCATTCTCTCCGACACCAATTTTGCATTGTCGCAACGCACGCTCGATGCGCGCCGCACGATGCTGGCGATTGATCGGCAGGTGCGGGTGGGACATCACCAATATCCGGACCTGCCGCTGGACGATCTGGTGGATGCGCTGATCGCCCGGGCGCCGAAAGCCGCGGCAAAAACCGATGGCGTCAGGACGGCCGCGCCTTATCCGCGCGGTCTGAAGGCGAACGACGAGACATTGACTCCCTCCGACATTGCCTGCGCCATCAACGATCTCTTCGACAAGCACGGCCCGATGCCGATGACCTCGGATGTCGGCGACTGCCTGTTCACCGCCATGGAAATCGAGAACACGGCGCTGGCCGCGCCCGGCTATTATGCCGGCATGGGATTTGGTGTGCCGGCCGGCATCGCCGTTGCCGCCGCGACCGGCCGCCGGCCGCTCATCCTGGTTGGTGACGGCGCGTTCCAGATGACCGGCTTTGAGCTCGGCAATTGCCGCCGCTACGGTCTCGCGCCGATCGTGGTATTGTTCAACAATGCGAGCTGGGAGATGCTGCGCGCGTTCCAGCCGGAATCAAAGTTCAACGATCTCGACGACTGGCATTTCGCCGACATGGCTGCATCCATGGGCGGGCACGGCGAGCGCGTCAGCACGCGCCGCGAGCTTGTCGGTGCACTGGAAGCTGCGGTGAAGCGGCGTGACCGGTTTTCACTGGTCGAGGTGATGCTGCCGCGCGGGGTCACCTCGAAAACGCTGGCACGCTTTGTTGCTGGCTTCAAGGCGGTGCGGGAGAAAGCGGCGGCGAAGCAATAAGAGGACGGCTGCGCGAAGACGGAACGATGTTCGTTTGAGGAATTCCGCAAGAGCAAATACACGCCGGATTGAAGGTCAGTTGCCGCAGGCCGCCGCGCGTCCGAGCAGGAAAGCCTTTTCCCGGACATTGCGGGTGAGGTCTGCTGCACGCTCGAATTCAACCCTGGCTTCTGGCAGTCGGCCTGCTCGAAACAGAAAATCGCCCTTTGCCGCCGGGAGCGGCGCGTAGTTGCGCAGGGCCGCAGCCTGTTCGATCTCGCCTAACAGCGTCAGTCCGGCCTCCGGGCCGAAAGCCATGCTGTGAGCCACCGCGCGATTGAGGTCGACAACGGGGGTGGGCATGACGTCGCGGAGCGTGTCGTAAAGCCCCGCGATCCTCGCCCAGTCCGTGTCATCCGCCTTGCGTGCCCTTGCATGGCAGGCGGCGAGTTCGGCTTGCAGCACATAGGGTCCGTTTGTGCCGCCGAGCGCTTCCGCGCGTTCGAGCGCGGCTAGGCCGCGGCGGATCAGTAGTTGGTCCCAGCGGGCGCGGTTCTGCTCGGGCAGGGGAATGAATGAGCCATCCGGCGCCGTACGGGCGGCAAGACGCGAGGCCTGGATTTCCATCAGCGCGAGGAGACCGAACACCTCGGGCTCCTCAGGCAGCACGCCGGCAAGAATGCGGCCGAGACGTTGCGCCTCGGCGCACAGGGCCGGTCGGATCAGGTCTTCGCCGGCGGTGGCGGCATAGCCTTCGTTGAAGACCAGGTAGATGACCTCCAGCACCGAAGCGAGGCGCGCTTGCCGTTCCTTGCCGCGTGGCACCTGATAGGTCAGGTTGGCCTCACGCAGGGTCTTCTTGGCCCGGACGATACGCTGGGCAATGGTCGCTTCGTTCGAGAGAAAGGCGCGGGCGATCTCGTCCGTGGTCAACCCGCCGATCAGCCGCAAGGTGAGCGCCGCACGCGCCTCGGGCGACAGGACCGGGTGGCAAGCGGCGAAGATAAGACCGAGCAGTTCGTCGCCAAGGTCGTCGTCCAAGGAGGCATCGATCTTCTCGATGCGGGTGTCGCGCTCGTCCTCGAGGTCCCGGCCAATCTCGGCGTGCTTGCGTGCGAGCATCTTTTCGCGGCGAAGCCCGTCGATGGCCCGGCGTTTGGCTGCAGCCATCAGCCAGGCACCTGGCCTGTCCGGAACCCCGGTCTTCGGCCATTCGGCGAGCGCGGTCACAAGCGCATCTTGCGCCAGCTCCTCGGCGAGCCCCACGTCCCGCACCATCCTGGTGAGGCCGGCGATCAGCCTCGCCTGCTCGATGCGAAATACGGTTTCGATCGCGTTATGGGTTTCGCGCGCTGCCACGCGCCCCGCTTAAGGGAAAGGCGGGGCGCAAGGCAAGCTGGTCGCGCTGACCTTGCCGATGGTGTCGCGGCGTCAGGCCTTTGCGCCTTGTGAGTGATTTTACGCCGGGCGGACGGAGGCAATGCGCCGCCCGCTCGACAAAGGCGTTGCGGCGGCGCGGCTGGGACGCGGCCAACCACGCCCCAGCGCCGGACGGCTTGCCTCAGCGCCGCTCCAGCTTTTCGCGGACCCGATCGTGCGGTGCGGCCGCGTCGGGCGTCATCACCTCGTCGAAATCCGCCATCTCGTACAGCGGGCGGATTTCGATCTCGCTCGGACCCGGCATCGGGTTGGGGCAGCGCTTTACCCATTCGACTGCCTCGGCCATGTCCTTGACCTCCCAGATCCAGTAGCCCGCGACCAGCTCGCGGGTTTCGGCGAAGGGTCCGTCGATGACGGTGCGGCCCGGGCCGTCAAAAGCCACGCGCTTGCCCTGAGACGACGGCTTCAGGCCGTCGCCGGCCAGCATGATTCCGGCATTCACCAGTTCCTCGTTGAACTTGCCCATGGCCTCAAGCAACTCGGTCGACGGCATGATGCCCGCTTCGGAGTCCTTCGTCGCCTTCACCATCACCATGACACGCATTGTTCTGCCTCCTCAGATCCATGGAGGCCCCAGCGGCCTTCCTGCTCCCACGACGAACGGCAGACGGCGGGATCGACATACGATCGAAATTTTTTTAGGGGCCCTGCTGGCGGAACCTGGACCAAAAGATGATCCGCTCAGATTGGATCATGCTCCAGATTCCTTTATTTGATCGCGTTTTCTGCGGCGAACCGGTTCCCACTTCGCCGCAAAAACACTTTAGCTCCATACCGCGCGGACGCCGTCGATCACGAATTGCACCGCCAGTGCGGCAAGGATCACGCCGAGCAGCCGTGACATCACGATGTTACCGGTGACGCCAAGGAGTTTTGCGATACGGGTCGCGAATAAAAACACAACGAGCGACGACAGCATCACAAGCACGATCACGCCGAGAATGCCGCCAAGCATGGCGAGATCGCCGCGCGTCCGGCCGGCGAGAAGGATGACAGCGGTAATCGCCCCAGGGCCCGCCAGCAACGGAATGGCGAGCGGAAAGGCGGCGATGTTGCGCACATGCTCGTGCACAGCCTGTTCGGCGGTTCGGGCATCGCGTTCGACGCGCCAGCCGAACACCATGTCAGAGGCGATCCAGAACAGCAGCAATCCGCCGGCAATGCGGAATGCCGGCAGGCCGATGCCGAGATGTTTAAGGAGCCAGTCGCCGATCAGCGCGGAGCCGAGCAGGATGCAGAGAGCGATCAGGCAGGCGCGGATCGCGACCTGTCGCCGTGCCGACGACGGCAAGCCCTCGGTCATGGAGATGAAAGCCGGAACAAGACCGACCGGGTCAACCACGACCAGCAGCGTCACCAGCGCGGAAACGGCAAATTCGAGCGGCATGGGGGATGTTCGTTGCGGGTCCTGCGCCCCGCCAATCTAGCCGGATTTTGTCGCAATCGTGCAGATTGTGACGCGGTTTCGCATCGCCCGAAAAATATGTCACAAGTCTTTGATATGTAAAGGATAATAAGAACGTTTCAGGTGCGGTTTTACTTGGCTTTCAGACGGCAAATGGGCTAGAAAGCCACTTCTGGATTCGCCAGGATTTCTCCTTTGTCTGAGCCCGAAAATCCCGGTCCGGGGGACGGTTCTCCCTCGGATATTCGTCCCGTCTCCATCACGGAGGAAGTGAAGCGGTCGTATCTCGATTACGCGATGAGCGTAATCGTGTCGCGGGCGCTGCCGGACGTGCGCGACGGGCTCAAGCCGGTGCATCGGCGCATTCTCTATTCGATGCACGAAAACGGGCATACACCCGACAAGAAGTATGTGAAATCGGCGCGTATCGTCGGCGACGTGATGGGTAAATATCACCCGCACGGCGACCAATCGATCTATGACGCGCTGGTGCGCATGGCGCAGGATTTCTCCATGCGCGTGATGCTGGTCGACGGGCAGGGTAATTTCGGCTCTGTCGACGGCGATCCCCCGGCCGCCATGCGTTATACGGAGTCGCGGCTCGCCAAGCCGGCGCTGGCGCTGCTCGCCGACATTGACAGCGACACCGTCGACTTCAATCCGAACTATGATGGCAACGAGAAAGAGCCGGCCGTCCTGCCGGCGCGATTTCCCAATCTGCTGGTCAATGGCGGCGGCGGCATCGCCGTCGGCATGGCGACCAACATCCCGCCGCACAATCTCGGCGAGGTCATCGACGCCACGATCGCACTGATCAACGACCCGGCTTTGCCAGTCGACGATCTGATCCGGATCATGCCAGGTCCGGATTTCCCGACCGGCGGCCTTATCCTCGGCCGTGGCGGCATTCGCTCCGCTTACGAGACCGGTCGCGGCTCGATCATCATGCGCGGCAAGGTCGAGATGGAGACGCTCCGCAAGGAGCGCGAGGCCATCGTCATCACCGAAATCCCGTATCAGGTGAACAAGGCGGCGATGGTCGAGCGCATCGCGGAACTGGTGCGGGAAAAGAAGATCGACGGCGTCGCCGATCTGCGCGACGAGTCGAGCCGCGAAGGCTATCGCGTGGTGATCGAGCTCAAGCGCGAGGCCATTGCCGACATCGTTCTCAATCAGCTTTACCGCTACACCCCGTTGCAGACTTCGTTCGGCGCCAACATGGTGGCCCTCGATGGCGGCCGCCCGCTGGTGATGAATCTGAAGGACATGCTGACGTCCTTCATCGCCTTCCGCGAGGAAGTGGTCTCGCGGCGCACCAAGTTCCTGCTCAACAAGGCGCGCGATCGCGCGCATGTCTTGGTCGGCCTCGCCATCGCCGTCGCCAATATCGACGAGATCATCAGGCTGATCCGCGCTTCCAGGGACGCCAATGCGGCGCGTGAAGCGTTGATGGGGCGCGATTGGCCGGCGCGGGATGTGGAGGCGATGATCACCCTGATCGACGATCCGCGTCACCGCATCAACGATGACGGCACCTACCGGCTGTCGGAGGCGCAGGCGCGCGCGATCCTTGATCTGCGTCTGCAGCGCCTGACCGCGCTCGGCCGCGACGAGATCAGGGATGAGCTCGACAAGCTGGCGGCCGAAATCAGCGATTATCTCGAAATCCTCCGCTCGCGGGCACGCGTGCAGGCGATCGTGAAGGAAGAATTGATGGCGGTGCGCGACGAATTCGCCACCCC
Source organism: Pseudorhodoplanes sp. (assembly GCA_032027085.1). Classification (NCBI taxonomy): domain Bacteria; kingdom Pseudomonadati; phylum Pseudomonadota; class Alphaproteobacteria; order Hyphomicrobiales; genus Pseudorhodoplanes; species Pseudorhodoplanes sp. Next base: position 3,626,887 of record JAVSMS010000001.1, on the reverse strand, counting down.
GCGCCGCACCGCCATCGTCGACGAGATGGACGCGGTGGAAGAGGAAGACCTCATCCATCGCGAGGACATGGTCGTGACCGTATCGCATCAAGGCTATATCAAGCGCGTGCCGCTCTCGACCTATCGTGCGCAGCGCCGCGGCGGCCGCGGCCGCGCCGGCATGCAGACGCGCGATGAGGATTTCGTGTCGCGGCTGTTCGTCGCCTCGACGCATGCGCCGGTTCTCTATTTCTCGTCCAAGGGGCGCGTCTATAAAGAGAAAGTCTGGAAGCTGCCGGTGGCCGCGCCGCAGGCCCGCGGCAAGGCGCTGATGAATATCCTGCCGATCGAGCAGGGCGAAAGCATCACCACCATCATGCCGCTGCCCGAGGACGAAACGACCTGGGCCAATCTCGACGTGATGTTTGCAACCACCTCGGGGACGGTTCGCCGCAACAAGCTCTCCGATTTCGTCGACGTGCGGCGCTCCGGCATCATCGCGATGAAGCTGGAAGAGGGCGAAGCGATCGTCGACGTGCAGATCTGCACGGAAAAGGACGACGTGCTGCTGACGGCGAGCGGCGGGCAGTGCATCCGCTTCCCGGTGCCGGAGGTGCGGGTGTTTACCGGCCGCACCTCGCGCGGCGTGCGCGGCATCACGCTGGCCGACGGCGACAAGGTGATTTCGCTCTCCATCCTGCGTCATGTCGATGCGACTGCGGAAGAACGTGCGGCCTATCTGCGGCGCGCGAATGCCGTGCGGCGTGGCGAAACCGAAATCGAGGAAGCGCCGGCCGAGGCCGAAGAGACCACCGGTGCGATCGAACTCGGTGAACAGCGCTATGTCGAAATGTCGGCGGCCGAGCAATTCGTACTGACCATTTCCGAACGCGGGTTCGGCAAGCGCACCTCGTCCTTCGAATACCGGACGACCGGGCGCGGCGGCAAAGGCATCACCGCCATGGCGATCACCAAGAAGAACGGCAAGCTGGTCGCGTCTTTCCCGATCGAGGAAGCCGACCAGATCATGCTGGTCACCGACAAGGGCCAGCTCATCCGCTGCCCGGTCAACGGCATTCGCATCGCCGGACGGTCCACGCAAGGCGTGATCGTGTTCGACACCGCCGAGGACGAGCGCGTCGTCTCAGTCGAGCGGCTGTCGGAAGAAAGCGACGACGAGTCGAACGGATCGTAGCCGGGCGCACAAGCCCGAAGGTTCACATTCCACTCACATCAAGAATGCAAAGGGAGCTGTGGCGCCGCTTGCGCCGCAGCGACGAGGGATGTCATGAAGGCTGAAGACGCCAGCGAAATGATGGATCAGGAAAAGACCCACGACAAATTCCGGCAGCGGGCCGCAATCGTCATTGCCATTCTGGCGATGATTTTGGCGATCACCAGCCTCGGCGGCTCCAATGCCGGCAAAGAAGCGGTCAACAACAATGTGCTGGCGTCCAATTACTGGAATTTCTTCCAGGCCAAGAATATGCGTCAGACCTCGATCGCGCTGGCGGCCGACCAGTTCGAACTGGCCTTCCTGAACGACCCGGCGTTGCCGGAGGACGCCAAGGCGACGCTGAAGCAGAAGATCGACGGCTATCGCAAGACGGTGGCGCGCTATGAATCGGAGCCCGAGACCAATGAAGGCAAGAAGGAACTGATCCAGCGCGCCAAGCAGCATGAAGCGCTGCGCGATCACGCGCTGAAGCAGGACCCGTATTTCGATTATGCCGAAGCGCTGTTGCAGATCGCCATTGTGCTCATTTCGGTTGCAATCGTTGCCGACTTGGTCTGGCTGAGCTTTGTGGGCGGAGGGCTTGGCCTCCTCGGCACGCTGCTGATGCTGAACGGCTTCACCCTGCTGGTCGAAATTCCCGGCCTGAGCTGATCGCCTTACTCATCGCTGGAAGCTCCCGTCACGCAATCAACATGAGCCTGTTTGCAGGATCTCCATCACTTTGGGAGTCCGGCCGTCTCCAGACGGGGGTCGCCGGCGTCGGCCGCAAAACGGTGCCACGACCCCTGATTCGCGGGCGCGCCTAGCGGCGCAACACGTGGCCGACCAGCGGCCGTCCGCGCTTGCCGCATCATGCAGTATAGTGCAGGCTGATGGAAAGACATCATACGGGAGGCTCTCATGAATATCGCAGCCGCAGCCGGGCTGAGCGAGAAAACCAAGGCGTTTCTGTCCGGCCCGCTGAATTCCTTCTTCGATGGCGAATATCGCAAGCTGCCGGATGCGGGAGGTATCGCCGTCTATGATCCGGCAACTGGCACATCGATCGGCGAAGTGCCGAATGTCACGGCCGCCGGCATCGATCAGGCGGTCGCTGCGGCGCGCGCAGCGCTGAACGGCGCCTGGGCGGCGACGCCGCCGGCGGCACGCGAGGCGATGCTGCTGAAACTCGCCGATCTCATCCAGCAGCATATTGAGCCGCTGTCGCAGCTTGAGACTTTGGAGAACGGCAAGAGCATCGGCAATGCGCGCGCGGTGGATGTGTCCGGATCGGTGCAGTGGCTGCGCTACATGGCTGGCTGGGCGACCAAAATCGAAGGCGCGACGCTTGACGCGACCATTCCCATTCCGCCCGGCGCGCAGCATTTCGCCTGCACCATCAAGGAGCCGGTCGGTGTCGTCGGCGCCATCGTGCCGTGGAATTTCCCGCTGTTGATGGCGATCTGGAAGATCGCGCCGGCCCTGACCTGTGGCTGCACGATTGTGCTGAAGCCGGCAGAGGAAACGCCGCTCACCGCGCTCTATCTCGGCCAGCTCATCAATGAAGCCGGCTTCCCGAAGGGCGTCGTGAACATTGTCACCGGCGACGGTCCGACGACGGGCGCGGCGCTCGCCAAGCATCCGGGCATCGACAAGCTGACCTTCACCGGCTCGACCGAGGTCGGCAAACTGATCGGACACGCGGCCGTGGACAATCTCGCGCGGTTCACGCTCGAACTCGGCGGCAAGTCGCCGATGATTCTGTTCTCCGATATGGACGAGAACATGGAAGGCCTGCTCGCGGGTCTTGGCATGTTTTTCAATCAGGGCCAGGTTTGCACCGCCGCCACCCGCGTGCTGATCGACCGGAAAATCTACGACAAGACGCTGGCAAAACTCGGCAGCGTCGCCGACGGCATGTCGCTCGGCTCCGGCCTCGATCCCAAGGCCCAGATCAACCCGCTGGTGTCGAAGATACAGCAGGACCGGGTCAGCGGCTTTGTCGAGCGGGCGAAGAAGGCCGGCGCCAGTCTTGTGGCGGGCAATCGCTCGGTGCCGGATGGCGGCTATTTCATCGCGCCGACCATATTGGCAGGGTTGAAGCCGCAGGACGAAGCGGTGCGCGACGAGATTTTCGGACCGGTGATCGCGGCGCTGCCGTTCGACGATCTCGACGAGGCGATCAGGATCGCCAATGACAGCCGCTACGGCCTCGCTGCATCGGTCTGGACGCGCGATCTCAACAAGGCGTTCAAGGTGGTGAAGTCGCTGAAGGCGGGGACGGTCTGGGTCAACAGCCACAACACGCTCGATCCCAACGTGCCTTTCGGTGGCATGAAGCAATCGGGTATCGGCCGCGAACACGGCCGGGCGGCGCTGGACGGCTATCTGGAGACCAAAAGCGTGATCATTCGCTACGCCTAGGCGCTAGCGGGTGACCATCACCTGAAGCGAACCGAGATATTCGGGCCAAGCTGGCACAGACAGAGGGTTGGCAGGCAATTCCGCATGCGCGGTCGGCAACGGCATCGGCTCGAACACCGGCGCGTCAGGCTGGCTGAGATGTACGCGGTCGGTCGAGATGATGCGGATCTGCGGTACGCGGCCGGCATTGCGGTTTTCGTCGCGCAGGCAATTGGCTTCGTAGTAGGGCCAGCCCTGGCGTTCGCAGGAGGCGGGGGTGTCGGCGCGGTCGGTCTTTGCGGCGGGGACCGGCGCGCTGGCGGCAACTTCCGGGGTCATGGCCGGAAAGATCATGGCTGCCCCGGCAAGCGCGGCGGCGACCGCGATGGCTGAAACGGCTTTGAGCATGATCTCTGTCCCTGTTGCGCTTGACGGCCTCGGCGGGCCGCTTCCGTTCATTAGACGCTTCAGGGGACCATTTGGTTCAGCTCAACGGGGCAGGGTTAAAGCAATATATCCGATTTTGTTAAGGAACCGGATGATAGACGTGGGGTTACCGGCCCTTGCGGCCCCGACGGCCTTTGGATAGACCCCAGCCATGCCGCGCGTTGCCCTCTATGCGGGGTCGTTCGATCCCGTCACCAACGGTCATATCGACGTTGTCCGCCAGGCCGCCCGCCTTGCCGACAAGCTGGTGCTGGCCATTGGGGTTCATCCCGGCAAGTCTCCACTTTTTTCACCGGAAGACCGCGTCGCCATGCTGCTGGAAAGCTGCGCGCAGACGGCGAAGGAGGCCGGCTGCGATCTGGCCTGTGTCACCTTTGCCGATCTGGTGGTCATGGCGGCCAAGCGGGAAGGGGCGAACCTGCTGATCCGCGGCCTGCGCGACGGCACCGACCTCGACTATGAAATGCAGATGGCCGGAATGAACGGCGCCATGATGCCGGAGATCCAGACCGTCTTCCTGCCCGCGACACCTTTGGTGCGCCCGATCACCGCCACACTCGTGCGGCAGATCGCCAGCATGGGCGGCGACGTCTCGCAATTCGTGCCGCCCGCCGTCGCCGCGCGTCTGAAACAGAAATTTTCGAAATAGCCGGCTGATCGACCGGTTGGATTCAAGCTTGTTCAAGGAGCCGTCATGATCCGCATTCTCGCTGTGCTGGCTGCGCTTGTTTGCGCTCTGCCCGCCGTCGCGCAACAGAACGACCCGCAGAATACGGTGGTGCTAGAAACCACCAAAGGCAATGTAGTGATCCGCTTGCGGCCCGATCTTGCGCCCAAGCATGCCGAGCGCATCAAGACGCTGGCGCGCGAGGGCTTTTACAACAACGCGCCGTTCCATCGTGTGATCACCGGATTCATGGCGCAGACCGGCGACGGCGACAAGGGCAACGGCACCGGCAAATCGAAATATCCGAACATCATCTCCGAATTTTCCAAAGTGCCGTTCAAGCGCGGCGTTGTCGGCATGGCGCGCGCCTCCGACCCGAATTCGGCCAATTGCCAGTTTTTCATCATGTTCGCCGATGCACCGCACCTGAACGGGCAATACACCGTGATTGGCGAGGTGGTGTCGGGCATGGAGAATGTCGACAAGCTCAATCGCGGCGAGCCTGTGCCCAATCCCGACCGCATCGTGAAGGCCTCGGTGCAGGCCGATGCTAAGCGCTGATCAACAATAAAAGAAAGAGAGTAGTGTCATGGCCGAACCCGAAAACACCCTCAAGCTTGAGACCACCCAGGGCGATGTCGTCATTGAGATGCTGCCCGGCATCGCACCGAACCACGTCGCGCGCATCAAGGAACTGGTGCGCGAAGGCTTCTATGACGGGATCGTGTTCCATCGTGTGATCGAGGGCTTCATGGCGCAGACCGGATGCCCGCAAGGCACCGGCACCGGCGGCTCCGGCAAGAAACTAAAGGCGGAGTTCAACAACCAACCGCATGAACGCGGCACGGTGTCGATGGCGCGCGCTTCCAATCCGGATTCCGGCGACAGCCAGTTCTTCATCTGCTTCGACGACGCGCGGTTCCTCGACCGGCAATATACGGTCTGGGGGCGGGTGATCTCCGGGATGGAGAATGTCGACAAGATCAAGCGCGGCGAGCCGGTGCAAAATCCCGACAAGATCGTCAAGGCGACGATCGCCGCGGATGCCTAAACCCGCGCCCCGCTTGCACCGAAACTTGGGTTTCACTTAAGTTTCGACACTAAGAGCAAGGCCGAAGTCGAAGAAATCCGACTTCGGTTGAGAGGGTGGCGAGCAGCGAAGCTGCGCCGGGCGAGGGGGCGTGTGTGGGAAGCAATGAGCCGCCCTCACCAGCTTTCTCACTTCGTTCGAAAGTCGACCTCTTCCCGCTCGGCCGGGAAAGGTAAGAGAAGATCATGCGTACCGATCTATTCGATTTCAACCTGCCGCCCGACCGCATTGCGCTGCGGCCGGTATCGCCGCGCGACGCGGCGAAACTTCTGGTCGTCACCCCGGGTGCCGATCCGGACTGGCAGGACCGCTCGGTGCGCGACCTGCCCGAATTGCTGCAGCCGGGCGACGCGCTGGTCGTCAACGACACCAAGGTCATTCCCGCACGGCTGACCGGCCGCAGGATCGGCCGCGGCGAGGACGTGACGATCGAGGCGACGCTGCACAAGCGGCTGGACGGCTCCCGCTGGCTGGCCTTCGCCAAGCCGGGCAAGCGGCTCGAGCCAGGCGACACGCTGCGTTTTGGCGACGAGGGCAAGGTGTGCTTTCTCGGTCAGCTTGACGCGACTGTTGAGGCAAAGGGTGAGGGCGGTGAAGTGACGCTTTCATTCGCTTTTCATGGTCCGGTGCTGGATCAGGCGATTGAAGAACGCGGCGACATGCCGTTGCCGCCCTATATCGCGTCAAAACGCGCCGCCGACGAGCAGGACCGCACCGACTACCAGACCATGTTTGCGACCGATGAAGGATCGGTCGCCGCGCCGACCGCCGGGCTGCATTTCAGCGACAACCTGCTCGAAAGATTGCAGGATCGTGGCGTTGCGACGCACCGCGTCACCCTGCATGTCGGCGCCGGCACTTTCCTGCCGGTCAAGACCGAGGATACCTTGGATCACAAGATGTACCCGGAATGGGGCGAGATCAGCGCCAGCACGGCCGCCGCTCTTAATGAGGCAAGGGCGAAAGGCGGGCGGATTGTCGCTGTCGGGTCAACCTCACTACGGCTTCTGGAAAGTGCGGCGGATGAAGATGGAAAGTTGCGGCCGTTTTCCGGCGAGACCGCCATTTTCATCACGCCCGGATATCGCTTCCGCGCCGTCGACCTGTTGATGACCAATTTCCATCTGCCGCGCTCGACTCTGTTCATGCTCGTCTCGGCTTTTTCCGGTCTCGATCTGATGAAGCGCGCCTATGCGCATGCGCTGTCCTCGGACTATCGCTTCTATTCCTACGGCGACGCCTGCCTGCTTCATCCGGCGCTTTGAAAGCGAATGTCGAGCCTCTTCAGTTTCAACCTGATCAAGACCGACGGCACAGCCCGGCGCGGCGAGATTTCAACCCCGCACGGCACGGTGGCGACGCCGGCTTTCATGCCGGTCGGCACGCAAGCTACCGTCAAAGCCATGAAACCCGAGGATGTGCGCGCGACCGGCGCCGATATCCTGCTCGGCAACACCTATCACCTGATGTTGCGGCCGGGTGCCGAGCGAATTGCCGCCCTTGGCGGCCTGCACAAATTCATGAGTTGGCCGCACGCGATCCTCACCGATTCCGGCGGCTTCCAGGTCATGTCGCTATCGCAATTGCGCAAGATTGACGACAAGGCGGTGACGTTCCGCTCGCATCTGGACGGGTCGATGTATGAACTCACGCCCGAGCGCTCGATCGAGATCCAGCAATTGCTCGGTGCCGACATTTCCATGCAGCTTGACGAATGCATCCGTCTGCCGGCGGAGCGCAAGGACATCGTGCGAGCCACGCAATTGTCGCTTCGCTGGGCGGAGCGCAGCAAGCGCGCGTTTGAGATGGCGCCGGCGGGGCGGGCGCTGTTCGGGATCGTGCAGGGGGGCGATGACAAGGTTCTGCGCGTCGAAAGCGCGCGCGCCCTGGTGCCGATGGATTTTCATGGCTATGCCATTGGCGGGCTGGCTGTCGGCGAGCCGCAGGACGTGATGCTGGCGATGATCGAGACGGTTGCCCCGGAATTGCCGGTGAACAAGCCGCGCTATCTGATGGGGGTCGGGACGCCCGACGACCTGGTGGAAGCGGTGGCTCGCGGCATCGACATGTTCGACTGCGTGATGCCGACGCGCAACGGCCGGCATGGGCTGGCCTTCACCCGCTTCGGCGCGATTAATCTGAAGAATGCGCGTCATGCCGACGACCCGCGCCCGCTGGATGAGGAGAGCGATGATCCGGTCACGCGCACTTATTCGCGCGCCTATCTGCACCACCTGGTGAAGGCCAGCGAGACGCTCGGCGCCATGCTGCTGTCGACCGTCAATCTCGCTTATTATCAATCGCTGATGCGCGGGATGCGGGACGCCATTGAGGCCGGCCGGTTTGAGGAATTCCGCGTCCGGACCAAGGCGCAGTGGGCGGAAGGCGACCGGTGAGGGCACAAGACCGGGTGTTTCACTCCGGCCGGCGTCGGCTAAAGATTTCGATAGATCGCCTTGATCTGCTTTCGAAACCACGCATGTTTGGGGTCCCTGTCATTGCGCACATGCCAAACCATGCTGGTGGTGATGACGCCAACGTTCAAAGGCACCGGCCGTTTGACGAGGCCGAAAGACTTCTCAAAAACACCTGACGCCAGTTCGGTGAAAACACCGATCATGTCGCTACGCGACAGCAGGTGGGGCACCGCCGTGAAGTTCGATACCGACACCAGCGGATCGCGCCGCAGATTGTGACGAGAGAGCAATTCGTCAAAGATCGCGGTCCGCGCACCGGTCGCGCTTACGATCAGGTGCGGAAATGACAGCACGGACGCGATGTCAAAGCGTTTCCGAGCCTTTGCCAACGGATGTTCGCGACGGAACACGCAGAACAATTTTTCGTCGTATAGGCGCTCCGTGTTCAGATGATGCGGCTTCTCGTCGTACCAGGCGAGCGCCACGTCGGTCAGGTCGGCATCCAGCAAATCCATCGCACGCGTGCGATCCGCGGTGACAATGTGCAGCGACATATGCGGGGCAAACCGCCGCAAGCGGTCAAACAGCGCGGGTACGATCGCCAGACTGAGGCGATCCGGCGCGCTCAGCCGCAGCGTTCCGCTCGCCTGAGCGGGGTCGAACTGCTGTTCTTCGCCGAGACATTTTTCGATCTGGGCGATGGCGTCCCGGAGAGGCTGCCGGATCGCTTCGGCGCGCGGGGTCAGGACCAGTCCGTTGGGGCCGCGGACCAGCAGGTCGTCCCCCAGCAGGGTCCGCAATCTGCGGAGCGCATTGCTGACCGCCGGCTGTGACCGGCGCAGCAACTCCGCGGATCGCGTCACGCTGCGTTCCGCAATCAGGGTGTCGAGCACCCGCAGCAGATTGAAATCAAGATTGTTCAGATTCACGAAAGTTCATTCACCAAATGAATGCGGCAAATTGATACTATAAATTTGGAAAATAGAGAAGCCTCCCTATCGTGCGGTCAAAAGGGATGGCGGATGCGCCCGTCGCTCGCGGCCGAGGCCATGCCGGCCTAATCAATTGGCGGGGGGATCAAAAATGCTGTCACGACGCAGTTTCATGAACGGGGCCCTTGGCGCAGGCGCGGCCCTTGCATCACACGGAGCGCAGCCGTTGGCCGCCCAGACCATGGAAAAAACCAAACCGGCCCGCAAGAGGGTTATTGTCGATACCCAGGTCCATCTCTGGAAGGCGAATACACCGGAACGGCCATGGGTCCCCGGGCTCCCACCACAACTGCCCGAGCCTTTCACCATCGAAAAACTGGTACCGCTGCTGGACGAAAACGGCGTCGATCGCGCGATCATCGTGCCGCCCAGCTGGGAAGGTGACCGGGTCGATTACGCGCTGGAGGCCGCCCAACGATATCCGAACCGGTTTGGCGTGATGGGCCGAATTCCACTCAAGAAGCCGCAAACCGCGGAAGAACTCGCGCGATGGAAGGCGCAGCCGGGCATGCTCGGCATCCGGCTGACATTTCTGGGAGGCGCAGCCGCGTTGCTGACGGATGGAACGACGGATTGGCTGTGGCCGGCCGCGGAGAAAGCGGGCATTCCCATCATGTTTCTCACCGCGGGCACGCTTCCACTCTTCGGATCGATCGCCGAACGTCATCCCAATCTGACGCTGATCATCGATCACATGGGCATTTCATCTCAGGTCGTGAAGGAGCAGAAGATTCCCCAAGCGGTCGAGCAGGCTGCGGCTTTGGCCAAGCATCCGAACATCTCCGTCAAGCTCTCGGCGGCGCCGGCCTATTCGTCGGAGCCGTATCCCTTCCGCGACATGACCGGCCACATCCAGCGGCTTTTCGACGCATATGGACCACAGCGCTGCTATTGGGGCACCGACGTCACCAACGGATTCGCCAAGGCTTCATATCGCCAACGCCTTGCGCATTTCACGGAAGAGCTGAAATTCCTTTCGGAAGATGACAAGGACTGGATCATGGGCCGTTCGATCCTCGCTCGGCTGAAATGGAGTTAGGATCGCCCGTCCGGTCAGAAGGCGGTGCAAGGGAATACTCCTTCAGCGCCTCGGTTAATCAGGGAGAAGCCAAGAGGGGGACGCCATGACTTACGCAGACAAGGGCCGCGATCCGAGACCAGTCATTACGGGATTGGGTTCATTCTACGAGAACTACGCCAGTCTTTACTGGCCGCTCATTCGTGTCACTGCGGGTGCAATCCTGTTCACGCATGGCTGGCCGAAACTGATGGCCGGCGCGCAGGTTTTTGCCACTAACAGCCTCGCCAAGCGCGGCATAGAGCCGGCGCTGTTGCTGGCTTATGTCGTGATCTTCCTCGAAACAGCGGGCGCCATCCTGATCATGCTGGGTCTGTTCACCCGCGTGATCGCGGCCCTGCTTGTGATCGAATTTCTCGTCATCATCTGGGTGCACATTCCCAACGGCTATGCCTGGAACATTCGCGGTTACGAATATCCGCTGTTTTGGGGTCTCATCTTCCTTGCGATGGTCTTGCGCGGCGGCGGGCCATATTCCCTCGACCGCAAGCTTGGCAGGGAAGTCTAATCCAGGCCTGATCTGATCTACTGCAGTTTGGAGCGGCGCGTTTTCGCACTTGAACTCGCGCCGCAAATTCTGCTTTCTGATGCCTTGATCGAAGGAGAGTGCTGATGTCTCACAATCACACCTTAACCGGCGGGCTGCTTGGCAAATTTCTGGTGGCCGGACTGGCCGCCATTGCGCTGGCGTTGCCGGTCCAGGCGGAGGCCAAATATCCGGAGAAACCGGTACGCCTGATCCTGCCATTTGGCGCCGGTGGCGTCGCCGACATCACCACGCGACTGGTGGCAGAAAAGCTCAGCGAAAAACTTGGCCAGCGCTTCGTCGTCGAGAACAGTCCGGGTGCGGGCGGCATCACCGCGGCGCGCGCGGTTCTGCAGTCGCCGGCGGATGGCTATACGCTGGCTGTGTTGTCGAACGGGACCGCGGTCAGCGTCGGCCTGTTCAAGAGCCTGCCCTTCGATCCGCTGAAGGATTTCGTGCCGGTTTCGGCGATGGGCTATTTCGACCTGATCTTCGTGACCAGTGCCAATGGTCCCTACAAGACGCTGGCCGATTTCATCAAGGCAGCAAAGGAGAAGCCCGGCGGACTCAACCTCGGCACCATCGCCGCTGGATCGAGCCAGAACCTGGGAGCCGAATTGTTCAAATCGACGGCGGGCATCAACGTTGTGATCGTACCCTTCAAGACGTCGGGTGACGTTCTCATCGGCCTTGAACGTAACGACGTGCAAATGGCGGCCGAGTTCTATGCTGCTCTGCGCGGCGGCCTCGAAGCCAAGAAATTCATCCCCGTTGGCACGTCGGGCCCGAACAAGGCCGAATATCTGCCTGGCGCTCCAACGGTCAAGTCGACGGTGCCCAACTTCGAAGTTACGTCGTGGAACGCGATCTTCGCGCCGGCCGGCACGCCCGCCGATGTCATCGCGACCTTGAACAAGGCGCTGAACGAAGTGCTTTCCGATCCGGCAGTGAAGAAGAAGGCGCTTGAACTCGGCATCGAAGCCAAGGGCTCGACCCCGCAGGAAATTCAGGATCGCCTGAAAGCGGACATCGCCAAGTGGTCGAAGGTGATCACCGACGCCAAGATCGAGAAGCGTTGATAAGATAAAGCAAGACTATATGACTGCACACGACCTGTCGGCGCGGCGCAAGCCGCGCTACCAGATGCCGGCGGGCGCGACCGACGCGCATTGTCATGTCTTCGGGCCCGCCGCCAAATTTCCCTACGCACCGAACCGCCGCTACACGCCGGAAGATGCGCCGAAGGAGGCGCTTGCGGCGCTGCACGACCATCTTGGCATCGAACGCGCGGTGATCGTGCAGGCGAGCTGTCACGGCAAGGACAATGCCGCGATGCTCGATGCCCTGGCTTGGCGGCCTGACAATTATCGCGGCGTGGCGATTGTGGACGACACGATTTCCGGCGACGATCTCGCGAAGATGAGCCAAGCCGGCGTGCGCGGCGTGCGCTTCAATTTCGTGAAACATCTCGGCGGCACGCCGGACATGAGCGTGTTCAATAATGTCATCAAGCGCATCAAGCCGCTGGGATGGCATGTGGTGCTGCATCTTGATGCCGCCAACGTCCTTCCGTTGTCCGACATGATCAAGGCGCTGCCGCTGACCTTTGTGATCGATCACATGGCGCGTGTGCCGGCGGCGGCAGGCGTTGACCAGGAACCATTGAAGGCACTGCTTGATATCGCCAAGCTCGACCGCTGCTGGATCAAGGTCTGCGGTTCGGAGCGCATCGATCTGCCGCCTTATGACAAGGCGGTGCCGATCGCGCGCAAGATCGTCGAGGCGATTCCGGACCGCGTGTTGTGGGGCACGGACTTTCCGCATCCCAATTCAACGCATGTCTGTGACGAAGCCGATCTGGTCGATCTCGTGCCGCTCATCGCGCCGTCGCCCGAACTGCAGAAAAAGCTTCTGGTCGACAATCCGGCGAAACTTTACGGGTGGTTCTGACGATCGGTACAGACCAAGTCATGATCATGGCCGGGCTTGTCCCGGACATCCAGATCTTTGGCGCGCTCGTCGTAAGCACGTGGATGCCCGCGATTGGCGCGGGCATGACGCATCTTCTCAGATCGAGCCGTAAAGCCAGCTGATGCCGTCAAAGGATTGTTCGGGCGTGCGTCCGGCCAGCATCATGTCGCGCAGTTCGGCGGTGACGCCGCGTGCGTGATAGAATTCACCGTAGACTCGCGCCATGATCTGCACGCGTCCGGTGCGCAGATAGCGCTGCTGCTGATAGGCCTCGAACGCTGCGGGCAGATTGTCGGGCTGCGCGGCGACTTTCTCCGCCAGCCACACCGCGTCTTCCGTCGCCTGACACGCGCCTTGTGCGAGATATTGCAGCATGGGATGCGCGGCGTCGCCGAGGAGCGTCACGCGGCCTTTTGACCAGTTCTTCACCGGTTCGCGGTCGCACAGCACCCAGAACTTCCACACATTGATGCGTTCGATGAGGCGCATAACTTCGGGACGCTGGCCTTTGAAATGCTCGTCCAGCAGCGCCTTGTCGCCTTCTGTATTCCATCCCTCGACGTAATGCTCCGAATGGAAGACGGCGACGAGGTTGTAGAGCTCGCCACGGCGCAGCGGGTAGTGCACGAGATGGGTGCGCGGGCCGGCCCAGAGAACCACATCCGGCCCCCATAGATCTTCCGGCACCTCGTCGCGCCGCAGGACGGCGCGATAGGCGATATGGCCGGACACGCGCGGCTTGCCGTCGCCGACGATCTTCTGCCTGACCTTCGACCACAATCCGTCGCAGCCGATCAAAGCCCGGCCTTCGATGCGCTCGCCGGAGGCGAGGATGGCGGTGACCTTGCTGCCATCGTCGTCGAAATCGACGACCTCGCGGCCGGTTTCCAGGCTGATCAGATTGTTGCTTTGGCAGGCCTTCAGATAGACGGCGAGAATGTCGTGGCGGTGGGTGACGGCGTAGGGCTGCCCAAAACGCCTTTTGAAGTCCTCGCCCAGCGGCACCTCGGTGATTAGCTTGCCGGTCAGGCCGTCGCGCATCTGCTGGCGGTTCGGCACCCAGGCATCCGCCAGCATGGCGTCCTTGAGTCCGATTTTCTCCAGGGCGGTGAAAATATTCGGGCCGAGCTGGATGCCGGCGCCGACCTCCCGGAATTCGTCGGCCTGTTCGAGGACGTGAACTCGAAACCCCTTCAACGCCAGCGCATAGGCCGTCACCAGCCCGCCAATGCCGCCGCCCGCCACCAGAAAGGGCAAATCCCCGTTCGCCTTCGCCATTCTCGTCTCCTGTCCACCTCTGCCGCAACGCCGCAAGCGCCGAGCATGCGCAGACCTGTCATAAACGGCGGGCTGTATCCCGCACAAATGCAAAACCCGCCGGGCAGGGGCCGGCGGGTCTTCTCACAGCGCATGCTGGGTGGATTGGAGCGCCGGCCTCTCCCTGAACGCGGCGAGCGAAAACTGGAGATTTGCCGCCCCTTATTTCAGCAACTGGCCGCGAAGCTCTCCGGCTGGGTGGGCGGCCGTATGGATGTTCACGTACCACATGCCGGCCAGCATATCGCGGATCTGCTGGTCGGTGAGGGTGGCTTCGCCCGAGAAGGAAGAGCCCGGATCGGGGATGGTTACCTGGACTCCGGCATTCTTGCTGGCCTCGGCCGGACCGTGGAAATGCGCCATGGTTGGCGCCGCGGTCAGGTTGGACAGACTGCCTTTCCAGGACAGCTTCTTGGTCGCCGGATCGAAGATCGCAGCGACTTGCCCGCTGCCGGCGAGATTGAGCGGCGGCACTTCATTGCTGCCCTTCAGCTCGGCCCGGAGATTCACTGTCTGAGCGATCGCCGGCGAGGCCAGCAGCAGAACACAAACGCATCCGAAAAACCGCCAACGATAGAGGTCCATGATGCATCCCCCATTGCGACATCAGGCATAAAACCCCGCAGCTGCAAGGTTTCATCCCGGCAGGATGCATCAATTCATCGCGTTATTGCAGATCTGAAGGCAATTCCACCGCGGTCTGGAATTCGTGCTGGCAAATTTCGCAGGACCAGGAATGGCGGATGAGGCCACTGCCAAAATATTCGGTTGCTGTCGCCGCGAACATCGTGTCGCCGCAACGGGGGCAGACGGGACGCTGAAAGAAAGGGATGACGGCCAAACGGGAAGACCCGGCCGGAGAGTCAAAGTGCAACTGCATGACCTCCTCCTTCAAGTCTAGCTACCCCATCCACCGTCGCCAAAAGCTATCCACCCTGTGTGGCAGTATCACGACGCCTTGAGGATTGTTTCGTGGTGAGCCGAAGGATTTGATTTCAATTTGCTCTATGGCCGAGGGCGGCACATGATGCCGCACTGCAACAGGGCCCTGCATGCGGTGAAAGGTGCCGGCATGAGCGGCAGATTTCTGGTGAACATGGTTCTGGTGAAGGACATGGTCCAGCTCGATCTGACCGGACCATTCGAGGTGCTGGCACGCGTTCCCGGCTGGACGGTCGAACTGGTGGGGGCCTCGCTCGATCCGGTCCGCACCGATCGCGGCCTGACCATTCTGCCGACCGTGACGCGCGAGGCGGCGCAGCGCCCGGATCTGTTCGTGGTGCCAGGCGGCACCGGAATCGACGATGCCATGGTTGACCCAGCCTGGGTGCAATTCGCGCGCGATCAGGCCGATGCCGCCAGGCATGTATTCGGCATTTGCACCGGCTCACTGCTGTTGGCGGCCGCCGGTCTGCTGACCGGGCGCCGGGCCGGCGCACATTGGCAGGCGCGCGATCTGCTTGCGCATTTTGGCGCAATCCCCAGTCACGACCGGATGGTGGTCGATGGGAAATATTACACTTCCGGCGGAGTCACCTCCGGCATCGACATGGCGCTGCGCGTGGTCAGCGACGTGGCTGGCAAGGAGATCGCGCAAAAGATTCAGTTGCAGATCGAATACGATCCGGCGCCGCCATTTCCCGGCGGCACGCCATTCACCTCGACGCCCGAGATCGTCGAAGCGGTGAAGCAAGCGTCCATGCAGCGCCGCGCGGCGAGAGAAAGGCGCGTCGAACAGGCGGTCGCTGTGATGCGGACGGCAAAGGCCGCACAAACCCAGAAGTGAATCGCCGAGCGATCAAAGAACACTGGCGAGCCCGCCGGGATTCGAACCCGGGACCCTTTGATTAAAAGTCAAATGCTCTACCGACTGAGCTACGGGCTCGCGTTGAGTGTCTGGTGCCTGGCGGAGTTCGGTGGCCGCCGTGCAGAGGCCGGGCCGTAAGGGACTGGATAAGACCCGAAGGGCGCGACCGGCTGGGCGGACACATAAGCCGAATGGGCGGCCCGGACAACGGAAAATTCCGTTCCCGGAGGGCTTTGGTTGGGGCAGATGCAGCCTTTCCGAAAGCCGTCGGGGTTGGAGATGGAAGTGAAGCGGTGCGGCCGGAACATAAGTGGAACCGAGACGCGGCGATGGGCTCTGAGAACGCGTGCCGCAGATTTGACAGGCCGGTTTCGGCCATGGGCTCGTCAGCGCGGCGGGAATTGCCTAGGTTGACGCGAGATCCCGCTCCTTCGAATTTCCGCCCGTAATTGAGAGTTCCGGCCCAATGGCAATCGTGAATCGCATCGCCGAGTTTCATCCCGAGATCACCACCTGGCGGCATGACCTGCATGCCCATCCGGAATTGGAT
Organism: Pseudorhodoplanes sp.; assembly: GCA_032027085.1. Lineage (NCBI taxonomy): Bacteria > Pseudomonadati > Pseudomonadota > Alphaproteobacteria > Hyphomicrobiales > Pseudorhodoplanes > Pseudorhodoplanes sp. The sequence continues at coordinate 3,610,427 of JAVSMS010000001.1, read as the reverse complement.
TTCGATGTGCACCGCACGGCGGCGTCTGTGGCGGAGAAGCTCAAGGCGTTCGGCTGCGATGAGGTCGTGCCGGGGATTGGTCGCACCGGCGTGGTCGGCGTGATCAAGGGCCGCAGGCCGGCCAACGGCGGGCGCGCCAAGGTGATCGGATTGCGCGCGGACATGGACGCGCTGCCGATCGAGGAAGCGAACGACCTGCCGTACAAGTCGACCATTCCGGGAAAGATGCATGCCTGCGGCCATGACGGCCATACGGCAATGCTGCTGGGTGCCGCGAAATACCTCGCCGAGACGCGCAATTTCGCCGGCACCGCGGTCGTGATCTTCCAGCCAGCCGAGGAAGGCGGCGGCGGCGGCAAGCTGATGGTCGCCGACGGCATGATGGAGCGGTTCGGCATCGAGGAAGTCTACGGGATGCACAATTATCCGGGCATTCCCACGGGCCAATTCGCGATGCGCGTGGGACCGATCATGGCGGCGGCGGACCATATCGATATCGAGATCGAGGGCCGCGGCGGCCATGCGGCGCGACCGCATTTCACCGTCGATCCGGTTATGGTCGGAGCGCAGATCGTCAATCAGTTGCAGTCGATTGTGTCGCGCAACGTCGATCCGCTGCATTCGGCGGTCGTGTCGATATGCCAGTTCCAGGCCGGCTCGACCAACAATGTCATCCCGCAGACGGCTTTGCTGCGCGGCACTTGCCGCAGCCTGACGCCGGAGGTGCAGGACCTGGTTGAGAAGCGCGTCGGCGAGATCGTCGAGAACGTTGCCAGGGCGCACGGGGCGAAGGCAACGGTGGCATACAAGCGCAGCTATCCAGTCACCCGCAATCACCCGGATCAGGTGGCTTTCGCGGGATCGGTCGCGAGCGAGATCGTCGGCAAGGAGCGTGTCGACGAAAATATCCTGCCGGTGATGGGCGCGGAGGACTTTTCCTTCATGCTGAATGCGCGGCCGGGCGCGTTCATCTTCGTCGGCAATGGCGACAGCGCCGGGCTGCATCACCCCAAATACAACTTCAATGACGAGATCATTCCCATCGGCGCGTCCTATTGGGCTCGCCTGGTGGAGAAAGCGCTGCCGGCGTAACAGCCGGCAGGAACGTACGTTGTTATAGCAAAACGCCGCCCGATCGGGCGGCGTTTTCATTTTTCGAGTGCAGCGGCGCTACTGAATCGTTTCCATCTGCTTGTCCGCGGGCGCTTCAGCGATCGCCTTGGCAAGCGCCGGGCGGCGTTTGCCGAGCGCGACGGCGCGGCTGCGCAGTTCGGCCCAATAGGCGAAGTCGTTGACCCGGTTGCCGTCGAAGGCCGCGATCATCGTCGCCGCCAGGAACGGCAGGCTCTGGATCATCAGCACGAAGGCGAAGACGTAGATTTCGCTGACCTGCCGGTCGTTGGTGGCGACCAGAATCGCGGCGCCAAGAACGAGCAGTCCGCCGATCACCGCTTCCCAGAAGGCCTGGAAGTCAGTCTTCAGGCGGCCGCGGCCGCCTTTCGCGGTGCGCGCGAAGGGCAGGTGGTCCTTAACGAGACCGTCCCACACCGCATGCGCCACCGTCCATTGCACCGACATCGCGGCAATCACCGCGCCGAAGGTCTGCTTCTTGTTGATGTCGACGCGCAGGCGATAGAGCGTCATGAAATGCAGCACCGACACCGCGAACGAGGCGATAATCGGAATGGTGAGTATCTTGTCCGGGATAGCGATGCCGACAAATGCGACGACCGGAACCCAGAGCAGATTGAAGATGGCGACGACGACGCCAAGCGACTCGGCTCCCAGCCAGTTCAGCCAGCCGAGCAGGAATTCGCGTTTCTGCTCGCGGTTGAGACTCGATACGCCGGGCAAAAAACGCCGCCAGTGCTTCTTGACGATCTGCATGCCGCCATAGGCCCAACGGTGACGCTGCGTCTTGAACTGGCCGAACGTGTCGGGCAGCAGGCCGAAGCCGTAGCGGCGGTTGGTGTAATGCGTCTTCCAGCCAAGTTCGATCATGGTTAGGCCGAGGTCGGTGTCTTCGCAGATCGTGTCGCTCGACCAGTTGCCGGCGGCGGCCAACGCCTCGCGGCGCATCAGGCACATGGTGCCGTGCACGACGATGGCGTTCTTTTCGTTGCGCTGGACCATGCCGATGTCGAAGAAGCCGGCATATTCGCCCTGCATCGCGTAATGCATGACGCTGCGGTCGCCGTCGCGGTGATCCTGCGGCGCCTGGATCAGGCCGACCTTCGGATCGGCGAAGACCGGAACAAGATTGGTCAGCCAGTCGGGCGTGACGATATAGTCAGCGTCGATCACGCCGATAATTTCGGCATCGGGCGCCGTCTGCGTCAGCGCCAGGCGCAGCGCGCCGGCCTTGAACCCCTGCAAGTTGTCCTCACGCACGAACTTGAAGCGGTCGCCGAGCGCACGGCAATGCTCCTCGATCGGCTGCCAGAAGGCCGGATCCGGCGTGTTGTTGATGATGACGATGCATTCGAAATGCCGATAGGTGAGGCTCGCCACCGCATTGAGCGTCGCCTTCAACATTTCCGGCGGCTCTTTGTAGGCGGGAATGTGAATCGAGACTTTCGGGCCGAAACCTTCGGGTGCCAACGGTGGCGAGACGATCAGGCGTTGCGGCTTGCGGCCAAAGGCGATGGCCGCGATCTCTTCCATGCGTGCAAATGCGATCATCACCATAGGCACGAGCAGCGTGACGCCGAGACCAAGCGCGAAGGCGGAGCCCGGGACAAAATAGTGGCCCTTCCAAAAGCCAAAAACTGTGGCGAACCAGGCGCCGACCGCGTGCGCGGATACCGCAAGCAGGGCGGCCTGACCGAAGGTCGCGCCGGTCATTGCAAGGACGGGCAATGACAGAAGCAATCCGAGGAGGACCGAGAGCAGCATCTGCCGCCAGTGATCCGGATCGGTGAGCGGTCCGCTGAAGGCGAATTTCTGTTGGCGGGCATCATCGAACATGCCCCAGTAGGCGCCGACGCTTCCTTCGAACACCTTCCAGGGCTGATCGATGGCTTCAACAATGTTGTAATCGATGCCAAGCGCATCCGCGCGGGCAACGAAATCGCGCAATATGCTGGCCTGCTGGAAGCGTCCGGGATTGGCATCTTTCAGGTTGTAGCCCGCACTTGGCCAACCGAACTCGGCAATGACGATCCGCTTGCCGGGATACATACGACGCAGCTCTTGGTAGCCGCCAATGCCTTTGTCGACGGCGTTCGCGTCGGGTACGCCTTCCCAGTAGGGGAGGATGTGTACGGCGATATAATCGACGGCCGATGCCAGTTCGGGATGATCGCGCCACACGCTCCAGATTTCACCGGTGGTCACCGGTACCTGCGTTTCGCGCTTGACCCGCTGAATCACCTTGATAAGGCGGGCAACATTGATGTCTTCCTTGGCGCGGTTGATGCGCATCGCATCGCCCGAAGCTTCCGTGTCCTGAAGGTTCTTCAATTCCTCAGGGGTAAGGTCGAGTTTCTCATCGCCGATGAGAACAGTCTCGCCGCGGTACACAGTTTCGTTGCCGACGACAATGCCATGAATGTTGGAATTGCGCCGCGCCAGATCGATGACGGAGCGAATTTCACGTTCATTGCGCTTGGCGTCGTTGTCGAGCCAGGCGCCGGCAGTCACCTTCAATCCGAATTCATTCGCAATGGTCGGCACCAATTCGACGCCTTGCGTAGACGAATAGGTACGCACCGCGCGCGTGATCGGAGCGAGTATGCGCAAGTCGGAACGAATCTGCGCGGCAGATGTTTGTGTCTTGTCTGCATGCGTCGCGCCTGCAAACGGAGCGTAAGAAACGCTGGCGAGCGGCCCTTCGATATCGGGCGCAGCTACCCGCTTTTCAGCGAGAGCCCAGAGTGCCGTATGCACAATTGCCACAAGCGCGACGACGAAAACGGCGAGGCGCATCATACGCTAGACCAACGGGGCTGTGAGGAAGGCGTCCACCCCGTCCCCTGGGAAGGCGCCTGCTGCGATGCAAAATACCTCGAACGAGGCGGCTCTACAATTTAAATCCGGACGTGGCGTTTTAATGACGCCGCACGCAGCCGGACAGACAACTCTTTTACTGTGTGGATGTTCCGGATTGCGGTGAATTTGCTGCAGCCGCCGGCGCCGGCGGTGCCGCAGGATTGACCCAACAGGTGTTCACCCGTCCCTGCAGGGTATCTGGTGCTTTCGGGTCGATCGAACCCTGCCTGACGACGCAGCGGAAGGTCGCCTGAATGTGCCCGCCCGGGCATCCAAAGCGGTCATAAAGATCAAGATGACGGAAAGCGGTGTCCATGTCGTCGCGCCAGAGCAAATTCACCACCCGGCGGCCGAGCCAGACGCATTCCGGATTGCCCGCCGGGCCGGTAATCTGACGGGACACCTCCATCAAGTCGTCCGCCTTGCGCTGCGAAGGCTCTTTCTTGGCCTCGCCACTCGGCTGTTGTTTCGCCTTGTCAGCGGCTCCTTGATCGCCGCCGCTCTGGGCGAATGCGGGCTGGCTGCCAGCCGCAGCAAGTACTCCCGCAAGACAAAGCGCGGGTAAGAGGCGCAGGACGCGAACGGACATGGTGGTGTGATTTCTCGATAGGTCGGGCCAGGGAATCCAGCTCTGAGCGGACGCAAATTCTCATCTAAATCGGTCAGCAATACGGCGCCTTGCCGCACGGCTTTGCAGGATAAAAGGAAATCCAACTTCCAAACTTTTGTCCAGCGGCAGCCGCACTTGTGCTTAAAGCATCGAAGCTTTCTGTTTCCCTACCTTCAGGCGCCTGGCTCTTCATTCGCATGTATGAACGTTTGTTTATCTCGTTGACGATCCCGCTTGGACTTCTGGCCGCTGCTGCCGCTGTTGTCGGGGCAGCTTGGTGGTGGATAGGGATGGCCGTGCCGATGCCTGCGGCGCCGCTGGTTGCAGGCGAGAAGCTGCACTGCGTGTCCTATGCGCCCTTTCGCGGAGACCAAAACCCGCTGTCGGAGGGGACGCATATTCCGGCCTGGCAGATCGATGAGGATCTGGCGCGCCTCAAAAGCCTGACCGACTGTGTGCGCACCTATTCGATCGAGCATGGCCTCGAGCAGATTCCGGAAATCGCGCGCAAGCACGGGATGAAGGTCATTCATGGCCTTTGGCTGTCGAGCATAGCGGCCAAGAATGAAGCGCAGATCGCGACCACCATCTCACTGGCAAAGCGTTTTCCGGACGTGATTCAGACCGTCGTGGTCGGCAATGAAGTCTTGCTGCGTGGTGAAATATCCGCGACCGATCTTGCCGGCATCATCCGCCGGGTGAAGGCACAGGTGAGCATGCCGGTGACCTATGCCGATGTCTGGGAGTTCTGGCTTCGACATCGCGAAATCTATGATGCAGTCGACTTCATCACCATTCACATCCTGCCGTATTGGGAGGACTTCCCAATTCCCGCCAATGAGGCGGTGGCGCATGTGGATTCCATTCGCCGGCGAATGGTCGCCGCGTTCCCCAACAAGGATATCCTAATCGGTGAAACCGGCTGGCCCAGCGCCGGGCGCATGCGCGAAGGGGCGCTGCCGTCGCTCGCCAATCAGGCGCTGGTCATCCAGGGCGTTCTCGCGCTCGCCAAGCGCGACAATTTCCGCATCAACGTGATCGAAGCATTCGATCAGCCCTGGAAGCGTCGACTCGAGGGAACGGTCGGCGGCTACTGGGGCCTGTTCGATGCGAGGACACGCGAGCAGAAATTTCCCTGGGGGGTCGCGGTATCGAACCATCCGCATTGGCAGCGGCAGGCCATCGCCGGAATTCTCTTGGCGGGGCTCGTCTTCGCCGCAGCCGGGATCGCGCGCCTGCGCCTCACCGGGTCTTTGACAGCCTCCATCGGCGCCTGGCTTGCCGTTGCCGTGAATGCCGCCGTCGCTGGAATTTTCATCATCCTGGCGACTGAACTGATGTTCATCGAGAGTCTTGGGCTTGGCGGGTGGATACGCTCCGTCGCGCTGGTGCTGCTGGCGGCCGCCATCCCGCCGGTTGCGTCGGCGGCCGTGATGCAAAAAACGACGATCCCATCTTTTGCCGTCGTGCTCGCGACATTCCGACCGGAATCGCGTCGCCCGCTGGCGATCGCGCTGGGCTTGCTGCTTGTTGCGCTGACACTGGTGGCGATCCAGGTCGCGCTCGGCCTTGTCTTCGATCCGCGCTACAAGGATTTCCCTTACGCGCCGCTGTCTGCGGCCGTTACTCCGTTCCTGCTGCTGTCGCTGACGACGGCTGCGCCGGGACGCAGGCATGGCGCGGCCGAGATCGTATCCGCAGCAACGCTTGTCCTGTCGGCCGTCTACATTGTGTTCAACGAAACCCTCGCGAACTGGCAGTCGGTCTGGTTCTGCGCCTTGATCGTGGCGCTTGCCGTTATTCTGTTCCGGTCGAGGGACGCGGCCGCGCCAGGCTGAGGATCAGAAGTCCCACGGACAATGCCGACAGTCCGACATTGTAAAGGACAATGCCGAAACCGGCAGCGACCAGCCCGATAGCGAACAGGACCAGCGAGGGGCGGATCAAATTGAGCAGGGCCGCGCCCAGCGCAACAAAGCCGAAGACCGAATTCGAAAACAGCGCGATGACGACCTTGCGGGTGAAGCAAAGCCAAGTCTGCAAGCCGGCCTGGCAGGCAAGGCCGACGGTCGAGAGTTCGATGGCCAGATATCGCAGATAGAGCGCATAGCCGACAGACAGCAATCCGGCGGCGATCAGCCAGTTTGTCTGGCGCGGCGTCGGCATGAAAAGCGGACGGGTCTTCGGGTTCTGCATGAGGCGGCACTATGACCGCAGCCGACGGCTCAGCGCAAGGCGAGGCGCTGCCCGTCGAAAATCGCCGGCTGGCATGACATGCCGGCATTCGCCACGCGACCACAGAGCCGCGCGGCAGCCGCGGCATTGCTCAGCGGCCCGACAATCAGCCGCAATTCGACCGAACCGGGTTTGCCGCCGTCGCGGACGGCGACCACCGGATAAAGTCCCTCGAACAGATCGGCATGACTCCGCTTGATGGACACCCATGCGTTGCGCAGGGTCTTCAGATTGGGACCGTTGCCGATATCGACGCCGAAGTCGGTGCGCGTCGCGGTATTTTCTTCGTCGTCAATTGTCGGAATGGAGGGTAGCCCGACGCTCGCCAGTACCTGCGGCGATGGCGAGGGAATGGTCAGCGGCGAAGATATCGTGGCAACGAGCGACGGGCCGATGGCAACCGGACCCGGAACGGACTGCGTCGTGTCCGTCTGCGCGACAGCTTCGGGCTTCGGTGACGGTTCCGTCGTCGGTTTCGCCTGTCGGGAAATTGAGCCCGTCACATCGTCCAGATTTCGCTCGAGCACGGTGACACGCGCGAGCAGGCGGTCGCGGTCGGCCGAAAGAGAACGCACAGCGACCGCCATCTGCTGGGTTTCAAATTCGAGTTCGGCGGTGCGGGTCGCGGCCGGCGAGAGTTCGGCTTGCAGCCGCGCGGTCTGTGCCCCTGACGCCGGACCGAACATGGCCGTCATGCGCCGGCTGCCGATGTCGGAGCGTGTCGCGAAGACCGCTAGCAACAGGGCAACCGCGGCTGCGGCGCCCCAGCTCGCCAGACGGATCAGCCCGCGCAAGTCGATATCCTCGCGCGCCAGGGAGTCCGTACTCATGGTCCGGTCGTTGGGTTCGGGCATTGCATCTTCGCGAATCAGCCAGCGGAAATGCTAGCAGGAAGCGGGCAATATCTCTTCCCGGCAGCCGAATCGGCGGTCATGGCTTTTCCACATCCGGCTGCTCGGATAAGAGGACCCCATGAATGCCGAAACCACGAAACCATCCCGGACCTGTCTGGCCATTGTCCTCGCTGCCGGCGAGGGTACGCGCATGCGGTCCTCATTGCCGAAAGCGCTGCATCAGGTGGGCGGCCGCACCTTGCTGGCCAATGTGCTGACCGCCGTGAAAGCAGCAGGTTCGACCGCCACCGCGGTGGTCATCGGTCCGGATCATGATGCCGTCTCAGCCGAAGCCCGGCGTCTTGTGCCGGAGGCCACGATCGCGGTGCAGAGGGAGCGCCGCGGAACCGCGCATGCAGTGCTGGCCGCACGCGAGGCGCTGGCGAAGGGAGCTGACGATATCCTCGTGATCTTCGGGGATACCCCGCTCGTCACTGCGGACAATCTGGCGCGTCTGCGCGCGCCGATCGCGCAGGGCGCGGCTGTGGCCGTGACCGGGTTTCGTCCTGCCGATCCGACCGGCTACGGGCGGCTGGTGTTGAAGGGCGGCAAGCTTGTCGCCATTCGCGAACATAACGATGCGAGTGAAGAAGAACGCAAGATCACGCTCTGCAATGGCGGGTTGATGGCCTTCTCCGGCAAGCATGCGCTATCGCTCCTGGAGCGCATCAAGGACGACAACCGCAAGAAGGAATTCTATCTCACCGACGCGGTATCGCTTGCAGGGGACATGGGACTGAGCGCCGCCGTGGTCGAGGTCGAGGAGGACGATGTGAGAGGCATTAACACCAAGGCGCAACTTGCCGAAGCCGAGGCCGTGCTGCAGCAGCGTTTGCGCAAGGCGGCGCTGGATTCCGGCGTCACCATGATCGCGCCGGACACGGTTTTCCTGTCAGCCGATACTAAATTCGGGCGCGACGTGACGGTGGAACCGTATGTTGTCTTCGGTCCGGATGTCACGGTCGACGACAACGCCGTCATTCATTCGTTCTCGCACCTGACCGGCGCACATGTCGGCGCAGGCGCGTCCATCGGGCCTTATGCGCGGCTGCGGCCGGGAACGAAAATCGGCAAGGGCGTCAGGATCGGCAATTTCGTCGAACTGAAGGAAGCGGTGATGGAGGATGGCGCCAAGGCCAATCATCTCTCCTATATCGGCGATGGTCGCGTCGGCGAGAACGCCAATATCGGCGCCGGTACCATCTTCTGCAATTATGACGGCGTACAAAAGCACCGGACCGAGATCGGCAAGGGCGCTTTTGTCGGGTCGAATTCGGCGCTTGTGGCGCCGGTGACCGTCGGCGACGGCGCCTATATCGGTTCTGGTTCGGTGATAACCGACAATGTGCCGGCCGATGCCCTGGCTTTGGGCAGGGTGCGGCAGACCATTAAGGAAGGTTGGGCGGAGCGCTTGCGCAAGCTGAAGGCGGCAGGCAAGAAGAGGGTGCCGTCGGAACAGCGTTAGTGAGTGTGGCGGCGGCATTGTCCGCCTGTCACATGTCGAAACGGTTTTTGATTTCCGTGACCGGAGACGGGCGGCTTTAAGGACGATCCGGGGAACGGAGAGGGTGGCACGCCATCGATGTGCGGAATTGTCGGAATTTTGGGCCGTGAGGCCGTCGCCGGCCAATTGGTCGATGCGCTGAAGCGGTTGGAATATCGCGGGTATGATTCCGCGGGCGTCGCCACCGTCGAGAATGGCCATCTTGAGCGCCGCCGCGCCGAGGGCAAGCTGAAGAACCTGGAAGCGCGGCTCGGCAAGGAGCCGCTGACCGGCCTCGCCGGTATCGGCCACACGCGCTGGGCGACGCACGGCAAGCCGACTGAAAACAACGCGCATCCGCATGCGACTGAGCGGCTCGCCGTCGTACATAACGGCATCATCGAGAATTTCCGCGAATTGCGCGAGGAGCTCGAAAAGAGCGGCGCGACATTCGGCTCGGAGACAGACACTGAGGTCGTCGCACATCTCGTCACCGAAGAAATAAAGAAGGGCCGCTCGCCGGTCGAGGCCGTGAAGGCGGCGCTGCCGCGTTTGCGCGGCGCCTTCGCTCTCGCCTTTGTGTTTGCCGGCGAAGACGATCTGCTGATCGGTGCGCGCAAGGGATCGCCGCTCGCCATCGGCCATGGCAACGGCGAGATGTATCTCGGCTCCGATGCGATTGCGCTCGCCCCCTTCACCGACACGATCAGCTATCTGGAGGACGGCGACTGGGCCGTGGTGCGGCGTGGCGGCGTCGAGATTTTCGATGCCGAAGGCCGCAAGGTGAATCGCCAGCTCATCAAGACGACAGGCTCGGCCTTCCTCGTCGACAAGGGCAATCACCGCCATTTCATGGCGAAAGAAATCCACGAGCAGCCGGAAGTCGTCGCGCATACATTGTCGCATTATCTCGATATGACCAACGAGTGCGTGGTGTTGCCCGGCAAGCTGCCGTTCGATTTCAAATCTCTCGAGCGTATCTCGATCTCCGCCTGCGGCACCGCTTATTACGCCGGTCTCGTTGCCAAATACTGGTTCGAGCGCTACGCCCGCATCCCGGTCGAGATCGATATCGCCTCCGAATTTCGTTATCGCGAGGCACCGCTGCGCAAGGGCGACCTTTCGATCTTCGTGTCGCAGTCGGGCGAGACCGCCGACACGCTCGCCTCGCTGCGTTACGCAAAGCAGCAGGGCCAGCATGTGCTGTCGGTCGTCAACGTGCAGTCCTCGTCCATCGCGCGCGACAGCGACGTGATCATGCCGACGCTGGCCGGTCCGGAGATCGGCGTTGCGTCGACCAAGGCCTTCACTTGCCAGTTGTCGGTGCTGGCCTGCCTCGCCATCGCTGCGGGCCGCGTGCGCGGCGCTCTGTCGGCCGAAGATGAGCGCAAGCTGGTACGTGCGCTGATCGAAATCCCGCGGCACATGAATGAAGCCTTGCTGCTGGAACACCAGATCGAGACGCTGTCGCGCGATCTCGGCAAGAGCAGCGACGTGCTCTATCTTGGCCGCGGCACGAGCTATCCATTGGCGCTCGAAGGCGCGCTCAAGCTGAAGGAAATCTCCTACATTCACGCCGAGGGTTACGCCGCCGGCGAATTGAAACATGGTCCGATCGCGCTGATCGACGAAACCATGCCGGTTATCGTGATCGCGCCCTATGACGGCGTGTTCGAGAAGACCGTCTCCAACATGCAGGAAGTGGCGGCGCGCGGCGGCCGAATCATCCTTTTGACCGACGCCAAGGGGGCGCGCGAGGCGACCATGCCCTCCCTGACTACCATCGTCCTGCCGGACATGCCGTCTTCGGTCACCCCGCTGGTCTATGCCATTCCGGTGCAATTACTTGCCTATTACACCGCTGTGGCGCTGGGGACAGATATCGACCAGCCCCGCAATCTGGCCAAATCGGTCACGGTTGAGTAATCCGGCCGCGGAACCCGGGCGGTCATAGTTCCGTCGCAAGTCTCAGCCGATAGGCTATATTGATCCGCCTGCGGCATTTGCCGCGAATTGACGAGACCATGAGCGACCACCACACTCCCAGCACGCCACCACCTGACATCATCGAAAGCGATCAACACCCGACAAGTCTGGGCGGGCGCGTCCGCAATTACTTCCTGACCGGCCTGATCGTTGCCGGTCCCGTCGCGGTGACGGCTTGGCTGATCTGGGCCTTTGTGACCTGGGTCGATGATTGGGTGCGCCCGCTGGTCCCGGAAATCTACCGGCCGGAAACCTATCTGCCCTGGAAGATCCCAGGCTCAGGGTTGGTGATTGCGTTCTTTGCGTTGACCCTGCTCGGATTCCTGACCGCAAATCTGGTCGGGCGCACGCTGCTGCAACTGGGCGATAATCTGATCGACCGCATGCCGATCGTACGGCCGATCTATAAGACAGCGAAGCAGATCTTCACCATGCTGTTCTCGAAATCGGGAACGAGCTTTCGCAAGGTCGGCCTTGTCGAGTTTCCGTCGCCCGGCATGTGGTCGCTGGTTTTCATTTCGCAGCCGCCGAGCGCCGATGTCGCCGCGCGCTTGCCGGGGGAAGAGGAACATGTTTCGGTCTTCATGCCCTGCACGCCCAATCCGACAACCGGCTTCTTTTTCTATCTGCCGCGTAAGCGGATTATCGAGCTCGACATCGCAGTCGAATCTGCGGCGACGTTGATCATGTCCGCTGGCATGATCCAGCCGGGCAGCAACGGCAACGGCGAACAGCAGAAGCTCTCGGCAATGGCTGCCGCCGCGCGCGCAGCGCAGGTGATCCGCAATCAGGAGATGAAGGAGCCCGCAAAATAGCGTAGTGAATTTTCATCAACGGGGTTTGACCAATGAATTTCATAGATGCGATCAAATCCGGCTTTGTGAACTACGTGAATTTCTCCGGCCGCGCCGTAAGGTCGGAATTCTGGTACTGGGTGCTGTTCTGCTTCATCCTCGGAACCGCGACAGCCATCCTCGACATGGCCATTTTCCCGGGCAACGAGATTTCGCCGCTCAATTCCATCGCGTCGGTCGTTACGCTTCTGCCGTCACTCGCCGTGGGTGCGCGGCGTCTGCATGATATCGATCGGACCGGCTGGTGGCAGTTGATCGCTTTCACAATCATTGGAACCATCCTGTTGATCTACTGGTATTGCCAGCCCGGCCAGCCGGGCGACAACCGGTTCGGCGGACCTGCGCCCAAGACCGCGTAGGTCAGCCGGCCCGGATCAGCCGCACCGCTTCATCGCGCTCGAAAAGATAGAGGAGATGCAGCAGCGTCTTCCCGCGCTCGCTCGCGAGCTTAGGATCGCGACTGAGGATCAGATTGGCGTCATCGCGTGCGGCGGTGAGCAGCGCCCCATGGGTCTCGATGCGGGCGATGCGAAAGCCCGGCAGGCCGCTTTGGCGCGTGCCGAGCACGTCGCCTTCGCCGCGCAGCTTCAGGTCTTCTTCCGCAATTCGGAAGCCATCCTCGCTTTCGCGCATGATGGCGAGGCGCGCCTTCGCGGTTTCACCGAGCGGCGTCTTGTAAAGCAGCAGACATGTGGAATGGCCGCTGCCGCGGCCGATGCGGCCGCGCAACTGATGCAACTGCGCGAGGCCGAAGCGCTCGGCATGCTCGATGACCATGACCGTGGCTTCGGGCACGTCGACACCCACTTCGATCACCGTCGTTGCCACCATTAACCGGGTCTTGCCGCTTGCGAAGCGTTGCATGGCGGCATCCTTGTCCGCGCCGCGCATGCGGCCATGGACCAGATCGGCCAATCCGCCGAAACGCTGCTTCAGGACCGCGAAACGATCTTCGGCGGCCGCAAGATCGCTTTTCTCGGACTCTTCGATCAGCGGGCAGACCCAGTAGACCCGCTTGCCTTCGTCCAGCGCGCGTCCGACCGCGTCGATGACCTCAGGCAGCCGGTCGAGCGGGATGGTGCGGGTATCGATCGGTTGTCGTCCGGCCGGCTTCTCGCGCAGCTCCGATACATCCATATCGCCGAAATAGGTCAGCACCAGGGTGCGCGGAATGGGCGTCGCGGTCATGACCAGCATATCGACCGCATTGCCCTTGCGGGCAAGCGCCAGCCTTTGATGCACGCCGAACCGATGCTGTTCATCCACGATCGCCAGCGCCAGATCTCGGAAAAGAACATCGTCCTGAAACAAGGCATGCGTGCCGAGCAGAAGGTCGATATCGCCTTCTTCAAGCTTTTGCAGAAGCTCGTCACGCTCGCGCCCTTTTTCCCGCCCGGTCAAGATGGCGATGCGCAGTTTGGCGGCCTCCGCGAACGGCGCAATGGTTTTGAAGTGCTGGCGCACCAGAATTTCGGTCGGCGCCATGAGCGCCGCCTGGCGCCCGGCTTCGATCACTGCTGCCGCTGCGAGCAGCGCCACGACGGTCTTGCCGGAGCCGACGTCGCCCTGCAGCATGCGCAACATGCGTTCTGGCTTGCCGAGATCCTCGACAATGACATCGACCGCGCGGCGCTGAGACAGCGTCAGCGAATAGGGCAGGGCGGCAATAACCTTCTTTCGAATGTGTCCATCGCCGGCGCTGGGCCGCCCGGATCGCTTCTTCAGATCGGCGCGCACCAACGCAAGCGCCAATTGTCCAGCGAGGAATTCGTCATAGGCGAGACGCTTCCAGGCTGCGCTGTCGGGCAACGCGCCGCCAGGTTCGGCCGGACGATGCAGAGCATGAAACGCGTCCTTGAGGGAGGGGAAATGGTTGCGCGCAAGCCAGGCCTTATCCTGCCATTCCGGCAACGCCGGAATCTTCGCGAGCGCTCCATCCATCGCCTTGCGAATTTGGTTGCCGCCGAGCCCTTCGGTGAGCGGATAGACCGGCTCGATCATCGGCAGGGCTGCGAGGCCTTTTTCATCGACGACGCGGTCGGGATGCACCATCTGCAGCATCCCGTCATACAGCGCCGCCGTGCCGGAGACGTAGCGAGTCTCGCCGACCGGCAGGAGCTTTTCCAGGTAATCCTTGCGGGCGTGGAAATAGGTGAGAACGATGTCGCCGGTCTCGTCGCTGGCATAGACCAGATGCGGCGCACGCGCGCGGCCCGGCGGCGCCGGGCGATGCCTGTCGATCGTCACAGCGACAGTCACCACCTTTCCCGGCTCGACATCGCGCAGCTTCGGCCGGTCGCGGCGGTCAATCGCCCCCGTCGGCATATGAAACAATAGATCGAGAACACGCGGCTCCTCCTCGCGCCCGAGCAGCTTGCGGTACAGCTTCTCCACCTTGGGACCGACCCCAGGCAGGGAACTGATCGCGGCAAAGAACGGATCGAGCAAAGATGGGCGCATGCGGGCTTCGGAAGGGGTTTATGCACTCATGGCGGCTGACAGGCGCAGACTCGCAGCATATATAACCCGCGCCCGGCCCGTCCGGGCGTTTGGCGTTGCAGGAGAAGGAACGAATGACCGGAACGACGCGATCGAGTGAGGGGCTGGATCCGCGCCGGCGGCGACTTCTGTTCCGCTCCTGGCACCGGGGCATCCGGGAAGCCGACCTGCTCATGGGACGTTTTGCCGACGCCCATATCGGGGAAATGTCGGACGCCGAGCTGGATCAATATGAAAGCCTGCTCGAGGTGCCGGACCATGATCTCTATGTCTGGGTCACCGGCGAGATCGACATTCCGGCGATCTACGACACGACGGTGATGAAGCGGCTGCGCGCTTTCCATAACGCCAATGACGGGTTGCGCTGATGGCGAAATCCCCGGGCGAGCTGTTGCGCGCTGGCAAGCCGCTGACCCTGTCCGGCGTAGCCGACGGCGCGGAGGGGCTGGTCCTGTCCGATCTGGCGCGGGCGGTGGCGGCAAAGCCGAACGCGGCGGGCGTCAGTCTGGTCGTCATCTGCCGCGACGGGGCACGCATGGCGGCACTGGCACGCGGGCTGTCTTTCTTTGCACCGGACATACCCGTGCTGGAATTTCCCGCCTGGGATTGCCTGCCATATGATCGCGTTTCGCCGCATGCCGCAGTGATGGCGCAGCGCATGATGACGCTGGCGCGGCTCGCCACAACACGCGGGCATGAGAAAGCCTCGATCCTGCTGACGACTGTGAACGCCGCTTTGCAGCGTGTGCCGCCGCGCGACCGGGTCTCGGGGCAATCCCTGTCGGCGGCGCCCGGCAACGTACTCGGCATGGATCATGTCGTGGCGTGGCTCGAGCTGAACGGCTACCTGCGCGCATCGACCGTGCGCGAGCCGGGCGAATACGCCGTGCGCGGCGGCATCCTCGACCTGTTTCCGCCCGGCATGGATGATCCGGTGCGGCTCGATTTCTTTGGCGACACGCTGGAGACGATCCGCGCCTTCGACCCGGAAACGCAGCGCACGCAATACGACATGCGCGCGCTTAATCTGGTGCCGGTCGCAGAATTCCAGCTCACCACCGAGACTATCCGCAAATTCCGCACCGGCTATGTCGCAGCCTTCGGCGCGACCGAGCCCGGCGACGTGCTCTACGAAGCCGTCAGCGAAGGCCGCCGCTATCCCGGGATGGAGCATTGGCTGCCGCTGTTTCATGACCGGCTCGACACCCTGTTCGATTATGTGCCTGGATCGCCTGTTGCGATCGAACCGCTGGCGGAAGAAGCCGCGCATGAGCGTTTCGCTCAGATCACGGACTATTACGGCGCACGCAAGGACGTGCCGGCGTCCGCCGGCGGTGCGCCCTACAAACCCTTGCCGCCGGACCGGCTTTATTTTTCCGAACAGGAATGGAAGGACAAGCTCGAGGCCTTTTCGCTGGTCCGCGTGACGCCGTTTGCGGTGCCGGAGGGCGGAGGGGCTGTTGTCGATTGCGGCACCAAGCAGGGCCACAACTTCGCCGCCGAGCGCGCTGAGCCGAACGCCAATGTGTTTGACGCGGTGACGAGGCACATTCACGCGCTGCAGGCGAACGGCAAGCGTGTGATCGTGACGATGTGGAGCGAGGGCGCGCGCGAGCGCATGAGCCATGTGCTGCGCGACCATGGTTTGCCCAATCTTATCAATGTGAGATCGTGGCCGGAGGCGCTGGGCCAGCCGAAGCCGCAGATTGCACTCGCCGTCCTCGGGCTCGAAACGGGTTTCGAGACCGACAATGCGGCTGTCATCGGCGAACAGGACATCCTGGGTGATCGCCTTGTCCGTTCCCGCCGCGCCTCGCGGCGCGCCGAAAATTTCATTGCCGAGGCGACGAGTCTGGCGGCCAACGATCTTGTGGTGCATGTCGACCACGGCATCGGCCGCTTTGTCGGCCTGAAAACCGTTGAGGCTGCCGGTGCGCCGCACGATTGCCTCGAGCTGCATTATGCCGGCGGCGACAAGCTCTTCCTGCCGGTGGAGAATATCGAGCTGCTCTCGCGCTACGGCGCGGAGGAAACTCAGGTCGATCTCGACCGTCTCGGCGGCGGTGCGTGGCAGGCGCGCAAGGCGCGGATGAAGAGCCGCATCCGCGAGATGGCGAATGAACTGCTCAAGATTGCCGCCGCCCGCAAGCTGCATGCGGCGCCGAAGCTGACGGTCGAAACCGGCTCCTACGAGGAATTCTGCGCCGGCTTCCCTTATGAGGAAACCGAGGATCAGCTTGCCGCGATCAATGCCACCCTTGAAGACCTCACCAAGGGCACGCCGATGGATCGCCTGATCTGCGGCGATGTCGGCTTCGGCAAGACCGAGGTGGCGCTGCGCGCGGCCTTTGTTGCGGTGATGAGCGGCAAGCAGGTGGCGGTCGTGGTACCGACGACATTGCTCGCGCGCCAGCATTTCAAGACCTTCACCGAGCGCTTCCGCGGTTTTCCGGTGAAGATCGGCCAGGCGTCACGCCTTGTGAGCGCGGCCGAGCTGAAGGAGACCCGCAAGGGGATGGCCGCGGGCGAGATCGATATCGTGATCGGCACGCATGCGCTGCTCGGCAAGAACGTGCATTTCAAGGATCTAGGCCTCGTCGTCGTGGACGAGGAGCAGCATTTCGGCGTGGCCCACAAGGAACGGCTAAAGCAGCTTCGCGCCGAAGTGCACATGCTGACGCTGACCGCGACGCCGATCCCGCGCACGCTGCAACTCGCACTCACCGGCGTGCGCGATCTCTCGATCATCGCCTCGCCGCCGGTGGATCGCCTTGCGGTGCGCACCTTCGTGTCGCCCTTCGATCCGCTCACCGTGCGCGAGGCGCTGTTGCGCGAACGCTATCGCGGCGGGCAATCCTTCTATGTCTGTCCGCGTATCGAGGACCTGGCCGGCGCCAAGGAATTTCTCGAAAAGAACGTGCCGGAGATCAAGGTCGCGGTCGCGCACGGCCAGATGCCGCCGACGGTACTGGAAGACATCATGTCGGCCTTCTACGACGCAAAGTTCGACGTGCTGCTCTCCACCACCATCGTTGAATCCGGGCTCGACATTCCTTCTGCCAACACGTTGATCGTGCATCGCGCCGACCGCTTCGGTCTCGCGCAGCTCTATCAGTTGCGCGGCCGGGTGGGACGTTCAAAAGTTCGTGCCTATGCGCTGCTCACGTTGCCGGAACGCAAGATCACCGCTCAGGCCGAGCAACGGCTGAAGGTGCTGCAATCGCTCGATACACTGGGCGCCGGCTTCCAGCTTGCCTCGCACGATCTCGATATTCGTGGCGCCGGAAATCTCCTCGGCGACGAGCAGTCAGGCCACATCAAGGAAGTCGGATTCGAACTCTATCAGCAGATGCTGGAAGAGGCGGTGGCAAGCCTGAAGGCCGGCATCACCGAGCCGGTTGCCGACAAATGGTCGCCACAGATCACCATCGGCACACCGGTGCTTATCCCCGACGAATATGTCGCCGATCTCTCGGTGCGCCTCGGATTGTATCGCCGACTGGCCGATCTCGACGACGATCGCGAGATCGACTCCTTCGGAGCAGAGCTTGTCGACCGTTTCGGGCCGATGCCGGAGGAGGTCCGGCATCTCTTGCAGATCGTGGCGATCAAGGCGCTCTGCCGCCGCGCCAATGTCGAGAAGATCGATACCGGTCCAAAAGGGGCGGTGCTGGCTTTCCGCGACAACTCTTTCGCCAACCCGGAGGGTCTGGTGCGCTACGTGCACGATCAGAGGCCGGTTGCAAAAATCCGCCCTGACATGAAGGTTGTTTTCCTCGACGATTGGGAACAGCCGGACGAACGCCTTACAGGGACGGCGGCAATCCTGCGCAAGCTGGTCGGCATCGCGGAGCAGGCGAAAGCCGCATAGTTACTCTGCCGCAGCATTCCGTCGGTCGCGCTCGGCTGCCGCGCGCTGGATGGCGTCGGCAAGATATTCCGGCGCCTGCGCACCGGATGTCGCCAGCACATTGCCGAAAATGAAAGTCGGTACCCCTTCGATGCCTGCCGCTTTCGCTGCCTCGGCCTGTTGCGTGATCAGTGCCACGTCCTTGTCGCTGTCGAGCCATTGCGCAACCTCATTGCGGGCGAGCCCGACATCGGCCGCGGCCTGCGCCAGCACCGCCTTGTCGGTCAGGTCGGCTCCTTCTGTGAAATAGAGGTCCATCAACCGCTGTTTCATTTGCGCGGCTTTGCCCAAGGGCGTCGCCCAGTGGATCAGGCGATGCGCGTCGAGCGTGTTGGGCTGACGGCTGATCTTGTCCATCGCATAGACAAGGCCTTCCTCGGCGGCCGCGGCGGCGACACGCTGCGCAATGCCTTTGTAGCGCTCGACGCCGCCGAACTTGCGGCTCAGATAGTCCTCGCGCGCAATGCCCTCGCGCGGAATCCAGTCATTCAGAAAATAGGGCCGGAAGCGCAATTCGACCGGAATATCCGGTATCAGCGCCAGCGCTTTTTCGATCCGTTTCTTGCCGATAAAGCACCAGGGGCAGACGACATCCGAGACGACGTCGACAATCAGCGGCTCTTTGGTTACCGGCATGGCGCACTCCCGTGAGTTCGCCTCAAGCTATGCCTTCGCTCATTCCGCCGCAACCGCCGGAGCACTGACCCGTGCAAGCAGCGTTGCGATATCGTCGTCGGCCTTGCGTGCCGCCAAGATCACGTCCGGCGCTGTTGGAGTGGCGGACGAGCCGGGCGCCAGCATGGTGTGCTTGAGCACGGAGGCAATCCTGCGCGCCACGATGTGGGCGTCCTTCAGATCGGTCGCGGTGAACACCACCAGCACCGAACCGTCGTCATCCTGGCAGGCAAAGTCCGCGCCGCGGATCAGTTTGCTGACGAGACGCGCCGCATCCGCCTTCATGCGCCCGCCGCCATCAAACACGAAGCGCGCGATCGACAATCCCGTGCCGCGCTCCTCGGCCTTGCGCAAGGCGTGATCAAGCGCCTGCAGAAAGCTGTCCGTGACGTGCAGGCCGGTGACCGGGTCGATCACGCCATTGCTGTCGAACGACTCCATCAGGCGGCGGAGGCGCGCTTCGAAGGCGTGCAGGCGTGCCAGTGGCGCCAGACGTGCCACCAGGCGCTGCGGATCGGTAGCGTGAATTGTGTGAATGAGGCCGATGCTCGTCGGCGGCGCCGGCTGGCCCAATATTCCGACCGGAAGATCGCGGAAGCGGCTGTCCTCCGACAGCACGGTCAGCAGCGCGCCGACATTCCAGGGATTGAATCCGTCGGCGATCAACAGTCCGTCGGCATCGCGCGCCTTCAGATAGCGGGCGGCGATCTCAATGCTGAAGGCACCGATCAGGCCGGCCCGCTCGGCAACAGCAGTGGCAATGCCGGGATAGTCGCGCCCCCGTCCGGCGACGATGATACACGCGTCTTCAAGCGGATCGGTCGTCGGTTGTGAGGGCAGGGCCTGCCCTTTTTCCTTGGCCAGTTCGGCCCGGCGCAGCACGGCCGCGTGCAATTCACGCACGCGCAGAGCAGATGAAATGCGCGTCGAAATCATGTCGGCAGAGGCGTCGGCCGGCAGCGGTAACGCTTCGCGATACGGAATTTCCTGGTCCACGCTCGCGCAAGCGATGACCGGAACGATTGGCATGCGCGCGGTAATGGTTTCCGTAAGAAGCAGCGCAACCCGCTCATTGCCCGCGGCTTCCGTATCGGCAAGTAGAATGGCGGACGGCTGTGCCGCCGCGACGGCATCGGCGGTCTGGTCTGCCCGCGTCCAGACCACCGGAAAGGCGCCGTCCGACCCAAGCCTGTCCGCGAGCCCCGTAGGAGCATCCTCGGCGACGATGACAAGCGGACCTTGCAGGGACATGGAATTGTACGGGCGTGTTGAAGTCACGCATATCTTCGCCCTGCGTGCTTAATGGCCGGTCAATTCGGAGCAAGAATTCGGAGCTAACCTGTATTGGCCCGGTCGGACCGCTCCCGGAACGCGCGCACGATCAGGGGATTGGCGCCGTAATTGACCAAAGCTTCGCGCATTCCGGCGCGATCCTCGGCGCTCCCGGCGAGACGATGACTGGCGAAGGTATCCGGCAGGGCGGCGAGAGTATTCATCGGTCCGGCGCGAGCCACGAGATTCTGCAAGTCGCGCATCACAAAGCGGTAGCCGCCAACGCTCACAATGCCGGCCGGGGGGCCATTGATGATTGTGGACCACGCCGCGCCGTCGAAGCGGCAGGGATAGCCGGTATCGACATAGCCGTCGGCGCCGATCTCCAGGCAGGGCCCATTGCTGCGCTCGGCGCCGGGCGGGAAGGCCGCGCGCGGCACCATCGGCCCGCGGATGGCGAGGGTGCTTTTTGCCGTCACTGAAATTTCCGCAATCTGCACGGCGTTCGGCGCATCGCGCGGCACCATGATCGGGCCATGCCCGATTGGCCCCGGCCTGCCGTCCGCGTCACGGCGAACGGCCAGCAATGCCGTCTCGCCGAAGGCCAGCACATCGGTCAGGGCCATGTCGGATTTGCGCCAGGGTGCCGCGGTCCCAATGCGCTCGGGGGATCGCCAGACCGCCAGCAAGCTCTGCAACCCGTGGTCCTCGGACAACACGCCCGCTTCCGCCAGACGCGGTATCACCGAGCCGGGAAGGATGGCGAGGGCGCAATGATGCCGGGCCAACTGCGCCGACATGATCGCGAAATCGCAGGGATGATGCAGCACAAGCGTGCCGCCGTTCAGGAGCCACGGCATCAACGCCACCGTGAATCCACAAAACGACGTCGGCATCATGGACGAAAGAATGGCGCTGCTCTCGGCCAGCGGGCTTTCCAGGATCACCGCGAGTCCAGCCGCAATGAGCTCACGGTGGCTGCGCGCAACCGGCGCCAATCCTTTTGGCGTGACTTCCCATGTGATCAGCGCGAGATGGTCGGCGGCGTGGCCGTTGCGCTCCGGCGCGGCGGCGGCGGTGTAGGGGACCTCGGTCTGCT
Source organism: Pseudorhodoplanes sp. (assembly GCA_032027085.1). Taxonomy (NCBI): domain Bacteria; kingdom Pseudomonadati; phylum Pseudomonadota; class Alphaproteobacteria; order Hyphomicrobiales; genus Pseudorhodoplanes; species Pseudorhodoplanes sp. The sequence continues at coordinate 3,588,921 of JAVSMS010000001.1, read as the reverse complement.
CGAACAGATCGTCGAACGGGATGATGCCGTCGGCGGTTTCCGCGCCATAGCCGCAGACATAGCGGATGGGGAAAATCTCGGCCGCCACGTCCATGGCCAGCCGGCCATGATCGGCATTGCCGATGCGGCCGCAGGTGATCAGCGCCTTCACGCCGACGCGCGACAGGGCGGCGATGCAGTCAGCCTGACGCCACAACAGCGGCAGCGGCGCCGCGATCATGCCGGCGCGCAACACGCCGAGAATGGTCAGGATATTTTCGATGGTGTTGGGAAGCTGGATGCCAATGACGCTGTCGGTCGACAGTCCGAGGCGGCGCAAACGCAAGGCGATCGCCGAGATCATGGCATCGGCCTGCGTGTAGGTCATGCTGCGCGCCGGGCCGTCGGTGAAGCTTCCGCGATTTTGCGGATCGACCAGCGCCGGCAAATCCGGATGACGCATCATCGCGCGACGGAACATGTCGTCGAGCGTGGTCACCGCGCCGGAGAGCGCGCTCGATTGGTCTGCAGGTGCGTCGCCCAGGATCATCGACGGTTCACTGCGTTTCCGGCTTGCGCCACCAGGTTTCCGGCAAATAGCCGAAAAGCGATGTCGTCTTTGGATGTTCGATATGTGACCAGCGCGCCACCCATTGTTCTGGCAGATGGAACAGCGGCACGACATAAAAGCCTGAAATCAGCGCGCGGTCGAGCGCCCGAACAGCGGATACGAATTCCTCGCGGCCACGCGCGCGCAGAAGCGCCGCGATCATGGCGTCAACCGCGGGACTGCGCGCGCCCATGTAATTGCGCGTGCCGTCGACGCCGGCCGCTTCGGAGCTCCAGTAGAAGTGCTGCTCATTGCCGGGCGACAGCGATTGATCCCAGCGATTCTGGATCATGTCGTAATCGTAGGTCAGGCGCCGGCGATCGTATTGGACCGCGTCGACCACGCGCACCCGCACGGAAATGCCGGCGCGTTTGAGGTCGCGGCTGAATGCCAGAGCGAGACGCTCCTGATCCTTGCTGGTGACCAGAAATTCGAATGAGAGGGGCTGGCCGGTCTTTTGATTGCGCAAGACGCCGTTCTTCAAATCAAAGCCGGCGGCGGCGAACAATGCGAGTGCCTTCTTCAGATTGTCGCGATCACGTCCCGATCCATCGCTCGCTTCGGGACGCCAGGTGCCGTTCATGATGTCGGGACGTACGGCGCCGGGAAACGGTGCAAGCAGTTTACGCTCGCGTTCGTCGGCGGGGCGGCCGACCGAGGACAATTCTGATCCCTCGAAATAGCTGGCGCTGCGCGCATACAGACCGAAGAAAAAATTCTGGTTTACCCAGTCAAAGTCAAACAAGGTGGCGATCGCTTCACGCACCCGGCTGTCGGCGAAAACCGGCCGGCGGGTGTTGAAGACGAAAGCGGACAGTCCCTTGGGCAAACCGGTCGGGAAAGAATCCTTGATCACGCGTCCCGAACGCCTGGCGGGAAAATCGTAGCCAGTCTGCCAGCGGCTGGGATCGAGCTCGGCGCGCACATCGTAAAGACCTTTCTTGAAGGCTTCAAAATATGCGTTGTCGTCGCGATAATAGTCGAAACGGATCTGGTCGAAATTCCAGAAGCCGCGATTGATCGGAAGATCCTTCCCCCAATAATCCGGATTGCGGACGAAAAGCAGGCTGCGACCCGGCTGCACGTCCTTGACGATATAAGGTCCGCTGCCGAGCGGCGGCTCAAAGGTGGTTTCTTCGAACGTGTCCGGATTGATTGCGTGTCTGGGCAGAACCGGCATCAGTCCGAGGATCAGCGGCAACTCGCGGTCGTTGCTGCCGGTGAGGTCGAAGCGGACGGTGCGTTCGGCGGTGATCTCGGCGTTTTTCACCTTCGCATAATAGGTGCGGTGATTGGGTCGTCCCTTGTCGCGCAGCAATTGCCATGAAAAGACGACATCCTCCGCGGTGACCGGTTTGCCGTCGGAAAAACGCGCTGCCGGATTGAGCGTGAAGCTGACAAAGGTTCGCTCGTCGTCGGTCTCCACGCTTTGGGCGAGCAGTCCATACAGCGTGAAAGGCTCGTCGTAGCCGCGTGCCATCAGGCTTTCGATCACATAGCCGCGGATGGATTGCGCGGCGAGCCCGCGCACGACGAAGGGGTTGAGCGTATCGAAGGTGCCGAGCACGCCCTGCACCAGCCGCCCGGCCTTCGGCGCTTGCGGGTCGGCATAGGGAAGCCTCGCAAAATCCTTCGGCCATGCCGGTTCGCCATGCATGGCGATGGCATGGGAGGGGCCGGCCAGGGCTAGATTCGCCTGCAGGCCCGCCAGCACGACGACGCAGCCGAGCGCCATCCGCCAGAGGCGGCCGGGCAGGCGACGTGGGGCAGAGAACTGGGGCACGGCGGATACGCGGTGATTCGGGGTCAACCAGGACCATACATCCTAACCCCGGCCCCGACGCCGATGCGACCAAGGTCCGGGCGGCGGGAGCCGCGTTATCACCATCATTTACCTCTATGTCTTTATCCGCCCCGCAAATTCGGCTAACAGACGGTGCCCGACCGTCACGCTGTCGCCGCTTTTGGCGAGGAGACACCCGGAACGGCCATCGGCCTGCCGCCGTCATCACGGCGAGAGAGAGGAACAGTACGACATGACCTATCGGATTGCGTCCGCACCGGCCCGGCCGGCTGCAAGGACGCTCGCTACGCTTACAGCGGCTTCGTTGATGGCGCTGCTCGCATCGGGATCGGTTTTCGCGCAGCAGCAGCCCGCGAAGCCTGCCCCGGCCCAGAAGCCGGCGGCCCAGAAACCTGCCGCCCAGGGACAAAAACCGGCAGCGCAGCAGGGACAGGCGCAGGCCGAGCAGCCGCAGCTCATTTATTCGCCCTGGACCAAGTTCTGCCTGAAGGGCCAGGAAGCCAATGCCAAGCAGGTCTGCTTTACGGGCAAGGATGCTCGGCTTGAATCCGGCATGCCCGTCGTCGCGGCCGTGCTGATTGAGCCGGAAGGCGACCCGAAGAAGGTGTTGCGCGTCACTTTGCCGCTCGGGATGCAGATCGTGCACGGCACCCGCATCATTGTCGACCAGGGCCAGCCGGCGCAGGGACCTTACGTCATCTGCTTCACCAATGGCTGCATGGCCGACTATGAAGCCAGTGCCGACCTGATCAACCGGCTGAAGAAGGGCCAGCAGCTTGCGGTGCAGGCGATCAATTCCAATGGGCAGCCGATCAGCCTGAACCTGCCGCTTGCGGATTTCGCGAAAGCCTATGACGGCCCGCCCACCGACCCGAAGGTGTTCGAGGAGCAGCAGAAGAAGCTGCAGGACGAATTGCAGCGTCGTGCCAACGAAGCACGGCAGAAGCTGCAACAGCAGCAGCCGGCGCAGAGCCAGGCGCCCGGCGCGAAGCCGCAATAAGCCTCGCCCTCCACAAATAAAAAAGCGCGCTGAGAAGCGCGCTTTTTTTGTTTTGAATAGCTGCAACTCGATCAGTTGATGATGAAATCGCGCGGACGATAGCCGCCTTTCGCATCCCTGACGAATTCTTCAGCGACCTGCGGATGGCGGATCGGTTCGCTCGACGTGTCCGGCAGCAAATTCTGCTCCGAGACGTAGGCGACGTATTCGGTTTCCGCGTTTTCCGCGAACAGATGATAGAAGGGCTGGTCCTTGTCCGGACGGACCTCTTCCGGAATCGACTGCCACCATTCCTCGGTGTTGTTGAAGACGGGGTCGATGTCGAACACGACGCCGCGGAACGGAAAGATCCGGTGTTTGACCACCTGTCCGATCTTGTATTTGGCGACCCGCGCTTTCAGGTCCGTGTGGTTGCCAGCTTTAGTGTGCACGATCTTTGGCATGAGAACGCCTACATACCTGAAAATTGTGGCAGGACCAGCGTTCAGAGCCCGTAGACAGCGGCCATGGCGGGGTCCTTGGCGGCAACCAGACGGGCGAGATCGACCACCACCTTGGCCTGTTTCCAGGTCGCGTCGTCCTGCATCTTGCCGTCAATCATGACCGCTCCGGTGCCGTCCGGCATTGCGTCGAGGATTTTGCGGGCAAAGGCGACCTCGCCGGGATCGGGTGAGAAGACGCGCTTTGCGATCTCGACCTGGGTGGGATGCAGCGACCAGGCGCCGGCGCAGCCCATCAGGAAGGCGTTGCGGAACTGAGCCTCGCAGGCGGCCGGGTCGGCAAAATCCCCGAACGGGCCATAAAAGGGCTTGATACCGGCGGCGGCACAGGCATCGACCATTTTGCCGAGGGTATAGTGCCACAGGTCCTGCTGGTACGCCGCGCGCGGCTTGTCGCCGTCGGCATCGGCGAGAACCTTGTAGTCGGGATGGCCGCCGCCGACCCGCGTCGTCTTCATGGCGCGTGAAGCTGCAAGATCGGCCGGACCGAGGCTGATGCCCTGCATGCGCGGAGACGCGGCAGCAATCGCCTCGACATTCTTCACGCCTTCCGCGGTTTCCAGAATTGCGTGCAGCAGGATCGGCTTTGTCACACCGTGTCTGGCTTCAAGCTGCGCGAGCAACTGGTCGAGATAGTGGATGTCCCATTCGCCATCGACCTTCGGCACCATGATGACATCGAGCTTGTTGCCGACCGTCGCGATGATCTCGGTCACGTCGTCCAGCATCCAGGGCGAATTCAGCGCGTTGATGCGCGTCCACAAACCGGTGGCGCCGAAATCGGTCGCACCCGCCATCTCGATGAATCCCTTGCGCGCGGCATCCTTGGCATCGGCCGGGATCGCGTCTTCCAGATTGCCGAGGACGACGTCGACCTCCTTGACCAGTTGCGGCACCTTGGCCCGGATCTTCTCAAGATGCGGCGGCACGAAATGGATCATGCGCTCGAGCCGCACGGGCAGGTCCCGCAACGGGGCAGGGGCACCGACGGCAAGCGGTTTGTAGAACTGGCGGGGGAGTTTCATGGGCGGTATTTGGGACGTCGTGGGAGGGGCCTGCCCGGGCCGTTTAGAGCATGTGGAGACGCCCGCCAAGCCTGACTTGCAGCCCGCGATTGACCGCAAGGGACGGGGCCGATAGCAAACGGACCCTGCCAGCCCGCCGGTGACGGGATTCGATGATCGACGTCCTCAATCTCGCGCTGCCCTATTTCGGGCTGATCTTCCTCGGCTTTGCCTGCGGCAAGCTCCAGCGCATTCCCGATACCGGCCTCGCCTGGATGAATTTCTTCATCATCTACGTGGCCTTGCCCTGCCTGTTCTACCGGATCGTCGCCAAGACGCCGCTCGAAGAGCTGACCCGCATTTCCTATGTGGTGGCCACCTCGCTGGGGACGACGGCGGCTTTCGGCATTGCTTTTGCGATCAGCCTGCTGGCGCGCGACCGGCTGGAGAATGCGACCATCGCCGGACTGGCGGGCGGCTATGGCAATATCGGCTATATGGGTCCCGGATTGGCGCTGTCGACACTCGGGCCGCAGGCCGCCGCGCCGGTGGCGCTGATTTTCTGTTTCGACAGTATCCTGCTGTTTTCGCTGGTGCCGTTCCTGATGGCGCTGGCCGGCACCGACAAGAAGAGTCTTGGCGAAAACGCGCTGCTGGTCGTGAAGCGCATCGTCCTGCATCCTTTCATCGTTGCCACGGCTTTGGGTGTCGTCTCGGCGGCGCTGCATTTCGAGCCGCCGGTGGCGCTCGATCGCCTCATGCAGTTTCTTCAGAATGCAGCGGCGCCCTGCGCACTGTTCGTGCTCGGCGTGACGGTGGCGCTGCGACCGTTGCAGCGCATGTCCTGGGAAGTGCCCGTGATCGTGCTGGTCAAGCTGACGGTGCATCCGGTCATCGTGTTGCTTCTTCTTTCGCTGCTCGGACCGTTTCCGCAGACTTGGATCTACACGGCGGTGCTGATGGCGGCGTTGCCGCCGGCGCTCAATGTCTTCATTCTGGCGCGGCAATATGACTGCTGGGTCGAGCCGGCCTCCAGCTCGGTGCTGATCGGAACCGTCATCTCGGTGCTGACGCTCACCACGGTCATGTGGCTGGTCAAGTCGGAATTGCTGCCGGTGCAACTCTTTTGAACGGAGCCGCCATGGTTCAGCCGCTTGCAGGTCTTCGGGTTCTGGATTTCACGACCCTGCTGCCCGGGCCGCTAGCCACCCTGATACTGGCGGAAGCGGGCGCCGAGGTGATCAAGATCGAGCGGCCGGGCGGCGACGACATGCGTTCTTTTCCGCCATTCCTGGACGGCCAAAGCGCTGCCTTCGGATTGCTCAACCGCGGCAAGACCAGCCTCATTCTGAATCTGAAGTCCGCAGAAGACCGCGCAAAGCTTGACCCATTGCTTGAGGCTGCTGACATCCTGGTTGAGCAATTCCGGCCGGGGGTGATGCAGCGCCTTGGGCTGGGTTATGAGACAGTGAAAGCCCGCAATCCGCGCCTGATCTATTGCTCCATCTCCGGCTACGGCCAGGGCGGCCCGCGGGCCGGCGAAGCGGGGCATGATCTGAACTATATCGGCCAGACCGGCCTGCTGTCTTTGCAGGACAGGTTGCACGAGCATCCCGTCGTCCCGCCAGCTCTGATTGCCGACATCGCGGGCGGAAGCTTTCCGGCGGTGATGAACATCCTCCTGGCCTTGCGCCAGCGCGACCGCACCGGCGAGGGCTGTTATCTCGACATCGCCATGACCGACGCAATGTTCACCTTTGCCTGGCATGCGCTGGCGTATGGCGCGGCTAATGGACATCACCCGGGCTCGGGACAAACCATGCTGACGGGTGCATCGCCCCGCTACCAGCTTTATCCGACGCAGGACGGCCGGCTCGTGGCCTGCGCGGCACTTGAGGATCATTTCTGGAAGAGCTTTGCAGCCGCGATCGGCCTGTCCGAGGCTTTTTCGGATGACCGCCGTGATCCGCAAAAGACCAAAGCCGAAGTGGCGCGGTTGATCGCCGGCCGGACCGCGGCCGAATGGGCGCCGGTTCTGCAGCAGGCCGATTGCTGCGCCACGATCGTCGCGACGCTCGAGGAGGCCTGGCGCGACCCGCATTTTCTGGAGCGCGGATTGTTCGCACGAAAACTGGCGATGGGATCCCGCGCCATCTTGGCTCTGCCGGTGCCGATCTCCGCGCCGTTCAGGGACGACCCGGAGCAGGCGAAGACCGCGCCGCCTGCCGTCTAGACCAAGGCTTCGCCGCGCATCAGCCGCGGCTGCGCGGCAATCGGCGCCACCCCTTCGCGCATCACGGCGCGCCGCAGCGGGCCGACATTATTCATCAGATAGAGGCCGAGCCCGCGTGCGCCTTGCAGCGGAAGAAGCGCGGACAACAGCGAGCGGTTGAGCAGGTCGACGGCGAATGTGCGGCTGGTCACGTCCGGGCGCCGCAGCGTCTCGTAACGCGCCATCATTTCATCTGAGCCGATATCCTCGTTGGCGTGTTTTGCCGCGACGACCAGTTCGCCGATCGTCGCCGCGTCACGCAGACCGAGATTGAGGCCCTGCGCGCCGATCGGTGGAATGCGATGTGCGGCTTCGCCGACCAGCATGGTCCGCCGCGCGCCGAACACCCGCGCCGTTTCGGCTGCCAGGGGAAACGCGCCACGGCCAGGCTCGATGGAAACCTTGCCAAGAATGGAATGGGAGCGCCGCTCGATTTCAGCGTTCATCGCGCCATCGGACAGCCCTTTCAGCACGTCCGCGTCCGCCGGGTCGACCACGCACACGATACTGGAGCGCAGGCCAGGGAGCGGGACCGTGGTGAAGGGACCATGCTCGGTGTGAAATTCCGTCGAAATATTATGATGCGGCCGCGTGTGCGCGACAGTGAAGGTCAGCGCCGTCTGCGGATAGCTCCAGCCCTGTGTCTCAATACCGGCCGCCGCGCGGCAGATCGAGCGCGCTCCGTCGGCTGCGACCACAAGCGAAGCGTCGATCGCATGATGGGCTGTCTGCACGCGAACGCGGTCGGAAAAAATGTCCACCGCCTGGGCGTCTGCGCTGACGCGTGTCAAAGCGGGAAGGCCGGCGCAGCGGCCAACCAGCGCGGAAATCAAATGGCAGTTTTCGATGTTGTAGGCGAACGCATCGAGCCCGATTTCCTGCGACTCAAAACGCGCCTCCGGCGCGCGGAGCAGACGCGCCGTATCGTCGACGATGCGAAGGGACTGCAAGGGGGCTGCCTGGTCCCGGCAGGCCTTCCAGACGCCCAATGTCTCAAGCGCCGTCACCGAACTTGCGACCAGCGCCGTGGTGCGGTTGTCCGACGGGAGGGAGCCGGCGACCAGAATCGTTTTCAGGCCGGCACCGGCGAGCGCGACCGCGGCGGTCAGGCCGGCCGGGCCCGCCCCCACCACGACAACGTCGCCTGAAATTCGTTCCGCCATGTCCAGTCCTTCGCCGGGCCTTGTAGCGTGTCCGTTCCGCGCTGACGAGCAGGCCCGTTCCGTTCGCTTTTTCGGAGTGTTTATGATTTAGCCTGTGCCCGGACGGGTGGACGACAGATGCCATTGATCAAGAGCGATACCTTTGACGTCGAATATGTGGAGGCGGGCACCGGGCCCGCTGTCATTCTTTTGCACAGCTCGGCAAGCGGCTTACGCCAATGGCGGCGTCTGTTCGAACAGTTGAAGGACAGCTACCGGGTGATCGCCGTCAACTTGTTCGGCTATGGCGCGACATCCCCCTGGCCAGCCGGCAAGGTTCAGACCTTGGCCGATCAGGCGCGGCTCGTGACGCAGGTTGCCGCGCAGGTGGAAGGACGCGTCGCGCTGGTGGGGCACTCCCTGGGTGGCGCGGTCGCGATGGAAGCGGCCCTGCGTCTGGCTGACCGGCTGCAGGGACTGATCGTTTTCGAGCCGATCCTGTTCTCGCTGCTGAAGACCCACGGGCCTGCGGAGGCCTTCACGGAAATCCACGATCTCTCCCGGCGATACTGTGCTCTCGGCAAGGCAGGTGAATGGGATCAGGCCGGAGAAATATTCGTCGATTACTGGTCGGGCGCGGGAGCCTGGTCAGCGATGTCTGATGAGCGCAAGGCCGCATTGCGGCTCATGCTGCCGAATGTGCTGCATGAATGGGACGCCGTCATCGAACCGTCGCGTCCGTTGCAGGACTGGGGCGGAATTCCTGGGCCAGTTCATGTCCTGCGCGCCGCTGACACTTGCCGGCCGACATTTGCCATCGCGTCCTTGCTGACGAACACATACCGGCAATGGTCGCTGCAAGAGTTTGACAAAGGCGGGCACATGGCGCCGGTCGCGTACCCGGATCTGGTCAATCCGGTCATCGCAAAAGCTCTGGCGGATATTGTGCGATGAGCGCGCGGCCATCATGCCCGAACGGGACGAAGCGTCATGTCGGATGAGGAGCCGCCTGCCGCCGGTCTGCAAGCATCGCCCGTGAAGGCGCGGGTGCGGCCATTCCTCGTCCATATTCTGACCGCGTGCGGCGCCGCCTGCGCCTTCATGGCGATGATGGCGGCGGCGGATGCGAACTGGGTGGAAATGTTCGCCTGGCTCGGCGCGGCGCTCTTTATCGACGGTATCGACGGGACGCTGGCGCGCCGTTTCAAGGTTGCGGAAATCTTGCCGCGCTGGTCGGGCGATGCGCTCGATCTCGTCGTCGACTTCACAACCTATGTGTTTGTGCCCGCTTTCGCGATCGCCAGGAGCGGGCTCGTGCCTGACGCCGCAGCGATCCCGATCGCGCTTGCCATCATCGTCTCCAGCGCTCTGTATTTCGCCGACGAGCACATGAAGACGGCCGACAATTATTTTCGCGGCTTTCCCGCCTTGTGGAACGGAATCGCTCTCTACCTGTTCGTTCTCAAGCCGCCGCCTGTCTTGTCCGCTGCACTCATTGTGATTCTCGTGATCATGACGTTCTTGCCGTTACGGGTCATTCATCCGTTTCGCGTCCGGCGATTGCGGCTGTTGAATATTGCTGCGTTGATTGCGTGGTCGGCTTTGGCCTTATATGCGCTGATCAGCGGCCTGGAGCCGGGACCCTGGGTCGCATGGTGTCTGGTGGCCATCGGCGTCTATTTCCTTGGCGCGGGATTCTTCAGCGCGCCGAATGAACGGTAAATGCGGGGTTCGACATGCTCGAATTGCTGACAGATCCTCACGCCTGGGCCGCGCTGGTGACGCTTACGGTGCTGGAGATTGTCCTCGGCATCGACAACATCATTTTCATTTCGATCCTGGTCGGCCGCGTTCCCGAGAACAGGCGGAAATTGGCGCGTCAGATCGGACTGGGCCTCGCGCTTGTCTTCCGGATCGCGCTGCTGATGGGCCTGACCTGGGTCATGAGTCTGACCCAGCCGCTCTTTGAACTGTTCGACCGCGGCGTCTCCTGGCGCGACCTGATTCTGGTCGCAGGCGGGTTCTTCCTGATCGCCAAGGGCGTGCATGAAATCCATTCGGAGGTTGAAGGCACATACGAGGAGGAGCACGAAGTCTCCGTCGCTGCCGCGTCCCTCGGCTGGGTGATCGCGCAGCTCATCGTGATCGATCTGGTCTTTTCGCTCGATTCCATCATCACCGCGATCGGGATGGCCGAGGATATCGAGATCATGGTGGCGGCAGTGATGATCGCCATCGGTGTCATGTATGTCGCCTCCGGCCCGGTCAGCGATTTTGTCAATCGCCACCCGACCACGAAGATGCTGGCGCTTGCTTTCCTGCTGCTGATCGGCGTGGCGCTGGTGGCCGACGGCTTCGAATTCCATATCCCGCGCGGCTACATTTATTCCGCGATGGCCTTCGCCGCAGCGGTGGAAGCGTTCAACATCATGGCGCTGCGTAACAAGCGGCGGCGCCCGCGCATGGGGCAGAGCGCCAAACAGAAGTAACGTCGGAAGCCGTGCGATCGGCGCGTGGGGGATCATCGTGAGCCGCGCTTGCGTCTTGGCGGCCAGCCCCTATGATCCCGGCGCGGCCTTTGCCGCGGATCAAACGCGCCGTTTCGTGCGCGATTTCAATGGGATGGAGGGATAGATGGTTGCGGCGGTCCGGGTTCACAAGCATGGCGGACCGGACGTGCTGACCTTCGAGGACATCGAAGTCGGCGCGCCTGGTCAGGGACAGATCCGGATCAAGCAGCATGCCTGCGGGGTCAATTACATCGACACCTATTTCCGCATGGGCATGTATCCCTCGCCGGTCGGCCTGCCGTTCGTGGCCGGCAATGAGGGCGCCGGCGAGGTGATCGCCGTTGGTCCAGGCGTCAGCGATCTGAAAGTCGGCGACCGAGTCGCCTATGTCGTCGCGCTCGGCGGCTATTCCGTCGAGCGCCTGCTGCCGGTCGAGCGGGCTGTGAAGTTGCCGGACAATATTTCCTACGAGCAGGCCGCTGGCATGATGCTGAAGGGCATGACCGCGCAATATCTGCTCAACCGCACCTTCAAGGTCGAGAAAGGCACCACCATCCTGATGCATGCCGCCGCCGGCGGCGTCGGCCAGATTCTCTGCCAATGGGCCAATCATCTGGGCGCGACCGTGATCGGCACCGTGGGCTCGAAGGAGAAGGCCGAGATCGCGAAGAAGAACGGCTGCCACCATACGATCCTGTATCGGGAGGAGGATTTTGTCGCGCGGGTGAAGGAGATCACCGGCGGCAAGCTGTGCGATGTGGTCTATGACGGCATCGGCAAGACCACGTTCCCGGCCTCGCTCGACTGCATCCGGCCGCTCGGCATGTTCGCGAGCTTCGGCAGCGCCTCGGGGCAGATCGAGGCCTTCAACATCAACATCCTGCAGGCCAAGGGCTCGCTTTTCGCCACCCGGCCGACGCTGAATAATTACGTTGCCAAGCGCGAAGATCTGGTCGCCACCGCCAATGACCTGTTCAAGGTGGTCGGCAGCGGTGCGGTGAAAATCCCGGTCAATCAGAAATACCCGCTGAAGGACGCCCGCAAGGCGCATGAAGACCTCGAGGCGCGCGAAACCACCGGTTCGACCATTCTCATCCCGTAGCAGAACGGGCCGTCCGGCGCGGTTGATGTCGCCGGACGAAACGCCGCCTGCTAGTTTGTGACGCATGGGACGCTTGACCACGCATGTCCTCGATACCGCTGCCGGCAAGCCGGCGGCGGGGATGCGCATTCTCTTCAAGGTGCTGGACCGGCCGGCCGGTGCGCCGGTCGAAGCGGTGACCAATGCGGACGGACGGCTGGATACGCCGCTGCTGGAGGGGCCTGCGTTCAAGCCGGGACAATATGAATTGCAATTCCATGTCGGCGACTATTTCCGCGCCCGCGGCGTGACTCTCGCAGATCCCGCCTTCCTCGACATCGTGCCGATCCGCTTCGGCATTTCCGAGGACGCCCATTACCACGTGCCGCTCCTGGTCTCGCCCTACGGCTATTCCACCTACCGGGGCAGCTAGCGCGGATGGACGTCTTTCTCGGAGAATGGGGCAACCTGCTGCTGCGCTGGGCGCACATGATCGTGGGCATCGGCTGGATCGGCACCTCGTTCTACTTCATCGCGCTCGACTATTCGCTGAACCAGAAGGAGCGCAAAAGCCCGGGCGTGTTCGGCACCGCCTGGCAGGTGCATGGCGGGGGCTTCTATCACGTCGAGAAATTCACCGTCGCGCCGCCGCATCTGCCCGAGCATCTGCATTGGTTCAAATGGGAAGCCTATCTGACCTGGGTGACCGGGTTCGGCCTGCTCATCGTCCAGTATTATTTTCACGCGAGTGCCTATCTGATCGACCCTGCGGTGATGCCGCTGAGCACGCTGCAGGCGGTCGGACTGTCGGTCGCCTCGCTCCTGGTTGGGTGGTTTGTCTATGACCAGATCTGCAAGTTTCTCGGCGAGCGCACCGTGCCGCTCGCGATCGCGGTGTTCCTTCTGATCATGGCCGCGAGCGTATTCTACATGCATGTCTTTTCCGGCCGCGGCGCCTTCATCCATGTCGGTGCGCTGATCGGCACCATCATGGCGTTCAACGTTTTCGTCACAATCATTCCCGGCCAGAAGATCATGGTCGGGCAATTGCTGCGCGGTGAGGAGCCGGAGGCGAAATACGGCAAGATCGCCAAGCAGCGCTCCCTGCACAACAACTACCTGACCTTGCCGGTGCTGCTGATGATGGTGTCGCCGCACTATCCCTTTCTGGCGGCGCATCCGCAGGCCTGGCTGATCGTCGCGCTGATCCTGATCACCGGCTCGCTGTTCCGTCATGTGCTGAATCGGATCGACGCCGGCGACGATTGGAACAGATATGGCTGGGCGGCGCCGGTCGCGATCTTTGCGCTGCTCTGCGCCATCTATGCCACGGCGCCAAGCGAACAGGCGGAGGGCGGTCCCGCGGTCACGGATGCCGAGGCATTATCGCTGACGACGAAACATTGCGTCATGTGCCATGCGAAAAGGCCGACGCACGAGAGCTTCCAGGAGCCACCGAAGAATGTCACGCTGGAGACATTGGCTGACCTGAAGCGCTACGCGCAGCCGATCATGATCCAGGCCGTGCGCAACAAGGCGATGCCGCTCGGCAATCAGACGCAGATGACGGACGAAGAGCGCGAGCAGCTTGGGCGCTGGATCCGGTCGCTCAGATGAGCGCGGTTTCGTCTATCGACATTGCAGAATCCGACGCGCGACACTGCGGGGATTTGCTCAAAGTTTTGGGCGTCATTGCCGGGCTCGACCCGGCAATCCATCTTCCAGAAAGGTGGATGCGCGGGTCGGGGCCCGCGCTCGACGATTGTGCTAGAATCCCGACGCGGTGCCGTGCAGGTCATAGGCATCCGCGCCATCGATCTTTACCGACACGATCTCGCCGACGCGCAAGGGGCGGCGGCTGGTCACATAGACGGCGCCGTCGATCTCCGGCGCATCGGCCTTTGAGCGGCCCTTGCCGCCGGTGGCAGTCGCTTCGTCGATGATGACCTGCTGGCGCGTGCCCACTTTCTTTTTCAGCCGCTTTTCCGAGATCGCCTGCTGGCGCTTCATGAAGCGGTGCCAGCGCTCGTCCATCACCTCAGGAGCGACAGCCGGCGCGATATCGTTCGCCGGCGCGCCTTGCACCGGCTCATATTTGAAGCAGCCGACGCGATCCAGCGAAGCCTCGTCCAGCCAGTCGAGCAGGAAGTCGAATTCCGCATCGGTCTCGCCGGGGAACCCGACGATGAACGTGGAGCGAATGGTGAGATCGGGGCAGATATCGCGCCAGGTCTTGATGCGCTCCAGCGTCTTCTCGTGCGCAGCCGGGCGCTTCATGCGCCGAAGCACATCGGGATGGCCATGCTGGAAGGGGATGTCGAGATAGGGCAGGACCTTGCCTTCGGCCATCAGCGGAATGACTTCATCGACATGCGGATAGGGATAGACATAATGCATGCGCACCCAGACGCCGAGTTCGCCGAGCGCGCGCGCGAGGTCGATGAACTTGGTGCGAAGCTCTTGCCCCTTCCAGTCACCGGCCGCGTATTTCACATCGACGCCGTAGGCCGAGGTGTCTTGCGAGATGACCAGCAATTCCTTTACGCCGGCGGCGGCGAGCTTTTCCGCTTCGCGCATCACATCCGAGATCGGCCGTGACACCAGATCACCGCGCAGTTTCGGGATGATGCAGAAGCTGCAGCGGTTGTTGCAGCCTTCCGAAATCTTCAGATAAGCGTAGTGCCGCGGCGTCAGCTTGATCCCCTGCGGCGGCACAAGATCGAGAAACGGGTCGTGCTGTGGTGGCACCGCGCGGTGCACGGCGTCGACCACGCTTTCATATTGCTGCGGTCCGGTGACCGCGAGCACGTTCGGATATTTCGACGTGATCTTGTCAGGCTCGGCGCCCATGCAGCCGGTGACGATCACCTTGCCGTTGGTGTTAAGCGCCTCGCCGATTGCCGCGAGCGACTCTTCCTGCGCGCTTTCCAGGAAACCGCAGGTGTTCACGATGGCGATGTCGGCACCCGCGTGGCCGCGCGCGAGTTCGTATCCCTCCGCCCGCAGGCGGGTGATGATGCGCTCGGAATCGACCAGCGCTTTGGGGCAGCCGAGCGAAACGAAGGAGATGCGCGGGGCGGGCGCGGACATGGCAGCAGCAGCTTTCCGTTGGAAAGACGCGGCGTTAGGGCAGGGCGGGCCGGACGTCAACCGGTTTGTCGTTTGGTGCGAAACGCGATTCCCGGCCTGATCGCACCGAAATTTGGCCTTGCGGCCGCCACCGTCGTTGACAGAAATAATGTTTATTTGTCAGCAGCTTGGCTTATACCAGGGGCGAGGTTCGGAAAATTTTAACGAAAAACGCATCTGCTCGTTAAGCGCGCTGCCACGGCGCACTCCACCCGCGTCAGCCGGATATTGGCTTGGGGTGAAAAAGAAGAGGCCGGACCTGCATGCTCACCGTCAGTCGTCTCGCTGGGGCTTTGCTGATCGCAGTGGGCTTGGCTGGTTGCGGCTCGCTTTCGACCTTCGAGGGTTTTTTCACGAGTTCCCCGGAGACGACCGGGTCGGTTCAGCAAGCCAGAGGAAAGGTTTACATTTTCCGCGGCATGGGCGGCCGCATTGCCTCGTTCGAAATGGACCGCCTCTCCGAAAAGCTGGAAAAGAGCGGCGTCGACGCGGAGACCTATAATCATTTCAACTGGAGCGGGCCCGCTGACGAGGCGATCGCGCGCTACAAGCGTCAGAACGGCAACTTCCCCATCATGCTGGTGGGGCATTCCGCCGGTGCTGATGCGTCGGTTTCGTTCGCATATAAACTGAAAGAGGCCGGTGTTCCGGTCAGCCTGATCGTCTCCTTCGACCCGACGCGCCGGCCGAAGGCGGTGCCGCCGAATGTCGACCGCTTCATCAACATCTACCAGTCGATGAATTTCTTTGGCGGCGGCTTTGTCGCGCCGGGCTCCGATTTTCGCGGACATTACGCCAGCATCGACCTGAAGAATTACTGGGAAGTGCTGCACGTCAATCTGGTGAAGATGCGCGGCCTGCAGGATCAGATCATCGCCAAGATGGTGCAGATCGTGAACATGCCCCCGCAGCTCGAAGGGCCGACCGTGCCGATCCATTACGTGATGCCGCGCGGCGAGAAGATCGAATTGTGGGATTCAGGCCTGCCCATTCGCACGGAAGGTCCGGAGACCGTGCGTTCCATTGCGGCCAAATACGCGGTGCCGGTCTGGGCGGTGGCGCAGATCAACAATCTCAGCACGTCGGCATCATTGGAGCCGGGGCACCGGCTGATCATTCCGCGCTATCTGGATTCACTGCCGCCGGCGACGGGCCCGCTGACCAGCTTTGCCCCGCGGCAGTAACGCTCGCGCACTCAGCAAGTAGCAGTAGCCCGGATGGAGCGAAGCGAAATCCGGGGCAGCCTCTCCACAAAGATCCCCGATTCCGCGGAGTTTAAGGTCGGACCGCGCTTGTTGCGCCGATATCGAACCATCTGCACATGTTACCCCGGATTTCGCTTCGCTCCATCCGGGTTGCAAAGCTGCTTGAGCAACGCAAAGACGTGGATGGCCGCGACAAGCCCGGCCATGACACATCAATTCAATTGCAGAGTCTGTCCGCCAGCTGGCGGAATTGCTTGAGCTGATCCGCCTTCAGTTCGCGCTTCTCGTCCCGGCCGACGAACACCTTGAACATGATGCCGCCGTCGGTGTTGAGAAACAGCACCGACGCCGACAGGCGGCCCATGAAGGGGCGCTCGACAAAGGCAATACCGGCGCAGCGCTCGTGCCGCAGATGGCCGTGAAAGCCCTTGCTGCCGGGCACGTTGTAATAGCCGCGGCCAACCTCGCCGGCGGGAACCGGACCGCCGAATTCCATGATGCCGTCGTCGGTATGCACGATCAGCGTGACATCCCCCCAGCCGGCGATATCCCGCATGGCGTCGATGAAGGCGCTGCCGGGCGCAAATTTGCGCATCTGCGCGGGTAGGGCTTCGACAACGTCGCGCGCAGTGGCGTTCTGGCCCTTTGCGACGTCTTCGACAATTGCGCCGGGATCCTCGGCGAGAAGACGAACCAGATCCTGTCGGGCTGACATCAGCTTCAGGCCGCCTTGGTGCGGGCCTGGGTCTGGCGCACTTCAAAGCCTTCAAATTTCGGATGTTCCAGATAGAGCGGTGCCGAGCTGCTGTCGTTGCCGGCGCGCGCATGCGCGGCGCGGAACTCATCCGACTTGGTCCAGGCCTCGAAGGCGGCCTTGCTCTGCCAGGTGGTGTGCGAGGAATAGAGCGTGTGATCCTCGGCTTCGGGCCCCTTCAGCAGATGAAATTCCACAAAGCCCGGCATGCGATCAAGATAGGAGTCGCGACTGGCCCAGACCTTCTCGAAGGCTTCTTCCGAGCCCTTCTTCACCTTGAAACGATTCATCGCGATGAACATTGCAATCTCCCTGTGCTGCTGGATTTGGCGAGGGTCCCAAATCCGAAGTTCGCTTGATCGTGTAGCCCATCTTGCGAACTTTGGATTCGCGGAACACTCGTTATGTTTACTGGTGTGGTTTGGTACTGAAGTTCGCTTCGCAGACACGCCGCGAGGATGAAGCGAACGTCTGAATCACACACTTGCGACCTTTCCTTATCGCAGATTGAAATTGACGGGCGCGGTGAAGGACATGCTCTGTCCCGAGGGCGGCGGCGGAAAGGGCGACGCACGGCGGACCATGGCCTGTGCTTCGTGATCCAGGATTGAACTGCCGGAGCTGCGCGCAAGACGCACCGACGTCACGGCGCCGCTGCCACTGATGCTGAAAGTCACCGATGCAACACCGGTGTCGCCGCGATTGCGCGCCTCTGCGGGAAATTTCTTGTGCCGGCTGAGGTGGGCAATGACCATGCCGCGGTAATTCGCGTCGGCATCGGAGCGGCCGCGGCCGATGCTGTTGGCGGCAGCGCTGTGCTGCGAGGGAGCGGCGATGCGCTGGCGTTTGGCCTTGCCTTTTTCCTGGACCGGCTTGGCCACCGGCATCGGAACCTCCTTGACGGCTTCAACAGGTGGCTCCTTGTTCGGCTCCGGATCGACTGCCAGCTCCGGCTCGGGTTGCGGCTCCGGCGGCGCGGCCGCCTGCATCTGCGGCTTGGTTTCCTCCTGAACAGCCGGCTTCGGTTCCTCCTGGACCTCGGGCTTTGTCTCTTGCTTGACTTCCTTGATGGGTTGGTCGGTCAGTTCGGTCTTTGTATCGTCAGGCTTGCCAAGGTCGGGGGAATAGGCGCTTTCAACCGACGTCTCGCCCGGTGTCTGTGCCGTGCCGGCCTCGTTCTGCGCGCCGAGAACCATTTCCACCGAAATCACTTCAAGTCCGATGCTGGCTTTCGGCGGCGGCTCCTTAAGGAACCAGGCAAATACGCTGGCATGGGCGGCGACCGATCCGATGAGCAGCAGCAGCCATTGCCTGCGCCAGTCAAAGCCGGAGAAAAACGGGCAGGGCCGCGTGCTCTGATCGCAGACCACAGCCGGCGCCGGCTTGCCGCTGTTGTCGTTTTCCGCCGCGCGGAGGCGCGGGTGAAAGGGAATGACATTGCTGAGATCATTTTTTTCGGAGGTCGCCGGCATCTCGCGCGCGCGCAGAGGCACGACCGTGCCGAGGAGGTCATCGGCGCGGTGCGTGCCGTTATCCGCGGATGGTGAAGGACCGCGGGACTTATGGACGCTTGTTTTGGTCATCCGCCTTTGTAAAACGTTCTCCGAAGCGAATCTTGAGTGCGCCTTTGAAGGTGAGGCCAGGACTGGGGGAAGCGATGGTAGAATTGTCCTTGGTCGTGACGTCCATATAACGTTCATAATGGGTGTCGAACAAATTTTCGACCGCGGCATTGAACGCCACATCCTCGTTGAACTGGTAGGCCAGATACAGATTTACGATGTTGTAGCCTGCAACGGGCGGCAGGCTGGGATCTGCCGGGCCCCCTGGAATATCGTTCGGGTCTTTTGCGGCAACGCTCAACAGGCCGATCGCAGTTGTCAGCTTGCGATCCAGGAACCGGAAACCAAGCATCGCGGTGAAGGTGTCGGCGGGGATCTTCAGAAGCGGCACGCCAATATCTTCGTTCTTGCCATTGAGCTTGGTATAGCTCGTATTCAGGAACCACGCTCCCGCGTCATACTTGCTTTCCAGCTCGAAGCCGTCGATGCGCGCGTGCGGGATGTTCTGATACTGGATGCAATTACCACTTGGGAAAATCGGCGCTAGAGGCGGATTATTGCAGAACTGGCCATTAGCGCCCGTCTGCTGGTTGAGGACAGTTGTTTGTTCGATGAAGTCCTCAACGTCATTTCTGAAGATGCTGGCTTTCAGGCGCAACGCATCGGCAGGTGCCCAGAGATTATCGAAGCGTAAGTTAACGCCGATTTCCTTGTTCTTTCCAACCTCAGCGCGCAGGGCAGTATTCTGCAGGAACAGGAAATCGGAGCCCGGTCCTGCGAACGGATGTTGCCCCAGAACAAACGCCTCCGTCAGGGCCGGAGCGCGATAACCTTCAGCATAGCTGCCATAGAGGGTCAGCCACTGAACCGGCGTCAAGCCGACAGTAATTTTTGGAGAAATGCGATCGCCCTCGCTCGACGCGCTATTGGGGCCACCGGACATTTCATAGGTGTCGTAGCGAAGCGCGGAAATCACTTCGAGCCAAGACGAATAATTCGTCTTCAACTGCGCAAAGCCGCCGCCGACCGTGCGTTCGCCCGCCGGGGTAAAAAGGTCGCCGGTTCCGGTGACGTCGTTTGTTTCAACCTTGTCGGTAAATACGTCGCCGCCGAACGTCAATGCGTGGCGGAACGGGCCGGTCTCGAATCGCGAGGTGTTGTGAGCATCGCTGCCGATGGTTTCAAGCTTGAAGTTTCTGGTGGAGCCGAGCCGACCGAAATTGGCACTGTTCGTTCCATCAACCTTGGTCTGATCAAGTTCTGTTGTTGTCCAATAGACGTTGGCATCAAAATCGAACACGCGATCTTCGGGACGATGATAGCGCCAGCGCGCCGTCGCGATATTGTTTTCCACCAGGCTGCTGAAAACAGAACCTCTTGTACCTGCAGGGGGAGGGCTGACAGTCGTCGGCGTCCCGCTCTCAAATTTTGTTTGTGATGTCAGGCCGGTAAATTTGACCTCGTGACCGTCTGCCGGGCGAACCGTCAACTTGGCGAGACCTGACGCCATTTCGTTTGCGCTGTTCAAGACGGTATTGCCGGAGCCGTCCTTATAATCGGCATTGTCGCGATAGACGCCGCCGGCGATGAAATCGACATTCTGATTCGGCCGTGCAGCGGCGAACGCCGAACCCATGCCCTGATAGGTGTTTGAGCCGATCATGCCACGCGTGAGCACGCCCCAACGTTCACCTGGCCTGAGGACGTCCTCGACATCCTTGGTGCGGAAGGACGCAACACCGCCGATCGCGCCGGTGCCATAGATGTTTGCGGTTGGACCGCGCACCACGTCGACACCGGCCAGCATTTCAGGATCGAGATAGAACTGACCGTCTGCGTGGTGTCCGCTGCGCTGGAAATTCTGTCGGGCTCCGTCGATAACAACAGCGACGCGGCCAAAATCCTGCAAGCCGCGAATATTGATCGCGGCACCCGGATCGTCCGGTCGTCCCTGAAACGATACGCCCGGAACACCGAAGAAGACGTCACGCACTGTCGTGGGCATGATCCGGTTCATGTCTTCCAGTCGGACTGAGCTGGTCGGCGCCAGCGTGTTCCACACATTCTCTTCCGTCTTCGTGGCCAGCACCGTGATCGTATCGAGCACCGTTTGCGCGCTTGCGACTGACGACACCGACATCAAAGCGACGACCGAAACTCCATAAAGCAGCGCTTGCGCGCCTCCGACATTCCGCATGATGAGCCCCCGTGCCCAAAGTTTTTTGTGTTTCCGGCGGCTGGCGGGCTGCCGTGGATGGACACGGCGCTTGCTGGCTCATCATCCGGTTCGACCGGATTTGCTAAGTGTTGAATTCGGTAATCAATTGTAATACTTCAGTCAAGAAGAGTAACGGCAGCTTATAAGCTCTCTAAACTACAAGATGATCAGTTTGAAGGCTCTCTAAAGTGAGAATATCGGCAATCATATACTGACAAATACTTTAGAATAGCGCGCATGAATGCTGATGGGCGACAAGATGATCGAGGTATTACCAGAAACGGGATCGGGGCTAATCCTGACTCGCGCCGCGAAGTTGCAATCGTTGATCATCGCATAGACAGCCGTGATCTGTTCGTCGCGACGCGCGAAGTGACGATTGCTCACGGCGACGACGTCTATCGCCTGCGGTTGACGGCGCAGAACAAGCTGATCCTCACAAAATGACGCAGCGGACCCACATTGCGCAAAGCGCATGTCTGCGGACTGCGATCGGAGCGGTGGCGGCGCTCTTCATATCTGCAACTGCGGACGCCGCGCCGGTTCAGGTGAAGGACGCCCAGGGGCGCGACATCACAATCGAGAATGCAAGCCGCATCATTTCCATCGGCGGCGCCATCACCGAAATCCTTTACGCGATGGGCCTCGAGGATCGGATCATCGGCGTCGATACCTCCAGCATCTTTCCGCCGCGGGCGCTGAAGGAAAAGCCGAATGTCGACTATATGCGGCAATTGTCGCCGGAAGGCGTGCTCGGGCTCGGGCCGACTCTCGTGCTTGCCAATGACGGCGCGGGTCCGAAGGAGGCGGTGGCGGTTCTTGAATCGGCTGCGGTTCCGTTCGTGCGCGTGCCGGATCATTACACAGCCAAGGGAATTGTCGAACGCATCCGCCTGCTGGCTGCGGCCACCGGCGTTCCCGCACGCGGCGAATGTCTTGCCAAAGACGTCGAGGCGAACCTGTCGCGTCTCGCCGTCTTGCGGAAAACCATCGGCAAGCCGGCCCGGGTGATGTTCATTCTCTCATTCACAAACGGCAAGCCCATGGTGGCGGGGCGCAACACAGCGGCCGACGGCATCATCACGCTCGCGGGCGGCGTGAACGCCATCACCGACTTCGAAGGCTACAAGGTGATCAGCGACGAAGCCGTGGTCGCGGCGGGGCCGGAGGCGATCCTCGGCATGGAGCGCGCCGATTTCAGGATGACGCCGTCGGACGTCTTCGAGCACGCCGCTTTTGCGCTGACGCCGGCCGCCGAACGCAAATCCTACATCTCGATGGACGGGCTTTATCTTCTGGGATTTGGTCCGCGCACGGCGCAGGCCGCGACCGATCTGGCACATGCGCTTTACCCGGCATTGGCTGCGGAAAAACCCGCGGCAGATCATTCCGGCGTCGTCTCCTGTCGCGAATGACCAGCGTCGCGAACGCACATGCGCGGGCAGGGCGGGCGCATCGGCCCGCTCCGGCTCTTGTCTTTGCGTTTCTGGTTGTGCTGCTGATCGCGGTCGCCGTCGGCTCCATGACCATCGGCGCGGCCGGGATCCCATTGCCGCGGCTGCTGGCGGCATTCGGGCTGGGAACCGGCGACGCGGCGGCGATCGCACGCGATGAGGTCGTCCTGTGGTCTATCCGCTTTCCGCGCATCGCCCTGGCCGGCATTGTCGGCGCCCTGCTGGCGGCGGGTGGCGCCACGATGCAGGGACTTTTCCGCAATCCCTTGGCCGATCCCGCGCTGGTCGGCGTATCGAGCGGAGCCGCGCTCGCGGCTGCCATCACCATCGTGGTCGGCGACAGATATGTTGTCGGCCACCTCGCTTCTGTTCCGTTTGAAATCCTGCCCTTCGCGGCCTTTTGCGGTGCGCTTGTCACCACAATGATCCTCTACCGCATCGCCACGCGCCATAACCGCACCTCGATTGCGATATTTCTGCTGGGTGGCCTCGCCATCGCGGCTTTGGCCAATGCGGGCATTGGCCTCCTCGTCTTCCTGTCGGATGACCGTCAACTGCGCGACATCACATTCTGGATGCTGGGCTCGCTCGGCGGCGCGACCTGGAGCAAGGTCGCGACGATCTTTCCGTTCCTGATCGCGTCCATCATGGCGGGATGGATCATCTGCCGCGGGCTCGATCTTCTGGCCCTGGGAGAATCGGAAGCGTTCCATTCCGGCATTGCCGTCGAACGCCTGAAGCGCCTGTCGATTGTCCTGATTGCCGCGGTGACCGGGGCGGCGGTCTCGGTGTCCGGTGTCATCGGCTTCATCGGGATCGTTGTGCCGCATCTGCTGCGCCTCGTCATCGGGCCCGGCCATCGCATGCTGCTGCCGGCCTCCATGCTGCTCGGCGCCAGCCTCATGATGGGCGCCGACAGCCTGGCGCGCGTTCTTGCGGCGCCCGCCGAGATTCCCATCGGGATCATCACCGCGGTGATCGGCTCGCCGTTCTTTCTGTATCTGCTGCTGCGGCAGCGCTCGCTGGTTTCGCTATGAGCGCCATGCTGTCCGCATCCGACATTCTGTTCCGGGCCGGCGCGGCGACGCTGCTCGACAAGGTGTCGCTGTCGGTCGAGAGCGGCGAGACCGTCGCCCTGGTTGGGCCGAACGGCGCCGGCAAGTCGACATTGCTCAAGATATTGTCCGGCGAGCTGGTGCCGGAGCGCGGCGAGGTCCTGATCAAGGGGCGGCCCACCGGCGCGTTTCATCCGCGCGAATTGGCGGCGCATCGGGTCGTCCTGGCGCAAAGCATCACGCTGACATTTCCGTTCACGGTCGAGGAAATCGTGCGCATGGGCGCCGGCGACCGCAAGACGGCGGATGTGTCGCGCGGCGTGGAAGAGGCGCTGCACGCTGTGGATCTTAGCGCCTGTCGCCACCGCATCATGACCACGCTCTCCGGCGGCGAGCAGCAGCGCGCGCATTTCGCGCGCATCCTCCTGCAATTGACATACGGTGAGGCGGAGCACGGACCCGGCATCCTGCTGCTGGACGAGCCGACCGCAAGCCTTGATCTGCGCCATCAGCTCGACCTGCTGAAGCTGGCGCGGGAACGAGCCGCGAAGGGCACGGCCGTCATTGCCGTTCTGCACGATCTCAACCTGGCGACGCTGTTTGCCAGCCGCATCGTGATGCTCGATCGCGGGCGCGTCGCCGCCGACGGACGAGCGGCGGAGACCATCACCGACGAATGGCTGGAGCGTGTGTTCAAGGTGTCGACGGCGGTCGGCCGCGTGCCGCCGTCCGGCATTCCCTTTGTCCTGCCGCATTCGATCGGCGGCCGATCCGCCGCACCGCGCATCTGAAAAATATAAATCCCCAAAATCCTTTCTGCTTAAATCAGTTTCGTTCTAGCGGGGCTGATATATTCGGCAGAACATTCTGCAACAGCGCTGATATTCCTTCTTCCGGAGAAGAATGTTCTCGGAGCGGATGATTCTGCCATGCGCTTTCTGCCCGTATTTTTGGACCTGTCTTCCGGACAGGTGATCCTGGTTGGTTCGGGCGCGCCGGCCATCGCCAAATTGCAGCTTCTCCGCGCGGCGGGAGCCAATGTTCGCTGGTTCTCCTCCGGTGCGCACGCAAGCGAGGCGCCGCTTGCGGCGAGCCATTACGCCGGACGAATTGAATGTCGCGCCGGCCTGCCGGAGGCCGGCGACATCGCAGGCGCTCTCGCCGTGATCTCGGCCGCCGGCGGCGAGATCGACGAGACAATCGCCGCGCAGGCGCGGGCGAGCCACATTCCGGTCAATGTCGTCGACCGCCCCGATCTGTCGACATTCATTTTTCCCGCCATCGTCGACCGCGGCGATGTCGTGGTTGCGATCGGCACCGGCGGCGCTTCGCCGGTTCTGGCGCGACGGCTGCGCGAGCGCATTGAATCGATCCTGCCCGCGCGGCTTGGCGACTTCGCCGGCCTGATGCAACGTTATCGCGACCGGCTGGCGCCGCTGCGTCATCGCGGATTGTCACTGCGCCTGTTCTGGGAGCGCGTGATCGACGGGCCGATCGGCGCCGCCTTTCTGGCCGGCCGCACGCGCGAAGCGGAAACAGCCTTGCTGAATGAGATCGACAAAGCCGGCGCATCGCAAACCGCAAAGCAAGGCATTGTGCATCTGGTCGGCGCCGGGCCCGGCGACCCGGATCTTCTCACCCTGCGCGCCTTGCAGGCGCTGCAATCCGCAGATGTCATTTTCTACGACGATCTGATCGGCGCCGACATTCTCGCGCGCGCGCGCCGCGATGCGCACAAGGTCTTTGTCGGGAAGCGCAAGGGCGAGCCGGGAATCGGCCAGGACGAGATCAACCGGCGGCTTGCCGACGCGGCCAGAGCCGGACATCGCGTCGTCCGTCTCAAGGGCGGCGATCCCTTCATTTTCGGCCGCGGCGGCGAAGAGCAGGACTATCTGCAGCAGGCGGACATCGCTGTCGTGGTCGTCCCCGGCATTACCGCAGCGTTGGGCTGCGCGGCGGAAGCGGGGATTCCCCTGACATTCCGCGGCGAAGCGACGCGCGTGTCTTTCCTCACGGCGAATACCGCGGACGGGCCGGACGCGGTGGACTGGTCGCTGTCGGGCGATCCGCAGACCTCCGTCGTGGTCTATATGGGCCTGTCCGCCGCAACAGCGGTGCGCGACGGCTTGATCGCAGCCGGCCGCGACGCCTTCACGCCCGCCGCGGTGCTGGCGCGCGGGACGCGCGCAGATGCGCGGTCGGCCTTCGGCAGGCTCGGTGACCTTCCGGCGCTCGCCCGCGCGGTGGGAGAGGGGCCGGCGCTGCTCGTGATCGGCGATGTCGTGGCGCGGTCGCGCGCGTGGAACGCCGAGGCAACGCCTGTCGAGGCCGCCGCATGACATCGCCGCTGGAACGCAAACTCAAGATCACCGGTCCGGTCGTCGTCACGGCGAACCGGCTGAGCGACGGCGCCGTGGTCTATCGCACGGCTGAGGGCACATGGTCGACGAGCCTCGAGGAAGCGCTGGTTGTGTCGACGGTGCCGGCCGCGACGCAGTTGTTGTCGGAGGCGCTTGCTGATGATGTCGGCGCCGTCGGCGCCTATGTGGCGCCGGTCGACGTGAATGCCGGCCGCATCGAACCGGGCAATCTGCGCGAGCGCATCCGCGCGCGCGGCGTCACTTTTGATCTGCCGGTCACGTTCGGAATCTGATCCATGTATGTTTACGACGACTTCGATCGTACGCTGCTGGAGGAGCGCGTCAGCGAATTCCGCGATCAGGTCGGGCGTCGGCTGTCCGGCCAGTTGACCGAGGAAGAGTTCAAGCCGCTGCGGCTGATGAACGGCGTCTATCTGCAACTGCACGCCTATATGCTGCGCATCGCCATACCGTACGGCACATTGTCGTCGGATCAGTTGCGCACGCTGGCGCATGTGGCGCGCCGCTACGATCGCGGCTATGGTCATTTCACCACGCGCCAGAACATCCAGTACAACTGGATCAAGCTGGCAGACCTGCCCGACGCGACGGCGGACCTCGCGCGCGGCGGCCTGCACGGCATGCAGACCAGCGGCAATTGCGTGCGCAATATCACGACCGACCAATGGGCCGGCGTCGCGCCCGACGAGGTCGAAGACCCGCGCATCTGGGCCGAGATTCTACGCCAATATTCGACCCTGCATCCCGAATTCTCGTTCCTGCCGCGCAAGTTCAAGATTGCCGTCACGGCATGCGCGCACGACCGCGCCGCGGTGCGCATCCACGATATCGGCCTGCGGCTGCACCGGAACGGGGCGGGGGAGGCCGGCTTCGAAGTGGTCGTGGGCGGCGGGCTCGGCCGCACGCCCTTCATCGGCAAGACCATCAAGCCGTTCCTGCCGAAACGCGATCTCTTGAGTTATGTGGAAGCCATTCTGCGCGTCTACAATCAGTACGGACGGCGCGACAATATCTACAAGGCCCGCATCAAGATGCTGGTGCATGAACTCGGCGCCGAGACATTCGCCGCCGAGGTCGAAGCGGAATGGCAGGCGATCCGCGAGGGCGCGCTGGCGCTCGATCCGGAGATCATTGCCGACATCAGGACGCGGTTCCGCTATCCCGATTACGAGCGGCTCGACGATGATCCGCCGGAGCTGAAGCGCGCGAGCGGCGGCAATCCGCGTTTCAGGACCTGGCTCGGCAATTCCGTTGCCAATCACAAGGTGCCCGGCTATGCGATCGTGACGCTGTCGCTGAAGCCGGTCGGCACCCCGCCGGGCGATGCCACCGCGGAGCAGATGGACGCGATTGCCGATCTCGCCGATGCCTATTCATTCGGCGAAATCCGCGTCGGCCACGAGCAGAATCTGGTGCTGCCGCATGTCGCCCAGCGCGATCTGCCGGAATTGTGGGCCAAGCTCGATGCCATTGGCGTGGCGACGCCGAATGTCGGCCTCGTCTCCGACATCATCGCCTGCCCGGGGCTGGACTATTGCAGCCTCGCCAATGCCCGCTCGATTCCGCTGGTGCAGGAACTGACCCGGCGCTTCCGCAATCTCGATTCCGCGCGCGAGCTTGGGCGGCTGCACATCAACATTTCCGGCTGCATCAACGCCTGCGGCCATCACCATGTCGGCCATATCGGCATTCTGGGCGTCGAAAAGAACGGCCGGGAATTCTACCAGATCACGCTGGGCGGCCGTGCCGACGAAAAGGCGGAGCTCGGCGCGCTGCTCGGGCCTGCGGTGTCTTACGCCGAGGTGGCGGACGTGATCGAGGATGTGGTCGCTGCCTATGTCGAATTGCGCAACCGGCCGGACGAATTGTTCATCGATACGGTGAAGCGGGTCGGCGTCGAACCGTTCAAGGAGCGGGTTTATGCCACTCGTTAGCAGCGGCCGGATTGTCGAGGACACCTATCTGCACGCGGGAGACGATGCCCCGATTACCGACCGCGTCTCCGCGCTCGTTTCGGCGGAGCGGCTTCTCGCCGACGCCGGCGCGGTGGCAAACCGCAGCGGCCGCACCGGCCTGGTCTGGCCGAACAACAGACCGGTCAGTGAGCTTGCGCCTTACATCGAACGGCTGTCATTGGTTGCTCTGGTCTTTCCCAGCTTTCGCGACGGCCGGGCCTACAGCCAGGCGCGCATCCTGCGCGAGCGCTATCATTTTCGCGGCGAGCTGCGCGCGACCGGCAATATTCTGCGCGACCAGTTTCTGTTTTTGCAGCGCGCCGGCTTCAACTCATTCGACGTCAGGAAGGCCGCCGACGCCATGGCCTTCGCCGAGGCAGTGTCGCGCTTCAGCGTCTTTTACCAGCCGGCAAGCGACGGCAGCCTGACCGCTTTCCGCAGGCGTCTTGCCGGAAAGGCTATGTCCGCGCTTGCACCAAAGGAGCGGTCTCCGGCCTGACCTTTTGGGGAAGAGGCATGCGGAACCGGTGCGGCCCCGATTGCGTTTGTCTCGCATGTCAAACGTTGTGCAATTCGAGCCCTACCGTCTGCGCAGGCGCCGGCAGAAGGTTGCCGCCGCGTGCCGCGAGGCCGTGGCGCGCACCGGTGTGCTCATTATCCAGGATGCCTCGGATCACATTCTCACGCTGACCGGCGAATTCCGCTTTTTCGAGGACGGCTTTGAAAACTGGCGTGACGGCTGCACCGCGCGGATGCCCTATGACGCGATCAAGCGGGTGAAGGTGCCGTCACACGAGCACTATAACGGCCGCCCGAATTCGGGTTAGCGGTAGCGGAGAGACTGAGATCACGATACCTGCCGCCAGTGGCGGGAGACTGCGCATGGCGCGGGTGCCCCGTCCATCAGGATTCTTGAGGTATAGAAATCTTCCATATCAGTCATAATTCCAGTGCAACACCATCAAGCGCGTGGACATTCTTTTCTGTTCTGTTTGAAGAATGATACTGAGGGAGTATGCTGTTCATACCAGCCGCGCGTGGCTTTCGCGATTTTCACTACGGACAACATTACTGGAACTTCGACTAGCACGCCGACCACCGTTGCCAGCGCCGCGCCTGAATTCAATCCAAACAAGCTGATCGCAGCGGCAACAGCCAATTCAAAGAAATTGCTGGCTCCAATAAGCGCGGCAGGCGCTGCCACGCACCACGCCACGCCCAATCGACGGCTGAGCCAATAGGCTAGTCCGGCATTGAAGTAGACTTGGATCAGGATCGGGACGGCCAACAAGGCGATGACGATCGGCTGTTCGAGTATCTGCTTTCCTTGGAAGCCGAACAAAAGAACGAGCGTCGCAAGCAGCGCAACCAATGAAATAGGCTGCAATGCCTTAAGCGTGGCATCCAATCTTGGTTGTCCGTCAGCGAGGAGAAATTTGCGGAGAAGTTGAGCGATGATGACGGGAATAACGATGTAAAGAGCTACCGACAGCAGTAGCGTGGCCCAAGGCACAGTGATCGAGGCGACTCCGAGTAAAAGGCCAACAAGTGGAGCAAACAGAAAGACCATAATCACATCATTCAGCGCGACTTGCGACAGGGTATAGTGCGGTTCTCCTTCGCAGAGATTTGACCAAACAAACACCATCGCTGTGCAAGGCGCTGCGGCCAATAAGATCAAACCGGCGATGTAAGATTGTACCTGATCCGCCGGAAGCAATGGCGCAAAGAGATGGCCGATGAAATAGCTTCCTAGTAATGCCATCGAGAACGGCTTTACGGCCCAATTAATAAACAGCGTAACTCCGACTCCGCGCCAGTGCTCCCGAACTTGTCCAAGTGCTCCAAAATCAATTTTGAGAAGCATCGGAATAATCATCAGCCAGATCAGCACAGCCACCGGCAGATTGACCTTTGCAATCTCGGCGCTCGTTATGAGCGCGAACAGATCGGGGGCGATGTGTCCAAGCCCAACGCCGACTAGGATGCAGAGCGCGACCCACACGGAAAGATATCGTTCAAAATTGTTCATGCTACATTGGGTCGCGGAGAGGTAGTACCTTCGATCTGGCCGATTTCGCGGAGGCGGCTCTGGATCGCAACTCTGTTCAGCTTTTCGAGCGGCAATGCTGTCAGCAGTTCAATGCGCTGTCTCAGCATTCGATAGGCATCTTTGAAGGCAAGGGCGACTTCCGCGTCGGAGCCGACAGCTTCAGCCGGATCGGGAATGCCCCAATGTGCGCTGATCGGCTTTCCGGGCCAGACCGGACAGGCTTCGCCTGCTGCGTTGTCGCAAACGGTGAAGATAAAATCGATAGGCGGCGCGTCTGCCTTGGCGAACTCGTCCCAAGATTTCGAACGCAGAGATGAAACGTCATAATCCAGAGATTGGAGTAGAGCAATCGTCTGCGGATGAACTGCGCCCTTTGGCTGCGCCCCCGCGCTGAATGCCCGAAATCGGCCAGCTCCGACTCTGTTCAAAATGCTTTCAGCCAGCACCGAGCGAGCCGAATTGCCGGTGCAAAGAAATAGAACGTTCAAAACCCGATCAGGCATAAGCGCGCTTTCCTTTTTTGGCAGGCGGGCAAAAGGCTTTTTCAAACGCTGGCGCGCAAATCTCAGGGCGACCCGCGCAGCAATCTTTCATCAAAAATTGGATAATGGCCGTGAGGGCAGGATAGTCCGCAGAATAAATGATCGAGCGCGCTTCACGTCGTGCCGTGATCAGGCCCGCATGTTCCAGGTCTTTCAAGTGAAAGGACACGTTGGATGGCGAAACATCGACCGCCTCAGCAATCGCGCCCGCCGCCATTCCATCCGTGCCAGCTTGCACGAGAAGCCGGACAATCCGTAGCCGGGTCTCCTGAGACAGCGCACCAAAAGCAGTTGTTGCTTGACGCTCGTTCATTGAACATCCTACACTTCAACAAATGTTGAAATATGGATACCTCAAATGCTCGCACTCGCCAAGCCCCAATCTGCACCGGAAATTTCGATTGCTCAGCTTTTGGAGACGCTTGACGTTCAACGCGGCAAAAAGCTGATTTTTCAGTACAACGGTCGCAATGTTCGCCCGAGCTATCACGTGACCGAGGTAAAATGCGGCGCGTTCAAAGCGATAGACTGCGGTGCCAATCCCGAAAGCTGGCACGAGACCTTCATTCAGCTATGGGACATCGTGGAGCAAAATCGGCAGCACATACCGGTTGGATAATTTCTGGCGATCATGGGTAAGGTCGCTGAGGCTTCCCTTTCACCCCGAAGCCAAGTTGACATTTGAAGTCAACGACGGCGTCACGAGCCCGTGCGGCTGCGGAGATTGCGCAAATACAAAAGTTTAAGAGCACCTTGCAAAGCGGGTGGCGTTGATCCCATTTCAAGCGGAAGAGCCCGTCGGCGTCGAGCGCCTAAACTCACTTGCGGCCTCGGTAGCGGAGAGTGGTGCCGCATCTCGTCTTGTAGCTAAAATTGCAATCGTGAATGACAACAGAACTTGATCAGTTGCCAAAAATTGCAGCCCGCCTGGTTTCGGAGCGCCTCAACCAGGAATGCTTCTGCATTACGCTCGACCGAGACGCACTGTGTCACGCGCTCGAACGGGAGGTCGGCGATCCGGACTTCTGTGCAACCTTTATCAAATCGCGGCCGCATCTGTTCTCAAATGCTCCGGTCTTCCTGTCGGAGGCAGACACCGGGGGGATGGTTCGGATCGTAAATGCCATTGAAGCCGCGACCCGAATGCTCGCCTATCAAGATGCCGTGTTGTCTTGGGCCCCTGAGATTGCGCGACGTGATTTCGGACCGCGTGGCGTGTTCATGGGTTACGACTTCCATCTTGCTGCTGACGGGCCGAAGCTGATCGAAATCAATACCAACGCGGGCGGCGCCTTTTTGAATGCGTTGCTGGCCAAGGCACAACTGGCCTGCTGCAGCGAAATCGAAGTCGCGATGAGCAGATCCGAAGCTGCGGGTTTTGAGGCGGCTGTCCTGCATATGTTCCAGCGTGAGTGGGTGCTGCAGCGCGGGGGTGGCGTGCCGCGGAAGATCGCGATCGTCGATGATCGGCCCGAGGAGCAGTATCTCTATCCAGAGTTTGTCGTGGCCCAGCGAGTCTTTGTGAAACACGGCATCGAAGCGGTGATTGCCGATGCCGGAATGCTTCGCTATGAGCGCGGTCAGCTACTCATCGGAAGCGAACCGATTGATTTGGTGTACAACCGGCTGGTTGATTTCGCGCTCAATCGTCCTGAACACGTCGCTCTGCGCGCTGCATATGAAAATAACGCTGTTGTCGTCACGCCGAATCCACGCGTGCATGCGCTTTATGCCGATAAGCGTAACTTGTCGCTGTTGTCTGATCACGCTGCACTACGCGCTTGGGGGATTCCTGCGGAGTTGATTTCGGATCTTGGGGGAGTGCCGCGCACGGTGCTTGTTACCCCCGACAATGCGCAGCGTCTTTGGGAGGCTAGGAAGCGGTTGTTCTTCAAGCCAGAGGGCGGACATGGAAGCAAGGCGGTCTATCGCGGCGACAAGGTGACCAAGGGGGTGTGGGCGGAGATTGCTCGCGGTGGATACGTTGCTCAAGAATTTGCAGCACCCAGCGAGCGCATGATCAAGCTGGATGGTTTGCCGCAGACCCGAAAGACTGACGTTCGGCTCTACGTCTATGACGGTCAGGTGCTGCTCACCGCGGCCCGCCTCTACCAAGGCCAGACAACGAACTTCAGAACGCCGGGTGGCGGATTCGCGCCGGTTTTCGTCATTTAGACCTGCGCGTGCGATCTGCCTCAGTCTGCAGCCGGGCTCAACGACATAGCCACGGATTGATGGTCAAAGTGCAGGATCGGCAGCCCTTCTGGCCCCGTAGCCGCGTGGCGGGACGGGAACGTGCAGGCGCCGGCGAGATCTTGCCAAGACCGCGGCCGGAGACGCCGAATTGCTTTGCCAGGGTCGCTACGGGCGATTGCCACACGAGCGCATAGAGTTGGTCGCGCGTCAGTTTATGAGTGAGAGGCTTGTGCGCCATCGGATCGCTCCTTTGCGGTCGTGATCACAACATTCGACCACACCAACCTGGCGCGCCGAGAGATCTTGCTTCGGCGCAGGTGCATGGAGCGCGTGCGCAGCAACGAGCAGAAGAAGCACCGATGGTGAGCGCAGCGGGAAAAAAACAGGGGGCGGAATGTGGGGCGAAATCCGTTCGCTCGCAAAAAAATGAATCCGTACAAATAGATAGATGAAATACTGGCGGAGAGGGTGGAATTAAACTGAAGCTCTCACCGAGTTTCAGGTTCTTCCATCTGCGTCATTAACGCACTGATTTTTATTGAATATCTGTTGAAATAGTTCTCACCGGATTCCAATTTCTTTCACCCAAGCGCAGGCTGCCGATAGGGCAGATGCTAGGGCAGGATCTTGGAATGACGATTTCGGGGGCGCGCACCCTTCACCGATTGTCGGCGCGGTTCGTTGCAACCGTTGCTGCTCCAGGCCGGCATGCAGACGGCGGCAATCTATATCTTTCGGTTTCCCCCAACGGGGGGCGCCGCTGGGTCTTTCTGTTCCGCTGGGGTGGCAAAACCCGCGAGATGGGTCTGGGATCCGCCAGAGCGGTCAGTCTAGCCATTGCCAGAAAGAAGGCCGCCGCAGCACGCGAGCTGCTGGCTCAAGACCAAAACCCGCTCGTAGTGCGAAGAGTTGAAACCGCGGTTCCAACGTTCGGCGACGTCGCAGATGCGCTGATTGAAGCGATGAAGCCGAGTTGGAAAAATGAGAAGCACGTCGCTCAGTGGAAGACGACTCTTACCGTAGACGCTGCGCCCCTGCGAAATTTGCTGGTCTCAAAGGTGACAACAGACGATGTCTTGGGCGTCATCAAGCCGATCTGGAATATAAAGCCGGAGACAGCTCATCGCCTTCGCGGCCGGATTGAGCGTGTCATCGACGCAGCTAAGGCAAAGGGCCAATTCAAGGGCGAAAACCCGGCGCGATGGCGCGGCCACCTCAGTACCGTTCTGCCAGCTCGCACGAAGCTATCTCGCGGCCATCATGCTGCAATGCCATTCGCAGAAGTGCCGGCGTTTATCCAACAGCTTCGCTCTGAGGTAACGATTTCGAACTTGGCGCTCGAACTCGTCATTCTAACCGCCGCAAGATCCGGAGAGGTCCGCGGCGCTGCTCCTGCCGAGCTTGATCTTCGCGATAAGGTTTGGACTATTCCTGCCGTCCGAATGAAAGCGCAACGT
The DNA here is from genome assembly GCA_032027085.1 of Pseudorhodoplanes sp. Classification (NCBI taxonomy): domain Bacteria; kingdom Pseudomonadati; phylum Pseudomonadota; class Alphaproteobacteria; order Hyphomicrobiales; genus Pseudorhodoplanes; species Pseudorhodoplanes sp. The sequence goes on along the minus strand of JAVSMS010000001.1, from coordinate 3,555,058 downwards.
GAGCATCGCGTACCACTTACCAATCGAATGCTGGAGATACTCGAACAGGCGGCTTCTCTCGGATTTGAAAGTGATCAGTTCGTATTCAGCGGAAGAGCGCCAGGTACGGGGCTAAGCGTGATGGCACTGACAATGGCGCTTAGAAGGGCGGGCGCCGGCCAATTCACAGTGCACGGGTTTCGCAGCTCGTTCCGCGACTGGGTATTCGATGCCACGACCTTTCCACGCGAGCTTGCCGAGGCTGCCTTGGCGCACACCCTCGATGACGCTACAGAGGCGGCATATCGCAGGGGTGACGCATTGGCCCGTCGTCGCAAGTTGATGAATGCGTGGGAAGCGTTTCTAATTTGCAGTCCCAAGGAAAATAAAGTCGTTGCGTTGGAAAAAAAATTGAAAGCGACTGGATGAGTTTCGCAGCTCTTGAAATCGATCGAAACGCGTGGCAATGATTCGGTTGTCGCGGTTCGCGAAAGCGAACACTGGGTCTGACGCATAGTCGCAGACATCGACGGTCCGAAATGGTTCGGGCTCTCAGAAGGATTTCTACCCGCCGCAGCGGGAGATCCTAACTGAGGGCCGCCACTGCGGAGGCACCCTCGAAACGAGAGGATGCCAGTAGTGTCAAGAACTCAACGTAGACCTGAAGCTAGCCATCCACCCCCGACGCCTCACTTCCTTTCTTTCAAAGAAGTCATGGCCGATTCCGGGCTGGGCTACGCCACGATTTGGCGGATGATCAAACGCGGCGAATTTCCGTCGCAAGTTCAGTTGTCGCCTGGTCGCGTGGGCTTTCGAGTCGACGCGTACAACGCATGGAAGGCCAGCCGCACAAACCCAACACTCACGGAGGATAAACAATGAGCAAGCGAGTTGATATCATCGATGCACTGAATTCAGCGCGCAGGATGGTGAAAGTCGGACACCTCGCAGCGCATGGCTCGCCAGAGCAGGACGACGGCACCGCTGATTCGATTGCTGACGCGCTCCGCATCGCACTCGACCGTATTGATGAAGCGATAGAGATCGCAGAGCGATGAGAGATGAGAAGATCAAAGCTTTCGCGGAAGGTTTCGCAGAGTCGCTTTTAGGCGGCATCAAGATGGTTGAGTTGACCGTCCCCGAGAAAGATCGCTCCGGGGTAGGTGATGCAATTGCAGCCAAACTTGGTGCCATTCTGCGCAACGGCTTATCTCGTCTTGGCCTCTCAGACTCCGAAGTTGAGACAAGAGCTCACGAAATCGAAATCATGGCTCTTGATCAGATCAGAAAATGGAGACTGGAACAGATGGATCCGGAGGGATCTGCCTAATCGGTCGCAAACAAAAGCCCCGCCGGTGCAAACGGCGGGGCCTTTTTGGAGAACCATTGTGCCTGGCAGCACGCAACGAATATACAATCCGTCACAAAACACCGCAAGCCAGACGCGAACAATCAAAAGGTTGTCGCGCCTTCATATCCGAATGTTCCGCCGAAGAGCGGAGCTTGGAAGCTTGGTTGCCCATAGAGCTGAACATCACACAGCGTTATTTGATCCGCAGGCGTGGGCAACGATAATTGCCGATATTGTCGTGTTCAGCAGGAGGGGGCTGGACTATTTCACATTTGCAGATTTGGCCGAGAAAGTCGGCATTCAGATTGACGAGGCGACGGCGATGCGAGCAATCCGCCGAACCTCCGCAATTATGGAGCGGAAGGGAAGGTTTTATCGCCCCATTAACGCGACTGTCGCGGGCCGCCTTCTCGACGTGACGACGGAGGAAAAGCTCCTCCTTGGCCTCCGAACGTTTCACGGCGTTGACGAAGTAGCGGCCGAGCGGAAGAGCCGGCTAGCGGATGACCGGCGTCGCCGAGACAGGGAGCGCAAGAGACGTGCCCGGGCCGCCAAGGGCGCCGTCCAGCGACCAGTGTATGAAGCTCAAAGCAATTCCGCCCGTGAGCCTTGGGCTGAGTTCGGCTATTCGCGTCGGACTTGGTATCGCAAAGGCTGTCCAATGCCTGGCACAAGTGTGTCCACCCACAATCTAAGGAATAGGACAGTAGGTGGACGGACCTGTGCCACACCGCAAGAACCGATAGCCCAGGGCGCTGAGCAGAACCGGCCGGCGCCCCCCATACGCCGGAGGCGTTCAGCCGGCCGGTTCGTGATGTTGGAAAAATCCTCGAAGCGCAAAAGTGGCGCATTCGATGTTGTCTACCTCAAGCTCGGTATTGATGTGGAGTTCGCCCGAACTGCGCGATTCCAGAAGCTGATTTCTAGCGCAGTGATTCGGAGTGACGCGCACTGCCTCGCGAATGTGAGTCGAAACGCGAACAACATGAAACTTGCCGCAACAACCTGAAACAGCGTTTTAAGGCTGACTTGCATGGTGACTCACGTGGACTCATTGTCCGCGCATGCTCCACTGGTTCAAGCACGCTTCCGAGCGAAAAAGCGCGGCGATTTCAGCGCCGGCGCCGTGGCTGTTCGAGCTGTTTGGTTCCGCACCGACGGCGGCGGGCAAGCACATAACGCCTGTGAGCGCGCTTCGCGTGCCCGCGGTGGCATGCGCAGTCAAAGCGATCAGCGACACGGTTGGAACGCTACCTTGCAAGGTGTTTCGTCGCACTGAGGGGGGTGGCAAAGAACAGGATCCAAATCATCCCGCGTTCGAGCTCGTGCACTCGTGGGCGTCCGACTGGCAATCCGCGGGCGCGCTTCGAAAGCAAGTCACTGTCGACGCGCTGCTGGAAGGAAATGGCTATGCCCTGGCCAACAAAGTCACTGGCCGAGCTATAGAGCTTATTCGCCTTGATCCAAAGTGCGTGACGCCGCGAGAAAACGAGGTCACGGGCGAGCCGCAGTATCTCTATCGCAGTAGGGCGGGCGTCGAACGCGTCTACGCTTATGACGAGATAATCCACATCGCTGGATTGAGCTTAAATGGCCTCAAAGGTGAGGCAGCAATCCAGATTGGCCGCGAAACCATCGGCATTGCGTCAGCGGTGCAAGAGCATGTTGCACGTCTATTTTCGAACGGTGCGAAGCCGGGAGGCATTCTCCGAACGGAAAAGAACCTCAATGAGGTAGCGATCAATAACATCCGAAAATTGCTCGAAGCTCAGCATGCGGGATCGAGCAACGCCGGAAAGGCGATCATTCTGACGGATGGCTTTGACTACACACAAACCGCCTTGACGAGCGTTGATGCGCAACTGATTGAGATTTGGCGGCTCGTTATCGAAGAGGTTGCCCGGCTGTTCCGCATACCGCCGATGATCATTATGGATTACGGCCGTGCGACCTGGAACAACTCAGAAGCTGCCGCAAAGGAATGGTTGGCATCTCTCTTGGAGTGGCTCCGTCAGTGGCAAGCCGGATATGTCCGGACGCTTCTGAGCCGTGAGGAACGCAAAACTCATATCGTTGATTTCATCACGGATGATCTGCTTCGCGCTGATTTTGCCGCACGGACCGAAGGCTATACCAAGCTGATCGCTGCGCGCGTCGTGAATCCAAATGAGGTTCGCGCCAAGGAGAATATGCCGCCTTACGAAGGCGGCGATGCCTTTGTGAATCCCAATATTGCGCCGGCGCCGGCCGCGGGAGGTCGGTGATGAACGAGCGCCTTGCCATCGAGATTGATACCAAGTCGGTCGGTGAGGACGGCGTTTTCACCGGCTATGCGTCGATCTTCAGCAACGAAGATCTAGGCCGCGACATTGTCGTGCCCGGAGCGTTCGAGAAATCACTTTCTCTCCGTCCGGCTGGCAAGGTGAAGATGCTTCGTTCCCATGACCCTTCCGAACCAATCGGGGTTTGGACGGAGTTGAAGGAGGATCGCAAGGGCCTCCTGGCCAAAGGCAAACTTATTCTCGACACGACAAAGGGACGCGAGACCTATGCGTTGATGAAGGCAGGCGCCTTGGATGCGCTGTCGATTGGCTATCGTTCGATCAAGGATCGCATCGATCGGGTGAAGGGCATTCGCTTTCTAGAACAAATAGACCTGCGCGAAATCTCCGTGGTCGTGTTCCCGATGAATCCACGCGCTAGCATCGCCAGCGTGAAGGGCGATGACGATTACGCGCGCGCGGTAGTGGGGGCTATCAACCGTGCCCAGGCGGCACTCCGCGGCGAGGAGGCCGCCAGACGATGAAGCACGTCAATCCAGCTCTTGAAACAAAGAACGCACAGGAAGTTGATGGGAAAGATCCGGTGATGCAGGCCCTAGACGGCCTCACGACCGAGTTCGGAGATTTCCAGAAGAAACAAGACACGCGCTTTACCGATCTTGAGCAAAAGACGATTGCCAAGGTCGTTGAACGCATCGACAAGCTCGAGGCCAAAGTCCAGCGCCCTGGCGCGGCCGCACCGGCCAGCAAGGAAGAGGCGCTCATTCTGGAGAGGAAAGCGCTCAACACGTTCCTTCGGTTTGGTCCTGCCGCCCTGGACGACATGGAGCGCAAGACTCTCAATCTCACCACTCCGGCGGCAGGCGGCTACGTCGTTGCCCCCGAATATTCCACACAAATCATCGAGGCGATCACTGAATTCAGCCCGATGCGTGCGCTCGCCTCGATCATGGGCGTCGGGACAACCGAAGTCTATCTGCCGGTCATTACCGGGAAGATCGCGGGCGGCTGGGTAACCGAGACCGGCGCACGCCCGTCTAGCGAGCCGGTGTTTGACCAACTCAACATCAAGACCTTCGAGCATGCGGTAATCGTGCCGATCAGCGTTCAGTTGCTCGAAGACGCCATGATCGATCTGTCCGCGTATATCTCGGGCCAGATCGGTCAGCAGTTCGGCAAGGCAGAATCTGCGGCATTTGTCACTGGCGACGGCAACGGCAAGCCAACGGGCTTTCTGTATTCGCCTGCCGACTATCAGCAGGTGAGTGCCGCTCAGGATGGCTCCGATATCATCGAACGGATCATCGAACTCTACTACAAACTGCCGACTGCCTACGCGGCCCGCGGCGCGTGGCAGATGAACCGCAAGACCATGGGTATTATTCGCGCCGCGGCCGATACGACGACCAAAGGAACACTCTGGTCGGATGGCTTGGCAAATGGCCAGCCAGCGACATTGCTGGGACGTCCGGTACGCGAAGCCGTGGACATGGAAGATCTGCAGCACGGCGGCTCACCGACGGAAGACACTTATCCAATCGCCTTCGGTGACTTCGCTTCTGCCTATCGCATCGTCGACCGCGTCGGAGTGCAGATCATGCGCGACGATTACACCGGCGCTGACAACGGCATCGTGAAGATCCGCGCACGGAGGCGCGTCGGCGGCAAGAAGGTGCAATCGGAAGCGATCGTTCTGTTGAAGGGAGCGGCCTAAACGAGCTTGGCGCCGTGTTCATTGAGGGCCGTTGCGGTCGGTCCAACATCGGCAAGTCGGCCTCTCCGGCGCCACCCATAAGGGACAGTGGGAGCCAAGGCCGACAGGATCGCGAGCACCAGCCGTCCTCAGCGGTTAAGGGCTCACAGCGGCCGGCGCTTCCTTTCAGCGTCGGCCGCCTCAATAGGAGCGATGCATGTCAATGCGTGCACCACGGATATGCGGATGCGGTTATCGCATCGCGTCGGGCTCTCAATGCCCGTGCGAACGCAAGCGGGAGCATGAGCGCAAGGCGCGCCACGACGCGCGTCGACCGTCTGCCCGCCAGCGTGGCTACACAGCCGAGTGGGACAGTGCATCGCGCGCGTTCTTGCTGCAGTCGGAGAACTACTACTGCGCATGCGGTTGCGGCCGCCGCGCTGACACGGTCGACCACATCAAGCCGCACAAGGGTAATCGGGAGCTCTTCTGGGACCGCAGCAATTGGCAGGCGATGGCGTTCCAGTGTCACAGCTCGAGGAAGCAGCGTGAAGAGAGGAGAGCGCACGCATGAGCGGGGGGCGGTTCAAAACTTTGCCAAACAGGCCGGGACCGGCGGGGGTTCCGTCGCGCGCGATTTTTTTGAATTCGGCCCCCGGAAATGGAGGGCCCGATGAGCCTTAAGCTGATCAGCGCCCCACAGGCCTTGGCCGTAAGCGAGCAAACCGTCTGGGATCACCTCCGGCTGGTTTTGGCTGACCAGGGCACTAGCCCGCCTGAGGAAGCCCCTGAGGACCGGGCGCACGTCAGAGGGTTGATCGAGGCGGCCATTGGAGAGGTCGACGGCATCAACGGTCTGCTGTCGCGCGCGCTGATCACCCAGACTTGGCAATTGCGGCTCCACCGCTTCCCGCGAGTCGTTGAACTGCCACTTCCGCCACTTCAGGAAGTGCTTGAAGTCTCCTATCGTGATCCTGCCGGCACCCTTCAGACGCTCCCTGAGACGGCATTTCAGGTTGCCGGCATCGGTGACGAAGGAAAAGGGCGTATTGAGCCTCTGGCGGGCTCGTATTGGCCGGAGACGGGCGACTATGTTGAAGCTGTCCTGATCACGTTCCGGGCAGGATACGGCGACACTCCCGAGGACGTCCCCGCAACTATTCGCAGCGCAATTCTGGAAATTGTAGCCGCACGCTACGCCTTCCGGGAGTCGATCACGCCCGCGGCACAGTACTTCATGCTGCCTCGCTCCGCAGTGAACGCGCTCGAAAACTACCGGGTGTGGGCACTCTGATGGCCACCCGCTATGTCAGAGGTGATCGCGAGACCGTAGCGGCCTTCCGAGAGCTGGCGCGCTACGTGGCTACGCCAGCGAACGAAGCGAGCCGCTATGCGCTGCGACCGCTCCTGGCAGAAGCAAAGCTGAATATCGATCGGATGGACATCAGCCTGTCGGGGCTTCTCAAGCGCGCACTCACAATCAAGCGCGACAACCGCTCGCCGCGCACCAGGCCGAGGTACCTCGTTGGACCGCGTGCGGGCAGTCCTGCGGTCCGGTACGCGCATCTGGTCGAGCTCGGGACGGATCCGCATCCCAACGCTGGTCAGTTCCCGGACACACTGCATCCCGGAACGACGCCAAAGCCTTTCTTGCGCATGGCCTTCGAAGCAACCAAGGAGCTTGTCGTTCAGCGGTTCGGAGAGCGTATCGGACCTGCCATCGAGGCGAGGGCGGCGAAGCTTGCAAGAAAGGTAGCACGCTGATGCCGACCGCAGGCTCCATGGATCGCATAATTTCGGTCCTCAGGCCGACGATCGTCGGCCGCGACGATTTCAACGAGCCCCGCTACGAATGGCTTCCCGTGCATCGCGTCTGGGCCGGCAAGAAGCAAAACAGCGAGGCCGAGCGCTTCGATGAGCACACGAAGGAGCGCTACGGGTTCAGCGCGGTGACCTTCAAGACAAGATATATCGCCGTGTATGTCACTGACCGCGTCATTTGCGAGGGCACGCAATACGATGTGAAAGGCGTTCGGGAAATCGGCCGCCGCGAAGGTGTGGAAATAGTCTGCGAGGCGCAGACGTGAATGCGCGGCAGATATCCCGAACTGAAGCCAATCGAGGGCGGCTTGTCAGATCTTCCGCCAGCTCCGTCTCACATTCCGAAGTCAGCACGCCCCGATTGGGATCGAGTCGTTGCCGATCTTCGATCTCGACAACTGCTGCACGACAGCACATTGCCTCTAATCGCGTCATACGTGATCGCAATTTGGCAGATAGCGGAGTGTGTGAAAGCTATCGAGAAAGATGGCGCCTTCGTCCGCACCAAGACTGGCGAACCCAAGCCGCATCCTGCTCACGGCCTGATGAACAAGGCAAACGAGATCGTGGCGAGGCTGGGAGGCGAGCTTGGCCTGTCGCCGGCCGCGCGCTCTCGCAAGGGCATGCAGGGCCACGATGAAAAGCCAGACAGCGACGCGACCGCATTGGGTGTTTGATGACTCGCCGATCCCGGATCCTCTCGGTCATGGCGAGCGGGCGGTCGGATTTTTCCGTGCGCTGAAGCATCCTCTGTCGACTGCACAGGACCGAGGCTTCGGTCTGCCCCGCTTCTGGGAGCGCATAGTCCGCCGGATCTACGGGCCACGCCACCTCGATGGCAGGCGCATTGTCCGAACCGTTTTCATCATGATTCCGCGCGGGGCCCGCAAGACAGCCACGATTGGTGGCGGTCTGGGGCTGCTGCATTCGATGGGCCACGAGAAGGTTGCGCTTGGCCAGGTTATGCTTGGTGCCGGTGGCGAGGAACAAGCGGAATACGCCTTCGACGAAGCCGTGGGCATGGTGCGCTCAACGCCGGCGTTGAGAAAGAAGGTGAAGATTCGCAGCGATTATCTGGAGCACCAGGACGCCGGCTCGACGCTGCGGCTTCTTTCCGCTGAGGGCGATATTTCTCACGGCAGCACGCCGTCGGCGGTCTTCCTCGATGAGTTGCATACCTTCAAGAACCGCAAACTTTGGCGTGCCCTAAAGACTGGCCTGATCAAGAGCCCCGGAACTCTGCTCTGCATCACCACGACCGCCGGCCGTAGCCAAACGGGTCTCGCTTGGGATGAATACCAATACGCTAGACGCGTAGCGTCCGGCGAAATTCCAAACGACGCCTATTTGCCGATTATATTTGAGCCGCCGCCAAACGCGGACTGGCGAGACGAGGATCTCTGGCACTACGTCAATCCAGGGCTAACGGAAGGATTTCCCGTTCTCGAAGAAATGCGCGGGGCCGTGCGAGAGGCAATGCACAAGCCCGGCGAGGAAGATGACTTCAAACAGTACAATTTGAATTTTTGGCTCGATAACGCGCTATCTCCGTTTGTCGATATGGCCGCCTATGATCAGGCCAGTGACCAGATCAGCCTTGCGGATTTGAAGGGCCGGCCGTGTTGGCTGAGCGTGGATTTGTCGTCCACCACCGATCTGACGGTCATCCTCGCTGTCTGGCGAGACGATGACGACGGCTACACGGTGCGGCCGTGGTTCTTTTGTCCGAAGGCGAACCTCCAAGAACGCCAGGACCGCACGGGCGCGCCCTACTTGGATTGGGCCAACAAAGGATTGATAACGACAACCGAGGGGAACGTCGTCGACTTTAGGGCGGTCGAGCGCACAATCCGCGACCTGTGCGATCGTTTCGATGTGCAGGAGATCGCATTCGATCCCTACTTGGCGCGCCAGGTGCAACCTCAGCTCTTGGAGGACGGCCTTCCTGTTGTGGATTTCAGGCAGGTGCCGAGCCTCATGATGCCGGCGCTAACTGAGTTGGAACGCGCAATTGTTTCCGGACGGTTCCGCCACGGTGGGCACCCCGTTTTACGGTTCTGTTTTGCCAATGCTGAGGCAGAAAGAAACAAACACGGTCACCTAACTAGCCTTCACAAGTCCAAACGCTGGCTGAGCATCGATGGCGCGGTCGCGGCCGCGATGGCCGTATCACGAGCCAGTGCAGGGCAGAACGGGCGCTCGATATTTGAATCCGAAACCTTCGATCCACAGAACTACGTCGTGACAATGTGAGGCAACCATGGCCGCGCAAATTGGAAGCATTTACGTTGGATTGACCGCGGACCTGCAGCGGTTCGTCGGTGATTTTCAGCGTGGCGAACGGACCGTCACGGCGTTCAGCAGGAACACTTCTCGTCACTTGGCGACCGTTACTGCCCACAATGCGGCGATGACAAAGTCGATCGCCACATTGGTGCCCGCCTATAGATCGTTGGGAAACGCACAGGCGTTCATGGTTCGCGGGCTTGGTGTCGCTGGTCTCGGCATTTCGGCGGCTGGAACCGTCAGCGCGATCACGTCAGCGGCTGGCCAGTACGTTACCCTTCAGAACCAGCTTAAAGTCACAGGATTGCAGGGCAGGGAACTTCAGAGCACGATTTCAGGCCTGACGGATATCGCACAGCGACACGGCGCTGCCATCGCGCCGCTTGCAGTCCTCTATTCGCGCGCATCGCAGGTCCAGAAAGAACTTGGCGCTTCGTCTGCCGATCTGATGAAATTTACCGACGGTGTCGCGCTCGCGCTTCGTGTTTCGAGCTCCGATGCCGAACAAGCTTCAGGAGCGTTGCTGCAGCTTTCGCAAGCCTTGGGCAGCGGTACGGTCCGAGCGGAGGAATTCAACTCAGTCAACGAAGGCGCGCGCCCAATACTGCAGGCGGTCGCTGCTGGCCTTCTGGAAGCAGGCAATTCGGTATCAAAGCTGCGCCAGCTTGTGCTCGAGGGCAAAGTATCCTCGGAGGCGTTCTTCCGGGCATTTCTCGCGGGTATGCCTCAATTGAGCGCTCAGGCTGCAATGACGGAGGCCACTGTCGGACAGGCAACGAACCGTATTTCGAATTCCTTCATCGGCCTGGTGGGTAAAATTGATGAAACGGTCGGAGCATCGAAGTCTTTTGCGCAAAACCTAAACAATGTGGCTTCGGTGATCGATCGCGTGCCGGGAGTGATCGACGCTCTGAACTCACGACTTAAAGGAACTGAAAAATACTTTGATCGCCTGGCAATTCATCCGTTCTTCGGTCTCCTGGGCCGTCTCGCCAACGTAAAATTTTCCGCCGAAGAGGCTTTGCGGGCAGGGGCGCTCAATGTGCCGGGTGCCGACAGCGAAGAGGTTCGCAAGCTTGTCTCGCTGACAAAGGAAATTGCCGATTGGGAGAAGCAGCTTGCCGACGCGCGGGCAACGGCATCCGCAACGGGCCTTGATGTTGACCGCCAGCGTCTCTCAATGATTGAAGCGACCGTGAAGGCCTTGCGCGAAGAGGAACAAGCCATCAGTGCCACGACGCGGGCCGCGGTGAATTCGTTTCTCTCGGGTAGTCAGGCAAGCGCGCGACGGATTCCGGAATTTGCCTTGTCGCAGGAAGGCCGTGCTCCCTACGTGCCGTCGGTGAAGCCAGTCTCGCTGGCCGACTTCAAGCCACCAGCAGCCAAGCAGGACAACGCGGCAACGCTCAACGAGTATGAGCGAGCCACAAGATCGATCAGCACCCGATCAGCAGAAATCGAGCGGCAGACCAGGACCATTGGTGCCAGCACGTTCGAGCAAGCCAGATCCCGGGCTGAACTCCAGCTTCTGACCGCGGCCGAGCGGGCAGGCGCGCAGGTCACGGCTCAACGTAGAGAGGAGATCGCCCGCCTCTCCAATGAATATGCGACCCATGTCGTGGGTCTGGAGAAAGCGGAAAACAGTCTTGAGAGACTTTATGAGCGGCAGCGCTTCTTTGCGGAGACTGCATTCGATGCGTTCGATCGGCTCGCGCTCAGCGGTGAAAAATTCGACGATGTTCTGAAAGACATCACAAAGAACCTTATGAAGGCAGTCGTTCAAGCTGCGCTTCTGGGAACAGGCCCGTTTGGGAGAGGCAATGTTGGCCCCAGCGGCGTGGGGGGTCTTTTCGGCGCAATCGGAGGCATGTTCACCGGCGGCAAGTACGACAGCGGCGGCATCGCCGGCATGGTCGGGTTCGGTCCGAGGACCAAGATAGGTCCGATTCCGATTGCGGATAGCGGCCTTGGCCCGCGAAACTTCTTGAGCATTCTCGAAGAGGGCGAGGCGGTGCTGACCCGCCAGCTCACCGGCCGCACCATGAGAGTGATGGATGGTCTCTCACGCATCGGCGGCGGTGGATCGGGCATGGAGATCCACGTCCATGAAGCGCCTGGCGGTGATAAAGCGGACGTTCGTCGGTCGCCAGATGGAAGCCGCATTGACGTCATCATGCGCCGGCAGGTCGACGACACCAGCGCCGGTCTCGTCGATAGCGGCGAGAGTCGTTTGAACAAGTCGCTGGAGCGTCGCTACGGCCTTCAGCCGAAGCTGTGATGGCGACGAGTTAGGGCTTGCCCGTGCAGGACTGGCTCGCCAACTAAGCCGCCATTGCTTATGCGTACAGTTACCGTCAATGTTGATTGTCAACGTTGGACGACGCTCCACAACAACCAACACTTACCTGTTTTTTTTAACGCCACGGCGAGCTTGGCGGCCGCTCCAATCAGCGACGCGATGCCCGCCACAAGCGATGCAATAAAGGTAATGAGTGTCGCCAAGTCAAACATATGCAGAAAACGAACTAGGACACCCATCGTTCCTGACTGGTCCCGTTGCGCTGCGCAAACTACGGAATCGCGATTTGTCCGGCAAACATATCGATTTAGTTCCGAACATCCGTATCATGATGTCGCAGAAAGCGACATGAGGACTTACTTCGCCATGGAGTCTAGACGGGTATCTCCAAAATCTTGTTCGCGCCGTCCTCCTTGTCGTATACAGACACCTGAAGCTGAGAAAAGGCCGATTTAATCAATAGCCCTGCCGCTTCAGCTTCAGCAGGTGTGTCAAACGATCGCTTTGTCTGGCGATCAACTTGCAGCCAATAGCGCCCGAGTTCAGGCTTTCGCGCTTGCGAGGATATGACCTCGGCTTCAGGCTTCTTCTGAATTGTTGCATCAGCGACATTTGTCTGCGACATCGCTTCCTCTTCAGGCGCAGACTTTTCACGCAACTTGACTGGAATCCTGGCCATGTCGGCTCCTATGTGGGAGATCGCTGCCCCAATGATGGTAGCAACTGTGTCAACCCGGGTTTGTCTTATCGTACTCTCTGCGATGTGCGTTTTTGTGCTGACGTAGTCTAACGATCCATACGACAATCGACCCCGCCGCTATTGAGCAGATGGTAGCACCGACTATGACGGGATGCGCCGCCATGTTGATGGTGTAGAACTTACCAAAGAGCAACAAAGCTAGCCCCGCAAGCACAGCTCCAACCATGGCGGACATGACGAGGCTGTGTTGAGGGCGGGGGGCGTAGCTGTTCGCGATTTTCTGAGAGGCATCTCTCCTTGCTTTGTCCTTCACGCGGCCTCTCCTGTTGCACTTAAAGGGCGCCGATCAGAACCGCAGCGATGAAAATAAAAACTGCAGTCAGGGCGAGCGTGTCGAAAGATGTGGAGAGTGTCATGTGGTGTGCCCCTGTTCACAGGGGGCAATTTTCCCGGCGAGCCAGTCTTCTGTTGCAGCTAACGTCCAATAAGCCTGTGCCATCTTTCGATAGCGACTTCCATCGCGCAAGGAGCGTGTCTTATTCGCAAGATTACGACACTGGTCAGATTTGTTGCGGAAAATGTGCGCGTCTGAATAGACTTGAATTGGAGGCATGATCCACCTGTGGGCGGGTGGGAGCGCTGGAATTTTCCATTCGCTGCGACCCGGACTTATCGGAATTGGCTGTTTGTCGGCGATGTACTGATATAGGCACGAATGGCCTTATTGCGAGGTGCAGGGTGGCCCTGCACCTAATCGTGATAGCTCAAGGCTTTTGCTGCTCGGAAGGGTGCCACTTTTTTCAATTGGTGCGTCATTTGACACTCGATTGAATTTATCTGCGACATTTATCAACTGCCTAGTTGTGGTTGCGCAGTGGCCATGAATTTACTCGTAAGTCCTCCTCATCATCCATATATGAGGGTGTCACTGACGAGCGGACATTGACGTCCAGCCGCCCGGTGGCCACTAGCGCAGTATGTTCCTGTCGCAGGAGGAGGCGTCATGTTCACATCAAAATATCGAGCTACGGAGCAAGAATATCGAAAACGTGCGAATCAGGCCCAAATCCCCGCCGAGATCCGCGAGTTCAAAGCTCTTGAGCGCACTTTCGCAGAGTTAGCTAATAACGAGGAATGGCTGTCCAAGAATTTTGAAAAGACCATACGGGCGCCGGAAAGCGCATGGGTGCCGTCAGATCATGCCGCTATTGCGGACGGCGAAGAGCATATACTGCGCTGCCTTGGTGCCGCGGTGATCATGGAATGGAACTCAATCCCCGCAAAGCTGCGCCGCGAGCTTTTCGATAGTGCCAGTTCGATGGGCGAATTGTTGCGTACCGGCGATCTGCGCGGGCAGATCGCGCGTTTCCTGCACACCCACCGTGAACATGCACCGATGCCGTCTACCGCAAAAAACCCTTGATCGACGGAATGCGTCAAGCTGAACCGACGTGGAAAGAACCATCGCATGCATCTATCAAGTGTAGTAATTTGAGCAATGCAGGTGACTTCTTTTCATCAAAACGTGATCCATGGGGAACAGCTTTGATCTCGTCCTTGAGCATTAAAATCAAAATCTGATGTTTAATCTGCACAGTAGATGGCAGTCTAATCTTTTGTCCGAAACGATGTGTATACATGGTTCTTTCTGTTTCTAGAACGCCTGTCTCCGGACTGGCAGATATCAAAAGCCCGGCTGCTAAGCCGGGCTCTTTCGTTTTCGGGCCAGTTACTTCTGCTGCTGGCTGTCAGACTTTTCGCTGCCGGACTTCGGATCGCCCTGGCTCTGTTGCGGGTTCTGCGCCGGCTGCTTCGTATCGGGAGAGAGAGTCTTCTGAGGTTCGTTTGTCATTTTTATTGTCCTCGTTTGAAATAACCCAAAAATGATTTCTCAGGTACATACCTCAATTGGCAATGCGCGGCTCGAATACAAGACGTGCTCCGCACAATCGCGGGCTTTATTTCGCCCAACGTCTGAGCGGCGCCCATGCAGAATAAACGCCAAAGTCGCGGGAGAGTTGATGAGGCGTTCCTACATGGGCGCACCATAGCGCATTCAGAAAATCGGGAATCGGCTATCTCAGCCTTTATGAAAAGTGGAATTCTGAAAGACGACTAGGGCTACCATATCCTCGTCAACGGCGTAAACCGCACCTTCCGAGACGACAAGCAGGCTGCCTATGCAGCAGCTCACGTGATCAAGAAGCGTTGGCCGACGGACACGGTTCAGATCCTGGATATGCAGGAGATGAGTAAGCGAGAAGCCGAGGCCGTTCAGCGTGGATAATTCCACGGCATGATTTTATCGATACGGCTATTGGGCCATCCGTTGGCGATGCGTTCAAGAGTGCGGGTGAGCCAGGCCAGTGGATCGACCTGGTTCATTCTGGCTGTCGCCAACAGGGTCGCGATGGTCGCCCATGTTTGACCGCCGCCATCGCTGCCGGCGAACAGGCTGTTCTTGCGCGTAATCGTTTGCGGTCGGATCGCACGCTCGACGGTGTTGGAATCGATTTCGATCCGGCCGTCGGTGAGGAAGCGTTCGAGTGCGCCGCGCCGGGAGACGGCGTAGCGGATCGCTTCAGCGAGCTTCGACTTGCCCGACAGTTTCGGCAATTCCTTTTCCCACAGCGCGAAGAGAGCGGCGACGGTGGGAGCGGACTTATCCTGGCGCGTTTTCATCCGTATTTCGGGATCGTGGCCGCGGACCTCCGCCTCGATGGTCCACAGCGGTGCCATCAGCGCGATCGTGTGCGAAGCGATCGCTGACTGGTCCGCGACGTGCAGTTCATAGAACTTGCGCCGCACGTGCGACCAGCACGCGGCCAGCGTCACGCCGTCGTTGCCCTGATCGGTGCGGGCCAGTCGCCGATATCCGGCATATCCATCGACTTGCAGGATGCCGCTATAGCCATCCAGATGACGGGCAACGCATGCACCGGCGCGACTGTCCTCGAAGCGATACGCCACCATCGGCGGGTCGCTGCCGCCGAAGGGGCGATCGTCCCGGACATACGCCCAAAGATACGCTGTCCTGGTCTTTCCCGATCCCGGCGCCAGCGTCGGCAAGGTCGTCTCATCGGCAAAAATCCGCTCGCCTTGCTTGATCCGCAGCAGCAGATGTTCGGCCAGCGGCTCAAGTTCGAAGCCGATCCGACCCATCCACTGCGCCATCAACGCCCGGTCGATCTCGACCTTGTCGCGCGCGTAGATCGCTTCCTGGCGGTAAAGCGGCAGGCCATCGGCATACTTCGCCACCGCGATCTGCGCCAGCAGCGCCTCCGTCGGAATGCCGCTCTCGATGATGCGGGCGGGCGCAGCCGCCTGCGCAACCCCATCCCAGCCCTTGTAGACGTATCTGGGACGGCGCGTGACGATCACCCGGAACTTCGCCGGCGTCACGTCGAGCCGTTCGGAGACGTCCTCGCCGATCAGAATACGCTCCAGCCCCTCGCAACCGACCGGGACCTCGGGCTCGATCACGATCTCGACTCGCTCGAGATGATCGGAAAAGTTCTTGCGTGGACGCGGTGCACGCGGGTTCTTCGACGGTCCCGCCGCCTTGGCGAGTTGCGCCCTGATCGCCGCCACGCCGGTTGCGATCTCATCGAACACCAACGCGTACTGCTCTTCGCTCAGCGCATCGGCGCCCAGCCGTTCGGAGCGGCGACCGAAGCGGCCCCGTTCCAGGACCTTGATCGTCGCCGTCAGCCGCGCAATGCGCTCGTCGGCGGCTTTGGTCATCGCCTCAAGATGGGTGTTGCGCTGTTCGAGTTCGACATTCCGCGCCTCGACCTGCGCCCGCTGCGCATCCATGGCGAGGATCATCGCCTTCAGCGCATCGACGTCATCCGGAAGCTCAGGTTCAGGGGACCCCATGTCCAATCAGAGCACACCCGGCGATGGTTTGCCCGCTGCTTTCGCGGCCTGATTCACTGTGCCGCAGCGATATCTAGCCGACTGATTCCGGACGCACCATCGGTGTCGCCTGGACCCGCTTCCAATCCATCCCGTCGACCAAAGCCATCAATTGGGCATGATGCAGCTGGACCCGATGATGGCCGATCGGCGGCCAGACAAATCGTGCCTTCTCCAGCCGCTTCAAATACAAACACGCGCCACTGCCGTCCCACCACACGATCTTGATCCGGTCCGCCCGTTTCGCCCGGAACACATACAGTGCGCCATCGAACGGATCCGAGCCAGCATCCCGCACCAGCGCCAGCAAACCATCGATTCCTTTGCGGAAGTCGACCGGGTGGCTCGCCAGATAAACCTTTACGCCTGCCGGGATCATGCCGAACGCACCGTGCGCAGAAAACGCCGCAAATGTGCTTCGTCAACATCCGCGTCAGCGCGAACCGTCATGCCGTTGACGTCGATCTCAATGACCCGCGACGGCGCCCTTTGCGGCTCACAGCTGACCCCGCAACCCGCCGCGTCACGGCGCTCAATTGCGCCTTTCCGGACCAAAACCGAACGCCATCCAAACAACTGCGACGGGCTGATTCCGATCTCCCGGGCCAGCGCCGAAACGTTCGCGCCCGGTTCACAACTCCGCGCCGCCATCTCCGCCTTGAAGGCATCCGACCAGCGCCGGCGCCCCGCCACTGGCGCACCCTCGATGCGATCCGCAACCGCCTCGATCAACTGAAAGCTTCTATCTCCAGGCATAGGCGTAGACATGAAAATTGACACCCCGCTCGCAATAGCAGGGCCACCATCGCTCCTTTGCCACCCGCTACGCTAGATGGGATGTCCTTGTCGCTTACGGAGATGACAACGAGTACCATGAAGGAAAGCGGGCGAACGGATTAGTCCCATTCCGCCGCGCCATTTACATTGAAAATGCTATATTCGATTGCTCTTCCAAAGGAGATGGAGCGTCTGAAAAAGATGGAGCGTCAATTATTGGCGAAAAATTGTATCGCGGTGATCAGCATGTAAACGTTAGCTACGGCGCCAGCAATCATCGCGTAAAGTACAAGCATCAACTTCCACTTGGGATGAACTTGTTGTGGAATCATCTCGATCTCGGTCGCCACACCCTGCATTGATCTCGCTTGGATCATTTCGGGTAGGACGGTGACGTTGCCCCCAGGTTTTATCCAAGACTGAGTTCGCTTCTGGAACTTTGATTGCCCTGTGGGGCGGTGTGAGCGACGGGAGCTGGCGCGGAGCCATTGGCGGAGCGCAGCGCCAGATCCCGGCGCGGGTGGAAAATGGCGGCGAACTCGGACGGCGTTTTCCACCCGAGCTGGGAATGCGGGCGCGTGCCATTGTAATCCGCCCGCCAGCAAGCGAGGGCAATTCGGGTCTGCGCGAGCGACGTGAACAGCGTCTCGTTCAAAAGCTCATCCCTCAGGCGGCCATTAAAGCTCTCGATGAAGGCGTTCTGCATGGGCTTGCCCGGCGCGATATAGTGCCATTCGACCTGGGTTTGCTCCGCCCATGCGAGGATGGCGTTGCTGGTGAGTTCGCTGCCATTGTCACTGACGATCATCCCGGGCCTGCTGCGCTCGGTTATCAGCCGATCGAGTTCGCGCGCCACGCGGGCGCCCGAGAGCGAGCTATCCGCCACCAGCGCCAGGCATTCGCGCGTGCAGTCATCAACGACGGTGAGGATGCGGAAGCGGCGGCCGTCAGTCAGCTGATCAGACACGAAGTCCAGCGACCAACGCGCATTGGGCGCCACCGGGATCATCATCGGCGCCCTGGTCCCGATCGCCCGCTTGCGCCCGCCACGACGGCGGACAGCAAGCCTTTCCTCCCGGTAGAGCCGGAACAGCTTTTTGTGGTTCACCACGAAGCCCTCCCGCTTGAGCAGAACATGCAGGCGCCGATAGCCGAAGCGCCGGCGTTCCTGCGCGATCGCCCTCATGCGCGCGCGCAGACGGCCGTCATCGGGCCGCGTTGAAGCGTATCGAATGGTCATGCGGCAGGAGCCGATGGTTTTACACGCCCGCCGTTCGCTCATCCCGTAGGCCTCCCTGAGATGCGCGACAGCTGTCCGCTTGGCCGCGGGCGTCACCACTTCTTTCCCAGAAGATCCTTCAGGGCCACGTTGTCCAGCATGGCATCCGCCAGCAACCGCTTCAGGCGGCTGTTCTCGTCCTCCAGGCTCTTCAGCCGCTTGGCCTCCGACACGTCCATGCCGCCGAACCTGGCTTTCCATTTGTAAATGCTGGCATCGCTGACCCCGTGCTTGCGGCACAGATCCGCAACCGAGACGCCGGCCTCGTTCTCCTTCAATATCCCGATGATCTGTTCTTCCGAAAAACGGCTGCGCTTCATGCTCCGGTCCTCAGCTTGGCCCAGAGCGAACTTCAAACTGGATTAAGCCCACGGGGCAAGGTCAGACAGTATTCACCGATAATGTCTCAACACCGATGAATTCTTTAGCCGCCAGATTCTTGATCTGAATAACAAATCGATTCTCTGGGTTGATCGAAACTTCGTAATGGCGTTGTGGCCACATATTGAAATGAGGAGGACGCCAGTTAAAAACAATTTCAACGTCCACCGCAGCTTCCCGGCCCACATTTTTAAAGAACAGCGACTTAGTTCGTACAATCGCACGCGATAATACGGGCTTGCCTGTTTCATCAACTACGGCCTTCCCGTCTGGTCCAATTTGAGGCTCTTCAGTTTGAAGAGTCATTGAGCTTGTGACGGACCAAATGATTTTCGCTCGAGGCCGCAGGAAATACGTAAGGAGGGCGCCGACGATTGGTACCAGGAGCGAAACAATTTCCTTAGAGTAGCTCTGGAAGAATTGTATTGTTGCCATGCTGAGGTCGCTTTGGAGTGCAGTCCCGGTTCTCAATCCTGAAGTATAAGTTGTTCAACGGTATCGTCAGCGGTCAATATCCCTGCAGGAATCTGTTGGCTTGGCGATCGCAGATTACATTGAATGAGAGCTGTTCCAGATTTGACACACCGATTGCTCAGATATTCGTAAACGACGTTCACAGATTCCTCGTCCTCCAGCTCAGGTTTCTGGTCGCAGCCAATTCCAAAATGTTGACGCTGATTTACCTCGCCGGCAGTGAGGCTAGCGATATAGCCAATCGGCCGGCTAAAATGATTCTGGACGATAACTGCGCTCCTGGCAGGCAATGCTTGAAATTGCACAATCAAAGTTGATGCGTCTTGCGCGACCTGAAAGGAATTCCTTTCGGACGCGTCTGTTGAAATTCTTGAGTACAATAATTCAGGTGCTCCGGATTGGTACCCGGTCGGTCGCACCGTCAACTTCCCAGCCTTTAAAGCCGCATTTGTCGAATTTCTCAGAACAATTGAAGTCTCGTTCAAAACCTCGATTGGAAAGTCCGATTTAATTGCATCGCCATTACGTACCACAGCCCTCGCGTCTTTGAGAGGGGTACAAGAAGCGAGCGATATCTCACCTTCGTCTTCGACCGCTGTTGGCCCAAATGCGAAATAAGCAAGATTAAGGGCAAGAATAGCCACCACGTAGATGCCGACCGCGATAACTGCTGCTCGTCCCCACACCGACGGTGTAGGTTGAGTTGAGGGCAACAACACGAGCTGCGGTGGCGCAACTGTCGTTAGATTGTTAGGTTGTTGCGTTTGATCATCAGGCGCCCTTTGCCCAAGGGTGGCAGCGGTCCATGCAAGCCAGCCTGCGAAGATTGTTCCTCCTGCGCCTATCACTCCTCCTGCGAGATCCTGATAACGGGTAAGAACGCAAGCAAATATCTTCGGAAATTTCCACGCGCAGGCTTCAATTCCCTGGGGCCACAAGTTGGCGAGAAACAGAATCGAATAGGTCGTGATCCATATGATTGCGCAAACTGCTGCCGCCCTTTTGATTATTACGTCCCAATCTCGATGAAGAAACCGAGCAAATGCTATATGTACAAAGAACCATGAAACCTGTTTCAGATAGCCGATAGTATCTTTCACCGGCCCAAAAATAGCGGCGATCGATTGCGCGATGCGGCTGCGTACAGAGGTTTCGAGGCGCCATCCGACAATCAATCTCGACCAGCGCCAGAACGCGAAATTCAGGTAAAGCAGCAAGAGAAAAGCTAGCGTCCATGGCCGCCAATCCATTGCAGCCAAATCTTGCAACAGCTCGGAAATTGGCGCTGCGGCAACAAATACAAGCCACGCCGCGGCGGCCGTTGTTACCAGAGCGAAGATAGCCGCTAGCGCATTTGCGATAAATAACCGCAAGATAAGCCTCCGCCGATATAGGGCGGCAGGATTGTAAAATTGTACCTCGCCGTCGCCAGTCTTCGGGCGGCTTTATCCGGGCTCCATTCCCGCTATCCACCGACCCAAAGTGACGCTAGGGCAGATGATAGGGCACAGATTGCTGGTCTAAATAAATTCCGCTTAAATCAATAATTTAGGCCGCCAATTGGCGGAGAGGGTGAGATTCGAACTCACGGTGGGCTTGCACCCACGGCGGTTTTCAAGACCGCTGCCTTAAACCACTCGGCCACCTCTCCAAGTCCACTTCGCATGTGTCCACTTCACATGCGCGGCTTCAATGGGGGATTGCGGTCCCCATGACAAGAGCCTAAAGCGGCCCTGCAACCGGACATTAACTACGTCCGCGTCCTGCCCATTTGCGTGACATGGAAGCCACGCTATGGTGAATCTGGGACGGGACCCGGAGGCGGACAATTGCCGCAAACGGCCCATTTTTGAAGCCTTTTGGACGGGTACGGGGTTATGGCGGTGAATCGGGGGAGGCAGAACCGCGCCTTGCGGCTGTATTGGCCTCTGAGCCTTGCGGCGATGGGGCTCTTGCTCGCCAGTTGCGGCTCCGCCGACAAGTTCGCCCGCAAGGTCGATCCGAAATATGGCGTGCCCTCGAGCCCGCGCGTCATCGCGGAGGGACAACCCGTTCCCAAGGGCGGCGGGACCTACCGGGTCGGCAAGCCTTATGTGGTGGCCGGCCGCAACTACGTCCCCGAAGAGAATCCGAATTACGCCGCCGAGGGCCTCGCCTCCTGGTACGGAACCGATTTCCACGGCCGTCTCACCGCCAACGGCGAAATCTTCGACAAGGAAGCGATTTCTGCCGCGCATCCGACCTTGCCGATGCCGTCCTATGTGCGCGTCACCAATCTGCGCAACCGCAAGTCGCTGATCGTGCGCGTCAATGACCGCGGCCCGTTCCATTCCGACCGGGTGATCGATCTTTCCTACAAGGCCGCCGGTCTGCTCGGCTTCCACAATAACGGCGTGGCGCGCGTGCGCGTGGAATATGTCGGCCCCGCCTCGCTGGAAGGCTCGGACGACCGCAAGCTGATGGCGACATTGCGTCAGGGCGAGCCGGCGCCGGCACCGATTCTCGTGGCCTCGAGCAGGCCCATCGTCTCGCTCGCCGAGCCGGCGCGGGCGCCGCGTGGCGCGGTTCCGGTGCCCGGACCGCGGCCTTTCACTTTGGGTGAACCGGTTGCGGCCGCCTCCGCCGACATGGAAATGACGTCGCTGTCGCGTGTGCGGCGCCCGGCCATGGCCGATGCGCAGACGTCTCCGGTGTCGGCCTTTGCCGCCCCGCGCGATGCAGCGCCGGCCGGTGTCATCAGCGGCCGCGGCCTTTATTGACAGGCCGTATTTCCTTCTTGTTGAAAGTGTAGTCAGAGTTAAATCTCGTTCGTCCTCATCCTGAGGAGCGCTCCCCAGGAGCGCGTCTCGAGGCCGACTGAGGATGGGTACTTCAACCAGGTTGATCGGCGGGCCGCGGGGATTTTCGGCCTCCGTTGATATTTTCAGTAATGATGGGCATGCGCCGTTTCACTCGCATATTCGGCAGGGTGGCCGTCTTGTTGCTGACGGCGGGCATTCTCGCGTCCGCGGGCGCGGCGCCCAATCCGTCGTCGGCCACGAAGAAAGACGATGGCGGTTTCCAGACCTCCGTGCCGACCGCCATCCTGATCGAGGCGGAGAGCGGCACCGTTCTCTACGAAAAGAACGCCGATCAGCTGGTCGCGCCGGCGAGTCTTGCCAAGCTGATGACCAGCGAAGTGGTGTTCAACGAAATCAAGGAAGGCAATCTCAAGCTCGATGAGGAATTCGTCATCAGCGAGAATGCCTGGCGGCGGGGCGGTGCACCGTCCGGCGGCTCGACCATGTTCGCGGCGATCCACAGCCGCATCAAGGTATCGGATCTGCTGCAGGGCGTGATCATCCAATCCGGCAATGACGCCTGCATCGCATTGGCGGAGGGCATCGCCGGAAATGAAGCGGCCTTCGCGCGCCTGATGAACGGCCGGGCGCGCGAGCTCGGACTGGAAAAGTCGCACTTCACCAATGCCGCCGGATTGCCGGATCCGGACATGCGCGTCACCGTGCGCGAGCTGGCAAAGCTCGCACAGCATCTGATCGCCACCTATCCGGAATTCTACAAATGGTATGGCGAGCGCGAATTCACCTGGAACAAGATCCGGCAGCTGAACCGCAATCCGTTGCTGACGATGGGCATCGGCGCCGACGGCCTGAAGACCGGTTACACCAGCGAGGCCGGCTACAATCTGGTGGGATCGGCGGTGCAGAACAATCTGCGTCTGATCGTTGTCGTGGCCGGCGCCAAGACCGCCAATGAACGCGCGGACGAAGCGCGCAAATTGTTGAATTTCGGATTCACCGGGTTTGAATCGCGCCTGCTCTTCGCCGAAGGGCAGAGCATTGGCGACGCGCGCCTGTTTGGCGGCGAGAGCCGTTACGTGCCGCTGGTCGCCGCGGGACGCAAGGCGGTACGTTTGATGGTGCCGAAGAATTCGGGCGAGCGGATTCTGGCGCGGATCGTTTATCGCGGCCCGGTTTCGGCGCCTGTCGAGAAGGGCAAGCAGATCGGCGTCCTCAAGGTTTGGCGGGGCGAGAATGTCGCTCTTGAAGTGCCGCTGGAAGCCGCTGAGAGTGTGGATGAAGGTTCGCTGACGCGCCGGGCCTTCGATGCGGTAGGCGAATTGTTCGGCGGCATGGTACGCGCCGGCATCAAGAAGCTATAAGTGTAAAACAAGAAGCTTGGAGCCGGTGTTTGCCGGCGGCCAGAGACACGAGATGCGCGGAAAATTCATCACATTCGAGGGCGGTGAGGGGTCCGGCAAGTCGACCCAGGCGAGGCTCCTCGGCGAAAAGTTGAAGACGCTGGGCGTCGGGGTGAAGCTGACCCGCGAGCCCGGCGGCTCGCCCGCGGCCGAAGTCATCCGCCATATCCTGTTGTCCGGCGCCGCCAAGCCGCTCGGTGCCGAAGCCGAGGCCCTGCTGTTCGCGGCCGCGCGCGACGATCATCTGGCGACGACGATCAGGCCCGCTTTGGAGAAGGGTATCTGGGTCATTTCAGACCGCTTTGCCGATTCCACGCGCGTCTATCAGGGCGTGCTGGGCCATGTCGATCCGCGCCTGATCAAGCGGCTGGAGCGCATCATCATCGGCGACACCTGGCCGGACCTGACCATCGTTCTCGATGTGCCGGTGGAGGAGGGCCTGCAGCGCGCGCATGTGCGCCGCGGGGAGGGCGCGGTCGACCGCTTCGAGGGCGAGGCCGCCGAGTTTCACAGCAAGCTGCGCGAAGCCTATCGCCAGCTCGCGGCCAGCGAGCCGGGGCGCTGCGTGCTGATTGATGCGACCCAGCCGCGGGAGAAGGTGTCAGAGCAGATCTGGAGTCTGGTGAATGAGCGGCTCGATCCGGCGACTGCTCCGATGGTGTTCGAGGATCAGATCTCGTGAGCGCCGTCGATGACTCCGAAGGCAATCTCGACGCGCCGCATCCGCGCGAGACCGAACGCCTCTTTGGTCACGCGGATTGCGAACAGGCCTTGCTCGCGGCCTATCGCAGCGGACGCATTCCGCATGCCTTCCTGATCGGCGGTCCGCACGGCATCGGCAAGGCGACGCTCGCCTACCGCATGGCCAAATTCGTGCTGGCCCATCCCGATCCTTTGTCTCCTGACGTCCAGTCGGCATCCGACCTGTCCGTGCCGCCGGAAAATTCGGCGGTGCGCCGCGTGGTCGCCCGCGCTCATCCGGACCTGCTCACACTGGAGCGCGGTCTCAATGAAAGCGGCAAGCCGCGCAAGACGATTGCGGTGGATGATGTTCGGCGCAGCGTCACGTTTTTCGGCTCGACCGCGGGAGAGGGCGGCTGGCGCGTCGCCATTGTGGATTCGGTCGACGAGCTGAATGCCGAAGGCGAGAACGCGCTGCTCAAGATATTGGAAGAGCCGCCGTCCCGCTCGCTGCTGTTCCTGATCAGCCATTCGCCGGGGAGCGTGCGCGCCACGTTGCGCTCGCGCTGCCGCCGGCTGACATTGCGGCCGTTGTCGGAGGAAGACGTCATCGCGGCGACCGCGAATGCCCTCAACCGCAGTCCGCGAGAGGCGGATATCGCTGCCGCCGCACGGCTCGCGGAGGGCAGCGTCGCGCGAACAATCTCGTTTCTCGACGGCGACATGCTGGCCCTGCACCAGCAGGTCGCCGCCTTGCTGGATCAATTGCCGGCGCTCAATCCGCAAGCGCTGCATGCCCTGGGCGACGCGCTGGGCGGGACCGACCAGCAGGCGCTCGACAATGTCATCAATACCATCAACGGCTGGCTGTCGGCCCAACTCGCGGCCCACAATGACCGCAGGCGCATGGCGCGCATGGCCGAGGTGTCGGAGGAGATCAATCGGGCCGCGCGCGAGGTTGCAACCTTCAATCTCGACCGCAAGCCGCTGATTTTCCAGACATTCGGGCTGCTTGCCGATGCTGCGCGCGGCTGCTAGCTGTTGAGTGCATTTGGCCGGGTGATTGCCCGGCCATTCGCATCTTGATCTGAAGCCCAATAGAACGGGTCGGCCATGGCGAAGAAAACAAAATCCAGGACGAAGAAAACCAGGAAGGCCAGAAAGGCTGCGCCCGCTCGCAAGTCGAAGAAAAAAGCGGCCGCCCGCAAGCGCACAGCGAAACCGTCAAGCAAGAAGAAGACCGCAAGGAAGACGCCGAAGCGGACCTCCGCAAAGAAGGTGAGGGCCGGCAAGAAAAAGGCTGCGACAAAACCGAAGGCGAAGCGGACATCCACGAGATCGGCCCCGGCCAAATCCGGTGCGGCAAAGCCGGTTGCGGTTAAACCGAAGGCTGCAAAGCCGGCCGCACCCAAAGCCGCGCCGCAGCCAAAAGCCGCTGCGCCCACGGGGCCGCGCCGCTACTACGTCACAACCGCCATCTCGTATCCGAACGGCGTTCCGCATATCGGCCACGCTTACGAAGCCATCGCGACCGACGCGATCGCGCGTTTCATGCGGCTGGACGGCTATGACGTGTTCTTCCTGACCGGCACCGACGAGCACGGCCAGAAGATCCAGCAGGCGGCGGCGAAGGAGGGCTTGAGCGCGCAAGCGCTCGTCGACCGCAATGCGCAGCGCTTCCGCGACATGGTCGCGCGCATGAACTGCTCGAACGACGACTTCATCCGCACGACCGAGAGCCGCCATCACAAATCATCGATGGCGATCTGGGAGCGCATGCAGAAGAACGGCGACATCTATCTGTCGAAATATGCCGGCTGGTACTCGGTGCGCGACGAGGCGTTTTATGCCGAGGACGAGACGCATGTGAATGAGCAGGGAACGCGGCTTGCCAGCAAGACCGGCACGCCGGTCGAATGGGTCGAGGAGGAGAGCTATTTTTTCCGCCTCTCCGCCTACCAGGACAAGCTGCTCGACCTCTACAAGGAGCATCCCGATTTCGTGATGCCGAAGGAGCGCCTGAACGAGGTTGCGAGCTTCGTGCGCGGCGGATTGCAGGATCTGTCGATCTCGCGCACGACCTTCGACTGGGGCATCCGCGTGCCGGGCGCCGAAAAACACATCATGTATGTGTGGGTCGACGCGCTGACCAATTACATTACCGGCGTCGGCTTTCCCGATACCGAGAGCGAGATGTTCAGGCGCTATTGGCCGGCCGATCTGCACGTGATCGGCAAGGACATCGTGCGCTTTCACGCGGTCTACTGGCCGGCTTTCCTGATGTCGGCGGGCATCGCCGTGCCGCGCCGCATCTTCAGCCACGGCTTCCTGTTCAACCGCGGGGAGAAGATGTCGAAGTCGGTCGGCAATGTGGTCGACCCGTTCACCATGGCCGACGAATACGGCGTCGACCAGCTGCGCTATTTCTTCCTGCGCGAAATCCCGTTCGGACAGGACGGCAATTACAGCCACGAGGCGATCGTCAACCGCATCAATGCCGATCTCGCCAACGATCTCGGCAATCTGGCGCAGCGCTCGCTGTCCATGGTGGCCAAGCAATTCGGCGGCAAATTGCCGGAGCCGGGCGCCTTCTCCGATAACGACCAGGGCATCCTGGCCTCCGCCGATGACATGATCCGCAACGCGCGCGAGGCGATGAAGAGCCAGGCCCTGCATCAGGTGCTGAACGGGGTCTGGACCGTCGTCGCCGACGCCAACCGCTATTTCGCCGGCGAGGCGCCCTGGGCTTTGGCCAAGACCGACCCCGTACGGCAGGGTACGGTGCTGTATGTGACGGCCGAGGTCATCCGTCAGGTCGCCATCCTGGCGCAGCCCTTCATGCCGGAGGCCGCCGGCAAGCTGCTTGACCTCCTGGCGGTGCCGCAGGATGCGCGCGACTTCGCGCAGCTTGGCGGCAAGACACGGCTCGCCGGCGGCGTGACGCTTCCGGCCCCGAGCCCGGTCTTCCCGCGTTACGTCGAACCTGACGTCAGCAAGACCGCCTGAGCATGCTGGTCGACAGCCATTGCCATCTGGACTTCCCGGACTTCGCGTCCGAGCTCGATGCCGTGGTGGATCGCGCGCGGGCCGCCGGTGTGCGCCGCATGGTCACGATCTCGACCCGGGTCAGGAAGCTCGATGGCCTGTTGGCGATCGCCGAGCGCTACGAGGACGTGTTCTGCTCGGTCGGCACGCATCCGCATCACGCGCATGAGGAACTGGACATTTCCGCCGCCGATCTTGTCGTCATGGCCGACAACATCAAGATTGTCGCCATCGGCGAAGCCGGCCTCGACTATTTCTACGACAACTCACCGCGCGAGGCGCAGGCGCAAGGTTTTCGCGCGCATATTGCGGCCGCGCGCGAGACCCAGTTGCCGCTGGTCATTCATTCGCGAGAAGCCGATGACGACATGGCGCGCATTCTGGAAGACGAAATGGGGAAGGGGGCCTTCCCTGCCGTGCTGCATTGCTTCACCGGCGGCCGCGCGCTGGCGATGAAAGCGATCAAACTCGGCCTCTACGTCTCCTTCACGGGCATCCTGACCTTCAAGAAATCCGACGCGCTGCGCGCCATCGCTGCCGAGCTACCGGCCGACCGGATCCTGGTCGAAACCGACGCGCCGTACCTCGCGCCGGGCAAAATGCGCGGCAAACGCAACGAGCCGTCTTTCGTCGTGGAAACGGCAAAAGTTCTGGCCGAAATTCGGACTGTTTCGTTGGAGCAGATCGCGGAACAGACGACGCAAAACTTCTTCCGCCTGTTTTCCAAGGTGCCGCGGCCTGCATGAGTCTGGAGATCACCATTCTTGGCTGCGGCTCTTCCGGCGGTGTCCCACGACCCGCGCTGGGCTGGGGCGCCTGCGATCCCAAAAACCCGAAAAACCGCCGCCGCCGATGCTCCATTCTGGTTGAACGCCATGGCGCAAACGGAGGCAAAACCAGCATTTTGGTCGATACCGGCCCGGACCTGCGCGAGCAGTTGCTGGACGCCGCCGTCACCTCGCTGGACGCGGTCTTGTATACGCATGAGCATGCCGACCATACCCACGGTATCGACGACCTGCGGCCGCTTTTTATCCATCGTCGCAAGCGCTTGGACCTGTATCTTGACGAACCGACGTCACGCGCCATGCACGCACGGTTCGGCTATTGCTTCATGACGCCGCCGGGCTCCGAATATCCGCCGATCGCCAACGAGCACCGCCTGGTGCCTGGTACGCCCGTCACCATCGACGGCGCCGGCGGCCCGATCACGGCGCTGCCGATTTTGCTGGACCACGGCGATATTCCGGCCTTGGGTTTTCGCTTCGGCAACGTGGCTTATTCGGCCGATCTCAACGACATCCCGCCGCAAAGCATCGAGGCGTTGTCCGGACTTGATCTCTGGATCGTCGATGCCTTGCGCCACGCGCCGCATCCCAGCCATTTCAGCCTGAGCGACGCCTTGGCCTGGATCGAGCGGCTCGGCGTCGGGCGCGCGATCCTGACCAACATGCATTCAGACCTGGACTACACGGCGCTGGAAACAAGCCTGCCAGCCCACATCCGTCCGGCCTTTGACGGAATGAAGATCTCGACATGAGTTTCAGGTCCGCATCAACGGCCGACGAAATGTGTCTGATTTGGCGAATAAATCGCAGCGGCGCATCCGTTGCGTCATTCAGAGCGGTAACCCGCATGTTCCATAATATGTCTTATGCGAATCAAGTGGTGGCGGCTGGGGATGACATGCAAAAGCCCTTGTAGCCTGTGGCTGGGCCTTGCCACATCGAGCGAATGAAACCTTCCCGCGACATCGCCCGCCTGATCGAGATCATGGCCGCCTTGCGGACGCCCGGCACCGGCTGTCCCTGGGATCTGCAGCAGAATTTCGGGACCATCGCTCCATACACGATCGAGGAAGCCAACGAGGTCGCCGACGCCATTGCGCGCAACAATATCGATGATCTGCGCGAGGAACTCGGCGATCTGCTCTTGCAGGTTGTCTTCCACGCGCGCATGGCGCAGGAGCAAGGCGCGTTTGATTTCGGCGACGTCGTCGACAGCATCACGCGCAAGCTGATCCGCCGGCATCCGCATGTTTTTGGCGACGTACGCGGATTGTCGCCAGACGAAGTCAAGGGTCTCTGGGACAAGATCAAGGCCGAAGAGAAAGCCGAGCGACGCGCAAACGGCAAGGCCGGGAACGAGACGGGCGCCCTCGCCGGTATTCCAGCCGGCCTGCCCGCGCTGATGCGTGCACTCAAGTTGCAGCAGAAAGCCGGCAAGGTCGGCTTCGACTGGAACGATCCGCTGGCGGTTCTCGCGAAAATCCGCGAAGAAACCAGGGAAATTGAAGCGGAAATCGAAGGCGGCGACAGCGCGCGGGCCGCCACAGAAGTCGGCGATCTGCTATTCGCCGTGGTCAATCTCGCGCGCCATCTCGATGTCGATCCGGAAACCGCTTTGCGGGCGACCAACCTGAAATTTGAACGGCGCTTCGCCTCGATAGAAGCAGCGCTCGCAGCGCGCGGAAAGACTCCGTCGCAAGCGACTCTGGCGGAGATGGACGATCTTTGGAACGAAGCCAAAGCCGCGGAAAAGTCGGCGCCGGGCTCCGCAAAGCGTTCAGTGTAGCAGCGCGGCGCTGAATTTCGCACGCACCTGCTCAGCTCTGGCGGGATCGGCGCGGATCGTCATGGCGACGCGACCATCTGCTTCCGTGTGGCGATCGACGACTTCGGTATTGCGATGCAGCCAACTGATGCCGGCGCCATCCGCAGGATCGAGCACGAGCTCCATTTCCGTGCGTTTTTGGCTCAGCCGTTCGGCAATGACGGCGGCAAGCTGGTCAAGCCCCTCTCCGGTCACGGCCGACACTAATACCGGCTGACGGTCACGCGGCAGGCGCGCGGCGAGATTGTCCAATTGCGCGCGCGCATCGGCGTCGAGAAGATCGATCTTGTTCCAAACCTCGATCAGCCGCTCGTGAGCGTCATCGTCGATGCCAAGTTCGCGAAGCACCGTCTCGACATCCTGCAACTGCGCTTCAGTATCCTCGTGCGACACGTCGCGCACATGCAGGATCACGTCGGCCTCGATGACCTCTTCCAGTGTGGCGCGGAAGGCGGCCACGAGCATGGTCGGCAGGTCAGAAATGAAGCCGACGGTGTCAGATAAAATCACCTTCTCTCCGTGCGGGAGGCTGATCGCGCGAAGCGTCGGATCGAGGGTCGCGAACAGCATGTCGGCTTCCAGCACGCTGGCGCGCGTCATGCGGTTGAACAAGGTGGACTTCCCGGCATTGGTATATCCAACCAGGGCGACAATCGGATAAGGCACATGCTTACGGCTTTCCCGGTGCAGCTTGCGTCGCGCTTTGACCTTTTCCAGTTCCGCCTCAATGCGTGCAATACGCTCGGCGATCACACGGCGGTCGGCTTCAATCTGTGTCTCGCCCGGCCCGCCAAGGAAGCCGAAGCCGCCGCGTTGTCGTTCCAGATGGGTCCAGGACCGTACCAGGCGGCTCTTCTGATAAGTCAGATGAGCAAGTTCCACCTGGAGCACACCTTCCCGCGTCTGCGCGCGCCGTCCAAAGATCTCAAGGATCAGCCCGGTCCGGTCCAAAACCTTGGCGTTCCAGGCTTTTTCGAGGTTGCGCTGCTGAACCGGACTGAGGGCGCAATCCATCACCACAAGCTCGATCTCCAGGCTTTTCACCAGCCCGGCGATCTCGTCCACCTTGCCCTTGCCGATATAGGTGGCCGGCCGGATATCGCTCAGCGGCAAAATACCGGCCTCGACCACCTCCAGGTCGATGGCCTGCGCCAACCCAACCGCCTCTGACAACCGGGCCTCAGGCGCGCGCTCGGCGTGCTTCGCCCCCGAGACTGGGCCTCGGACCGGCCGTGACCGCAGATAGGGCCCAAGCACGATTGCACGGCCGGTCCGCCGTCCCAAATCACCGGGGATCGGCAGGCCTGCCTCTCGGTCGCGTTTTCTCTGCTCCAACTAAACCTTTTCTCCGGCTGACGGCTCCTCGCCGCCTTCGAACAGCGAGATCGGATGACCTGGCATGATCGTGGAGATGGCGTGCTTGTAGACCAATTGCGAGTGCCCGTCCCGACGGAGCAGGACACAAAAATTGTCAAACCAGGTGACCACACCCTGCAGCTTGACGCCGTTCACCAGGAAGATGGTGAGCGGGATTTTGGCCTTGCGGACGTGATTGAGGAAGGTGTCTTGAAGGTTCTGAGCGCGTTCGGCCGCCATTGCCGTTGTTTCCGTTTTTTGCCCGCGGGCCCCTTTTCCCGCGAGTGATTATGCCAAGTCGCATCGTCCCTCGTAAAATCTCCCACACGAGGACTTGGGGGCGCATTATTAGATGGCAGCGCCGGAACCGACGCAAGCCCAACTTGCAATGGAAGCAAGAGGAGCGCCGATATGTCCGTCACGAGACTTCGGCAAAGCGGTGGAAATCGCGCCGGAGTGCCGATGCGATCAGCCCGGGCGCCCCATTTCCAACGGGTTTTCCATCAATCTGGACGACCGGCAGCACCAGTTGACTGGCGGAGGTCAAAAAAGCCTCGCGGGCCCGCTGAGCCTCCTCGACCGTGAATGGCCGTTCTTCGAGTTCCAACCCTTGAGCCTGCATGGCCTCCAGCACCACGCCTCGGGTGATTCCTTTGAGAATGGCGTGATCGGCCTGCCGGGTCACGACCTTGCCGTCCTTGGTCACGATCCAGGCGTTCGAGGAGGATCCCTCTGTGATGAAGCCGGCTTTGTCCACAAACCAGGCCTCCCGCGCGCCCTGCTCCCGGGCCGTCTGTTTGGCGAGGACATTGGGTAGCAAGGAAATTGACTTGATATCGACCCGGTCCCAGCGATTGTCCGGCAAAGTGATCACCGCCACGCCTTCCGCCGCCATCGCTTCCATCTTCTGAACATCGAGGCGACTGGCGGTGACGACGACGGCCGGAGGAACGGGGACCGTGGGAAAGGGATGGTCGCGCCTGGCGACACCGCGCGTGATCTGCAGATAGACGATGCCGTCGACGACGCGATTGCGCCGTACCGTCTCGCGCAGGATGGCGCCGAGCGCAGCAAACGACATTGGCAGCGCGATCCGCAACTCCTTCAGCGAGCGCTGCAGGCGTTCCATGTGGCGGCGTTCGTCCACAAGCCGGCCGCCCCTCACCTCGCAGACTTCATAGACGCCGTCGGCGAATTGATAGCCGCGGTCCTCAATATTCACGCTGGCTTCGGCGCGCCGCAGATAGCGGCCGTTTACATAGGCAATGCGAGACATCGTGATATCCTCAGCCGATCCCCAGCGCCTTGAGCTTGCGGTGCAAGGCGGAGCGCTCCATGCCGACGAATTCGGCAGTGCGTGAAATATTGCCTCCGAAGCGGCTGATCTGCGCGACGAGATATTCACGCTCGAACATTTCTCGCGCCTCGCGCAAGGGCAGGCCCATCAATTGCTCGCCGCCATTGCCGTTCGGCATTTTCGGCACCATGGAGCCGACATCCTGCGGCAGCATACTGGCATTGATCACAGCCTCCGGATCACCGCCGGCCAAGATCATCAGGCGTTCAACATTGTTGCGCAATTGCCGGACATTTCCCGGCCAATCGTGCGATTGCAGAATGGCCATCGCGTCCTCGCCGATTGTCCGCTTCGGCAGGCCAGTGGCCTGCGAAATCTGGTCCATGAAGTGGTCGATGAGGATCGGGATGTCTTCGCGCCGCTCGGCCAGCGGCGGCACGCGGATCGGAACGACCGACAGCCGGTGATAGAGGTCTTCGCGGAACCGGCCGGCCGCAATTTCGCTCTCCAGATTGCGTGCTGTTGACGAAATGATGCGGACGTCGACCGATACCTTGGTGTTGCCGCCTACCCGCTCGAAAGTCTGATCGACCAGCACCCGCAAAATCTTGTTCTGGGTTTCCCGCGGCATATCGGCGATTTCGTCAATGAACAGCGTGCCGCCATGCGCCTCCTCCAGCGCGCCGGCTTTCTTGCCCTGGCCGTTCGACTGCTCGGTGCCGAAGAGTTCAAGCTCCATCCGCTCCGGCGTGATCGCGGCCGCGTTGATGACAACAAAAGGACCATTGGCCCGGCCGGACAGCGCATGAATGGACCGCGCGCAAAGCTCCTTGCCTGATCCGGATGCGCCGATAATCAGTGTGCGGCTGTTGGTGGGAGCAACTTTCTCCACCGTCTGCCGCAATTGATTCATGGCCGAGGATTGTCCGATCAGTCCCGATGCGATGGGTGACAGCGATTTGAGCGCCTTCACCTCGCGCTTAAGGCGAGACGTTTCGAGCGCACGATCCGCGACAAGCAGCAAGCGGTCGGCCTTGAACGGCTTCTCAATGAAATCATAGGCGCCCTGCTTGATCGCTGCGACCGCCGTTTCGATATTGCCGTGCCCCGAAATCATCACGATCGGCAAATCGGGATATTCCTGCTTGGCCGCCTCAAGCAGTTGCAGGCCATCAAGCTTGCTGCCCTGCAGCCAGATGTCGAGAAACAGCAGATTTGGACGGCGGCTCCGGATTGCGTTCAGCGCGTCGTCGCTGTCGCGCGCAGTTCGTGTGGCGTAGCCTTCGTCCTGCAGAATGCCGGCGACCAGTTCGCATATATCGGATTCGTCATCGACGATGAGAATTTCGGCAGCCATGTCGTCATTAACCCGCGGTCTGGATGGTTGGTGTCTTGTCAGGTGTAGCGGCGGCGGCCTTTGGATCGGCCAAGAAACGAATTCTCACCCATGCCCCACGCTGGCCGGGCTTCTTTTCTGCGGCGTCGTGCAATTCAAGCCCGCCGCCATGGTCTTCAAGAATTTTTCCGACAATGGCAAGGCCGAGGCCGGTGCCCTTTTCCCTCGTTGTTACGTAAGGTTCCAGCAATCGGGAGCGGTTTTTCTCGGGCAACCCAACCCCGTTGTCGACAATATCGATATGGATCTCGCCATTCTCGCGCGACGTTGACACGTCGATGCGTCCCTTCTCCGAACCTTCCGGAAGCGCCGCAATCGCCTCCGTGCCGTTCTTGATGATGTTCGTCAGCGCCTGCGAGATCAGCCGGCGATCGAATTGCGCAGGCATCGGGTCCTCCGAAAGTTTGAGATCAATATCGATATCGGCGTGTCCGACGCGCATCAAAAAGACGGTCTGCCGGACCGTGTCGGCGACATCTTCCGCTTCCATCACCGGCTTCGGCATGCGGGCAAAGCGTGAGAATTCGTCGACCATGCGCCGGATGTCGTCGACCTGCCGAACGATGGTGTCTGTGCATTGTTCGAAAACGGCGCGATCCTCGGTGATCGCCTTGCCGTATTTGCGGCGCAGACGTTCTGCCGAAAGCTGGATTGGCGTCAGCGGGTTCTTGATTTCATGCGCAATGCGGCGCGCTACATCGGCCCAGGCCGATGTGCGTTGCGCGATCACCAGCTCGGTGATGTCGTCGAGGGTGACAACATAGCCATGCTCGGCCTCTGCCGATTGTTCGCTGGTCACCCGCACCGACAGATTTCGCTCGCGCCCGCGGCGGTTGATCGTGACCTGCCCCTGCGTCAGGCGTTGTCCGCTCTCGGCCGCCTGACCCATGATCTCGGAGAGTTCCGGGAAGATTTCGAGCAGCGGCTTGCCAAGCGCTTCGTTTTCCGTCCGTCCAATCAGATGCTCGGCCGATCGGTTGAGGATGCTGGTGCGGCTGTCGTGATCGACGCCGATCACCCCGGCGCTGGCGCCGGCCAGCACCGCCTCGGTGAAGCGCCGTCGGCTGTCGATCAATTCGCTGGCCCGCATCAGATCGTCGCGCTGGGTGCGCAAGTCATGCGTCATCCGGTTGAAGGTTTCGCCGAGCTGGCCGAGGTCGCCTTCCGATCTGCGAACCGGGACCTGAACATGCAGGTTGCCGGTCGAGACGATATTGGCGGCGCCGATCAGGCGTCGGATCGGCGCCACCAGCTTGTTCGCGAAATTCAGACCGATCAGAATTGCAGACAGCAGAACGATCAGCGCGATGACCGTGTACATCAGCCCAAATGCGACCTGCACGCCGAGCCGGCGGGATTCCAGCAAGGCATATTCGCTCACACTGGCGCGGGTTTCGCGGAGCTGTGCCACGACGCGCGGATCGAGCGGCCGTGTCACGTAAAGAAACGTTTTGTCGAATGAACGCAGCCGGATGATCGCCGCCACGTAATTGGCGTCAGGGATCAGGGCGATCTGAGGTTCGGTCTCGGTGATGGTGTCGAGCGTTTCCTTGGACGGAACATTGAAGTCCTGCGAGGTGCGCAGATTGCTGCGTTCGACGACATTCAATTCGCCGTCAAGCATGACGGCGGCCGGCAGGCCGCGAACGGTGGCTTGCGCAGTCAACAATTGGCGGAAGCGGTCGCGATCGGTGTCGAACAATGTCTTGGCGCGGCTGATATCGGTCGCCATTGCGATGATGTCGCCACGGATCATCTGCGCGTGCTCGCGCAGATACGCTTCCGACACAGCGAGCGAATTCTGGATGACGGCCCTGGTGCGGGTGGAAAAGAAGCGATCGAGGCCGCGGTCGAGGGTGATGCTGGCCACGATCGCGACCAGGATGGCCGGAACCGCGGCGATGACGGCGAACAAGCCGACGATCCGCACATGCAGACGCGCCGCCGCCCTGCCCCGGCGCCGCGCCTGAACGATCGCCCACACTTCGCGCGCGATCACCAAAACAAGCACCAGCGCCGCCACCGCGTTGACCAGCAGCAGGCTGACGACGAGGTCGTGCGTCGGCAGGAAGGGGGTCAGCCCCGACAGGACGAGAAAGGTCGCCAGGGCCGAAAGGAGCGCGATGCCGACGGCAATCGGGCCGATCCAGCGCGTCGCGAATCTGCCCATGGTGGGAGGGCCAGCCAATCGATCCATTGGCACGGTCTGCTCAGTGCTCGCCATGAAGCCCCATTTGCGGGAATAGACGATTGCGCCCTCTGGGAGAAGGCTTGATGTATTTATACAACAATGTTGCGTGATTGCGACAATTCCGGGGCGAACCCGCCCCAAGCAGTTCGATCGGCCGGTGAACAAATCCGATCGGCCGATGAATTGCTCAGTTGCTAGTCCGGATCACCTGAATATCCAGATCGCGGATCTTCTTACGCAGAGTATTGCGGTTGACGCCGAGCAAGTCTGCGGCCCGAATCTGGTTGCCGCGTGTTGCCGCGAGGGCCGCCGTCAGCAGCGGATATTCCACCTCGCGGAGAATGCGGTGGTAGAGCCCCGGGGGCGGCAGGCCGTCGGCAAAGGTGGAAAAATAGCGGGCCAGATTGCGCTCCACCGCCGCCGAAAGGCCGTCATTCGCCGCGCTTCCAGTCTCCTGCACAACGGCCGGTTGGGCGAGCTCGGTTTCCATGACCGCGAGCGAAATGGTCTCCTGCGGGTACAACGCCGCCAGACGCCGGGCGAGATTTTCCAGTTCGCGGACGTTGCCCGGCCATGGATAACGCTTGAGCCGGTCGAGCGCCGCTTGATCGATCTGCTTGGGCGGCAGACCCTCGCGCTCGGCTTGCGCAAAGAAGTGTCGGATCAGGTCGGGAATGTCCTCCGTGCGCTCCCGCAGCGGCGGCAGGCGCAATGGCACAACATTCAGGCGGAAAAACAGGTCTTCGCGAAAAAGGCCCTGCTGGATCAGGATGCGCAGATCCTTGTTGGTTGCGGCCACGATCCGGACGTCGGTCTTGATGGGCGTGCGCCCGCCCACCGTCGTGTACTCGCCCTGTTGCAGCACGCGCAGCAAACGGGTCTGGGCTTCCATCGGCATGTCGCCGATTTCGTCGAGGAATAACGTCCCCCCCTCTGCCAGTTCAAATCGCCCCGGACTCTTGGCATTGGCGCCGGTGAAGGCGCCCTTCTCATGACCGAACAGTTCGGATTCAATCAGATCGCGCGGGATCGCGGCCATATTGATCGCAACGAATGGTCCGTTCCGGCGTTTGCCGAAATCGTGCAGCGCCCGCGCCACCAGTTCCTTGCCGGTCCCGGATTCGCCGGTGATCATGACCGTCAGATCGGTCTGCATCAGGCGCGCCAGCAGCCGGTAGATTTCCTGCATCGCCGGTGAACGCCCGACCAGCGGCATGGACGCGTCGAAGTCTTCCGGCTTGCTGCTCGCGCGCGGCCTATCCTTGGGTTCGGACAAGGCGCGGCCGACGATGCCGATCAGCTCTTTCAGATCGAAAGGCTTGGGAAGGTATTCGTAGGCGCCCCGCTCGGACGCCCGGATCGCCGTCATGAAGGTGTTCTGCGCGCTCATTACGACGATGGGCAGGTCGGGGCGGAGTTTTTTGATCCGCGGAATGAGTTCAAAGGCGTTCTCGTCCGGCATGACGACGTCGGTGATCACGAGATCGCCGTCGCCCTGGCTGACCCATCGCCAGAGGGTCGCCGCATTGCTCGTGGACCTGACTTCGTACCCCGCCCGCGACAGTGCCTGATTGAGCACGGTCCGGATTGCGGCGTCGTCGTCGGCAACCAAAATGCTTCCTGCGGGCATCTAGGCGTCAACCTCGCTTGTCACATTATTGCGTTATTGCGGGTCATGGATTGGCCTCGCTTGCCATTTCAGCGACTTCGAACTGGTCCAGGCGGCTCTCGCTGGCGGCATACATTGGCATCAACACCCTGAAGACCGTCTGGCGGGTCTGGGAATCGCATTCGATGATCCCGCCATGGTCCCCGATGATCTTGGCGACCAATGCAAGTCCGAGGCCAGATCCGGAGGGCTTGGTAGTCACAAACGGATCGAACAGGTGCTGCAACAGGTCCGCCGGAACCCCGGGGCCGTTGTCCTTGATGCAGAATTCCATGGGCAGCGAGACCCTTGTCTTGCTGCCTGGCAAGGTCAGCCGCACTCCGGGCCGGAATGCGGTGGACAGCTGGATTTCACCGTCAATGGCATTCTCGCCGATAGCTTCCGCTGCATTCTTCACCAGATTGAGGAACACCTGAATCAACTGATCCCGGTTAGCGAGCACCGGCGGCAGCGAGGGGTCATACTCCTCGATGAAGCGGATATGCCGTGCAAAACCCGACTGTGCGAGCCGTTTCACATGCTCCAGCACCACATGAATGTTGACGGGTTCGCGTTCGACCGGGCGTTCGTCGGCGAACACCTCCATGCGATCGACCAGTTTCACGATGCGGTCGGCTTCATCGCAGATCAGGCGCGTGAGCGTGCGATCGTCGTCGTTGGCCGACTGTTCCAGCAATTGCGCGGCGCCGCGAATACCGGACAACGGATTCTTGATCTCGTGGGCCAGCATGGACGCGAGCGCGATCACGGAACGCGCCGCCCCGCGATGCGTGAGTTGCCGGTCCATCTTGTCGGCGATCGTGCGTTCCTGCAGCATCACAACTACGTGGCCGGCCCGTTCGACCAACGGCGCCACATGAAGATCCACGACATGCTCGCCCGGGTTACGCGGCGTGCCGAGGTCGACGCGATATTCATTGACTGCCGCGCCGCGATCGCGGACCTGCTCGACCAGCGTCAGCAGCGGGCTGCCGAATGGAATGATGTCGCGCAACAGGTTCCGTTTCAGCAGCGAGACCGAAGATTCAAAAAAAGCCTCCGCGGCGACATTGGCATCGGCAATGCGCCCGTCTGGCGCAACCACGATCACAGGCAGCGGCAACGCATTGATGACCGCATCAGCGACGCCCGGGAAGGAAGCCAGTGCGGGTTCGATCTTCATGCTGCGGGCCTCAGACCATTCAGCATTGACGGTTTCTCTTCGCGTTCGGCAAAGGCAGAATAGGCATTTGCCAGGCATTTCAACGTGTCGCCTGGCGTTTCTGCCGTGAGCACTGCGGCGCGGTGCTTCTTCAGCACATCGGCCGGCGCACTGACATACTCCGCGGCAACATCGAGAGCCGACGACAGATGCTTGCGTGCATGCTTGCGGCCGATGTCGACGCCATGGTGCGTCACCATTTCCTGATACAGCGTCGACACGATGTCATGCTGTTCGGAAATGACCGGATCATTTTCGCGCACGCCACTTTCCAGATAGCGCGCCACCTGTCCGGGGAGCCATGGCCGCCCCTGCGAAGCGCGTCCGATCATCACCATGTCCGCGCCCGACGCTGTAAGCGCACGCTCAGCCTGATCTGTATTGCAGATGTCGCCGTTGACAACGACCGGGACCGAGACATTCTCCTTGACCGTTCTCACTTTCGACCAATCCGCAAAGCCCTTGTAGAACTGGCAGCGGGTGCGGCCATGAACGGTGATGAGCTGAACGCCGGCATTCTCCGCGCGTGTCGCAAGCTCCGGCCCATTGATGGATCTGTCGTCCCAGCCAAGCCGCATCTTCAGGGTGACCGGCACATTCACCGCGGCAACCGTTGCCTCAATCAGCGTCAATGCATGATCGAGATCGCGCATCAGCGCCGAGCCGGATTGTCCGTTGATGACGTGTTTGGCCGGGCAACCCATGTTGATGTCGATGATGGCCGCGCCGGACGCTTCTGCAATGCGCGCACCTTCCGCCATCCAGCGCGCTTCACAACCGGCGATCTGCACAACATGGATGCCGACACCCTCGCCCTCTGCGCGGAGTTTGGCATCGCGACGGCCTTCGACCAGTTTTTCGCTCGCGATCATTTCCGAAACGACCAGACCCGCACCCAGCCGCGCGACCAGTCTACGGAAAGGGGCGTCGGTGACCCCCGACATGGGCGCGAGCACGACGCGGTTCGGCAAGGCAACTCTGCCGACAGCCGGGCGATGGTCTGCGACGGAAATACTCACAGTCTGCATATATTTTAGGCGCCATTTCGAAGCTGCTCAGAGTTTAGCCAAAATTGGCAGTAACACAAGTGCTGCAGTGCAAAATCCTAAACTTGCGAGTTCAGGTGGCCTATGCGTTAGAAGGAAACCTCCATTCGCTGGGGACCCGAATTTCCATGCCCAGTTCTGTTGCTGCTCTGGTTCTTGCTGCTGGTCGCGGATTGCGCAGTGGACCAGGAATACCAAAACAATACAGGGACTTAGAACAAACGTCGGCGGTCCGGGCGAGTCTTGGATTGTTTCTCGGTCATCCCGACGTCGGCAGGGTCCTGCCGGTGATCCATCCGGATGACGTCGATCTCTTCGAAATTGCCAGCCACGGATTTCAGCTTCCCAAGGCTGTCTTCGGTGGTGCGACCCGACAGGCCTCGGTGCTGGCTGGATTATCCGCGTTGGAGGCAAACACTCCTGATCTGGTCCTGGTCCATGATGCCGCCCGCCCCTTTGCCACGCCGGCACTCATCGATCGCGCAATCGCGGCTGGCAGGGCGTCCGGAGCAGCCGTGCCGGCCTTGCCGATCAACGATACTGTGAAGGAGGTCGATGCGGCCGGGCGTATCATGCGGACTATCAACCGTGCGACATTACGCACGGTGCAGACGCCGCAAGCGTTTGACTTCAAGGCGCTGCTTGCCGCGCATCGCCGGGCGGAAAAAGCCGGGTTGATGGATTTTTCGGATGATGCCGCACTGGCTGAATGGGCCGGAATGAGCGTCACCGTATTTGAAGGCGAAAGCACCAATATGAAGCTGACGACATCAGAAGATTTTGTCCGCGCGCAGGCCCTCGCAAACCAGACTGAGGTTCGCACGGCGATGGGTTTTGACGTGCATGCCTTTGGTTCTGGTGATCACATCATGCTCGGCGGCGTGTGTATACCGTTTGACCGCGGTCTCTCTGGCCATTCTGATGCCGATGTCGGCCTACACGCGCTTGTCGATGCGCTGCTTGGAACTCTCGCGGAAGGTGATATCGGAACTCACTTTCCTCCCTCCGATCCCAAGTGGAAAGGCGCCTCGTCCGATCTTTTCCTTGAATTCGCGGTGGAACGTGTCAGGGCCCGCGGCGGCACGATCGCGCATCTCGACCTGACCATCGTATGCGAGGCGCCGAAGATAGGCCCGCATCGCGACGCGATCCGCGCGCGCATCGCCGGAATCGCCGCCATTGACGTGTCGCGCGTTGCGGTGAAAGCGACGACCAGCGAAGGTCTCGGCTTCACCGGCCGCGGCGAAGGCATCGTGGCTTATGCAACTGCGACTGTTCGGTTGCCCCTGGAGCCATCGCAATGATCGACGACGACATTGTCGAGGCGGCCAAGCGGCTGCTTGATATCTGCAAGCGCAAGAAACTGACGATTGCGACAGCGGAATCCTGCACCGGCGGCCTCGTTGCGGGCACGCTGACGGAAGTGCCGGGGGTGTCCGGCATGCTCGACCGCGGCTTCATCACCTACAGCAACGAAGCCAAGCAGGAGATGCTTGGCGTGCCCGAAGATATCCTGAAGCAATACGGGGCTGTGAGCCGCGAAACCGCCGAAGCCATGGCCAAAGGCGCGCTCGGCTATGCGCCGGTCGATCTGACGATCGCGGTCACCGGCATTGCCGGACCAACCGCAGACGAAGGGGGCAAGCCTGTCGGCCTTGTGCATTTTGCCGCCGCTTCCCGCTCGGGGCTGCTGAACCATGTTGAAAGACGGTTCGGTAATCCCGGCCGCGCAGAAATCCGGAAACGCTCGGTGCTGCAGGCCTTTGTGATGCTGCACGAAATGGCGGAGAAAGAGCCGGCGCGGCGCTAGACTATTTTTTTAGTCGATTGATATTCAGCTTTTTGATGATCCATCGATATCTTCGGGGCACGTGAAATCGATCCATCGAACTGGGTAAAAGATCCACGATTGATCCAGATCAAGCTCGGAATGCTTTTTTTCTCCATTTTATATTCAGCCCTGAAACTCAATCGAGCTTGGATCGTTAAAAGGTCGCAAAACTCTTCGCAGCATGACGCTGCAGTGATCGCTCACATCAACCACCAAAAAAAAGCGTCGTTGATTATCCGGCATTTGCCGGAAACGACGACAAAATTAGAGGAGGAGTTCGTCCATGATTCATCACCCACGCGAAGCAACACCCGAAGTTCCGCCGGAACAGAAAATCTCCGACGCGCTGCTGAAGCAGGCACGAAAGCTGCGCTGGATGGGACTCGACGACGAGGCCAATCGCACGCAGATGTCGCTGCAAGAGTCGGCGCTTGCCGGCAGTGTTCTAACCGTTCCCCGGGAAACAGACTGAAATAAAAGAAAACCAACAAGCGCGAGTAGAGGGAGTAAAGGCGATGACAGAGACCACTTTTGCGCAGCAGGTGAATGCCATACAACGCATGCTTGCGTTGCCCGGCACCATGGCGGGCCCAATGCGGGAAAATGCCTGCACCTTCTGGGAAAACCAGGACAAGCTTCTTAATGAGATGCAGGAATTTGCAAACGGCTGGTTTGAACGGCGGCACACCGGCACGCACCACGCCCTCGAGGCCGCAGAACGCATGTGCCAGGCGGAGAATCCGCTCGATCTGATGCGAGAGTATCAGAACTGGGCATCCGGCGCGTTCGGACGCGTGATCGCAGACGTTACGGCGTGTCAACGATATGCCATGGCGTCGTTCGGCGCGTCCACCCGGTTTGCAGAAGAGCGGGAAACCAAGCCGACTGAGACGCATATCAAGCCAGCGCCCCGTAAAGCGGCGGCCTGAGCAAATTCAAATCGCGCATTCTGACGGCGCGCGGCTACGCTCGCCGTGGGACGTCGCGTTTGCCATAAACCACGTCGGCACGCCGCTCGAAGGCATCCGAGAAGCGACGGAAGGCGGTCTCGAACATGGTGCCCATCAGAAAGCCAAGGGCGCGACTCTTGAATTCGTAAGAGATGAAGAATTTCACGTCGCAGATCTGCTCCTCAACCGGATGAAACTCCCAACGGTTCTGCATCCGGCTAAATGGACCCTGAAGATACTCGACGAGAATAAGCAGGTTAGCGTGATCGAGTGTCACACGGCTGGTGAACTTCTCCTCGATCAGTTTGAAGGACACCGTCATGTCGGCGACGATGATTTGCACGCCTTCTGGCTCGTCGATCCGATTGCGAATGCGCAGCGACTTACATAGCGGCACGAATTCCGGATAGCGCTCGACATCGGCCACGAGGGCGAACATGTCAGCCGCTGCGTGCCGCACCCGTCGCGTTGTGGAGAATTGAGGCATCAGTCGTCAACGCGACAGCTTTGCCTCGCGCGCCGCTTTCAGGCGCTGGAAGTCATCGCCGGCATGGTGCGATGATCGGGTCAGCGGCGATGCCGATACCATGAGGAATCCCTTCGCATAAGCGATGGTTTCGTAGGCCTTGAATTCCTCCGGGGTGATGAATCGCACGACCGGGTGATGTTTCTTGGTCGGCTGAAGATACTGGCCGATGGTGAGAAAATCGACATTGGCCGAACGCAGATCGTCCATCAATTGCAGGACCTCGTTTCGCTCCTCGCCCAGCCCGACCATGATGCCGGACTTGGTGAACATCGACGGGTCGAGTTCCTTCACCCTTTGCAACAGACGCATCGAGTGAAAATAGCGCGCGCCCGGCCGGACGGTCAGATAACGAGACGGCACAGTTTCCAAATTGTGGTTGAACACGTCGGGTTTGGCGGCAACGACAATTTCGAGCGCGCCGTCCTTGCGCAGAAAGTCCGGCGTCAGGACTTCGATGGTGGTTGACGGGCAACGGGCACGAATCGCGCCGATGGTTTGCGCAAAATGCTCGGCGCCGCCGTCGGCGAGATCGTCGCGATCGACCGAGGTGATCACGACGTGATGCAGACCGAGCTTCAAGGTCGCCTCGGCCACATGCTCCGGCTCCAGCGCATCGAGCGCGCCCGGCAAGCCCGTCTTCACATTGCAGAAGGCGCAGGCCCGCGTGCAGGTGTCGCCCATTATCATGAAGGTGGCGTGCTTCTTGTCCCAGCATTCGCCGATATTGGGACAGCCGGCCTCCTCGCACACCGTCACCAGCTTGTTGTCGCGGATGATCTTGTGCGTCTCCGCATAGCCCTTCGACACCGGTGCACGCACGCGAATCCAGTTCGGCTTGGGCAACGCGGGGACATCCGGCCGATGCACCTTTTCGGGATGGCGCGGACGCAGATTGGAAATGGTGTCGATGATAACGGCCAAGGCGAGTTTCCCGGGTCGGCGGGGTTCAAAGAAATGTAGCGTCAATTACTTACGGGGCCCTTGCCGCGACCGCAAGGAACAAAAAACACGCTGGATTGAACCCAGATCAGCTGAAAATGCAGGACTTCCCAAATGAACCGACCCTGTCAGCCGCTTGGAATTCCTGCGTTATCTGTACTGCTCCGCTGTACGTGGTGATGGTTCTTTGGTGGGCGAGACGCTCGCCTCGGCGGCCACCACGCTGTTTATTCGGGCCGGCCGCGATGTCGACAACGGCAAACCTGCTGTCGTCTCCCTGATTTCGATTCTGGGCGTGCTGATGCCCGTCAGGCTGATCGCGTGCGGATCGCCTGCCAGATCCACAGGATGATGATCGCACCGATCGACGCCGACACCAGCGTGCGCCAGAAGCCGAAGACGGGTACATTCAGTACCTCAGCTAGCTTGCCGCCGACAAAGGCGCCTGCAATGCCGACGAGGATATTGGTGAAGATGCCGTGATTGGAGGCGGTGACTTTTTCGGCGATCCAGCCGGCAATGGCGCCGATGATCAGCATCATAAACAGGCCGACACCGGGCTGGCCCAGCGCGTATTGGATGTCGCCCATCTTCGCCTCCCCTTCAGATCGCTACATGTTCAGTACACGCCCGTAAGCATCCAGCACCGCCTCTTTCATTGTCTCTGAAATCGTCGGATGCGGGAAGATCGTGTGCATCAATTC
Organism: Pseudorhodoplanes sp.; assembly: GCA_032027085.1. Lineage (NCBI taxonomy): Bacteria > Pseudomonadati > Pseudomonadota > Alphaproteobacteria > Hyphomicrobiales > Pseudorhodoplanes > Pseudorhodoplanes sp. The sequence goes on along the minus strand of JAVSMS010000001.1, from coordinate 3,510,169 downwards.
TTCTTCCGTCGTCTCCAGGTTCATCGCGACAACGAAACCCTGGATCAGTTCTGTCACTTCCGCGCCGACCATATGGGCGCCCAAGAGCTGGCCGGTCTTCTTGTCGAAGATGACCTTGGTCATGCCCTGGTCCTCGCCGAGCGCGATCGCCTTGCCGTTGCCGATGAACGGGAAGCGTCCGACGCGGATGTCGTATTTTTTCTCCTTGGCGGCCTGTTCCGTGAGCCCGACAGATGCAACCTGCGGATGGCAATAGGTGCAGCCGGGGATCAATTCCTTCTTCATTGGATGCGGCTTGAGACCCTTGATCGCTTCAACGCAGACCACGCCCTCGTGCTCTGCCTTGTGCGCCAGCATCGGGGGACCTGCGACGTCGCCGATGGCATAGATGCCGGGCACATTGGTCTTGCAGTACCCATCAATGACGATGGTGCCGCGATCGGTCTTCACGCCAAGCTTTTCCAGTCCGAGATTTTCGACATTGCCGACGACGCCGACTGCGGAGATGACGCGGTCGACGGTGATCTGCTCGGTCTTGCCCTTGCCGTCATCGATCGTGGCTGTGACGCTGTCGGCCTTCTTGTCAAGCTTGCTCACCTTCGCGCCGGTGATGATCTTCATGCCCTGCTTTTCGAACTGCTTGCGCGCGAAGGCAGCGATCTCGGCGTCTTCCACCGGCAGGATCTGCGGCAGAATTTCCACGACCGTGACCTCCGCGCCGAGCGTGCGATAGAAGGACGCGAATTCGATGCCGATGGCTCCGGAGCCGACGATCAAGAGCGACTTTGGCATCTTGTCGGGATTCATCGCCTCAAAGTAGGTCCAGACCAGCTTCTTGTCCGGCTCAAGACCCGGCAGCACGCGCGGGCGGGCGCCGGTCGCGATGATGATGTGCTTGGTTTGATAGCTGCCCGGACCGAGCGCGCCTTTCGGCGCTTCGGTCTTCGACGCCTTCACCGTGATCTTGCCGGGGGCGTCGATCACGGCCTCGCCCCAGATCACGCTCACCTTGTTCTTCTTCAAAAGAAATCCGACGCCCGTATTCATGCGACCGGCAACCCCGCGCGAACGCTTGATAACCGCGGCGGGATCGAAGCTGACATTCTGCGCGGCCAGTCCATAGTCGTTGGCGTGCTGCATGTAGTGGAAGATTTCGGCCGAGCGCAGCAGTGCTTTCGTCGGAATGCAGCCCCAGTTCGAGCAGATGCCGCCGAGGAAGTCGCGCTCCACGACCGCGGTCTTGAAGCCAAGCTGCGCGGCGCGGATTGCGGTCACGTAGCCGCCGGGGCCGGAGCCGATGATGATGATGTCGAACGCTTCTGCCACGCTATGTCTCCGTACCCGAATTCAGCAAGTCGGCCTTGGCCCGCAGGCGCCGCCCCCTGTACCACGCTTCGAGGCCACCCATCACTACCAGAACCGCAACCCCGATCAGCGTCACCGTCACCCACAAATCCCGCAGCCAGTCTGTCGGGGAATAGCGAATCGCCGAGCCGACGATGTCACGGCCCAGCGGATTGAGGATCAGGACGGCGGCCGCAATCAGCGTGAACCAGGGCAGCCGTGTCATAGCGTCCCCTCCTCACATTCGGCGAGGCGAATAAACGCGGCCATGCCGGGTTTGCCTTGTGCAGAGCCTTTGCAGGCGGCCGGATAGCAGGTTTATCCTGCAAAGAAAACCAGACGGCAGGACAATCATGGTAAGAGCAGCTGGTTTCACCATGTTCCTAGGACTGTCGCTCTTGCCCTCCCCATTACAGTCTGCCGAACTCAAGGTCTTCTGCACCCAGGCGCTGCGGACTTCCCTGCTGGAGCTGGCGCCCCACTTCGAGAAGGCGACCGACCACAAAGTCACGCTGGAGGTGGCGCCGTCCGGCCAGTTGGTGAAGCGGGTGCGCGCGGGAGAAACCGCCGATCTCTTGATCGCCAATGCGCCGAATATCGATGAGCTTGCGAAGGAGGGAAAGATCACCGGCGCGCGCACTGACCTCGCCCGCGCCCAGGTGGGACTGGCCGTCAAAGCCGGGGCCAAACGGCCGGACATTTCCACGCCGGAAGCTGTCAAACGGGCGCTATTGGACGCCAAAGCGGTTGCCTATGTGCAGGGCGGCCTGAGCGGCACGTTGTTCGAGGCTGCCCTGAACAGGCTTGGCATCACCGATGCGATCAAGGCAAAAGCGAAACTCGGCTCGCCGGCCGCAGGCTTTGTGGTGCGCGGAGAAGCCGATATCGCCGCGCAGCAGATCTCCGAACTGATCGCCGTGCCGGGTGCGGAATTGCTCGGCCCGCTGCCGTCGGAGCTTGACGGAACGACACAGTTTTCGGTTGGCCTGCTGGTCGATGCGACAGACGTGGATGTCGCAAAGGCGCTTGTTGCGTTCCTGCGCACGCCGGAGGCGCAAGCGGTCATTAGAGAAAAAGGGCTGACGCCGGAATGAGCGTCACACCACCATCATCACCGGATTCTCGATCAGCGTCTTGAACGCGCCGAGCAGCTCCGCGCCGAGCGCGCCGTCGACCGCGCGGTGATCGCAAGACAAGGTCACGCTCATCATCCAGGCGGCTTCGATCTTGCCGTTTTTCACGACCGCGCGCTCCTCGCCGCTGCCGACCGCCAGAATCGTCGCATGCGGCGGATTGATCACGGCGGTGAAATCCTTGATGCCGTACATGCCGAGATTGGACACGGCGGATGTGCCGCCCTGATATTCGGCGGGCTTCAGCTTGCGGTCGCGCGCACGCCTGGCGAAATCCTTCATCTCATTCGAGATCGCCGAGAGCAATTTCGTCTCCGCTTTGCGGATGATCGGTGTGATCAGGCCACCTGGCATGGCGACCGCGACGCCGACATCAGAATGCTTGTGTTTGAGCATGCCGGCGTCGGTCCAGCTTACATTGGCATCTGGAATGCGCTGCAGCGCCAGCGCCAGCGCCTTGATGACGAAATCGTTGACCGACAGCTTGTAGGCGGGCTTGCCGTCCTTGTCCTTCGGCGCGGAGGCGTTGATCTCCTCGCGCGCCTGCAACAGCTTGCTGATATTGCAGTCCATCGTGAGATAGAAATGCGGGATGGTCTGCGTCGACTGCGCGAGGCGCTGTGCGATGGTGCGGCGCATGCCGTCATGCGGCACCACTTCATAGGAGCCCTCCTCGAACAGCGCACGCACCTGTTCGTCGGACGGGCCGGCGGGCGGGACATAGGCCGGCGAAGCGGCGGGCGCGGCCCCAGGCGCTTTCAGACCCTTGCCGGATTGCGCCGCTTCAACGTCGCGCTGAATGACGCGGCCGTGCGGGCCGGAACCCTGGATGCGCGCAATATCGATGCCGGCTTCCTTGGCGAGACGGCGGGCGAGCGGAGACGCGAAAATGCGATTGCCGTCATGCGGCGCGGGTGCCGGCGCCTGCGGGATAGGCGCCGACGGCGCGGCTTTTGGTGCCGGAGCGGCGGCAGGCGCGGGTGCGGGTTTCGACTCGGTTGGGTGCTGCGGCTTCGCGGCTGGTGCAGCGCCGACACCGGCGGCCGCCGCTTTCACGTCCTCGCCGTCGCCAGCCAGCACCGCGATCACCTGGTTGACCGGCACGTCGGCGGTGCCTTCCGGCACGACGATCTTGGCGAGCGTGCCCTCGTCGACCGCTTCCACTTCCATCGTCGCCTTATCCGTCTCAATCTCGGCGATAACGTCGCCGGATTTTACCGTGTCGCCCTCTTTCTTCAGCCACTTGGCGAGGTTGCCCTTCTCCATGGTGGGCGACAAGGCGGGCATCAGGATGTTGATCGGCATTCTTGCGTCTCGTTCGAATTCAACCGGCGGGGCCGATCATGCCGGAATTGGCCGGCGCATTGATCTCGGCGGCAAAGGCGTCGCGGATGCTGGCGAGCATCTGCGCTTCCTCCTCGTTCTTCTCCTGCGCATAGATGCGCGACACCTGTCGCGCCACGTCGGCGAGCAGGATTCCCCAAGCGCGGGGATCATTGAAGGCGCGGCGCAGCATGACATGCAAACCGCCTTCGACCACGCCCGCACGCAACACCTCGATGCCGCCCCTCTCCTGGGCGGTCGGCGAAATCTGCAAGGCGTCATAGGTCACAGCCATGACACTTACCTGTAGTGACACTCACCTGTAGGTGACGGCCTTCACAGCCTCGACAATTTCGGGAACCGACGGCAGCGCCAGCTTTTCGAGATTGGCCGCATACGGCATCGGCACGTCCTTGCCGGTGATGCGCAGCACCGGGGCGTCCAGGTAATCGAAGGCGTTTTCCATCACGCGCGCGGAAATCTCCGCGCCGACCCCCGATTGCGGCCACCCTTCCTCGATCGTGACAAGTCGTCCCGTCTTCTTCACGGAATCGACGATGGTCTGCGTGTCCATCGGTCGAATGGTGCGCAGGTCGATCACCTCGGCGTTGATATGCTTCTTGGCAAGCTCTTCAGCAGCCTTCAGCGCATAGGTCATCCCGATGGAGTAAGACACCAGTGTCACGTGATTGCCTGGCCGGACCACCTTCGCCTTGCCGATAGGCACCAGATAGTCGTCGAGCTTCGGTACTGGGAAGGAATGGCCGTAAAGGATTTCGTTTTCCAGGAAAACAACCGGGTTGGGATTGCGGATCGCGGACTTCAGCAGACCCTTGGAGTCGGCAGCGGTGTAGGGCGCGATCACGATCAGGCCGGGAATGTGCGAATACCAGGCGGTGTAATCCTGGCTGTGCTGGGCGGCAACGCGCGCAGCGGCGCCGTTCGGGCCGCGGAAGACAATCGAGGATCCCATCTGTCCGCCGGACATGTAGAGCGTCTTGGCCGACGAATTCACGATCTGGTCGATCGCCTGCATCGAGAAATTGAAGGTCATGAATTCGACGATCGGCTTCAGACCGCCGAAGGCCGCGCCGACGCCGAGACCGGTGAAGCCATGCTCGGTGATCGGGGTGTCGACAACGCGCTGCGCGCCGAATTCCTGCAACAGGCCCTGCGTCACCTTGTAGGCGCCTTGGTATTCGGCGACTTCCTCGCCAATAACGAACACGGTGTCGTCGCGGCGCATCTCCTCCGCCATGGCGTCGCGCAAGGCTTCGCGCACAGTCATGGTGACCATTTCGGTGCCTTCCGGCACGTCGGGTTCGGGCTGAGCCTGCGGCTGCGGAGGCGTTGCGACGGCCGAGACGGGTTCGGCGGGCGTTTCCGCCCTTGCCACGGCGGGTGCGTCAGGCGCGGCGGATTCCTCGTCCTTCTGTTTCTCGGCGGGACTTTCCTTGCGCGCTGCACCGACCTTGATGTCGGAGGCCTTCTCGCCGTCGCCGAGCAAGACGGCGATCGGCGTATTCACCGCGACGTCGGCGGTGCCTTCCGGCACCAAAATCTTGCCGAGCGTCCCCTCGTCCACGGCTTCGACCTCCATCGTCGCCTTGTCGGTCTCGATCTCGGCGATGACGTCGCCGGACTTCACGGCGTCGCCTTCCTTCTTCAGCCACTTGGCGAGGTTGCCCTTCTCCATCGTGGGCGAAAGCGCGGGCATCAAAACTTCGATCGGCATGGACGCTTCTTGATCCGGTTCAATTCAGATTATGCAATAGCGACGCGGCATCAGCGCAGGACATCCGTCCAGAGTTCGGACGGATCGGGTTCGGGATCGTGGGTGGCAAATTCGGCCGCTTCGTTGACGACCTCGCGCACCTTAGCGTCGATTTTCTTCAGATCGTCCTCGCTTGCCATCTTGGTCTTCAGGAGACGCTGACGCACCTGCTCGATCGGATCCTGCTCGCCGCGGATCTTTTCCACTTCTTCACGCGTTCGGTATTTCGCGGGATCGGACATCGAGTGTCCACGATAGCGGTAAGTCATCATTTCCAGAATATAGGGGCCCTTGCCTTCACGGCACCATTTGACCGCCTTCTCACCTGCGGCCTTGACGGCACGGACATCCATGCCATCGACCTGCTCGCCTGGAATATTGAAGGAAACACCGCGCTTGGAAAAATCCTGCTGCGCCGACGAACGATGCACCGCGGTGCCCATGGCGTAACGATTATTCTCAATGACGTAGACCACCGGGAGCTTCCAGAGCTCCGCCATGTTGAAGCTCTCGTAGACTTGACCCTGATTGGCGGCGCCGTCGCCGAAATAGGTCAGGCAGACATGATCGTTGCCACGATACCGGTTGGTGAAGGCGAGACCGGTGCCGAGCGAGACCTGCGCACCGACGATGCCGTGCCCGCCATAGAAGGCTTTCTCCACCGAGAACATGTGCATGGAGCCGCCCTTGCCCTTGGAATAGCCGCCGCGGCGCCCGGTAAGTTCGGCCATGACACCCTTGGCGTCCATGCCGCAGGCGAGCATGTGACCATGATCGCGGTAGCCCGTGATGACCTGATCGCCCTCTTTCAGCACCATCTGCATGCCGATCACGACCGCTTCCTGGCCGATATAGAGGTGGCAGAAGCCGCCGATCAGCCCCATGCCATACATCTGGCCGGCCTTCTCCTCGAAGCGCCGGATCAAGAGCATGTCGCGATAGGCCCGGAGTTCCTGCTCCTTGCTAAATTCGGCGGCTTTCGCTTTCTCGGAAGGGCTACGCGTTGCGGCAGGCTCTGCCGCCTGCGTCTTCTTGGCCACGGCCATGCGTGTTCCTCGGCAAACTCGACGGGAGGTTGTTCGGCCTCTCCCATAGCGGAAATCATGCCGGGGCGGAAGCACGAGAGCTATGCAATCCCAATGCTTCCGCGCGGCGAAATATCTGGCGGTGCAAGGAAATTCCGGACACCGCAACCCGTCAGGGGCGATGCAGCATCAGCACTGCGTCGTTTGGATGCACAAGATTCAGGAGCGCCCGCGCTCGCTCATCGAGCATGTCAGGATCGATCTTATCCGACCTCAATAGCGCAACTTTCTTGTTCCACTGCTCCCGCGTTTGCTTGAGCCGCCCGAGCTCGGCCGACAGTTCGGCCATCTGGGCGTCGATATCCTGCTTGGCGCGCAGGCCGCGGTTGCCCGAATAGGCGTGAAACCAGAAATAGCCGATCATGAGCGCGGCCATGACGTAGAGCCCGAGCGCAGTCAGAGCGGATTTTAGGCGACGGCGGGAGACCATTGGCCGACCATGCGGATTCGGTCTTAAGGTGTCTTTAATGGGACGCGCCAGCGCTCCCAATTAACGCACAATCAGCGCCGGAAAGCGCAATGCCCGCCTTTATCTGCACCACCTGCGGCACCCAATACCCGCCCGCCGATACGCCCCCGACCCGCTGCGCGATCTGCGACGAGGAACGTCAATATGTTCTGCCAACCGGGCAGACCTGGACCACGCAGGAGCAACTTCCCCTCACCCATGTAAACGCCTGGCATGAATACGAGCCGGGCGTAATGGGCCTCGTCACGCAGCCTCGCTTTGGGATCGGCCAACGCGCCATGCTGCTGCGCACGGCGCAGGGCAATGTCCTGTGGGATTGCATCTCGATGCTGGATGCAGCGACGATCACGCTGATCAGGGCGCTCGGCGGGATTCAGGCGATGGCGATCTCACACCCGCATTTCTACACCACCATGGTGGAATGGGGTCACGTCTTCGGCGTGCCGGTACATCTGTATGTCAAGGATCGCGAATGGATCATGCGGCCTGATCCGATCCTGAGGCTGTGGGAGGGCGGCACGCTGGAGCTCATGCCGGACGTGACGCTGATCCATGGCGGCGGTCACTTCGAAGGATCGAGCATGCTGCACTGGTCGCAAGGCGCCGGCGGGCGTGGGCTCGTCTGCTCCGGCGATACCGTTTACGTGGCACCGGATCGCAAATCGGTCAGCTTCATGCGCAGCTATCCGAACCTCATTCCGCTGCCGGCGCATAAGGTTCAGCGCATCACCGCGGCGCTGGCGCCGTTCGCATTCGATGCGATCTATGGCGTCTTCGCCAAGAACGTGATCATGGCCGGCGCCAAGGCAGCAGTTGAGACATCGGCCGCGCGCTATGTCGCAGCCATTGCATCGCGGGATCAGGCCGCACGATAAGCCTTCAGCGCCGCGCGACCGTCATAGAGCGCTTGCGGACCAAGCTCCTGCTCGATGCGCAGAAGTTGGTTGTATTTCGCCGTGCGGTCCGAACGGGCAAGCGAGCCGGTTTTGATCTGTCCGCAGTTTGTCGCAACCGCGAGATCGGCGATGGTTGAATCTTCGGTCTCGCCGGAACGGTGCGACATCACCGCCGTGTAGCCCGCCTTGTGCGCCATCTCGACGGCGGCGAGCGTTTCGGTGAGCGACCCGATCTGGTTCACCTTGACCAGGATCGAATTGCCCATGCCCTCGGCAATGCCTTGCGTCAGGCGCTTCACATTCGTCACGAAGAGATCGTCGCCGACGAGTTGACACCTGCCGCCGATCGTCTTGGTCAGCAATTTCCAGCCGTCGAAGTCGTCCTCCGCCATGCCGTCCTCAATCGACGCAATGGGATAAGCCGAGACGAGCTTGGCGAGATAGTCGACCTGCTGCTCGACTGAGCGTGTCTTGCCCTCGCCCTCGTAATGATACGCGCCATTCTTGAAGAACTCGGTGGACGCGCAGTCGAGCGCGATCAACACATCCTCGCCGGCCTTGTAGCCGGCCTTCCCGATCGCCTGCATGACGAAGTCGAGGGCGGCTTCCGCGCTCGGCAGATTGGGGGCGAAGCCGCCCTCGTCGCCGACATTGGTGTTGTGGCCGGCCGCCTTCAATGCGGATTTGAGCGTGTGAAAGACCTCCACGCCCATCCGCAAGCTTTCGGCGAAGGTCTTGGCGCCGACCGGCATCACCATGAATTCCTGGAAATCAATGGGATTGTCAGCATGCGCGCCGCCATTGACGATGTTCATCATCGGCACCGGCAACAGCCGCGCCGCTGTGCCGCCGACATAACGATAGAGCGGCAGTCCGCGCGCCGCCGCCGCCGCCTTGGCGACCGCGAGCGAGACCCCGAGAATGGCATTGGCTCCCAGGCGCGCCTTGTTAGGCGTGCCGTCGAGCTTGAGCATGACCGCATCAATCTGCGTTTGTTCCTCGGCGTCCAGGCCCCCGATGGCGTCGAAAATCTCGGCCTCGACCGCTTCCACCGCCTTCCTCACGCCCTTGCCGAGATAGCGGGCCTTGTCGCCGTCCCGCAATTCGACCGCCTCATGTGCGCCGGTCGAAGCTCCGGAAGGCACCGCCGCGCGGCCCATCGAACCATCTTCAAGTATCACATCAACTTCCACGGTCGGATTGCCACGGCTGTCGAGGATTTCGCGGCCGATAATGTCGGTGATGGCGGTCATGATGGCTCTTCGGGAGGTTGGTCGGGTTGGGATGGCGCTGCTTTTACAGGATGGGCCGCAACGCGCAACCGCTGGCCTTGACAGGCGGGCGGCCGCACCGGAGACACAGACTATGAAAGGTCCCCGCAGACCCCCCTCGTCACTGAAGCTTGGCAAACCGACCCCGCCCCCGGCGGCGCCGGACGAGACAACGCTTGATGCCGTCCCCAATCCGCATGCGGACACTGACTATGTCGTCCGGTTTGTGATGCCGGAATTCACCACGCTCTGCCCCATCACCGGCCAGCCTGACTTTGCACATTTCGTGATCGACTACGTTCCGAACAAGCTCCTGATCGAGTCGAAGTCTCTAAAGCTCTATCTGAACAGCTTCCGAAACCACGGCGCGTTCCATGAGGACTGCACAGTGACGATCGGCAAGGCCCTGATTGGGCTGCTCAAGCCGCGCTGGCTGCGCATCGGCGGCTATTGGTATCCGCGCGGTGGCATGCCGATCGATGTCTTCTGGCAAGCGGGCAAGTTGCCTGCAGGCGTCTGGGTGCCGGATCAGGGCGTCGCCTCCTATCGCGGGCGCGGATGATCAGGTTGTCACCGCCGGCGCCCGGCGAAGCCGTTGCGAACAGACAAAGCCCGTCACGGCAATGACTACAGCGGCGATCAGCAGCATCGGTGTCTTGCCCAGATAGGCGAAGCCGACGCCATAAACGACTGGTCCCGCTGCCTGCCCGACGAAGAAGAATGCGGAATGGAGCGCCATGGCCGAGCCGCGCGCGGCTGGCGCTAGCTCGGTGGCGTAAACCTGGATGCAGCCATGCAGCCAGTAGAAGCCAAAGCCCATTAGCACGAAGACGAGGAATTCAATTGGCCAGGGCAGTCGCAGGCTGATCAGCAGGTAACAGAGCGCCATGATCAGGCCGCCGCCCAGCATCAGCCTCATCTCGCCGACACGCGAGAGAAGCCAGCCGACCACGAAGGTGTAGACGATAGCCCCCGCGCCGAAGCCCGCGATAACGATGCCGGCGATCGAGGCGCGCGGCTCGCCCGATTCGACAAGCAGCGCCGCCATATGCGGAAACAGCCCGAACAGGAACAACGCTTCGAAGAACACCGCGCTGTAGCAATATTTCGCCTGAGGATTGCCGAAGATGGCGCGGTAATTCGGACCAAGGGTGGAAAGATCGAAGCCTGTGGTTTCTTCCTTCGGCACATTGCGGAAGCCGACAAAGGCGGTGATCATCACAAGCACACCGAGCGCACCGGTCACAAAGAACACCGCGCGCCAACCGGCGAGATCGCCAATCACGCCGGAGACCGAGGCGCCCATGAGATTGCCGATCATCGCGGCGGCCAACAGACGCCCGATCGCCACCTGGCGCATCTTCACCGGCACACGGTCTCCCGCGGCGGCCAGCGCAATTGGAAATACGCCGCCAGCCGCAATGCCGGCCACGGCACGGGACACCATGAGCACGGTGTAATTCGGCGCCAACGCGCTGACCAATGTCGAGAGAACCAGCAGGATGAGGCAGACAGTCATCAAGCGGGTCTTGCTCATCATGTCGGCGAGCGCGCCGAGTACCGGCTGGACAATCGCATAGGGAAGCGCGAAGGCAGTCGACAGCAAGGCCGCCATCGCGATCTCGACCGACAAGCCATCCGCGATCTGCGGTATGACCGGATCAACCGAACGCGTGAACAGCGACGTCACGAACACGATCAGCGCGACGACGCTCAATTCTCGGGTCATATTGGAAATTCGTGAAGCAAATGCAGTTCAGGGACGCGGAACGGGAAGGTCAGTTCTTGGCGAGCCGGTCAAACGCGACCAGCTTGCGCAACAGGGCTTCCAGATCCTTCAGCGCAATCATGTTGGGGCCGTCGGATGGCGCCTTGTCCGGGTCCTGATGCGTTTCGATGAATACGCCGGCGACACCGACCGCCACCGCCGCGCGCGCCAGCACCTCGACATATTCGCGCTGCCCGCCCGATGAGGTGCCCTGCCCGCCTGGTTGCTGCACGGAATGTGTCGCGTCGAAGATGACCGGCGCACCGGTCTTGGCGAGTTCCGGCAAGGCGCGCATGTCGGAGACCAGCGTGTTGTAGCCGAAGGACACGCCGCGCTCGGTCACCAGCACGTTGCGATTGCCGGCAGAGATGATCTTCTCGACTACGTTCTTCATGTCCCAGGGCGCGAGAAACTGCCCCTTCTTCACATTTATGGTGCGACCGGTCTGCGCTGCCGCCACCAGAAGATCGGTCTGACGGCAAAGGAACGCGGGTATCTGCAAGACGTCGACGGCTTCCGCCACGCGCGCGCATTGATCCGCCTCGTGTACGTCGGTCAATACCGGCAATCCGAGCGACGAACGGATCTCGGAAAAGATCGGCAACGAGGCCTCCAGCCCGAGACCGCGAGCGCCCTTGGCGCTGGTGCGGTTGGCCTTATCGAAGGATGACTTGTAAACGAGGCCGATTCCGACGCGTGCGGCGATTTCCCTGAGCGCCGACGCCATTTCGAGCGCGTGCGCCCGGCTCTCAAGCTGGCAAGGCCCCGCGATCAGCGCCAGCGGCAAATCGTTTCCGAAACGGGTCTGGCCCGCTTCAACGACGGGATTTGGAATAAGTCGTGCGTCCATCTGTCCTCGCGGCCGCGACCATGCCTCCGGCCCGCCCCGGAATCAACAACGGTCCGGACGGACCGCCCATGCGCCACTCGGGTCCCAGATTTCAGGCGGGATTCCCTGTCTCGAACGCAATCGCGGCGCCGAGCGTCTGTTCCGGTCCGATGACCAGGCGTCCGTGTTCCTCCCGGAGAGGCAGACGTCCTTCCGACAGGGCTTCACGCGCTTTGTTCATGTCGGACGTCGTTACCCGCAGGGCTGCAAGCCGCGCGCCCTTGGTAACGTCGGGGGGTACCGCGCCGAAATGATTGCTGTAGGCGGAGCGATCCATGACCTGGATGTCGCCTCGCGGTGTGGCAACCTTGATGCCGCTTGAGGTCGACAGCAATTCGCGTTCGCCGGATAACGCCGACAAAAAGATATGATGGTCGCTCGGGTTGTCAGCGACCAGCACGGCGCCTGCAACGCCGGTCACGCCATTGCGATGCTGTTGAAACGCCGGGTTCCAGAAATTTTCCGGAAAATGCTGCTGACAGACGGCGAAGCCGCAATCGGGCGCACGAGGATCGCGCGCAAAGGCCAGCGAGAACGCAACCTTCACCTCCGAACCGTCCGGCCGCCGGCCGAGACGTTCAAAGCGCGCGGCGGTCCCGAGGCCAAACCCGCTTTTTGAAAATTCCTCCGAATCCCTTTTTGCGTCATGGCTTTCCAGGATCAGGAGTGAGAAGCCTTGCTGATGTTGGAGGAAGGTCTGGTTGAACCGGCCGAAATGGATCGAGATGGTGTCCTGACCAAGTTTTTCGAGGTCCGCAACTGTGAGCAATTCGATGAAGAAACCCGGCAGTTGCACGACGTGGTTTTGCGTGCCCCAGGGATGCCGGTTCCGCGCACCCACGGTGAAGCCCAGCCGTCGGTAAAGATCCGCCGCCGCGTCAAGGTCGCGAACGGCATGGACGATGTGATCAAGACCGCGAGCCATGAATAAAGCATCCGAGGGTGGTTTCAGCTGGCCGGGCTGGCGCGCCGGCCCCCGGCATATACGGCGAGATTCGCATCCGCGCGAGCATGCGCTGAATTGCTGTCATTGATCTGAATCAAAGACGTGCCCGGGTTCCTGATTGCCAATGGTTGCAATTGAAACCGTTCGCATTTTCCAGCCACATAGGGACGAGGGGCCAATGGACACGGCGACGATCCAAACCACACACGATGAACATGCGCATCCAACCGGGTGGCGCCGCTATGTCTATTCGACGAACCACAAGGACATAGGTACGCTGTACCTGGTGTTCGCGATCATTGCCGGCATTGTCGGCGGCATCCTATCGATCGGCATGCGGCTCGAATTGCAAGAGCCCGGTATGCAGGTCTTTGCCAGCGCGCACACTTTCAACGCCTTCGTCACAGCGCACGGCCTGATCATGGTATTTTTCATGATCATGCCCGCGCTCATCGGTGGCTTCGGCAACTGGTTCGTTCCGCTGATGATCGGTGCGCCGGACATGGCGTTCCCGCGCATGAACAACATCTCGTTCTGGCTGCTGCCGACGGCACTTGCCTTGCTGGTGATATCCATGTTCGTGGAAGGACCTCCCGGCGAGCCGGGCGTTGGCGCGGGCTGGACGGTCTATGCGCCCCTGTCGACCACGGGACATCCTGGGCCGGCGATGAATTTCGGCATCCTTGCCCTGCACATTGCCGGCGCCTCGTCGATCCTCGGCGCCATCAACTTTATCACCACGATCTTCAACATGCGCGCGCCCGGCATGACCATGCACAAGATGCCGCTCTTTGTGTGGTCGGTGCTGGTGACCGCGTTTCTGCTGCTGTTGTCGCTGCCGGTGCTGGCGGGCGCCATCACCATGCTTTTGACCGACCGCAATTTCGGCACCACTTTCTTCGCTCCCGAAGGAGGCGGCGATCCGATCCTGTTCCAGCATCTGTTTTGGTTCTTCGGTCATCCGGAAGTCTACATCCTGATCCTGCCGGCCTTCGGCGCCATCAGCCAGATTATCTCGACTTTCTCGCGCAAGCCGGTCTTCGGATATCTCGGCATGGCCTATGCCATGGTCGCGATCGGCGCCGTCGGCTTCATCGTCTGGGCGCACCACATGTACACGGTCGGCATGTCGACTGGTGCGCAGGCCTACTTCGTCGCCGCCACCATGGTGATCGCGGTGCCGACTGGCATAAAGATCTTCTCCTGGATCGCCACGATGTGGGGCGGCTCGATCGAGTTCCGCGCGCCAATGGTCTGGGCCCTTGGGTTCATCTTCTTGTTTACCGTCGGCGGTGTGACCGGCGTCGTGCTGGCCAATGCCGGCATCGACCGCTCGCTGCATGACACCTATTATGTCGTGGCGCATTTCCACTACACGATGTCGCTGGGAGCAACATTCGGAATCTTTGCGGCCTGGTACTACTGGTTCCCGAAAATCACCGGCTACATGTATTCGGAATTCGTCGGCAAGCTGCATTTCTGGCTTGCGTTCATCGGCGCCAACCTGATCTTCTTTCCGCAGCATTTCCTCGGCTTGGCGGGAATGCCGCGCCGCATCGTGGACTATCCGGACGCCTATGCGGGCTGGAACTACCTATCCTCGGTCGGTTCGTATGCGTTTGCGGCGGGGCTTGTCGTCTTCTTCCTCGGCGTCTTTCTTGCATTCTCGCGCAAGGAAAAGGCCGCCAACAACCCATGGGGCGCTGGAGCGACGACGCTGGAATGGACGCTGTCGTCGCCGCCGCCCTTCCATCAGTTCGAGAAGCTGCCGCGGATCGTCTGATCGGCAAGACCCGTGAACCGTGGGTGACAAACGCCCACGGTTTTTTGCGTGGACGCCGCGCCGACAGTTTCCAACCGCCGACCGACCCCAAGCCGGGCCCGCGGTTGTCCATTCTCATCTGACGGTCAAGTTACGGAAAATGTCTTGGAGGCCGAGTCAAAGACCAAGCGCTGGCCGCTGAGCAGACGTACGTGCAATTCAGCGTTGCCGCCGTTCATGTATTGCACCGGCGGCCCGACGACCAAGTGGTGTTGACGCAGAAGGGAATGCCAGACGGTTGGGAAATCCGAATCCCGAATGGCCTCTGTGCACTGCCGCACGAGGTCTTCGGCGGTCGCGTACTTTGATCGCTCGTGTCCCATCAATGGAGCAAGATATGCTCGGCCGGTGCCAGGACCTTGATCCAGATCAAGGTGGGCATCAAACAAGCCGGCTGCGCTCCACGGCCGCCTCGATGAAGGATGCGAAAAGCGGATGCGGCTCGAATGGCCGCGATTTCAGTTCGGGGTGGTACTGCACACCGATGAACCAGGGATGGTTCTCGTATTCAACCGTTTCAGGCAAAAGGCCGTCCGGCGACATGCCGGCGAAACGCATCCCATGCTGCTCGAGCCGGTCCTTGTAGCGGGCATTCACTTCATAACGATGACGGTGGCGCTCGGAAATTTCGATCGCACCGTCGTAGATTTCAGAGATCCGGCTGCCGCGCTTGAGATTCGCCTTGTAGGCGCCAAGGCGCATGGTGCCACCAAGATCGCCGCCGGCCCTGCGCGTCTCCAGTTCGTTGCCGCGCATCCACTCGGTCATCAGGCCGACGACAGGTTCCGATGTTTCGCCGAACTCGGTCGAGTTGGCCTTCTCAATACCGCACAGATTGCGGGCAGCCTCCACCACGGCCATCTGCATGCCGAAACAGATGCCGAAATAGGGAACGTCGCGCTCGCGTGCGAATTGCACGGCTCTGATCTTGCCTTCCGCGCCGCGCTGGCCGAAGCCGCCCGGCACCAGAATGCCGTTGACGTGTTCAAGGAAGGGCGCCGGATCTTCGCGCTCAAACACTTCGGATTCGATCCAATCGAGATTGACCTTCACCTTGTTGGCGATGCCGCCATGCGAAAGCGCCTCGATCAGCGATTTGTAGGCGTCTTTCATGCCGGTATATTTGCCGACGATGGCGATCGTGACCTGCCCTTCCGGGTTGCGGATTCGCTCGTTGATCATGCGCCACGTCTTCAGATCGGGCGGCGTCTTGTCTTCGATGCCGAAAGCCGACAGCACTTCGCGGTCGAGACCGGCGGCGTGATAGGCCTCTGGCACGGCGTAGATGTTGTCGACATCGCGCGCCTCTATCACGGCGCTTTCGCGCACGTTGCAGAACAGGCCAAGCTTGCGGCGCTCTTCCGGCGGGATCGGGCGGTCGGTACGGCAGAGCAGTATGTCGGGCTGGATGCCGATCGAACGCAGTTCCTTCACCGAGTGCTGCGTCGGCTTGGTCTTCAATTCGCCGGCGCTCGGAATGTAGGGCAGCAGAGTGAGGTGAATGTAAATGGCGTGACCGCGCGGCACTTCGTTGCCAAACTGGCGAATCGCCTCGAAGAACGGCAACCCCTCAATGTCGCCGACGGTGCCGCCGATTTCGCAAAGGACGAAATCATAATCCTCGTTGCCGTCGCGGATGAAATCCTTGATCGCGTTGGTTACGTGCGGCACGACCTGCACGGTCGCGCCGAGATAGTCGCCGCGGCGTTCCTTGGCGATGATGTCCTGATAAATCTTGCCGGTCGTGACGCTGTCGCGCTTAGTCGCCGGGCGCCCGGTGAAGCGCTCGTAGTGGCCGAGATCGAGATCGGTTTCCGCCCCGTCGTCGGTCACGAAGACCTCGCCATGCTGATACGGCGACATCGTTCCGGGATCGACATTGAGATAGGGATCAAGCTTGCGCAGCCGAACCTTGTATCCGCGCGCCTGCAACACCGCACCGAGCGCGGCCGAAGCGAGACCCTTGCCGAGCGAGGACACCACGCCGCCGGTGATGAAAATATACCGCGCCATGGGACTTAACCTTTAACGATCGGCGTTCGATTCGACGAGAGGCGCATCTACCTGTTTCCGTATGGCTATCCCCACAAATTCGAAGGGCCGGTTTCCCGGCCCTTCTGAATGGGTCTTACTGTGAGCGAGGCACCTGTGGCCCCGATGGCTGTCCCTGTCCCTGCTGTCGCAGGGTGTCGAGCACCCCCCCTCCCTGGCTGAGCGGGGGGGCAGGCGTGCCAGGTGCCGTCACCGGTGCCCCAGTATTTAGAATTGACGTCGGCTGACGCTCGTAGCCCGCCAACCACGACAGCATCAGGCTGGTGGCAAAGAACAGCCCTGCCAGAATTGCCGTTGTCCGGGACAGGGTGTTGGTGGTGCCGCGGGTGCTCATGAAGCCGCCGCCGCCACCGATGCCAAGGCCGCCGCCTTCCGAGCGTTGCAGAAGCACCAGGCCGATAATACCCAGCACGATCATAAGGTGGACAACGATCACAACGGTCTGCATAAGCTAAAATCCGATAAGGCCGGCTCAGCGCCGCGCCGGAACCGCCTCGATATAGGAAGTCGGGCGCGTCTCTACACGATCCCCCGCGAGATTTCCACCCTCGCCCTTGTCAGAGATACGCAGCCACAATTCCCAGAAAATCCTCTGCTTTCAGGCTGGCTCCTCCCACCAGAGCGCCGTTGACATGGGGAACCGCCAAAAGCTCCCTGGCATTTGCTGGCTTCACCGAGCCGCCATACAGAATGCGGACGCCCTCGCCGGCCTGCGCATTGCCCCCGACCAGCCGTTTCCGGATGAAGTCATGCACCTCGGCCACGTCCTTGGTCGTGGGCGTCAAGCCGGTACCGATGGCCCAGACCGGCTCGTAGGCGATCACCAGGGTCCGCTCATCAAAGCTGTCCGGCAAAGAGCCATCGAGCTGGCGCTCGATGCGCGCCAGGGTGGCTCCGGCCTGCCGTTCCTCCTGCGTTTCGCCAATGCAGAGAATGGCGATGAGCCCGGCCCGCGCCGCCGCCGCCGCCTTGGCCTTTACATCGGCGTCGCTTTCCTTGTGCAGGGTTCGGCGCTCGGAATGGCCGACGATCACGGCGCCGGCGCCCACGTCTTTCAACATTTCCGCCGAAATATCCCCGGTAAACGCTCCGGAGACTTCAGCATGGCAATCCTGGGCGCCGATGGCGACCGGTGATCCCTGCGCCGTGGCCGCGAAACTGTCCAGCAAGGTTGCCGGCGGACAAATCATCAGGTCGCAATTGGTCGGCTTTGCCTTGGCCCCCTGAATGATTTTCTCAAGCTCGCTGCGCGAGGCCTTGAGTCCGTTCATCTTCCAGTTACCTGCGACCAGCGGACGCGGCGCGTTCGCCATCTTTGACACCTCATGCGTTGGCGGTAGAAGACGCGGTAGCAAACCGACCGCAGCCGCGCCAGCGCTTTCCTGACTGGCGGCTGCGTCTGTTGCGGGGCACAACCGCCCTCCCTATGATGCGCCCCCTTTGGACTATCCCCTTCCACAGTCGAGATAAAAGCGCCGATGCTCCGAGGAATTCACACTGCGACCCGCAACTGGCTGGGCCGCGCCATCACCGGGGTGATCCTGGGCCTGATTGCAATCAGCTTCGCAGTCTGGGGTATCGGCGACATCTTCCGCGGCTTCGGCCAATCCACCGTCGCGAAAATCGGCCGCACAGAGATCACGGTTGATCAGTTCCGGCAGCTTTATACGGACCGCCAGCAGCAATTGATCCGTCAGTTCGGCCGGGCGTTGAATGCCGAGCAATTGCGGGCGCTGGGTCTGCACCGCCAATTGTTGGCGCAGTTGATCGCCGAAACGGCGCTCGACGAAGAAGCGCGGAACCTGCGCCTCGCGGTGTCGGACGCGCAGGTTGCCGACCGCATCCGCAACGATCCAAATTTCCGCGGCTTCAACGGCCAGTTCGACCAGTCTCGCTTTCAGGCGTTGATCCGCCAGGCAGGCTACACCGAGCAGCGTTACGTCGCCGAACAGCGCAAGCTGATCCTGCGGCGCCAGATTGCCGGCGTTCTCAGCGACGGTTTGCATGTTCCTGCCACGGCTGTGCAGGCCCAGCATCGGTATCGCAATGAAGAGCGGACGATTCAATACGTACTGCTTGATACCAAACAGGCCGGCGAGATCGAAGCGCCGGCGCCGGATGTGCTGAGCAAATATTTCGACGAACGCAAATCCGTCTTCCGCGCGCCGGAATTTCGAAAGATCGAATATGTCGCGCTGACGCCGTCGGAAATTGCCACCTGGACGCAAATCTCCGACGATGATCTGAAGAAGGCCTACGAGGAACGGCGTGCGACCTTTGCGACACCCGAGCGGCGCGAACTGCAGCAAATCGTCTTTCCGAACGCCGAAGAAGCAAAAGCCGCGGCCGAACAACTCTCCAAAGGCATGACCTTCGCGCAACTCGCCGCAGAGCGGAAGATTTCCGAAAAGGACCTCAATCTCGGTGTGCTGGCGAAATCAGCCGTTCTCGACAAGGCGGTTGCGGAGGCCGCTTTCGCTCTTGCCGAAGGCGGCGTCAGCGCGCCGATCGAAGGGCGGTTTGGCATCACCATCGTGCGGGTGGCCAAAATAGAGCCAGGTAAGGAACGGTCCTTTCAGGAAGTGGCCGGCGAGCTTAAAAAAGAGCTGGCGCTGGAGCGCGCCCGCGCGCAGATCGCAAGCCTGCACGACAAGTTCGAGGATGAGCGCGGGGCCGGTGCACCGCTCGCCGATATTGCGAAAAAGCTGAACCTGCCGACTCGCACGATTGATGCAGTCGATCGCTCCGGGCGCAATCCGGAGGGGGGACCCGTCACCGGCCTGCCGCAAGGGGTCGACCTGATCTCCAACGCCTTCACAACCGATGTCGGCGCCGAGAACGACGCCTTGTCAGTGCCGGGCGGCGGTTATCTCTGGTACGAAGTGCTCGATATCACGCCGTCGCGTGAGCGGACGCTTGATGAAGTCAAGGATCGCGTGATCGAACGTTGGCGGCAGGAGCAGATCGCGGCGCGTCTGCGCGCCAAGGCCACCGAACTCGCCGACAAGCTGAAAATGTCCGGCGGAAACGACGCCGCTGTTCTCGGCGAGCTGAAATGGCAGACGACCTCCGGCTTGAAGCGCGATAAGAGCGCCGAAGGCGTCCCTGCGCGCGCGCTCGGCGAAATCTTCTCGGTTCCCAAAGGCGCCGTCAGTTCGAGTGAGGGAGATAGTCCGACCCAATGGATCGTCTTCCGCCTGACTGACATCACCGTGCCGCCGCTCAACATGGAGTCGGCCGAAACGAAGGAGATTCGGGAAAGCCTGCGCACGGCCTATGCCGAAGACTTGATCGCGCAATATGTCGGGCAGCTGCAGACTGATCTCGGGGCCGTCATCAACGAGGCGGCGCTCAATCAGGCAATCGGCGCCAGAACCAACTAGCATGCGGATCGAGCCTTCCGCCGAGGATTTTGCCCGGCGCTACAATCGCGGCGAACCGCAGGTGGTCTGGTCGACGCTTGTGGCTGATCTGGAAACGCCAGTCTCGGCCTTTCTGAAGGTGGCGGGCGGAAAGCCAATGAGCTTTCTGCTGGAATCAGTTGAAGGCGGCGCCGTGCGCGGGCGCTATTCGGTGATCGGTCTTGATCCCGATCTTGTCTGGCGAGCCAACGGCGACAAGGCAGAAATCAACCGCAAGATCCGCGCGACGCCTGACGCATTCAAGCCGTGCAGCGAAAAGCCATTGCAGGCCTTGCGCAGCCTAATCGCCGAAAGCCGTATCGCGTTGCCGCATGGTTTGCCGCCGCCTGCCGCGGGCATTTTTGGCTATCTCGGCTATGACATGGTCCGGCAGATGGAGCACCTGCCGGACGTCAATCCGGATGCGCTGGGTTTACCCGATGCGATCCTGATCCGCCCGACAGTCGTGATTGTGTTCGACGCGGTGACCGATAGCATCACGGTCGTCACGCCGGTCCGTCCCGAGAAAGGCGCCAGCGCCGACATCGCACTCACGCGCGCAACCGAGCGGCTCTCGGCAATTGTCGATGCGCTCGACAAGCCGCTCGACAAATCGGCCGCCGGCATCGACACCGGACCCATTGCTGTCGCGCCGCAATCAAACACCACCCCGGCCGAATACGAATCCATGGTGCGCAAGGCGAAGGACTACATCCTCGCCGGCGATATCTTTCAGGTGGTCCTGTCGCAGCGGTTCGAATCGCCTTACACCCTGCCGCCCTTCTCGCTCTATCGCGCGCTGCGACGCGTGAACCCGGCACCCTTTCTATACTTTCTCGATTACGGCTCATTCGCCATTGCCGGATCGAGTCCGGAAATACTGGTGCGCGCGCGCGAGGGCCGCGTCACCATCCGCCCGATCGCCGGCACGCGCCAGCGCGGCGCTACGCCGCATGAGGATAAGGCACTCGAAGCGGAGCTGCTCGCCGACGAGAAAGAGCGCGCCGAGCATCTGATGCTGCTCGACCTCGGTCGCAACGATGTCGGCCGCGTGGCGAAGATCGGCAGCGTCACCGTCACCGATCAGTTCTTCATCGAGCGCTACAGCCAGGTCATGCATATCGTATCCAATGTCGAGGGCGACCTCGCCAAGGATCGCGACCCGCTGGATGCGCTCGTCGCGGGTTTTCCCGCCGGTACAGTCTCGGGGGCGCCGAAGGTCCGCGCCATGCAGATCATCGATGAACTCGAGAAGGGGAAGCGTGGGATCTACGCCGGCAGCGTCGGGTATTTCTCGGCGAACGGCGAAGACATGGACACCTGCATTGTCCTGCGCACCGCTCTGGTGAAGGACGGCAGGATGTTCGTGCAGGCGGGTGCCGGCATCGTTGCCGACAGCAACCCGGCCTCCGAACAACAGGAATGCGTCAACAAGGCCAAGGCGTTGTTCCGCGCAGCCGAGGAAGCGCGCCGCTTCGCCAGCGCGGCTGGGCGCGGGCAGTAACCGCATGGCCGGCCTCTCCTTCGCCTGATAGGATTGGCCACCTGTCCTCCCCGAGAGCAGCGTCATGAGCCATCATCACGAGCATGAGCCGAAGTGGAAGCACGATGGCGTCCGGGTCATCCCCGGGCATTCGCTCGATCCCAACACGGCGCAAACGCCGGGAATGGACCGCAAGGCCGCCATCAACTATGCGCGCGTCGGTGCGCAGAAGATCTGGGCCGGCACAGTCAGTATCCAGCCCAACGCCAAGACGGGCGCACACCATCATGGCGCACTCGAGAGCGTGATCTACGTGGTGCGTGGCAAAGCGCGCATGCGCTGGGGTGAGCAGCTCGAATTTACCGCCGAGGCCGGCCCCGGCGACTTCATCTTTGTGCCGCCCTACGTGCCCCATCAGGAGATCAACGCCAGTTCCGACGATCCGCTCGAATGCGTGGTGATCCGCAGCGATAACGAGGCGGTGGTGGTGAATCTCGACATCGAGCCTGCCGAAAAGCCCGAGAACGTGCCCTGGATCGACTCGATCCATCGCAGCTGAACACCCTCGTTGGAGGCAGCGTCCGCAGATAAGGCAATTCTGTCAGGCGCATGGCGGCTCGCTTGACCCCCCGGAAGGCCGCGTCTAAGACCTTGAATGAACGCGGGAAACGCGGGCGTCATGATCGTTCTGATCGACAATTACGATAGCTTCACCTTCAACCTGGTCCATTACCTCGGTGGGCTGGGCGCGGATGTTGTCGTCCATCGCAACGACAAGATCGGCGCCGACGAGGTGATCGCTGCAAAACCCGACGCCATCGTGCTGTCGCCCGGCCCCTGCACGCCCAACGAAGCCGGCATCTGCCTCGATCTGATTCACAAGGCGTCGGCAAGTATCCCGATGCTCGGCGTGTGCCTCGGTCATCAGGCGATGGGCCAGGCCTTTGGCGGCGGCGTGGTGCGCGCCCCGGAGCCGGTGCATGGCAAGGTGCATGAGATCCGGCATCAGGGTGGCGGCGTGTTCCGGGGAATCAACGGCCCCTTCAAGGCGACGCGCTATCATTCGCTGGTGGTCGATCGCAAAACCATGCCGGACGATCTCGCGGTCACCGCAGAGACCAATGACGAGCTGGTGATGGGCCTATCGCACAAGACGTTGCCGGTGCATGGCGTGCAATTCCATCCCGAAAGCATCGCTTCCGAACATGGACATGTGATCCTGAAGAATTTCCTCGACCTTGCTGCCGCCTGGAATGCCACCCGTGCACATTGAGTGTCTCCGATGATCGACGAATTCAAGGCCCTCATCGCCAAGGCGGCCACCGGCGCAGCGTTGTCCCGTGAGGAATCCGCGCAGGCTTTTGACCGTATGATGTCGGGCGAAGCGACCCCTTCGCAGATGGGCGGCCTGCTGATGGCCCTGCGTGTGCGCGGCGAGACGGTGGACGAGATCACCGGCGCGGTGAGCGCCATGCGGGCCAAGATGCTGACCGTCAACGCGCCGGCCAATGCAGTCGACGTGGTCGGCACCGGCGGCGATGCGTCAGGCTCCTACAATATCTCGACCTGCGCCGCCTTCATCGTGGCCGCTGCCGGCATCCCGGTCGCCAAGCATGGCAATCGCGCGCTGTCGTCGAAATCAGGCGCCGCCGACGTGCTGATGGCGCTCGGCGTCAAGATCGATCTGACGCCTGAAGATGTCGGCCGCTGCATCCGCGAGGCCGGCATCGGTTTCATGTTCGCCCCGGCGCATCACCCGGCGATGAAGAATGTCGGCCCGACGCGGGTCGAGCTTGGCACGCGCACCATCTTCAATCTGCTCGGCCCCCTCTCCAATCCGGCCAACGTGAAACGGCAGCTCGTCGGCGTGTTCTCGCGGCAATGGATCGAGCCCTTGGCGCAGGTGCTGAAGAATCTCGGTTCGGAGAGCGTCTGGGTTGTGCATGGTTCCGACGGTCTCGACGAGATCACAACGGCAGGCCCCACCTATGTGGCTGAACTCGCTGGCGGCAAAATCCGCACCTTCGAAATCACTCCTGACGAGATCGGCATGAAGCCCGTGAAAGCCGAAGCGCTGCGCGGTGGCGATGCCGACGCCAATGCGGCAGCGTTGAAAGCCGTCCTGGACAACAAGGAGTGCGCCTATCTCAACGTCGCTTGTCTGAACGCGGGTGCGGCGCTGGTGGTGGCCGGCGCGGCGAAAGACATCAAGGAAGGCGTGGCGCTGGCCCGGAAATCGCTTGAGTCAGGTGCGGCAAAGGTGAAACTTGAGCGCCTGATCGCCGTGTCCAACGCCTGAGACCGCCATGGCCGACATCCTCAAGAAGATCGAGGATTACAAGCGCGAGGAAATCGCCGCCGCCAAGCGCGCGCGGCCCTTTGCAGAGATTGAACAGGCGGCGAAGGCCGCTTCCGCCCCGCGCGGATTTCTGAATGCGATCGAACGCAAGCTCGCGGACGGCCACTACGCGCTCATCGCCGAGATCAAGAAGGCGTCGCCGTCGCGCGGTGTGATCCGCTCCGACTTTGATCCGGTGTCACTGGCAAAAGCCTATGAAGCCGGCGGTGCTGCCTGCCTGTCGGTCCTCACCGACACGCCTTCATTCCAAGGCCGTCCCGAATTTCTCACCAATGCACGTGCCGCCGTCGCCCTGCCCGCTCTGCGCAAGGATTTCATGTACGACGTCTATCAGGTTGCGGAGGCGCGCGCCTGGGGCGCTGACTGTATTCTGCTGATCATGGCCAGCCTTGACGAGGCAACCGCGCGCGATCTGGAGGACGCGGCCTTCGCCTATGGCATGGACGTGCTCGTGGAAGTGCACGATGAAGCCGAACTCGATCGCGCGTTAAAACTGAAGTCGCGTCTGGTCGGGATCAACAATCGCGACCTGAAAAGCTTCGAGACGTCGTTGTCGGTCAGCGAAAGACTTGCGCCGCGCGTGCCAAAAGATCGCGTGCTGGTCGGCGAAAGCGGCATCTTCACCCCGGACGACCTGGCGCGTCTGTCGGCCGTTGGCATTTCAACATTCCTTGTCGGCGAAAGCCTGATGCGCGCGCAGGATGTGACGGCTGCGACACGCGCGCTGGTTGCGAAGGATCAACGTCGACACGTCGCTACTGGTTAGACTGACATCATGGCTGAAGACGACAAGCAACTGACTCATCTTGGCAATGCCGGGGAGGCCCGCATGGTGGATGTGTCTGGGAAGGATGTCACCGAGCGCATGGCCGTCGCCGAAGGCCATGTGGAAATGTCGATCGAGACTTTGGACAAAGTGCTCGCCGGCGATTCCAAAAAAGGCGATGTGATGGGCGCCGCGCGCATTGCCGGAATCATGGCGGCGAAGAAAACACATCAGCTTATTCCGCTATGTCATCCGCTGCCGCTGACCAAGGTGGCGGTCGACCTGTCGCCGGATCACCGACTGCCTGGCATTCTGGTCGAAGCCACGGTGAAGGTATCGGGCCAAACCGGTGTCGAAATGGAAGCGTTGACTGCAGTCTCTGTCGCCTGCCTCACCATCTACGACATGGCGAAGGCGATCCAGCGCGACATGGTGATCGGAGGCATTCGCCTCGTGGAAAAGCAGGGCGGCAAATCCGGTCCCTATAAAGTGAAGGAGTAGCCCGTGGCGCTGATGCCGGTTGCTGAAGCGCTCGCCCGTGTCCTCGCGCACGCCACGCCGCTCCCGCCACATCATGTCGGATTGCAGGATGCGCACGGTCGCGTGCTGGCCGAAGACCTCGCCGCGCGCCGCACGCAGCCGCCGGAAGATGTGTCGGCGATGGACGGCTATGCCGCGCGCGCGGACGATGTCGCGCATGTTCCGACAACCTTGAAGGTGATCGGCGAAGTCGCAGCCGGCCGGCCTTTTGCGGGATCGGTGACGCCGGGATGCGCGGCGCGCATTTTCACCGGCGGCGTCGTCCCGGACGGCGCCGACACCATTGTCATTCAGGAACATGTCGTGCGCGAGGGTGACACGATCACCATCAATATCGCGACGCCCCTGAACAAGCACATTCGCCGCGCCGGCCTTGATTTCAGCAAGGGTGACGTGCTGCTGAAGAAGGGTCGCGTGCTGACGGGACGCGACATTTCGTTGGCCGCGTCGATGAACCACGCAACTTTGCCGGTGCATGGCGCGCCGCATGTGGCCGTGCTGGCGACCGGCGACGAACTCGTGATGCCCGGCACCGAGCCCGGCCCCGGCCAGATCGTCTATTCCAACGGCTATTCGGTGATGGCGCTGGCCCGCGGTGAAGGCGCGCAGGTGATTGATCTCGGGGTCGTGCCCGATCGTGTTGAGGAGACCGTCGCCGCTATCCGCCGGGCGCGGGAAGCGAAAGCCGACATCCTTGTCACCACGGGTGGCGCTTCCGTCGGCGACTATGATCTGGTGCAGCAGGCGCTGTCCGCCGAAGGCCTCGATATCTCCTTCTGGAGAGTCGCCCTGCGACCCGGCCGGCCGATGATGCATGGCCGACTCGGGGCGATGCATGTGCTTGGACTGCCGGGCAATCCCGTATCCGCCTTCGTCTGTG
This sequence comes from Pseudorhodoplanes sp., assembly GCA_032027085.1. Lineage (NCBI taxonomy): Bacteria > Pseudomonadati > Pseudomonadota > Alphaproteobacteria > Hyphomicrobiales > Pseudorhodoplanes > Pseudorhodoplanes sp. Next base: position 3,483,968 of record JAVSMS010000001.1, on the reverse strand, counting down.
CCGTGTTGTTTCTCTCGCCCTTGATCCGCAGACTGTCAGGCCGCAGCGACCTTGGTCCACTGACCGAACCGGCGGTTGCGGGAATCGATCTGCCGGCAAATGGCGAGCGCAGCGACTATCAGCGGGCAACGCTGAAGGCCGGTCCGGGTGGAATCCCGGTCGCCACCCCCTTCTTCGCCCAGGACTCCTCCATGATGCAGGCGCTTGCCAAGGCCGACTGCCTTGTCGTGCGGGAGCCTTTTGCACCGGCTTTGCGCGCCGGCGAGCCGTGCCGCATTGTTAAGCTTCCCCTTTAGAGATCTGTAGATTTCTTCACTCCAAATTAAACACTTGCGGAACACATATGGAACATATAGTGTCCGTTCATGATTTGTTTCTAGCCCTTGAGGCTGGATCGTCGAACGGAGCCCTGAGGCCGAACCTGGAGTGTCTTGCCGATGCTGACCCGCAAGCAATTCGAGCTGCTGCGCTTCATCAATGAGCGCCTGAAGGAAGCCGGCGTGCCGCCGTCCTTCGACGAGATGAAAGACGCTCTGGATCTGCGCTCCAAATCCGGCATCCACCGGCTGATCACCGCACTGGAAGAGCGCGGGTTCATCCGCCGCCTGCCCAACCGGGCGCGCGCCATCGAGGTGATCAAGCTGCCCGAATCGGCGACGCCAACCAGTGGATTGCGGCGCGGCTTCACCCCGAGCGTCATCGAAGGCAATCTCGGCCGCGTCCGTACGGCATCCGAGGAGGACAGTGGCCGTCCCGTGCCGGTGCCTGTCATGGGCCGGATCGCTGCCGGTACGCCGATCGAAGCGATTCAGACCCGCAGCCACACCATCAACATGCCGCCGGATCTGCTCACTTCGGGCGAACATTATGCGCTGGAAGTGCGCGGCGATTCCATGATCGAGGCGGGCATCCTCGATGGCGACATGGCGCTGATCCGCAAGTCCGATACCGCCGATACCGGCGATATCGTGGTGGCGCTGATCGACGATGAGGAAGCGACATTGAAGCGCTTTCGCCGCCGCGGCGCGTCCATCGCTCTTGAGCCGGCCAACACCGCTTATGAAGTGCGCATTCTTCCGCCCAACCGGGTCCGCATCCAGGGCAAGCTGATCGGCCTGTTCCGGCGTTACTGATCGCGCGAGTCAATCTCCTGCTTCCATGTCCTCACGACGCGGCGTGGCATCGCGCGCGGGTGTTTGTGCAGACGAAACAGCCCGGTTCTCGCTGGTGCCTGGCAGGCGTTTCGCCCAAGGCCTGTCATATCCAGGTGGACGCGCATAGGTGATCTCGAACGCATCCGCTGCCCGAGTCAGCGTCGCGGCTCCGTAAGGCCGCCAGACGTCGCGATCGATCACCTGCGCCTTGCAATGCGGCGGCGCCTGCCGCTGTGTCACGACGATTGCCGCACGATTGCAGTCATCAGCGAATGCCTCCGCACTTGTTGCCATCGCTACCACGCCGCCGCTCATGAGTGGCGCTGTGCAGCCAAGATCGTCGCAGCGCACGTGTTTCGATAGCGTCTCATCGCGTACAAGGCGCGGATCGGCGTCAGCGGCGAGCCATTCCCGCACGGTGAAATCGTCAGATTCCGTGCTCATGAAGGACAAGCGGCCTTCCGGCGCGCGCACCGCCACTATGCGCGCGTCATGCGACACGAGAACATCGGGCAAGGGCGCTCGCCACGCGCCAAGACAGGCGACACCAATCAGAAGCGCACCGCCCCATCGCAGCGGCGAGCGTAGCAAGCAGATCACCACCAGCCCGAAACTCGCGAGCAGAAGCGGCCCGATCCCGAAAGCGTGAACGCGGCCGACAGCACCGGGCAGGCTCGCCACCCACAAAGCCACGGCGGTCATCCAGTCAATGCCGCCGCCCATCAGATGCCAGAACATGCCGTCGAATCCGAAAGGCATGGTGGCGAGCGCCAGAAGGCCGGCTGGCATGACCCAGGCCGAGACGATGGGCATGGCCAGAAGGTTGGAGATCAGACCGTATGGCGCGAGACGATGAAAGTGATAGGCAGCAAACAGCGTGGTGGCGAGACCGGCGAGCAATGACGCCAACACCAGTCCGAGAACTTCCCGTCCACCCCAGAGCGCGACGCGCATCCCGAGCGAAGTCTTTGGCGCCGCCGACAGCCACGGCAGCCCGCGTTCATAGGCCGCGATCAAAGCCAGCGTTGCCGCAAACGACATCTGGAAACTCGGATGCACAATGGCTTCCGGCGCGAGCAGCAGCACGGCGAGAGCCGCCACCGCAATGGTGCGCAAGGTCAGGGCCGGCCGATCGCACATCACGCCGATCAGCACGATCGCGGTCATGATGAAGGCGCGGCGGGTTGCAACTTCGGCGCCGGACAGAAGCAGATAGAACGCCGCCATGCTCAGCGCGCAGAAGGCCGCCCATTTCTTGATCGGATAAAGACTGGCCAACAACGGGACCAGCGCGAGCCCTGCGCGGATGACAAAGAAGACGACGCCGGCAACGACGGCCATGTGATAGCCGGAGATCGACAGCACATGACCGAGGCTTGAGACATACATCGCGTCATTGACCGGCGTCGAAATCGTGTCCCGCTTGCCGGTGATCAGCGCCGATGCGATGGCGCCCTTGTCGCCGGGCAGTGCCGCGCGGATGCGCGCGTCAATGCTGTCGCGCAGGCTATTGACGGCGGCGGCATAGCGCAGCCGCAAATCCGGTGGCTCCGGCGGCGTCACCTGTCTGATCTGACCGAGCACGAAACCGGACGCACCGATGCGCTGGAAATAGAGATCTCGCGCGAAGTCGTAGCCGCCCGGCCGCAAGGGCGCGAGCGGCGGATTGAGCCGGGCGCGCAATTCGACAAAGGCACCGATGGCGGGCGCTGTTCCCTTGCGCACCGAGAGCCGGACGCGTTCGAGCTTTTCTGTCACCCTGCCCGCTTGCATGCGGTGCACGCGCAGCACGATGCGGTCGCTGCGCTCGCGTTCTTCCCGAACTTCGACGAAGCCGGAGAGCTGCGCGCTGAAGATCGGCGTCGTCAGAACCGGATGTGCGACGAAACGGCTTCTCATGGTTGCGGTTGTGAAGCCGGCTGCAATGGCCGCCAGGGCAACAAGCACCGGAAATCCGACGGCACTGGCGCGCAGTGCGATGGCCGCAGCGGCAAGCGCCGAGGTCAGCCCCAGACCTGCCCACCAGAACGGCTCATGCGCGGCAGTGAAATACAGGATGATGCCGCTGCCGAAGGCGACCGGCAGCCAGAGGATCGGCCGGCCCGGTGCAAGATCAACCGCAAGACAGCGATTGAATTGCGCACGGACCCTGTCGGCGAAGCCGGATAGCCGCCACGGCATCGCCCCGGCGCGCTGCCGCGCCTCGGGCGGCCAGGTTGTCGCCTGTCCCCCACGCGTCTTGTCCATGGCGCGGCCCCGTTCCGCGCATGCTGCCCACCGTCATTGTGACATGCGCGCGGCCGCGGGAACAGCCGCAAGTTGCAGGTCAGGTGCCTTGCACCTTGGCCCAACTGTCGCGCAGGCCGACGGTGCGGTTGAAAACCGGGCGTCCAGGCCGGGAATCCGGATCGAGGCAGAAATAGCCCTGCCGCTCGAACTGCACTGGCTCGGGTGAATTGCCCTGCGCCAGGGCGGGCTCGACCCGCGCATCGCTCAGCACTTCCAGCGAATTCGGGTTGAGATCGTTGACGAAATTCGCCGCATCCGGCTCCGGCTTTATAAAGAGCGGATTATAGAGCCGCACTTCCGCGGGCACGGCGTCCTTGGCCGAGACCCAATGGATCGTCGCCTTCACCTTGCGGCCGTCCGGCGCGTTTCCGCCCTTGGTTGCCGGATCGTAGGTGCAGCGCAGCTCGACCACATTGCCGGCGGCGTCCTTCACCACCTCGCGGCAGGTGATGAAATAGGCGTAGCGCAGCCGCACCTCGCTGCCGGGCGACAGGCGGAAGAACTTCTTCGGCGGGTTCTCCATGAAGTCGTCCTGCTCGATATAGATCTCGCGGCCGAAACGCAGGCGCCGCGTGCCCACGGCCGGATCGTCGGGATGATTGACGGCCTCGAGCTCTTCGCTCTGCCCCTCCGGATAATTCTCGATGACCACCTTCAGCGGCCGCAGCACCGCCATCCGACGCTGCGCGGTCTTGTTGAGAACCTCGCGGATGGAAAATTCCAGCATGCCGAGATCGACGAGGCTGTTCGCCTTGGCGACGCCGATGCGCTTGATGAAATCGCGTAGCGCCGAGGGCGGCACGCCGCGGCGGCGAATGCCGGCCAGCGTCGGCATGCGCGGATCGTCCCAGCCCGACACGTGTCCGCCCTTCACCAGCGCGTTCAGCACGCGCTTGGACAGCACCGTGTAAGTCAGGTTGAGCCGAGCGAATTCGTACTGGCGCGGCCGCGACGGCACCGGAAGATTTTCGATAAACCAGTCGTAGAGCGGACGGTGATCCTCGAATTCCAGCGTGCAGATCGAATGGGTGATGCCTTCGATCGCGTCCGATTGTCCGTGCGCGTAGTCGTAGCTCGGATAGATTTTCCACGTGTCACCGGTGCGCGGATGGGTGGCGTGCAGGATGCGATAGAGCACCGGGTCGCGCAGGTTGATGTTGCCCGACACCATATCGATCTTGGCGCGCAGCACCCGCGCGCCATTCGGGAATTCGCCCGCCCGCATGCGGCGAAACAGATCAAGATTTTCCTCGACGCTGCGATCCCGGAACGGACTGTTCTTTCCAGGCTCGGTGAGCGTGCCGCGATTGGCGCGCATCTCTTCCTGCGTCTGGTCGTCGACATAGGCCTTGCCGGCGCGGATGAGGTCCTCGGCCCAGCCGTAGAGCCGCTCGAAATAGTCGGAGGCGTGGTAGAGATGCGCCCCCCAGTCGAAGCCGAGCCAGCGCACGTCGCGCTCGATGGCATCGATATATTCCTGTTCCTCCTTGGTCGGATTGGTGTCGTCGAAGCGCAGATGGCAGCGCCCGCCGAACTCCTCCGCGATGCCGAAATTCAGGCAGATCGACTTGGCATGGCCGACATGCAGATAGCCGTTCGGCTCCGGCGGGAAGCGGGTGACGACCTGTTTGTGGCGCCCGGATGCAAGGTCGGCCTGCACGATGTCGCGGATGAAATCGCGCCCTGCTTCCGTCGTGGCCGGTTCGGCTGCCGTCATTCTGAATGATCCTGTCTGTCGTCTATGCGCCGCGCCGCCATCCGTTGCGCGGCCCGATGCGCGGCCTATCTGCCAGTTTCGTGCCGATCCGCCAAGGCCGGCGACTCCGCGCCGAAGCGGGGGACGGAACCGCCGTTTACCGTCGGGAAACCCTACGAGCACCTGCGGCGGCACGCCTTCACATTGCCCTGACCTGTAGCTGTGCTACAGGGACGCGGCTTTCGATTGGGACGCCGCCGCTCTTGCCATGACTGAAACCGTCGTTACCCGTTTCGCGCCGTCCCCGACCGGGTTTCTTCACATCGGCGGCGCACGTACGGCTTTGTTCAACTGGCTCTACGCCCGCGGACGCGGCGGCAAGATGCTGCTGCGGATCGAGGATACCGACCGCGAGCGATCCACCCAGGCGGCGATCGACGCCATTCTCGACGGCCTGTCCTGGCTCGGCATTACCTGGGATGACGACGTCATTTATCAATTCTCCCGCGCGGCACGGCATCGCGAGGTGGTCGAGGAATTGCTGGCGCGCGGGCAGGCCTATCGCTGTTTTGCCACGCCGCAGGAACTCGAGGAGATGCGCGAGAAGGCGCGGAGCGAAGGTAAGACCCGCCTTTACAACGGCCTCTGGCGCGACCGCGATCCGCGCGAGGCGCCGCCTGGCGCGAAACCGGCGATCCGGCTCAAGGCGCCATTGACCGGCGAGACCGTAGTCGAGGATCAGGTCCAGGGCCGCGTGGTCTGGCAGAACGAAAATCTCGACGATCTGGTGCTGCTGCGTTCCGATGGGACCCCGACCTACATGCTCGCGGTCGTGGTCGACGATCACGACATGGGCGTGACGCATATCATCCGCGGCGACGACCACCTGACCAACGGCGCGCGCCAGAAACAGATCTACGAGGCGCTGGGTTGGGATGTGCCGGTCATGGCACATATCCCGCTCATCCACGGGCCGGATGGCTCGAAGCTCTCCAAGCGGCATGGCGCGCTCGGCGTCGATGCCTATCGGGCGATGGGTTACTTGCCGGCGGCCTTGCGCAATTATCTGGTGCGACTCGGCTGGAGCCACGGCGACCAGGAAATTTTTTCAACCGAGGAAATGGTGGCTGCGTTCGACCTGCCGCAGATCGGTCGCTCCCCGGCGCGATTTGACTTCGCGAAACTGGAAAATCTCAACGGCCATTATATGCGTGCGAGCGCCGATACGGATTTGCTGGCGGCGCTGGAGCAGGCCCTGCCCCATATCGCCGGCGGCGCAGATCTGGCCGCGAAGATGACGCCGGCCTTGCGGGCCAGGCTTCTGAAGGCCATGCCGGGGCTGAAGGAGCGTGCCAAGACGCTGATCGAGTTGTTCGAGGGTACGCGCTTCATCTGGGCCGAGCGCCCGTTGCAGATCGACGACAAGGCGCAGGCCCTGCTCACGCCCGATGCCCGCAAATTACTTGCGCAGCTTGTGGAGAAGCTGTCAGCCAACACGACGTGGAGCGCGGCTTCGACCGAGCTCGATGTGCGGGCGGTGGCGGACGCCGCGGGTGTGAAGCTCGGCTCGGTCGCCCAGCCATTGCGCGCCGCGCTGACCGGCCGGACCACCTCGCCGGGCATTTTTGAGGTGCTCGAGGTTCTCGGGAAGGACGAGACCCTGGCGCGTCTGAGGGATCAGGCGGCCTGATCCAGGCTCGCGGTGAACCCGCCGGCATCCCCCGATTTTCATCCTTTCGTCGGGGTCCCCGGTCGCGCCTGCCGCATCTTGCAGCACGGAATGGGATGGGCTAGGCCAATCGGCAACAGACCTCACCCGCCGCAAGTTTCCGGGGCTTGCGGCCGACACCCGGCCCCGACCAGACGGGGTCATGAGGTCTGCCCGCTCACAGAGGAAATTTTCATGGACGCGAAGACGGGCGCCAATACCAAGACCGGCAAGCTCACGATTGGTGAGAAAAGCTGGGATATGCCGATCTACCCGGGGACCATCGGTCCCGACGTGCTCGATATCGCAAAGCTTTACGGCCAGGCCGGGATGTTCACCTATGACCCCGGCTTCACCTCGACCGCGAGCTGCGAGTCCAAGATCACCTATATCGACGGCGACGAGGGCGTCCTCCTCTATCGCGGCTACCCGATCGAGCAGCTCGCCGAGCACGGCGACTTCCTGGAGACCTGCTATCTCCTGCTCTTTGGCGAATTGCCGACGGCCGCGCAGAAGGCGGATTTCGTCAAGCGCGTGACGAACCATACCATGGTGCACGAGCAGATGAGCCGCTTCCTCCAGGGCTTCCGCCGCGATGCGCATCCGATGTCGGTGATGGTCGGCTCGGTCGGCGCACTGTCGGCCTTCTATCATGACTCGACCGACATCTCCGATCCGCATCAGCGCCTGGTCGCCTCGATCCGCATGATCGCGAAAATGCCGACGCTGGCGGCGATGGCCTACAAGTACACTATCGGCCAGCCGTTCGTGTATCCGACCAATTCGCTCGAATACTCGTCGAACTTCCTGAAGATGTGCTTCGCTGTGCCGTGCGAGGAGTACAAGGCCAATCCGGTTCTCGCGCGCGCGATGGATCGCATCTTCATCCTGCACGCCGACCACGAGCAGAACGCCTCGACCTCGACCGTGCGGCTGGCCGGCTCCTCCGGCGCCAATCCCTTCGCCTGCATCGCGGCTGGCATTGCCTGCCTCTGGGGCCCCGCGCATGGCGGCGCCAATGAAGCCGCTCTGAAGATGCTGGAGGAGATCGGCAGCGTCGACCGGATCCCCGAATACATCAAGCGTTCGAAGGACAAGAGCGATAGCTTCCGCCTGATGGGCTTCGGCCACCGCGTTTACAAAAACTATGATCCGCGCGCCAAGATCATGCAGAAGACCTGCCACGAAGTGCTGGCCGAGGTCGGCCACAGGGATGATCCCCTGCTCGAAGTGGCGATGGAGCTCGAGCGCATCGCGCTGTCGGACGAGTATTTCATCGAGAAGAAGCTTTATCCAAATATCGATTTCTATTCGGGCATCACGCTGAAAGCGATGGGCTTCCCGACCTCGATGTTCACCGTGCTGTTCGCGGTCGCCCGCACCGTCGGCTGGATCGCGCAGTGGAAGGAAATGATCGAGGACCCGCACCAGAAGATTGGCCGCCCGCGCCAGCTGTATACCGGCGCCACCCGGCGCGACTACGTGCCGATTTCGACGCGAAAATCGTGAAGATTTGTCAGGCCGGCTGACGCCGAACGCGGAGGTTACCGCGTTCGGTCATTATCGTTTTGCCTAGGCCGGAACTATCCGAGCACCGGCCTTTTTGTCGCAGCTGTCGCGTCCGTTCACGAACGCGTGTGCGCGTAACATTGTTGTCCTCACCAGCGAATGACTGGACGGGGAGCGGGCAAACTCCGACATTAACGTTCGGGAATTTTGCCGGCTCGCCGCTGTTCGGCCTAAGGCGAACGACATTTGTGAGGATCGATGGGCAAGCGCTTCACCCCCGACATTGCGCCTTCCGAAATCACGCCGCGCGCCATCTATCTGCGGCGCCGCGAATTCGTGGCTGGTGCGGTTTCGGCCGGGCTGGTCGGCACGATGATGCCGTGGACGTCGGCAGTGGCCGCGCCGCTACAATTCTCCAAAAGCCCCCTGTCCGCCACGGAGCCGCTCACGCCGCGCAAGGACGTCACTGCCTACAACAATTTCTACGAGTTTGGTGCCGACAAGGATGATCCGGCGCGCAACGCGCATACGCTGACGACCAAGCCCTGGACGGTGAAAATCGACGGACTGGTCGGCAAGCCCGCCGACTATGATTTTGACGACCTGATCAGGAACGCCGCACTGGAAGAGCGCATCTATCGCATGCGTTGTGTCGAGGGCTGGTCGATGGTGATCCCCTGGATCGGCATTCCGCTCGCTGACATTTTCAAGCGTGTGGAGCCGCAAGGCAGCGCCAAATATGTCGCCTTTGAAACCCTGGTGCGCCCGGAGGAAATGCCAGGTCAGCGCGGATTCTTCCAACCGCTGCCCTGGCCCTATGTCGAAGGCCTGCGGCTGGACGAGGCCATGCATCCGCTCACCATTCTTGCGGTCGGTCTCTATGGCGAGACCCTACCCAATCAGAATGGCGCGCCTATTCGCCTCGTAGTGCCGTGGAAATACGGTTTCAAAAGCATCAAGTCGATTGTACGCATCAGCTTCACCGAGAAGCAGCCGCCTACGTCGTGGAATCTGCAGAACCCGCGCGAATATGGATTCTATTCGAACGTCAATCCGAAGGTCGATCATCCGCGCTGGAGTCAGGCGACCGAGCGCCGCATCGGCGAGAGCGGCCTGTTCGTGAAACGGCGCGAGACGCTGATGTTCAACGGCTATGGCGAACAGGTCGCCTCGCTCTATGCCGGCCTTGATCTGAAGGCCAATTACTGAACATGGCGATATCCGCCGCAATCCCCGCGCCGCTCACCCGTCTGGCCGTCGGCACCGACCCGGTGCGTCGCGCCATCTACATAATGGGGCTGACTCCGGCAGTCTGGTATTTCTATCTCGGCGTCACCGACACGCTCGGCGCCGATCCGCAGAAGACGCTCGAGCGGCTGCTCGGTCTTTGGGCCTTGCGCTTTCTGATCATCGGGCTTGCCATCTCGCCGTTGCGCCAGCTCGGCGGGCCCAACCTGATCCGCTGGCGGCGCACCATCGGTCTGCTCGCCTTCTACTATGCTTGCTTGCATCTGAGCGTCTACATGCTGCTGGATCAGGGGCTCGCCTGGTCCGCGATCTGGGCCGACATCATCAAACGTCCGTTCATCACCGTCGGCATGCTGGCCTTTACCCTGCTGGTGCCGCTCGCCATCACCTCCAACAACGCGATGATCCGCCGGCTCGGCGGTTCGGCCTGGAACCGGCTGCACCGCCTAGTTTATGTCGTGGCGGCGGCTGCCGTCCTGCATTTTGTGATGCTGGTGAAATCGTGGACGCCGGAACTGGCACTTTATGTCGCGCTGATTGCGGGACTGCTGCTGTTCCGGCTGGTGATGTCGTTCCGCAAACGCCGACGGACACGAGCGAAGTTGCCTGTCTGATATCCGACGGCGGTCTTCGCGGCGCTCTATCGCACCTTCCCGTTTCCGTTCGCACGCGCCCCGTCATACGCCCAGGTGAGATACGCCGCGCCCCAGGTGAAGCCGCCGCCAAAGGCGGCGAGCACGAGACGGTCGCCGGCTTTCAGTTTGTCTTCGTAGTCCCAGAGGCAGAGCGGGATCGTCGCGGCGGTCGTGTTGCCGTATTTCTGGATCACCATCATCACGCGATCCATCGGCAGGCCCATGCGTTCGGCGGTGGATTCAATTATGCGCTTGTTGGCCTGATGCGGCACCAGCCAGTCGATCATGTCGGCGCGCAGATTGTTGCGCGACATGATCTCCTGCGACACCTCCGCCATCTTGGCGATGGCGAATTTGTAGACCGCGGCGCCCTCTTGATGCACGTAGTGCAGGCGCTTGGCGACGGTCTCGGCGCTTGGCGGCAGGCGGCTGCCGCCGGCCTTCTGGTGCAGATGGATCATGCCGGAGCCGTCGGAGCGGATCAGCGTGTCCATAATGCCTTCGCCGTTCTCGCTCGCCTCAACCAGCACCGCGCCGGCGCCATCGCCGAAAATCACGCACGTGGCGCGGTCGGTGTAATCGATGATCGCGGACATCTTGTCGGCGCCGACCACCACCACCTTCCTGCATTGCCCGGTGGCGATGAATTGCGAGGCGATGGTGACGGCGTAGATAAAGCCCGAACACGCTGCCTGCACGTCAAACGAGCCGATGGGACCGACACCGACCATGTCGCAAATGAGATTGGCGGTGGAAGGAAAAACGAAATCGGGAGTCGTCGTGGCGCAGATCAAAAGGTCGATCTCGCTCGCCTTGGTGCCGGTCCGCTCCAAGAGCCCTCGCACGGCCTCCGCCCCCATATGCGAGGTGCCGAGCCCCTCGCCCTTCAGGATGCGGCGCTCCTTGATGCCGGTGCGCTCGGTGATCCAGGCGTCAGAGGTATCGACCATGCGGGCGAGTTCGGCATTGCTCAGGACATAGTCCGGAAGGTAGCCGTAAACACCTGTAATTGCAGCTCTTTTTGGAAAATGGCCGTTCTGCATCTAATCCCGGACCCATCGACCGCGGCAATATCCGCCGGCACGTCCCCGCGGCAAATTAGACGGGTGCAGCGCGGGATGCCAGCCTTTCGGCGCGATGCACGGCCGTCATTGGAAACAAATTGTCACCGTCTGTAACCGACCTGCGACGGTGCCCGGGCGAGATCGAGGACGATGTCAGCGGCCTTACCGGCCGGCGCGGCCGTGCCGATCTCAAGGATGGCATCGAGCCGGGCAAAGGCGTCGGTCTGGCGCCGCCGTTCCGGCGTATCAGATAAGAGCGGCTGCAGGGCGGCGGCGAGCGTCTCTGGCCGGCAATCCTGCTGGATGAATTCAGGAACCACGTTCTCCGCCAGCACCAGATTGGCAAGGATCACCGAAGGAACCTTGATCAGGCGCCGCGCGATCGCCGCCTCGAGGCCGGACACCTTGTAGGCGGTCACCATCGGCACTCCGGACACCGCGAGCTCCAGCGTTACCGTGCCGGACTTGGCCAGGGCTGCCCGTGCCGTACGGAAGGCGGCGTGGCGGTCCTCCCGCTTCACTACAATACGGGGCCGTATCGGCCAATGCGCAGTTTCCCGGGTGACCACGTCAGCAAGATGCGCTGTCGTTGGAATGACGATGTCGAGCGGCCAGACCTTTTTCGCAATCAGCTCCACGGTGCGGCGGAACGGCTCGATCAGCCGCTTGATCTCCCCGCGCCGGCTGCCCGGCAGAACCAGGAGCACCGGCGGATCGGCGGTGCGCCGCGCTGTCTCCTGCGCATCCGGCCGCAGATCGCCTGCCTGCTCCACCAGCGGATGACCGACATAGGTGCAGAGCGGCCCGCCGAGCTTGCGGTGCACTTCCGGCTCGAACGGCAGCAAGGCCAGCACGTGATCGATATAGCGCCGCATCACGCGCGCCCGCCGCGGCCGCCAGGCCCAGACCGAGGGCGAGACGTAGTCCACGATCGGGATCTGCGGCGCATATTTGCGGATGCGCCGTGCCACGCGGTGGGTGAAATCCGGCGCGTCGATGATCACCACCACGTCCGGCTTTTCGCTCACTGCCGCCCGCGCAGTCTGGCGAATCCGGCTCAGGATTTTCGGCAGCCGCTGCGGAATGGTGGCGAGGCCCACAATGGCGAGATCGTCAATGCGGAACAGCGACGGCAAGCCTTCCGCCGCCATGTCGAAGCCCCCCACTCCGCGGAACACGATGCCAGGCTCTTTCGCCTTCAGCGAGCGCATCAGCGCCGCGCCGAGGCGGTCGCCGGATTCCTCGCCCGCGACCAGAAAGACCTTCATGTGTCCCGCATCCCGACCACGAACAGGCCGGCCTTGTCGGCGGCATCGATCAACGCCTGCGGCTCGGCGACGATGGTGCCGCCCGCGATTACCGCAATCCCCGAGAGTCCTGCCTGCGCAGCGCCTGCGATAGTGCGCGGCCCGATCGAGGGCAGATCGAAGCGGCGGTCCTGGCCGGGCTTGGGCGCCTTCACCAGCACGCCGCCCTTCTGCTTGCGAATACGCCCGCTGCGCCGGAGTTCGGCGACGCGTTCCAGCATGCGATCGGTGCCTTCTGCGGCTTCCAGCGCCAGCACATGATTGTTCGCAATAACAACCGCTTGTCCAACGTCAAACGGCCCGATCGCATGCAACAGCGCCAAGCCGCGCCCGATATCGGCATTGTCGGTGTCATCGGGCTTGCGCGCCCCCAGCGCGCCTTCCGGCACCAGAATGTCCGGCGCCACTTCATGCGCGCCCAGAAGGCGAAAGCCATGATGCTCGAAAATCCGCGCCACGCCGGACAGCAGATGATCGTCACCGCCATAATAGGCGCGGATCACACGCGGCAGCACCAGCAGGGTCTGCCAGTCCAGCGCAAGCTGCGAAATCGCCGGCCGCACCAGCGAACCGATCATGATCACATCGCGCACGCCCTCGCTGCGCGCCGTCTTCAGAAACCAGCCGACCTGGCCGATCTTCATCCAGTGATGCGGAAAGCGCTCGACCACGTCGGCGTCAGCAAAACCGCGCAGGGGAAATAGCACGGCCCGCCGCCCCTGCCGCATCACCGCTTCCGCCACCGTCTGCGGAAAGGTGCCGCCGCCGCAAATGATGGCGACGGTCCCGGTCTCGGTCGCGGCGGCCGCGCTCATCAGACGGTGGCCGGTTCGCTTTCGAGGCCGGCGCTGTCCGGCTTCATCAACGGACGCGATCCGCCGTCACGAATGAACTGAAGCACTTTCGCCACCAGCGGATCTTCTCCGAAGGCGCGCGACACTGCCTCCACGCGCTCCTTGAAAACGCCGCGCACATGAAAGAGCGCGCGATAGGCCTGACGCAGATTGTGGATGTCGGTGCGGGACACACCGCGCCGGCGCAGACCGACGACATTCAGCCCGTCCAGCACGGCGCGCTGTCCGATGGCGAATCCGAAGGGAATGATGTCGGCGGCGACGCCCGCCACACCGGAGATCATCACACTTTCGCCGATGCGCACGAATTGATGGATCGCCGAATTGCCGCCGATGAAGACGAAATCCTCGACCAGCACATGGCCGCCGAGCACGGCATTGTTGGCCATGATCACGTTGTTGCCGACCTTGCAATCATGCCCCACATGCGTGTTGACCATCAGGAAGCATTTGTCGCCGACTTCGGTCACGCCGCGATCGTCTTCGGTGCCCGTATTCATCGTCACGTGTTCCCGGATGTCGCAATCGGCGCCGATGACGAGCCGCGTCGGCCCGCCGCGGTAGCGCGCCGATTGCGGCGGCGTGCCGAGCGACGCGAAGGGAGCGATCCTAGTGCGTGGGCCGATGCTCGTATGCCCCGTCACATGCACATGTGCCGTCAGCCGGCAGCCTTCGGCGATCGACACATCGGGGCCGATGACGCAATAGGGGCCGACGAAAACATCTTTCGCGATGACCGCGCCGTCGGCGACGCGGGCGGTCGGATCGATCATCGTCATGCGCGCTCGCTCACTTGCTGACAATCATGGCGCCGACTTCGGCTTCGGCGACAATGTTGTCGCCGACTTTAGCTTCTCCGCGGTACCACCACATGTTCTTGCGCCGGGCGATGTTGGCCATGTGATATTCCAGGGTGTCGCCGGGGCCCACCTGCTTGCGGAACTTGGCCTTGTCGATGGTGAGAAAGAACACCGTGTTGGACGGGCCGCCGACCTCGCCCGACGAAATGCAGATGACGCCCGCCGTCTGCGCCATGCCCTCGATCATCAGCACGCCGGGGAAGACCGGATTTTCCGGAAAATGCCCCATGAATTGCGGCTCGTTATAGGTCACGTTCTTGATGCCGATGCCGGACTGCGCGCCGCGCATCTGCACCACCCGATCCACCATCAGAAACGGATAGCGATGCGGCAACGACTTCAGGATTCTGGCGATATCGGCGGCTTCAACCTGGCTTGGGCTATCACTCATGGCAAAGTTCACTCGTCGATATCGGCTTTTTCGGAATTGTCCCAATGATCCTTGTCGGCCCGTTTGGCCAGGCGCTCAAGTATAAACACTTCGCGCATCCATTGCTTGGCCGGTCGCCCGGGAATGCCGGCCCAGCGGGCGCCTGCGGGCACAATGCCGTGCAGTGCACTCATGGCGGCGATCTGGGCCCCCTCGCCGATCACGGTCTGCGGCGCGATGGTTACCCGTCCACCCAGCGCCACGTAATCTTCGAGGGTGACGGTGCCGCCGATCGCGGCGTGGGCGACGATGATGCAATGGCGGCCGATCACGACGTTGTGGGCGATCTGGCAGAGATTGTCGATCTTGCTGCCCTCGCCGATCACGGTGTCACGAATGGCCCCCCGGTCGATCATGGTGCCGGCGCCGATCTCGACATCGTCCTGAATGATGACGCGGCCCACCTGCGGTATCTTTACATGCCCGGTCGGCGCCATCGAATAGCCGAAGCCGTCCTGGCCGATCTGGCATCCGGAATGAATGATGACCCGGTCGCCGATCAGGGCATGTGTGATCGAGCATTGGGGTCCGATATTGCAGTCGCGTCCGATCCGGACGTCGGTGCCGATGGCGGCATTGGCGCCGATGATGCTGCCGGCGCCGATCTCCGCCCGCGGCCCGATCACGACGCCCGGATCGATGGTGACATTCTCTTCCAGCCGCGCCGTGGGGTGGATGGTGGCGCTGGGCGAGACCCCCTGTGCCTCGAACAGAGATGACGGACGCAGCGCATCCGCAAACAGCGCGCGCGACACCGTCACATAGGCACGAAACGCATCGCGCACCTGCAAGGCGACGACATGCTCGGGAACGCGCGCGGCGAGCCGCGCCGAGACAAGGCAGGCCCCTGCCCGGGTCTTGGCGGCCGCGTCGGCATACTGCCCTTTTTCCAGAAAGGAGAGGTCGCGCGGACCGGCGCGATCGAGCGGCGCCACATTGGTGATGACGCGATCGGCCGCGCCCTCGTTCCTGAGCGTCGCGCCGGTCAGGGCCGCGATCTCGCCGATCGTCAGCCCTTTCTTTGCCTTGAAGAAGTGCGGCTCGGTCATGCCACCATGCCGTGGCCGGGGATGGCCAATCCGTGAAGAATAATCAGAAGCGGGTGCCGCCGCCGAACCGGAATTCCTGAACGATATCGTAGTTCTGCTTCATCACCGGGATCGAGTAGTCGAACCGTAGCGGACCAAATGGCGAATCCCAGATCAGGCCGGCGCCGACCGAGGCGCGCACGGCGTTCTCGTCAACGAAGGTCATGGTTTCTGTAAGTCCGCCACTCGTGAACGCGGTCGGTCCCTTGTAATTCCAGACCGAACCGGCATCCGCAAAGACGGCGGCCTTGATGCCGATATCCTTCGGGATGAAGTAAAGCGGGACCTGGAATTCAACCGAGGCGCCCCAGTACATGGTGCCCCCCAGGGAATCCTGCGTCGTATTGGGGGTCTGGTCGCGCGGGCCGATGCCGTTGGTGCGGAAACCGCGCACCAGATTGGGGCCCATCTGGAACTGATCGAGGAACCGCAAATCACCGCCGCCCCACCCGGCGATATGACCACCCTGAAGGCGAAGCACGCCGACGATGTCGGGGAACACTTCCTGGTAGAAGCGCGCGTCACCGGTGGTGCGGATGAATTTCACGTCGCCGCCAAGGCCGGCGAAATCCTGCTTGAACTCGGCGCGAATGCCCTGGGTTGGGTTCTTGTTGTTGTCGAGCGTGTTGTAGATGAAGCTGTAACCGGCCATCGACGTGAGGGTCGCACCGTCCAGCAGCGTGATACGCACCGGAAGCGAGGGAACCGTGGTGCCCGCGGAGGCGCAAGAGTTGATCTGAGCCTGCGTCTGAGGAATGGTTGTAAAGCAGCTGCTCAGATCATCATCCAGCGTGATTTCCTGCTGATAGAGCGAATAACGGACCTGGAATGTCAGGTCCTCGCGCAACTGGAATCCAAGCCGGACGGCGCCGCCGATATTGCGGGTATTATACGACGAGTAGTCGCTGTTGTTGGTCTCCTTGGCGAACACGTCGAGGCCCAGCGCCATGCGATAGCCGAGGAAATAGGGCTCGACGAAGCCGACCTCGAAGCCCCTGGCGCGCTGGCCGTATTGCACCGACGCCCTCACGTACTGGCCGCGGCCCAGGAGGTTGCGCTCACCGACCGACACCTCGCCCAGCCAGCCGTCCGCGGTCGAATAGCCGCCCATGATGGCGAATTCGCCGGTCGACTGCTCTTCGACATCGACGTTCAGAACAATACGGTCAGGTGCCGAGCCCGGCTCGTTCGTGATCTTGACGGTCTTGAAATAGTTCAGGTTCTTCAGGCGCCGCTCGGCGCGATCGACCAGCGCGCGGTTATAGGCGTCGCCTTCCGAAATATCGAATTCGCGGCGAATGACGTAATCGCGCGTGCGCGTGTTGCCACGGATGTTGATGCGCTCGATATAGGCGCGCGAACCTTCGTCGACGACAAAAGCGACGTTGATCAGACGCCGTTCGAAATCGCGCTCGCCGCGCGGCCGCACAGTGGCGAAGGGATAGCCGGCTCTGGCTAGTTCGATCGAGACGTCTTCAACCGTCTTCTCAACCGCCTCTGCGTTATAGACCGCGCCGGACTTGGTCTTCAGCCTGGACTTCACTTGGTTGACGTCGATCGCCCGCACATTCGACAACAGCTCGACGGCGCCGAAGCGATACTGGTCGCCTTCTTCGATCGTGAAGGTGATGATGAAGCCCTTCTGGCCAGGATCGTATTCGCCAATGGCGGACACGATGCGCACATCGGCAAAGCCGTGCTTCAGATAGAAGCGGCGCAGCAAGTCGCGGTCGGCTTCCATCCGGTCCGGATCATAAATGTCGGAATTCTTCAGGAAGCTGAGGAGATTGCTCTCCGTCGTCTTGATGACGTCCTTCAGCCGGAAATCGGAATAGGCCTTGTTGCCGACGAAGCGGATTTTCTTGACGCCGGTCTTCTCGCCTTCGCGGATTTCAAAGACGAGGTCGACGCGATTGTTCGGCAATTCGATGATTTTCGGTGTGACCGAGACATCGAAGCGGCCGTTGCGGCGATAGGTTTCGACGATGCGCTGAACGTCGCTCTGCACGACCGGACGCGAGAGCGTGCCGCGCGGCTTCGACTGGATTTCGGCGAGGAGCTGTTCGTCCTTGGCGCGCTTGTTGCCCTCAAAGGCGATGCGGTTGATAACCTGGTTCTCAACCACGGTCACGACAATGCGGCCACCGGGCTGGCTGATCCGCACATCCTGGAAAAGACCAGTAGCGTAAAGCGCCTTGAGCGCGGCGTCGATTTCGACCGGGCCAATACGGCCGCCGGGACCGGGCCGGAAATACGAGCGGATGGTGTCCGCCTCGACGCGGCGATTACCTTCGACCGAAATCGATTGAGCATAGGCTACGTCGGCCGTCACCACGGCAGTGGCAACACCCCCCAATACGCTCCCCACGAGGAGAAAGGCCGCAAGGCCGAGCCCTCGGATTACCCGGGCAATTCCCATTCCCACGCGCCCTATACCCCGCCCTCTATCGAACGCCGAATCGTTAAAAAAGCCTCTAATCGCCCCATGTTCTTACAGGCTTTGATCGGTCATGCAAACAAATAGGCTGCCACATTTCCCTGAGCCCTCAACAAGTTGCGCCCAAGACACAGATCAGGTCACGACCCGGCCGCCTTGAGGAAATGCATGATGTCGTTGCGGGTGGCAAAGATCATGAGGGCGGCAACCAGTACCAGTCCGATCCGGAAGCCGATCTCCTGGCTACGCTCGGAGAGCGGCTGCCGCCGCACGGCCTCGATCAGGTAGAACAAAAGGTGTCCACCGTCCAAAAGCGGGACCGGGAACAGGTTGAGCAGGCCGATCGAGACTGAGAGCACGGCCGCCAGGTTCATCAGCGCGACAAATCCAAGCGTCGCAACCTGCCCCGACACCTGGGCGATCCGCAGCGGCCCGCCGAGCTGGTCGGCCGCTTCCCGGCCGACAATCACGCCGCCCAGATAGGACATGGTGCGCTCAATCACGAACCATGTCTCTTCAACGCCTTCCGACAAGGCCCTGAGTGGCGGGGATTTTTCCAGCTTGGCACCGCCCGGATCAAGCGCCCGGCTGATGCCGAGGACGCCGATGCGATGCACATTGCCGAAATTGTCCTTCACCTCGCGCAGAGACGGGGTCGCCTTCAGGACCAGCCGCATGCCGCCCCGATCCACCGTGATTTCGAGCGGCTCGCCGGCGCTACCGCTGACCACCCGCTGCATGTCCGAGAAGGTCGCGATCGGGCGGCCGTTGATGGCGGTGATGACGTCCCCGGCCACAAAGCCGGCCGCGGCTGCCGCACTGTCCGGCTGCACCGAATCCACGCGGGCGGTCGTCGACTGCTTGCCGTGGAACATGAAGATCCCGGCGAAAATCACGATCGCCAGAATGAAATTGGCGATCGGCCCGGCGGCAACGATGGCCGCGCGTTTTGCCACCGGCTGGTGATGGAAGCTTTCCTTGCGCTCGGCCGCAGTCATGGCTGCAACGGTCGCCTGGTCGGGGGCGCTGGCGGCGTTTTCGTCGCCGAAGAATTTCACATAGCCGCCAAGCGGAATGGCCGAAATCTTCCAGCGGGTGCCGTGGCGGTCATTGAAGCCAACGAGTTCGGGGCCAAAGCCGACAGAAAAGGTGAGCACCCTGACCCCGCCCCAGCGGGCCACGAGAAAATGTCCCAACTCGTGGAAGAAGACCACGATGGTAAGGACGAAGAGAAACGGGATCAGGTAGCCGGTGATGCCGCCGCCAAGCGCGCTGAGGGGAGACAGAAGGTCAAAACTCATGATTGCGCACCTCAGGCTGGACGATGGCTAGGATGCCTTAGCCGCGATTTCTGGCAAGAGATCGGCGGCCAGGCTTCTCGATATATGGTCAATGGCGAGAGCATCTTCGATGCTCGTCGGCTCGCGGCTGATGTTGCGGCGCTCGGCGGCGAGCATTGTCGCCTCTACGAGCATTGCAATACCGGCAAATCCGAGGCGGCGGTTGAGAAATTCGGCCACCGCCACCTCATTCGCGGCATTCAGCACCGTTGTTTTCCCATTTCCTGCGGCAAGTGCCTGCCGGGCCAAAGCAAGCGCCGGAAAGCGGGCAAAGTCAGGCGCTTCGAAGGTCAATGTGGCAAGCTGCTTGAAGTCGAGGCGGGAGGCTGGTTGCTGGCTGCGGTCGGGCCAGGAGAGGCAATAGGAAATCGGAACGCGCATATCGGGCGCGCCAAGCTGGGCCACCAGCGAACCGTCGCGGAATTCCACCATGGCATGCACGACCGACTGAGGATGAACCAGGACATCCAATTGGTCGGGAGGCAACTGAAACAGGTGATGCGCTTCGATCAGTTCGAGGCCCTTGTTCATCAGCGTTGCGGAGTCGATGGTGATCTTGGCGCCCATCGACCAGTTCGGATGCCGCAGGGCCTGTTCAGGCGTGGCTGCGGTAATTGCAGCGGCATCCCAGGTCCGGAATGGTCCTCCGGACGCGGTCAGAATGACCCGCTGAACCTCGTTGCGCCCTCCCGCCTTCAGCGCCTGAAAGACGCCATTATGCTCAGAGTCGACGGGAAGGACCGTCGCACCGACCGTTGCCGCGCGCTGCATGAACAACGACCCTGCGCATACTAGACACTCCTTGTTGGCGAGCGCGATTGTGGCGCCCCGTTCCACTGCAGCCATGGTCGGCGCGAGGCCGGAGGCGCCCATGATCGCGGCCATCACCAAATCCGCTGGCCGCTGGGCGGCTTCGATCAACGCGGAGCCGCCGGCCCCTGCTTCAATACCGGTCCCGGACAAGGCATCTTTCAACTCCGCGTAGTGCGCCGGATCGCTGATCGCCGCAAACCGCGCGTTGAGTGATCGCGCTAACGCCGCGAGCGCCGCCGCATTGCGATGCGCCGTGACGGACTCAATGCAATATCCTCCCGGGTCCCTCTGCAGCAGGTCGACGGTGCTGGCGCCGATCGAGCCCGTGGCGCCGAGCAGGCTGATGGATCGCGCCTCCCGCTTGCCCGCCATTGCTTGCTGCGCCATCGGCGCGCGGATCGTCATGATCTCACCATGCGATGAGTCCGCCGCCAGCGTTCTCCAGTCCCCCGCGCAGAACACCGAAAATTGCCGCCACCAAGCCCGCAAAGATAAATCCGTCCAGACGATCCATCACGCCGCCATGGCCCGGAATAAGACCGCTGGCGTCCTTTGCATCGAAGCGACGCTTGAAGGCCGACTCGAACAGATCGCCCGCCTGCGACGCGATCGACAGTAAAATGGCGACAAGTGCAATCGGGATTATCGGCGATCCCTGCCAGCGCCCGATCGCCAAGGCAGCACCCACTGCGACGGCCGTTCCCACGATTGCGCCCGACCAGGTCTTTTTGGGGCTGATGGCCGGAGACAGCTTCGGCCCTCCCAAGGCCCGGCCGCCAAAATAGCCGCCGATATCTGTCGACCATACGATGGCGAATAGAAACAAGATGGCCTGAAAACCGAATGCTGGATCGGCCCGGATGACCAACGGCGCAATGAGCAAGGCACTTGCGTATACAATTCCGCCCGCGATCCATTTGGCATGTTTCGTCGCCGTCACGGCAATGCCGAACAGCGCGAGCAGGATAATGATCGGGGCCTTGTCGACACGATCACTGGCCGTGAGCAGAGCTTCCAAGATCAAAGCACAAGCGCCCAGTGCAAGCGCGCCCTGGCTCCCACGAGGGTCGATGAGTCTCACCCACTCCCACCAGACGGCCAGTGCGGCGATCGCCCAAAACACAGCGAAAGGCCAATCGCCCCAATACGCCACCGCAATTGCGAGCGGCGCCAGCACCGATGCAGACAGCACGCGCAACAGAAGGTTGCGGTTTGAAGGAACGCTGGTGTTCTGGCCGGACACCGTGGCAGGGTCACTGACCATCATCAGGCCCCCGATTGTGCGGACAGACCGCCAAATCGGCGCTCGCGTTTTGAATATTCCGCGATTGCGTTTTCAAGTGTGGCGCGATCGAAATCGGGCCAGAAGGTCGGCACGAAAACCAGTTCGCTATAGGCGGCCTGCCAGAGCAGGAAATTGGACAAACGCTGCTCGCCGCTCGTGCGGATGATCAGATCGGGATCGGGCAGGTCCGGCGCATCAAGAAAGCGCGAGAGCGTCTCGGCGTTGATGGTCGCCGGGTCGAGTTTGCCCGCGGCGACCTGCTCGGCCATCCTCCTCGCAGCACCGGCGATTTCCTGCCGCGCGCCGTAATTGAAGGCAACGACCAACGTCAACAGATCGTTTTCGCGTGTCAAATCTTCCGCTTCTTCCAGCAACCGGCGCACATCGGCGTCGAGATTGTCGCGTTCGCCGATCACCCGCACGCGGATGCCGTTCTTGTGCAATTCGGCGAGATCGTTGCGGATGAAGCGTCTCAGCAACCCCATGAGATCGCGAATCTCGGTGGCGGGGCGCGACCAATTTTCCGAGCTGAAGGAGAAGATGGTCAGAAACTGGATACCGATCTCGCCCGCTGCCCGCACGGTTCGCCGCAACGCCTCGACGCCGCGGCGATGTCCCTCGACGCGCGGCAGCCCGCGCGCTGCCGCCCAGCGCCCGTTGCCGTCCATGATGATGGCAACATGGCGCGGAATCTCAACCCCAGTCGTTGCGGGCAATGTCGTTTCAGGTAGCGACATCGGGGGCTCCTGCCATGACGCGCTTCCTCACACCGTGAGGATTTCCTTTTCCTTGGCTGCCAGCAGATGATCGACATCGTTGATCATCTGATCGGTGATCTTCTGGATTTCGTCGCCCATCCGTTCGTGATCGTCCTTGCTGATCGCGTGATCTTTCTCCAGCTTCTTGATCACATCGAGACCTTCGCGGCGCACATGGCGGATCGCGACGCGGGCAGCTTCGGCATATTTGTGCGCGACCTTGACGAGCTCCTTGCGGCGTTCCTCGTTCAACTCAGGAATACGAAGACGTATGGTCTGCCCTTCAGTCTGCGGATTGAGGCCGAGATTGGCCGCGGTGATGGCCTTCTCGACCGCATGAACAAGGGAACGATCCCATACCGAAACACTGAGAAGACGAGGTTCCGGAACGCTGACAGTTGCGACCTGCGCCAGCGGCATGCTGGCGCCATAAGCATCCACGTGAACCGGATCAAGCAGGTTTGCGGAGGCGCGACCGGTGCGAAGGCCGGAAAATTCCTGCTTCAGAACGCCGAGCGTGTTCTGCATCTTCCGCTTCAATTCATTCAAGTCGTGAGTTGCCGCTGCCATGTTTCTCTCATTTATCCTACAAACAGCCACAGCATTCCGCTTTGGCTCGCCGGCCTGCGCTCAGTCGCTAACGATCGTCGCGCGGCCCTTTCCGCGCATGACCGCTTCGACCGCCCCCGGCTCCCCGATCGAAAAGACAATGATAGGCATACGGGTCTCGCGGGCAAGCGCGAAGGCCGTACCATCCATGACCTTCAGGCTTTTCTCGATGGCTTCCTGCGGGGTCAGGCGCTCGTAACGAGTCGCGTTCCTGTCCCGTTTCGGATCGGCGCTATAGACGCCGTCCACATTCGTCGCCTTGAGTACGGCCTGGCAATCGAGCTCGGCGGCGCGCAACACGGCCGTCGTATCTGTCGTGAAATATGGATTGCCGGTGCCGCCCGCCAGAATGGCAATCCGCCCCTCACGAAGATGCTTGAGCGCACGCTGCCGCGAAAAGCTTTCGCAAATATCGGGCATCGTGATGGCAGACAAGGTGCGCGCCTCGCAGCCGCCGCGTGAGACCGCCGCTTCCAGCGCCAAGCTGTTCATGACGGTTGCCAGCATGCCCATGGAATCGCCGGTCGCACGCGATACACCTCGCGTCGACACCTCAACACCGCGGAAAATGTTTCCGCCGCCAACAACAACACCGACCTGCACACCCAGCCTGGTGGTCGCGATCAGATCTTTCGCAATGCGATCGAGCGTTGGCTGATCAATACCAAAACCGGCGGCCCCGCTCAGGGCTTCCCCCGACAGCTTGACGATGACTCGCCGATAAGTCGGCTCGGTCATGACGCGATCGCCTCGTTCGACCGCCGCATCCCGATATCAGGAGGACTTGGCAGCCGCCGCGACTTCCGCGGCAAAATCCGATTCCTGCTTCTCAATGCCTTCGCCGAGGGCGTAGCGCACAAAGCCGGTGACTTTGATCGGGCCACCAACCTTGCCTTCCGCTTCCTTGAGAGCCTGAGCCACTGACTTGCTGGTGTCATGAATGAAGGCCTGCTCAAGGAGACACACTTCCTTGTAGTATGTCTTCAACCCGGACTCGACGATCTTGTCGATCACGTTCGCCGGCTTGCCCTGCTGCTTGGACTTGTCGGCGAGAACATTCTTCTCTCGCGCCACCACGGCGGGATCGAGCCCTGACGCATCAACGGCGAGCGGGTTGGCAGCTGCGACATGCATAGCAACAAGGCGGCCGAGCGCAGTCAGCTCATCGACCTGCCCAGGCGATTCCAGCCCGACGATGACGCCGATCTTGCCAAGGCCATCCGAGATCGAATTGTGAACATAAATGCCGACAGCGCCTTTGCTGACGGAAATTTCCGCAGCGCGCCGCAAAGTCATGTTCTCCCCGATGGTCGCAATCGCATGGGCGATCGCTTCATCGATGGTCATCGAGCCAGCCTTGGCGGCCTTGATCTTCTCGATATCGCTGCCGGCGGAAAGCGCGACGTCTGCAATCATCTTCACAAGCCCCTGGAAGTGATCGTTACGCGCCACGAAATCCGTCTCGGCATTCACCTCGACCACAGCCGCCTTGGTGCCGCTACGCGCAATGCCGACAAGACCCTCAGCCGCAACGCGCCCGGCCTTCTTGGCCGCCTTTGCAAGACCTTTCTTACGCAGCCAGTCGACGGCGGCCTCCAATTCGCCCTGGGTTTCGTTGAGCGCCGCTTTGCAATCCATCATGCCTGCGCCAGTTTTCTCGCGCAGTTCCTTGACCAGCGATGCCGTGATCTCTGCCATTGTTCAGGTCCGAACTCTTGAGGATAAACGATACGCGGCCTGCGCCGCGCATCACGTTATTCGGTTTCGGCGACGAGCTTCTTCGCCTGTGCCACCCAGCCATCGACGCGGCCGGGCAGACCCACCTCCTCGCCGATCGCGTGCGCCGCGTCCGACTTGAGGTCTGCGATCTGCCAGTAGTGGAAGATGCCGAGGTCGTTGAGCTGCTTCTCGATCGCACCCGAGACGCCCGGCAGTTTCTTGAGATCGTCGGCGACGCCGCGCGGCCCGGGCAGCACTTCGTAACCCGGTTCGTTGGTCTTGGCTGTCAGGTCTTCCGCAACGGGCTCAGCCGCAGCGCCGATATCAATGCCGCGTTCGCCCTGCGAGCGTGAGATACCGTCGATGGCCGCCTTTGCAATCAGATCGCAATAAAGCGAAATCGCCCGGCTGGCGTCGTCATTGCCCGGCACGGCAAAGGTGATGCCCTGCGGATCGCAATTGGTGTCGACGATCGCCGCAACCGGAATGCCCAGACGCCGGGCCTCCTTGATCGCGATGTCTTCCTTGTTGGTGTCGATCACGAACAGCATGTCGGGAATGCCGCCCATGTCCTTGATGCCGCCGAGCGAACGGTCGAGCTTGTCGCGCTCGCGCTGCAGGTCGAGGCGTTCTTTCTTGGTGTAGCCCTGCGCCTCGTTGGAGGAGAGCATTTCTTCCAGCTTGCGCAGGCGCTGGATAGATGCGGAAATTGTTTTCCAGTTGGTCAGCGTGCCGCCGAGCCAGCGCGAATTGACATAGTATTGCGCGCACCGCTTGGCCGCGTCGGCGACGGAATCCTGCGCCTGCCGCTTGGTGCCGACGAAGAGGATACGTCCACCCTTGGCCACGGTCTCGGACACCGCGGCCAGCGCCTGATGCAACGCCGGGACGCTCTGGGCCAGGTCGATAATGTGGATATTGTTGCGTACGCCGAAGATGTAATCCTTCATCTTCGGGTTCCAACGATGGGCCTGATGGCCGAAATGCACGCCAGCTTCCAAAAGCTGACGCATGCTGAAGTCAGGAAGCGCCATAGAAATTCTCCGGTTGATCCGCCGCGGATATGTGAGCACCCGCCTTCCGGCCGGCGCCACCGGACGGCTTGAAGGCCCGTTGTCGGGGCCAAAACCTTGATCCGCGTGTGAGATGGGCGGTCATATAGCCGCCGGTTCCCCAAGATGCAAGGAAAAGCCAGCCGGACCGCCGGAAACGGCCGATTTTCCGCCTTCGATCTAGACGGCCTCGACCGTGACCACCCCGGGGACAGCTTTGATGGCACCGGCGACCTGTGGGGAAACCTTGAAGCGGCCCGGCAGCTTGACCTCGACCTCGCTGCCATCTGCCAGCATCAGAATCATGCTGACATCCCCGTCACCGCGCGGCTCCAGGCGGCGATGGATGCCTTCCAGCGGTTTCTCGTCGCGCAAAAAGATGCGCAGGCCCTTCTGGACCTTCTCGGCCGCCTGATCGAGGCGTTCGACCGACTGGATGCGGGCGCGCACTTCTTCTCCCTGGGCCTCGGCGGACAGGAACAGCAAAACCGCCGTGCCGGGCTCCAGCAAATCGCGGTATTGCTGCAGGCCTTCGGAGAACAGCACCGCCTCGTATTGGCCGGACGGGTCGGAAAGACCGATTATTCCCATCTTGTTTCCGGTCTTCGTGCGCCTCTCCGTCCTGGAAACGACAGTTGCAGCGGTTTTTCCAGCGGTCGCTCCCATTTTGACCGAGCGCGAGAAATCCGCCCAGTTCATCACCTTCATCCGCGCCAGCGCTCCAGCATAGTCATCGAGCGGATGGCCGGTGAGGAAGAAGCCGATGGCCTCGTATTCGCGCTGCAGCCGCTCGGACGGCAGCCAAGGCTCGCGGGCGGGGATGCGCAATTCCTCCCGATGCGCCGGCCCACCAAACAATTCATCCTGACCGATCGTTGCGGCTTCGTGCGTGCGCTGCGCGGTCGCCAATATAGCCTCCACCGCGCCATGCGCGCGGGCGCGGTTCGGCTCGAGCTCGTCAAAGGCGCCCGCCGCGGCAAGGCTTTCCAGCACGCGCTTGTTGACCGCGCGCGGATTGATGCGGTGTGCGAAATCCGACAGATCGCGGAAAGGCTGCCTGCCGCGCACTTCGACGATCGATTCCACCGCCTGTCCGCCAACTCCCTTCAGCGCCGCGAGCGCATAGAAGATCGTGTTGCCCTCGACCTCGAAATTCTTCGATGAGCGGTTGATCGAGGGCGGTTCGATCTTGATCCCAAGACGCTCCGCTTCCGCGCGGAATTCCGACAGCTTGTCGGTATTGCTCATGTCGAGCGTCATCGAGGCGGCCAGAAACTCGACCGGGTAGTTCGCCTTCATATACGCCGTCTGGTAGGCAACCAGCGCGTACGCGGCGGCGTGACTCTTGTTGAAGCCATATTCGGCAAAGCGCTCGAGCAGATCGAAGATCGCATCCGCCTGCGCGCGTTCGACGCCGCGCTCGGTGGCGCCCTTCACGAATTCGGCGCGCTGCGCCTGCATCTCGCTGCGGATCTTCTTGCCCATGGCGCGGCGCAGGAGGTCAGCCTGGCCGAGCGTATAGCCGGCGAGCAATTGCGCCGCCTGCATCACCTGTTCCTGGTAGACGATGACGCCGAAGGTTTCCTTCAGCACCGTTTCCAGTTTCGGATGAATGTAGTCCGGCTCCTCGTCGCCGTGCTTGCGCGCGCAATAGGTCGGAATATTCGCCATCGGACCGGGACGGTAGAGCGCGACCAGCGCGATGATGTCCTCAAAACGGTCGGGCTTCATGTCGAGCAGCGCGCGCCGCATGCCCTGACTTTCCAGTTGGAAGATGCCGACCGCCTCCGCCCGCGCGAGGAGCTCGTAGGTCTTCGGGTCATCGAGCGGGATCGCCGACAGATCGATGTCGATGCCGCGCCGCTTCACGAGATCGACCGCCTGCCGCAGCACCGTGAGGGTCTTGAGGCCGAGGAAGTCAAATTTGACGAGGCCCGCCGGCTCCACCCATTTCATATTGAACTGGGTCACTTGCATGTCGGATTTCGGATCGCGGTAGAGCGGCACAAGCTCCGACAATGGGCGGTCGCCGATGACGATGCCGGCGGCGTGGGTCGAGGCGTGGCGCGTCAACCCCTCGAGCTTCAGCGAGATATCGAAAGCGCGTTTGACCACCGGCTCGGAATCTCGCGCCGCCTGCAGCCGCGGCTCATCGTTGATCGCCTGTTTCAGCGTGACCGGAGCGGCGGGATTTTGCGGCACCAGCTTGCAGAGCTTGTCGACCTGGCCATAGGGCATTTCCAGCACCCGGCCGACATCGCGCAGCACCCCGCGCGCCTGCAGCGTACCGAAGGTGATGATCTGCGCCACCTGATCGCGCCCGTAGCGCTCCTGCACATAGCGGATCACCTCGTCGCGGCGGTCCTGGCAGAAATCGATATCGAAGTCCGGCATCGACACGCGATCCGGATTGAGAAACCGCTCGAACAGCAGGTTGAACCGGATCGGATCAAGATCGGTGATGGTGAGCGCATAGGCGACAAGCGAGCCTGCGCCCGAACCGCGACCCGGCCCAACCGGAATCCCCTGTTCCTTCGCCCATTTGATGAAGTCGGACACGATCAGAAAATAGCCCGCATATTTCATGCGGGAGATGACATCGAGTTCGAAGGCCAGCCGCTCCTGATAATCCTGCGCGGTGCGACCTGGCGCGAACCCGTGATGCGCAAGACGGGCCGCGAGGCCTCTTTCGCTCTGGCGGCGCAATTCTTCGGCTTCGTCGGTCACAACGTTGGCCTCGGTCGAGAAGCGCGGCAGAATGGGTGCGCGCGTGCGCGGACGATAGGCGCAGCGCTGCGCGATCTCGGCCGTCGAGGCGATGGCCTCAGGCAGATCGGCGAACAGCGCCTTCATTTCGGCTTGCGACTTGAAACGATGTTCGGGTGTGAGCTGGCGCCGATCGGTTTCGGCAATGACTTTGCCGTCGGCGATGCAGATCAGCGCGTCATGCGCCTCATAGTCGTCAGCGGCGGCAAAGAACGGCTCGTTGGTTGCAACCAGCGGCAACGACTTCGCGTAGGCGAGTTCGACCAGCAAAGGCTCGCATTGCCGCTCCTCCGCCATGCCGTGGCGCTGCAACTCGACATAGAGGCGGTCGCCGAACAGGCGCAGCAGCTTGTCCGCTCGCGCCAAGGCCAGATCCTTCTGGCCGGACAGCAACGCCTGGTCGAGGCCCCCGAGCGGCCCGCCGGTCAGCGCGATGATCCCGTCGGATTCACCCTGCAGCCAATCGAGCTTGAGATGCGGCGCCTCGTGCGCGGGCGTTTCCAGGAAGGCGCGCGAGTTGAGCCGCATCAGGCGGCGATAGCCCTCCTCCCGCGCAGCGAGCAGCACAAGACGCGGCAGCTTGCGCATGAGGCCCGGATTGCGCGGATCGCGCTCCTGATCGCCAAAGTCGACCGACAGGCAGCAGCCGACAATCGGCTGAATGCCCGACGCCGCCATCTTTTCAGAGAATTCCAGCGCCCCGAACATGTTGTCGGTGTCGGTGAGCGCCAGCGCCGGCTGCTTGTCGGCCTTGGCGAGATCAGCCAATGCGCCGATTTTCAGCGCCCCCTCAAGCAGGGAATAGGAAGAGTGCACATGCAGGTGCACGAAGGGTGCATCCGCCATGACGCCCTCGCGAATCTTTGTGGTTTGCCGCGATGGTGGGGATTGCAGAGCGCCAAGTCCAGCCGTGCCTCACGACGGGCGTGGCGGGATTCCCGCTGTCCCCAAAACGAGCGGATCATCCCAGAAGCGGCCGGGCAGGCCTTACGCAAACTCAACGCAACAAAGCCTCGCCCGGCCGAAACGGCGTCTCCAGACGCCACTTGGGGAATACTCGGAGGCAACGGCAGACAAGGAGGCCGCTCACGCGGGGCAGACGCGCGAGCGGCAGGCGCGGCATGGTTCTCACAAGGTCCCCAGCACCTGCGCCCAAATGGCGATCATCCCTAAGAACAGTGCCATGGAGGTCAGAGCGGCGGCTTCAGCAATAACGGTGCGAAACATCGATCTCTCCTAAAGAACAGAAAGGGAACATAGTTCCCCTTTTGTTCATTGTCAACCGCAATGATGCACTAAGGGCGCCAAATGCGTCTGGTCCGCCCGGCCTAAGCCGCTATTCAAAAAGTGGTAGTGCCCCCCACCCGATGCGCACTCGCAAGCTTCGCCAAACGGGTACAAACTTTATTGTCGGTTGTTGGAATTCAGCACTGGGTGAGAATTCACTCGCGCTCCCGCTGACGGGAAAGGGGCGCCGTATGTCGTCGACGCAGCACGTCCATTTTCCGAACCTGCCGCATATCACGCCGATTGCGTGTGAGAACTGCGGTGGCAAAGCCCATCTTGTGCTGCTGACGGGAGATGCCGTCGGGCATCACCACATGCTGCATCACGCCTCGATCTGGACCTTTGAATGCGCTGCCTGCGGGCACATGACGCAGTGTTGCATTGACGACTGAGCGGGCTGCCAATCTCTTACGCCAATTCGACAACCAATCCTTCCTGGATGGTCACACGCCGGTCCATGCGCGCGGCAAGGTCGAGATTGTGAGTGGCGATGATCGCCGCAAGCCCCGACGCTTTCACCAGTTGCATCAAGGTGTCGAACACATGATCGGCGGTATGCGGATCAAGATTTCCGGTCGGCTCGTCGGCGAGCAGGATGCGCGGCGCGTTGGCAACTGCACGCGCGATCGCAACCCGCTGCTGCTCACCGCCTGAGAGTTCGGCCGGCCGGTGTGTCAAGCGCGCCTTGAGGCCGAGATAAGCCAGCAATTCCGTCGAGCGTTTATTCGCTTCCGCCTTGCTGAGGCCCCGCACCATTTGCGGCAACATCACATTTTCTAGCGCTGAGAATTCCGGCAACAGATGATGCGCCTGATAAACAAAGCCGATGTCGGTGCGGCGGATCTGGGTACGCTCGGCGTCGCTCAAAGAGGAAGTCGCCACGCCGTCGATGTAGACCTCTCCGGCATCCGGATGCTCCAGCAATCCGGCAATATGTAGAAGCGTCGATTTTCCGGAACCAGAGGGTGCGATCAGCGCAATCGACTGGCCGAGCCAGCAGCCCAGTTCGGCGCCGCGCAAGATCTCGAGGGTGTTGTCGCCCTGGTGATAACGGCGCTCGATCGCATCCAGATACAAGGCAGGCGGATTGTTCCGTTCAGCCATCGCGCCCTCACTCGTACCGCAGGGCTTCGACAGGATCGAGCCGGGCGGCACGCCAGGAGGGATACAAGGTCGCAGCAAAGGACAGGATCAGCGCCATCAGAACCACGGCTGTGGTTTCGCCGGCCGACATTTCAGCCGGCAGACGCGAGAGGAAATATAGTTCGGGTGAAAACAATTCGGTCGCCGTCAGCCATGACACGAATTGCCTGATGCTCTCGATATTCAGACACACAATAGTGCCAACAATGACGCCGAGAAAGGTGCCAACCACGCCGATGGATGCGCCGGTAACGAAGAAGATTCGCATGATGGCGCCCTGTGTAGCGCCCATGGTGCGCAGGACGGCGATGTCTCGGCCCTTGTCCTTCACCAGCATGATCAGGCCGGAAATGATGTTCAGTGCCGCCACTAGCACGATCAGCGTCAGGATCAAAAACATCACATTGCGTTCGACCTGCAGCGCATTGAAGAAGGTGGCATTGCGCTGACGCCAATCGACCATGAAGATGGGACGTTGCGCCGCGTCCGCGATCGGCTTGCGGAACGACTGCACGGCGTCGGCGTCGTCGATATAGACTTCAATTGCCGTGACATCGCCGGAACGGTTGAAATAGGCCTGCGATTCCGGCAGCGGCATAAACACAAAGGCCGAGTCATATTCTGACATGCCGATCTCGAACACGGCGGCGACCTTGTAGGCCTTGATACGCGGTGTCGTGCCCATCGGCGTCACCGCGCCGCGCGGCGCGACCAGCGTGATGTTGTCGCCGGCGCGCAACGAGAGCTGATCGGCGAGTCTGCGTCCAATCGCGAGCCCCTGCCCCTCGTCGAATCCTTCCAGCGTGCCTTGTTTGATGTTTTTGGCAATCGACGGCAGCTTTTCAAGATCGGCGGCGCGAATGCCGCGTACCAGCACGCCGCTCGCCTGAGTGCCTGATGCCAGCGCTTGTCCCTCCACAATCGGCGCGGCAAGGCGCACGCCGGCAACGCCGGAAATGCGCTTGGCCACGGCATCCCAATCGGTCAGCGGCGATTCCAGCGGCTGCACCAGCACGTGCCCATTGATGCCGAGAATCTTGCCGAGCAATTCCTTGCGGAAGCCGTTCATCACCGCCATCACGATAATCAAGGTCGCGACGCCCAGCATGATGCCGAGAAACGAGAATCCGGCGATGATGGAAATAAATCCTTCCTTGCGCCGCGCCCGCAGGTAGCGCAGCGACAGCATCCATTCGAAAGGCGCGAAGGGTTTTGTCCCGGTGGGTTCGTTCATCAACACTCCCCAGCCCCGATCTCATCCGATTCTGGCGCTTTCAAGCCACCGCCCATTACCTGAGGGCGGCAGAAGCACACACCATATTTCGCGCCATGGCCCTTGCGGCGCCCTGCGGCGATCAGGACAGATGAGCAACCGCGTCCTCGGGGCTGAGCATCTCGCGGCTGCCGTCGGTGCGCTTTTTCAGTTCCACTTGCCCGTTGGCGAGTCCTTTTGGGCCCACGAGGATCTGCCAGGGAATGCCGATCAGATCGGCGGTGGCAAATTTGGAGCCAGGCCGCTCGTCGAGATCATGATACAGCACCTCGACGCCTTTTCCGCGCAGGGCGTTGTAGATTTTTTCCGAGGCTTGATCGGTCGCGCCGTCCCCCTGCTTGAGGTTCAGGATTGCAACCTTGAACGGCGCCACGCTTTCAGGCCATTTGATGCCAGCGTCGTCGTGATAGGCTTCGATAATGGCGGCGACAAGCCGCGAGGGCCCGATGCCGTAGGAGCCCATATGCACGGGCTTCTCGGTGCCGTCGGCGAGCTGCACCACGGCCTTCATCGGTTCGGAATATTTAGTGCCGAAATAGAAGATGTGGCCGACCTCGATGCCGCGCGCGGACACCCGCGCCTCCGCCGGCAAAGCGTCGAACGCAGCCGTGTCGTGCTTCTCCGACGTCGCAGCATAGAGCGACGTCCATTTGTCGACGATCTGCTGCAGGCCGGGGATATCGTCAAAATCCACGTTCTCATCCGGCACCGCAAAATCGAGATACTGTTTGTGACAGAAGACTTCGCTCTCTCCGGTCTCGGCGAGAATGATGAATTCGTGGCTGAGATTGCCGCCGATCGGCCCCGTATCGGCGACCATCGGAATCGCCTTGAGGCCCATGCGCGCGAAGGTGCGCAGGTAGGCGACGAACATCTTGTTGTAGGAATGGACGGCGCCGTGCTGGTCAACGTCGAAGGAATAAGCATCCTTCATCAGGAATTCGCGGCCGCGCATCAGCCCGAAACGCGGGCGCACCTCGTCGCGGAATTTCCACTGGATGTGGTAGAGATTGAGCGGAACGTCCTTGTAGGAGCGTACATAGGCGCGGAAGATGTCGGTGATCATCTCCTCGTTGGTCGGACCATACAGCATATCGCGCTGGTGCCGGTCCTTGATGCGCAGCATTTCCTTGCCGTAATCGTCGTAGCGCCCGCTCTCGCGCCATAGATCCGCCGATTGCAAGGTAGGCATCAGCAATTCGATGGCACCGGAGCGGTTCTGCTCCTCGCGCACGATGCCGCAAATCTTCTGCAGCACCCGCAGGCCGAGCGGCAGGAAGGCGTAGATACCGGCCGCCTCCTGCCGCATCATGCCGGCGCGCAGCATCAGGCGGTGCGAGACGATCTCCGCCTCTTTCGGGGTTTCACGCAGAATGGGCAGAAAGAAGCGCGACAGTCGCATATAAGGGGGTTTCTGAATCGGGACCGGACCCGATCTGAGTGGCGGATCGCGCCCGAAAAGACAAGCGCGGCTACGCTCGGCCATGGCGGGGACTAATTTTCTTCCAGTTGCAGCCACCTCTTGCCAGTTTTTTTGCCACGGGCTACCGTCCGCGGGCGTTGGGCCTCTGGGCCTGGCCGGTCCAAGTCTTGGGAGGGAATTGCGAGCGCAAACCGCCGCCGTCGCTTCACCCAGAGAGCACAACGAAGCGCACGAAATCACATCAGCAGGGCCCGTTGCCCTGCTTTTTTCTTTAGCGAAATGAGAAAGGAAGCGCCGGACGACCTCTGTCGGGGGGGAGGGGTGTCGGCCGTCCGGCGCGGTCTGCAGCCGACGGGTGGGCTGCGTATCCCTTAACCGACGACCGCGCCGTTGGTTCCAGCCCCCTTTGCGCCCGTAGTGGGCTACAGGGCGGGCGGGTAGCTGTCCTTGCCATAGCGCCACTGTGGGCGAAAATGGCCATTCTCGCCCATCWGKCWCWYWTMCRYRKCTWSRYSYKKMTMMSMGASMKTCTGAGCGGCATCTACCGCGAATAAAATCGCCTCTCTCTGGCTCAGATAGGGGCCGAATTCCTCGCCGTGGAAGCGGATCACCCAATCGTCGTGATCCTGGACGATGAAATACCGTGAGTGAGGCATGGATTGCTCCTCAGGTTCCCCGTTGATCTCAGCGCAGATTAACGATGGTCGCGATCCGAAGTTCCGGGCGTCCTGCGGCGCTTCCGTGGCGGCCGGAATAGATATCCACAGGACTAGCTGGGCATACCCAGCCAGCGCGTCAGATCATCCAGCGTGACCAGCCGGTTCACATAGACCCAGTAGCAAATCGCGAAAATAACGCCGGAAGCGATGGTGTTCCAGAACAGTTTCGCCATGATGCGGGGAAGGACAGGCGCGCCCGGATCGGTGCCAGGGGGCATCTCGTCCTCATTTGGCGCCCGCACGCCGAACGGCAGAACCGCAAACAGCGTGATCCACCAGATCAAAAAATAGATGGCGACGGCGGTTGTGACCGACACGGCTCAGGCTTGCTCCAGTTCGACCAGCGTGCCGCAGAAATCCTTGGGATGCAGGAACAGCACGGGTTTTCCGTGCGCGCCGATCCTTGGCTGGCCATCGCCGAGCACGCGCGCACCCTCGCCTTTCAGCTTGTCGCGCGCGGCGAGAATATCGTCGACCTCATAGCAGACGTGGTGCATCCCGCCGTCGGGATTGCGTTCCAAAAATTTGCTAATCGGCGAATCCGCACCGAGCGGTTCCAACAACTCGATCTTCGTATTTGGCAGTGAGATGAACACCGTCGTCACGCCATGATCCGGCTGCGCCACCGCGGCCGAGACATCTGCACCCAACGATTTCCGGTACATGTCAGCGGCCTTGACGATATCCGGCACAGCAATGGCTACGTGATTGAGTCGTCCGATCATTTTTGTCCTCGTTGCATCACACCACCAGAACATGCACGTGGCAGGCCGGTTTCTTGCCCCATTGCGCCGCCAAGGCCGCGCGCACGCCACGGCGAATGGATTCCGCAATGGAATCAGGATCGCGCCGGCGCGGTTTCGGCAATGTCTCGATGGTGCTCATCACCGCATCATAGGCGATGTCGGAAAGGTCGGAACCGTCGCGGCCCTTTTCGGGAATGCCCATCAGATCGATTTCCGGATCGGCGGCGAGAATCCCTTTTTCGGTCAATGCGATGGCGACGAAAACCATACCGGCGAAGGACAATCTGCGGCGTTCGGAAATGGTCTTGCCGTCGGCCGGGATCAAAAGGGCGCCGTCCTTGTAGAGTCGGCCCGTCGGGATTTCATCAATGATCTCAGGGGCGTTTGGCGCAAGCTTCAGCACGTCGCCGTTGCGGCAGCGCACGATATGCTTGAGTCCGAGACGACGACCGATTTGTTCATGCTCGTATAAATGCAGTTCCTCGCCATGTACGGGCACCAAGATCTGCGGTTTCACCCATCCGAGCATCTCTTCCATTTCCGATACTCGCGGATGGCCGGAGACGTGGACGAGATGCGTGCGGTCGGTAATGACATCGACATTCTGCGCGATCAGTCCGTTGATGACAGCGCCGACCGCCTTCTCGTTGCCGGGAATGGTACGCGAGGAGAAGATCACCCGGTCGCCCTTGTTGAGGGTGACGTCGGGATGCTCGTCCTGTGCGATGCGCGCGAGCGCCGCGCGCGGCTCGCCCTGGCTGCCGGTGCAGAGCGCCACCACCTTGTTCGGCGGCAAATAACCGTAGGTGTCGGGCCCGCGGAAGGGCTGCACGCCGTCGAGATAGCCGGTCTCCCGCGCGACCTGCGCCACGCGCTCCATCGCGCGCCCGACCAGCACGACCTCGCGTCCGCAGGCGTGCGCGGCGTCCGCCACGGCCTTGATGCGCGCGACGTTCGAGGCAAAAGTCGTCACCGCGACGCGCGCCGGAGCCGAAGCGATCAGCTCCGCCAGCGCTTTCGCGACATCGGCCTCCGACGGCGATCGCCCGCCGCGCACGGCGTTGGTGGAATCGCCGACAAAGGCGAGCACGCCTTCCTCGCCAAGCCGCTTCAGCTTGTTCTCGTCGGTCCCCTGCCCGATCATCGGCGTCGGATCGAGTTTCCAGTCGCCGGTATGCAAGACATTGCCGAACGGCGTGCGCAGGATGAGCGAATTGGATTCCGGAATGGAATGGGCGACGGAGACGAGTTCGATATCGAACGGGCCGACGGTGAACCGGCTCCCCAGGTCGACCACCTTGACCGGAATTTCCGGCGCGCCAGGCTCGCTCTGCCGCTTGGCTTCCAGCAGCGCCGCTGTAAACGGCGTGGCATAGATCGGCACCCGCAATTGCGGCCACAAATCCAGCACCGCGCCGAAATGGTCTTCATGCGCGTGCGTCAGCACAATGCCCGCAAGATTTTTACGCTCCTCGACCAGATAGCGGATGTCCGGGAAGATCAGGTCGACGCCCGGAAGATGCTCTTCCGAGGCAAAGGAGACGCCGAGATCGACCGCGAGCCAAGTGCGTCGGCGAGCATCGCCCAGACCGTAGAGGGCGAGATTCATTCCGATCTCGCCGACGCCGCCCAGCGGCGTAAAAACAAGTTCTCCGGCTGCGGCCATCAATGCGGCCTCGCGTCGATAGAACTGGTGGCAACCGGCCCGAAATAGACATCGCCCGCCGCCACCGGAACCTGCGCACCATCGGCCGTCTGCAACACCAGACGGCCCTGCTCATCCAGCGTGCGGAAAATGCCCTGCAACGTCGTATCCCCCGTTCGGATCGTGATTTCCCGGCCGAGCCCGGCCGCATGGGTCAGCCATTGCGCGCGGATCGCGTCAATGCCGCGACCATTGTCCCATATCGCGTAGAAATCGACCCAGGCATCGGACAACTCCGCAAAAACATGTTCGGCGCCGACGTTCTGGCCGAGCGCGTGCAGGGACACCGCCGGAAACGGAACGTCATGCGGTGCGGACACGATATTCACGCCCATGCCAATCACCACAATGGCCGGTGCATCGCCGCTTTCCGATTCGAGAAGAATGCCCGCGAATTTCCTGCCATCAGCGAGCACATCATTCGGCCATTTCAAGGCCACCGAAAGTCCGCTGGTGCAATTCTCAATCGCCCGCCACAGCGCAAGTCCCGCCACAAATCCCAATGTCGCGCCGAGAGACAGCGGCGCATTGACTGTCATCAGCAAGCTGGCGGCGAGATTGCCTTCCGGGCTGCTCCAGGTGCGTCCGCGCCGGCCGCGCCCCTGCGTTTGCGCACGCGCCGCGATCCATAACGGCCCGCGCTCCCCGGCGCGGCTGCGCTGCAGCGCTTCGGTATTGGTCGAGCCAATGCTGTCATATCCGGCAAGACGGTAGCCTGCCTGCGCCGCCCGCGGCCCGAGCGCGAATGCCATGTCTCAGAAGAGTGACTTGGCCGCGGCCGTCGCGGCGTCCAGCAGCGGCGCCGGATAGACGAAGAAAAGAAGATTGAACAGGCCGGCGACCCCCAGGACGACAACCTGCTCGCGCGGCATCGGATCGAAACTCTTCTGCGGCTCGTCGAAATACATGACCTTGACGATGGCGAGATAGTAATAGGCGCCGATGACGCTGGTGAGAACACCGATCACCGCCAGCGTGTAAAGCCCGGCATTGATCGCAGCGAGAAACACATAGAACTTGGCAAAGAATCCCGCGAGCGGCGGGATGCCGGCGAGCGAGAACAGAAGCATGGCGAAGAGGAACGCCATTCCCGGGCTGGTCCGCGAGAGCCCGGCGAGATCGGAAATCTCTTCCACCATGCCGCCCGGGCGTTTCATCGACAGGATGCAGGCGAAGGTGCCAAGCGTCATCGCGAGATAAATCGCAATATAGACCAGGACGCCCTGCACACCTTCCTGGGTACCGGCGGCGAGGCCGACCAGCGCAAAGCCCATATGCCCGATCGAGGAATAGGCCATCAGACGCTTGATATTGCGCTGACCGATGGCAGCAAAGGCGCCGAGCGCCATCGACGCAATGGCGACGAAGACCAGAATCTGCTGCCACTGCACCGCGATGGTCGGAAACGCAACGACGACGGCGCGCATAAAGATCGCCATGGCGGCGACCTTTGGTGCCGATGCGAAGAACGCCGTCACAGGAGTCGGCGCGCCTTCATAGACATCGGGCGTCCACATGTGGAACGGAACCACCGAGACCTTGAAGCAAAGCCCGGCCAGGATGAAGACAAGGCCGAAGGTGACGCCGAGCTCGCTCTGCGCCACCACCTTGGCGATGCCGCCGAAGGCGACGGTGCCGGTATAGCCGTAAATCAGCGAGGCACCGTAAAGCAGCATGCCAGACGACAAAGCGCCGAGGACGAAATATTTCAGGCCCGCTTCGGTCGAGCGCACGGAATCCCGATGGAAGGCGGCGATGACGTAGAGCGACAGGCTCATCAGCTCGAGCCCGAGATAGAGCGCGATCAGATCGCCCGCGGACACGAGTACGCCCATGCCGGCGGTCGCGAGCAGCACCAGAACCGGATATTCGAATTTGAGAAGCTTCTCATTGCGGAAATAGTCGAGCGACATCAGAAGCGCGACCGCGGAGCCCCCAAAGGCCAGCACCTTCAGGAAGCGTGCGAAGTCATCCAGCACCAGACTGCCATTGAACGTGACGACCCTGCCGGCCGGCAGCCAAAGCACGATCGCCGCCGCTGCAATCAGCAACATGATGCCACCGGTATAGATCGTCAGTGACGCGCGCTCGCCACGATAGGCCCCGAACATCAATAGCAGCAGCGCGCCGGCGACGAGGACGATCTCCGGAAAGACCGGCAGCAGATTGGGGATTTGGGCGGATGCTGTCATCGATCAATCCCGGACAAGAAACTGCGTATGTTGCCGCGGCATCGCGTGGTCCGCGTCTTCCTGCTTGGTCGTGGCGGTCTTCTTGCCGTTCACCGCCTGATTGTAGTTGGCGATCAGCGACTCGACCGACACCGCCGACATGTCGAGCACTGGCTTCGGATAGAAGCCGAACAGCACCGTCAGGACGACAAGCGGCCCCAGAACGAGGACCTCTCGATAGTTGAGATCCTGGATGTTGATCAGCGACGGCTTTTCGAGCTTGCCAAAGATTATCTTGCGGTAGAGCCAGAGCGCGTAGGCGGCAGAGAGGATGACGCCGGTTGTCGCCAGGGTGGCTACTGGAATGTTGATCCTGAAGGTGCCGATGAGCGTCAGAAACTCGCCGACAAAGCCGGAGGTTCCCGGAAGGCCGACATTCGCCATGGTGAAGATCATGAAGGCCGCCGCATAAAGCGGCATGCGCTCCACGAGACCGCCATAGGCTGCGATCTCGCGGGTATGCATGCGGTCGTAAACGACGCCGACGCAGAGGAAGAGCGCGCCCGACACGATTCCGTGCGACACCATCTGGAAGATGCCGCCGCCGACGCCCTGCGAGGTAACGGCGAAGATGCCCATGGTGACGAAGCCCATATGGGCGACCGACGAATAGGCGATCAGCTTCTTCATGTCCTCCTGCATCATCGCCACCAGCGAGGTGTAGATGATGGCAATCACCGAGAGCACGAAAACCAGCGGCGCGAAATCGGCCGATGCCAGCGGGAACATCGGCAGCGAGAAGCGCAGGAACCCGTAGCCGCCCATCTTCAGCAGAATGGCCGCGAGGATGACGGAGCCCGCTGTCGGCGCTTCCACGTGAGCATCCGGCAGCCAAGTGTGCACCGGCCACATCGGCATCTTCACCGCGAAGGACGCGAAGAAGGCGAGCCATACCCAGGTCTGCAGGCTGTGCGGGAAGTCGTGCTTGATCAGCGTCGGAATGTCGGTCGTGCCCGCGCTCCAGTACATCGCCATGATGGCGAGCAGCATCAGCACCGAGCCGGCGAGCGTGTAGAGGAAGAACTTGAAGCTGGCATAGACGCGGCGCTGGCCACCCCAGATGCCGATGATCAGGAACATCGGAATGAGGCCGCCTTCGAAGAACAGATAGAACAGCACGAGATCGAGCGCCGAGAAGGTGCCGATCATCAGCACTTCCAGCACGAGGAACGCGATCATGTATTCCTTGACGCGCTTCTCCACCGAATCCCAGCTGGCGATGATGCAGAACGGCATGATCGCCGTGGTGAGGATCACGAGCGGCAGCGAAATGCCGTCGACGCCCATGTGATAGGAGGCATACCCGCCGAGCCAGCGCGCCTTCTCGACGAACTGGAAATCGGCCGTCGTCGGATCGAAGCGCCAGACCAGCATCAGCGACAGGGCGAAGGTAACGATCGTCGTCCACAGCGCGATCCAGCGCGCATTGCGCTTCGCCGCCTCGTCCTCGCCGCGCAGCGCCATGAGGAAGAGAACGCCGACAAGCGGCAGGAAGGTAGTGACGGAAAGAATGGGCCAGCTCGCCATGTCAGTGCGCTCCGGCAAACATGAACCAGGTGATCAGCAACGCGGCACCGATCAGCATGGCAAAGGCATAGTGATAGAGGTAACCGCTTTGCAGCCGTACCGCGCCGCGTGTCACGTCCAGCACCCGCGCGGAAACGCCGTCCGGACCGAAGCCGTCGATCAGCCAGCCGTCGCCCCGCTTCCAGAGCGTGTAGCCGAGCCATTTGGCAGGGCGCACAAAGATGAGCTCGTACAGCTCGTCGAAATACCACTTGTTGAGCAGGAACCGGTACAGCACGGGATGTTCGCGCGCGAGCCTGACCGGCGTTTCGGGGCTGCGGATGTAGAACTGATACGCGATCAGGAATCCGATCACCATCATCACCGTCGGCGTGACGACAACCATGAGCGGCACGTGATGCATGTCGTCGAGGATCGTGTTGCCCTGCCCGAATTTCAGCGACTCGCGGAAGAAGTCCGCGACGTGATGACCGGCGAAATATTCGTAGAACGGCCAGCCGGCGAGGATCGAGCCGGTGGCCAGCGCAGCAAGCGGCACCAGCATCACCAACGGGCTTTCATGGGCCTCGTCATAGTGATGATGGTCATGCGGCTTGCCATGGAAGGTCTTGAAAATCAGGCGCCAGGAATAGAATGACGTCAACAGCGCCGCCGCGACCGTGCAGGCGAAGGCATAGACCGCCATCGGATTCTTGCCGGCATAGGCGGCTTCGATGATGGCGTCCTTTGAGAAATAGCCGGCGGTAAAGGGGAAGCCGGTGAGCGCCAAGGTGCCGATCACCATCATCCAGTAGGTGAAGGGAATCTTGTCCTTCAGCCCGCCCATGTGACGGATGTCCTGCTCGTGATGCATCGCATGGATCACCGAGCCGGAGCCAAGGAACAGCAGCGCCTTGAAGAAGGCGTGCGTGAACAGGTGATACATGCCGACGGAATAGGCGCCGACGCCCATGGCGACGAACATGTAGCCAAGCTGCGAACAGGTCGAATAGGCGACGATGCGCTTGATGTCGTTTTGCACGAGGCCGATCGTCGCCGCGAACAAAGCCGTGGTTGCGCCGAAGAAGGTGACGACCGTCAGTGCGACCGGCGAAAGCTCGAACAGCGGCGACAGCCGCGCGACCATGAACACGCCGGCGGTGACCATGGTGGCGGCATGGATGAGCGCGGAAACCGGCGTCGGGCCTTCCATGGCATCCGGCAGCCAGGTGTGCAGCAGGAACTGCGCCGACTTGCCCATGGCGCCCATGAACAGGAACAGGCAGATCAGGGTCAGCGCATCGACGTGCCAGCCGAAGAAATTGATGGTCTTGCCGACCAAAGCCGGCGCCTGCGCAAAAATGATGTCGAAATCGATCGAGCCCACCATCATGAACACGGCCATGATGCCGAGCGCGAAACCGAAATCGCCGACCCGGTTGACCACGAAGGCCTTGATGGCGGCGGCGTTCGCCTCAGGCTTGTGATACCAGAAGCCGATCAGGAGATAGCTCGCGAGGCCGACGCCTTCCCAGCCGAAGAACAGCTGAGCGAGATTGTCCGCGGTGACCAGCGCCAGCATGGCGAAGGTGAACAGCGACAGATAGGCGAAAAAGCGTGAACGGTGCGGATCCTCGTGCATGTAGCCGATGGAATAAAGGTGCACGAGCGCGGAAACGGTCGTCACCACGACCAGCATCACAGCGGTGAGCGCGTCGACGCGCAACGCCCAGTCGACCTTCAGGCTGCCCGAGGTCATCCAGTTGAACAGGACGACGCGTTCTTCATGATGGCCAAAGCCGACCTGCACGAGCGTGATCCAGGACAGCACCATCGAGGCAAAGAGCAGGATGGTGGTGACGAGCTCTGACGGGCGCGCGCCGATGACGCGGCCGAACAGGCCCGCGATCAGGCAGCCGATGAGCGGCAGGAAAACGATCGCCTGATACATCGCTGGTTCAGCCCTTCATGAGATTGACGTCCTCAACCGCGATGGAGCCGCGATTGCGGAAATAGACGACGAGAATGGCAAGCCCGATCGCGGCTTCGGCGGCGGCGACAGTCAGCACCAGGAGCGCGAAAATCTGGCCCGTGATGTCGCCGAGGAAGCTCGAGAACGCGACCAAGTTGATGTTGACCGAGAGCAGGATCAATTCGATCGACATCAGGATGATGATGATGTTCTTGCGGTTGAGAAAGATGCCGAGAATCCCGAGCGTGAACAGGACGGCGGCAACCGACAGGTAATGTCCCAATCCAACGATCATGCGTCCAGCCCCTGCCCCGACTTGACCTTGCGGATTTCGATTGCGGTCGCCGGCGTGCGCGCGACCTGCGCGGAAATGCTCTGGCGCTTGATGCCGACGCGATGGCGCAGCGTCAGCACGATGGCGCCGATCATGGCGACAAGCAGCACGACACCGGCGAGCTGGAAGAAATAGAGATACTTCGTATAGAGCACGAGACCGATGGCTTCGGTGTTGCTGAGATCGGCGGGGATCGGCTCGGCGATCACACGCGGGGTGCCGCCGGTGATGCTGACGGCACCGACCACAAGCAAGATTTCGGCGAGGAAGATCACTCCGACCAGCGCGCCCACCGGCAGATATTGCAGAAAGCCCTCGCGCAGTTCAGCGAAATCGACGTCGAGCATCATTACGACGAACAAGAACAGAACCGCCACCGCGCCGACGTAAACCACAACCAGAATCATGGCGAGGAATTCGGCGCCGAGCAGCAGGAACAGTCCCGCCGCGTTGACGAAAGCGAGGATCAGATACAGCACCGAATGCACCGGATTGCGCGAGGCGATCACCATCAGCGCTGAGGCGATGCAAATGGTCGCAAAGAGATAAAAGAACAAGGAGGGGATCATGAGCGGGCTTACCGGTATGGCGCGTCGAGCCGGATGTTCTGGGCGATTTCCCGCTCCCAGCGATCGCCGTTCGCGAGCAGACGTTCCTTGTCGTAATAGAGTTCTTCGCGGGTCTCGGTGGAGAATTCAAAATTCGGACCCTCGACGATGGCATCCACCGGGCAGGCCTCCTGGCAGAACCCGCAATAGATGCACTTCACCATGTCGATGTCGTAGCGCGTGGTGCGGCGGGTGCCGTCATTGCGGCGGGGGCCGGCTTCGATCGTGATCGCCTGCGCCGGGCAGATCGCCTCGCACA
Source organism: Pseudorhodoplanes sp. (assembly GCA_032027085.1). Taxonomy (NCBI): domain Bacteria; kingdom Pseudomonadati; phylum Pseudomonadota; class Alphaproteobacteria; order Hyphomicrobiales; genus Pseudorhodoplanes; species Pseudorhodoplanes sp. Next base: position 3,440,141 of record JAVSMS010000001.1, on the reverse strand, counting down.
GCTTGCAAGCGATGCAGCGTTCTTCACCGTTCGGATAACGACGCAGCGCATGCTCGCCACGGAAACGCGGCGAGATCGGTCCCTTCTCGTGCGGATAGTTCAGCGTGGGCTTGGCCTGGAAGAAATAGCGCATGCCGAGAAAGAAGGCCTGCACGAATTCCGTCAGGAAAACCGAACGCGCTGCCTGATCCAATCGCATCGCAGACCTCATTTCGGCGCCAGACCGGCGAATTGCAGAACGCCGGCCACGATGACGACCGCCGCCAGCGAGATCGGCAGGAACACTTTCCAGCCGAGCCGCATCAACTGGTCGTAGCGATAACGCGGTACGATCGCCTTCGCCATGGCGAAAAGGAAGAACATGAACAGGCATTTCAACGTGAACCAGACGACGCCAGGCACCCAGGTGAAGGGGGCGAACGGCGCCGGCGGCAGCCAGCCGCCCAGGAACAGGATGGTGGCCATGGCGCACATCGTGGCGATGGCCACGTATTCGCCGAGCATGAACATCATATACGGGGTCGAGCCGTATTCGACCATGAAGCCGGCGACGAGTTCCGATTCTGCTTCCACCAGGTCGAAGGGCGGGCGGTTGGTTTCCGCCAGCGCCGAGACGAAGAAGATCACGAACATCGGCAACAGCGGCAGCCAGTACCAGTTGAACAGGCCCCAGGACCCGTTCTGCGCCTCGACGATCGCGCTCAGATTAAGCGAGCCGGCGCAGAGAAGGACCGTGATGATCACGAAGCCGATCGAGACTTCGTAGGAAACCATCTGCGCGGCGGAACGGAGCGCGGCGAGGAACGGGTATTTCGAGTTCGACGCCCAGCCGCCCATGATGATGCCGTAGACGCTGAGCGAGGAGATCGCGAAGATGTAGAGGATACCGACATTGATATCGGCGATCACCCAGCCCTGATGCACCGGGATCACCGCCCAGGCCGCCAGCGACAACAAGCAGGTCACGAACGGCGCAAGCAAGAACACGCCCTTGTTGGAGCCGGCCGGGATGACCGGCTCCTTCAGCACGAATTTCAGAAGATCGGCGAAGGACTGGAACAGACCCCAGGGCCCGACAACGTTCGGGCCACGCCGGATCTGCACCGCTGCCCAGATCTTGCGGTCGGCATAGAGCACATAGGCGATGGCCACGAGCAGGATGACCATCAACAGCAGGCTCTGCGCCACCATGATGATCAGCGGCCAGATATAGGCGGTGAAGAATTCAGCCATCGCCCTACTCCGCCGCCACGTTGCGCCGGCCTTCCGCAAGGGCCGAGCATTCGGCCATCACCGCGGAGGCACGGGCGATGGGATTTGTAAGGTAGAAATCTTCAATCACCGACGTGAACGGCGCCTTGTCGGGCGCGCCGTCGACCTGCGCCATGCGCCGCACGTCACCCGGATCGCCCGGCTCGACCTGATCAACCCGCATCATGTGCGGATGCGCGGCGAACAGAGTCTGGCGCAATTGCGCAAGCGAGTCATAGCCAAGCTTGTGCCCGAGATGTTCGGACAGCGCGCGGATGATGGCCCAGTCCTCGCGCGCGTCGCCGGGCGGGAACGCGGCGCGGGCCGCCATCTGCACGCGGCCTTCGGTGTTGACATAGATGCCGGATTTCTCCGGATAGGCGGCACCGGGCAGAATGACATCGGCGCGATGGGCGCCGGCATCGCCATGCGAGCCGATATAGACAACGAAGGCGCCCGGCATGACGTCGATCTCGTCGGCGCCGAGCAGGAACAAGACGTCGAGATTTCCGGTATCGGCCATCTGCAACGCGGTCTGCGCGTGGTCGCCCGGGACAAAGCCGATATCCAGCGCACCGACGCGGGAGGCCGCGCTGTGCAGCACCGAGAAGCCGTTCCAGTCATCCTTGACAGCTCCGATCTTCAGCGCCGCGCGGGCAGCGAGCGAGGCGATGCGCGGACCGTCGTTGCGGGCCAGCGCGCCGGCGCCGAGGATCAGCAACGGACGCTGTGCGTCCTTTAGAATATCGAAGAAATCGCCCCTCCCTGCCGCAACTTCCGCGAGGCTGTCGGGGCCGGCACCGAGATAGTGATATGGATAGGTGAGATCGACGCGTTCGCCGATCAGACCGATCGGGAAATGTCCCATGCGCCAGCGCTTGCGAATGCGCGCATTGAGGATCGCCGCCTCGTGACGCGGATTTGACCCGACGATCAAGGCGGCGTCCGCTTTCTCGATGCCCGGAATGGTCGCATTGAATGTGTAAAGCGCGCGGCCCCAGCGCGGATCGATCATCGAGCCGCGCTGGCGCGCGTCGAGGTTTTTCGATCCGAGCCGCATCATCAAATCCTTGAGCGCGAACATCTCTTCGACCGCGCAAAGATCACCTGCAATCGCGCCGATCCGATCGGGACGTGCATCCTTCACCTTGATGGCGATCAGCGCGAAGGCCTCGTTCCAGGTGGCGGGGCGCAAGCGGCCGGCTTCCCGGATATACGGGGTATCCAGACGCTGCGAGCGCAGGCCGTCGACAACGTGCCTCGTCTTGTCGGAAATCCATTCCTCGTTCACGTTGTCATTGTTGCGCGGCAGAATGCGCATCACCTCGCGGCCGCGCGTATCGATCCGAATGGCCGAACCGACAGCGTCCATCACGTCGATGGATTCGGTCTTGTTCAGCTCCCACGGCCGCGCCACGAAAGCGTAAGGCTTGGAGGTCAGCGCACCCACCGGGCAAAGGTCGACCACGTTGCCTTGCAGCTCGGAGGTCAACGCGCTTTCGAGATAGGTGGTGATCTCCATGTCCTCGCCGCGGCCGATGGCGCCGAGCTCCGGAACACCGGCGACCTCGGTCACAAAACGGACGCACCGGGTGCAATGGATGCAGCGGTTCATCGAGGTCTTGACCAAGACGCCAATATACTTGTCCTCGACCGCGCGCTTGTTCTCCCAAAAGCGCGAGCTATCGACGCCATAGGCCATGGCCTGGTCCTGCAGATCGCACTCGCCGCCCTGATCGCAGATCGGGCAATCAAGCGGATGATTGATCAGCAGGAATTCCATCACGCCTTCGCGCGCCTTCTTCACCATCGGCGTGCGGGTGTTGACGACCGGCGGCTCGCCGTTCGGCCCCGGCCGGCAGTCGCGTACGGCCCAGGCGCAGGACGCGACCGGCTTCGGCGAGCCCACGAGCTCGACCAGGCACATGCGGCAATTGCCGGCAATCGACAGCCGCTCATGGAAGCAGAAGCGCGGAATCTCGGCGCCTGCCGCCTCGCAAGCCTGCAGCAGCGTATATTCCGCCGGTACGTCGATTTCGGTGCCGTCAACGATGAGTTTGGTCATCGCGTCATGTCTTTCTCAACTTGCAGTCGGGAGGCGTCACGCCCGCGGCGGCCATCGCCGCCTTCACGAAGCTCTGCGTCTTGTCGCTATAGGTCTTGAGGAAGCCCGGCTCCTGGACGGACTTCTCGCACAGAAACGGCAGATGAGCGGAGACGTCGCCCTCGCAGGAATTCTGCCATTCCTTCAATCCTGCGAAGGCGGTCAGCGATTCTTCGCACGCATAAAGCAGATAAGACACAAACGACTCGTAACGAAGCCGTGTGGCCTGATTGCCGGCCTTGATGGCGTCGTAATCGGGTGCGGTGAACTCGGGGTACCTGAATTCCAGATCGAGATAGCCGAGATAGACCTGACGCGCGCTCGTGGCCCGGTTGTTGTGTCGCAGTTCGTTGAATTGCAGAAGAACCGCGGCGAAACCGATGGCAGCGACCAACGCCGCAGCGATCTGCGCTGCGTTTCCCCATTTCTGCCACCACATGGTGCCGTTGGATGCCATCGCGATCATGTTCCAATCGTGCCTATTCCGCCGCCACCGGCACCGGTTCGGAATGCGGATTGGCTGCATACTCGTCGATGCGACGCTCGATCTCGTGCCGGAAATGCCGGATCAGACCCTGCACCGGCCAAGCCGCCGCATCGCCCAGCGCGCAGATGGTGTGCCCTTCAACCTGAGTCGTGACCTCCAGCAACAGGTCGATTTCGCGCTTCTGCGCGCGGCCTTCCGCCATGCGCGAGACCACGCGCCACATCCAGCCGGTGCCTTCGCGACACGGCGTGCACTGACCGCAGCTCTCGTGCTTGTAGAAGTAGCTCAAGCGCGCGATGGCACGCACGATGTCGGTCGATTTATCCATCACGATCACGGCGGCCGTGCCGAGACCGGATTTCAGATTCTTCAGCGTGTCGAAATCCATATAGGCGTCGGCGATCTGGTCCGCCGGCACCAGCGGCACCGAGGAGCCGCCAGGAATGACGGCCAGCAGATTGTCCCAGCCGCCGCGAATGCCGCCGCAATGCGTTTCGACCAGCTCGCGGAAGGTGATGCCCATCGCCTCTTCGACATTGCAGGGCTTGTTCACGTGGCCGGAAATGCAGAAGAGCTTGGTGCCGACATTGTTCGGCCGGCCGATGCCCGCGAACCAGGCCGCTCCGCGACGCATGATGTCGGGCGCAACGGCAATCGACTCCACGTTGTTGACCGTGGTCGGGCAGCCATAGAGGCCGACATTGGCCGGAAATGGCGGCTTCAGCCGCGGCATGCCCTTCTTGCCTTCCAGGCTTTCGAGCAGCGCCGTTTCCTCGCCGCAGATGTATGCGCCGGCGCCGTGATGCACGTAGACATCGAAGTCATAGCCGTGGATGTTGTTCTTGCCGATCAGCCTGGCTTCATACGCCTGATCGATGGCGGCCTGCAGGCGCTCACGCTCGCGGATGAACTCGCCGCGCACATAGATGTATGCGGCAATCGCGCCCATGGCGAAGCCGGCGATCAGGCAGCCTTCCACGAGCAGATGCGGATCGTGCCGCATGATCTCGCGGTCCTTGCAGGTGCCCGGCTCGGATTCGTCGGCGTTGACGACAAGGTAACTTGGGCGGCCGTCCTTGGATTCCTTCGGCATGAAGGACCATTTGAGGCCGGTCGGGAAGCCGGCGCCGCCGCGGCCGCGCAGGCCCGACGCCTTCATCTCGTTGATGATGGCGTCGCGGCCCTTTTCCAGAATGCCCTTGGTGCCGTCCCAGGCGCCGCGGGCCCGCGCGCCTTCCAGCCCCCAGTCATGAAGGCCGTAGAGATTCCTGAAGATGCGATCCTTGTCCGCGAGCATCACTTGCGTCCCTTGCCGGAGGAATCGCCGACCGGTCCTGCCGGCACCGCCGCTTCCCGCACATTGGCAGCCGCGCCCGGCTTCTTCGCCTTACTGTCTTTCAAGGGCGCGCCCGAGGATTTCGGTGCGGTCGCGTAAAGCGCGGGATCGGTCAGCGTGGTTGGCCCACCCTCCGGCGCCGAGAATTGCCGGTTGATCTGCGGACCGGGCGGCGGCATTTTGCCTGCCTTCAGGTCATCCAGAATGCGTTCAAAACTCTCCGGCGTCAGGTCTTCGTAGAAGTCGTAATTGACCTGTGCCATCGGCGCATTCACGCAGGCGCCGAGACATTCGACTTCGACCCAGGACAGCGCGCCGTCCGGCGTCACCTCGAACTGCTCGCCGATCTTCTTCTTGCAGACCTTCTTCAGCTCCTCGGCGCCGCGCAGCATGCAGGGCGTCGTGCCGCAGAGCTGCACGTGATAGCGGCCAACCGGCGCCAGATTGAACATGGTGTAGAAGGTCGCGATCTCCATGACGCGGATATGCGCCATGTTGAGGAAATCGGCGACGTAGCGGATCGCGGCTTCCGGCACCCAGCCGCCGGACTGTTCCTGCGCCTTCCAGAGCAGCGGAATGACGGCGGAGGCCTGACGGCCGTCCGGGTATTTTTCGAGCTGTGTCTTCGCCCAGGCGAGATTCTCCGCCGTGAAGGAAAACTCCTTCGGCTGAACTTCAGCGGGGGCAAGGCGGCGGACGGCCATCGGCAAATTCCAGTCTTCTAGACGCAATCTTGTCTAAGGAGGATTCGCAGCGCGCGAATATTCTGCGCAAGGAGGAAGCGGGCAATCACCGGTCCACCTCCCCGAACACGATGTCGAGCGAGCCGAGGATGGCGGAGACGTCGGCCAGCATGTGGCCCTTGCAGATGAAATCCATCGCCTGCAGATGCGCAAAGCCGGGCGCGCGGATCTTGCACTTGTAGGGCTTGTTGGTGCCGTCGGCGACGAGATAGACGCCGAACTCGCCCTTGGGCGCCTCGACCGCGGCATAGACCTCGCCCGCAGGCACGTGAAAGCCTTCGGTGTAAAGCTTGAAGTGATGGATGAGCGCCTCCATGGTGCGCTTCATCTCGCCACGTCTGGGTGGCACGATCTTGTTATCGTCCACCAAAACCGGGCCCTGCCCTTCCGGCGCGCGCAGCTTCTCGATGCACTGCTTCATGATGCGGACCGACTGGCGCATCTCCTCCATTCGGATGAGATAACGGTCGTAGCAGTCGCCGTTCTTGCCTACCGGGATGTCGAAATCGAGCTCGCCGTAACACTCGTAGGGCTGCGCCTTGCGCAGATCCCAGGCGGCGCCGGAGCCGCGCACCATCACGCCCGAAAAGCCCCAGGCCCAGGCGTCTTCCAGCTTCACCACGCCGATATCGACATTGCGCTGCTTGAAGATGCGATTGCCGGTGAGCAGCGTGTCGATATCGTCGAGCGTCTTCAGGAACGGATCGCACCACGCTTCGATGTCGTTGATCAGCTTCTGCGGCAGGTCCTGATGAACGCCGCCGACGCGGAAATAGGCTGCGTGCATGCGCGAGCCGGAGGCGCGCTCGTAGAATACCATCAATTGCTCGCGCGGCTCGAAGCCCCAGAGCGGCGGGGTCAGCGCGCCGACGTCCATCGCTTGCGTGGTGACATTGAGCAGATGCGACAGCAGCCGGCCGATCTCGCAATAGAGGACGCGGATCAATTGCCCACGCTTCGGGACTGTGACACCGAGCAGCTTCTCCGCCGCGAGGCAGAAGGCGTGCTCCTGGTTCATCGGCGCGACGTAATCGAGCCGGTCGAAATAGGGGATCGCCTGCAGATAGGTCTTGTGCTCGATCAGCTTCTCGGTGCCGCGATGGAGCAAGCCGATATGCGGATCGACGCGTTCGACGATCTCGCCATCGAGCTCGAGCACGAGGCGCAGCACGCCGTGCGCCGCCGGGTGCTGCGGGCCGAAATTGATGGTGAAATTGCGCTCGGCGGTCTGTGCCATCGAATGTAACCGATCAATCCTGCGCCGCTGACTGGTTTTCCTGCGCGAAGGCAGCAAAAACCTCAGCGCCAGTCATCGTCTTCGTCTTGTTCGCGAATTCGTAATAGGCCGGCTTCTCGTCGATGAAGATCTGACTTGTGAAGGCGAAGCCGCTTCTGTCGTCGAAGGCCTCTGTCGACACCGCGTAGAATTCCTTCCCGACGAGCCGGTAGAACAGCGGCGTGCCACATTGCCGGCAAAAGCCGCGCTCGGCCCATTCGGACGAGCGATAGACGCCCAACGCCGTTGTGCTTTCGAATTCAACCGGGCCTTCGCATTCCAGCGCGAGGAACGGGCCGGCAGTCCACTTCCGGCACATACTGCAATGGCAGGCTCCGAATTCGCCATTCTTAGGGGTTGCGCGAAAACGCACGCCGCCGCACAGGCAGCCGCCGGGTAACTGTCGATAAGAGGCAGCGTTCGCCATCATGCCACTCTTGCCTTGGCCGCTTTATCCGCGACCCGCGCATTAAACTTGTCCCAGGTCACCACTGCGCGCTCATGACGGCCCTCGCCGATGACGTCGACGCCATCATGGCCGCGCACATGGAAGGTCAAACGCTTGCCGTCGACGGCGGTGCATTCGGCCTCGACCGTCACCGTTAGCCCGGGCGGCGTCGCTGCGAGATGACTGAAGTCAACATGGATACCCAAGCTGCCCTCGCCCGGATCGAGATGCTCCTTCATCAGGTCGATGCAGGCCCATTCAAACAATCCGACCATATAGCCGGTGGCGAGGACCCGGGGCATGGTCTGGAAATCCGCCGCTTCCGGATAGAGATGCGGAACAGTCTTGTTGTCCGGGACACGGTAGTTAAAGCGATGCTTGAGGCCCGGTTTCAGGGTTTCTTTCACGTCAGCTACCCTTCCCGGCTTTCCCGTCCTGGGCCTTCTCGTCGCCCGGCAAAGGGTAGTCAGTGCCTTCCCAGGGCGACAGGAAATCAAAATTGCGGAATTCCTGGTTCAGGCGCACCGGCTCATAGACCACGCGCTTGACCGAATCATCCCAGCGCACCTCGACAAAGCCGGTGAGAGGGAAATCCTTGCGCAAGGGATGGCCTTCGAAGCCGTAGTCGGTGAGCAGGCGGCGCATGTCCGGGTGGCCGGTGATGAGCACGCCGTAAAGATCGTACAGTTCGCGCTCGAACCAGTCGGCTCCCGGAAACACCTCGATGATGGAAGGCACAGGAGTCGCTTCATCAGTTTCCAGCTTCACGCGGATGCGCGCGTTCAGCTTCGGCGACAACAGATGATAGACGACATCGAAACGCTTTTCGCGGGCCGGCCAGTCGACCGCGGTCGCATCGATAAAGCACACGAACTGGCAGCGGGGATCGTCGCGCACGAAGCGCATGACCTTGACGATATCCTGCGCCTTCACCGTGACGGTGAGTTCGCCGGTCGCAACGGCGTGTCCGATAACCGATCCCGCAACCGCGTCGGCAATCGTCTGACCGAGAGCTGAAAGCTTATCCTGCATTACCGACCTTCAGCGCTCGATCGTGCCAACGCGGCGGATTTTCTTCTGCAGCAGCAGAACGCCGTAGAGCAGCGCCTCCGCCGTGGGCGGACAGCCTGGGACGTAGATGTCAACCGGCACGATGCGGTCACAGCCGCGTACGACCGAATAGGAATAGTGATAATAGCCGCCGCCATTGGCGCATGATCCCATCGAGATCACGTAGCGCGGCTCCGGCATCTGGTCATAGACCTTGCGCAAAGCCGGCGCCATTTTGTTCGTCAACGTGCCGGCCACGATCATCACATCGGATTGCCGGGGCGAGGCGCGCGGCGCGAATCCGAAGCGCTCGGCGTCGTAGCGCGGCATCGACATCTGCATCATCTCAACCGCGCAGCAGGCGAGACCGAAGGTCATCCACATCAGCGAGCCGGTACGCGCCCATGTCACGAGATCGTCGGCGGTGGTGACGAGGAATCCCTTGTCGGAGAGCTCGTGGTTCAATCCGACATAGAATGGATCATCCGTGCCGGCCGGCTTTCCGGTCCGCGGATCGATGATGCCTTTGGCGGCGGGAGCAATAACCGCGCTCATTTGATATTCCCAGGGTGCGCGCTCAATCCCATTCCAGCGCCCCCTTCTTCCACTCATAGATAAAGCCGATGGTCAGGACCGCAAGAAAGACCATCATCGACCAGAAGCCGAACAAACCGAGCTTGCCGAACGCCACCGCCCACGGGAACAGGAAGGCGACTTCCAGATCGAAAATGATGAACAGGATGGCGACCAGATAAAAGCGAACGTCGAATTTCATACGTGCGTCATCGAACGCATTGAAACCGCATTCATATGCGGACAACTTTTCTGGATCCGGCTGCTTGTAGGCGACAATGAAGGGAGCGATCAGCAATGCGGCGCTCAGGCCCAGCGCAACGGCAATGAAAACCACGAGCGGGAGATATTGCTGAAGAAGCTCGCTCATGCCGACCCTGCCTCGCACCTCAGTGACTGAGCGCGGACGGATAGCCGCCCGCGCCTTGCGGAATCCCGCCCCGGACCACAGCCGGCCAGTGGGACGGCGCCAGCACGAAACAGCCCCGGAATCGGTGCGAAATGGCGACGCGGCGGGAACGCGCGACCCTTTACCCCAGTGCATACACAATAACAAGCGTTCCCGTGTCCCAGCCCTGCCACCATTCTCTGAAACTGTGGGCATCAACTTTCGTATGTGGATGAAAGCCGCCGGCACCCGTGCCGAATTGCCATGTGGAACCACCTGTTACAAAATTACCGCGATGCGGACTCATTTGATGACATCAATGGTCAGTCTGACGGGCCTGTTCTCAGCCCTACTGATGGGGGCGGTCTTTCTTGACCTGAACGCCGCAAATGCCCGGCCCAGCCGGGCCGTGGATTTGGCATCGCCCTCCGCACGAACTGATCCCCTCCTCGAATTTTCCGGCCAGGAGCGATCTGGCAGGAAGATACAAAAGGGCCCTGCCAAGAAAACGCAAAAACGCGCGCCGTCCTCCAAGACGGAAGAGCCCACCATCGCTCCGCGGCAGGAATTCACGGCAGCCGATCAGGCGGCGGCTGTGATCCCGGGAATTCCGAACGCACGGTTCTGGGCCGATTCACCGCAGGACTTTATCCGGGCGTTGCCGCAGACCTCCGGCCCCTGGCTGATCCTGTCGACCGGGGGCGAGGATGGCGCCTATGGCGCCGGCCTGCTCGCCGGCTGGAGCGCCGCGGGCACGCGGCCGGAATTCTCAGTCATCACCGGCGTCAGCACGGGCGCCTTGATGGCGCCCTTTATATTTGCCGGCACGAAATACGACGACCAGTTGCGCGCGGCCTACACAACCATCAATGCCACTGACATCTTCGAGATCGGCGGCAAAGGCGAAAGTCTGCTCGACACCTGGCCGCTGAAGGAGCTTGTCGCAAAACAGTTTACGAAGGAATTGCTTGCGGATGTTGCCGCCGAGCACAGGCGCGGTCGCAGACTGTTCGTTCTGACCACCAACCTCGATGCTGGCCGGCCTGTCGCCTGGGATATCGGCGCCATCGCCAGCAAAGGCGATCAGCAGGCGCTCGAACTCGTTCGCGAGATTCTCATGGCCGCGATCAGCATTCCGGGCGCGTTTCCCCCTGTTCTGATCCCGGCAGAGGCCGGCTCGGCGCGCTTTCACGAAATGCATGTCGACGGCGGCCTTGGGGCGCAATTCTACGTCGCACCAGATGCCCTGCAGATGAGCACAAGCAGCTTCAAGCTTCCCGCCACCGATCTCTATATCGTCGTCAACATGAAGCTCGGAACCGACTTTCAGGTGACGGAGCGCAGCACGCTCGGCATTCTTGGGCGCACGGTGTCGGCGGCGATCAAGGTCGTGGCCCGCAATGCCATTGACCGCGCCTTTGTTCTGGCGCAACGAAGCGATGTGCCCTTTCACCTCGCCTTCATTGACGAGGCCTTCAGCGCGCCAAGCCGCGGACCCTTCGATTCTGATTATATGAAGGCTTTATTCGATTTCGGTTTCGCGCAAGGCAAAAGCGGGCTGGCGTTCCGAAATGAACCCCCCGACTTTTTCACACGACCAACCAAAGCTGCGCGATGACGCACGTCTAGACATTTAGACATTTCCGCTGGGGACAAGGCCATGACGCGCTTGTTGAGGACTCTTACGCTGATGGGAATGCTGGTCATCCTGGCAGGAACGCCGGCGCGGGCGCAGGTGGCGAGCTATGACGGGCTGTGGAGCGTGCTGATCATCACCGAGCAAGGCACCTGCGATCGCGGCTATCGCTATGCCGTCCGCATCAAGCATGGCCGCGTTGGACATGCTGATCCGGCCAGTTCAAGTTTTCGCATTCAGGGCCGCGTCGCCCGTGGTGGCGGAATCCGGGTCAGCGTGACCCGCGGCGACAAGAGCGCTAACGGCACTGGACGAATGAGTAGAACATCCGGCTCCGGGACCTGGCGCTCGTCCAAAGGGGAATGCTCCGGAATCTGGAGCGCCGAAAAACGCGGTAACTGAGCCTCTTCCTGCCGCATCCTTCTCTGGCAATTGAAGTCACCCTTCCCTGCGCTTAGGTAAGCGCTCGATGGCGAACGCTCTGACCCGGGTGGCCGAACAGACTCGTGCCGCCTCCTTGGCGCTGTACGAATTTGGCACGTCCCTGTTCAACCCGACCGTCCGGCTCGGCGTGACGGGCTTGTCGCGCGCCGGCAAGACTGTTTTCATCACGGCACTGATCCACGCGTTGCTGCGCGGCGGACGCTTCCCCGTCTTCGAAGCCTCGAACGGACGCATCATCCGCGCGCGGCTGTCGCCACAGCCGGACGACGCCGTTCCACGGTTCGACTACGAAAAGCATGTTCATGCGCTGGTGACCGAGCGGGCCTGGCCGGAATCGACCCGTCAGATCAGCGAAATCCGCCTGGTCATCGAATACCAATCAAAGAAGGGCGCGTTGCGCGAGCTCACGCTGGATATTGTCGACTATCCGGGGGAATGGCTGCTCGACCTGCCGCTCATCGAGAAAAGCTACGAGACCTGGTCCGCAGAAACGCTGACGCTGGCGCATATGCCTCCACGCAAGGCGCTCGCCGCGCCGTGGCTGTCACATCCCGGCCTCGCGCCTTCGGCGCCGGAAGATGAAGATCATGCGCGCGCAGCCGCCAGATTGTTCACTGATTATTTGCGCGCCTGCCGCGACGAGCGCTTCGCCATGAGCCTGTTGCCGCCGGGCCGGTTTCTGATGCCCGGCGATCTTGCGGATTCGCCGGCGCTAACTTTTGCACCCCTCAACGTTATGCCGGACAGCGAGGCGGCGCCCGGTTCGCTGCACGCGATGATGAAGCGGCGCTATGAAGCCTACAAGGATGTGGTGGTGCGGCCTTTTTTCCGCGATCATTTCGTGCGGCTTGATCGCCAGATCGTCCTCATCGACGTGCTGGCGGCGCTCAATGCGGGACCAGACGCGCTGGCTGATCTCGAACGCGCGCTGACTGCCATCCTCGAATGTTTCAACTTCGGCCGGAATAGCTGGCTCAGCACCATGTTCGCGCCGCGGATCGACCGCGTCCAGTTCGCCGCGACCAAGGCGGACCACCTGCATCACTCATCGCATGACCGGCTTGAGCGCATCCTCTCGCGCATGACCGACCGCGCCGTGGCGCGCGCCAAGTTCTCCGGGGCGCAGATCGATGTGGTGGCGCTGGCCGCCGTCCGCGCGACACGCGAGGCACAGGTCAAGCGCGGGGCCAACCTCCTTGCCTCCATTGTCGGCACGCCCGTGGCCGGCGAAATCGCCGGAGGCAAGACATTCGACGGCGCGACCGAAACGGTGATCTATCCGGGCGAATTGCCGGCAACGCCGGATGGGTTCTTTGAAGGCAAAGGCAATTCATTCCGGGGGCTCGCATCCACGGGTCAGGACGACGCCGATTTCCGTTTCCTGCGCTTCCGGCCGCCACTCTTGGAAACTGCCGAGAATGGCGCGCCCGCCTTGCCGCATATCCGTCTCGATCGCACGCTGCAATTTCTGATCGGCGACAAACTGCAATGAAGGACCGGCCATGAGCCAGCCACGCAAACACAAGCCGGCGATGTTCGATCCGAACGATCCGCATGTCGTTGTTGCCGAGCCCAACGATGACCTGTCGTTGATCGATCTGCGCACGGACGATGATGCGGCATTGCCGGCGCTGCCGAGCACCCCATCACCCCGCCCCGCCTGGTCATGGCGCAGTCTATTCTGGTGGGCCACCGGCGGATTGGTGTCGCTCGGACTTGGCCTCGCTGTGACTAGCCTGATCGAGGATCTCTTTGCGCGCTTTGCCCCGCTTGGCTGGCTCGGCCTGACGCTTGCCGTCCTGGCGGTGATTGCACTACTCGCCATTCTGATCCGCGAAGTGCGCGGGCTGTCCCGCCTCAAGGCGATCGAAGGCCTGAGACAGCGGGCGACGGACGTGCTCGCAAGCGATGACCTGACCGACGGGCGGTCTGTGGTGCGCGATCTGCTTGCGCTTGAGCGGCATGCCGCGCCTCTGGCACGCGCCCGAACCCGGCTGGAAAGCCATCTGGGCGATATCATCGACGGTGCCGGTCTTGTTCAACTCGCTGAACGTGAGTTGATGACGCCGCTGGACCAAGAGGCCCGCCGGCTGGTCAGCGCCGCCGCCAAGCGCGTCTCCATTGTCACGGCAGTCAGCCCGCGCGCCGCGGTCGACATGTTTTTCGTCTTGATCACAGCGCTCGGGCTCGCGCGACGCCTTGCGCTGCTCTACGGCGGCCGGCCGGGCACGCTGGGCCTTATCCGTCTTGCCCGACAGGTGGTTTCGCATCTCGCGATCACCGGCGGGATGGCGGCGAGCGACAGCCTGATTCAGCAGATGATCGGACACGGCGTCGCGGCAAAGCTTTCGGCGCGGCTCGGCGAAGGCGTGCTGAACGGCCTTCTCACGGCGCGGCTGGGACTTGCGGCGATCGAGGTGACGCGGCCGTTGCCATTCACGGCCCTGTCCCGCCCGACCCTGGCTGATCTTGCCGGCGGCCTGTTGCGAACCGACAAGCCACGCACGCGTGCCGACCGCGCCCCGGCGGATGATTGACGTCAAAACCCCTTGATCAGGCCTGCATCGACCAGAAGGCGGTTGAAGCGGCGCGCCTCCGCGCCATCCTTGCAAGCGTAAAACAGGCCGTCGCAGCGCTGCAGAATGCGCTTCTGCTCCAGAAAGGTCGAGTCGAGGGGAAGCCCGGCAGCCTCCTGAATAACCAGAGGCAGATAGGGCGCATCGAGCCGTTCATGCGCCGAGGGGCTCGCGACCGGCTCGAAATTGATGCCGTCGATGGCGTAATAGGCGGTGTAGAAGCGCGGATCGTAATTCATCACCCGCCGTGCGATCTCCTCGTCGTCGAGCGAAGGATCGATGATCCGATGCGCAATCGCGGGCGGATGATCGCCGAAGCGTACCACCAGGAATTTCTGGTCCGGGAATTGCTTTTTCAGTTTGCCGGCAAAGTCGGAATAGTCGCGCGCGCTCATTGTCTGCCGGCGGATATATTCATCGACCTCCGGCACGTTGCCGAGCGGACGCCAATTCGGCGTCAGGTCGGGGCGGAAGGTCGTATTCCAGGGGAAATGATTGGCGACCGTATAGACAAAAATGAAGAGCGGCGTGTCCTTGCCTTCCTTTTCAATCAGGCGCAGCGCCTTGTCGTAATAAAAGCGGTCCGGCTCGACATCGCCGGCGCCCATTTCCTTCGAATCGATCATGCGCTCCACGCCGGCGGTCTTCTGGAAACGCCGCGCGCTCAGGAACGCGCCATAAGCGGGATAGAGCGAGACGGTCTTGTATCCGCAACGGCGCAAGGCTTGCGGCAGGCCGCGCTCCACGCGTCCCGCCGCGATGCGTGTGACATAGAACATCAGGCGCCCGAACGAGCGCGCCGACAGCCCGGTCAGCACATTGTATTCAGTGTACCAGGTCGGGCCGCCAGTCGCTTCGGTGAGCAGCCGCCGCGTCTTGCCGTCAGAGGAGCGGAAATGATCGGTGTAGTCGGGCGGCACCTTGATGCCGGGCGCCATGGTGATGTCGAAACTCGATTCATCCAGCACCATCACGATATGCGGCGGCCGTGCGGTCGGCGCGCAGGCCTGATCGCGGGCCGGTCTGGTCGGGTTGGCGATGGCGGAATCGAATTCCAGCCAGCCCTTGGTCGACAATTCAGAGACCGACAATACGCCCGACCGAGCAAAATTCGACACATGGTTGACACCCTGGAACGGCTCCCAAGGCTGTTCGGGAAATTGGTTCGACAGGGTGATCAATCCCGCCAAGCATAAGGCACCGCCGGCGAGCGAGGTGCGCCGACGGACCCGGAAACGGTCGCAGAACCAAAGCAGACCCGCCACGGGAATGGCGACGGCAGCGGCGATGAGAAGCGACGTCCGCAAATCGGGAAAAATCTTCAGCAGAAAGGCGAAGGTGTCGGAATCGATGATCAGAATGTCCAGAAACGTGATGGTCATCCAGGTGATGTCGAACTTGAACTGCGACACCAGAATCACGATCACAACCATCGCGAGCGACAGCGCCGCCGAGATGACAGGGCGGCGCAGCAGCAGGAGCCAGGTGAAATTCAATAATCCCCAGGTGAGGAGGAACAGACTCCGTCCGAGTGGGTCGGCTTCGGTCAGGACCAGGCAGGCGAACGCCGCCAGATGCAGCAGGAACGCCGCGACCAGATTGAACCGCACCAGCCTTTGCGTCGCCGCTATGGCCCCGGAACGTTGGGGCACCCGCACATCATCTGTAGTCGACATGACCGACGCACACCAGGCGCCGGATTATGGAAACCTTGAGCGACCGGCGGCGCAAAGCGACCGTCATAATTCTGTAATCAAATTTCTCTGGCAAGCATGATCATTGTCGCGGCCTGCCGTGGACGTCGCAGGCCTGACGCTGCAAGCGGGTTGACTTGCGCTGGGGTGCCATTTAAGTCCGCCCTACTCCCTTGCATGGGGGCGTAGCTCAGTTGGTTAGAGCGCCGGCCTGTCACGCCGGAGGCCGCGGGTTCGAGTCCCGTCGCTCCCGCCATGCCAAATCCCGCATTCGATACCTCCGGATTTCAACCGCCTGAACGGTTCAATTCGACCTATTCCGGGCTGTACCGCGTTGTGGTTGCAACCTTTTTTCACCAAAAATTGCAAAAACCCCTGGGACTCAGGCGAAAAAGCCATTCTCCCCCGCCTCAGAATCGTCTAAAGGCCACACTCTGTGGATTTTCGTAACGCCGCTTGATGAAAAGGAGGGCCAACCATGGCTGACAAGAAGCCGGCGACAGCTCCCACCGTTACGCTGAAGCATCTCGCGGCTCAGCTGGCCGAGGAGCACCAGTTGTCCAAGAAACAGAGCGAGGCGATCCTCGGTGATCTGGTGACCTCGATCACCAAGCATCTCAAGAAGGGCGACCGTATCCGTATCGGCGGTCTCGGCATTCTGCAGGTTCGCAAGCGGGCGGCTCGCATCGGCCGCAACCCGGCGACCGGGGAACAAATTCAGATCAAGGCGTCGAAGAAGGTGGCCTTCCGCGCCGCCAAGGAACTCAAGGAAGCCATCTGAAATCCTGCCAGCCGCGCAGTACCAGCGCGCATGGCCCTCCTAACGCAGAACGCGCCGGCCTTTGCCGGCGCGTTTCATTTGTGAAGGCTGCCATCCCTTCCGGCCTAATGTGGTGGTTCAGAAGTTCGCTTCCTTCTCGCGGCGTATCCATCACGCGAAGTTCTGAAACAAAACCACACCAGAAGCATAGTTTTCCTTGGGTCCTGCGAATCCCAAGCTCGCTCAATGAGCATGCTGCACAATCAAGCGAACTCCAGATTCGCCACACTAGCGCTTCTTGTCGCCGGACGGTCGTATGGCCTTAGGCGTGCCGTCTGCAGGACTGGCCGTCGCGGCCTCTTTCGGAGCTGTCCTGTCGCCAAAAGGCCTGAACGCCTTGGGCGTGTCCTCTGGAGAGACGGCGGTCGCGGTTTCCGTCGGCGTGTCCATGAAAGTCGCCGCCACCGGCGTTTCAAACTGGAACCATTTCCGCGCCATAACCTTCTGCTTCAGCTCCTGGTCGATGTACGGCGAGATCAGATTCTGGAACGCGTATTGATTGGTCTGATATTCGTACCGGCAATGTTTCGCGCGGCTTTTCGGCAGCATGCCGAAGCTGATTGCATCCGCGAACAGCACCGGATCGGCCCCATAGGCCATGCACCATCGATTGAAGTGGCGTTGCGCCGGTAAGGAGTGGGTGTCCGCCAATAATCGCAGTTCCGGCGTCTTGTCCTGCTCCTCCATGGCTTCGCGGCCACTGATAAAGGACGCGCCGAGGATCAGCCGCCGCGCATCGTCCTTGCAGAATTGCAGCAGAAGATACGTCGCAAAGTAATCGGCGACTTCTTCCTCGCGTCCGAAGAAGGGAATATCAAGAACTTCCAGAACGGCATGCCCCGCTTCATGCAGAAAGACGTCGACCGTCGGCCCAATCATTGCGTCCTTCGGCGACAATCCTCTGGTCGCCATTTTGGGAGTCTGCTTCCAAATATATTCGAAATATTCGTAGCAAACCTTGATCGCGTCATCCCAGAACGTGGCATTGGCGACGCCGTCGCAGCCCTCGACCTTCAGCTTAATCCTGATCGGCAGCTTCACCGGCGCGAGGAAGGCCTGAAACTTTTCGAGCATGCGCTGCTCTTTCAGCATCTCGTAAATCGGCCGATGCGCCTCGTTTTTCGGTTCGACATATTCAACGTCGAATTGATTGGTTTTCAGCTTTTCGGCCGGGATCGGCTCATAGGCCGCCGCCAGGACCGGGCAACAAAGCAAACCAATTGACGTCGCAGCCGCCAACAGCGTGTTCCTGAGCAATGCTTGCATGGCCCACCTCGGCCTCGTTAATACTTACACATGCATCAGACACGGAACATTGCGGCCGGGCATGGCTCCGACCGCAATGTGAAATCCGTGAAGAGAACTCCGGCTGTCCGACCGCAGGAAGCGGCTCAGACCAGCCTGACGCCTCTTATTTCTTTCCGGGCGGGTTTTCCGGACGTGCGCCCGGAGGATTTTCCGGCCGCGCTCCTGGAGGATTTTCAGGACGGGCTCCCGGAGGATTTTCCGGCCGCGCTCCCGGAGGATTCTCAGGCCGCATGCCTGGAGGATTCTCCGGCCGCGCTCCTGGAGGATTTTCAGGACGCATACCCGGAGGGTTTTCGGGTCTCGTTTGCGCGAACACAGGGACGGCGCTCGACACAACGAGCACCCCAAGTGCCGCAGCGATATATGCCTTCTTCAACATCTTATTGTCTCCAATACGCGCGGCTTCGTCCTTGCGGGACGAACGCGATCTTGCCTCACCGGCAATTCGAGTATCGAAACGCGGCTCAGCAAGGATGACCTTACGTCAGCGCGTCCGTATTTACGACAAGGAGACAACACGATTGCGAAAAGTTGATAAGTGAATCTAGTCGGATCAAAGAAACGTTTGTTGCTTTTGCGCGAGATTGCCGCTGTTTTTACGAAGACAAATTTTGCTTTTGTGATGATATGGTGATCAGTGCTTAAAACTGCGGCTTCGTTGCAAACGCAACTTCTACATGCCATGTCGCATGCATTGCCGCTCTCAGCTCTTTGGAAAAGCAGGTGATTTGCCGGGTACTTTCGTCTGGCGATGGTGGGCGGTGACGGGATCGAACCGCCGACCTACTCGGTGTAAACGAGCCGCTCTGCCAGCTGAGCTAACCGCCCGTGCGCCCTTCTTATTGCGTCACCCCAGCCCGGGACAAGCCCCAAACGTAGAACTCAAACGTAAAGCCGCCCAAAATGAACGGCGGCGCTTTTCGACGCCGCCGTTCGGCATTTTTGCAGTTCAAAGATGCCCTTAGTGAGCGGTTAGACCGGATGAATCTTCTTCAACCGCCGCCTCGGCAGCCTTGGTTGGCACCTCTTCCCACTGGATGGGCTCGGGCTTGCGCACCAGAGCGCGCGCCAGGACCTCGTCCATACGGGAGACCGGAATGATATCCAGACCGCTCTTCACATTCTCGGTAATGTCTGCGAGATCCTTCGCATTCTCTTCCGGAATGAGCACGGTCTTGATGCCGCCGCGAAGCGCCGCCAGCAGCTTCTCCTTGAGGCCACCGATCGGCAGCACGCGGCCGCGCAAGGTGATCTCGCCGGTCATTGCCACGTCGCGGCGAACCGGAATACCGGTCATCACCGAAACGATCGCAGTCACCATGGCGACGCCGGCCGACGGACCATCCTTGGGCGTCGCACCTTCCGGCACGTGCACGTGGATGTCGCGCTTGTCGAACAGCGGCGGCTCGATGCCGAACGCGATCGACCGCGAGCGGACGTAAGAGGCCGCCGCCGAGATCGATTCCTTCATGACGTCACGCAGATTGCCGGTGACGGTCATCTTGCCCTTGCCGGGCATCATCGCGCCTTCGATGGTGAGCAGCTCGCCACCCACATCGGTCCAGGCAAGACCGGTCACGACGCCGATCTGATCGATATCCTCGACTTCGCCGTAACGATATTTCGGTACGCCGAGATAATCGGCGAGATCCTTGGCTTCGACCTTCACCGACTTCTTCTTCGAGATCATCAATTCCTTCACCGCCTTGCGGATCAGGGTTGAAATTTCGCGTTCGAGATTACGCACACCCGCTTCGCGGGTGTAACGCCGGATCATGGTCAGCAAGGCCTCGTCGGTGATCGACCATTCCTTGGACTCGAGGCCGTGCTTGCTGATCGCATGCGGGATCAGATGCCTGCGCGCAATCTCGACCTTCTCATCCTCCGTGTACCCGGCGATGCGGATGATCTCCATGCGGTCCATCAGCGGCGCCGGAATATTCAGCGTGTTCGCCGTCGTGATGAACATCACGCTGGAGAGATCGTAATCGACCTCGAGATAATGGTCATTGAACGTCGAATTCTGTTCGGGATCGAGCACCTCGAGCAGAGCCGATGACGGATCGCCGCGGAAATCGGCGCCCATCTTGTCGATCTCGTCGAGCAGGAACAGCGGGTTTGACGACTTCGCCTTGCGCATCGACTGAATGACCTTGCCAGGCATCGAGCCGATATAGGTCCGGCGATGTCCGCGGATCTCCGCTTCGTCGCGCACGCCGCCGAGCGACACGCGTACGAATTCGCGGCCGGTCGCTTTTGCGATCGACTTGCCGAGCGAGGTCTTGCCGACGCCGGGAGGGCCAACGAGGCACAGGATCGGGCCGGTCAGCTTGTTAGCGCGCTGCTGCACGGCAAGATATTCGACGATGCGCTCCTTGACCTTTTCCAGGCCGAAATGATCGGCATCGAGAATGTCCTGCGCCAGCTTGAGGTCCTTCTTGACCTTGCTCTTCTTCTGCCACGGGATCGACAGCAGCCAGTCGAGATAGTTGCGCACGACTGTCGCCTCGGCGGACATCGGAGACATCTGCCGCAGCTTCTTGAGTTCGTGCGTCGCTTTCTCGCGCGCTTCCTTGGAGAGCTTGGTCTTGCGGATCTTCTCCTCGAGTTCGGCGAGTTCGTCCTTGCCGTCCTCGTCGCCGAGCTCCTTCTGGATCGCCTTCATCTGCTCGTTGAGATAATACTCGCGCTGCGTCTTCTCCATTTGACGCTTCACGCGCGTACGAATCCGCTTCTCGACCTGCAGGACGGAAATTTCGCTTTCCATCACGCCCAGAACCTTTTCCAGCCGCTGGGGTACGCTGAGAATTTCGAGGATCGCCTGCTTGTCGGGAATCTTGACCTGCAGATGGGACGCGACCGTGTCGGCAAGCTTGGCGTAGTCGTCGATCTGCTGGACGACGCCGACAACCTCAGGCGACACCTTCTTGTTCAGCTTCACATAGTTCTCGAATTCGGTGACGACCGAACGCGCGAGCGCTTCGCCTTCGACCGCTTCACCGAGATCATCCTCGATGACGACAGCATCGGCTTCGTAATAATCCGCCCGGTCAGTGTATTTAAGAACCTTGGCACGCTGCGCGCCTTCGACCAGCACCTTTACGGTACCGTCGGGCAGCTTCAGCAATTGCAGCACGCTCGCGATGGTGCCGACCTCATAGATCGAGTCGGTCGACGGATCATCGTCGGACGCGTTCTTCTGCGTTGCCAGGAGGATGAAGGTGTCGGAGCGCATCACCTCTTCGAGGGCTTTGATCGATTTCTCGCGGCCCACGAAAAGCGGCACGATCATGTGCGGAAAGACAACGATGTCGCGGAGCGGAAGAACCGGA
Source organism: Pseudorhodoplanes sp. (assembly GCA_032027085.1). Lineage (NCBI taxonomy): Bacteria > Pseudomonadati > Pseudomonadota > Alphaproteobacteria > Hyphomicrobiales > Pseudorhodoplanes > Pseudorhodoplanes sp. The sequence continues at coordinate 3,418,675 of JAVSMS010000001.1, read as the reverse complement.
TAGGCCTTGGTTTCCCCGGCGATCAGCGGCGGGCGCGGCTTATTGGACGTGGTCATAGCCCGTATATCCTTTTTGTTGTGCCCCTCTCCGCGGCCCGCCTGGTGCGCAGCCATAGGAGAGTGCCATCGGGAACCGGGGGGAGCAGGGTCCAGAGCAACGGGGACCATGCGCGAGAGGTGGGTACGAAACCCCGCCCGGAATAGTCAGTTCGCCTTCGTACGCGTTCCGTTCGCATGCCTTAGGTGGCGTTGCAGTGCGGCAGTGTCAAGCACATGCCCGACACCCCCAGAATACCTAGCACAGTTCAGCTTAAGGCGATTCTCGACCGTGTCGCGCACCGCCGGCAAGTTATCAAGCGCTGGCTGGGGCCTCGCCCGCCCGGTCGGACCGGTCGGCATAGATGTAGAGTGGCCGGGCCGTACCCTCGACCACTTCGCGCGAGATCACGACCTCCTCGACGCCTTCCAGGCTCGGCAGATCGAACATGGTGTCGAGCAAGATGCTTTCCATGATGGAACGCAGCCCGCGCGCGCCGGTCTTGCGCTCGATGGCCTTGCGGGCGATGGCGCCCAGCGCCTCCTCGGCCAGCGTGAGATCGATATTCTCCATCTCGAACAGACGCTGGTACTGCTTCACCAGCGCGTTCTTCGGCTCGACCAGAATCTTCTTGAGCGAGGCCTCGTCCAGATCTTCCAGCGTCGCCACGACCGGCAAGCGGCCTACGAATTCCGGTATCAGGCCATATTTCAGCAAGTCTTCCGGCTCGACTTCGCGGAAAATCTCACCGGCCTTGCGATCTTCCGGCGCGCGCACGGTGGCGCCGAAGCCGATCGAGGTGGTGCGGCCGCGCGCAGAGATGATCTTGTCGAGGCCGGCAAAGGCACCGCCGCAGACGAACAGGATGTTGGTGGTGTCAACCTGCAGGAATTCCTGCTGCGGATGCTTGCGGCCGCCCTGCGGAGGCACCGAGGCGATGGTGCCTTCCATGATCTTGAGCAGAGCCTGTTGCACGCCCTCGCCCGACACGTCGCGTGTGATCGAAGGATTGTCAGACTTGCGGCTGATCTTGTCGATTTCGTCGATATAGACGATGCCGCGCTGCGCGCGCTCGACATTGTAATCGGCGGCCTGCAGCAGCTTCAGAATGATGTTCTCGACGTCCTCGCCGACATAGCCGGCTTCGGTCAGCGTCGTCGCATCCGCCATCGTGAACGGCACGTCGAGGATGCGCGCCAAGGTCTGCGCCAGCAGGGTTTTGCCGGAGCCAGTCGGTCCAATCAGCAGAATGTTCGATTTCGCAAGCTCAACATCGTTGTGCTTGGTTTGGTGATTCAGCCGCTTGTAGTGATTGTGCACCGCGACCGAAAGCACGCGCTTCGCGTGCTGCTGGCCGATGACATAGTCATCGAGCACCTTGCAGATTTCCTTCGGGGTCGGGATGCCGTCGCGCGACTTGACCAGCGAGGATTTGTTTTCCTCGCGGATGATGTCCATGCACAGTTCGACGCATTCGTCGCAGATGAAGACCGTCGGACCTGCGATCAGCTTGCGGACTTCGTGCTGGCTCTTGCCGCAGAACGAGCAGTAAAGCGTGTTCTTGGAGTCGTTGCCGCCTGCTTTGCTCATTCCAGTCTCCGTTCGCTTCTCAAGGGCGCACGCCTTGCAGCGCAGGCCAAACTTAACACCCGTATCCCTGCCAATATGTTGCCTGGCAGGCACAGGCAGCCCCGAAATCCTCCCCCAAAGCCAGCTTTACCCTAACACTAGCCAAACATGCTAAGGGCAGGACAATCAAGAATCTATTAATGATAACCGCACGTTGAATAGGCGGCCGCATCACTACGACCAATGTCCCAATCAGACGACGAATGCGGTCATTTGATGGGGAAAACACCCCTATCCCCTCATCCCATCCGCTTGAAATGCCAGCACGGATCGGAACTTTCTCCGCCGAACCTCGCCAGAGCTGCGTCGATTCGCGCCATCCGTCCCTTGCAGACGGGTGCCTCGTGAACAGCTTAGAACCCCTCAAGCCTTGATCTGGAGATCTTCCATCCGCTTGTCGATCACCTTGTCGACCAGACCGAAATCCTTGGCCGCGTCGGCGGTGAGGAAGTAATCCCGCTCCAGCGCATCTTCGATCGTCTTCAGCGGCTGGCCGGTATGCTTCATGTAGATTTCGTTCAGGCGCTTCTTCAGGTTCAGGATTTCCTGCGCATGCAGCATGATGTCGGTCGCCTGGCCCTGGAAGCCGCCGGATGGCTGATGCACCATGATGCGCGCATTGGGCAGCGCGAAGCGCAGGTCCTTGGCGCCGGCCGTCAATAGCAGCGACCCCATCGACGCGGCCTGGCCTATGCACAGGGTCGACACGGCCGGACGGATGAACTGCATGGTGTCGTAGATCGCCATGCCCGATGTCACCACTCCTCCGGGGGAGTTGATGTACATCGAAATTTCCTTCTTCGGATTTTCCGCTTCCAGGAACAGGAGCTGCGCGACAACCACGGTCGCCATCCCGTCCTCCACCGGACCGGTGATAAAAATAATGCGCTCCTTCAGCAGGCGCGAATAGATGTCATAGGAGCGCTCGCCCCGATTGGTCTGCTCGACTACGATCGGGACGAGGTAGTTCATATAGGTGTCGACGGGATCTCTCATGACATCTCCTGCGGCCGTGGCGACCGCCTCTCGAATCGCAATGCCTTACCATAGCGCCTTCGTCCCGCGCTGCGACTGGACGAAGGCAGATATAGGCAGCGATGGTTAAGTCGACCAGAGGCGATGGTTAAGCCGCCTTATCGTCGTCTTCGCGATAAAGCTCGTCCCGCGTCACCTTCTTGTCGGTGACGTTGCCCAAGGCCAACAGGAAGTCGGTGACCTTGTTCTCAAGGATCGGCGCGCGGATAGAGGCCAAGGCTTCCGGATTCTTCCGGAACATGTCCCACAATTCCTGTTCGCGGCCCGGATATTGGCGGACTTGCTCCACCACCGCCCGCGTCGTCTCGTCATCGGTAACGGTGAGATCGTTGCGGCGGGCGATCTCGTCGAGCAGAAGGCCCAGCCGCACCCGGCGGTTGGCAATCCTGCGATATTCCGCCTGCTCGGCCTCCTCGGTCGTGTTCTCGTCGGCGAAGCTCTTGCCCTGCTGCTTCATTTCATTCTGCGCGGTCTGCCACAGATTCTGGAATTCCTGCTCGAACAGCCCCTGCGGCACCTCGAACTTGTGCATTTCATCGAGCTGGTCGAAGAGTTCGCGCTTCAGGCGCTGTCGCGACTGGGCATCACTTTCGCGCGCTAGGCGTTCCTTGACGGCATCCTTCAGCTTGTCCAGCGATTCCAGGCCGAGCGATTTGGCGAAGTCATCATTGATGGTCACTTCCTTCGGCGCCTCGACCGTCTTGACGGTGACGTCGAACTCGGCCTCCTTCCCGGCGAGATGCGCCGCGGGATAATTCTGCGGGAAGGTCACTTTCACCACGCGCTGTTCACCGGCCGCAATCCCGATCAACTGGTCCTCGAAGCCCGGAATGAACGTGGCCGAACCAAGCTGCACCGCGACATCCTCGCCGGTGCCGCCTTCGAACGGCGCGCCGTCGATCTTGCCGACAAAGGAAATGATCACGCGGTCGCCGCTCTCAGCCTTGGCTCCCTCACCCTTATCTGCGTAAGGCCGATTCTGCTCGGCGATCTTCTTCAAGGCTTCGTCCACCTGTTCATCGGTGACATCCGCCACGAGCTTGGTAAGCGAGATTGATTTGAAATCGCCGAACTCGATGGGCGCAAGAATTTCCAGCGCAACGGTGTAAGACAGATCGGACTTGCCGCCGATCACGGCTTCCACGTCCTTCTCCTCGTTCGGCAACGTGACCTGTGGCTGCATCGCCAAGCGGAAATTGTTGTCCGCGACGATCTTGGCGTTCGCGTCACGAACCGCCGCCTCGATTGCTTCCGCCATCGCCGCACGACCATAAACGCGCTTCAGATGCGCGACCGGCACCTTGCCGGGGCGAAAACCGTTGATACGCACGCGGTCCTTCATTTCGCCGAGGCGGTCGTTGACCTTGGAGTCGAGTTCTCCGGCGGGGATCAGCACGCGATACTCACGCCGCAAGCCGTCCGAAAGCGTCTCTGTCACCTGCATGACTGTCTTCGTTTCCTTGTCGCCGCGCATGCGGCGTCGTTCCTAGCAAATTCACTGCGTCCAAAGCGAACGGCATCCCCAAGGGGCATGGTGCGGGCGGAGGGACTCGAACCCCCACAACTTGCGTCACTGGAACCTAAACCCAGCGCGTCTACCAATTCCGCCACGCCCGCCCAAAGACACCGCGTTGGACGCCGTAGTCTGACGCCGCTTGATGGGCATCGCGCGGCACCGCAATTCCGGCCGAGCGGCGCGGCTTATAGCATGCGGTTTCACGGGCGCACCATAAAAATAGCCCCTAGATGCAGGCTTGCAAGCCGCTCCGGTTGCATGATGCCGCGGAGTTGAGTTGATGGCGGCCCGAAACTGCACCACAAGCTCGGCCGTGGCGAGCCAGCAGGCAGATGGAATGTTGCGACGAGCGAGGTCTCTCTCCCGGCGGCAGGTGGCGCAAGGTCTGGCGGTCACGCTGGTATCACTCGCGATGCCGAGCGGCGCTGGCGCCCAGCCACTCGCCGCCGCCGATAACGGCTTCCGGCTGCTGCGGGCTCGCAAAGGAATGGTGAGACTGCGCGGCCCTGAACAATCGGAGACGCCGATCTGGGGCTATGACGGACTTGTTCCGGGGCCTACCTTGCGGCTGAAACGCGGTGATGAATTGAAGGTCCGGCTGTTCAACGATCTGCCTGAGCCGACTGTGATCCACTGGCACGGCGTGCGGCTGCCCAACGCCATGGATGGTGTGCCGCACCTCACCCAGCATCCGGTCGAACCCGGCAAGACCTTCGACTACCGCTTCACAGTCCCCGATGCCGGCACCTACTGGTATCATTCGCATCTTTATTCGTCCGAACAACTCGAACGCGGCCTTTACGGACCCTTGATTGTCGACGAGCCGGAAGGCGTGGACGTCGACCGCGATATCGTTCTCGTCCTGGACGACTGGCGGCTCGCCGAAGACGGCACCATTCACGAGGGAAGTTTCCGGTCGTTCCACGATGCCGCGCATGCTGGCCGGCATGGCCGATTGCTCACCGCAAACAGCCAAAATCCGATGACCATCCCGGTGCGGACGAATGAAAGGCTGCGCCTGCGGTTCATCAATGCCGCCAATGCGCGGGTTTTTCCGCTTCGGGTCGCGGAACATGCGGCCCGGGTGATGGCGATCGACGGCCAGCCCACCGAACCATTCCCCGCCCGCGACAGCCGCATCACGCTCGGACCTGGCAGCCGCATCGATCTTCTCGTGGATGCCACACGCGATCCTGGCACAACGGCTCTGGTCTTGGCTGACAATGGCGGCAATGACGAGATTGCCATTGCGCGCCTGGTCTACGAAGTGGGAGAAAAAGCGCGTCCAGCGCCGCGCGGCGAACCCAAACCCTTCCCCGCCAATCCGCTGCCCGCGAAGATCGATTTCAAAGCAGCCTATCGCCTCGACGTCCCGCTCGAAGGCGGGGCAATGAGCCGAATGATGATGGGGCGCATGCGTGACGGGGCGGTTATCCCCGGGCACGGCATCGATCCTTCCGCGCGCGTATGGACCATGGCCGGCTTTGCATCCTCCGGCCACGACGGCCCGTCGCTGTTTTCAGTCAATCGCGGCCGCCCGGTCATGCTGGCCTTCAAGAACAACACGGCGTTTCCGCATGCCATGCACTTGCACGGGCATCATTTCCGGCTTCTCGACGGTTTGGATGACGGCTGGAAGCCGTTCTGGCTGGATACGGTTCTGATCAATGCGCAGCAAACTGCACGCATTGCTTTCGTCGCCGATAATCCGGGGAAATGGATGATCCATTGCCACATGCTCGAGCACCAGGAGACCGGGATGGCCGCCTGGTTCGAGGTGATCTGAGCTAGCGGGCAATCTCCGGGAACAGATGGCGATAAACCGCGGGCAACGCCTCAGGCAGGTCTTCCGAAATCAGGCCGGGCCCTGCCCGATTTGCCGCCTCGCCATGCAGCCAGACGGCGGCGCAGGCCGCCTCGAATGCCGGCATCCCCTGCGCCAGCAATCCCGTCGCCAGTCCAGCCAACACATCCCCGGATCCGGCCGTGGCCAGCCACGGGGGCGCATTCTCTGCTATCGCAGCCCGCCCGTCCGGCGCCGCCACCACCGTGTCTGGTCCCTTGAGGAGCACGACGGCGCGTGTTTCATGTGAAGCATAACGGCATACCTCAAGCTTTTGTTTAACTGAATGATTTTTTAATATTTGCTTGAACAGACGAGAAAATTCACCTTCGTGTGGCGTGAGAATCGTGGGCTGCCGCGAGCGATTCGAAAGCGCTGTAAAGAGGTTTTCCGGGTTGTCCCCAAAGCTGGTCAGAGCGTCGGCATCGAGGACAACACCTCGTTCACCCTCCAGGGAACAGAGGACGTTGTCCCGCATCGACGCGCCGGTTCCCCCACCGGGCCCAAGAAGGATCGCATTAATCCGGCGGTCTTCAAGTAGTGATTGAAGTTCGGTGACGCCATCAACCGCACGGACCATCACGGCCAGGCTGCTGTTTGCATTCACAACCAGGGCATCCCGCGGGCTCGCGATGGTCACCAGCCCTGCTCCGGCCCGCAACGCGCCGCGAGACGCCAATCTGGCCGCGCCCGTCGATGCGGAAAGCCCTCCTGAAATGACCACCGCGTGGCCGCGCGCATATTTGTGGCCCTCAATCTTGGGTATTGGAAATAGGCTCCCCCACTGACCGGGCGAATTGAGAAATGTACGCGGGCGTATGGACGTCAGCACGTCGGCCGGAATGCCAATATCGGCCACTACGACGCGACCGCAATGCAGACGTCCCGGCAAAAGGACATGACCCGGCTTGCGACGAAAGAACGTGACCGTTTGGTGCGCCTGCACGGCGGCGCCCATGATCGCGCCGGTGTCGCCATTGATCCCACTCGGGAGATCGACCGCAACAATATGCGCGCCGCTGGCGTTCATCGCCTCGATCATCGCGTGCGCTTCGCCGTCCACCGGCCTTGCGAGACCGGCTCCGAACAGAGCATCAATCAAAACATCGGTGCGTTGCAGTTGCTCCGGTTCCAGTGCTTCAGTGTCGCCGCCCCAGCGTTGAGCCGCTTCGGCGGCATCTGCCTTCAACTGCGAAGGTTTTCCAAGGAGCAACACGCGAACGGTGTAGCCACGTTCGCTCAGACAGCGGGCGGCGATGAACCCATCACCGCCATTGTTGCCCGGCCCGGCAACAACCACGACGCGCCCGCGAGCCGGATGGGCAAGGGTGACAGCATCGGCAACCGCTGTCCCTGCCCGTTCCATCAGATCGATACCGGCAATGCCGCTGGCGATGGCCGCGCGGTCGGCTTCGTCCATTTCCGTGGTGGTCAGCAATTCGATCATCGAGGCAAAATACGGGGAGCCCGAGACGGGAACAACACGCCTTGGCTTGCAGCAATGAGCTGTCTATGAAATGTGCAGAATGCACATAAAATAGACAGAGATCATCCCAGTGGTCGGAAAAGCTGTCGCCAATACGACATAACGTTTTGATAAAGCACGATTATTCTTAAGTTTGGTTATTGGCACAAGACCTGCTAACGGCAAACGGGCCCCTCCGGTGCGCCCCACCGGCGGACCGGGAGAGGACATCCATGAAGAAGATCGAGGCCATCATCAAACCGTTCAAACTCGACGAGGTGAAGGAGGCGCTGCAGGAGGTTGGTCTGCAGGGCATCACCGTCACCGAGGCGAAAGGATTCGGCCGCCAGAAGGGTCACACCGAGCTGTATCGTGGCGCGGAATACGTCGTCGACTTTCTCCCCAAGGTGAAGATCGAGATTGTACTCAGCGACGACATGGTCGAAAAAGCCGTCGATGCGATCCGCCGTGCGGCCCAAACCGGACGGATTGGCGATGGCAAGATCTTTCTTTCCAACATCGAAGAAGCGATCCGGATCAGGACGGGGGAATCCGGATTGGATGCCATCTGATACGCTGGGCTTAATCACTCTCACTCTAAGTCCCCTCAAGAAAGGGAATGCGTTCCATGACGACGGCCAAAGACGTCCTCAAGATGATGAAGGACAACGAGGTCAAATACGTTGACTTGCGGTTCACCGACCCGCGCGGCAAGTGGCAGCACGTCACCTTCGATGTGTCGATGGTCGATGAGGAAATCTTCGCCGAAGGCACGATGTTCGACGGCTCCTCGATCGCCGGCTGGAAGGCGATCAATGAATCCGATATGTGCCTGATGCCGGATCCGGCGACGGCCGTGATCGATCCGTTCTTCGCCGAGACGACGCTTGTCCTGACCTGCGACGTGCTCGAGCCGACCACCGGCGAGCCTTATAACCGCGATCCGCGCGGCATCGCCAAGAAAGCCGAAGGCCTCGTCAAGGCCTGGGGCATCGGCGATACCGTTTACTTCGGACCGGAAGCAGAATTCTTCGTGTTCGACGACGTGAAGATCAGCGCCGAGCCGTACAAGACCGGATTCAGGCTCGACTCGATCGAACTGCCGATCAATGGCGACACCGATTATGAAGGCGGCAATCTCGGCCACCGCATCGGCACCAAGAAGGGTTATTTCCCGGTCCCGCCACAGGATTCGGCGCAGGACATGCGCACCGAAATGCTCGGCGCCATGGCGCGCATGGGTGTGAAGGTCGAAAAGCATCACCACGAAGTGGCGTCGGCCCAGCACGAGCTCGGCATGAAGTTCGCGCCGATGACCTACATGGCCGATCAGATGCAGGTCTACAAGTACTGCATCCACCAGGTCGCCAACATCTACGGCAAGACCGCCACCTTCATGCCGAAGCCGGTCTACGGCGACAACGGCTCCGGCATGCACTGTCACCAGTCGATCTGGAAGGACGGCAAACCGACTTTCGCCGGCAACAAGTATGCTGACCTGTCGGAAACCTGCCTGTTCTATATCGGCGGCATCATCAAGCACGCGAAGGCGATCAATGCCTTCACCAACCCTTCGACCAACTCGTACAAGCGACTGGTCCCGGGCTATGAGGCGCCAGTGCTGCTCGCCTATTCAGCCCGCAACCGCTCGGCCTCGTGCCGCATTCCGTTCACCACCAATCCGAAGGCCAAGCGCGTCGAAGTGCGCTTCCCTGATCCGATGGCCAACCCGTATCTCGGCTTCGCCGCGATGCTGATGGCCGGCCTCGACGGCATCAAGAACAAGATCGATCCGGGTTCGGCGATGGACAAGGACCTGTACGATCTGCCGCCGGCCGAGCTGAAGCAGATCCCGACGGTATGCGGCTCGCTGCGCGAGGCGCTGGAAAATCTCGACAAGGACCGCGCCTTCCTGAAAGCCGGCGGCGTGATGGATGACGATTTCATCGACGCCTATATCGAACTCAAGATGACGGAAGTGATCCGCTTCGAACACACGCCGCATCCCGTCGAGTTCGAGATGTACTATTCCGCCTGAAGCGTTTTGTTCCAATCATCGCGGAAGCCATGCAATTGCAGAGGGCGCTCGCACGAGCGCCCTTTTTCTTTTGCCGCGTGACAGCATCCAGAGGGGATGGCGGCGTGATGGATGCGGATTAGAGAACCGTCACAAGAACGACGATCAGCGCGCCAATCGCACAACCCCAATAGACCCGTCTGTGCGCATGGCTCCGCCCGTAAGCGCCGGCGGCGCGCCGCGCGCGGATAACCGCCTCTTCAAATTCGTCCGAGGATGAAAAGACGCACGCCAAAGCCGTCCCGGCGCGCTGCGCGTCCAGGTTCAGAAGATCGGCATTCGTTCCGGAAGAGACTCGCATTTGCCACATGCGGCGATGGTGCGGGCAAATGGTAAACGAGTTATTGCCTGAGATTTGCCCGAGGCATTTTCGCCTGGCGATCAGGACAGGGCGGCGCTGGGCTCGTGGACAAAGTCCATACCAGCCGGGGGCACCAGGGACGGTGCAGATATATCCGTCACCGGCTCGGTGGCGGATTTTCCTGTCGATGGTGCGCTGCCTTCCACGACAACCCGATTACGACCGGTCGTCTTGGCCCGATAGAGCGCCAGATCAGCACGCGTGAGCAAGGCCGTGATATTGGCCGTTTCTGCTGGCGATTCAGCCGCGCCGATACTGACGGTCGCGTTCATGTCATGACCGGAAATCGTAACGCCCGCCACCTCGAATGCCAGCCGCACGCGCTCGGCCACCATGAAGGCCGTACCGCCGTTGCCGGGCAGGATGGCGGCAAACTCTTCTCCGCCGAGACGGCCGACGATGTCGTCGCCGCGCATGTTGCTGCTGGCCGTCGCGGCGAACGTCCGCAGCGCCTCATCGCCCACGTCATGGCCAAACCGGTCATTGATCGACTTGAAATGGTCGAGATCAAACATCAGCACCGTCACCGACTCGCCCTTGCGCCGCTGGGCGGCGATCAGCTTCTGCGCAACTTCAAGAAAGCCGCGGCGATTATAAAGGCCGGTCATATAGTCGGTCATCGCCGCCGTCTTGTGGACTTGGGCGCTGTGCTCTTTCGCCATTACCACGACGATGAAAGCCGTGCCCACCACGTAAAGCAGGACCAGCAGAGCAAACGCCGCGAAAAATCCCTGTCCTCCGCCGATTTCGGCGTCCGGCAGGGAATACACCACTAGAATGGGCGAAAGAAACACGACGCCATGCAGGATCGGAACGATCAGCGCGCGCAACTTCGCGATTTTGGGGTTGCGCCGCTCGCGTCGCAATTCCATCGCTGTCAGGGCCGCGTAGGCCGCGATGATGAGCGAACTCAGCACGACGCGCGTGCTGCTCGCTCCACTGACGGCCGGCAACTGGCTCGCCAGCAGCCAGACAAAGGCGCCTGTCACGGCTGCAAGCGGCAAAACCTGACGGCCGTGAAATCGGCGTGCACCGCTCCAGACCATGCCGCAGGAAATGAACAGGAGCGCCGTGGCGATCTCGCTAATGCCGGACGCGATGAGGTGACGCGGCAAAATCCACAGCGAAACGGCAAAGCCGCCGACCAGATAGGCGGACGCCCACCAGCCGAGTGCGCGGATGGAGCGATCCTGAAACCACAGACCAAGCAAGAACAGCCCGAGAAGAGCAGCAATGCAGGTTGCAGCAATAAACAGCGTTGGCAGATCCAACCACATAGTCACCCTCTGGCGAAGACCCGTCACCGGCGCGGCCCCTTCTCGCGGAAGCCGTTACCGGAATTCACCTGCGCCAGAGATAGAGCGCCGCCCGTTCAAAAGCGGTTTGTTTCGGAAGCGGCCTTTTCAATAAAAAAACAAACAAAAAGGGGCCGAAAGGCCCCTTTTTATCGTCGAAAATTGTCTGAAAAACTGATGCTTGATCAGCGCTTGGAGAACTGGAAGGACCGGCGGGCTTTCGCCTTGCCGTATTTCTTGCGTTCCACCACGCGCGAGTCGCGGGTGAGGAAGCCGCCCTTCTTCAGCGGGCTGCGTAGATCCGGTTCGAAATAGGTCAGCGCCTTGGAAATGCCGTGACGCACGGCACCGGCCTGTCCCGACAATCCACCGCCGGACACCGTGCAGACGACGTCATACTGGCCGTTGCGGTTGGCCGCGAGCAGCGGCTGTTGGATCATCATGCGCAGCACCGGACGGGCGAAGAACACTTCGATCGTCTTGGTGTTGACGGTGATCTTGCCGGAGCCCGGCTTGATCCACACGCGGGCGACGGCGTTCTTGCGCTTGCCGGTCGCGTAGGCGCGGCCCTGCTTGTCCAGCTTCTGAACATGCTTGGGCTGTTCGGGCGTCTCGGTTTTCAGCGACGACAGAGCTTCAAGGGATTGGACGGTCTCGGCCATGGTCAGGCGATCCTGTTCTTGCGGTTCATGGCGCCAACATCGAGCATTTCAGGCTTTTGCGCCTCATGCGGATGTTCCGAGCCGGGATAGACGCGGAGATTGCCGAGTTGCCGGCGTCCCAGCGGGCCGCGTGGCAGCATGCGCTCGACGGCCTTCTCGACGACGCGCTCGGGGAAGCGGCCTTCCAGAATATACTTGGCGCTGCGTTCCTTGATGCCGCCGATGAAACCGGTGTGATGGTGATAGACCTTCTGGTCGCGCTTGCGGCCGGTCAGAACGACCTTGGCGGCATTGATGACGATGACGTTGTCGCCGTCGTCGACATGCGGAGTGAAAGTCGGTTTGTGCTTGCCGCGCAGACGCAGAGCGACGATCGAAGCCAGGCGGCCGACAACAAGGCCGTTGGCGTCGATCATGACCCACTTTTTCTCAACGTCGGCGGCTTTGGCCGAATAGGTGCTCATGATGTGTCGTGTCCGGAAATGAAGTTGCGCGCTTCTACACGCCGCCTGATCGACCGTCAACGCATGCCAATCGAATTTTATTCATCTATATCAGCACCTTATAAAATCGGTGCAATATTACCATGAACTAACTTACCTTCTGCGCGGTGGGATCGAGTATGTGGAGGTAACATGAGCGACCGGCGCCTCCACTCCGTCCGAGAAGATCTCCACCTCCATGACCGCCAGCCGCTGCCCGAGCTTGAGCATCCGCGCCTTGGCGACCAAGTCCTGCCGCTCCGGCTTTCGTAAAAAATTGATGTTGAGATTGGTTGTAACCGCCAGCGGTTCGGCCCCTATGGTTGCCAGCAGCGCCACGTAGAAGGTGAAATCCGCCAGGGCCATCATGGTAGGACCGGAAATGGTGCCCCCAGGCCGGATAAAGCCATCCTGAAACGACTGGCGCACCCGGGCGCCCCCGTCCCAGACCTCCTCGATGGTCAGGCCGCTCTGTGCGTGAAAGGCCTGCGGGAACTCCTTGGCGAGCAGGTGCTCGACCTCCGCGACGGTCATTTTCGCTGCGCGCATATTGGCTCCCCAGCTTGTCCCCTCGCCTATGGCGGCGGTGATCGATACAATGCTGTAGTCCCATTCGCAAAACGGCCGGACTGAACGACGACATGAATATCCAAACCAAGCCGGCAGCCGATCCGGCGGCCGCGGTCCTGATCCGGCAGGACCTTGATCAAATCGCCATTCTCACCTTGAACCGACCTGCCGCACGTAATTCGCTGTCGGAAGGACTCCTGCTTGCTCTGACCGAAAGCTTCGCGACCATCGCGGCCGATCGATCCATTCGGGCCGTCATCCTGGCCGCCAACGGCCCGGCTTTCTGCGCCGGCCACGATCTTAAGGAACTGACCGCGCGGCGCAGCGACGCCGATGGCGGGCGCGCCTATTTCAAGCACATCATGGCGACCTGCAGCGCCATGATGCAGTCGATCGTCGCATTGCCGCAGCCGGTGATCGCCGCCGTGCACGGCGTTGCGACTGCCGCCGGATGCCAGTTGGTCGCCACCTGCGACCTCGCGATCGCCGGATCGGATACGAAATTCGCAACCCCGGGCGTGGATATTGGACTGTTCTGCTCCACCCCGATGGTGGCGCTGACGCGCAATGTCCCGCGCAAACTTGCGATGGAAATGCTGCTGACCGGAGACATGGTCGATGCCGACCGTGCCCGGGCGTTCGGTCTGATCAACCAGGTTGTGACGCCGGGCAGCGAACGTGAGGCGGCGATCGCGCTGGCGCGAAAGATCGCAACGAAATCCTCGTTCACGGTCAAGATCGGCAAGAAGGCCTTTTATCGGCAGGCCGAATTGGGACTGGCCGAAGCGTATGATTACGCATCCGAGGTGATGACCGAGAATATGATGGCGCATGATGCGGAAGAAGGTATTTGCGCCTTTATTGAAAAACGAAAGCCCCGATGGGAGGACTGCTGATGGCCGCATGGGCTCTGAAACAAAGGCTGTACACGCCGGTGCGGTTACCGAACGGGCCGATTTTCCGCATGATCGCGTACGGAACGCTGTGGGGCCTCTTGCTGTCGGCCGGATTGCTGACGCTCACCTACTACAGTTGCGGCGTGGTTTGCATCGGCGATGCGCTCGTCACGACAACTTTGTCTGTTGTGGCCGGCATCGGAACGATCGGACCAATGATGGCTCTTGGCATAAAAGGCTAAGATTCTTCAATCACTGACGGGCATGGCAGCGCCGCAGCGGTGGCGCTGCCGAATTCGACTCCTATATATGGCGATCATGAATCACGACACGTATTCCGACAGCTATATCCGCGGCATCCTCAATACGGTGAAGACAATCGCCATGGTCGGAATTTCGCCGAAAGAAAACCGGCCGAGCTATTTCGCTTTCAAATATCTGCTGGAACGCGGCTACCGGATGATCCCTGTCAACCCTGGTCAGGAAGGCAAGGAGATTCTCGGGCAAAAGGTTTATGCGCGGCTCAGCGACATTCCCGAGCCGATCGACATGGTCGATATTTTTCGCGCGTCGCAGCACGCGCTGCCTGTGGTCGAGGAAGCGATTAACCTGGAGCGCAAGCCGCAAGTCATCTGGATGCAGCTTGGCGTGCGCAACGACGAAGCGGCAGCGAAGGCAGAGGCGGCTGGCATGAAGGTCGTCATGAATCGTTGCCCGAAGATCGAATATGGCCGGCTCTCATCCGAGATTTCCTGGATCGGCGTGAACTCACGCACATTGTCGGCGCGACGGGCGCCCTTGCTCGGAAAGGGCGTGCAACGCATGTCGCTGGACCGGAGGACCATGGCCGGCGGCACAACCGACGCCACGACGCGCGCCGCGCTTGAAAAAGAAAAGGAAAGCGGCATCTGATCGGGGGGCGCGGAGACGTCCATTCCAGATTTTGACCCTTGCTGAAGCAGAGCCTGCTGAAATTGTCCGATATTGCGCGGCGTCAACAAGCCTTCCGGCGTTTCGGTCTAAAAAATTAGGTATAGCCAGCCGCTTCTCGCCCTCCGGATCTTGGCCGCTACGCCGACGGAGTGATCTTGCTCCGTCGAGGCCTTGACCCAACGAACCGGTTAGATAAACCAGCACCCAATTTCCCGCCGCCCCGCCATTGCTGAGGCTTTTCCCATGAAAGAACGCACGCCTGGCTTTTCCACACTCGCCATTCATGCCGGGGCGCAGCCCGATCCGACCACCGGCGCGCGGGCGACACCGATTTACCAGACCACCTCCTTTGTCTTTGATGACGTCGATCATGCGGCCTCGCTGTTCGGCCTGCAGACCTTCGGCAACATTTACACCCGCATCGGAAATCCGACGACGGCCGTTCTGGAAGAGCGCGTTGCGGCGCTCGAAGGCGGCACCGCCGGCCTTGCGGTCGCATCCGGTCATGCTGCGCAGGTGCTGGTCATGCATGCGCTGATGCGGCCGGGCGATGAGTTCGTCGCCTCCAAGAAGCTCTATGGCGGCTCGATCAACCAGTTCAACCATGCATTCAAGAACTTTGGATGGAACGTGGTCTGGGCCGATCCCGACGACATCAGCACGTTCGAACGAGCGGTTACGCCCAAGACCAAAGCCATGTTCGTCGAGTCCATCGCCAATCCGGGTGGCGTCATCACCGATATCGAAGCGGTCTCCGCAATCGCCAAACGCGCCGGTGTACCGCTGATTGTCGACAACACACTGGCTACGCCCTATCTCTGCCGTCCAATCGAGCACGGTGCCGATATCGTCGTCCACTCGCTGACGAAGTTTCTTGGCGGACATGGCAATTCCATCGGCGGCATGATCGTCGACGGCGGCACATTCAACTGGTCGCGCGAGGGGCGCTATCCGATGCTGTCGGAGCCGCGTCCGGAATATCAGGGCATCGTGCTGCACGAGACTTTCGGCAATTTCGCCTTCGCGATTGCGTGCCGCGTTCTCGGCCTGCGCGACATCGGTGCCGCCTTGTCGCCGTTCAACGCGTTCCTGATCCTGACCGGCATCGAGACATTGCCGCTGCGCATGCAGAAGCACTGCGACAATGCCAAGGCGGTCGCAGAATGGCTGGCAGCCCATAAGGAAGTGGCGTGGGTGAGCTATCCTGGGCTTGCGGGCGACCGTTATGCCAACTTGGCGAAGAAATACGTTCCGAAAGGCGCAGGCGCCGTTTTCACGTTCGGACTCAAGGGAGGCTATGAGGCCGGCGTGAAGCTGGTTTCGAATGTGCAGCTCTTCTCGCATCTCGCCAATATCGGCGACACGCGCTCGCTGATCATTCACCCGGCTTCGACCACGCACCGCCAATTGTCGGACGTCCAGAAGGTGCAGGCCGGCGCCGGTCCCGATGTTGTGCGCCTGTCTATCGGCATCGAGGACAAGGACGACATCATCGCCGATCTTGCGCAAGCGCTGGCAAGCTGAACTAGCTCGCCAGCGCCGGCGTGGTGTCCATGGTTTCGGCTCGGGCTCGCCGCGCCAGGCTTTCGGCATGCACGACGGCGATCGTCAGAATGACGATCGCCGCGCCTTGGTGTAGTAACGCCAGCGAAATTGGCACTTGATGCAGCAAGGTCGCAATGCCGATCGCAGCCTGCAATGTTACCGCTATTGCCAGCCAGATCGCGGTTGTCACAGCCGGTCCATGCCGTAGCGTGCGCATCACGTCGACCGCATGCAGCAGCGCTAAGGCCCAAAGAAAATAAGCGATTATGCGGTGCAGAAACTGCACCATCAGATCATTCTCAAAGATATTCCGCCATGCCGGCGTGAAGAACCAGAGTCGATCCGCGGCCGGCACCAGCGCGCCATCGATCAGCGGCCAGGTATTGTAGACCAGCCCGGCATCGAGCCCGGCGACCAGCGCACCTACATAAATCTGCAGGAGCACGAGCAAAGCCAAAACGGCCGCGGCCAGCTTGATACGCGCGGGCGCCTGCACGACCTTGTGTGGCGCCAGTCCGCGCAACGTCCAAACGATTGCGGCATAGATCACGCAAGCGAGCGTCATGTGAAATGCCAGACGATATTGCGACACGCTGACCCGGTCGCTGAGGCCGGAATACACCATCCACCAGCCTACGGCTCCCTGGACCGCGCCAAGTCCGAACAAGGTCCAGAGCTGCCAGCGGAGCCCGCGCCCGACAAAGCCGCGCCAGAGGAAAAACAAGAACGGCAGCAGGAACACTGCGCCAATGGCACGGCCAAGCAGCCGGTGCGCCCATTCCCACCAGAAAATGGTCTTGAATTCCGAGAGCGTCATGCCGCGGTTGATTTCGCGGTATTGTGGAATGGTCTTGTATTTGTCGAATTCGGCCTGCCAATGCGTTTCCGACAAAGGCGGAAAGACGCCCGTCACCGGCTTCCATTCGGTGATCGACAGGCCGGATTCGGTGAGGCGGGTGGCCCCGCCCACAAGCAGGGTCGCGACGACCAAAGCCGCCACCACAACCAGCCAGATGCTAATGGCGCGACGGTGGAACGGCGATTTTTCAGCCGGTAGTGAATTTGTATTTGCCATGCGGATCAGACATATAGACCGTCAATTTTGGTTCGTCATCACCCGCTCTGCCAGCCATGTCCATGCGGATTCGCAAACTTATCGGCGGCTTTGCACTGCTGGCCCTGGTCACGGTCTGGGCGCTCCTGGCCATGGCGGTGGCGCAATTCGCCTTTGCGTCCAACAACAGTCTGGCGGCATGGCTGTTTTATGTGGTGGCCGGCCTGGGCTGGGTCTTGCCGGCGATGCCGATCGTGAGCTGGATGTCGCGCCCCTCGACCGGGACCTGATCAGGCCGCTTCCGCGCGGCGGAACCCGTTCCACATCGCGGTGGCGGCCCCCGACATCAGCACCTTCACATAGCGCAACTGCTGGTACTCGCCGTTAAGCGAAATGCGCGGCAGCGCCGTCAGATGCTCACGGTGCGCGGGAAAGAGCACGCCGGGTTTTGTGGTCACCGCGGTCTTGAAGCCGAGTTCCGCAGCTATCCGATATTCGCGCGGTCCGGCGGCGCTGGCATCGCCGACCGGATATGAAAGATGTTCGGGCCGCACCCCGATCGCGGCTTCGATGACCGAGCGGCTCATCTCCATTTCGGATCGCGCCGCCGCCTCCGAGACCTTCTTCAGCATGACGTGGTTCACAGTATGCGCGCCGATGGTGCAGAGCGGGTCCTTTGCGAGTTCCGCCAGATCTTCCCAAGTCATGCACAATTCTGCGCAAAGCGTTTTCATATCGACACCATAGCGCGCGCAGAGATCGCGCACGATGTGACGCATCTCATCCTCGGTGTCATGGCTGCGTAGCCACCAATAGAGATGCTCGAACAGAACGCGTTTCTCCTCCGCTGTTCTGCAATCGAATCTCTTTTCAATGCCGTTCATCCACAGACCGACCCGCGTATTACCGGCGATCACCTTCTCAAGCGCCAGCCACCACATTTCGCCGATGCGGTCCGGAAAGCTTGTCGGAATATAGAGCGCGAACGGCGCCTCGTGTTTTCGTAAAATGGGATAGGCCCATTGCAGGACGTCGCGATAGCCGTCGTCGAATGTCAGGCAGACGAAGCGGCGGCGGAAATTACCTTCTGTCATCCGCCGGTGCATTTCATCGAGCGATACGATATCGATCTTCGAACGTCGCAGGTTTTTCACGACGTCGGAGAAGAAGGCCGGCGTCACCTCGAGGAGCCGGTTGGGCTGAAATCTGTCGAGCCGCGGCGGGCGAACATGATGCAGCGTCAGAATGACGCCGACGCCGCGTACAAAGGGGCGCAGGGCCCAATGGGCCCCGCTGAAATACAGCGTTTCCAGGCCAGCGCGGATGATGGATTTTTTCAGTCCGGACACGGAATTCCTCGACGTTCTGCAGCATCTTGCCAACGCTTTATTGAGATTTCTTTGCCAGCTTGCCCCGCAAGGGAGCGGACCGGCCCGCATGAACGTCGCCATTCGATCTATGCCTCTTGAGCAGGTCCATATGCCTGGCTCCGCGGCGGAACTTCGACCAGCCCGGATCGAGGTCTTTCAGGACCTCGGTGAGGCCGCTCGCCACTGGCAAAAGCTCGAAACCGGTGACAGCGTCTATTCTCCCTATCAGCGCAATGACTGGGTGCGCCTCTGGCACGAGCATGTCAGCGGCCCCGCCGGGCAGAAGCCGCGTATCGTGGTCGGCTTCGACCAGCGAGGGGAACCGCTGTTTCTGTGGCCATTGCTACGCACCACGTGGGGTCCGCTGACTGTGGCCTCCGTCTTCGGCGGCAAGCATGCCGCCCTCAATCTCATGCTCTGGCGTTCGGATGCCGCGCGCAACCTGACCGCCGGAGACATGCAAGCCGTCCTGGTTGAATTCGCCAGACAGGCGCCCGATCTGGATCTTCTGCTGCTGTCAAACCAGCCCGAAACCTGGCGCGGTTTGCCCAATCCTTTTGCCCTGCTCGCGCGACAGAGGGGGACCGAAGACAATTTCATCATGCGGCTTGGCCTGCCCGGGACCCAGGTCATCGCGCGCGAGATTTCTTCGTCCATGCGCGGCCGCCTGCGCAACCGGGAGCGGAAACTCGCCAAGCTACCGGGATATCGATACATCAAGGCAACGAGCACCGAAGATACCGAGCGGCTACTCGCAGCCTTCTTCGTGCAGAAAGCATCAAAGCTGACAGCACTTGGTCTTGAGAACGTGTTCGCGGAGCCGGGCGTCCAGTCTTTCGTGCGCGCTGCGTGCCTCGCCGGCCTTGCCGAGGGTGAGCCGGTCATCGAGCTGCATGCGCTGGAAGGCGATGGAGAAATGCTGGCGCTTTTTTCCGGAATCCATGATGGCCATCGCTTCAGCTTGATGTTCGCCTCGCATACGGCCAGCGACCATTCCCGGCAAAGTCCGGGGCTCATCCTGCTGCAGTATGTAGTCAGCGGCTGCGCCGATCGCGGATTTGAGAGTTTCGACATCGGCCCCGGCGAAGCGACTTATAAGACCGTCTTCTGCAAGGAATTCGAGCCGATCTTCGACAGCATTCTGCCGCTGTCGGCCCGCGGGCGCGCGCTGGTTCTGCCATTGCGAACGCTGTTGTGGTTGAAGAGCACGATCAAGCGAAGTCCCATACTGTGGCGTATTGCTTCCTCCGTGCGGTCGACTCTGAACCGACTCAAGGGCGGTAACGGCTTCCCTTCGCAAGCCTGACGCGTCAAGCCGCAGCCGGACGCGGCTGCATGGCGGGCCGCGGCGACCCCAGGAACAGGGTGACATCAGTGAAGCCGGCGGCGATCAGCCGTTCACGGGCGGCCTGCGTCGAGGGATGCGCGAGGTCGGTTGCGACCAGTACGGCCCGCGGTGCGATGCGGGCAAAAGGTTCGACGGTCATTTCCGGTACGGCGCCGGCATCGATCACGACGTGATCATAAGTCCGCGCCAAAGCTTCCAGCGCCATGACCAGCCGCGGCGACGACACAATCGCAGTCCCCTCACCCGCTATCCGCCCTGTCGCGACGAGGTGAACCCGCGAGAACTTGTCACGGGTGACGATCTGCCCAAACGTGGCGGTGCCACAGACCAGTTCGGCAAATCCCGGCGCATCCGGATTGGTGGAAATCACGGCCAGATTGGGCGCGCTGAAGGCCAGATCCACCAGAACCACGCGGCCACCTTGGCCGGCAAGACCGCGCGCGAGCCCGAGCGCCGTATAGGTCGTACCCACATTGCGCGCGGCGCCGACAACCGTGACGCGCCGTCCGGCCTCGCCGAGTTGCCGCAGAGCCCGTACCAGATCGTCGATAGCCGCCGGCTTTTGCTCAGACTGCGCGGCATTGGACGCCACAGCCGGTTTTTTGCGGAGGAAGAAAGCGAAGCGCGACGCGAGGCCCGGCATCCGCCCCGGACCTTGCTCGCGTGCGGGTGCAGGCGCGCCTTCTCCGAGAAGAGAGCCGGCAATCACCAGCGCCGACGAGACGAACGCAGTCGCGAGGGTCGTGATCAACACGATCGGGATCTTCTTCGGGAAGATTGGGTTGTTGGTGACTGTGGCGCGCGAGATTACCCGCGCATCTGCCGGCACGGCATCAAGACTGTCACGCGCGGAGGCTTCGCGATATTTCGCGAGGTAGGACTCCAGCAGATCGCGCTGCGTCTTGGCTTCCCGCTCTAGGGCGCGCAATTGTACGTCCTGGCCGCTTGAGGCCGCGACCTGCTTTTTCAATCGGTCCATCGTGGCGGTCAGCGTCTCGACCCGGGCGCCGGCGATGCGCGCATCGGTCTCGAAGGCCCTAACCTGACGCTCCAGCTCTCCGCGGATTTGCGCATCCATTGCGTTGATCTGCGCGCGTAGCTCCTGAATGCGTGGATGACGTTCAAGCAACGTCGTGGATTGCTCGGCCAGCTGGGACCGTAACGTGATGCGCTGCTCGACAAGCCGTTTGAGCAGATCGGAATTGACGATTTCCGCCGAATCGACCGGCCTACCGGATTTCAGCAAATCGCTGATCAATTTCGCTTTGGCTTCGAGATCGGCCTTGTTTGCGCGGGCCGAGGAGATCTGACTGGTCAGTTCGGCCAGTTGCTGCTGCTGCAAATTGGAACTGTTTGGTCCGGCAAACAGATTGGCTTTCGCGCGGAAGTCTTCGACGGCTGCCTCGGCTTCCGCGACTTTTGGCCTGAGCTTCTCGATTTCGGTCAGTAGCCACTGACCGGCATCGCGGGTCTGTTCCAGTTTGGCAGCCCGCTGCATGGTGAAGTAAGTGTCGACAATGGCATTGGTTACACGCGCTGCGAGTTGGGGATCGCGAGACTGAAACTCAACCTGGATCACGCGCGACTTGTCGATTGGCAGCACGCTCAGCCGCTCATAGTAATTGGCCAACACCCGGTCTTCGGGCGACAGCTTGAGCGTGTCCCGCCCGAGACCGAACAGGGACAGGATCGTTCCTGGCAACGACACACCGCGCAGGACCGGATCGAACTCGGGCAAGTCACCTAGCCTGAGGTCCTTGATGACGCGAAGAGCCAGGTCGCGCGACATCAGGATCTGCGCCTGACTGGTGACGGCTTCCGGATCCACGTCGGTGCGATCAACGGAGGTGCTCTTCTCTGCGTCAGGACGAAGGAAGATATTTTCCTTGCCGACAACCAGAAGCCGCGCCTCCGACCGATAAATAGGCGTCGCGACGTTGACGTAAATAATTGCGCAGATTGCAGCGATCAGCGTGGGGATGAGAATCCACTTTTTCTTCCGCCACAGATCGCGACCGAGCGCGCTCAGATCGAGATAGTTCTCAGCCGGCCTGTCATTGCCGCTTCCACCAATAGACGCCACGCTCATAACCATCACCGATTCCGAGATCGAATATCCGCGATCATTAACGAGCATGGTTTCCGCGGGGTTAATCCGGCTCCGGCGTATTGCACAAGCCTGCGCTTTTAGGGCGGTAAGGCAACGTTAACCACGCGTACCGCTAATCAGGTTTAACTTTTCGGCCCCGGATTCTTCAGATGCGGCGTTTGACGCGTTGGAACCGCGTATTGGCGGTGATGCTGGCCGCGCTGGCCGCCGCCGGCTGCGCGCGGCGCGGGGTTGCGACCTATGCCTATGTGCCGCAGGCCGCCGTCGGCGGGCCCTATGTGCCGGCGCCGGTGGCGCAGCCCGCTCCGGTCCCGACCTCGGCTGTCGATCCCTATCTGCCGGCACAGCCCGCGGGACTGCCGATCGAACCCTACCGGCTTGATTCCGGCGACCGGCTGCGGGTGCAGGTGTTCGGCCAGGACGGTCTGACGAATTCCTACATCGTCGACGCCGCCGGCAATATCTCGCTGTCCCTGGTCGGGCCGGTCGCCGCGCGCGGCTTCACCACCGCCGAGCTCGCCCGCGCCATCGCCGCGCGGCTGCAGGACGGCTATATCCGCCAGCCGCATGTGTCGGTGGAGGTCGAAGCCTACCGGCCCTTCTTCATCCTCGGCGAGGTCAACGCGCCCGGCCAATACCCTTACGTCGCCAACATGACGGCGGAGAGCGCGGTGGCGATTGCCGGCGGCTATGCCCCGCGCGCCGACAGGAAGAAGATCACCGTCACCCGCAACATCAACGGCCAGATGCTGCGCCAGAACGTGCCGCTCAATTATCCGATCCGCCCCGGCGACACCGTCACCATCAGCGAGAGATGGCTGTGATGCCGGGCCAGGACTGCGCACTGAAAATCCTTCATGTGTTCCGCTCGCCGGTCGGAGGATTGTTCCGGCACGTCATCGATCTGGTTGAGGGACAGTCCGCGCGTGGCCATCAGATCGGCCTGATTACCGACAGTATCACGGGCGGCGCGCAGGCAGTGAACGCGTTGGCGCGCATTGCGGACCGATGCGCATTGGGCATCACACGCATTCCCATGAGCCGCCATATCGGCTTCGGCGACATTCAGGTTGTTCTTCATACGTCGCAGCGCATCAGCCAAACCCGCCCCGATGTCGTGCACGGTCATGGCGCAAAGGGCGCGGCTTATGCACGGCTCGCATCCAAAGGCCACGCCATCACCGTCTACACGCCGCACGGCGGCAGCCTGCATTACCGGCCGCAGACTCCGGTCGGCTTCCTCTACATCACGCTGGAAAAAATCCTGCGGGCGCGGACCGACCTGTTTCTGTTCGAAAGCGACTTCGCCGAGCAAAGCTTCCGGAGCCTGATCGGCGATCCGCGTGGCATGATCGAGGTAGTGACGAACGGCGTCGGTGAAGCCGAGTTTGCGGACGTCGCCTTGGAGCCGGATGCAACGGACCTTCTCTATATCGGCGAGTTGCGCGACATCAAAGGCGTGGACATCCTGCTCGACGCCATCGCCATATCGCGGCAGGCGAAAATGCCGTTGACGGCCACGATTGTGGGCGACGGACCGGCCCGGCAAGAGATTGTCGAACAGGCGAAACGGCTGGGACTGACGGACGCCGTCCGGTTCAGGTCGCCAATGCCGGCGCGAAAGGCTTTTGCGCTGGGCCGGATTGTCGTGGTGCCGTCGCGCAAGGAATCCCTGCCCTATATCGTGCTGGAAATAGCCGCTGCGGGCAAACCGCTGATTGCCACCAATGTCGGGGGCATTCCCGAAATCTTCGGACCACAAAGCGATCTTCTCATCACAGCGGGCGACAGCACCATACTTGCGAAGACTTTGATGGATTGCGTTAACCATCCGGAAAGCATGACTGCCAACGCCCGCTTGTTGCAGGAGCGCATCCGCACCAACTTTTCCGTCGCAAACATGGTCGAAAACGGAATCCGCGCCTATCGCTCCGCGATTGCCGCCTGCAAAAGCTAAATTCACATAAGCTTTTGTTGAAATTTTTCCGATAGGACCGTCCCGACAAAGAGGCGGCGCGCGGACCAACCGCGCGACAATAGCCTCGTCAGGGTGGCGCGTATGGTTGAGTTGAACGCTCGCGAAATGCTGAGCGCGGCATCGGCTGCATCGGCAACAATGTCCGGCGGCGCGGCATTGTCGCGCGGCCCCAGAAAGCTGTCGCCGGCCGCGCTCGCTGCCGCTGCTGTCCAGCCGCGCCCGGCCTATTCGCCAATTGTCATTGCCGGTTTTGTGCGTGCGATCGAATGCGTGCTGATCGCGCTGGTGGGCAGCGTTCTATATCTCGCCTATGTCGTCCCACAGCATGGATTTAGCTGGACGTATGGCGCGGCGATAGCAGGGATCACGGCGCTGAGCATTGTCGCGTTCCAGGCCGCCGACATCTATCAGGTGCATGCGTTCCGCCCCGTCAGCCAGATGGCGCGGCTCTTCTCGGCCTGGTCGATCGTGTTCCTGATCGCAGCCGGGGTATCGTTTCTCGGAAAATTCGATGTCCTATTCTCGCGGGTCTGGGCAATCGCGTTTTACGCTGCCGGCCTTGCGGTGCTGCTGGCCGAGCGGGCCGCTCTCTACGCGCTTGTGCGTAGCTGGATCCATGACGGGCGGCTGACGCGGCGGACGGTGATCGTCGGCGGCGGCGAACCTGGCGCCAATCTGATCGCAGCATTGCGACACCAGGAAGACAGCGACGTGCAGATCGTCGGCGTTTTTGACGACCGCAACGACGACCGCTCGCCCACCACATGCGGCGGCCTCGAGAAACTCGGCACTGTCGACGATTTCGTGGAATTCGCGCGCCGCACGCGCATCGATCTTGTGATCTTCTCGCTGCCGTTCACGGCCGAAACCCGCATCCTGCAGATGCTGAAGAAGCTCTGGGTGCTGCCTCTCGATATTCGGCTTGCGGCGCACCTGAACAAGCTGCGTTTCCGCCCCCGCTCCTATTCCTATATCGGCAATGTACCGGTGCTCGATGTCTTCGACCGCCCGATGGCGGACTGGGACGTTGTAATGAAATGGCTGTTCGACAAGGTCATCGGCGGCCTCGCCCTTCTGTTTGCCTTGCCGGTCATGGCCGTCATCGCCATCGCCATCAAGCTCGACAGCCGCGGACCGGTGCTGTTCAAGCAGAAGCGCTACGGCTTCAACAACGACATGATCGAGGTCTTTAAGTTCCGCTCGATGTATGTCGATGCCACTGACGCGACCGCCTCCAAGCTCGTCACCAAGAACGATCCGCGCGTCACCCGCGTCGGCCGCTTTATCCGCAAGGCGAGCCTTGATGAGCTACCGCAGCTCGTCAACGTGGTATTCAAGGGCAACCTGTCACTGGTCGGCCCGCGCCCGCACGCGGTCAATGCCAAGGCCGAAACTCGGCTCTATGACGAAGTCGTGGACGGCTATTTCGCGCGCCATCGCGTCAAGCCCGGCGTCACCGGCTGGGCACAGGTGAATGGCTGGCGCGGCGAGACCGATACCCAGGAAAAGATACAGAAGCGCGTCGAATACGATCTTTACTATATCGAAAACTGGTCGGTGCTATTCGACCTTTACATCGTGGCGATCACGCCATTCGCGCTACTGAAAACCGAGAACGCCTATTGATTACCCTGGATGAGGCCCGGCCCGCCGCGCCGACGTCCTTTTCACTTGGCCACACAAAGCCGCTTGGGGTCAAAATCCTCGAGGCGCTCCTGTATATCTGCATCCTGTCGAGCTTTCTTACCACGGTGCAGCCGGCCCCTTATGAGTTCCTTGTCTTGCTGCTTGGCGTCGCATGCCTGTTTGCGCGGGTACCCATCGACTACAAGGTGATGCCTCTGGTGATCATGCTGCTGGTCTTCGAGATTGGCGGTTTCATGTCGCTGATGCAGGTGCTCGATTTTAAGGACGGGGTCACCTTCATGATGATCTCGACCTATCTAGGGTTGAGTGGCATGATCATGGCCGTCGTCTTCTCGTCTGATTGCGAACGGCGCTACCGCATTCTGCGTGCGGGCTATGTTTCGGCCGCCACGATTGCGGCGCTGCTCGGCATCGCCGGTTACTTTAAGGTCTTTGCCGGCTCCGACGTGTTCATCATGAACAACCGCGCCGTTTCTACATTCAAGGACCCAAATATTTTTGGCCCCTTCCTGATCATGCCCCTGCTGATGATCGGTGAGCGCTTTCTTGCCGGAGAATTCAAGCTCCGCTATGTCGTTTCCGGTTTCATCATCCTCTTTGGACTCCTGCTCGCCTTCTCGCGCGGAGCCTGGGGTCATTTTGCCGTTTCCGCGACGACCATGATTCTACTGCTGCTCGTCACGCGATCCAGTCATGCCGCTCGGCGACGCATTGTGCTATCCAGTCTCGTCGCCGTCGCCGTGGTCGCGGTTCTGGTGACCATCCTGGTCTCGATCGACGAAGTCCGCCAGATGTTCCTGCAAAGGGCCACTCTTCTGCAGTCCTACGACACGGGCACCGAAGGCAGCCGTTTCAATATCCAGCAGCGCAGCATCGAAGAGATGCTTGACCACTGGAATGGAATGGGCCCTTGGGTCTTTGCCGTACAATACGGCCTCGTGTCGCATAACTCGTATCTTGGAACCATGCTGAATCACGGATGGCTTGGCGGTAGCATCTACATTGCGATGGTGCTAACCACCCTCGCGATCGGATTTCGCGCCGCGCTGATTCGCGCTCCTTGGCAGGACTTCCTGATCGTCACGTTTGCAAGCTATTTCGGGCTGTGTCTCGAAAGTGCAATCGTTGATACCGATCACTGGCGCCACTATTACCTGCTGCTCGGTGTGATCTGGGGGATGTCAGCGGCAACGACCAATTACGCGCGCCGGCAGCGGAGGAACCCGCCATTCACTGATCGCACGATAGTGCGAGTGGCATGCTAAAAAACAATAGGCGGGATCATTACTGCGCCATTTTAAGCGCCCGCACCCGGTTGATTAACGCATTGAACGAGCGATCAGGCAACAGCGTCCCGGCCGTCAACAGCGCAAAAGCGCGTCCGAGGCTCATTTCTCCGGGCTGATGTCGTGAAGTCCACCACAGGCGAAGCAAAGCCGGAAGACGATAGAGATCGCGGTGCTTACGCCGAATGCGAGCCCAGAGCTGCGCATGCAGCTTGGACGACAGCCGCAGCAGCAGCCCGTCATTGCTGACGCGGTAGATGAAGAGCGGCTTGGGAATTTCAATGCAGCGATAACCCGCCGCGGCCATCGCGATCGTGAATTCCCAGTCCTCATAGCCCTCGCGCATCGCCGCGTCATAGCCCCCGGCGTTGCGCCAAGCTTCCTTGCGCATCATCAGGCAGGAGGGAACGCGATTGATGAACAACTGATCGAAGAATTTGAAGTAATGTTCCTCGACACCCTGCCGCAGGCCGGACATGCGCTCATGCGTCAAAAGAAGGCCGACATCCGCCGGCGCGGCCTGCATGACCGGCACCGTCTCCGCCAGATAGCTTGGCTCAAGCAGATCGTCGCAATCGAGGGCGAGCACGATCTCCGCGCGGGCCGCCTCGATGCCGGTATTGCGGGCGGCGCCGGGCCCCTGATTGACCTGGTGAATGACGCGCACCGTAGGGCCAAGGCTGTCGAGTTTGGCGCGCGTTTCTTCGCCCGACCCGTCGTCGACGATGATGATTTCGAAATCGCGGAATGTCTGGGCCGCCAGCGTTGCCATCAACTGGTCGATGAACCGGGCCCCGTTGTAGCAGGGCACGACGACGCTGACGGCAGGATTATGGTCGGTTGCAGGCATAAAGGGTTCCCGATCGGCGACCTGTCTTACGGCCTTGGGGTAAACGATCCGTGAGACCGCTATAGAACAGCCCTTTAAGCGATTTCTTCAGACCTGCCGTTCTAGCGTTTTAGCTCGCGGCCTGGTGCCCCGGCCGTGCGCGGCTCGACGGCCATCAGCCGTCGCGAGACTGCCAGCGCCACCGGACGTCCTTTATGAGCAGCCGTTTCCTGTCCATTCCCTATCTCCTCCTGCGGTCGTCGACGGCGGGCGGCGCTTTGGCGGCAGGGCTGATCCAGACTTTCGTCTTTGCGCGCGTGCTCGATCCGGAGCGGTTCTCGCTGTTCATCATCGTCGGCACGCTCGGCGTATCTTTGTGGCTTTTCGATCTTGGTCTAGCCCGCATCCTGTACGTGCGTCAGCGCGACGCCTTCCTTGCCGGCCGCAAGGCGCGCGCCGTCGCCGGGCAATCGACGGCCGTGATCAGCCTCTATGCCGCAGCCGTTCTTTGCGGAACCGCGCTCTGCTTCTTCGTGATGATGATGCGCGCGCAGCCGATCCTGCACGCGTTCGAATTTGCGCTATTCTTCATGTTCGTGTCGCTGAATCTCGTCTGGTTCGTGGTGCGCTTTGTGAGCATGGCCATTGACGAATTCATCTTCTTCGAGACGCATGAAGCGATCCGCCGCATCGGGCATATCGCGCTAATGCTGGCGATGCTTGCCGGCTTGCCGCTGACTGTTTTCCTCATTCTCGCCAACCTGCTATGGGCGGCAATCCTCGCGTCCGGTATCCTGCGGCTTACACGGCGGCAGGCGCTGACATGGCCGCACGGCGGCGTGGTCGCGGGCTTTCGCTCGTTCTTCCGCAGAAACAAAAAGGAAGCCTTCCGGACCGGTGCCTTTGCCGGCGCCGAATATTATTCCGCGAACATTCCCTATCTTGTCGTGCCGCTGGCGTTCGGGCTCGGTGCGCCGACCATCATCCTCGACACCACGTTCAAGGTGTTCCGCGGCACCATGATCATCTACGCCGCCGGCTGCGACGTCATGGTGCCGCGTCAGACCCGCGCCCTGGCAGAGAAGGACCAGCCGGCCGTCGTCAAAGCGACGCTGATGGCGACGGCGTTATGCAGCCTGCCCGCCATGGCACTGTGTGGCCTTCTCCTCTTCGCGGGCGAGCAGCTTTTTGCGCTGCTGCTTGGCCCCGCCGCCGTCATGCCGCCGGCCACGACTCCGATCCTGATCCTGCTGCTGCTCTGCAATCTCGCCCAGACCGTGTCCAATTCCCTCCTCCTCCATACCGGCTATTTCCGGCAGCTCGCCGCGATTGCCGCCGGCTTTGCCGTCGCGGTCACGGCCATGACGGCGATCGTCCTCGCCATGCGACTCGACATCACGGGTTTCTTGTGGGGCTATGCAGCCATATTCGCCGTCAGCGTCGCATTCTCTGTTGCTGCGCTCATTCGCGGACCGATCAGGGCAGCCCGGGCGTAAGCTTGCGTTAACTCACTCTGAGCGCAGGCCGTAGATGTTTCTTATTCATTTTGTCGCAGGGTATGCGCCATTCAATCACGATGGCGAGCCGCAATCCCCATGATGTCCAACGCCCTCCGCTCCTACCTCGGCGCAGTGAAATACGGCGTCAAAATCGCCGGCGCTCTGTTCGGCAAGTTTCCCCGGGAATGCTCCGTCTGCGGCTATAAGGGGCGCTTCTTCGCCTTCGACAATCCGCTGCATCTGGGCGCGAACATCGATTCGCGCTGTCCGCGCTGCCGCAGCCTCGAACGGCATCGTCTGATCGCGCTCTGCGACCGCGCCAAGAGGCTCTTTGAGGGAAAAGAAATCCTGCATTTCGCGCCGGAGCCGGGCATGCGCGACTATATCCTCAGCCGCAAGCCGAAGCGCTACGTCACCTGCGACTTTCGGCCGGGCGTCGGTGATCTCACAATCAACATCGAGAAGATCGACCTGCCCGACGATTCATTCGATCTCGTCTATTGCTCGCATGTGCTCGAGCATGTCGACGACAGCCGCGCCATTCCGGAACTTTATCGCATCGTGAAGCCGGGCGGCGTGGCGCTGATCATGGTGCCGCTGATCGAGGGATGGGACCAAAGCTTCATCGACGCCTCCAAGGCCGGGAGCGATGCGGAGCGGACTCTCTATTTCAACCAGGAAGATCACATCCGCATGTTCGGCCATGACTTCCGCGATCGCCTGAAGGCGCCAGGCTTTGGCGTCGAGGAATTCACCGCGGTCGAGCCTGACGTGTCCCGGCACGGGCTCATTCGCGGCGAAAAGGTCTTCCTCTGCCGCAAGCCTTGAGCCTTTCAGGGCCTCCCATGGCAGGCGCCGGTTGCGCTCCCGACGCAGGAAACCTATAACCGCCGCCGTCGGAGCGTGGCGCAGCCCGGTTAGCGCACTAGTCTGGGGGACTAGGGGTCGTGGGTTCAAATCCCGCCGCTCCGACCATTTTTTGCAGCTTCTCAGGATAAAAAGCGTCAAGCGCTGCTGATAGCACGCGCGGGTCCTCTCCATACGGAACGGTTTTGTGAAGCCGCAGGACGGAAAGCGGCTCAATCGCCCTTCTTGCCGGCGCTGTCGAGCAGACGCTTGCACTCGTTCAATTCGAACAAGGCCGCCTGAAGCTTGCGTAAGTCGTCGCGGGACAGGTCGGCCGCGTTGTCCGGCGAAGACATTGCGGCTCGTGGCGCAGAGGCGTAGCCCGGCTCACCATCCGGTAACTCCGCACCCTCAGCATCACCATCCTCCTGATCCTGCGGACCGTGCGGCGGCTGCGCAGCGCCCTCCTGCCAGACCGTCTCCACGAACTTGACGCCCTGATCCTTCAGGATGCGCTGCACACCACGAATGGTGTAGCCCTCGCCATAGAGCAGGTGATGAATGCCCCGCAGCAGATCGACATCGTCAGGTCGGTAATAGCGGCGCCCGCCGGCCCGTTTCATCGGCTTGATCTGGGAAAAGCGGCTTTCCCAGAAACGCAGTACGTGCTGGGGAACTTTCAGATCGTCCGCAACTTCGCTGATGGTGCGGAATGCGTCCGGGGCCTTGTCCAAGTCCTGCTCCCAGATCTTTTCAGAGACCTCAGTCGTCGAGGCCGTCGTCGCTGATGTGGCCGTCGCTGCCGTTGATGCGCTGTTTCAGGATCGCCGAGGGCTTGAACACCATGACCCGCCGCGGCGAGATCGGAACTTCCTTGCCGGTCTTGGGATTGCGCCCGATTCTTTGGCCTTTTTTGCGAACCACGAATGACCCAAAGGAGGACAATTTCACCGTTTCCCCGCGCTCCAGGCTGTCGGTGATCTCCTTAAGCACCGCCTCGACCAAAGCTGCGGATTCTGTCCGGGACAGGCCGACCTTTTGATAGACCGCCTCACACAGATCTGCCCGAGTAACTGTCTTTGCCGCCATCGTCGCCATACAGCCCCAAATAATTGGCGATCCCACTGATTTATCGAACGATATGGACCCGGTTTTCAAGCGTCAATTGCAATCGCGCCTACGATTTTTTGACCTATGGCTTGAAAATACCGGCGTGGCCGCCGCGCGGGCCCGTAATTTAATACCGAAATGGTCTTGCTGCAGCGCGGTGCGACCGCTCAGTGTCACATCCTGACCAGCGCCGCGCCCCAGGTGAATCCTCCGCCCATCGCTTCAAACATCACCAGATCGCCCTTTTTGATGCGCCCATCCGCAATAGCCACGCACAAGGCGAGCGGAATAGAGGCGGCCGAGGTGTTGCCGTGCTTGTCGACGGTGATCACCACCTTGGCCGGATCGATGCCCAGCTTGTGCGCGGAGGCATCGATGATGCGACGATTGGCCTGATGCGGCACAAACCAGTCGAGATCGTCGGCGGTGTAGCCGGTGGCATTGAAGGCGTCCCTGATCACGTCGGTGATCATGCCGACGGCATATTTGAACACCTCGCGCCCTTCCATGCGCAGATGCCCGACCGTCTGGGTTGAGGACGGCCCGCCATCCACATAGAGCTTCTGCTTGTGGCGCCCATCCGAGCGCAGATGCGAGGTGAGCACGCCGCGATCTGTAGTAAGGCCGGGCTGCTCCTGCGCTTCCATCACCACCGCGCCGGCGCCGTCACCGAACAGCACGCAAGTGGTGCGATCGGTCCAGTCGAGGATGCGCGAAAAGGTCTCTGCTCCAATCAACAATGCGCGCTTGAAGGTGCCGGCCCGCAATAAAGCGTCGACCGTCGACATGCCGTAGACAAAACCCGAGCACACCGCCTGCAGGTCGAAGGCGGCTCCATGGTTAATGCCCAGTCCGGCCTGCACGGTCACCGCGCTCGCCGGAAAGGTGTTGTCGGGCGTCGATGTGGCGACCACGATCAGATCGATCGATTGCGCATCCATCTTGGCGTCTTTCAACGCGGCCTGCGCCGCCTTGATGGCGAGATCGGAGGTCATTTCGCCCGCGGCTGCGATATGGCGTTCGCGAATGCCCGTGCGCTGCACGATCCACTCATCAGAGGTGTCGACGGTTTTCGCCAGTTCTTCGTTGGTGACGCGGCGCGACGGCAGGTAGCAACCTGCCCCCAAAATCACGGAACGAATGGTCACAATGCTGCTCCACCCGCAACCTGGGCCGATGCGTCGACGCGCGCAGCGGGAATGAGCGCCTGCCCGATCTTTTCGAGCAATTCGTAGCGCACCATGTCGTAGCCAATATCCACCGCGGCCGCAAAGCCCTCTGCGTCGGTGCCGCCGTGGCTCTTGATGACGATGCCGTTCAAACCGAGAAAGACGCCGCCATTGGATCGACGCGGGTCCATCTTCTCGGCCAAGGTGCGAAAGGCACTGCGCGCGAAAAGGTAACCGATCCTCGCCCAGATGCTACGCGACATCGCCGCCTTGAGATAGGCGCTCAGCTGTCGCGCGGTCCCCTCTGCTGTCTTCAATGCGATGTTGCCGGCAAAGCCTTCGGTCACCACGACATCGACAGTGCCCCTGCCGATATCATCGCCTTCGACGAAGCCTGCATAGTTGATGTGCGGCAGGTTGCGCTCGCGCAAGATCTGCCCCGCAGCACGCACCTCTTCCAGACCCTTCACTTCTTCCACACCGATGTTGAGCAGTCCGACGGTCGGACGATCGAGATCGAATAAAATCTGCGCCATGGCGCTGCCCATCAGCGCCATGTCGACAAGATGCTGCGTGTCGGCGCCGATTGTCGCACCGAGATCAAGCACGACCGATTCACCGCGCAAGGTTGGCCAGATCGCCGCAATGGCGGGCCGTTCAATGCCAGCCATAGTCTTAAGATGGAACTTCGCCATCGCCATCAGCGCGCCGGTGTTACCGGCCGAGACCGCGACATCGGCTTCGCTCTTCTTGACCGCATCTATGGCAAGCCACATCGACGATTTCCAACGGCCATAGCGCAGCGCCTGGCTCGGCTTGTCATCCATCTTGATGGCGACGTCGGTGTGGACGACGCGGGATGTCGCCTGCAGGCGGGGGTAGCGGGCGATCAGCGGCACGAGGACCGCCTGGTCGCCGAAGAAGATGAACTCGCTGTCGGGATGCCGGTTCAGTGACAGGTCGGCGCCCGGCACCACAATGGCCGGCCCATGGTCGCCGCCCATAGCGTCAAGCGCGATGCGTACCTTTTGGGGCATAAACCGAACCTAGCGGACGCCGGGAGACGCCGGAACAGTGGAGGGTGTTGGATGACCGGGTGCGAGCGGCGACAATAACGGTTCGCCCGCCGGATACAACCGGTTCCCGCCCCCGTCGCCCAGCCACCACATCACTCGCCCTCGCCGCCCTTGCCGCCCTTTGCTTTCTTCAGGGCCGCCAACGCCGCAAAGGGATGCCCGGACTGATCCTCCTGGCGCACCGGCGGTTCAAATTCCACCCCTTCCTTGCGCGGATAGGGATCAATCCCCAGCATCAGAAATTCGGTCACGATCACTCCCAGATCGACTTCCCCGCCAATCAGCGGTTCCGGCGGCTCCGCGTCGCCAAACCGCATCGTGGCCGCCCCGCTTTCATCCGCCAGCGAGGGGCCGGCGGAAGGTGTGAAGACCAGATCAATGGTCTCGCGAATACCGGACTCGATCGGCTCCAGAGACACCACACAGGTCTGCCCGACCGTCGCCGACATCTCGCCATCCACCCGCAGGCCACCCCGGCCATGCCGGCTGAGGTCAAAGGACGCCTCGAGCCGCGGCAGATCGCGCAGACCCGCCGCTTCCGCTATGGCCGCCCGGGTGTGGCCGTCCGCATCAAGATCTATATGCAGGCCCGCCTCGGGAACGTCCTCAACCGCGACCTTGCGGCTCCAGATGGGTTGGGAGGCGGCCATAAAGCGGTCCTTGGCGGGTCCGAACGTCACGAGTGGGATTCGCTGGATATGATAGCCGGATCGGGCCAGGCAAGCCGCCCCCCCACCAAATCGGCTGCCTCTTGCCGACGCAAGTCCTCGGCCACAGCCCGCGTATAAGCCGCGAGCCGAGCGGCGCCATGCTCCGCAGCGCCAGCATAGACATTCCGCCGCAAGGCGTCCGTCAGGGCCTGCGGATCGGCTCCATTCAGCGCCGTACGGTAGGCCGCCTGCCGGCCATAAAAGGCTTCGGCCA
This sequence comes from Pseudorhodoplanes sp., assembly GCA_032027085.1. Taxonomy (NCBI): domain Bacteria; kingdom Pseudomonadati; phylum Pseudomonadota; class Alphaproteobacteria; order Hyphomicrobiales; genus Pseudorhodoplanes; species Pseudorhodoplanes sp. Next base: position 3,384,084 of record JAVSMS010000001.1, on the reverse strand, counting down.
CGCGCTTCATCTCCCTTGGCACCTTGAGGTCGCTCACGCCCCGCTCGCGCATTGTATCATCCATGTCCTGGCAAAAGCGGTCAAAGACATCCTGCCCGACTTTGCGGATCGCACCGGCCTCACCAGAGAGCCGGTCGAGCAGGAGTCCGGCGTGCAATAGGATCATCTCAAAACGGCCGTTAACCGTGTCGGGAACGCCATAATCGCGGTAGAATACAGGGCGACGGGCCTGTGCCACGATGGCGCCATAGAGGGCTTCAATGGTGGCCGTCCGGCGGGAACGGCGGGAAAACAAGGCCAATATCATCGCGTGTCAGTCCAGCGCATGCGGCCGGGATTCAGGGGTGTCATCGTTGCAATTCAGGATTTGGGCCGCTAGGTCGTTTGCCAGCATGGAAACAACCGGGCCTGTCGTATCACAGCGGAAGCGGAATGCACGGGCTGCAGCCTGCCTGCTTGCGGCCGGTCTTTTGCTCGCGGCCTGCGGCGGTTTCCAACAGAATTTCCAGCGCGGATATGTGGTGCCGGAAGGCGCCCTCGAACAGATCCCCGTGGGCTCCAGCCAGGAGCAGGTGCTGATCGTGCTTGGCACGCCCTCGACCGTCGCAACCGTCAGCGGCGAAGCTTTCTATTACATTTCCCAGCGCGCGCAGAAGGCCGCCGCCTTCATGCCGCAGAAGGTCGTCGACCAACGCGTCATCGCGGTCTATTTCGACAAGGACCGCCGCGTGCAGCGGCTCGCCGATTACGGCATGAAGGACGGCAAGGTTTTCGACTTCGTCAGCCGCACCACGCCGACTGGCGGAAAGGAATTGTCCTACATCACCTATCTGTTCAAGATCATCGGCACGGAATAAGATTTCTGCATAATTGTCTGAACGTCCAAGCAAAAAGCCCCGCGATCACTCGCGGGGCTTTTCGCATTCATGGCGCGCGGATCAGTGCGCGAGGATCGCGAGCAACAGTAGCGCGACGATGTTGGTGATCTTGATCATCGGGTTGACCGCGGGGCCGGCCGTGTCCTTGTAGGGATCGCCGACGGTGTCGCCGGTCACGGCCGCCTTGTGAGCTTCCGAACCCTTGCCGCCGAAGTGGCCGTCCTCGATGTACTTCTTGGCGTTGTCCCAAGCGCCGCCGCCCGAGGTCATCGAGATGGCGACGAAGAGACCGGTCACGATCACGCCGAGCAGCATCGCACCGACCGCCGAGAACGCCGCCGACTTGCCGGCCGCTCCGCCCCCGGCGATGAAGTAGATGATGAAGTAGCCGACGATCGGCGACAGCACCGGCAGCAGCGAGGGAATGATCATTTCCTTGATCGCCGCTTTGGTCAGAAGGTCCACCGCCTTGCCATAATCCGGCTTGTCGGTGCCCTTCATGATGCCTGGCTTCTCGCGGAACTGACGGCGCACTTCCTCGACGATGGACGAAGCAGCGCGGCCCACGGCGGTCATGCCCATCGCGCCGAACAGATACGGCAAGAGGCCGCCGAACAGCAGACCGACCACGACGTAGGGATTGTTCAGCGAGAAATCGAGCGTGATGCCCTGGAAGTACGGGTACTGCTTCGCGTTGGCGATGAAGTACTTCAGGTCTTCGTTGTAGGCCGCGAACAGCACCAGCGCGCCGAGACCGGCGGAGCCGATCGCGTAGCCCTTGGTCACCGCCTTGGTGGTGTTGCCGACCGCATCGAGCGCGTCGGTCGACTTGCGCACCTCTTTCGGCAGACCGGCCATTTCGGCAATGCCGCCGGCATTGTCGGTGACCGGGCCGAAGGCGTCGAGCGCGACAATCATGCCGGCCAGCGCCAGCATGGTGGTCACCGCGATGGCGATGCCGAACAAGCCAGCGAGCGCATAGGTGATCAGGATGCCGGCGATGATCACAAGCGCCGGAAGAGCGGTCGCTTCCATCGAGATGGCGAGACCCTGGATCACGTTGGTGCCGTGGCCAGTGACCGAGGCCTGCGCGATCGACTTCACCGGGCGATAGTCAGTGCCGGTGTAGTATTCGGTGATCCAGATGATCAGCGCGGTCACGGCCAGACCGACGACGCCGCAGATGAACAGCGACATGCCCGTATAGGTCACACCGGGGATCGCGCCGAAGCCGATCGTCTGATGCGTCACCAGCGCGATGCCGCCGAGCGAGAGCACGCCCGTGACGATCAGGCCCTTGTAGAGGGCGCCCATGATGGACTGGCTGGCGCCAAGTTTTACAAAGAAGGTGCCGATGATCGAGGTGATGATGCAGACCGCACCGATGGCGAGCGGATAGATCATCATGCTGCTCAAGGCCGGCGTGCCGGCGAAGAAGATCGCCGCGAGCACCATGGTGGCGACCGCGGTCACCGCATAGGTCTCGAACAGGTCGGCAGCCATGCCGGCGCAGTCGCCGACGTTGTCGCCGACGTTGTCGGCGATGGTCGCCGGGTTGCGCGGATCATCCTCCGGAATGCCGGCCTCGACCTTGCCGACGAGATCGCCGCCGACGTCCGCACCCTTGGTGAAGATGCCGCCGCCGAGACGGGCGAAGATCGAGATCAGCGAGGCGCCGAAGCCGAGCGCGACCAGTGCGTCGACGACGGTGCGGCTGTTGGGGGCAAGCCCAAGCTGGACGGTCAGCACGCAGTAGTAGACGGCGACGCCGAGCAGCGCGAGACCGGCGACGAGCATGCCGGTGATGGCGCCCGCCTTGAAGGCGAGCTCAAGACCGCCGGCCAGAGAACCGATCGCCGCTTGCGCGGTGCGGACATTGGCGCGCACCGAGACGTTCATGCCGATGAAGCCCGCAACGCCCGACAGCACCGCGCCGATGGCGAAGCCGATGGCGACCAGCCAGCCGAGGAAATAGCCGACCAGCGCAAAGATCACGACGCCGACCATGCCGATGGTCGTGTACTGGCGCTTGAGATAGGCCTGCGCGCCCTCGCGCACGGCCGCCGCGATCTCCTGCATTTTGGCTGAACCGGCGTCCGCCTTGAGCACCGACATGGTGGCCCAGACGCCGTAGACGATGGAAAGCAAACCGCAGGCGATGATCACCCACAAAGCTGTCATGGCAGTCCCCGATAGTGGAATTCAAGCCGGTGGTTGCCCCCGACCGGCCGTGCTTGGAAACGAGACCCGACGCGCGAAACGCCTCCGTCGGGTCCCCGAAAGTGCGCGGACATTGCCAAAAACGTTTCGCGAACGCAACGGCGGAAATCCCCGCATTTCAGGCTATTTTTGCAGTTCCATCGGGGTTTGACGGCGTGTTTGCGGATGGGAAGAGCGGGCCGCGATTCCCGTTCATACGCACACGGATTTGCTCTCCCGCGACGCGCGAACCGCGCCCAGGCTATGAGAGAGGGGGACGGCGCGCCAAGAGGCGCAGGCCAGTCCTGATCGTGCTGCGCTCCTTGCGAAGCACAGCCGCCTCTCGGCGCACCGTCGGCGGCGTTCTGATGGGGCCCGACAGCGCGGGACTGTTCCCCACCAACCCCGGGCCGCGCTTCCCGGACCGTGCACACGTGGCCGATCCGACTTAAGCAGGCCTGCTGCGCCCCGGTCTTATTGCCGGAGGGGCGGAGCCCCGGGGCCACCCGGGAGCCGGCTCCACGTTAGAGCCGGCCCGCAGGGCGCCGCATCCCGCTCCGTCCTCAGAACGTCTCCGGAAGACGCCCCTCGATGAGCGGGATGATCAGAATATAATCCTATTTGCGGCGAAAGGCCAATCACGAATTGTGACAATAATCCTAGTTTCGTGAATTCCAGACCATCCTGGCTGGATACGGCTAGCCCTGCATGGAGCGCAGCGGAATGCGGGCTTGATCCGGCGACGGTCTTTCCGCACCCGGATTTCGCTTCGCTCCGCGCGACAAGGACCGCACTCACGCCGAGCTACACCGCCGGGCGGCGGCTGCGCAGAGTCAGCCAGATCAGCAATGCTGTCGCGATCAGCACGACCGGGAACACGACGCCATTCACGAAGGCCCAGCCGTAAAGGGCGAGCATATTGCCAGAGGCGAAGGAGCCGATCGCCATCGAGCCGAAGACCAGAAAGTCGTTGAAGCTCTGCACACGCGTGCGCTCTTCCGCGCGATGGCATTGCGTCACCATGGCGGTGGCCCCGATAAATCCGAAATTCCAGCCCATGCCAAGCAGCACGAGGCCGAGCCAAAAATGCCAGAGCGAGATGCCGGCAATGCTGATCGTGGCGCTCGCCAGAAGCAGCGCGAAGCCGGCACCGATGACCTTCGCGGAACCGAAGCGCGCGATCAGGCTGCCGGTAAAGAAACTCGGCGCGTACATGCCGAGCACGTGCCATTGCAGGCCGAGCGCGGCATCGCTCACCGAATGATTGCACTGGACCATGGCAAGCGGCGCCGAGGTCATCACCATGTTCATCATCGAATAGCTGGCGACACCGCAGATCACTGCCACGACGAATCGCGGCTGTTGCACAATCTCCTTCAGTGGCCTGCCCTCGCCGCCTGCCTGCACACGCGGGGGCGTCGGAATTTTGAGAAAGCTCAGAACGATTGCGGCAGCAACTGCGACGGCCGCCTGCGCGAGAAAACTGGCCGCGAACAGATAAGGCGGCCAGACATCCTTGGTGAAGATGACGAGTTGCGGACCAAGGATCGCGGCAAAGACGCCGCCGATCATGACCCACGAGATCGCTTTTGGACGAAAGGCTTCACTGGCGGTATCAGCCGCGGCGAAACGATAAGCCTGATGCGCAGCGGCATAAAGTCCGCAGCAGATCGCACCGATGTTGAACAGCATGAACGACGATTGCATGACGGCCATGTAACCGAACAGGCCGGTCAGAACGCCGAAAACGGTGCCGACCTGGAATGCCGTGCGGCGGCCGTAGCGGCGCGCAAGTCGGCCAACCGGCAGCGTGCCAAGCCACATCCCAACCACGTAGACGGTGATGGGAACAGTTGCGTAGGCCTTGTCGGGCGCGAGCATGGACCCAACGATCGCGCCGGTCGCCAGCATCACCGTATTGTTGGCGCCGGCAAGCGCCTGGGTTACGGCGAGAATGACCGCGTTGCGTTTTGCAAGGCGATCATCGGGCACGAAAGCGGCGGTTTCGACAGGGGCTGTCATATTCAGTTCCCTGAATGGGGTTGGCCTTCTTAACGGCCGAATCCCACCTGCGCCAGTGGAGCCACCGCAGGCCAGACCTGCAACGCGCCGGGGTGACGGACGGTGAGCGAGGCGATGTCCTGCAGCGCATGCACGCCCGCCTGTCGCATTGCAATACGAAGCTCGTCTATCAAGAGCGAGGCGACGTAGTCTGCGCCCTCCGCGCCAAGCGCCGCGACACCATAGAGAAATGTGCGGCCCGCAAGCGCCGCGTGCGCGCCAACTGCCAGGGCGCGCATGATATCGATCCCTGATCGCACACCGCCGTCGAACAGGACTGTAGCGCGCTTTCCTATAGCCGCGGCAACCGACGGCACTGCATCGATCGCCGCCGGCGCGGCTTCGAATTGCCGGCCGCCATGGTTCGACACCTGCACGCCGTCGACGCCAAGAGACACCGCCGTCTCGGCATCGGCCGGATGCATGATGCCTTTCACGACCATCGGCCCGCGCCAGAGATCGCGATAACGCGCGACCTCATCCCAGGTGAAACCGCCCGTCAGTGCATTCTGCGCAAAATCGGCGATCTCCGCCTTGCTCGGATTGGCGCCGACATAACGGGCGAGACTTGGAAAGCTTGGGCGGCCTTGCGTCAGCAACGCCGCGAGCCAAGCCGGACACATCAACGTCTCCAGCACCATTCGTGCAGATGGACGAAACGGCAGCACCAGACGGTTGCGCAATTCGTGCGGTCGCTTGGCGCGCGTCGGCGTGTCGAGCGTGAGCACCAGAACATGTGCACCCGCCGCCTTGGCACGTTTCACCAGATCGATTCCCACGGCATGATCATTGGCGGGGAAGCGATAAAGCTGAAACCAGATCACGTCCGGCGCAAGGGCGGCGAGTTCTTCAAGTGCGACGCCGCCGACGGTACCGGCCGTATAGGGAATGCGAGACTTCTGCGCGGCACGGGCGAGATGACGTTCGGCGCCCGGCCACATCACCCCCTGCAAGCCCATCGGCGCGACGCCGACCGGCGCGGCGTAAGAACGCCCGAACAATTCGACCTCGGTCGAGACTCGTTCGCGGTCGACACCATAACGCGGCACGATCTGGATGGCGTCGAGCGCGGTTGTGTTGCGGATCACACACAGATCGCTGCCGGTGCCGCCCGCCACCGTCGCGTAGCCGAGCCGCGGCACACGCCGCTCCGCGCGCTTGCGCAAATCCTCGACGGTCGGGAAATTGCGCTTGCGCCGGGCTGCGCGCGAATGGCCGGCGACGCCCCAGGATTTCGGTTCGCTGGCTGTTTTTCCTGCATCCGGCGACATCTCATCCTTCCCCGAATTTTTTGCTTTCAGAAATGGCTGAAGGACCGACGGGCAAAGGTCAACGGGGCGCCGGTGGCATCGAGAAAGCGCGGCGGCTCCCGGCCCTCACGCACGCGGCCCACGTCCGCCACCACAATGCCGGCCTCCCCAGCCCCCGTGTTGAAGGCCTCAAGCTTGCTGTCGGGCACCGTGCAGACGATTTCGTAATCGTCGCCGCCGCCATAGATCGTGTCCCGCAAGGCGGCGTCCGCCGCGAGCGCTTTGCGGGCGCCGGAGGACAGCGGCACAGACGCCAGAGTCACCTCGGCCGACATGCCGGAGACCCGCAGCAATTTCGACAGGTCGCCGACGAACCCATCCGAGACGTCGATCGCCGCGGAGGCATGCGCGCGCACGACATCGGCGAAGGCGACGCGCGGCTGCGGCAGGCGGTAGCGCGCGAGCAGATGATCGCGCTCGTCTGCGGTGAGCGACCAGCGCGCGGCCAAAGATGCATCGCGCCGGAGCATAAGGCCGAGCGCGGCATCGCCGATGCTGCCGCTGACCAGAATATGATCGTCCGGCTGCGCGCCGCTGCGCTTCACCATGGTGCCGCGCGGCAAGGTGCCGAGCGCGAAAATGGTTACGGTGAGCGGGCCGTCGGTGCGATCGGTGTCGCCGCCGATCAGGGAGCAGCCAAATGCGTCGGCATCGTCCCTGAGTCCGCTGCAAAAGGCGGCGAGCCAGTCCTCACCTGTCTCGCGCGGCAGCGCGATCGACAGCAGGAAAGCCGCCGGCGTCGCACCCTTGGCCGCGAGATCGGAAAGATTGACGCGTAGCGTCTTGCGCGCGATCGCGTCGGGTGTCTCGCCCGCCAGCACATGCACGCCGGCGACCACCGCGTCGGTGGTGAGGACAATTTCGTGTCCCTCGGGCGGCGCGAAAACCGCAGCGTCATCTGCGAGCGACAGCGCGCCGGGATGGCTCGCCAGAGGCCGGAAGAAACGCGCGATCAGCCTGTCTTCCGCCGTTTCCATGATGCGTCAGCCGGAGGCGCGATCGAATTCCGCCGCCCGCAACTGGCGCGCCAGCGTATCGAGCACGGCATTGACCATGCCGGTCTCGTCGCGGTCGACAAAGGCGTGTGCGACGTCAACATATTCAGAGACAACGACGCGGGCGGGAATGTCCCTGCGCTGGTCGAGTTCGAAGGCGCCGGCGCGCAGCACCGCGCGCAGCAAGGCTTCCACCCGCTTGAGCGGCCAGCCGGCGCTGAGCGCGGCGTCGATCATGGGATCGAGCTTGCGCTGCTCACGCACGGTGCCGGTCACGATGTCGCGGAAGAAGGCGGCTTCGGCTGGCAGATATTGCGAGCCCTCGACCTCGCCGCCGAGCCAATGGCTTTCGAATTCGGCAAGAATCTCGTCGAGCGCAGTGGCGGCGATGTCCATCTGGTACAGCGCCTGCACGGCGGCAAGGCGCGCCGCGCCGCGCCGGTTGGCTTTGCGATCGTCGGATTTCTGCGCCCGCTTCATCACTCCGCCCGCGCTTTCGGTTTCGACAGATCGCGCTTGATCTGCAGCATGGCCAAGGCGGCGCGCGCGGCGTCCCCTCCTTTGTCGCCCTCGTCGAGTTTCGCCCGCGCCCAAGCCTGGCTTTCGGTGTTGACGGTGAGGATACCATTGCCGAGCGGAATCTGGCGCGCGACCGACAGATCCATCAACGCGCGGGCGGATTCCTGCGAGACGATCTCGAAATGAATGGTGTCGCCGCGGATGACGCAACCCAGCGCCACCACGCCGTCATATGGCGTGTTCGCCTTGGCCGCGGCGTCGAGCGCCATCGCGATGGCGGCCGGAACTTCCAGCGCCCCGGGCACGGTGATGCGATCGAAAACGGCGCCGGCTTCGGTCAGCCGCCGGGTCGCGCCAGCCAGCAACGCGTCGGCGATATCGTCGTAAAAGCGCGCCTCCACGATCAGGATGCGCGCGCCCTGCAGGCCATCGCCGTTTGTGCTGTCACCGCGCTTGCCGGCCATCACGTCACTCCACTCAGAACGCCGTCACCTACGCGTCCGTGCGGGCCAGCGCAAGCCGCTTTCATTGCGCCTGCATCAGGCGCGCAGCATAGCGCGCCATCACATCGATTTCGAGATTGAGGGCATCGCCGGCCTTGACGGCGCCAAAGGTGGTGACGGCTAGCGTATGCGGGATGATATGCACGGAGAAATCATCGCCTGACACGTCGTTTACCGTGAGCGAGACCCCATTGAGCGCCACCGAACCCTTGGCGGCGATGAAGCGCGCGATAGCCTTCGGAGCGCGCAGGACAAAGCGCGCCTGGTCGGTGAAATCCTCGCGCGACAGCACCTCGGCGAGTCCGTCGACATGGCCGCTGACGATATGGCCGCCAAGTTCGTCGCCGGCCTTGAGCGACCGTTCCAGATTGAGCTTGGTGCCGGCCTGCCAGCCGCCGGCATTGGTCAGCCGCAGCGTCTCGGCCGCGGCATCGACCGCGAAGACGCCGCGGCCGTTCTTTTCGCCGACCTCGACCACGGTCAGGCAAATGCCGGAGCAGCAGATCGAGGCGCCGAGCGCGATGGACGTCGGATCGAAACTGCAGGCGATCTCGATGCGGCTGAGCGTGTTGGCGCGCGCGGTGACACTCAAAACTTCGCCGATATCGGTCACAATGCCGGTAAACATGTTTGCCTGCTAAATCCGTTCATAGATCGTCAGCTGATCGGCGCCCAATTTTTCCTGTCCGGCAATCCTGAATTTTAGCGAGTCGGTGAGCGCGTTGAGAGACTGTCCCTCGATCGCGCCAATGGCACCGGCGCCAAGCGCTGCGGGTGAGCGGATCACAGCCGCCTCATCGATCAGCTCGGCTTTCAGGAAGGCCGCGGCAAGGAGCGGACCGGGCTCGACCAGCAGGCGCGTAATGCCTTTGCCGCCGAGAAGCGCCAGCGCCTTGCGCAGATCGAGTCCACCCTCGCCCTTGCCGCTGCGCAGAATGTCGACGCCGGCTTCCTGCAACGCCTTTTCATTTGCGGCGGGCGCATCGGGGGCGGCGATCACCCAGAGCGGCGTCTCGCGCGCGCCGGCGACCAGGGCATGTTCGGGCGGCAGCCGCAGCTTGCTGTCGAGCACGACACGCACCGGCGAACGTTTCTGCATGCCGGGCAACCGGCAGGTCAGCAGCGGATTGTCCGCCAGCGCCGTGCCAATGCCGATCAGCACGGCATCGTTCATGGCGCGCATCATGTGCACGCGCGCGCGCGCCGCTTCTCCCGAGATCTGGACCGGACGGCGCCCGGGAAGTCCGCTCTTGCCGTCGGACGACACCGCCAGTTTCAACGTCACATGCGGACGGCCGTCGCGAATTCGCCGGATATGACCGGCATGCGCGCGCCGCGCGTCCTCCTCGCAGAGGCCGGTCTCGACTTCGATACCGGCCTCACGCAAGCGCGCAAGGCCCTGCCCGACCACGTCCGGATTGGGATCTTCCAGCGCCGACACGACCCGGCCAATGCCGGCGGCGACGATGGCGTCGGCGCAGGGCGGCGTCTTGCCGTGATGCGAGCAAGGCTCGAGAGTGACGTAAAGCGTCGCGCCCTTGGCCGCGTCACCGGCCCGACGCAAGGCTTCGGTCTCGGCATGCGGGCGCCCGCCCGGTTGCGTCCAGCCGCGCCCGACAATGGCGCCGTCATTGACGATGACGGCGCCGACGGCCGGATTGGGCCAGGCATTGCCGAGACCGCGCCGGCCCAGATTCAGGGCGAGCCGCATGAAGTGTTCATCGTCGCTCGACATGACCGCCTATTTGCGCGGCGCCTGGGCCGTCCGGGCGTCATCCTCGGACAATTCGGCGACGGCAGTTTCAAAATCCTTGGGCTCGCGGAAATTGCGATAGACCGAGGCGAAGCGCACATAGGCGACGTGATCGAGCTCGCGCAGATGCTGCATCACATTCTCGCCGATGGTGTCGGAGGTGATCTCGTTCTCGCCGAGGCTTTCCAGCTCGCGCACGATCTGCGACACCACCCGTTCCACCCGCTCAGGATCGACCTGCCGCTTGCGCAACGCGATCTGGATCGAGCGCATCAGCTTGTCGCGGTCGAAGGGCACGCGCCGGCCGTTGCGCTTGATCACGACGAGCTCACGCAACTGCACACGCTCGAAGGTGGTGAAACGGAAATTGCAGGCCAGACAGACGCGGCGGCGGCGGATCGCGGATGAATCCTCGGTCGGCCGGGAATCCTTCACCTGGGTGTCGAGGCTTCCGCAATTCGGGCAGCGCATGAAACCTTTTCCTCCTGCGTCATGCCCGGCCTTGTACCGGGACTCCGCGTCTTCGCGACCAAGAAGACGTGGATGGCCGGCACAGACCGGCCATGACGGACTACGATTGATAAATCGGAAATCGTTCGACCAGCTTCTTCACCTGCTCGCGCACCTTGCTCTCGACCAGCGAATCCTCTTCCACCTGTTTCTGCGAGAGGATATCGAGCACTTCGCAGATCATCTCGCCGACCTGGCGGAATTCAGCGATGCCGAAGCCGCGCGTGGTGCCGGCCGGCGTTCCCAGTCGTACGCCCGATGTGATCGTCGGCTTTTCCGGATCGAAGGGAATTCCGTTCTTGTTGCAGGTGATATGGGCGCGGCCGAGCGCGCTTTCCGACACCTTGCCGGTCAGGCGCTTGGGCCGCAGATCGACCAGCATCAGATGCGTGTCGGTGCCGCCGGAGACGATATCGAAGCCGCGCGACTTCAGTGTTTCCGACAGCGCCTTGGCGTTTTCCACCACGTTCCTTGCATAGACCTTGAACGAGGGCTGCAAGGCTTCCTTGAACGCGACCGCCTTGGCGGCGATGACATGCATCAGCGGGCCGCCTTGCGTGCCGGGGAACACGGCCGAGTTGATCTTTTTCGTCAGTTCCTCGTCGTCGGTGAGAATGACCCCGCCGCGCGGGCCGCGCAGGGTCTTGTGCGTGGTGGTGCTCACGACATGCGCATGCGGAAACGGCGACGGATGCGCGCCGCCTGCGACCAGGCCGGCAAAATGCGCCATGTCGACGAACAGAAAGGCACCAACTTCATCGGCGATCTCGCGAAAGCGCCGGAAATCAATGATGCGCGGATAGGCCGAACCGCCGGCGATGATGACCTTCGGCTTGTGCTGGCGGGCGAGAGAGGCGACTTCATCCATGTCGATGCGATGGTCGTCGCGGCGCACGCCATACGGCACGGGATTGAACCACTTGCCCGACATGTTGAGCTTCATGCCGTGGCTGAGATGCCCGCCGGCAGCGAGGTTGAGGCCAAGGAAGGTATCACCCGGGTTCATCAGCGCCATGAACACGGCGACGTTGGCGGACGCGCCGGAATGCGGCTGCACATTGGCGAAGCGGCAGCCGAACAATCTGGTGACACGGTCGATGGCGAGCTGTTCGGCAACGTCCACGAACTGGCAGCCGCCGTAATAACGTTTGCCCGGAAGCCCCTCCGCATACTTGTTGGTCAGCACCGAGCCCTGTGCTTCCAGCACCGCGCGGCTGACGATGTTTTCCGACGCGATCAACTCGATTTCGTCGCGCTGCCGGCCGAGTTCGCCGCGGATCGCGGCGGCGATTTCCGGATCGGTTTCCGCCAAGGTTGCTGTGAACAGATTGGACGCTGACGTGCCGGCCGGGGATCGGTCGGATGCTGACATGGAATGCTCCTGAATGCCCGGAATGTCTGTAAAGGCCGGACGCAGGGCCTAGCATATCGGCAAAAAACGGCCAAGACTTGAGGTCGGTCAGGTGGAAAGCCGCAATATCTAGCGACCTAAAGCCGCCAGCCGGACTTTCAGCTTGTTCAGGGCCAGCCGCTGCAGGTCGTTGCGGGAGGCGGTGGCCGGGCCCATCACCGTGACTTCGGTCCCGGTCGCGGCATCGATCGCCGCGACCCGGACCGTCGTCCCGACCTGCCTGAACTCGAAGAGGACTTCACGCGCCTCGTCGTCCTGTGCGCTCATATCCGTCCGGGATCTATTCGCGGCTGATGGTGGCGATGTGCCCCAGTCCGTCGCGATTATAAATATCGTCGCGAAATTGCACCACGCCGTCGGGCGTCGCCCAGGCGGTGACATAAACCCAATAGAGCGGCAGGGGCTTGGCGATGCGCGCATCGCGCCGCTCGCCGGAGCGGATGACCAGGTCGATCTCCTGCCGCGACCAGCCGGAGGTGTCGCTCAATAGCCAGGTGACCAACTCGCGCACATTCTGCACGCGCACGCAGCCGGACGAATGGAAACGGAAATCCTCGCCGAACAGATTCTTCGAGGGCGTGTCATGCATGTACACGCCATGCGCGCTCGGAAAATTGATGCGGATCGATCCGAGCGAATTGAACTCGCCGGGATCCTGCTTGAACATGTAATTGACGGCTTCGTCCGAATACCAGTTGATCTGGTGCGCCTGCAATTGGTTGCCGCGCTGATCAAAGATGCGGATATGCTGCTTGTCGAGATAATCCGGCTCCGCCTGCATCCGCGGGATCAAATCCTTGCGCACGATCGAGACCGGCACGGTCCAGTAAGGATTGAAATTGATTTCGACGATGCGACTCTGAATGTCCGGCGACGGGCGGTCTGGCTTGCCGACAACCGCGGTATGTCGGGTGACGGCGACGCCGTTCTCGATCGCTTCGATTTCCGCCGCCGGGATGTTGCACATCACAAAGCGGTTGCCGAGATTGCCGGAGAAACTGCGCAGGCGGATCAAATTGGTCTTGAGCTGATTGAGCCGCACCTCGGCCGGCACATTCAGGGCGTTGAAGGTCTGCTCGCGCACGATGCCGTCGACCGTCATGCCATGCCGCGCCTGGAAGCGCTTGACCCCGGCCTCGACATAGGAATCGAACACGTCGCTGACGCCGTTGTTGTGGTCGAGATCGCCGCCGACGATCAGCCGTTCGCGCAGCTTGACGACAGACTTGTGCCTGTTGCCGAGCCGCAGCCGGTCTGTCGGCTGCACGACGGCCCAGCCGCCGCGCGCGACGATGGCCTCATAGCGGGGAATGGCCTTCTCGGTGGTCTGGACGGTCTGCGGTGACAGCGTGGCCAGCGAGGCCTTGGGCATCTTTACGCTGCGCAGCCCGGCGTCGAAGCCCAGCCCGAAGCCGCCGCGCTGGTTCTGGTCGATCAGCGCCTGCAGGGTGGCGTCCTGCGCAAATGCAGGGCCCATGGCCATGGTGCCGCCGAGCGAGGCGATGCCGCGCAGCAGCCGCCTGCGGTTCAGCCATGTGTCCTGCCCGCCGTCTCGCATCCGAAATCCCCATTCCGCCCAGCGGGAGCACAGAAAGGCAACCGGTCTGGCGATTTTGTGACTGCGGCAAAAATGAAGGCCCCGGCGGAGTCCAAAAGGACCCGCCGAGGCAAGAAGAAAGGCTTCGCTTCGAATGTCTTACAGCCGGTAGAGGATCTGGTCGGTCCAGAACCGCTCGAGGCGGTGCAGCGACTTGTTCAGCGTCGAGAACTCGTCGCAGCTAATGCCGCCGACCTGCTCCACGGTGCGCACATGTTTCTGATACAGCGCCTCGACGATGTCGCGTACCTCGCGGCCCTTGTCGGTCAGCTTGATGCGCACCGACCGGCGATCGACGCGCGAGCGCTGATGATCGAGGAATCCCATCTCGACAAGCTTCTTCAGATTGTAGGAGACGTTGGAGCCGAGATAATAGCCGCGCGTGCGCAGTTCGCCCGCAGTCAGCTCCTTGTCGCCGATATTGTAGAGCAGCAAGGCCTGCACCGAATTGATGTCGGCGCGCCCGCGGCGATCGAATTCGTCCTTGATGACGTCGAGCAGACGGCGATGCAGACGCTCGACCAGCGTCAGAGCCTCCAGATAAAGCGGCCTGACATGGTCGAAACGCTGAGCACCCGGCACAGACGGCTCGACCGTTTTTGCAACGGCTTTCATGTGACGCCTTCCTTCGTAGTTCTTTGTCGTTTTGGACGGGGGCCCTGTTTCCCCTCGTTAGTGGTCCGACGATACGAAGCCCGGCTGAAGAACGGATTAAATTCTAGAATAAAGATTAGGTTTATTTGGGATAGTGAATGGAAGATGCATCGCGCGCAGTTGAATGGATGCGGTTAGCCCGTGTTTACCATGCGCGGTGTGCGCCTCGAATATCCGCGCTTTCTGCGCTTTCGCAGATTGTTCCCGCCCGTCACAAACGACGACGGAATTTCAAATTGTTCAGATCGCGTCAACCGCGCGCTAACCACGCGGAATTCCGGTAACCATTTCGACTTGCGCGCTAGACAACCGACGATGAACAAGCGCTCGTTTCAATTGTCGCGCAGGAACTGGATGACGCCGGAAAAGTCTCGGCCGCCCTCCCCGCTGTCGACATAGGCGCTGTAGATCGCCGCAGCTCCCGCGCCCAGCGGCGTGCGCGCTTCGACGGCCTGTGCTGCTTCCTTCGCCAGACGCAAATCCTTCAGCATCATGTTGGCGGTGAAGCCGGCCTGATAATCGCGATTGGCGGGCGATGTCGGAACAGGGCCCGGCACCGGGCAATAGGTGGTCATCGACCAGCATTGTCCCGAGGACTTCGAGGAAATGTCGAACAGCTTCTGCGCGTCGAGACCGAGTTTTTCCGCCAGTACGAAGGCTTCCGACACGGCGATCATCGACACGCCGAGGATCATGTTGTTGCAGATCTTTGCGGCCTGACCGTTGCCGGGTCCGCCGGCATGCACGATGGTCTTTCCCATGGCTTCCAGGATTGGCTTCGCCTTTTCGAACGCCGCCTCGCTGCCGCCGACCATGAAGGTGAGCGTGGCCCCCTGGGCGCCGCCGACGCCGCCGGAGACCGGCGCGTCGATCATGAAATGACCTCTGGCGTCCGCCGAGGCCGCCGCGTCGCGCGCGGTGGCGACATCGATGGTCGAACAATCGATCAGCAGCGTGCCTGGATTGGCGCTGTCGATGATGCCGCCCGGCTCAAGATAGAGCTCCCTCACCTCTTTGCCCGAAGGCAGCATGGTGATGACGACTTCGGCGCGCGAGGCGGCGATCTTCGCGCTTTCCATCGAAGCGCCGCCGGCCGCGACGAGTTTCTCGACCGCCTCGCGATTCAGATCGAAGCCTTCAACCTGATGGCCGGCCTTGAGCAAATTCATCGCCATCGGCAGACCCATATTGCCGAGTCCAATGAATGCGATCCGCGCCATGTCAGCCTCCCGAGTTATTCATGTTCAGTGCGGATGTTCCCGCGCCGATTGCATCGCCAGCACCAGATAGCAGCACAACAAGGCAAGCTCGACCGCAACGACAATGACGGAGCCGCCGTAAATCTGCGGAAAGAATGCCTCCACCGCCGCCATCGAGACCGCCGCCGTGAGCCACACCACCGCGCCCCAGACCGCGGCGAGCCAAAGCCCGACCGCGGCGACAAGATCGATGATGGCAAAATACACCGTCGCCGTCTGCCAGGGCACCGGGTTGGCGGTGAACTGGGTGTCGGGCCCCTCGCCGATCCCCAATACCACCGACCAGTGAAACAGGCCCTTGATCATCGACAGCACCGCCATCACCCGCAGAAACAGGATAAGCCGCCGTGTCCACGGCCCCTGCTGCGCCGCATCCTTGCGTGTGCGCACCGGCTCGATGCTCTGGGTCTGCGCGGTGGTGATCGGATCGATCATCCGAGCACCAGTTCGCCATCGGCCAGCGGCGCAAAATGACGGGCAACGTCGGCGTCCGACACGTCGCCGAGCGCACCCGGCCGCCAGACCGGCTTGTTGTCCTTGTCGACAATCACCGCGCGCACGCCTTCATAGAGATCATGGCCGTAGAGAATGCGGGACACGATGCGAAATTCAATAGCCATGCACTCCTCAAACGGCTTCGTCCTGCCGAGCCGCATCTGCGCCAGCGCGATCTTCAGACTCGTCGGCGACTTGGAGCGCATCGCGCGGGTGGTGTCCGCCGCCCAGCCCGCGTCGCCGGACCCCGACATCGCCTCCTTGTCCAAGCCCGCGAGTATGTCTTCAACATGGTCATAGGAGAAAAGCCGGTCGATGACACGCCGCCGGGGCATGATTTCGCCCTCCCCCGCTCTCGTCATAAAGGATGAGAGCACGGCGTTGACCGGATCGGCGCCGCAGAGCGACTCAAGAAGACCAGCAAAGTGATGTGAATTGACGTGGTGCGTGGCGGCGCCGCTGAGGACAGCGTCCGAGACATGGAGGCGGTTGGCGGTCAGCGCGCACCAGGTGCCGATCTCGCCGGGCAGCCGCGGCAGCGCGTAGGTTGCGCCGACATCGGGAAAGAAGCCGATGCCGACTTCGGGCATGCCGAAGCCATAGCGGTCGCCCGCCACGCGATGCGAGCCGTGGAGGGAAATGCCGACGCCGCCGCCCATGACGATGCCGTCGATCAGCGACACATAAGGCTTGGGATAGCGCTTGATGTAGGCGTTGAGGGCATATTCCTCGCGGAAGAATTGCAGCGCTTCTTTCTGCTTGCCGGCGCGGCCGAGATCATAGAGCGCACGGATGTCGCCGCCGGCACAGAAAGCGCGCTCGCCATTGGCGGTGACGATCACGCGGCTCACGGCGTCATCCACCGCCCAGGTCTTCAGTTGCGCGTGCAGCGCGCGCACCATGTCATGCGTCAGCGCATTCAGCGCCTTCGGCCGGTTGAGAATGACAAGGCCCGCGCTGCCGCGGCGCTCGAACAGGATGTCGTCGGATGGATTCAATTCAATTCCCCAAGAGATCGCGGCTGACGATCAGCCGCATGATTTCGTTGGTGCCTTCAAGAATTTGATGCACGCGCACGTCGCGCAGCACGCGCTCGATGGGGTGATCGCGCAGATAGCCGTAGCCGCCGTGCAGTTGCAGGCAGCCGTTGACGGTCTCGAAGCCGATGTCGGTCGCGAAGCGCTTGGCCATGGCCGCGAGGCGCGTCGCGCCCGGTTCACCGGCACTCACGGCATGCGCGGCGCGGTGCACCATCAGCCGTGCGGCTTCGAGCTCGGTGGCATAGTCGGCGATGCGAAAACGCAGCGCCTGAAAATCGGAAAGGCGAGAACCAAACTGCTTACGCTCGCGCATGTAGTCAAGCGTACGGTCGAGGCAGAATTGAGCCCCGCCAAGTGAGCAGGCGGCGATGTTGAGCCGACCGCCGTCAAGCCCCATCATCGCAATCTTGAAGCCGTCCCCTTCCTTGCCGACGAGATTTTCAACCGGGACGCGGCAATTCTCGAAAATGACAGCCGCCGTGGGTTGCGACTTCCAGCCAAGCTTCTTCTCCTGCGCGCCGAAGGAAAGCCCCGGCGTGTCTTTTTCGACGACAATGCAGGAAATGCCTTTCGGCCCGGCGCCGCCGGTGCGCACCATGCAGACATAGATGTCGGAGACACCGCCGCCGGAAATGAAAGCCTTGGCACCGTCGAGCACATAATGGTCGCCGTCGCGCCGCGCACGCGTTGACAGGTTTGCTGCGTCCGAACCGGCGCCCGGCTCGGTCAGGCAATAGCTCGCGAAATGCTCCATGCTGCAGAGCTTGGGCAAAAACCGCTTGCGCTGCGCTTCGCCGCCAAAAGCGTCAATCATCCAGGCCGCCATATTGTGAATGGAGATATAGGCGGCGGTCGAGGTGCAGCCCTGCGCCAGTTCCTCGAAGATAATGGTGGCGTCGAGCCGCGATAGATCGGAACCGCCGACATCGTCCTTCACGTAAATACCGCCAAAGCCGAGCGCGGCAGCCTGGCGCAGCGTCTCAACCGGAAACACCTCGCCCTCGTCCCAGTCCCGGGCATGGGGCATCATTTCGTCGCGGGCGAATTGCCGCGCGGTGGCCTGAAAGGCGCGCTGGTCGTCCGACAGCTCAAAGTCCATATCTGAAGCGATAAGTGGGCCGTTTACCCCAGTCAATCGGCCTCGCCGCGGGACCGTGGCAGTCTCCTCATGAAAGGGATAAAAGACTGAAAACGGAGCCCGCCATGGCCATCAAATTCGGCCGTCCCCTTGAAAGAAAAACCCGCGTCGTGCCGGTCGAGCCCGATGCCGCCCGCGCCACTGAACCCCTCGATCTGCCGGTGCGGCCGCGCCGCCTGCGGCGGGCCGAGTGGCTGCGCCGCATGGTGCGCGAAAATGTGCTCACTACCGACGACCTGATCTGGCCGGTCTTTGTCGTGGACGGGCAAAAAGCGCGCACGCCGATCGAGTCGATGCCGGGCGTGGAACGACTGTCGATCGACGAAATCCTCCGCGCCGCTGAACAGGCGATGACGCTGTCGATCCCCTGCCTTGCGCTCTTTCCCTATACGGACCCAAAGCTGCGCGACGAATTCGGCTCCGAGGCGACCAATCCCGACAATCTGGTCTGCCGGACGCTGCGCGCACTCAAAAATGAATTTCCCGATCTCGGCGTGCTCTGCGACGTCGCGCTCGATCCATTCACCAGCCATGGCCATGACGGGTTGATCCGCGACGGCGTGATCCTCAACGATGAAACGGTCGAAGTGCTGGTGCAGCAATCTCTGGTGCAGGCGGAGGCCGGCTGCGACATCATCGCGCCGTCCGACATGATGGACGGACGCGTTGGCGCCATTCGCGCAGCGCTCGATGCCGCCGGCCACACCGACGTTGCGATCATGGCCTATGCGTCGAAATATGCGTCGGCCTTCTATGGTCCGTTCCGCGACGCGGTCGGCTCATCGAAGACGCTGACCGGCGACAAGCGCACCTACCAGATGGATTATGCCAATTCTGACGAGGCGCTGCGCGAGGTCAGCCTCGACATCGAGGAAGGCGCGGACATGGTGATGGTAAAGCCCGGCCTGCCCTATCTCGACATCGTGCGGCGAGTGAAGGACACCTTCGGCATGCCGACCTTCGCGTATCAGGTGTCGGGCGAATACGCGATGATCATGGCGGCGGCACAGAACGGCTGGCTCGACGGCGAGCGTGCGATGATCGAGAGCCTGATCGCCTTCAAGCGCGCCGGCTGCGACGGTGTGCTCACGTATTTTGCGCCGAGGGCGGCGGAGAAGCTGAAACAAGCTTAGCGGCGCCAACCTCTCCCCGCACGCGGGGAGAGGTGGCTTTACTCCATCGTCTCGCCGGCATGCAGCCGCACCGGCTGATAGCCATCCTTCGCCAGCGCGCTGATGATCTCCTCGGCATGCGCATGGTCGCGCGTCTCGACCGTCACATCCAGCCGCGCGCCTTTTGCGGGCACGTCCAGGAACAGCCGTTTGTGAGCGACTTCCAGGATATTGGCGCCGAGCACGCCGAGGCGCGTCGCGATCTGCCCGAGCACGCCCGGCCGATCCGGAATCGTCAGGCGGAATGAGACGATCTGTTCGCCACGTTCGAGCTCGCGCACCATGATGGAGGCGAGAATGCGCGGGTCGATATTGCCGCCGCAAAGGATCAAACCGATGCGCCTGCCGCAAAAGCGATCCGGCTCCGCCAGCATCGCCGCCAGTCCGGCGGCGCCGGCGCCTTCCGCCATGGTCTTCTGCAAGGTCAGGAAGATGTTCACCGCGCGCTCGAGATGTTCTTCGTCTGCCAGCAAAATGCGTGACACGAGCGCGCGCACGATGGGCAGCGTCAGCCGCCCGACATTCTTGACGGCAATGCCTTCCGCCAGGGTCGGGCCGCCGATCGGCCGGTCCTTGCCGTTGATTGCGTTCCACATCGACGGATAGAGCGCGGCTTCCACGCCCAGAATCTCGATCTCCGGCTTGATCGCCTTTGCCGCAATGGCATTGCCGGAAATCAGGCCGCCGCCGCCGATCGGCACAACAAGGCAATCCAGGTCGGGCGCGTCGTGCAGCATTTCCAGCGCGATCGTGCCCTGCCCGGCGATCACCCGTGGATCGTCGTAAGGGTGAACCAGCACCAGGTCGCGCTCGGCCCGCAATTCCTCCATCCGCGCCTGCGCTTCTGCGACGCTTTCGCCGTGCAGCACCACATTGGCGCCATAGCCCCGGGTAGCTGCGACCTTCACCAGCGGCGTGGTCACCGGCATGACGATCGTGGCGGCGATGCCGAGTTTCGCCGCGTGGTAGGCCACCGCCTGCGCGTGATTGCCGGCCGACATGGCAATCACGCCGCGGGCCCGCTCGGGCTTGTCGAGACTCGCCAGCTTGTTGAGCGCGCCGCGCTCCTTGAAGGAATTCGTAACCTGCAGATTTTCGTATTTCACAAAGACGGTGGCGCCGGTGAGCTCGGACAGCCGCGGTGCCGGCAGCATGGGGGTGCGCACCACCCGGTTGGCCAGAATCGCCTGCGCGGCCTCGATATCGGAAAGTGCAATGGTCATGTCGGGTTCGTCACAGGCTGAAAATGGCGTATCCGCGGCACCAGACGCCATGTTTTCGGCGAGATCAACCGCCAGAAATCACGCCCCCGCGTCATGCCGACCGTTTCGGCCGGCGCCACCTCGCCGAGGCCTGTCATGCCAAAGCTGTTCTGGACTTATGCAGGACGAATGGCCTTTTCCGTCCTGTGCTCTGTCGCCGGCGCCCTGCTCGTTTCCAAGCTCGGCCTGTTGCATCATGAGCCGGCGCAGAAGCTTGAGATGATTGTTTTCGACCAGTCGGATTTGACCCGCTTTGACAACGTCGCCCAGCGGGTCGAGGCCGGACATGTCGCCATGCGCGAATTGAAGGCGGCCCAGGAGGCCGAAGCGCGACGCCGGGCGGCGGCGGAAGCAGCCGAAAAGGAGGCCGCTCGCGAGCAGGCGCGCAGCCACGCGGCGGCACAGGCGCAGCCCGACCGCAAAAAGCTGCAGACGGCGCGGCGGGAGACTTCATTCGCGGTCACTACGGCCGCGCCCGCGGCGCCTCTTGTGATCACGCCAGCTGCCGTCGCCGACAAGCCGACGGCGCGCGAGGGCCTCGAAGGCGTGTTCGACAAGCTCGCCTCCGGCGTCTTCAAGATCCGCGACTTTGTCGTCAATGCGGTGAAAATCGAGAAGCCTTCCAATCTGCCCTTTGGCTCCGCGTCGGCCTCCTCCGATTCGCTGCATGTGGTCGACGATCATCACAGCCGGCTGAAACTGCCCGCCCTCGCGATGTGACGCCGGCGGCGTGAACTGCACGCCGCTCGCGCGAATCTGATGGGAGGACGTCCGGGAACCTCTTGCGTGGGGATGCTTTTTGTCCCCATCTTTCCGCAGGAGCGAGGATATCCCATGAGCAGCGGTCCCAGCGGCAACGATCCGAAACAGGTCGGCGTGTCCTTCGACGTGAAGCCGCACGCCTATGATCCGGCCACCCAGCCTGAATTGTTCGACGGGGTGCCGGCACGGCGTGTGATCGCTTTCCTGATCGACCTGATCATCCTCGCAGTGCCGATGGTATTCCTGGCGATGTTCATCTTCGCCGTTGGCGTCGTCACGCTGGGGCTCGGTTTCGTGCTCTACGGCCTGATGCCGGTCGTCTCAGTGCTCTGGGCGCTGTTCTATTACGGCATGACGCTTGGTTCTCCGCGTTCGGCCACCATCGGCATGCGGGTGATGGATCTGGAGATGCGCACCTGGTACGGCGCTCCGAGTTATTTCGTCCTCGGCGCCGTCCATGCCGTGGTATTCTGGGTGACCGTCTCGGCCCTGACACCCTTCATCCTCCTTGTCTGTTTTTTCAACAGCCGCCGCCGCCTCCTGCACGACATGCTGGTGGGTACGGTTGTGATCAACAATCAGATGCGGGCGGCCGCCATGCGGCCGGTGCGGCCGACCGCCTGACAAGGCGGCCGGAGAACCGCCCCCTTTGACGAATGGGGCCTGACGGGAGAACATGGCGGCAGGAGGGTTTGCATCGGCCCGTGACCCAGCATTCGCGCGACACACCACAATTCTATCTGACCGCGCCCTCGCCCTGCCCGTATCTGGCAGGAAAAGAAGAGCGGAAGGTGTTCACACACCTCGTGGGCGACCGCGCACCGGGCCTGAATGATCTGCTGACGCATGGCGGCTTCCGCCGCAGCCAGTCCATCGCCTATCGCCCAGCCTGCGAAGCATGTCGCGCCTGCATTTCGGTGCGGGTCGTCGCCGATGACTTCCGCCCCACGCGCTCGATGCGGCGCATTGACGATCGCAATTCCGATCTGATTGGCGAGATGCGCAGGGCCACGCCGACCTCGGAGCAATATTCGGTGTTCCGCGCCTACCTTGACGCGCGGCACCGCGACGGCGGCATGGCCGACATGACCGTGCTCGATTACGCGATGATGGTGGAAGACAGCCACGTTGAAACCCGCATTGTGGAATACCGGCGGCGGGACTCAGACGCGGCCTTTCAAGGTCGCAGCAGCGGCACGCTGCTGGCGGTGGCGCTGACCGATATCCTCAATGACGGATTGTCGATGGTTTATTCCTTCTTCGAGCCCGAAGAGGACAACCGTTCGCTTGGCACCTTCATGATCCTTGACCACATCACACGCGCGCGCCGCATGGGATTGCCCTATGTCTATCTTGGCTATTGGGTGTGCGGCTCGCGCAAGATGGATTACAAGAGCCGCTTCCTGCCGCAGGAACGACTGATGTCGCAGGGCTGGGTGCGGGCGGAGCTTTGATCTCGCCGTCAGTCCGGACGCGCTGAAACACGTTCCGGAATCCAGACGTAGCAACCTTGCCGCCGAATTCCGGGGTCGCTAGCTAACACTGGCGCCCCGGAATGACTATGAGGCAATCGTCTTCCCGAACTTGTTGCTCTTCGGAAATCCTTTCGGCGCCAGCCGCCCGGCGTCGGCGCGGTTGCCGCGCCAATCCTTCAGCTCCTTCAGCGACATCGAGAAGGCCCGCCCGGCGCTGTCGAACCAGGTCAGCCCCTCCTTGCCGCCGAAGGTAGTCAGATCGGACAATCCGCCGTCCTTGTAGCGCTGCAAGCGCACGCCCGCGCCGCGCGCCATTTCCGGCACCTGCTCCAGCGGGAAGATCACCATCTTGCGGTTCTCGCCGATCGCGGCGGCCAGCTCGCCATCGATGGTGGTGATGGCGCAGGCGCCATCCTTCTCCTTCACATTGAGCACCTGCTTGCCCTTGCGCGTGTTCGCCAGGCACTCGTCTTCTGAGACGATGAAGCCGCGGCCGGTCTGGCTGCCCACCAGGAATTTGCGTCCGCCCGTGTGCGCGAAGACGGAGACGATGTCGGCATCCTGATCGAGATCGATGAACAGCCGCACCGGCTCGCCGTGACCCCGCCCGCCCGGCAGCTTGCCGGCATCGATGGTGTAGAAGCGGCCGTTGGTCGCGAACAGCAGACATTTCGAGGTGGTCTCGGCGGGGAACGAGAATTTCAGCGCATCGTCGGTCTTGAACACGACACCGGACAGATCGGAGACATGGCCGCGCAGCGCCCGGATCCAGCCCTTCTCCGACACAACCACCGTGACCGGCTCGCGGACGATCAGCGCTTCCTCCACGGCGGCTGCCGCGTGTTCTGCGACCTCCCCGAAGGTGGTGCGGCGCTTGCCCAGTTCGGTCTTCGGTCCGAAGGCGTCGCGCACCGCCTTGATCTCATCCGAAACCTTCTTCCACTGCTGCGCCTCGGAGCCGAGCAGCGTTTTCAGGCTCTTGCGCTCTTCGCGCAATGCCTTGTCCTCCCGCTTGATCTCCATCTCCTCGAGCTTGCGCAGATTGCGCAGCCGCATGTTGAGGATGGAATCGGCCTGCAGATCGGTGAGCTTGAAGGTGCGAATGAGCACGGGCTTCGGCTCGTCGTGCGTGCGGATGATCTTGATCACCTTGTCGAGGTTCAGATAGGCGATCAGGAAGCCGCCCAGCACCTCCAGGCGATGATCAATCTGCCGCAGCCGGTGGTTCGAACGCCGGATCAAGACATCGCGGCGATGGTCGAGCCAGGCGCGCAGTGCCTCGGCCAGGCCGACAACCTTCGGCACCTTGCCGTTGATCAGCACATTCATGTTGAGCGGAATGCGGCTTTCAAGCTCGGTGAGCTTGAACAGCGATTCCATCATCACCGCCGCGTCTACCGTGCGCGCGCGCGGCTCGATCACCAGCCGCACGTCTTCCGCCGATTCATCGCGAATGTCGGCGACCAACGGCAGCTTCTTCTCGTTCATCAGTTCCGCGATCTTTTCCACCAACCGCGATTTCTGGACGAGATAGGGTATCTGCGTGACCACAACCTGGTATGTGCCGCGGCCGGTGTCCTCCTCTTTCCAGCGCGCACGCACACGGAAGGAGCCGCGGCCGGTCGCATAGGCCTCCGCGATGGTCTCGGGAGAATCCACGATGATGCCGCCGGTGGGGAAATCCGGACCGGGCACGTATTTCATCAGCGTCTTGGAACGCGCATTCGGATTGGCGATCAGGAACAAGGCTGCGTCGCACAATTCGGCGGCGTTGTGCGGCGGGATCGAGGTTGCCATGCCAACCGCGATGCCCTGCGAGCCGTTGGCGAGAAGATTGGGGAACGCGCCGGGAAGAACAACCGGCTCTTCCGACAGACCGTCATAGTTCGGACGGAAGTCGACCGCGTCCTCGTCGATGCCTTCGAGCAGAAGGCGCGCGACCTCGGTCATGCGCGCTTCAGTGTAGCGGTACGCGGCGGCGTTATCGCCGTCGATATTGCCGAAATTACCCTGACCATCGACCAGCGGGTAGCGTGACGAAAAATCCTGCGCGAGACGCACCAGCGCGTCGTAGATCGCCTGGTCGCCATGCGGGTGGAAGTTACCCATCACGTCGCCGACGATCTTCGCCGATTTCTTGAAGGTTGAACCGGGATCAAGGCGCAGCAGACGCATGCCGTAGAGGATGCGGCGGTGGACCGGCTTCAAGCCGTCCCGCGCATCGGGCAGCGCCCGGTGCATGATGGTGGACAACGCATAGGCGAGATAGCGCTCTTCCAGCGCCTCGCGCAGGGCGATTTCCTGGACCTCGCCTTTTTCGGGCGGAATCGTTTGCTTTCCCATGATGTGTCGGTAACCCGCAAAAGGCCCATGAACAAGGGATGAACACGGGAACCACGTCGGATTCAGAGTGTCGCCGCTTTACTGGCTGTACGGAGGCGACGCAACACAGGCTGACGGACCCGATGCGGGTTCTTCGGCTTGCTACAGATATTGAAGGGAAGGAATGAACATGCGCAGGATATGTCTCGCATTCGCCGCTGTGGCCGCTCTCTTTTCTTTTGCGGCCCTGGCAACGAATCATGCCAACGCCGTCACGCTTCCGGCGCCGGCGGCCATCAATGGCGCACTGGCAGATTACAAGCTCACCGAAGAGGCCGCTTATGTGTGCCGGCGCCGCTGCGGCCGCTATGGTTGCACCCGGCGATGCTGGTGGACCGGACCGCGTTACTACCGTCCCTATTATCGGCCCTACCGACCCTATGGCTATTATCGTCCCTATCGCTATTACCGCTGGTAACAGCCGGTAACGATGTAATGGAATATTGACCGGCACCGGCGGCACGCAGACGTCGGTATGTCGCCGGAATGTTGCGTCTTCTGCTAAACATTGGCTGCGACCGCATTGAGTCTCTTTTCCGTGCGGCGGGTGGTTCAAACCGTAGGAAGGAAGAACGGAGATCCTGATGAAGACAATCCTTGTTGCGATGCTGGTGGCCGTTGGACTCGGCCTCGCCGGCACCACCGGCGCATCCGCCGCTCCGGCCAATGGCGGCGCGATTAACGGCGCGATCAACATGCAAAGCATGATTGAGCAGGCGCAGTATTATTACTATCGCCGCGGCCCGCGCTGCCGCAACGTCCGCGTTTGCCGCGGATATGGCTATTATCGCCGTTGCTGGTGGGAGCGCCGCTGCTACTGATAGCGTCCGGTTTCGGACAAAGGGCCGGTCCCTGCGACCGGCCCTTTTTATTTTCACGCGGCGTTCGGCAACGCGCGCTCGACGGCGGCGATGAAATGCACGCGTGCATCAGAAAATGTCAGGTTGCGGGGCTCAAGCACATCGCGCGCCAAGAAAAAGCCGGTAAGCTGAAAACCCTTGGCCAGATCGGCGGCCGACGGCGCACCATGATTGTCCTCCGCCAGAAATGCCGGCAAGGCGAGCAGACGATGGCGCCACTCCTCCCCCGCCTGGCGTGAGACCGCCCGGCCCGATTTCGGCGAGACATAGACGAGATCATGCGTCTGCCCGGTCGCGGCGCAGGACATGAGATCAAGACCGAAACCCAGTTCAACCAGCATCTGCATCTCAAAATGCACGACGTGCGCGCCGGCGAGCGCCGGCTCGTCGAGCGCATCGAGGATCATTTCCAGGCTGTCATAGATCGCTTCATGCGGATCACGCTCCGGCAACAGCCGTGCCAGTGCCGCAAGATGCGTCACGGCATAGACCGCATGCGATGAGGTCAGCAGCGCGCCGGCGCGCAGGTTGAGGCCTTCAACCGTGAAGGTGCCGAGATGATCGTCGAGACGCGCGCTCCAGGTGGCGTGCACCGTATTGCCGGGCTGCAGCACCGGACGCAGGCGCGAGCCGCTGCCACCACGCACCAGGCCGAGATGGCGGCCATGCGCGCGCGTCATCAGTTCGAGAATGGAGTTGGCCTCCCCGTGCTTGCGCACGCCCAGAACAATGCCGTCGTCGAGCCAGTGCATGACGCAACCTTGCCGGCGAATCTGCGCGGGCGTCAATCCTTGGGGAATTCCAATCCCATTTCGCGATAGCGTGCCGGATCGTCGCCCCAGCCTTCGCGGACCTTCACAAACAGAAACAGATGCACCGGCGCTTCCGCGACTTCAGCGATGTCCCTGCGCGCGTCGGCACCGATCGCCTTGATGGTCTGGCCGCCCTTGCCGAGCACGATCTTGCGCTGGCTTTCACGCTCGACAAAGATCGTCTGCTCGATGCGCACCGAGCCATCCTTGAGTTCCTTCCAGTCGGTCGTCTCCACCGTCGACTGATATGGCAATTCCTGATGCAGCCGGTGATACAGCTTCTCGCGCGTGATCTCGGCGGCGAGCTGGCGCAGGGGCGCGTCTGAAATCTGATCTTCGGGATAATGCCACGGGCCCGGCGGCACGTGTTCGGCCAGCCAGTGTTTCACATCGGCGACGCCACTGCCGGTCAAGGCGGAAATCATGAAGGTCGCGGCGAATTTGGCGCGAGCGTTGATGTCGTTGGCGAGGCCGAGCAACACTTCCTTGTCGACGAGATCGACCTTGTTCAGCAGCAGAAACTTTTCGCCGCCAATATCCCCGATTTTGGACAGGATCGCGTCGGTCTCCTCGTCGATGCCCTTGCGGGCATCGACCAACAATCCGGTGAGGTCGGCGTCCTGTGCGCCGATCCACGCGCTGTCCACCATGGCGCGGTCAAGCCGCCGCTTGGGTTTGAAGATGCCCGGCGTGTCGACAAAGATGAGTTGCGCCTTGCCTTCTATGGCGATGCCGCGCACCAGCATGCGCGTGGTCTGCACCTTGTGCGACACGATCGACACCTTGGAGCCGACCATCGCATTGAGCAGCGTCGATTTTCCCGCATTGGGGGCGCCGATCAAAGCTACGAAGCCGCAACGCGTCTCTGTCTCGTCTACTGCGCCGATCTTCCGCTCAGCCATCGCTGCGCACGCCTTCCCGCGCCAAGAGAGCAGCGGCCGCCGCCTGCTCCGCGGCGCGTTTTGAGCGCCCCTTGCCTTCGGCAGGATCGCGATTGGGCAACGTCACGGCCACCCGGAAAACCGGATCATGGTGGGGCCCCGTGCGTTCGACCTCGCGATAGGCCGGGGTCGGCAGGCCGCGCCCCTGCGCCCATTCCTGCAGCACCGTTTTCGGATCGCGCAGCGGCCGCGCGGGCTTGCGCATCCGCTCCGCCCAGAAGCGATCGACAAAAGCTTTTGCCGCCTGATAGCCGCCGTCCAGAAAGACCGCGCCGATCAGCGATTCGCATACGTCGGCGAGAATGGCGGCCTTGGCGCGTCCGCCGGCGCGCACTTCTGAGGCGCCCAGCCGCAAGGCGGTGCCGAGATCGATGGCCCGCGCAACATCCGCGCACGTTTCCCGGCGGACAAGATCGGCCAGGCGGCGCGACAACTCACCCTCATCCGCCTTGGGGAAGGCCGCAAACAGCATTTCGGAAATGGCGAGGCCTAGTACGTGATCGCCGAGAAATTCCAGCCGCTGGTAGCTGCCGACGCGCCCCTGCCCCTTCAACGCCGAAATATGGGTCAGCGCGCGGTCGAGCAAAGCCGGATCATTGAACCGGTAGCCGATGGTGGATTCCAGCGGAGTCGCCGCCGGCTTGGCCTTGGTCTTGCGCGCGCGTGCGGGCGCTGCGCGCTCCTTGGCGGCCGCACCGCGCTTTGCGGCCACCGAGCCGCCGGGCTCACCTGACGCGTTATCGGCCCTTCGATTCATCTGACGATAGTGAACAACCGGCTCCAGCGGACCACCCAGGGCCAGCGCCACACCTGCCAGGCGCGCTCACCCTCGGCGACCGAAAAGAAAATGATCTGGGCGCGGCCGATCAGGTTCTCGAACGGCACGTAGCCGACCTGGCTGAGCACGCGGCTGTCGGTGGAATTGTCGCGGTTGTCGCCCATCATGAAATAATGGCCGGCGGGAACGACATACTCCTGCGTATTGTCATAGAAGCCGTTATCGATCAGATCGAGCGTCGTATAGGTGATGCCGTTCGGCAACGTCTCGCGCCAGCGTTTGACCCGCGTCGCGCGCTCAGTCTCCTCGGTCTCGATGTAATCGGAAATGCGCTCGCGCTTCACCGCCTGCCCGTTGATGTGCAGCAGGCCGTCGATCATGCGGATGCGGTCGCCCGGCAATCCGATGACGCGCTTGATGTAGTCGGTCGAGTCGTCCTTCGGCAGGCGGAACACCACAACGTCGCCGCGATCGGGCTGCGAGCCGATGATGCGGCCGGAGAATAGTGGCGGGGAAAAGGGGAAAGAATAGTGACTGTAGCCGTAGGAATACTTGGAAACGAACAAGTAATCGCCGACGAGCAGCGTTTCCTTCATCGAGCCGGACGGAATGTTGAACGGCTGGAACAGGAAGGTCCGGATCACCAGCGCGATAATGAGCGCGTGGACAATGACGCGGACGGTTTCACCCAACCCGCCTTCTTTTTTCTTCGCCCCGGTGGTCACGCTCATAAGCCTTCTTGTCCCTGAACATCTCTTGGATCGCGCGTCCGGCGACTTGTAGCGGCTGGGCTACCAAGGCGCAATAAACGCAGGAATTTTGTCTAATCCTATGATTTTACAGGATAAATCAAATCTGCCCACAACCACTGAAGCGCCCCGATCAGACCTCGGTCGCACCGCTGACATGGAATGCAAGTATGATTCACCTGTTGCCGACTGCCCTTAGCAGTCCCATTACTCCTGCAAATCCGGTTCAAATATGTCGGTATCGGGGATCGTGATGACGGATCAGACGCACGAGCAGCAAATCACCTTCCGTTGTCCGCCGGAACTGGAAACTATTCTGCCCAAGCCCGTGCCGGCCGTGCAGGGCCTTCCGGACTGGTTCAAGACCATGCCGCAAAAGGCATTCAACGCGGCGTCGCAGGACGAGCAATTCACCGTCAAGAAATGCCCGCCCTTCATCGACGCCATGACCTACGGTTTTCTGATGCCGTTGGTCGCCGATCTCAAGGTCGAGAAAGGAGAATTCAGCTGGGATCGCGATGTCCCGGGCGGCGCGATCACCAATTACCCGCGCTCGCCCCTGCAATTCCACGACAACACCCAGGTGGTCGGGACGCCCTTCTATGAAGACGACCGCTTCATCGTGAAGTTCACCAACTTCTGGACCATCGAACTTCCAAGAGGATTTTCACTTCTGATCACCCATCCGGTGAACCGCCGCGATCTGCCTTTCACGACGCTGACAGGGCTGGTCGACGCCGATACCTATCACGACAATTTCATTCATTTCCCGGCCTGCTGGGAGAACCCGGCTTTTACCGGAATAATTGCGAAGGGCACGCCGGTTGCCCAATGCATTCCTGTGAACCGCGAAAGCTGGGCTGCAAAATTCGAAACCATCACAGGAGATGCCGCCCAGCGCCTGCACGACGTGTCGATGGCGCTCGCGCTTGAGCAAGGCGTCTATCGCCACGAATTCCGCGCCAGCAAACGTTAGGCTTGCGCGTGTGCCCCGAGCGCTTGCGCCACTGCGCTTGGCCGCAGCCAGAACCGTCCGCGCGCCGACCGTACCAGAATGTAACGGGCCTTGTCATAGAGCGCGGAATTGAGGGCGATGGCGCCGCGAAGTTCAGCCATGGCGTCATCCCACTGATCGAGTTCGAGCAGGCAATAGCCAAGTTGCAGCCGTGCTTCCGCCCATTCCGGAATCTGCCGCAAAACCTGCCGGAACAGATCTGCCGCGCGCGGGAATTCGCCGTTGTCCCGTAACACGCAGCCTTGGCCATAAACTGCATTGGGATGGGCAGGTCTTTCGACCAAGGCGCGCGCAAACGCCCTTTGCGCCCCGTCGCGATCGCCCCGCATCAGCAAGACGCGCCCCAATGTGCACCATGTTTCGGGATCGCCTGGGAAAAGCTTCAGGCCCTTTCGCAAAATGTCTTCGGCTTCGGCAAACCGGTTGAGGCTGTCCAGCAATATGCCGTATTCATGGAATGCGGCCGCAAAGGCTGGCTGGCGTGCCGTCGCACGTTCAAGCCAAGTCAAAGCATCGGCGGCGCGGCCTGTCTGTCGCAACGCCATGGCGAGATGTGTTTCGATCACCGGGTCCTTGCTGTCGCGTGCGGCGGTTTCCAGCAATCCCGCCGCCTCGGCCGGTTTGGATCGGGCGAGCAAGACCACACCGAGCGCATGCAAGGCACCGCGATGGTTCTGCTTACGGGCAAGCACCCCGCGCGCCAGTTGCTCGGCTTCATCCAGACGACCCGCTTCGATGGCGGCTTTCGCCTCGTCGACAGTACGATCATCGGGTGATCCGCCACGACCGCCCCGGCTTTGTTTTCCGACCGCCATCGTCGCTAACCCGCGTCCGCTTTGCCCGGCACGGCCGAGATCACAACAAAGGCCTGTGCGATCGGATACTCGTCGGTCAGGCTGACATCGATCCGCGCCTCGCATCCTTTCGGTGTGATCCGCCGAAGCTGATCGAGCGCGCCGCCCGTCAGTTGCATGGTCGGACGCCCCGATGGCAGATTGACGACGCCCATGTCCTTGAAAAACACGCCACGCCGGAAACCTGTGCCGAGCGCCTTCGAACAGGCCTCCTTGGCGGCGAAGCGCTTTGCGTAGGTGTCGATGCGGGTCGCGCGCCGCTCCGCCTTGGCGCGCTCGATGTCGGTAAAGATGCGTTTGATGAAGCGCTCGCCATGGCGCGCGATCACCTTCTCGATGCGGCGGATGTCGACGAGATCGGAGCCGATGCCGAGGATCATCGCGGCGCTTTCTCGCGGCCGCGATCCATTGCAGCGCGCATGGTTTTGATCGCGGCGTCGAGCCCGACGAAGGCCGCCTCCCCGACCAGGAAATGTCCGATATTCAGTTCGACGATTTCCGGCAACGCGGCGATTGTCTCGGCGCTCGCAAAGTCGAGACCGTGGCCGGCATGCACTTCCAGTCCCAGGCTGTTCGCAAGGCGTGCGCCCTCGACGATGCGCTTCCATTCGGGCTTGGCCGCCGTCCTGTCATGCACCAGCGCCTCGCACCAGGCGCCGGTGTGAATCTCAATCACCGGCGCACCGACCATCTTGGCGGATTCAATCTGCGCCGGCTCGGGCGCGATGAACAGCGACACCCGGATCCCGGCCGCAGTCAGCGCCGACACCGCGTCCTCAACCAGAACTTTCTGTCCCACGACATCGAGGCCGCCTTCGGTGGTGCGTTCCGCCCGCCGCTCCGGCACCAGGCAAGCGGCATGCGGCTTCGTCTTCACCGCGATGGCGATCATGTCGTCGGTCGCGGCCATCTCGAAATTGAGCGGCTTGGTAATTTCAGCCTTCAGTCGCGCGATATCTTCATCGCGGATATGGCGGCGATCTTCGCGCAGATGCGCGGTGATGCCGTCCGCGCCCGCTGCGACAGCAAGTTTCGCCGCCCGCACTGGATCGGGATGCACCCCGCCGCGCGCGTTGCGGATCGTCGCAACGTGATCGATGTTCACGCCCAGCCGGAGATACGGAATTGTCGGCACGTCGCAGCTCTTGTCAATCAGCCATTCACACGCATCGCATGCGCGACCACGGCTTTTGCACGCAATTGCGAGATGATCGCAGTGAGATGCTTGAGGTCGTAAACCTCAAGATCGATGATCACCGTTGTAAAATCCGGCGACTGCCGTGTCATATGAATATTGTCGATATTGCCATCATGCTCGGCAATGACCTGCGCGATCTGCGCAAGCGACCCCGGCTCATTCACCGAGTGGACAACGATCTGGGCCGGGAATCGCTGCGGCGCACGCTCGTCCATGTCCCAGCGCAAATCGAGCCAGCGCTCGGGCGTGTCCTCGAATTCTTTCAAAGCCGGCGACTGGATCGGATAAATGGTGATGGCCTCGCCCGGTGTGAGAATGCCGACAATGCGGTCGCCGGGCACCGCCCCTCCCTTCGGCGCAAAACGCACCGGCAGGTCGCTGTTGATGCCGCGCACCGGGATCGCCGAGCGGGTTTCACCGGCCGGTATCTTGGCCTTCACCGACTTCGCTTTCTTCAGGTCGAACCAACCGCTGTCGCCAGCGGGGGCGCTGATGGCAGCCCGTTCCTCCCGATAATCGGGGTACATGGCACGCGCCACGTCTGACGCTTTCATCTCGCCGCGACCCACCGCCGCCATGACGTCCTCGATGGAGGCGCGTGCCAGGCGCGGCAGCGCGCCCTGCAGCTTCTCGTCGGAGTAGTCTTTCTTGGCGCGCTGGAACAGCCGCTCGACGATGCGCCGCCCGAGCCCCGCATATTGCGTGCGCACCGCAACCCGTGTGGCGCGGCGGATGGCGGCGCGCGCTTTTCCGGTCACCACGAGGGACTCCCAGGCGGCCGGCGGCGCCTTCTGGGCCTTGGAAACGAGGATTTCAACCTCGTCGCCATTCGCCAACTCCGACATCAACGGCGCGATCTTGCCGTTGATCTTGCAGCCCACGGCCGTGTTGCCGACATCGGTATGTACCGCATAGGCAAAGTCGATTGGCGTTGCCTGCCGTGGCAGCGCGATCAGCTTGCCCTTGGGCGTGAAGCAGAAGACCTGATCATGGAACAGTTCAAGTTTTGTGTGCTCAAGAAATTCCTCGGGGTTCGACCCCTCAGCCAGAAGTTCGATCGTCCGCCGCAGCCACCCATAGGCGTTCGATTCACGCGACAGCATCTCGCTTGGCGAACCGGCGCCATCCTTGTAGAGCGCGTGCGCGGCGATACCGTATTCGGCGACGTTGTCCATATCCTCGGTGCGGATCTGCAACTCGACGCGCTGCTTGCCCGGGCCGATCACCGTGGTGTGGATCGAGCGGTAATCGTTTTGCTTCGGGGTCGAAATGTAATCCTTGTAGCGCCCGGGCACGAACGGCCATGTCGTGTGCACGATGCCCAGCGCCTGGTAGCAATCGGCCGTCGACTTCACGATCACGCGGAAGGCATAGATATCCGATAGCTGCTCGAAACCGACCGACTTGCGTTCCATCTTTCGCCAGATGGAATAGGCGCGTTTCTGCCGCCCTTTAACGGTGGCAATGATGCCGCGGTCGGCGAGCTTGCGAGTGAGCTGTTGCTCAATGTCGGTGATGAGATCCTTGTTGCGGAGCGCCAGTGTGAACAGCCGCTCGGTTACGACATCATAGGCTTCGGGATAGAGTTCGCGGAACGCGAGATCCTCAAGCTCTTCGCGCAATTCCTGCATGCCCATGCGGCCGGCAAGCGGCGCATAAATTTCGATCGTCTCCTCGGCGTTGCGGCGCTTCGACTCCGGCGACATGTAATCGAGCGTACGCATATTGTGCAGGCGGTCGGCGAGCTTCACCAACAGCACGCGCACATCCGCCGCAATCGCCAGCAGCAGCTTGCGGAGATTCTCCGCCTGCTTGGCCTCCTTGGTAACGAGGTCGAGCTTTTTCAGCTTGGTCAGGCCTTCGACCAGTGTGCCGATGTCGTGGCCAAACAATTCGTCGATTTCGGCGCGGGTCGCCTCTGTGTCCTCGATCGTGTCGTGCAGCAACGCCGCCGCAATGGTGGCGTCGTCGAGCTTGAGATCGGTCAGAATGGCGGCGACTTCGAGCGGATGGGAAAAGTAGGGGTCGCCGGAGGCGCGCTTCTGCTCGCCATGCGCCTTCATGGCGTAAACGTAGGCGCGGTCGAGCAAGGCCTCGTTGGTCTGTGGATTGTAGCGGCGTACCCGCTCAACCAATTCGTATTGCCGCATCATCGGCGGCTTGGCGACTTTCTGTTTCTTCTCAGCCACCTGCCCGACAACGCTCAGGGAGTGTTCGAGCGAGACCCGGCTGCGCGCCTGGTTCTGCATGCGAGGTAATTGAGGCTTCGAACGCACCATGACGATCCTGAAAGGCGGCCACAGGGCTGCTTCGGGCGCCCATCACGCCTTTCAACACCATGATATCACGGCGTTTTGCCCCAGCCGCAAGGCTAAGCCGCCGGCCCTTAAATTAAAAAGCAAAATGGCCCGGCAAAGCCGGGCCATCGCGGATTTCGGTGAAAGGACCCTTACTCGTCTTCGGGCTCGGGTTCTGGCTCCGGCTGCGCCTCCGGCGGCGTCAGGCCTTCGAGGCCCTTGAGAAGCTCTTCCTCGCTCATGTGCTCCATGGCGACATCGGTGTCATCGGCGTCAACCGAGCCGGAGGTGCCGATGAGCGGTGCTTCAGGCTCTGGTTCATCCACTTCAACGTATTTCTGAAGCGAATGGATCAGATCTTCCTTCAGGTCGCCGGGGGAGATCGTCGTTTCCGCGATCTCGCGCAGCGCCACAACCGGGTTTTTGTCGTTGTCGCGGTCCAGGGTTATCTGGGAACCGGACGAAATCATGCGGGCGCGGTGGCTCGCCACCAGGACGAGCTCGAAGCGATTTTCGACCTTGTCGATGCAGTCTTCTACGGTGACACGGGCCATGGGCTCGCCACTCCTGGAAACAGGGACCTTGGTGGATTTGGGCTCTAGCTACCCTCCTCCGCCCCAAAGCGCAAGGCCCAATCACGGGAGAATGGGCGGGTTCTTCCATCAGCGGAAACCAAAGCGCGGGAGTGAAGTTGCCTTATTGCCGACGAATAAAGCATGACTAATTTGTAATTAGACCAGGATTTCTTTGTTCGATCGGCCATTCTGGGCGCCCAGGAAAGGCTCCGGAAAGACCCCCGGGCCGCCAGATGAATTCATGGTCCCTCATGTGAATTTCGACCACGAATAGCGTTAGACCACGCCTCCAGCCGAGGCCAACAACAAGGACAAGCGGACGGATGTCCAGACAAAACGACAAGATAGTTCTCTTCATTGACGGCGCCAATCTCTATGCCACCGCGCGTTCGCTCGGCTTCGACATCGATTACAAACGGCTGCTCAAGGAGTTTCAGGCGCGCGGAAATCTCTTGCGGGCGTTCTATTATACGGCGGTGATTGAGGATCAGGAATATTCGTCGATCCGGCCGCTGATCGACTGGCTCGATTACAACGGCTATTCAGTCGTCACAAAGGCCACCAAGGAATTTGTCGACCAGACCGGCCGCCGCAAGGTCAAGGGCAACATGGACATCGAACTGGCGGTCGACGCCATGGAGCTGGCCGGCTCGATCGATCACATGGTGCTGTTTTCCGGCGACGGCGATTTTCGATCGCTGGTGGAAGCGGTGCAGCGCCGCGGCGTGCGGGTGACGGTCGTGTCGACCATTGCCACGCAGCCGCCGATGGTCGCCGACGAACTGCGCCGTCAGGCCGACGAATTCGTCGACATCGTGCAACTCCAGACCAAGATCGGCCGCGATCCGGCGGAGCGGCCCGCTCGCGAGCCGCGCGAAGGCCGGGAGCCGCGCTCACATACCCCGCAATTTTTGCAGCGCGGCGCGCCGCAACGTGCCAATGTCGGCGCCGATGGTGACGACGACGACTTCGAGGACTGAAAATCCGACGCTGATCCGCGACAGCGGCAAGCCAGGGCGTGACTGTCCCCTCTGCCCCCGCCTTGTGTCCTTCCGTACCGCCTTGCGTCAGCGCGAGCCGGGCTGGTTCAACGCGCCGGTGGCCTCGTTCGGCCCCTTGGAGGCCCGCTTGCTGATCGTCGGGCTGGCGCCGGGGCTGCAGGGCGCCAACCGGACCGGCCGCCCTTTCACCGGCGACTATGCCGGCGACCTCCTCTATTCCACGTTGATTGAATTCGGCTTCGCCAGCGGGCAATTTCTCGCCCGCCCCGACGACACGCTGACCATGGTCGACGCGCGCATCACCAACGGCGTGCGTTGCGTCCCGCCCGAGAACAAGCCGACGCCGCTGGAAATCAACACTTGCCGAACATTCCTCCAGGCGACGATTGCGGAAATGACGAATCTCCGTGCCATCATCGCACTCGGCAAGATCGCACATGACACCGTGGTGCGCGCGCTGGACACGAAATTGTCGGCGGCCCCGTTTGGACATGGTAACACGACCGCAATCGGGCCGGTGACACTCTTCGACAGCTATCACTGCTCGCGCTACAATACGAATACCGGCGTGCTGACGCCCGAGATGTTTCGCGCCGTGTTTCGCGCCGTGCGCGACACTCTGGATAAATCAGAAAAAAGTCAGCGTCGCTCGGCCTGAAGCCAGGCAATCACCTCTTCCGCGTTCTTGTCGGGCGGAAAGACGGGATAGAAGACATGCGTGATCGTCCCGTCATCGATCACCAGCGCCATGCGCTTGATCAGCGTCATGCCGTCGACCTCGAAGGTCGGCAGATCAAGCGCCTTCGCAAATTTCAGCTCTGCATCTGACAACAGCGGAAACGGCAGATGCAGCCGATCCGCCGCCTCACGCTGATAGGCGGTGTCCTGCGTCGACAAGCCGTAGAGGTGCGTGACGCCGAGCGCGGTCAGTTCGGCGAAGTGATCGCGAAAGGCGCAGGATTGCGGCGTGCAGCCGCGCGCTCCGGGGATGGCATCCCAGCCGGTCGGCAAGGCCTGACCGGGAACGCCGGTACGCGGGTAGATGTAGACCACGGCGCGGCCCGGCAGCCAGGCCAGGCTGACCCTTGTGCCGTCGGTCGACGGCAGCGCGATGTCGGGAAGCTTAGTGCCCACGACATGGCGCGTTGCGCCGTCATCGACCGGGATCGGAAGTTCGTCCGGCAGCATTGTGGGGTCGTGCGGCGTCGGCATGGGTGTTCGTGCAGGAATGCGGCGCGCATTGTACCCGATTGCGAAGCCAACGGAAGCAGCCAACGAGATGCGATCGGGATTAAAACCGTTGCGGCGAACGCTGCGGGACTCCCTGTCCCTAAGATGGGCTCGGGGGCAATCGCATGTGGCTCAGCGGCGCGGCAAAACTCAGGTTACCCCCGTCGGGGGGAGGTAACCGAAATTCATCCGGCCCTTCACTTGAGCACCAGCATCCGGAATCCGCCCTCCTTGATCGGCTCGAAGACAATCCCCTCGTCGCGAAACGCCGTTTCGATCGCCACGGCGGTTGAACGCCGGACATCGACATCGGCTTTTTCCAGCCGGTTGATCGAGCGTTGGGTGATGCCCACGCGCATGCCCAGCTCGGCTTGACTCCAGCCAAGCACGGCGCGCGCTGCTCTCACTTTCGAGGCGAATTCGCGACGCTCGAAAAGCGCCGCGTTGGGACCAGGTACGACCAATAGCTTACGTCGTCGGTTGTCGCCGATCATCAGCCCTCCAATCCAGAATGTCACTTTCTATGACGAACCGATCATTTTTTATGATGGAAAAAACGTCGCATGCGACAATTGCGTCATCACATAGGACATGATTCCGCTGATGCCTTGACCCTCGAATGTCATCTGATGTGACATCTGTGTCCTCACAGACGTTGTTCGCGTAGGCATGCCCAAAGCCGCACTCACTAAATCCTTCGTTGCAAATGCCGCGTGCACACCCGGCCGGCCCAAGGTCGACTATTTCGATATCGATCAGCGGGGGTTCATGCTGGAAGTGCGGGCGTCGGGCGGCAAAACCTTCTATCAGCGCTACACCGACGAGCGCGGGCGCGAGCGCCAGTACAAGATCGGCCCCGCCGACGCGCTGACGGTCGAGCAGGCGCGGCGCAAGGCGCGTGTCGTGCTGGCGCAGGCGCTGCTCGGGGACGATCCGCAGGAGAAGCGCAAGGAATTGCGCGCGATTCCGACGCTGACGGAGCTCGTGCGCGACCGCTACATGCCGCACGTCAAGTCCTACAAGCGGAGCTGGTGCACCGACGAAACGGTGCTGCGTATCCACATCCTGCCGGTCCTCGGCGCGCTGCATGTCGACGAGATCACCGGCACCGCGATCGCCAATCTGCTGCAGGCTATGCGCGACAGGGGCTACGCCACCGGCACCACCAACCGCGTGCTGATCCTGCTGCGCTACATCTTCAATCTCGCGCGCAAGTGGAAGATTCCCGGCGTGCGCGAAAATCCGACCTTCGGCCTGAGCACCGCGCCGGACGTGCAGCGCGACCGGTTTCTGACGCCGGAGGAAACGCAACGCCTGATCGCGTCGATCAATGTCGACGAGAACAAGGTCGCCGCACAGGCCATCTTGCTGCTGCTGCTCACCGGCGCGCGTCGCAACGAGATCACGCACGCCAAGTGGGACTATGTCGACTGGGTCAAGCGAACGTTGCTGGTGCCGATTTCCAAGACCGGCCGGCCGCGCTCCATCGCTCTGAACGGACAGGCGCTGGCGCTTCTGCGTTCGATCACGCCCATTCCGGGTAACCCATATATCTTCCCCTCGCCCGTCACCGGCCGGCCGAGCGCGTCGCTGCATTTCCCCTGGGCGCGCATTCGCGAACGCGCTTTGCTTGATGACGTGCGGCTGCACGATCTGCGCCACTCGTTCGCGAGCTTCCTCGTGAACCAGGGCGTGTCGCTTTACGTCGTGCAGGGATTGCTGGGCCACACCCAGCCGCGCACCACCCAGCGCTACGCGCATCTGGCGCAGGACACGCTGCTCGAAGCCGCGGAAGTGGTTGGACGCGTCGTGATCCGTTCGGAAGCGCCAAGCCAGGCGGTGTAAGACTTCCTTCTTCTTTCTCGCAGAAACTTTGACCGCGCCGCGCGCATTGCCCATGCGCGTGGTGCGCGCGTTTGTTTGTGCGCGCGTCTGCGCTTGCGCGGTTCGACCTAGGCTATACCCAGCGCGACGATCCTGAGCGGCACGGCCCGATGCACCGCGCATCGTCGCCGGATGGCGCAAGATCGCGTTGCGCGGCCCGGCCGTGCGCGGCGAACCACCTAGCCGGTCCCCCGCCCGGGCGACGGCAAAACGATGCTCTGCGTCTTTCCGTCGGACAATGCGGCGCTGATTCCGCTCGAGAATTTTCCAAAGAAAAAGCGCTAACCAGTTGAATACGTGAAGGTTTGCTCCCTGTACGGCGCGGGCTTCTACTACATCCCGGGCACCGATACCTGCATCAAGCTCGGCGGCTTCCTGCGCGTCGACATCGGCCACAATCAGGCCGGGTCGCTGGCGACTTATACGTCGGGTGCAGATGCCCAGTATGACCGTGGCACGAACACCCATCGCACGCGCACGCGCGCTGCGCTGTCGGCTGACGTGCGCACCCAGACCGAATACGGCACGCTGCGCTCCTATCTGCGCGGTGGCTGGCAGTGGTCGACGAACGACACGATCACGTCGAACAACAACATCACGTATTTCGACCGTGGCTTCATCCAGTTTGCCGGCTTCACCTTCGGCAAGACCGAATCGTTCTTCGACTTCTATCCGGTGCCGGTCTATTCGTTCCAGACCCAGGCGTTTGAAGGCTCCTCGGGCGGCGTCGGTATCAACGTCTATGCCTATACCGCCCAGTTCGGCAACGGCGTGTCGGCGACACTCTCGTTCGAAGATCAGAGCTTCCGCAGCCTGTCGGTTGTTGACCTCTCGCAAGGTGTACCTTTCACCTATAACGCTGCTAACGCGACCGACCGAACCGGTCAGGACGTCCTGGACATCGTGGCCAATATCCGCGTCGACCAGGCCTGGGGTTCGGCGCAGATCATGGGTGCGCTGCACGAGAATGCCGCGCGCTACTACGCGGCAAACCAGAATCTCGGCCATCCTGACTCCGAATGGGGCTGGGCGGCTGGCGCCGGCATCACCCTGAAGATGCCGTGGGATGCCAGGGACACCCTGTCCTTGCAGGGCGTCTATTGTGAAGGCGCGGCCGGTTACTGCGTGAATCCGGGTCGTGCGGCCACTGCAGGCACCAGCGGTTGGTCGGGTCTGGCGTTCGGCTGGAAGCAGGATGCTGGCACCATCGGTGGCGCATGGGCGGACGATGCCTATTTCAATACCGGCACCAGTCTCGAACTGTCGCAGGCCTTCAGCCTGGCGGGCGCTTTCCAGCACTACTGGACCCCGTCGCTGCGTACTTCGATTTACGCTCAGTATGCCAACTACGAGGCCAACAGCACGCAGGTTGACACTGTGATTTGCGCCGCCCGTGCTCTCTCGGCTGGTTGCGCCGACTGGTCGGCCTATCAGATCGGCTCCCGCACTCTGTGGAATCCGGTTGCCAATCTCGACGTCGGCGTGGACATCATGTACACGCACCTCGACAGCGCTCTGATCGGTTCGTCGCAGAATGACGCTCCGAACGGTGGTGCGGCCTTCCTGCGCCCCTTCGCCGATGGCGATGTGTGGTCGGGCCTGCTGCGCGTGCAGCGCAACTTCTGGCCGTGATCGTCTGATCAAGGTCTGAGTTACAAGATCCCCCGGTGGCGACGCCGGGGGATTTTCTTTTTGGATGTTGCTGACTGACGCTCTACGTGTCATTCCCCGCGAAAGCGGGGAATCCAGTAAACGAAGGCGGAAGTTATTTTGGCCAGGCCGGGGTTACTGGATCGCCCGCTTTCGCGGGCGATGACAAGCAATGCAGAACACCGCCTCAGCCGATCCAGCGTCGCTTCACGCCCATGTGAGCGGCCTGTCCGCCTGCCGGTAGGTGAAAGCCGTTACACTTGCGAGTTTCGCAGCGCGCGCGAAACCACGCCGTCGCAACCGGCTGGGAGCCAATTGGCATCGTTGCGCGTTGAATTTTGCAGCCAAAGGAGATTGCGCATGAAAACGGCATGGATCGGGATGGGCGCCGCGCTCACGCTTGTGGCCCCTGCGCTCGCGCAGGACGTGCAGACCTTTGAGGGGCAGGTCGTCGGCGCCAAGGGCGAGCCGATCGGCAAGATCGCCATCCGTAGCGGCAAGGAGGCGACCGTTGTGCGCATCACCATCAATGCCGGCGGCCTGACACCGGGCTGGCACGGGGTGCATTTTCATCAGGTGGGCGATTGTTCGGATGTCGGCAAGTTCCAGCTCTCGAAGGGCCATGTGAACCATGACGACGACAAGCACGGCCTGCTCAATCCGGACGGGCCGGACGACGGCGATCTGCCCAACATCTTCGCCAATGCGGACGGGTCGGTGAATGCCGAGGTCTCGACGGAAGAGGTGCGTCTGGATGGCAAGAACGCCCTGCGCGACAGGGACGGGTCGGCGCTTGTCATCCATGCCAGCGAGGATGACCACACCAGCCAGCCGATCGGCAATGCCGGCGCGCGCGTGGGCTGCGTTGTGATCAAGTAGGAGTGTGCGCGCGCCTCTCCTTTCGTCATTCCCCGCGAAAGCGGGGAATCCAGTAATCACTGAAACTGTTGTGTTTACTGGATCGCCCGCTTTCGCGGGCGATGACAATTGGATATCTCACCCCTTCATCCGCATCAGCCGGCCGCGCTCGCGTTCCCAACTTCGCTTTTTCATCGTCTCGCGCTTGTCGTGCAGCTTCTTGCCGCGCGCGAGCGCGATCTCGATCTTGGCGCGGCCCTTCGGATTGAAATAGAGCTTCAGCGGCACGATAGTCATTCCCTCGCGCTCGACCGCGCCGATCAGCTTGTTGATCTGGCGCTTGTGCAGCAGCAATTTGCGCGGCCGTTTTGGCGCATGGTTGAAGCGGCCAGCCTGCAGATATTCCGGGATATTGGCGTTGATCAGCCACAGCTCGCCGCCGCGGGAATCGGCGTAGGATTCCCCGATCGTCGCCTTGCCGGCGCGCAGCGACTTCATCTCGCTGCCGGTGAGCGCGACGCCGGCCTCAATGGTCTCGCCGATCTCGTAATTGAAACGCGCCTTGCGATTGTCGGCGACGACTTTCAGCTTGGCTTCGGTTTTGGCGGCCATCGCCACCTCTCATTTGTCATCGCCCGCGAAAGCGGGCGATCCAGTAAACACAAGGGTGTCAGTGACTACTGGATGCTCCGCTTTCGCGGAGCATGACAAAGGATAGGCACACATTTGCTTAATTCAGCAGCCCCGCATGCACCATCGCCTTCTTGATGGCGTTGCGGGCAACATCGGTGACCGGCAACAGCGGCGAACGCACTTCCTCGTTGCCGCGCCCGAGCAGCGTGAGCCCGCATTTGGCGCCGGCAAGGCCCGGCTCGATGAAGATCGCATGATGCAGCGGCACCAGCCGGTCCTGGATTTTCAGCGCCTGCGGATAATCGTTGGCAAGCGTCGCCTCCTGCAATTGCGTGCAGAGCGCAGGCGCAACGTTCGACACCACCGAGATGCAGCCCTGACCGCCGGCGGCGTTGAAGGCGAGCGCTGTCATGTCCTCGCCGGAGAGCTGGATAAAGTCCGGCCCCATCGCCTCGCGCTGCAGCGACACCCGCGCCAGATTGCCCGTCGCGTCCTTCACGCCGGCGATGTTCTTGAGTTCATAGAGCCGCTTCATGGTGTCAACCGACATGTCGACCACCGAGCGCGGCGGGATGTTGTAGATGATGATCGGAATGCCGATGGCGTCGTTCACCGCCTTGAAATGCACATACAGGCCTTCCTGCGTCGGCTTGTTGTAATAGGGCGTCACCACCAGCACGGCGTCGGCGCCGGCCTTTTCGGCATGCCGGGCGAGTTCGATTGCTTCGCTCGTCGCATTCGATCCAGCCCCGGCGATCACCGGCACCCGGCCGCGCGCCTGATCGACGCACCACTCGACCACCTTTTTGTGCTCGTCATGGGAGAGCGTGGGGCTTTCGCCGGTCGTGCCCACGGGCACAAGGCCGCGCGTGCCCTCGGCGATCTGCCATTCCACGAGATCCCGGAACGCTTTCTCGTCGAGCGCGCCGTTCCTGAAGGGCGTGACGAGTGCGGTGAACGAGCCCCGAAAGCGTGCGCCGTTGGCGGCCATGACTAACCCCGGTCTTGATGCGGTTTCTTGATGCGGTTGCTAGTGCCGCTTTCGATTTGAAGTTCCCGAGCTGAGCTTGCTGCAAGCGGCG
The DNA here is from genome assembly GCA_032027085.1 of Pseudorhodoplanes sp. NCBI lineage: Bacteria > Pseudomonadati > Pseudomonadota > Alphaproteobacteria > Hyphomicrobiales > Pseudorhodoplanes > Pseudorhodoplanes sp. Next base: position 3,340,292 of record JAVSMS010000001.1, on the reverse strand, counting down.
CAGGAACTCCCAATCGGAAGCACTCCGCCATTGTTAGCGGTTCGGTCCCGGCGTTGAAAGCGAATGTTGCTGATCGAACAGATCACCCCGGGTGGTGAGATGACACCCCATTCCCGCCGCTTTCCGGTGCCAATGAGGCCGCGGACAGGGGATTCGCCCGGGCATGGTTGGCGATCCTTTACGATTTTCAGGACAATGGAATTGCGCCCGAATCGGGCCGAGAACGCGGCCGTTGGGCGAGGATCGGGGTTCACATTGCATCGCAAGCTGATCGGGCATCTGTTGGCCGCGACCGCGCTGGCTGTCCTTGGCTCGCCGGCGCTGGCGGCGCCCAGAGCTGAGCCTCAGGCGGCCGCCAAGCCTCTGCCCAAACCCGCGCCCAAACAGGCCGCGCCCAAAGCGAAAGCTGCGCCTCCTAGGCAAATCGCCGCGACCGTGCCGATGCCGCGGCCACGCCCGGCGGCCGCAGCCACTGTGACGGTTGCAAGCGCCATGCCTCCCGCTTTCGCGCCGACGCCAATCCAGCCCCCGCCCGCAGCCTTTGCGCAACCGCCGGTGCGGCACGCGGCCGTGACCCCGCCGAAACAGTCCCCGCTGGCGCCGACCGCGGCCACATCGCCGGCCGACCTCGCCGCGGTGAAGCAGGCGATCGATCTCGTGCGCAAGGGCAAGAATTCGGCGGCAACCGAGGTCATGCGCTCGGTCGGCGATCCGGTGGCGCGCAAGGTCATCGAATGGGCGGTGCTGCGCGCAGAAGACGATGATTTCAATTTTGAACGCTACGCCGCCTTCATCGCCACCAATCCCGGTTGGCCGAGCGTGATGCAGTTCCGCCGTAAGGCGGAAGCGGCGCTCTGGCAGAACCCTTCCAGCGACGCACAGGTCCGCAATTTCTTCGCCGCGCAGAAGCCGGTCTCCGCCAAGGGCAAGCTGGCTCTGGCGCGAACCGCGCTGGCACAGGGTGACCGGGCCCTGGCGCAGCAGCTGGTGCGCGACACGTGGCGCAATGACTCCTTCTCCGCGGACGTGGAGAAACGCGCGCTCGACGCCTTCGGCGCGCTGCTTTCAGCGGGCGATCACAAGGCGCGGCTGGACAATCTTCTCTATGCCGAGGACATGGACGACGCGATGCGCGCGGCGCAGCGGCTCGGCGCCTCGCAGGTGGCGCTGGCAAAGGCGCGCGCGGCTGTGGCGAAGAAGGCGTCAAACGCAAAGGCGCTGCTTGATGCCGTCCCGCGGGATGCGCGCAACGACGCGGCCTTCATCTTCACCATGGCGCAATGGCTACGCCGCAACGACAAGATCGCGGAAGCCGCGCAATGGATGTTGAAGGCACCGACGTCGCCCGCCGCCATCCATGACCTGGAAGAATGGTGGACCGAGCGGAGACTGCTGGCGCGCAAGCTGCTCGACATCGGCGAGCCGCAGGCTGCTTTCCGTATTTCCGCCGCTGCAGCGTTACCTGAGAAGGAGCATCCACGGGTTGAGGCTCTGTTCACAAGTGGCTGGATTGCCTTGCGTTTTCTGAACAACCCGGCGGCGGCCATGCCCTATTTTGCGAAGATCATGCAGGGCGCCGAGCATCCCGCCTCGATCTCGCGCTCCCATTACTGGCAGGGCCGCGCCGCGGAAACGATGGGGCGCCGGGACGAGGCACGCCGCCACTACGAGCGGGGTGCGCAATATCCGACCGCCTATTACGGCCAGCTTGCGCGCGCCAGGCTCGGTCCTGGGGAAATCAGGATGCCGCCGCCGCCGCATGCGGCGCCGAACGGCGCGCGGCTCGAAATCGTGCGCGCGATCGAAATTCTCTACGCGATCGACGAGCGCGATCTCGTGGTCTCGGCGGTGGCCGATCTCGCCGACAAGACCACCGACATCGCGGCGCTGGCGGCGGTCGCGGCGCTGACCGAGAAGAACAAGGACCCGCGCGCCATGGTGCTGCTCGGCCGCACCGCGGTCGGGCGCGGCCTGCCGTTCGAGGCCTATGCCTACCCGATTGCCGGGCTGCCGCGCTACAATCCGGTGGGACCGCAGGTCGAGCCGCATATCGCCTACGCGATCGCGCGCCAGGAAAGCGGTTTCAATCCGCGTGCGGTGTCGAGCGCCAATGCGCTGGGGCTGATGCAGGTGACGCCGGCCGCCGGCAAATATATCGCGAAGAAGAACGGCATCTCCTTCGACCAGAAGCGGCTGCTCAACGATCCGGTTTACAACGTCCAGATGGGCGCGGCCGAATTGGGGGACGTCATTGAGGCCTATCGCGGCTCCTACATCCTCGCCTTTGTCGCCTACAATGCGGGCCGCGGCCGCGTGCGCGAATGGAGCGAACGCTACGGTGACCCGCGCGACCCGAAAGTCGATCCGGTCGACTGGGTGGAGCGCATTCCCTTCTCCGAGACGCGCAATTACGTGCAGCGGGTCATGGAGAACATGCAGATCTATCGCGTGCGCTTCGGCGGCTCGCCCAGGCTGATGATCGAAGCCGATCTGCGGCGGGGGATGAGCGGGAATTGAGTCTTTCTTGTCATTCCCCGCGCAAGCGGGGAATCCAGTAAACGCAGGCCGCGCCCTGTTTTCGCAGACCGGGGTTACTGGATCGCCCGCTTGCGCGGGCGAAGACGGCGGGACAGACTACGCGCATGCGCGGGCGTAGAAATTTTTACGTCTATATCCTTGCGAGTCGCATCGGCGGCACTCTCTATATCGGCGTGACCAGCGACCTCATCAAACGCGTCGTCGAACACAAGTCGAAGGCCGTTGGCGGCTTTACCGCACGATACGACGTGTGCCGACTGGTCTATTTCGAGCAGTTCGATGATGCGTACAGCGCCATTCAGCGGGAAAAACGTCTCAAGAAGTGGAATCGCGCCTGGAAGATTCAATTGATTGAAGAGAACAATCCCAACTGGATCGACCTTTATCCCGCGGTCGCCGGCACTCCGGGTACTGGATGCCCGCTTTCGCGGGCATGACACGGGCATGACAGAAGATGACGTGCTGTCGGCTTGACCTTTCCTTCGTCATTCCCCGCGAAAGCGGGGAATCCAGTAAACGCGGATTTGAGCGAATTTTGCCGGACCGGGGTTACTGGATCATCCGCTTTCGCGGATGATGACAACGGAGAGGCAAGCGAGCGATGACAAGCGGAGGGTACGTGAGCAATGGCGAATCGGTTTTCCTCTCCGCCCCCGATGGCCTGAAGCTGCATGCGCGTGTCTGGGGCGCGCAGCACTGCGACAGTGTCCCGGTCGTCTGCCTGCCGGGCCTGTCGCGCAATACGGCGGATTTCGACGGTTTGGCCATTACGCTTGCGCACGATGCCATACGGCCGCGCCGGGTGCTGGCGCTCGACTATCGCGGGCGCGGCGCCTCCGACTACGATCGCGATCCGCAGAACTACAATCTTGCGGTCGAGCTCGCCGATGTCATCGCCGCCGTGACCGCACTTGACGCCATCCCCGCGGTCTATGTCGGCACCTCGCGCGGCGGCATCCTCACCATGCTGCTGGCGGCGGCGCGGCCGACGCTGATCGCCGGCGCCGTGCTGAACGACATCGGCCCGGTGATCGAGCCGGGCGGGCTGATGCGGATCAAGAGCTATGTCGGCAAGCTGCCTGAACCGCGGTCATTCGACGAAGGCGCGGACATTCTGCGGCGGCTCTTCAGCGCGCAGTTTCCGCGATTGACGGCGGAGGAGTGGCTCGAGGCGGCGCGCCAGACCTGGCGGCGGGCGAATGGGCGCCTCGTGCTGACCTATGACGCGCGCCTGCGCGAGACGCTGAAGGCCGTCGATCCTGAGCAGCCGCCGCCCGCCATGTGGAACCAGTTCGATGCGCTGGCGGGCATCCCGCTGATGGCGATCCGCGGCGCCAATTCGGACATCCTGAGCGCGCAGACGCTGCAGATGATGAAGGCGCGGCGAAAGGACCTGCAGACGATCGAGGTCGCCGATCAGGGGCATCCGCCGCTGCTCAGGGGCGACCTTGTGGCGTCGATCTCCGACTTCGTCAGGCGGTGCGGCAGCTTAGTTGCCTTCCTCTAAAAGAGAGGCAAGCCATTTTGGGTCTCGCGCTTCGCGACGGCAGCTCACAGCGAGGGCTGGTAGCAAAATACCTAAATTTTGTGAATTAATTGCGGCGGAGCGTCGCAAGCGGCCGGAATAGACCGGGTTGCGGGTTTTTTTTGTTCCTTTCTGGCCGGCATTATGCCGGACCTTCGTGTCCGTTCTCATGACATTGGCCCCGGTGGCCGATCCGTCTAGGTAAAGAGGTTCAGGCTTCAGACATTGCATGACGTCACTCGGCTGGTCCCATAAAGAAAATCCCCCGGCGTCGCCACCGGGGGATCTTGTAACTCAGACCTTGATCAGACGATCACGGCCAGAAGTTGCGCTGCACGCGCAGCAGGCCCGACCATACGTCGCCATCAGCGAAGGGACGTAAGGCGGGCGTACCACCGTTCGGATTGTCAAGTTGCGACGAACCGATCAGAGCGCTGTCGAGGTGAGTGTACATGATGTCCACGCCGACATCGAGATTGGCAACCGGATTCCACAGAGTGCGGGAGCCGATCTGATAGGCCGACCAGTCGGCGCAACCAGCCGAGAGAGCACGGGCGGCGCAAATCACAGTGTCAACCTGCGTGCTGTTGGCCTCGTAGTTGGCATACTGAGCGTAAATCGAAGTACGCAGCGACGGGGTCCAGTAGTGCTGGAAAGCGCCCGCCAGGCTGAAGGCCTGCGACAGTTCGAGACTGGTGCCGGTATTGAAATAGGCATCGTCCGCCCATGCGCCACCGATGGTGCCAGCATCCTGCTTCCAGCCGAACGCCAGACCCGACCAACCGCTGGTGCCTGCAGTGGCCGCACGACCCGGATTCACGCAGTAACCGGCCGCGCCTTCACAATAGACGCCCTGCAAGGACAGGGTGTCCCTGGCATCCCACGGCATCTTCAGGGTGATGCCGGCGCCAGCCGCCCAGCCCCATTCGGAGTCAGGATGGCCGAGATTCTGGTTTGCCGCGTAGTAGCGCGCGGCATTCTCGTGCAGCGCACCCATGATCTGCGCCGAACCCCAGGCCTGGTCGACGCGGATATTGGCCACGATGTCCAGGACGTCCTGACCGGTTCGGTCGGTCGCGTTAGCAGCGTTATAGGTGAAAGGTACACCTTGCGAGAGGTCAACAACCGACAGGCTGCGGAAGCTCTGATCTTCGAACGAGAGTGTCGCCGACACGCCGTTGCCGAACTGGGCGGTATAGGCATAGACGTTGATACCGACGCCGCCCGAGGAGCCTTCAAACGCCTGGGTCTGGAACGAATAGACCGGCACCGGATAGAAGTCGAAGAACGATTCGGTCTTGCCGAAGGTGAAGCCGGCAAACTGGATGAAGCCACGGTCGAAATACGTGATGTTGTTGTTCGACGTGATCGTGTCGTTCGTCGACCACTGCCAGCCACCGCGCAGATAGGAGCGCAGCGTGCCGTATTCGGTCTGGGTGCGCACGTCAGCCGACAGCGCAGCGCGCGTGCGCGTGCGATGGGTGTTCGTGCCACGGTCATACTGGGCATCTGCACCCGACGTATAAGTCGCCAGCGACCCGGCCTGATTGTGGCCGATGTCGACGCGCAGGAAGCCGCCGAGCTTGATGCAGGTATCGGTGCCCGGGATGTAGTAGAAGCCCGCGCCGTACAGGGAGCAAACCTTCACGTATTCGACCGCTTTGGCCTTAACGGGAAGATCGGCAGCCTGCGCTCCCGCAACAGCGAACAAACCTGCCGCCGAGCCGAGGAGAAGGCTTTTCACCATCTTCATGTTGAACCTCCAAGTTTGACTTTAGGGAGGGTTGGGCCTCTGCCGGGTGTTGCCACCCTTGAAGTTCCGTTGCCCCCGCGAACCACTTGGCTTTCTCTTTGGAAATTCCCCCGAGAGAGAAAACCAAGCGGGACGACTTGGGAGATGCCCCCCTCCGTCGCTCAGCCACATTAGCCAAGGCCAATTAGCGTGCAATGAAGAAACGCCTCGTACACAGGCACTTGGCACTGTTTTCAGGTGGCTGTTGCACAAATGGCACTCAGATTAAGAGGGCGGAAACTTGTGCCCGGCGATGATGACGGGCGGTCGATTGGGCGATTTTACTTCAGTTTTTCAACAGGTTGTCGGAATTCAGGAAACCTGGTGCCAGTTTGACACCGCATGGCGCAGGATTTTACCTCCCCTGCCGGCAGCGGTTTTCCGGGGCGATCCCATCCCGTGCGGCGTCCGTTTTGGGGACAGAAACGGCAGTTTCGGAGAATCACCGGGCATTGCCGTCTTGACTATCGAACAAGCTCTGGTGGGGACCCAGATGGCGACAAGTCGCCCGGAACTGCCGCTCCACCTGATAGGCAAGCTCAGATGGGATGCGACCTTCGATTCCGAAGGCGAACAAGCGCGGCTCGCAGCGGACTATCCGGCGTAGCGCGCAGGATGGAGAATGGCGGAGACGGAGGGATTCGAACCCTCGATACGCCTTGAGAGCGTATAACGGTTTAGCAAACCGCCGCCTTCAGCCACTCGGCCACGTCTCCGTCATCACGGGATATGCCGGAGAGAGCCCGGCGACGCAAGCAGACAACAATGAACAGGCGCCGCCGGTTTCCGACGCTTGTCACAGTTTCGCCTGGGTGCGCCTCAATGCGACCTCAGCCAGGCGCGGGCTTCGCGCAAGGCCGCAGCGATTTCCGCGGGCGACATGTTGGCGGCGATCTCCTGGCGCTGCTGGGCGGCGTGCTTGTTGCCCTTCAGCGCGGCGATGTTGAAGTACTTGTGCGCCACGACGAGATCGGCGGGAACCGCGTTGCCGACGGCGTAGCGAATGCCGAGATCATAAAAGGCATCCGCGGTCAGCGTCCCCTGCCCCAGTGTCGCCGGCTCGAGGCCGGACATTTCAAAACGTGCCATGACAATCCCCTGTCGATCCGCCTTTTGCGGCGGTTTGCATTTGCTGTCCGGCATCCCCACCGGACACGCAGATCATTCGGGGAAAATTTGAATGGCAGTTTAAGCGTTGCAGTGAATCGAATCTCAACGCGTCGGGCCGGCGCCGCGCCTCGCGGCATCAGAAAATGCCAGAAAACAAAGGGAATTCTGCATTCCGGAGACGCACGGTTACCAATCGGCGACCCCCCTCATTATCCCGGCGATAACCTTCGCGCACGTCCGCCGCGGAGACAGGGTAACGTATACGCTGCAGATCAGCCGGCGCTGGCCCGCCGTCTGCCGCGGTGACAGCGTAGCGCACACGTTGCAGATCAGCCGGCCCTGGCCCGCTGTTTGAACAAGAGCTCCTGCACCTTCGGATCTTTCATGTCGACCTTGCTCGCCTCTTCCACGCGCAAGCTCATGCCGCGCTTCACTGCCGGCCGCGCGAGAATGGTGTCGAGCCAGCGTTTCAGATGCGGAAATTCTGAAAAGTCCTGTCCCTGCCGCTCGTAGCGCGAGGCCCAGCCGACGCAGGCGATGTCGGCGATGGAATATTTGCCGGCGAGGAACGGCCGGTCCTTCAGGCGGGTATTCATGACGCCATAGAGGCGATTGCATTCATTGGTGTAGCGCTCGATGGCATAGGGAATCTGCTCGGGCGCATAGAGACGGAAGTGATGCGCCTGCCCCGCCATCGGGCCGAGCCCGCCCATCTGCCAGAACAGCCATTGATCGACCTCGACGCGGCCGCGCTCATCCTTCGGATAGAATTTGCCGGTCTTGCGCCCAAGATATTGCAGGATGGCGCCAGACTCGAAGACCGAGATCGGCCTCCCGCCCGGACCATCCGGATCCACGATCGCCGGCATGCGGTTATTCGGTGAGATCTTCAGAAATTCGGGCTTGAACTGATCGCCGACGGAAATGTTGACCGGCTTCATGACATAGGGAAGCCCGCACTCCTCCAGCATGATGGAAATCTTCCAGCCGTTCGGCGTCGGCCAGTAATAGAGTTCGATCGGGCGCTGGCGCGGCCTGGCTTTGGCGGCGCGCACTTTCGCGGTCTTTGGTCGGGCGCCGGCCCGCTTCGCAACCGCTTTCGATTTCGCCGCCGACCTCCGCTTTGCCTTCGTCTGCACACGCGCCATGTCATGCTCCGGGATGAAAATTCGGGTCCCGATCACCTAGAATGCGCCTCCCCGTTTCGCAACCAGTGCGGCCGATTTGAAGGTCCTGCACACTTGCGGCGTGCTCAGGTCTCGTACTTCAAATCGAAAGCGGCGCTGATTGCTGCGACGTATCACGAGCTTTGCACTAGCGCGCCTGTGGCGGGCGGCCGGCAAAACGCGTATCGTTTCGCGAGCGGCCGCACGAGACGTGCTGCATCACATCGGCCGCGTGAGGGAGTGAACCGATGTCAACGAAAGTCATTCTGGCCGCCGTCGCGGCGGCCGCATTTGTCGTTTCAGGACCAATCAATTCCGCATTCGCGCAGACGCCCGCGGCCAAGGTAGAGACCGAGAAGGCGGCGCAGAAGATGTCAAAGGCAGAAGCCCGCAAGGCCGCCGCCGCGGAAAGAAAGGCCAAGCTCGAGGAAAGAAAGGCGCAGGGGAAAGCCGCGCGCAAGGCGGCGCATGAGCGGCAGAAGGCGTGCGGCGCCGAATGGAAGAAGGCCAAGGCCGACGGCAAGGTCGAAAAGGGGATGACCTGGTCGAAATATTACAGCGCCTGCAACAAGCGGCTCAAAGAGAAGGCCGCATAAGCGGCCTGAACAATCCCGGGCGATCATCGCCCCGCTTAAAAGACCGAGGGCGTCGGAGAGACTAAACGTCTGTCTCGCCGACGCCCTCCGTCGTCACGTTAAGCCGGCAAAGCCTCGCACGAGCGCATCGCGCTGAATGACCTTGCCGGCCTATATGACGTGGCCGAAAACGATGCGACTATTTCCGCTTCGCGGCTTTGCGCTTCGTCTTCTTCGCGGTCTTCTTGGCCGCGGCCTTCGCCTTCCTACGTTTCGCCATTGTGCCCTCCAGTTAAGAGATGGCGCTATCGAATAAGTGCAGTCGCGAATCGACGTGCACTCCATTTCGATTACTACAGAATGCAAAAAACAGCGACTCCACTTAACGAAACGTGTACGCGCGCAAGCGCTTGCGCGCCGTTGGCGCGGCCGACGGCGCACAAGATCGCATCGTCTCGCATGCGAGCAAGCTGCTTGCTCCGACATTCGCCGCATCATGCGCGGAATCGCAAATAAGCTTGAAAATAAAGGCCAAGTTCAGCTTGAAGAATCCGCACAGTCGGCTGATTCAAATATCCTCGCGTACGCATTGCAGCCGTTTCAGCGGCTTACGTTGTCAAGATCGGATCGCAAAGGGGCGCCAAAAAAAAATTTTGGAAAGCGCCGGCAAAATCGGATGCGCCAACGCTGAATCGGTCAAAAACGAGCGAATCGGGTGCAAGCGATTCGCAACGATCGGCACAAAAGGTGCCGCTTCATCCGTTCCGTTTGCACGTGCGCGGCTCTCCGACCCCTCCCTTGCTCGAAACAATCGTTGCTGACGATACTGATATTGCTCTTCGCATCCGCGAACGACGCGGTTCGATGTGCTGAGCAGCGAGAGTTGCGGTTCATCCACTGCTTCGGACGTCGCTATGGTTAATCCGCCGCGCAAATCTTGCACGCTTGATCCCGATGAGAGCGACAAACCGGCGCCCTTCCACCTTTGAGATGATGTCGGCGCTCGATTTGCTTTCGTCCGCAAGCCCATCCTGTGCGCGCGACGTTCGATCTGCAAGTCACTGACAGATTTGCAAAATATTCGCGGGCACGCTGCTTGCGTTTTTCGCAAGGCCTCGCGTTGCGTGCGACATACCCGAATGAACGGACGGACTAAAGGCCGAGCTTCTTCTTCAGCAGGTCGTTGACGGCCTGCGGGTTTGCCTTGCCGCTCGTCGCCTTCATCACCTGCCCGACGAACCAGCCGACCGCTTTCGGGTTGGACTTCGCATCGGCGACCTTGCCCGGGTTCCCGGCAATGATCTCGTCCACCGCCTTCTCGATCGCGCCGAGATCGGTGACCTGCTTCATGCCGCGCTGTTCGACGATGGCGCGCGGGTCGCCACCCTCGGCCCAGACGATCTCGAACAGGTCCTTGGCGATCTTGCCGGAGATGGTGCCCTCGCCAATGAGGTCGAGGATGGTGCCAAGCTGGCTTGCGCTGACCGGCGAAGACGCGATCGACTTGCCGTCCTTGTTGAGACGGCCGGCAAGCTCATTGATGACCCAGTTGGCGGTGGCTTTCGCATCGCGCCCCCTTGCGGCCTCCTCGAAGAAGTCGGCGGTCTCGCGTTCCACGACCAGCACGCCGGCGTCGTAGGGCGTCAGTCCGTAGTCAGCGATGAAACGCGCCTTCTTCTCATCCGGAAGCTCGGGCAGGTTGGCCTTCAGCGCCTCCACATAGGCCTGATCGAATTCCAGCGGCAAGAGATCGGGGTCGGGGAAATAGCGATAGTCATGCGCCTCTTCCTTGCTGCGCATGGAACGGGTCTCGCCTTTGCCGGGGTCAAACAGCCGCGTCTCCTGATCGATCGTGCCGCCGTCCTCCAGGATGTCGATCTGGCGGCGCGCCTCATAGTCGATCGCCTGGCCGATGAAGCGGATCGAGTTGACATTCTTGATCTCGCACCTGGTGCCATACGGCGCGCCCGGCTTGCGGACCGAGACGTTGACGTCGGCGCGCAGTGAGCCCTCCTCCATATTGCCGTCGCAGGTGCCGAGATAGCGCAGGATGGTGCGCAGCTTCGACACATAGGCCTTGGCTTCTTCCGAGGAGCGCAGATCAGGCTTGGACACTATTTCCATCAGCGCCACGCCCGACCGGTTCAGATCGACGTACGACATCGTCGGGTGCTGGTCGTGCAGCGACTTGCCGGCATCCTGTTCAAGATGCAGGCGCTCGATCCCGACGGTGACGGTCTCGCCGTCGGGCATGTCGACCACGACCTCGCCCTCGCCCACGATCGGCGACTTGTACTGGCTGATCTGATAGCCCTGCGGCAGGTCCGGGTAGAAATAGTTCTTCCGGTCAAAAACAGATTTCAGATTGATCTGCGCCTTCAGACCGAGGCCGGAGCGGATGGCCTGCTTGACGCATTCCTCGTTGATCACCGGCAGCATGCCCGGCATCGCCGCATCGACTAGCGATACATGCGAATTCGGCTCGCCGCCGAATTCGGTCGAGGCGCCGGAAAAGAGCTTGGACTGCGACGTGACCTGGGCATGGATTTCCATGCCGATCACGACTTCCCAGTCGCCATCCGCTCCCCTGATGAGCTTGCTCGCCTTAGCCGGTGCGTTCATGTCCGATCCCGAAAAAGACCCGCTGCCCCTGTCCGGAAAGGGGGCACAGATTTCCGGCACAGCTATAGAACCTTCCCGGACCGGCCATCAAGGCGCGGAGGTTTCAGGGCTTGGTGGCATCCGGAAAGGACGGCGGCAATTGAATGGTGCGGCCGAACTCCTGCTGCATCATGTCGAAACTGTCGGCAAAGGCCACGTATTCGACCAGCCGGCGTTCCGGTAGCGATGGAAGGCGGCGACCTTGTAACGCATGACACGGCCGGTGGACCGCTGACGCAGTTTGCCATCGCGGATCACCGCCGCCTGGTCTCCCTCCACCACCACGACCAGTTCCAGGTCGTTGCCAAGCACTTCAACCAGTTCATCAATCTTTCGGGTCGCCGTCAGAACTTCGGTCTTGCGCAGAGCCTGTTGGAAAAAGGCAGGGCCTCCGGCGGGCAGAACATGCGCCACTCGATATCGTCGTCGAACAAATCAAAGATCGTGTCGCGCGCCGCTATCATAAGCCCCGTATGAGAGGCGCACCAGCCAGTGTATTTCCTCAACGGTCACTGCAATTTCCCCCGCGCCGCAAATTGATTCTGGCAGCAAGATCAATCTGACACGGAGAAAAATCGCTCGACAGACCGCTTTGAAGAGCGGTTGACGAGTTACGCCACCTCAGCGTTTCTCTTGATCACCACCAGGGCTGCGGCGCGAAGCGGCCCGCGGCCTGTTCGATCACGTCGCCGAGCGAGAACAGCGTCTCTTCATCGAACGGGCGCCCGATGAGTTGAAGGCCGAGCGGCAAGCCTTCTGCCGATAATCCGGCGGGCACGGCGATGCCCGGGAGACCGGCCATATTGACGGTGACGGTGAACACGTCGTTGAGATACATCTCGACTGGATCAGCCTGCCCCTTCTCGCCGATGCCGAAGGCGGCCGATGGCGTTGCCGGCGTCAGAATGGCGTTCACGCCATTCTTGAAGCAATCTTCGAAGTCCTTCTTGATTAGAGTGCGGACTTTTTGCGCCCGCAGATAGTAGGCGTCGTAATAGCCGGCCGACAGAACATAGGTGCCGATCATGGTGCGGCGGCGCACCTCGGCCCCGAAACCCGATGCGCGGGTCTTTTCGTACATCCCGACAATGTCGCGGCTTTCTTCGCGCAGCCCGTAGCGCACGCCATCGTAGCGCGCGAGATTGGATGAAGCCTCCGCCGGCGCCACAATGTAATAAGCCGGCAGCGCGTATTTGGTATGCGGCAGCGAGATGTCGACCATTTCGGCGCCGGCTTTTTTCAGCCATTCAATGCCCTGCTCCCACAGACGTTCGATCTCGGCCGGCATGCCCTCAAGCCGATATTCCTTCGGAATGCCGATCCGCATTCCTTTGACCGACTTGCCAATAGCCGCTTCGTAGTCAGGCACGGGGCGATCGACCGATGTCGTGTCCTTCGGATCGTGCCCGGACATCGAGCGCAGAAGGATGGCGCTGTCGCGGACCGAACGAGCGAACGGTCCTGCCTGATCGAGCGAAGATGCAAAGGCGACGATGCCCCAGCGGGAGCACCGGCCATAGGTCGGCTTGATGCCGACAATGCCGGTGAAGGCGGCCGGCTGGCGGATGGAGCCGCCGGTGTCCGTACCCGTCGCCCCCAGACAGACATTGGCGGCGACCGCCGCCGCCGATCCGCCGGATGAGCCGCCCGGCACCAGCGGCGTGTTCGATCCCTGCCGTCGCCACGGCGATGTCACCGGTCCGAAGAACGAGGTCTCGTTCGAGGAGCCCATGGCAAATTCGTCATTGTTGGTCTTGCCCAGCATAACCGCGCCGTCGCGCCAGAGCTGCGCGGTCACGGTGGATTCGTAGGCCGGGATGAAATTGTCGAGGATGTGCGAACACGCGGTGGTGCGCACATCCTTGGTGCAGAACATGTCCTTCACCGCGACCGGAATGCCTTCCAGGGGGCCCGCCGCTCCGGACGCGATGCGCTGGTCGGAGGCCTGCGCCATGGCGCGGGCGATATCCGGGGTTTCCAGCACAAAGGCGTTAAGGACACGCGCCCGCTCCATCGCCGCAAGATGCGCATTGGCGAGCTCGGTCGCGCTGAAGCGTTTGGCCTTCAGCCCATCGCGCGCTTCCGCGATGGTGAGAGAGGTCAGTTCTGTCATGAGTTAGGGCTGTCGCACGCGAAAGATTTGGTGCCGGATTTCTTTTCAATCCGTCTCAGTGTTTTCTTGCCGTCTGCATCCTCGACCACCTCGACTTCGCCAGGCAGCGGCAAATCCATGGCGCGCAGATCGGCCTCGGTGACCCCGTCCGGCATCTTGCCGTCCGCAATCTGCCTGAGCAGCTCGAAGCGATAGAACAGCTCGGCTTCTTCGCAGGCGAGGCACATCACTCAACCACCTTCGGCACCAAGAAAAAGTGATCCTGGGTCGCAGGCGCATTTCTGACAATGATATCGGGAATGCCGCCGTCGGTGACCTCGTCCGTTCGCTTCTTCATGCTCATGGGCGTCACCGACGTCATCGGCTCGACCCCCTCGACATCGACTTCCGACAGCTGTTCGACGAAAGCGAGGATCGCGTTGATCTCGGAGCGCATCTTCTCGACCTCGCTGTCCTCCACGGCGATCCGCGCCAGATGCGCGATACGGCGGACGGTCGCGGTGTCGACAGACATGAAACGCTCCGGTTCGAGGATGAGGCCCGGAGGCTATAGCAGACCGCCGTTTTGACCGGCAACCTGCGAGCTCAGCGGCGCTTTCGCTTCTTTTTCATGCCTGCCGCATCCGGCTGAGCCGGCGCGATCATGTAAGTGTCTGATGGCTTCACGATCCCGCGCGCGGCGCCAGGGGTGCCGCCGGGACGGGTAAATTCGGGTCGGACCGGCGCCACCTGGGCTGTGCGTGCCGATGCCGCTGCGCTCACTAAAGCCGTCCCAGCCAAGCACAAAGTCACGAGACTTAAGAGCCGCATGATTTTTCCTTCCCTTGGGTTGGCATTCCGACAACGCGCCGATCCAGTCAATGGTCGCCATATTCAGCGGCAGGGTTCAGTTGCAACAAATATTTATACCACTCCCCGTTGCTTTGCCATTGATTACGCAATTTTTGAGTAATAGCGTCCTTTTGGACTAGAATTTTGTGTGACCTTCTCGCGGCAGCAGGAGGCTCTGATGCTAGTCTTGTTCGAAGGCGATAGCGGCCCGGCCGAAACACTTCGCTTTATCGAAGAAAAAGGTGGCGCCGGAATCTGGACCTGGGATCTCCGAACGCAAAAAATGGAATGGTCGCGAGGCGTCTTTGCCTTGCTCGGCCTCGAGCCGGATTCAGTGGAGCCGTCCTACCGGCTCTTGCGGTCGATGACCCATCCCGACGATCGCCGTCCGGAAGGCGAACTCGAGCGGGTGGTCAACGACGCCATGCCCCTTGATCGCGAATTCCGAATCATCCAGGCGAACCGGCGCGTGCGTTGGCTGTCGTCGCGCGGTGAGGTTCTGCTCGACCAGGCCGGAAAGCCCGCGCGCGCCATCGGAATCATCTTCGACGTGACGCGCCGCCGGGAAGCTTCACTTGCCAAGCAAGCCAGCGACGCGCGGTATCGCGCGCTGGTCGAAGCGATCGCCACCGTGGTTTGGACCAGCGATCCGCAAGGCAAGGTCACCGACATGCCGGAATGGCGGAAACTCACCGGACAAACGGCTGAACAGGTCGCGGGATGGGGCTGGCTGGACGCCCTTCATCCTGACGACAAGGCGATTGCCATTCAGAACTTGCATCGGGCCGTCGAGCGAAGCGAGATCTACGACGCCGAATTCCGCATCCGCCGGCGCTCGGGCGATTACCGCTGGTACAATTGCCGCGGCGCACCCGTGCGCAACATTGACGGCTCAATCCGCGAATGGGTTGGAATCTGCATCGACATTCACGAGCGCAAAGTCTGGGCGCCGGCGAGCAATGCCAGTTCTGCAAAACTGACCGGTGCGCAAATCCGGGCCGCGCGTGGCATTCTGAACTGGTCGGTGCGTGATCTTGCGGAGACCGCCAAGGTCTCATCCTCGACCATCCGCCGTCTTGAGGAAATGACAGGCGCCGCCGCTGGCGACGAACCAAGCCTTGAGCCGATCCGCGAAGTCTTTGAACGGGCGGGCGCCGAATTTCTGTTTCCACCCACTGGCAAGCCTGGCGTTCGTCCGCGGTAGCCTCTGACTATTAAATACCGCGACGAATTCTCGCCGATGCTCATCGCATCATGAAAACTTTTTTCCGCGACTCCGGCCCAATTTTGATTAACAGGAATGCAAGCACGCTCGCATATGAGCCTTGAGAAGCGAGGCAGAGTTCGGAATGACCTTGGCCGCCGGACACAGAGAGCGGTTGCGCAGCACTCTGGCGGATTTTGAGGGCGATCAAGGCGTCGCGGATTTGCTTGCTGAATTGGCTGAGCAGATCGACAACATTCGTCGGACTTTCGGCCGCAAGCCGCCGAGCGCAGCCGCGGATGTCGAGTCCGGGGATGTCGTGTTTGTGGATGATCTCGAGCATTGCCTGAAATGCTCATGGTCGAAACCTGAAGCCGCCGCCGGCTCACAGTTGACGCCTGACATTGTCGCGCAATGCAGTCGGCTGCTCGAAGCGTCGCTGCAAATCCTGCGGCAAGTGCAAGGTCGCCCGCGAACGGGCGCTCGGCGCCGCGGACGCTTCCGCGACCACCAGATTGCTGACCCGGTCCGGGTCCTGCGGCTCCTTTGCCGCAAAGGTCGGGCTTCCATCGAAAATCCCGGCGGGTGTAAGGTAACCTATGCGTCAAATGGAGGGCAAATTTCCTGCGGAAAGCCCTAAAGCAAGAAAATCATGGCCCGCTTGGCTAAAATTCTAATGAATTATGACTTGGGATATGTGTTCCTTGCATAGCTGCACCGCAACATAATATCTTTTGCACCGCACCATCCCGGCTTATCTTTCTCTCAGATTCGTTACGGACTTCTTCAGTCCAATCAAAGGGATGATGGTCATGTTTCTCTCCGGTTTCTTCCGCTTCCTCCGGCAGTGGCGCGCCTACGACGCCAGCCTGCGGGAACTGTCTCGTCTTGGCGACCGTGAGCTCGCCGATATCGGCATCAGCCGTTCGGAAATCGCGCGGGTCGCCTGGGAAAATGCCGAGCGTACCGCCTAAGACGAACCAGACCTCCAAGTCTGCATGAAGACGCCCGCCAACAGCGGGCGTTTTCATTTGGTGCATTGCCCGGACCCCGGGATTGGCCTAGCTAACCGCCATGAGCGGCTCCATGAGCGCCCAGCGCCCCATCCACATCGTCGGCGGCGGCCTTGCCGGCAGCGAAGCGGCCTGGCAGATCGCCGGGCGCGGATGGCCCGCGGTCGTGCACGAAATGCGGCCCCACCGTGATACGGCCGCGCACAAGACGGCGGGGCTTGCCGAGCTTGTCTGCTCGAATTCCTTCCGCTCCGACGATGCCGCGACCAATGCCGTCGGACTCTTGCATGAGGAGATGCGGCGTCTCGACTCGCTGATCATGCGCTGCGCCGATGCGCACCAAGTGCCGGCCGGCGGCGCGTTGGCGGTCGATCGCGACGAATTCTCCAGATCTGTGACTTCGGCGGTTGAACAGCACCCGCTGATCACCATCGCGCGCGGCGAGATCGACGCTCTGCCGCCGCCCGACTGGGGTCAGGTCATCATCGCAACCGGCCCTCTCACCTCGCCGAGCCTGGCCGAGGCCATCCGCAAGATCAGCGGCGTCGAGTCGCTTGCCTTCTTCGATGCCATCGCCCCGATCGTGCATCGCGATTCGATCGACATGTCGGTGGCCTGGTTCCAGTCGCGCTACGACAAGGTGGGCCCCGGTGGCTCCGGCGCCGATTACATCAATTGCCCGCTTGATCGTGAGCAATACGAGACTTTCATCGATGCCCTGCTGACCGGCGAAAAGGTTTCATTCCATGACTGGGAAGCCTCGACCCCGTATTTCGACGGCTGCCTGCCGATTGAGGTCATGGCCGAGCGCGGACGCGAGACCTTGCGGCACGGCCCGCTCAAGCCATTCGGCCTGACCAACGAACACAATCCTACACAGAATCCATACGCCGTCGTACAGTTACGTCAGGACAACAAGCTTGGCACGCTGTTCAACATGGTCGGCTTTCAGACCAAGCTGAAACACGGCGAGCAGGCGCGCATCTTCCGAACCATTCCAGGGCTGGAAAAAGCCGAGTTCGCCCGCCTGGGCGGACTGCACCGAAACACTTACCTGAATTCTCCGGCGCTTCTGGACGAGACCCTACGGCTGCGTACGCAACCGCGGCTCCGCTTCGCCGGACAGATCACCGGCTGCGAGGGCTATGTGGAGTCCGCCGCCATCGGGCTGCTGGCCGGCCGCTTCGCGGTGGCGGAATGTCTGGGCGAAGCCGCAAATCCTCCCCCACCCACGACGGCGCACGGCGCCCTGCTTGGTCACATCACCGGTGGACATGTCGAGACGATCGACGCCGGGCCACGCTCCTTCCAGCCAATGAACATCAATTTCGGTCTGTTCCCGCCGCCCGCCCACGTTCCGACCCGCGATGACAACGGCAAGCGATTGCGGGGGACCGAGAAGAGCATCGCCAAGAAGCGCGCGCTGAGCGCCCGCGCCCTGGCGGATCTTGCTCACTGGATATCCGGCGCCCACGGCGTCGCTGCCGCCTGACCTTGTCCGCGCGCCATCCCGCCGAGTAAAACCCAGCGTCCATGACCGCACACGACACACTCCCCCGAGAGGCCGCCGGCCGCTTCCGCAGCGATGTGATCCTGAAGCAGGATGTCTTCAGCACGGTCGAACGCGGCTTCTATACGGCGCCGAATGGAGAGATCGAATCCGTGATGCGGCGGATCGATCTGGTACCATGGTGGACCCATGCGATCGCCCGCCACTTCCTGAAACGCGAGGCGCGCGCGCTCGCAATCGCCGGCCGGCTGGGGATCGCGCCCGAATTGCTGCATCAGGGCCGGCTGGTGCTGTTCCGCGGCTGGATCGAGGCCTTGCCACTGCACATCGCCAAGCCCGAGGGCGATCTCGACTATTTCAAGTCGGCCAAGCGGGCGCTGCGCGCCCTGCACCGGCATAACGTAACGCACAATGACCTCGCCAAGGAACAGAACTGGCTGCGCACGCCGGACGGGCGTTGCATGCTGACCGACTTCCAGCTCGCCACCTGTTTCCGCAGCCGCCACGCGCTGTTCCGCCTCGCGGCCTATGAGGACCTGCGGCACCTTCTGAAGCACAAGCGCAAATACGCGCCGCAAAGCCTCACCCCGGTGGAAAAGCGGGTACTGGCGAACAAAAGCCTGCCGACCCGCGTGTGGATGGCAACCGGCAAGCGCGTCTATTACTGGATCACGCGCGGCCTTCTGAATTTCACCGACCGCGAAGGGTCCGGGCCGCGGCTTGTGCATGACGCCCCGCTGCTGCTCGAGCAACTCAAGCAGCACCCGCAGGTGCGCGATGCCGCGATCGTCGCCTTTCCCGATCGCCGCACCGGCACGGGGCTGTATGCCTTTGTTGAAAGCGACACTCTGGCCGATGAAATCTTCACGGCCTATCTGTCCGGCCGGCTCGACGGCGTGAAAGCACCGGAGCGGCTGCAGGTCGTCGACAAGCTGCCGCGCACGGCGAATGGCGAGGTCCGCTCCGACATCCTGCAGCTCATCGCCATGAACCAGATCGACCTGATCGATCCGCTGATCTCAGGGCATATCGAGAAAGATCTGGTCGCCCGCATCGTCGCGGGACGGCGCAATCTGCGCGACCGTTTCGCGTTCTAAGACGAAAGATGGCGCGCCAGATTTTTGGACGCGCGCCACAAAATCCATTGCTTGCGCCATTGCGGGATATCGGGCGAGGCCTTGCGCTCCATCAGGGCGAGGCGCGCGTTCACGAGAGCCAGCGGCAGAAAGGCGGGCAGAACGCGGTCGGAGACGGAGCCGATCAGGTCATGCGCCTGCGCAAGGCTGGACCGCGCGGCGCTCAAGACATTGTCCGCATAGCTGTGAGTGCCGCCCTCCGCATCGACGACCATCGCCAAGGCGGCCGCCTCCCCGAGACGGTCGGCTTGCGGGTCGGCGCCGCCTTTCAAAATACGGGCGGCCAGTGAAAAGATGGCGCCTGCCGTCTTCCGGGAAAAATCGCCGAGCACATCGAGCCCAGCCAGCGGCTCTTCATAAAGCCGCGTTCGCCGCGCCTCGATCACCGCCAGCACCTGATCAAGCGGCAGATCGCGCCGCTGCCTGGTTTCGAGAAAGGCCGCCGCCACGGGATTGCCCGCCGCCTGGTCGGGGATCTGCCCTGTCAGTGCGTCGTGCCACCATTGCAGACGAATCTCGCCGGCCAATGGCTCGCGTACGCGCAGCGCGACACGCGCCGTCTCCAGATCGAAGGCATAAAGCGAGAACAAGGCCGGGCGCGCATCCGCCGGCGCGAACAGGCTGGCGAGATAGCGATCCTTGTCCTCCTCGCGCAGAAATTTTTCGCAATAGGCAAGGGCCTCGGGCATGCCGTGTCCCATGCGCTCAGTCCACCGCGATCAGGCCGGCGGCCACCTGCCGGCCTTCGCCGAGCAGGATGTTGTAGGTGTTGGCCGCCTGCCCCGTGGTCATCGTCTCGACATTGATCCTGAGATCACGGAAACGCCACAGCAGCGCATCCGCCAACGGCACCCTGGCTTGCCCAGTGCCTAGAATGAAGAATCCGATGCCGGCGGCATCGGCAAACACACGGCTGAGTGACGCCTCGTCGATCTGCGCGGGCTCGATCACCGGCCAGCCCCAGATGCCGCTCGGCAGGCAGAGCAGTGAGCCGCGGTGCGACATGCCCGCGAAGCGAAAGCCACCCCTGCCGTAAGCCTCGATCTCGGCAGGCCTCGGGAAATGCGGCTGCTGCGCGGATGCGCTCACCTGCGATCAGCGCTTGGCCGGCGCCGCCTTCTTGGGAGCGAACACCTCCGCCTCGAATTTCGCGGGCGTGCCGTCGGTCGAGGCTTCGCGGCCGTAGCCGACGCCGAAATAGATCAGCAGCGGCGCGGCGATAAAGATCGAGGTATAGGTGCCGACCAGCACGACGCCGAACAGCATGGTGGCGGTGAAGCTGTGGATGGCGTGGCCGCCGAAGAAGAACAGGGCCAGCAAGGCCAGCGTCACCGTTACGTGGGTGATGATCGAACGCGACAGGGTCGAATTGATCGAGACATTGAGGATGTCGACGATCGGCATCTTCTTGTAGCGGCGCAGGATTTCGCGAATACGGTCGTAGATGACGACGGTGTCGTTCAGCGAATAGCCGAGAATGGTCAGCAGGGCCGCGATCGATGTCAGATCGAAGTCGATCTGGGTCAGCGACATAAAGCCGATGGTGAGCACGAGGTCGTGCACGTTGGCGATCATGGCGCCGAGCGCGAACTGCCATTCGAACCGAAACCAGAGATAGATCAGGATGCCCATGATAGCGAGCATCAGGCCGATGGTGCCGTAGGCCAGCAATTCGGTGGAAACGCGCGGACCCACCACTTCGACGCGGCGATATTCGACGGTGTCGCCCAAGGCATTGCGCACCTTCGCGACCGCCTCTTGCTGCGCGCCCTCGCCGCCGGGCTGCTGCGGAATGCGGATCAGGACGTCGGTGGCATTGCCGAATTGCTGCAACTGCACGTCGCCGAGATTGAGCGTGCCCATGGTTGCGCGCATTTTCGCAAGATCGGCCGGACCCGTCTTTGACTGCACCTCCATCAGCGTGCCGCCAACAAAATCCACGCCGAAATTCAGGCCATGCGTGAAGAACAGCAGCATGGCGATGATCGACAGCACCGCCGACACCGGATAGCTGATGCGCCGGAAGCGCATGAAATCGAACTTGGTGTCGTCCGGAACAATGCGAAGAAGCGGAATACGCACGGTTTTTCTCTGTCTGTGTCTGCGCGTCAGATCGGCACGGTTTGCGGCCGCCACCAGCGAACCCATGTGGCGACGATCAGCCGGGTGAGCGTGAAGGCGGTGAACACCGTAGTGATGATGCCGATGCCGAAGGTGACGGCGAAGCCGCGGACCGGCCCGGTGCCGATATAGAACAGCACGGCGGCGGCGATGAAGGTGGTGATGTTGGAATCCATGATGGTCGCCAGCGCGCGCTGGAAACCGGCATCGATCGCGTTGATCGGCGAGCGTCCCGCCCGCACCTCTTCGCGGATGCGCTCATAGATCAGGACGTTGGAGTCGACCGCGATGCCGACGGTTAGCACGATGCCGGCGATGCCCGGCAGCGTCAGGGTCGCATTCAGCAGCGACAGGACGCCGAAAATCATCGCCACGTTGACGGCGACGGCGACGTTGGCGAACAGGCCGAACAGGCCATAGGTCGCGAACATGAAAGCAATGACCAGCAGCGAGCCGATCCACGCGGCGCGGGTGCCCTTCTCGATCGAATCCTGGCCGAGACCGGGGCCGACCGTGCGCTCCTCGATGATGGTCAGCGGCGCCGGCAATGCGCCCGCACGCAAGAGGATCGCGAGATCGTTCGCCTGCTCCACCGTGAAATTGCCGGAAATCTGGCCGGAGCCGCCGAGAATGGGCTCGCGGATCACCGGCGCCGAAATCACTTCGTTGTCGAGAATGATGGCGAAGGGCCGGCCGACATTCTCCTGCGTCGCCTGTGCGAAACGGCGCGCGCCATTGGTGTTGAAGCGGAAAGTGACGATGGGCTCGCTGGTGCGCTGGTCAAATCCCGGCTGCGCGTCGGTCAGGTCCTCGCCCGAGACCACAACGCGCTTTTCGATCAGGTAAGGTTGTTTGTTTTCGGCGGCGCTGCCGAAAAGCACTTCGGATTCCGGCGGCACTTTGCCTTGCAACGCCTGATCCACCGGCACCGACAGATCCACCATGCGGAAAGTCAGCTTCGCGGTCTTGCCGAGCAATTCCTTCAGACGCGACGGATCCTGCAGGCCGGGCACCTGCACCAGCACGCGATCGACGCCCTGGCGCGCGATCGACGGCTCCACCGTGCCGAGTTCGTTGACGCGGCGCTCGATGATCTGAATTGACTGCTCGACCGATTGCCGGATGCGCTCGACCAAAGCCGGCTCGCTGACCGTCATGCGAAAGAGGCCGTTGCCGGCATCGACCACATCGACGCTGCGCTGACCCGTGGCGGCGAGAATGCCACCCAGCGGCTGCGACAGTTCCTGGAATTTCTGCAAGGCCAGCTTGGGATCGACGCCGTCCCGGATGCGAAATTCCACACTGTTGCCGCGGATGGTGGCAGCGGCGGGGCTGCCCAGCCTGTTCTCGCGCACCACACGGCGGACGTCATCCCGAAGCGCGTCAACCTTTTCCTTGCGAACTGCATTGGAATCCACTTCCAGCAGGATGTGCGAACCGCCCTGGAGGTCGAGGCCGAGCACGATGTGGCGCTGCGCCCATTTCGGCCAGCTCTGCACCACGCTCTCGGGGAAAAGGTTGGGAACCGCGAACAGGCAGACCAGCAACACCGTCGCCAGAATCGCCGTCGTCTTCCATCGCGAAATATAGAGCATGATCCTCGACCGTTACGGTGCCCACGCGCCGTCTGGATGGACCGCCCCGGTCCAGACCAGATCAGGCTTCGTCCTTGACCGGCTCACCCTTGGCGCGGACTTCGGCAATCATCTGACGCATCTGGCGTGCACGAACGCCGTCCGCAAGCTCAACCTCGATCTGCTCCTCGTCCACGACCTTGGTGACCTTGCCGATCAGGCCACCGGAGGTGACCACCGTATCACCGCGGCGCAGCGCCTTGACCATTTCCTGATGCTGCTTGACCCGCTTTTGCTGGGGCCGGAGGATCAGGAAATACATGATCACGAAAATCAGGAGGAACGGCAGCAGGGACATCAGCATGCCGCCGTCGCCACCGACGGATTGGGCATAAGCAGGCGTGATCAGCATCGAACGGCCTCTGTTTGTGAGCGTGTCGTCCGGCGCGATCCGCCGCGACCGAAAGCGGCGCGGACTATACCGGCCACGGGCTCAAAAGCAACTTCGCCCGGCGCCGCAGGAGGCTTGTCGTAACCCCTGAAATGACTGTCTTGCAGGGCTGTTCCGGCCCCGCTAAGGGGAGCCGGCGAGGAATCATCCACCCATGCGCAGACCGAAAGCCAGGCCGAAATCGCAGCCGAAAGCCAAACCGGCCAAAGGCGGCAAACGCCGGACCAATGGCGGCGCCCTGCCCGATTCGGCAACGCTCGACCGGATTGCCGCCGCGCTGGAGCGGCTGGCGCCGGCCTCCGCGGGCAGCGCCGATTTCGCCAAGGCCGATGCCTTTGTCTGGCATGCCGAGGGCAGCCGGCTGGTGCCAGTGCCGAAGGTGAACCGGGTGGAGATGTCGCTGCTCAAGGGCATCGACCGCATGCGCGACATCCTGGTGGAGAACACCGAGCGCTTCGCGCGCGGCCTGCCGGCCAATAATGCCCTGCTCTGGGGCGCCCGCGGCATGGGCAAGTCCTCGCTGGTGAAAGCCGCGCATGCCGGAGTGAATGCCAGCCTCGGCGCCAAGAACGGCCTGCTCAAGCTGATCGAAATCCACCGCGAAGACATCGAAAGCCTGCCTGAGCTGATGTCGCTGCTGCGCAGCGCACCCTATCGTTTCATCGTGTTCTGCGACGATCTCTCCTTCGACGGCGAGGACACGACTTACAAGTCACTGAAGGCGGTGCTGGAAGGCGGCATCGAGGGCCGACCGGACAACGTGATCCTCTATGCCACCTCGAACCGCCGGCATCTGATGTCGCGCGACATGATCGAGAATGAGCGTTCGACCGCAATCAATCCCGGAGAAGCGGTGGAAGAAAAAGTCTCGCTGTCGGACCGCTTCGGGCTGTGGCTCGGCTTCCACAAATGCAGCCAGGATGAATTCCTGGCGATGGTGGAAGGCTATGTGAAGCACTACAAGATTCCGGTCGCGCCCGACGATATGCGGCGCGAGGCGCTGGAATGGTCGACCACGCGCGGCTCGCGCTCCGGCCGCGTGGCCTGGCAATATATCCAGGAGGTGGCTGGCCGGACGGGCGTCAAGCTCGGCTGACATAATCCGTCATGGCCGGCTTTGCGCCGGCACCCGCGTCTTCGCTTGGAGGCGTCCAAAGACGCAGATGGCCGGATCAAGCCGGCCACGACGAATTCAGATTCGTTCAGCTCGCGCCGGCGAGATGCTGCATGGGATCGACCGGGGTCGCGCCCTTGCGCACTTCGAAATGCAGTTGCGGCGAGGAGACATTGCCGGTCTGGCCGGATTTCGCGATCACCTGCCCGCGTTTCACGGTGTCGCCGCGCTTCACCATCAACTCGCTGGCATGCGCATAGGCCGTGACATAACCGTTCGCGTGGCGGATCAGCACCAGATTGCCGTAGCCCTTCAGCTCATTGCCGGCATAGGCCACTGTTCCGTCATCGGCGGCCTTCACCGGCGTGCCTTCCGGCACGGCGAGATTGATGCCGTCATTCTGCTGGCCGGTCGGCTTGGGTCCGAAGCCGGCAATGACGCGGCCGCGCACCGGCCAGCGGAAACCGGTGGCGCCGGTCGGCTCGTCGGCGTCAGCAGCCTTGGCGGGTTCCGGATTGCTGGCGGCAGGCGTCACCACGCGCGCCGAATTCTGCGCGGGCGGCTCGGCCGAGACCATGCGCTGCGGCTGTGCCGGCGCCGCCCGCACTTGCGGGGCCGTAACCGCCGGTCGCGGCGTGCTTGCAGCCACCTGTGAATAGTTGGCGCGCAAGCCCGGAATGATGATGCGCTCGCCGATCTGGACGCGATGGTTGATCGGCAAATTGTTGGCGCGCGCGATCTCGCCCAGCGACTTGTGATATTTCCGCGACAACGCCATCAGCGTCTCGCCCGGATTGATGACATGGACGAACTGGCCGCCATTGCCGCGCGTGCTGCCCGTGGTGACGGGATCAGCCTGCGGCTGCACGGCCGCCGCGCGCGGCGCCGAGGAAGCGCCGCCGGTATATTTCGGGATCACCAGCCGCTGGCCGGGGCGCAACTGGGCATTGGCTGACAACCCGTTCGCCTGCGTGATCGCCGCGGCCGGCACGCCATAACGACGCGACAGACTCATAATGGTGTCGCCGCGATCGATGGTCACTGCAGTGCCGCCTTCCCAGCTCCAGCCATTACCCGCCCCCGGCGCCCGTGAGACCGAGCCGGTCACGTCGCCGTAGGAGGCATTGGTCGCGCGGCCGGTCGAAGCCACACGCGGATTGGGATTGGCCGGGCGCGTCTGCGGCGTGCTCGCATAGCTCCGGTTTTGCGGCGGTGGCGGCAGCGGCTGGCTGTAGCTCTGCTGCTGATAAGGCGGCTGTTGGTAGCCGCCCTGCTGATAACCGTTTTGCTGGTAGCCGCCTTGTGGCGGCAGCGGCTGCGATTCAACCCGCGAGGCCGGCGCCTGCGCGTAGCTCGGCTGCGCCGGCTGGCTGCGCGCGGAATTCGAGAACGGGTTGGAGAAGGTATTATTGTCGCTGAAGCGGTTGACTTCGGAACTGCAGGCCGCCGTGCTTGCCGCAAGCGCGGCCATGACGGCGAGACGGGTCCACGAAGACGAGCGAACGAGCTCGACGTGAGAACGCATGGGTACAACTCACTCGGTACGCGACAACACCAAGTCGAGTTAACACCGATGGAGTAAATAAGGTTTTAAGGGAATTGAGTCCGTAAACGTTAACGGAATGACGGAGGAGGGCTTACAACTCCCTTGCCTTCCCGGGTACCATCGGCACGAAGCGCACCAGGATCAGATCCTCGCGCCTGAGCCCCTCCTCCTCCGTTTTGGTCAGCTTCACGAGCTGCTGTGGGCCACCATGCGGCCCGAGCGGCAGCACCATGACGCCGCCCACCGCAAGTTGATCGACCAGGGTTTGCGGAATGTCCTCCGCCGCCGCGGTGACAATGATGCGCTGGAACGGCGCGTGATTGGGTGCGCCGAGAAAGCCGTCGCCGGTCAGCACCTCGATATTGCGAATGCCGAGCTGATCGAAACGCTTGCGCGCGGTGTCTGCCAGCGTGCGGTAACGCTCGATGGTGACAACTTCGCGCGCGAGCTTGGCCAGCACCGCGGCCTGATAGCCGGACCCGGTGCCGATCTCCAGCACCCGGTCATGCGGATGCACCCCGAGCTGCTCGGTCATATAGGCGACAACATAGGGCTGGCTGATGGTCTGCCCGCAGGCGATCGGCAAGGCCTGATCGTAATAGGCCGCCTCCGTCATGTCGGGGCCGACGAAATATTCGCGCGGCACCTCCTCCATCGCGCGCAGCACCGCCGCGTCGCCGATGCCGCGCTTGCGCAGCGTCAGCAGGAATTCCATGCGGTCGTGTTTTTCGCGCGCCGCGCGCATGCCACATTCTTCCAGATCGTAATGTGGGCCAAGACGCGTAGCGCCGAGCCCACCAAGCCGCGCTCACCGTGACGTGGTGGGCTTCGCTACACTCAGCCCACCCTACAACTCCTCAGGATGAGGCCGATTGAGTCGCCAGTCTGATCCTAGCCCAAGGCTTCCGCAAGCTTGGTCATGAACGGCTCATCGGTCATGTCGAGGCGCAGCGGCGTCACCGAAATGCGGTTGTTGGCCAGTGCCGACAGATCGGTGCCGTCGACATGTCCCGGCCTGCCCTTGCGGGCGAAGGCGATCCAAAAGTACGGATTGTTGCGGCCGTCGAAGCGCGGATCGATGCGCAGCAATTGCTGGTCACGCTTGCCCTGGCAGGTGACCGCGACGCCCTGCACGCTGTCGGCGTGGCAATCCGGGAAATTGATGTTGATGAAGACATCCTTCGGAATGCCGGTGGCGACGATCTGCTGGATGAGGTCGGGCGCAAAGCGCCGCGCCGTGTCCCAGGGCGGATTGTCACGATTGCCGGGACCATAGGCCTGGGACAGCGCGATCGAAGGGATGCCGAGCACGGTGCCTTCCATCGCGCCGGCGACGGTGCCGGAATAGCCGACATCCTCGGCAACGTTCTGGCCGCGATTGACACCGGAGAGAATGAGATCGGGCCGCTCGTCCTCCGGCATCAGGTGCCGTACCGCCATGATGACGCAATCGGTCGGCGTGCCTTTCACCGCGAAGCGGTTGCCATCGACATGGCGAAGGCGCAACGGATCGTTGAGCGAGAGCGAATGCGAGACGCCGGAATTGTCGGTTTCCGGCGCGACCACCCAGACATTGGCGGAAATGGCGCGCGCGATCTCCTCGCACACCTGCAGGCCCGGCGCATGAATGCCGTCGTCGTTGGTGACAAGGATGCGCACGTTATTGACTCTCCTTCGTCATGGCCGGGCATGTCCCGGCCATCCACGTCTTGATGCTCGGCAAGAAGGACATGGATGCCCGGCACCAGGCCGGGCATGACGACTGCGGAAACATCACGGCCTTCATTTCGCTTTCCCAACCACCTTCACGCCGCCCATATAGGGCTGCAGCGCCTCCGGGACCGCGATCGAGCCGTCGGCCTGCTGATAATTCTCCATCACCGCGATCAGCGCGCGGCCGACGGCGACGCCGGAGCCGTTCAGCGTGTGCACGAAGCGGTTCTTGCCGTCCTTCCCCTTAACGCGTGCATTCATGCGCCGCGCCTGGAAATCCCCGCAGACCGAGCAGCTTGAGATTTCGCGATACATGTTCTGGCCCGGCAGCCAGACCTCGATGTCATAGGTTTTCTGCGACGCGAAGCCCATGTCGCCGGTGCACAACGTCATCACGCGATAATGCAAGCCAAGTCGGCGCAGCACTTCCTCCGCGCAGGAGAGCATTCTTTCGTGCTCGTCCTTCGACTGCTCCGGCGTCGTGATCGAGACCAGCTCAACTTTCGTGAACTGGTGCTGGCGGATCATGCCGCGCGTGTCCTTGCCCGCCGCACCCGCCTCGGCGCGAAAGCACGGCGTGCAGGCGGTGAGCCGCAGCGGCAGTTCGGCTTCGTCGGTGATCGCCTCACGCACGAGATTGGTGAGCGGCACTTCGGCGGTCGGGATGAGCCAGAAATCTTCGCCTGCGCGAAATTGGTCCTCGCGAAATTTCGGCAATTGCGCGGTGCCGAACATCGCGTCGTCGCGCACCAGGATCGGCGGATTGACTTCGGTGTAGCCGTGATCGCCGGTATGCACATCGAGCATGAACTGGGCGAGCGCGCGTTCCAGCCGCGCGAGGCCGCCCTTCAGCACCACAAAGCGTGCGCCGGACAGTTTCGCCGCGGTCTCGAAGTCCATCAGTCCAAGCGCTTCGCCGAGTTCGAAATGCTGCTTCGGCGTGAACGCGAGTTCGGGCTTTACGCCGAACTTGTGATGCTCGACATTGCCGTGCTCGTCGGCGCCGTCCGGCACCTCGTCCAGCGGCAGGTTCGGAATCGTCGCCAGCACCGTATTGAGTTCGGCTTCCTTGTCCTTGGCGGTCTGCTCAAGCTGCGGCAAGGTTTCCTTCAGTTCCGCGACCGTGGCCATCAGAGCGGCCGCGCGCGCCTCATCCTTGGCCTTCTTGGCGTCGCCGATTTCCCTTGAGGCGGCGTTGCGCGCCGCCTGCGCCTGTTCGAAGGCGAGGATTGCCGATCGCCGCGCTTCGTCGAGCGCCATCAGCTTTTTCGCCTCGCCGGCAAGACCCCGTCGCGCCAGCCCTTTGTCAAAGGCCTCAGGGCTTTCCCGGATCCACTTGATGTCGTGCATGAAGATGTCTCATCAGATTCGAGGGCTTCTTATAACAGCCCTTTCCTGACAGTCATTCCGCCGCCTTTCATGGTCGGTCCCGGGCACGCCCACAGCCACGGCCATCCGATATGGGTCCCCGCCTTCGCGGGCACAGGGGTTAGCCAACGCTCCGCTGCCCCTGTTGTTTGCGGCGCGGGGTACGCCGGTGTCCCTTTTCCGTTTCCCGAAAGGGAAATGGAGCGCCGGGAGGCGCCAGGGGGTTGCGAGGCCCCATAACGGACCTTGCGAGGGTCCGTTCCGCGCGCCGTCGACCGCCTTTCGGCGATCTCACACGGGCGGGGTTGCGAGTCCCGCCCGCGAGGCGCGCGCCCCCCTTGGCGTGGGGGGCTGCGCCTCCCGGCGCTCCACCGTCTCCCCGTCCCGGCTGATATCGGACCGGAGCGGAAAGACATTGTGGATTTTATTCGCACTTATATACTTGACTGAACAAATTCCGGCGTCTATCTGTGAATAGCGTGACAGGCCGGTGATTTAGCCAAGAATATGAGTGCCAACCATGAGGTTGGCCCATGTCGGGCGAATATATTCCGAACCGGGGCCGTGCCTCAGCGCGCATAACGTTCAAGGACGTTGATGCCCTTTTCAATGAAATTAGCGGCATCTGCCAAAACTTTGACAATCGGCTGACCTTGGAAAACCGGCGCCTCTGCGACCGCTACCGTGAAGGCAAACTCCAACTGGTGCTTAAGGCCCGCCTTGGCGATGCGGAAGAGTTCTGCATTGTCTTGGAGCGGGCAGATAATTTGGGGGCGTCCCATGGCGGGCAGACGAATATCGACCATACCATCGGCGCCAATGGTCGCCCGGTGGCCGGGGAATATGGTCTTGACCCTGCTAGCCGGGATTGCGGCCCCTACCATCACAATTCCCTTGTGTTTGTCCAAGTCGTCCAACCAGTCGAGCAAATAGAGCACGGAGCAACCAAATTTATCGCCGTGCCCTCGGTGATACGGCTTAAACCGGCGGATCAGTTGTTCAGCTTTCCGACTGATCCCTTCTATTTTTTTGGGAAGGTAGGTTTCAAACGTTTCTCGGCTTCCGGTGATCAGAAAGCCGTTCGTCTTGCTGATGCTTTTACCGTTCGCAACGACAAGGTCGCAGATGAGGTGGTCGAGGGCGGCCCGCAGGTTGTGGGCGATGTCACCGACGATGGTGCCCCACGCACAGGGGACATCTTCTTTAACGCGCACCCTTATAACTATCTCGTTGGTATTCGTATCTTCCTCACTGAACAGGATGTATGGGTTTCGTTGAATCAAGTCGGCGCAGAGCTTATGGAGTTCACCGATATGGCGTTTGGCCCGTTCGACCTTGAGTCTGGGCCCCTGGAAGAGTTCTATGGGCATGGCAGCATAACGGTCGGATAAATGGCTAAGGACGCGACAAAGGAGCCGGGCTTCAAGAGGGTGGTGGAGGTGTTCCTAAACACGCCCCACCAGCCGCATAAACCTACAAAGAAAAAGGCTAAGAGTCCCCGGAAGAAAGGCGCCTCCTCCAAGCCAAAAACCGCTTCCTGATCTGCTTTTTCGAGCGAGGCTTAGTTAGCGCTACGATACGTCAGCCGCTTGCCTTCGATACCTTTCAGGGCAATGGCTGCACGTTCCCCATCGGTTACATGGCGGTGCGTATAGCGGAACGAAAACTCAGTGAGATAACGCTGTAGGTGCTGCTCACCGCAGAAGTGATAAACGCCAACCATTCCTTTCTTGAAGATGCCGAAGAAGTTTTCGACGTGGTTGGTGGTGAAGCCGTCCTTATTGACGTACTCGCGGCCAGCGTGAAGCACTGTTTGATGCATCGCATATTCGGCGCCTACCTTGTGATAAAGGTGCGACTCGTCGGTTACGAGCGCGGCATCGCGCGACACGTTGGTCACAAGGATATGGCGAACGGTTTCGGATGTGGCGCGCTTCGCCTTGAAGGCGCGGGCATGACCCGTAGCCGGATCAACAAGGGCAACCACTGACGACTTGTGGCGGTGGCCTTTGCGGTAGCCCTTGGCGCGCTTGGACGTGTTTCCGTAGTAGGTTTCATCGGCCTCGATCACGCCGCCTTCGCCGGACATGGGGCCTTTGTAAACGTCCTCCATCGCCTTGCGGATGCGATGGGCCATGAACCATGCGGACTTGTAGGTGATGCCGAGCATCCGGTGCAGTTGATGCGCTGACATGCCTTTCTTGGAGGCCGTCAGGAGATGCGTCGCCAAGAGCCACTTGTGCAGCGGAATATGCGAGCGCTCGTACAGGGTGCCAACGCGCACGGTGAACTTTTCGCGGCATTCGTTGCAGTGATACCAGCCCGGTCCCATGGACTTGCCCTCTAAGGGCTTCACATGGTCGCCTGACTTGCAATGAGGGCAGACCGCGCCATTCGGCCAGCGGGAGGCTTCCAGATACTTTCTGGCGGCTTCCTCGTCCTTAAAGGCGGGGTGATTGAGGTCGAATTTGTCGGTCATGGCCCTGTCTCCTGAGCTTTTATCGCACAGGCGGGCCGTTCAGTCAAGTATATAACTGCGATTTTATTCCTACTATGGAAGTTTGTCAAGTGCCCGGTAGCCCGCATGGAGCGAAGCGGAATGCGGGGGTTGCCCTCAGAGATATGACACGCCCTCCCCGGGTTTCGCTGCGCTCAACCCGGGTACGAAGCACGCTGTCCCGGATTGCGCTTCGCTCCATCCGGGCTACGCCTGACTGTGCCCGCCCAAGCGAGATGGCCGAGACAAGCCCGGCCATGACGATGCCGTGAGAGAGAGCGCGCCCTACTCCGCCGGCTTGGCGTCGGCGTTGGCCGGCGGCGTGGCTTTGGCCTTCGCCGCCTTCTTCTCCACCATGCGCACCGACCAGATCGAGCCCTCGTAGAGCAGCATCAGCGGAATCGCGAGCGACATCTGGCTGATCACGTCGGGCGGCGTCAGCACCGCTGCCAGCACGAAGGCACCGACGATGAAATAGCGGCGCTTCTGCTTCAGTGTATCGGAGGTGAGGACACCGATGCGGCCGAGCAAGGTGAGGATCACCGGCAACTGGAACGCGACACCGAAGGCGAAGACCAGAGCCATCATCAACGACAGATATTCGCCGACCTTGGGAAGGAGCGCGATTTCGGCGGTACCTTCGACGCCGGTCTGCTGCATGCCGATGGAGAAGCGCACCAGCATTGGCATCACAAGGAAATAGACCACCAAGGCGCCGAGCACGAAGAAGATCGGCGTCGCGATGAGGTACGGCACGAAGGCGTGCCGCTCGTGGCGATAGAGGCCGGGCGCGACGAACATGTAGATTTGCGCCGCCACCACCGGAAACGACAGGAACGCCGCACCGAACATGGCGAGCTTCAACTGCGTCAAAAAGTATTCAAGCAACGCCGTGTAGATGAATTTCGAATTTTCCGGCCCGGCGATCCAGACAAAGGGCCAGACCAGCACGTTGTAGATCTGCTTGGCGAAGACGAAACACAGTGCAAAGGCGATCGCGAAGGCGATCAGCGCCTTGATCAGGCGCGAGCGCAACTCGATCAGATGATCCATCAAAGGCGCCTTGCTCGCCTCGATCTCATCTTCTTCGTTGGCCGGCGTGTTGCTCATGCCGCGCCGCTCCCGCCGCTTTTGGCGGCTTCGGGTGATGCGGTCTCAGCTTTCGGTTCTTCGGCGACAACGCTCGGCGGCGTTTCCGGCACCGGAAAATCCTGCACATTGTCGGGAGCCGAAATTGCCGCCGGCGCGTCGGGCGCCGTCAGCGGCTTGTCCTCAATGGCCTTTTCCATTTCGCGGCGCGCAGTCTCGAGCGGATTGTCGAATCCGGCCGTCACATTGCTGGCGGCGGCCTGCGCTTCGTCGAACTGCTTCTTGAGATCGGCGACTTCGGCTTCACGCATCGCATCGCGGAACTGGTCCTGGAACTCGGACGCCATGCGGCGCACCTTGCCCATCCAGTGACCGAGGCTGCGCAGCACGCCCGGCAGTTCCTTCGGGCCGATGGCGATCAGCGCGACAATGCCGATGACGACAAGTTCGCTCCAGCCGATGTCGAACATGGGACTTCTAACTCCAAGGGGCGCCGATTGCGCTCAGCGCCCCCCTCCCGCACAGCGCGCGCTGCGCCGCTCAGACGGTGCCGCCTTCGAACTTCTTTTCGGTCGCGGCACGCTCTTTCAGATCGTTCGGCTTATTGTCGATGGTCTTCATCTGGTCGGGCTTGGCCTCTGCAGTCTTGTCGTCCTCGGCCATGCCCTTCTTGAAGGCCTTGATGCCCTGGGCCATGTCGCCCATCAGTTCGGAAATCTTGCCGCGTCCGAACAGCAGCAGCACCACGACGAGCACGACGATCCAGTGCCAGATGCTCAACGAACCCATACTCATATCCTCCGGTGAGACGGTCCGTGGGCCGCCTGGGATTTGTCTGAAAACTAGGCCCCGGAGGCGGCAAAAACAAGGACTTCGGCCACATCGAAATCGACGCTGATTTCAGCGTTAACCGCGCCCGGCGCGTCGCGCAAAACGCGCCCTTTCAGGGGCTTGTCGAGGCCCTCGACCGCGACTTCCACGAGATCGACATAGCCCAGGAACTGCCGGTGCTGCACCCGCCCCGGCACGCCATAGCTCGACCCCGGCTGGCGCAGGCGCAGGGCCTGCGGGCGGATTGCCACGACGACCTTGACGCCGTCCTCGAACCCGGCTGCGGCAAAGCGCCCGACCGCCGTCTCCGCCATGCCGCTGCTGACGACGCCCTCCAGTTCGTTCAGCTCGCAGAAAAATCGCGCCACGAAGAGATTGACCGAATGGCGATAAATGTTTTCCGGCGTGTCGACCTGGACCAGTCGGCCGGCGTGCATCACTGCGACACGGTCGCCCATGCGCAGCGCTTCCTCGGGATCGTGCGTGACGATAACGGTTGTGACGCGGCTTTCACGCAGCACATGAAGCGTCTCATCCCGCACATCATCGCGCAGCCTGCGGTCGAGGCCGGAAAACGGCTCGTCCATCAACAGCACGCTTGGCCGCGGCACCACCGCGCGCGCCAAAGCCACACGCTGCTGCTCGCCGCCCGAGAGCATATGCGGATAGGCGTCGGCGTATTCGCGCAAGCCCACCCGCCGCAAGGCGGCGCGCGCCTCGCGCTCGGCATCGGCTTTCGGCAACGCTTTCAGGCCGAACATGACGTTCTGCAGATTGGTGAGATGCGGGAACAGCGCGAAGTCCTGGAACATCAGCCCGACATTTCGCTTCTCCGGCGGAAGAAAGCGCGAAGGTCCCGAAACTTCCTGATCGTTGATCAGAATTCGTCCCTCGCTCGGCTCTTCGACGCCGGCGGCGAGCCGCAGCAAGGTCGTCTTGCCGCAGCCGGAGCGGCCCAAAAGACAAACGATTTCACCGGGCTCGATGTCGAGATTGAAATCGCGGACGGCCGTCACATTGCCGTAGCGATGCGTGACATGCTCGTAAGTCAGGCGCGCAGCGATGGTCGCCGGCGTCCGCCCGCGCGATGCACGGACATTGTCGGCAACTTCAACATCAACACGCTCGGACATTTACTCCTCGGATGACTCCGCCCGCGGCGCCAGACCGAAATCGAGATCGTCGGGCTCCAGCGGATCTTCGTCCTCGCGCAACGTCGGATCGTCGGAAGGAACCGGCACAGTGAAATTCGGCGGCAGCCGGCCGTCGAGCATGCCGGAGCCTTTCAGTTCATCGAGGCCAGGCAGATCGCCGAGCTGCTCGAGACCGAAATGGGAGATGAACTCCTCCGTCGTGCCGTAAGTGATCGGACGGCCCGGCACCTTGCGGCGGCCGCGCGGCCTGACCCAGCCGGTCTCCAGCAGCACGTCGAGCGTGCCCTTGGAGATGGCAACACCGCGGATATCCTCGATCTCCGCGCGGGTCACCGGCTGATGATAGGCGATGATGGCAAGCGTCTCGATAGCCGCGCGCGAGAGCTTGCGCGGCTGCACCGCTTCCTTGGTGAGCAGCCAGGCAAGATCGGTCGCGGTGCGGAAGGTCCACTTGCCGTTGATGCGCACAAGATTGACGCCACGCGGCAGATATTCCGCCTTCAGCCTGTCGAGCGTGTCACGCAGATTGACGCCGTCCGGCATGCGCGCGGCCAGGCTCTTCTCGTCCAGCGGCTCCTTCGACGCGAACAGCATCGCTTCCAGCAGACGCAACTCTTCCGGGCGCGCGGTCTCGTGGGGCTGTTCGTCGTCGTGGTCGTTCTCAATCATTCGTTTTTGGGCCAAGCTTGCCATCGTAGCGGCCTCCTCTTATTGCGCTGCCGCGCCGGGGGTTGGGGTTTGACCTGTATCGCTGCGCTTGCGGAGATAAAGCGGAGCGAAGGCCGCGTGTTGCTGCAACTCAAGGACACCTTCACGAACCATTTCCAATGCGGACGCAAAACTCGACGCCGTGACGGTCGCCGCCATCTGCGGCTCAACCAGATAGCTGATGAGGAATTCATCGAAGCGGCCCCAATCGGTCGAAGCGCCGACCAGCCGCTCCAATGCCTCCCGCGCTTCCGCAAGCGACCAGACCTTGCGCTGCGCGAAACGCACGCGGCTGCCCGCCGCCTGCTTCTGCCGTTGCACGGCATAAGCAGACAGCAGGTCGTATAAGGTTGCCGACCATTGCGGATGCTTGATATGCGCGATCGGCTCAGGATCGCCGCGATCGAAGACATCGCGATTGAGCTGCGGCCGCTCCATCAGTTTCTGTGCGACCTCGCGGATCGCCTCCAGCCGCTTCAGACGGAAGGCGAGCGCGGTCGCCATGTCCTCGGCGCTCTGCCCTTCCGGTGCATTCAGTTCCGGCAGCAGCAACCGCGATTTCAGATAAGCGAGCCAGGCCGCCATCACCAGATAGTCGGCGGCAAGTTCGAGGCGCAGCTTGCGCGCCTCCTCGATGAAGGCGAGATACTGGTCAGCCAGCGCCAGAATGGAGATCTTGGCGAGATCGACCTTCTGCTGCCGCGCCAGTGTCAGCAGCAGATCGAGCGGGCCTTCGAAGCCCTCGACGTCGACCACCAGCGCCGGCTCGTCGATCGCGCGCTCGGTCGCTGCGGCCTGCTCGAAGGGAATGATCTCGGCGGTCATGCGGTCACCGCACCGCCGGCCACGGCCGCGGTCAATTCTGCAAAGCGCTTGCGCATGTCGGCAGTATTCATCGGTTCCGGCGGGGTCCTGCGCCCGAGCGCGGCCTGCGCCCGCTCCAAAGCCGGACCCTCTAGCACGGGAACGGCCCCGGCAATGTCTTTCATCTCCGACAAGTTGCCATTGCAGTGGAGAACCATATCACACCCGGCTTGCAGGGAGGCCCGCGCCCGCTCCTGCAGCGTTCCAGACAAGGCTCCCATCGACACGTCATCGCCCATCAACAGTCCCGAAAATCCAATGAAGCGGCGAATCACCTCGCCGACCATTATCGCCGAAGTGGTGGCCGGGGCGACCGGATCAATGGCGCTGAACACAACATGTGCTGTCATGCCCAGCGGCAGGTCCGACAGCGCGCGGAACGGGGCAAAATCGGTCCGCTCCAGCGTGGCGCGGTCGGTTTCCACGACCGGCAGCTTCAGATGGCTGTCGGCGGTGGTCCGTCCATGCCCCGGAATATGTTTCAGCACCGGCAGCACGCCGCCCGCCATAAGCCCCTTGGCCACGGCGCCCGCCAGCGCCGTCACCTTTTCCGGCGTGGCGCCATAGGCACGTTCGCCGATCACGGCATCGGCGCCCTCCACCGGAATATCGGCCAGCGGCAGGCAGTCGGTGTCGATCCCGACGGCACGCAGGTCGGAGGCGATCAGCCGCGCCCCGAGCCAGGCAGCCTCCAGACCCGCGCCTGAGTCGTCATCATAGATCCGGCCGTAGACGGCGCCCGCCGGGTAAATAGGCCAATGCGGGGGGCCAAGCCGCTGGACCCGTCCCCCCTCCTGATCGACCAGAACCGGCGCGTCGCGACCCACCGCTTCCCGAAAAGCATCCGTGAGAGCCCGCAATTGCGCCGGATCGCTCACATTCCGCTTGAAGACGATCAGGCCCCAGGGCTGCGCATCGCGCAGGAAAGCGGCCTCGTCGGAGGTGACGACCGGACCCGACAGTCCCGTGATGAAGGCGCGCACCGGCATCGGCGCGGCTTAGCTTTTGGCTCTCGGCGGGGTCAAGGCCAGCCGGCTCAATTCCTCTGGATGACGCACTGGCCACCCGCGTTGCGCAGGCTGGTGCAGAAATCCGCGGCCTCACCCTGGCTGCCGAAAGGAATTTGCGCGCGATAATAGGTGCCCTTCTCGCCGAGGTCGGCCCGGCGGATGAGCGCCTGCCGGTTGCCCAGCACGCTCGGGAACTTCGCCTGCAACGCGGCAAAGGCGGCCTGCGCCTCGCCCTCGCTGCGCTGGGAAGTCACCTGCACGCTATAGCCGCCGGCATTCGCCGCCGGCGCGGATGCGGTGCGCACCGGCGCAGCGCGCTGTTGCGCAGACTGCACGGTGCTCGGCGACAGCGAGAGCGGTCCACTGGACGCCAGGGCCGAGGCCTGCGCGCGGGACGTCGTGCGCGGATCGTCCTCGGGCAGCACACCGGAGGGAGCATTCGCGCGTGGCGCAGATGCCGCTGATGTAGCCTGTGCCGCCGCGGCAAGCTCCGGTTGATCGGAACGGATGGTCACGGTGCGGATCTTTTTCGGCTCGGTGGATGCCGCAGCAGCCGAGCCGGTCTGCGCCGGGGCCTGTGCGGTCGGGTTTGGCGGAATCGGCGAATTCGGCAGCGGCGCAATCGGATTGGGTCCGGGGAACACGACACGCGGCGCGCTGGCCCGGGCCGTATTCACGTCGACCGGCTGCTCCTCGCGATTGATGATGCGCTCGATCTGCGCGCGGTCGCCAACGCGATCCTGGATCGGCTTGTCGCTGGTCGGAACGATCTTGGAGGGCGTGGTGTCGGCCTTGATCACCGGCGGCGGCACCCGTGTGCCCGCAGGCGCAAAGATCGCGCGATAGCCAAAGGCGGCCGCCGTGCCCACGACGGCCAGAGCCATCACCGCAAGCACCGTCACCAGACCGCCGCGCCGGCGCGCCGGCGCTTCAGCTTCCGGAGCTGCTTCGGGGTGATAATAGGGAGCGCCATAAGCCGGTGCGCTGGGATCGTCGTAAGGCGCGCCGGGATAATCCTGCTCATATGGCGCTGCATAGCGCTGCGCCTCATCGCCCTGCGCGGGCGGAAACGCCGGCGTCTGCCGTCCGTAAAGCTGATTGTCGTAAGCCGGATATGGCTTGTCGTCGTATTGCGGCGAGGCGAATTGCGGAACAGCCGGATGAGGATCGACATAGCGCGGATCATGCGCCCGCGTCGGATATTGCGGATCGGGATAGGCCTGCGGCGCGTAAGACTGTGGCGCGTAGCTTTCCGGTGCGTAGGACGGGTTTTGCTGGGCACCGCCCGCATGATGGCGATCGTCGTAATACGGCTCGTTGTAGTCGCGATCATTGTAAGTCTGATCGCTGTAATGCCGATCGTCGTAACCCTGCGCCGGCGCATGCGGCGCGGGGTAGGACGGATCCGGATAGGAGAATGGCGGATTTTGGGATGGGTTCGCGCCGTAGCTGTCGCCCTGATAATCCGGCGGCTGCTGTGCGTAGGGATCGTGCTGCGGAGAATAAGGCTCCGGCCTCGCGCGCCAATCATTCCCGTCACCCTGCGCGTAGTTCGGTTGCGCGCCGGAATGCGACGGCGTCCGGCTGTAGGCCGCGTGAGGATCGGATTGGCCGATCAGTCTCGCCAATTCCGCAAGTGGATCGCCGCCCGAGGGTGGCGCACGGCGTTCCGATTGCGGGCGCGCCAGAGGATTGCTCGGACGGGGTGGCCGGGAATAGTGATCGTCCGCCATGCCGATACTTGATCTTTCTTTTTGTTCGGACCGGGTTACGCGACGCATCCTTGCTGCTCTGCGTCGTCAAACTCCACAGCGAATCGCAACAGCGCAGACGCCGATTTCACCGCATCTCCTCAGGAGCCCCCACCCCCAACAGCTTCAGTCCGGAAGCGAACACGGTTACGGCGCCCTGAACCAGTGCAAGCCGCGCCAGTGATAGTTCTTCATCATTCTGTATAATGAAGCGTAAATGAGGCAAGTCTTTTCCCCGCGTCCATTGCGAATGGAATTCTCCTGCAAGTTCATATAGATAAAAGGCAATTCGGTGTGGCTCATGCGACAATGCGGCCGCCTCCACGACGCGCGGAAAAGCAGCGATTTTTCGCATCAGTGAGACCTCGCCCGCGTCGGTGAGGCGCTCCAGGGGAACCTTCTCGAGCATCGCCTGGCGCTCGGCCGGCGCTTCCGGGAGATGCGGGAAGGCCTCCCGCGCCATGCGGAAGATCGAGTGCCCGCGGGCATGCCCGTACTGGACGTAAAACACAGGATTGTCGCGGGATTGCTCGATGACCTTGGCAAGATCGAAATCGAGCACTGCGTCGTTCTTGCGGTAGAGCATCATGAACCGCACCGCGTCGCGCCCCACCTCCTCCACCACTTCCCGCAGCGTGACAAATTCGCCGGCCCGCTTTGACATCTTCACCGGCTCGCCGCCGCGCAGAAGCTTCACAAGCTGGACGATCTTCACGTCGAGATTGGCTTTGCCCTCGCTGATCGCCTTCACCGCCGCCTGCATGCGCTTGACGTAGCCGCCGTGATCGGCGCCCCAGACGTCGATCATCGACAGGAAGCCGCGGTCGATCTTCGACTTGTGATAGGCGATGTCGGAGGCGAAGTAAGTGTAGCTGCCGTCTGATTTCCTCAGCGGACGATCTACGTCGTCGCCGAAATCGGTCGAGCGGAACAGCGTCTGTTCGCGATCCTCGTAGTCGTCGACTGGCGCGCCCTTCGGCGGCGGCAAGCGGCCCTCATAGATTTCGCCGCGCTGGCGCAGAAAGGCGATGGTGTCGGCGACCTTGTCGCCCTCTTCCGTCAACGACGCTTCCGAGAAAAACACGTCTGGCACAACGCCGAGCGACCACAGATCGTTGCGGATATCGGCCATCATGATGTTGATGGCGCGCTCACGCACGATCGGCTTCCACTCGCTCTCCGGCTTTTGCAGCAGCGTGTCGCCGTAATCGGCCTTCAATTCTTCGCCGACCTGCTTCACATAGTCACCCGGATAAAGGCCTTCCGGAATCTCGCCGATATTCTCGCCGAGCGCCTCGCGATAACGCAGCCAGCCAGATTGCGTCAGCGCCTCGATCTGCGCGCCGGCATCATTGATGTAATATTCGCGGGTGACGTCGAAGCCTGCAAAGGCCAGGAGGCTGGCCAACGCATCGCCGAACACGGCGCCGCGGCAATGCCCGACATGCATCGGACCGGTCGGATTGGCAGAGACGTATTCGACATTGACCTTTTCGCCTTTGCCCACGGCACTGCGGCCGTAATCCTTGCCGGCCCTGATCGCGGCGCGGATCGCCTCCAGCCACGCGGAAGATTTCAGCGTCAGATTGATGAAGCCCGGCCCGGCCACATCGACCTTTTCCACCAGCGGGTCGGCACGGAGTTTATCGGCGAGCGCCTCGGCGATCTCGCGCGGCTTCTTGCCCGCATCCTTGGCCAGCACCATCGCAGCGTTGGTCGCCATGTCGCCATGGGCGGCGTCGCGCGGCGGCTCGATCAGCACGCGCGACAGGTCGATGCCCTTGGGCAAGAAACCATCAGCAATCAGCGCATGATTGGCCGCGATCACGCGGTCATGCATGTCGGCGAACAGGTTATGGGTCGGGGTCTTCACGGCCAATCCGGCGAAGGTTTTTCAGGGCTTTAAGGAAGCGGCGGGGCTAACGCAATTCGGCGGGCGAGTCAAAGAAACGGGCATGTTCCGCAATGGCATAACGATCGGTCATGCCGGCGATAAAGTCGCCGGTATGGCGGATGCGACCCCTGTCGTCTGTGCGGCTCATGTCGTCCTGCCACTCCTCCGGCATGTCGGAAGGATGCGCGAGATAGTGCCGGAACAGATCCCGCACTACGCCCTGAGCAGCCCCCATGACTCGCATCACACGCTCATGACGATACATGCGAGGATACAAGAAATCCTTGATGCTCCGCTCGTCCTTGGCCATCGCGGCCGAAAATCCCACGACAGGACCTGCCGCCAGGCGGATATCGTCCACATTGCGGGGCGCGAGCGCTGCGAGCCGGCGGCCGGACTCCGCGACCACATCCTCGATCAGGCGGGTGATGACCCGCCGCACCAGTTCATGAGCGGTGCGGGTCTGGTCGAGGCCGGGATGAGCCGTCCGGATTTCGCGGATGATGCCGCCAAGGAGCGAAACGGCGGCGAGATCATCGAGACCGAACAGTCCCGCCCGCAAGCCATCGTCGATATCGTGCGCGTCATAGGCGATGTCGTCGGCGATGGCCGCGGCCTGAGCTTCGGCGCTGGCGAAACTCCACAACTGAAGGTCCTGCACGGCGGCATAGTCGCGAATGCTCTCCGGCAGGCCGGTCTCCTTGTAACGGTCGACGGGATTGCCGGCGCGATCGGTCAAGGGACCGTTGTGCTTGACCAATCCTTCAAGCGCTTCCCATGTCAGATTAAGTCCGTCGAATTGCGCGTAGCGGCGCTCCAGAGAGGTCACCACCCGCAAGGTCTGGGCGTTGTGGTCGAAGCCGCCCGCTCCGGCCAGGCATTCATCCAGCGCCCGTTCGCCGGCATGGCCGAAGGGCGGATGGCCGAGGTCATGCGCCAGCGCCAGCGCCTCGGCGAGATCCTCGTCCAGCCCGAGCGCGCGCGCCAGCGAGCGGGCAATCTGCTGGACCTCCATCGTATGAGTCAGACGCGTGCGGTAATGATCGCCTTCATCGAACACGAAGACCTGGGTCTTGTACTTCAGCCGGCGGAAGGCATTGGAGTGGATGATGCGGTCGCAATCGCGGCGAAAGTCATTGCGGCTGCGGCTCGGCGGTTCCGGCATCAGCCGGCCGCGGCTCAGGGCCGCCTGAGAGGCATAGGGCGCCCTGCCCGGTGCGTCGATGGCCATTGATTTCTGCTGCCCTTTCGCCGCGGCCCCGGAATTGACGGGGCCGGCCGGCGCACTTAACTAGGGGACATGAGCAATGGCAATGTCACCGTCACCGACCGAGCCGTGCAGAAAGTCGCGGCCATCCTGAAGGGCGAGCCGGCAGGCGCGATGCTGCGGGTCAGCGTCGAGGGCGGCGGCTGCTCCGGCTTCCAGTACAAATTCGACGTGGAGCGGGAAAGGGCGGCCGACGATATCGTGCTTGGGCGCGCCGACGCGCCGATCCTGATCGATCCGGTCTCGGCGGGTTTTCTCAAGGATTCCGAGATCGACTTTGTCGACGACCTGATCGGGTCCTCGTTCAGGATCAACAATCCCAACGCCAAATCGTCCTGCGGCTGCGGGACAAGTTTTTCGCTCTGATCCCGGCAAGACGCAGGCCGCGTTTGACAACTATACATCTAAATGTATAGTTGCTTTTATGAAGCGTGGGAAGAATATCAGTGAACAGGCGGCCGCCGATGCGCTTGCCGCACTAGGCAATCGTACGCGGTTACGCATCTTCAAGGTGCTTATTCGCGCAGGCCAGGGGGGCGCCAATATTGGAACCATCCAGCGGCTGCTCCGTGTTCCGGCGACGACCCTTTCGCATCACCTTGGCACGCTGGCGCAAGCCGGGCTGATCAGCCAGGAACGCCAAGGCCGGGAAGTGATCTGCACGGCCAATTTCAAGGCCGTGAACGATGTCCTGGGATACGTGAAGTCCGAATGCTGCGCCGGCGTTGCCGACGCTGAATGCGCAGCCTGATTTTTTTTGCCTCATTACAACTATATTTCTAGATGGATAGATATATATGCCGGTCCGATACATCATCGCGGAGATCCGCCGGGCTGCGCCTCTGCCCCTCGACCCGGTGGTCGCCGCGATCATTCTCGTCAGCGCCGCGCTTGCCATATTCAGCCCGCGGCAGGCGGCAGCCTCAGCGGCATTCGTTGGAAAGAATGTCGTGTTCATCCTGCCCTTCCTTGTGCTCTCGATCGCATCGACCGCTTACGCCAGGGCAAGCGGTGCGGAAAATCTGATTGCGCGCGCATTCGCAGGCAGACAAGCGAGCATGGTGATTGTTGCCGCGGTTACAGGTGCGCTTTCGCCTTTTTGTTCGTGCGGCGTCATTCCGGTCATCGCCGCCCTCCTCGCCGCCGGCGTTCCCCTCGCTCCCGTGATGGCATTCTGGCTCGCCTCACCACTGATCGATCCGTCATCCTTCGTCCTGACCCTCGGCATACTCGGCCTGCACTTTGCGATCGCGAAGACGATCTGCGCGATAGGCGTTGGCCTCCTCGGCGGCTTTGGCGTCCTTGCGCTGCAGACCCTCGGTACGCTGAGCGGACCTGCGCTGAACGACAGAGCCGGCAACGGCGGATGCGCCGGATCGCGAATTCGCAATCCGAATGCGGTGTCGTGGCGCTACTGGAAAGAGGTCGAGCGGCGAGATGCATTTCGCAATTCGTTTGTCCGGAATGGACTGCTCCTGGGCAAATGGATGCTGCTCGCCTTCCTCCTCGAAAGCCTGATGATTGCCTATGTGCCGGACGGCCTGATTGCACATATCGCCGGCGACGGCGGGCCGGCCTCCATCGCGGTCGCCACGCTCGTCGGTGTGCCGAGTTATCTGAACGGCAATGCCGCACTGCCACTGATCGCCGGACTTATTGACAAGGGCATGGCTCCGGGAGCGGCGATGGCATTCCTGATCGGCGGCGGCGTCACATCCATCCCGGCTGCGCTCGCCGTCTGGGCCATCGCCCGCCGCGCGGTCTTCGCCGCCTATGTCGCTTTTGGCGCCGCCGGCGCCTTACTTTCGGGCCTCATCTTTCAAGCGACAGCCGGCTGACCGCATGGCGCGCCATCATCAAAGTACAAGTTGTAACGATTGGGCGGCCCCCGACGTCTAAGTGCATGACATTCAACACCGGAGGTTTCCAATGGACCAGCGTGTCAAGGAACTCATCGCGATCGGCGCATCGGCGGCCGTGAATTGCCGGCCCTGCCTCAAACTGCATCTGGCCGAGTGCGACCGACTCTCTCTGGATCATGACGATGTGAGGGAGGCCGTCGAGATCGGCATGAAGGTCAATCGCGGCGCCGCAGGAGAGAC
This sequence comes from Pseudorhodoplanes sp., assembly GCA_032027085.1. NCBI lineage: Bacteria > Pseudomonadati > Pseudomonadota > Alphaproteobacteria > Hyphomicrobiales > Pseudorhodoplanes > Pseudorhodoplanes sp. The sequence continues at coordinate 3,296,064 of JAVSMS010000001.1, read as the reverse complement.
AACAAAGTTTGCCAGCGCCCTCTTGGGCGTGGACGAAATCCGGGAGGGATGCACCAATGTGCAAGGCTGTGGATGCTGAAAGCATCGCCTCGTACCGGACGTTTGTGCGCAGGATTCTTGCCAAGCGGGTCAAGGACTACGCCCTGGCGGACGACCTGTCTCAGGACGTTCTGTTGCGGGCAATGCGCGCAGCGGGCGCCATGCGCGGAGATGCCTCGCCGACCACATGGCTTACCGCCATCGCCCTCAATGTGGTGCGCGACCATTTTCGCGCCGCCAGGCGTGCCCCGCCTGCGGCGGCTCTGACCCAAGCCGAGCAGCTTCCCGCCCCGGCGCAACCGGAGCTCGATCTGCTCAAGATCGAGATGTCAGACTGCATTCTCGGGCATGTTGCGCGCCTGCCCGGGCGCCAGCGCGACGCAGTCCTGATGAATCATTTCGCCGGCTTCGGCCACTGTGAAATCGGGACTGCCCTAGGCATCTCGGAAGCGAATGCGCGCGTCGTCCTGCATCGTGGCCTCAAAACCCTACGTACAAGCCTTACCCGTGAGTGCAACCTCGATTTTGACGACGACATTCCCTGTGACCGTCGCTAGCCGGATCAACTGCGCCTACACATCAAACGAGAACACTATGACCGTTCTTCGCGCTAACCATGCTCCGACGACGGTGCTCATTTGCGCCTCTGCGATCCTCGCAATCTCATTAGGTGTGCGGCACGCATTTGGGCTGTTTCTGCAGCCGATTTCTCTTGCCGAGAACTGGAACCGGGAAACCTTCGCTTTTGCGATCGCGCTTCAGAATCTCGTATGGGGCATCTCCCAGCCATTCGCGGGATTGCTGGCCGACAGATTCGGAGCGGGCAAAATCGTCGCGGCGGGCTCGGTGCTTTATGCGCTTGGTCTACTCACAATGTCGCAGCCTCATGGCCAACTGGTGTTCATTGCCGGCGCGGGCGTGCTGGTCGGGCTGGGCCTCAGCGGCACCACCTATCCTTTGGTTCTGGGAGCGGTCTCCCGTTCGACGTCAGCGGAGCGGCGCAGTCTCGCGCTCGGAATTGCCATGGCCGGCGCCGCCTTTGGCCAGTTCCTATTCCTGCCGGCTTCATTCGCGGGGATCGAGAGACTGGGCTGGTCGCCGACGCTTGCAACGCTAGCGTTCTGTGCGGCTGTGATGCTTCCCTTGGCCATTCCGCTGTTCGAAGGCAAGAGCAACAACGACCCGGTTCGTGCGGCTGCCCAAGACGTCACCGCCGTTGTGGCCTTACGCACGGCCCTTCGCCACAGGGGATTTCAGCTTCTTGCACTGGGCTTCTTCGTTTGCGGATTTCAAGTCGTCTTCGTTGCGACGCATGTGCCCGCCTTCCTCATGGACAAGGGGTTGTCACTTCGGACGGGCTCAGTGCTGCTCGCGCTGATTGGCCTGCTCAACATTCCCGGCACCTACTACGCCGGATTGTGGGGAGGACGGTATAGCAAGACTAAGCTGCTCGCACTGATCTACTTGTCGCGCGGCCTCATCATCGCAATCTTCGCCTTCCTGCCCGCTAACGAATTGAGTGGATACGCTTTTGGCGCCGCCATGGGACTGTTCTGGCTCTCCACCGTCCCGCTCACCAACGGAACTGTCGCGACACTTTTTGGCGTCAGAAACATGGCGATGCTGAGCGGCATCGTCTTTCTTGCGCATCAACTCGGCGGTTTTCTTGGCGGATGGGCCGGCGGCCTGTTCTTCGACTGGTTTAAATCTTACGACGTCGGCTGGGCCGCAATGATCGCGCTGAGCCTGCTGGCAGCGCTTGTCAATGGACAAATCAAAGAACCTGCCGCCGACACTCTTAAAGTAGCTGAGCCGCACGCATGAAAGCCATTGCATTTGCATCATCCCATGGCACAGCCATTTCCGGCCGCGCAGGCCGGCGAAAGCCGTCCGATCTCCATCACGGCACGGTCCCTGCAAATGATCCGCGGTTGGCAATGATAGCTCCGATCCTGTCGGAACGTAGGAAGGAGTGCGAACGCGCGGAATCAAAGAGCCTCAAAAATCGTCCAGATACGACGACTGTAAAATCCGGCAAGCGCGCTGGCGTTCGTTGGCAAAAGCTGATGGCTGCCATCAAGTTCACCAGCCTGCGCCTGGTTAGCAAAATCCGACCATCAGGGCCTTGCTGCGCAAGATACTACAGCGTCTTCCCGGCAGATGCCCGTTTCGGGACGTCGCACTGCGCGTCGTATTCTCGGCAGGCCGCATCCGCGTGGCCAGACCTGCCACCGCTGCAGGCGAGCGAGGTCAAGGGCCTTTTCCAGCATGACAGCGAACCCGAAGACACCGGACCGAAAACGCCGTCAAGCCGCACCATGACGCCGCTTTGTGAACGATGACCGAACCAGATTCTTCTGATGCCGGCGAAATTCTCACTCACTCCGCCGCCACCGCGCGCGGGCGCTCGCCTTCCGGCACTTCCTCGAGCTGCGGTTCGAGCCGGCGCTTGAGCAGGCGGTCGATGCGGTCGAGATAGATGTAGATCACCGGCGTGATGTAGAGCGTCAGCAATTGCGAGACGCACAGGCCGCCGACGACAGCAACGCCGAGCGGCTGGCGCAATTCGGCGCCGGCACCGGCGCCGAGCGCGATCGGCAACGCGCCGAAGATCGCGGCGAAGGTCGTCATCATGATCGGGCGGAAGCGCAGCAAGGCGGCTTCGCGGATTGCCGCTTCGGCGGTGAGGCCGACGCGACGCCGCTCGATCGCGAAGTCGATCATCATGATCGCGTTCTTCTTCACGATGCCGACCAGCATCACGATGCCGATCATCGCGATCACCGACAAATCCATCTTGAACAGCATCAGGGTCAGGATGGCGCCGATGCCGGCGGACGGCAGGCCGGAAATGATGGTGATCGGGTGGATGAAGCTTTCATAGAGAATGCCGAGCACGACATAGGCCGCGAAGATCGCGGCGAGGATCAGGATGCCCTGCCCCTTCAGCGATTCCTGGAAAACCTGGGCGGTGCCCTGAAAACCTGTCGCGATGGTTGCGGGCAGGCCCGCGTCGCGCTCGACCTGCTGGATGGCATCGACCGCCTGGCCGAGCGAGGTTCCCGGATTGAGATTGAACGCGATCGTGACCGCCGGCTGCTGGCCCTGGTGGTTGACCTGCAGAGGACCCACGGTCGGCCGCAGACTCGCCACCGCGTCGAGCGGCACCACCTGCCCGCTCGCCGTCTTCAGGCGCAGCTTGGACAGGTCGGACGGACTCATCTGGAATTCCGGCAGCGTCTCCAGAATGACCTGAAAATCGTTTGACGGCGTGTAGATGGTCGCAACCTGCCGCGAACCATAGGCGTTGAACAATTCCTGCCGGACCTGATCGATAGTGATGCCGTAGACCGCGGCCTTCTCGCGATCAACGTCGACCATCATCTGCGGGTTCTTGATATAGAGATCCGTCGTGACATCGCGCAGTCCGTCGAGCTTGGCGATCTTGTCGCGCAATTCTGGCGCAATGCGGTAGAGCGCTTCGGTGTCGCCGCTCTGCAACGTATATTGATATTCGCTCTTGGAAATGCGCCCGCCGATATTCAGGTTCTGGATGACCTGGAAATAAGTGGCAATGCCCGGAACTTGCGAGGTAGCGGCCCGGAGGCGGTTGATGACGGCACTGATGGGTTCACGCTCGCTTTTCGGTTTCAACACGACGAACATGCGGCCGTAATTGGTGGTCGGATTCGGACCGCCAGCGCCCACGGTGGAGTTGATGTATTCGACCGCCTTGTCGGCGCGGACAATTTCCGCCACCTGCTGCTGTCGCGCCACCATGGCGTCGAAGGAGGTATCGGTCGCCCCCTCGGTCACGCTGAGGATCATCCCGGTGTCTTCCGTCGGAAAGAATCCCTTCGGCACGACGACATAGAGCCACATGGTGCCGATGATGGTGCCGATCGTCACCAAGAGCGTCACCCATTTGTAGGCGATGACCTTGTCAAGCGTCCATTCGTAGCCGCGCAGCGATTTGTTGAACATATGCTCGAACCAGCGCAGCACGAAAATCTGCTTCTTTTCGTGCTCGTTTGGATCGTGCGCCTTCAACATGCGCGCGCACAGCATGGGCGTGAGTGTCAGCGACACGAAGCCGGAAATAACGATGGCGACGGAAATGGTGACTGCGAATTCGCGGAATACGCGTCCGACCACACCGCCCATCAGCAGCACCGGGATGAACACTGCGATCAGCGAGAGCGTGATCGAAATGATGGTGAAGCCGATTTCGCGGGACCCTTTAAGCGCGGCCTCGAACGGGCGCATGCCGCCTTCGATGTGGCGGACGATGTTTTCCAGCATGACGATGGCGTCGTCGACCACGAAACCGACGCACAGCGTGAGCGCCAGCAACGTCATGTTGTTCACTGAGAAATCCAGCGCATACATGACCGCAAACGTGCCGACGATGGAGATCGGCACCGCCAGCGCCGGAATGACAGTTGCCGACAGCTTGCGCAGGAACAGGAAGATCACCAGCAGAACCAGAATGATCGCGATGGTCAGATGTCCCTGCACGTCGCTGACCGCCTGACGAATCGAGATCGAGCGATCCATCAGGGTTTCGATGCTGATCGAGGCTGGAACCTGCGCCCGCAGCGCCGGCAGCTTCTCGCGGATCAGGTCGATGACGCCGACCGTGTTGGCGTCGGGCTGGCGCTGGATGGCAAGCACGATGGAACGCTCGCCGTTGAACCAGCTGGCGATCTTGTCGTTCTCCACGCTGTCGATGACACGCGCAACTTCATTCAGCCTGATCGGAGCGCCGTTGCGCCAGGCGACAACGACGTCGTTGTATTCATGGGACCTTTCGAGCTGACCCGGCGCCTGCAGTGTGATGTTCTGGCGCGGTCCCGACAATGTGCCGACCGGCACGCTGGAATTGGTCTTGTTGACGGCGCTGCGAATGTCGTCCAGCGAAAGGCCGCGCGCCGCCGCGGCTTCAGGATCCACCTGCACGCGCACGGCGAATTTCTGCGCGCCGTAAACAAGAACCTGCGCGACGCCCGGCAACTGCGAAATCTGCTGCGCCATCACCGTGTCGGCGTATTCGTTGACGGTGGACAGCGGCAGCGTTCCGGACCGGACCGAAATGAACAGGATCGGAGAATCAGACGGATTGACCTTGCGGAAGCTAGGCGGGTCGGTCATTTCCGCCGGCAGGCGCCTTTGCGCAATCGTCAAGGCCGTCTGAACGTCGAGCGACGCCGCATCGATGTCGCGGTTGAGATCGAATTGTATGGTGATGGATGTCCGGCCAAGCGATGACGAGGACGTCATCGATGAAATGCCTGCAATGGTCGACAACTGCCGCTCGATCGGAGAGGCAACTGAGGCCGCCATGGTTTCCGGGCTGGCGCCGGGCAACGTAGCCGTGATCGCGATAGTGGGAAAATCCACGCGCGGCAAAGCTGAGACCGGAAGCAATCTGTAAGCGAAGAAACCGAATACGATAAACGACGCTGTGATCAGCGTCGTCATCACCGGCCGGCGGATACAGGCTTCCGATAGGTTCACGTCAGGCCCCTGCCCCCTTCGGCTTGCGCGGCGCGATACGCGCGCCATCGACAAGCAGCAACTGCCCGTCCGTCACGACCGTTTCGCCGTCTTCCAGACCCTTGCGGATCACCGACTGATTGTCGACCGTGCGCTCGACTTCCACCGGCCGCACCTTCGCGACCCCGTCCTTTACGACGAAGACGAAGGAGCCAGTCTGGCTGACCTGTATGGCGGCGGACGGCACCACGACCGCCCTCTCGACCCGCAGCGTGATCCGCGTGTTGACCAGCGTGCCAGGCCACAGCAACTCATCCTTGTTGTCCATGGTCGCACGCACCATGACCATGCCGGTCGTGGCATCGACCGTATTTTCGATCATGGTGACCTGGCCGCTCGATGGACGCGTCTCGCCGGGCGCGGCGGCTTCGACCGTCGCCGTCTCCGCCGCCAGCGCCTTGCGCAGGTCGGGCAGCGAGCGCTGCGGCACGGTGAAGCTGACATAGACTGGCGCGATCTGATTGATGGTCGCGAGCGGCACGGTATCGGCCGGCCGCACAAAATTGCCGACTTTGACACTGGCCGCCGAAATTCGCCCCGAAATCGGCGCGCGGATCGTCGTGTAGTCGAGTTGAACCTTCAGATTCTCAAGCTGCGCGCGATTGGATTGCGCTGTCGCGCCGAAGATGTTGACCTGGGTCTGCGCATTGTTGAGCGTTACCACCGTGGTCGCGTTCTTGGTGACGAGCTCCTTGTAGCGATCGACGTCGCGCTGCGCCTGTTCAAGCTGCGCTACGGCGCCGGCGATCACCGCCTCCACCCGCTTGATTTCGGCTTCGAGCTGCCGGCCGTCGAGCGTAAACAGCACGTCGCCGGCCTTCACCGTCGCGCCGTCCTGGAAATGCACCTTGGTGATGACGCTTTCGAGCCGCGCCTTGATGGCAACGCTCGCGATCGGCGTGACCGTTCCGAGCGCCACGATGCGCACCGGCACGTCCTCGCGGACCGCGGTCGCCACTTCGACCGGGATGACGCGCGCATCGCCCTGCTGCGCGGAGGCCCGTTCCGGGCTCCACATGTTGCGAGTGATCAATACGGCGACAACGACCGCAGCGAGCCCGGCCAAAGCCAAAAGCCATGTCTTCCTGGTCATCGCCCTTTATCCGGACCGGCATCGGCCGCCGGGGCCGTCTTTCCTGTTATCCCCTGCACAGCTTTTTCGCGCTGCGGCATGCGAGACCTACCACATTTCCTTATAAAACTGCATTAAAAGTCAGACAGGTGTAGAACACCGCCTCACCATGCAAATGCCCCGCCACCCCGAATAGGTCGGGTTTGCGGCATTTTTCGCCCCTCCTGCCCTGTTGGACCGACGCAATGCGGATTGCCACCTGGAACGTCAATTCGATCAAGCAACGCATCGATAACCTTGTTGCGTGGCTGAAGGAGCGGCAGCCTGACATTGTCTGCCTGCAGGAGACCAAAACCACCGACGACAACTTCCCGCGGGAACCGCTGGAATCGCTCGGCTACAACTTGGCCATCCACGGCCAGAAGACCTTCAACGGGGTCGCCATCCTGTCGAAATTCCCGTTCGACGAGGTCACCCCGCGCCTGGCGGGTGAAGACGGCGACGACCATGCCCGCTTCATTGAAGCCGTCATCTCCACCGCCCGCGGAGCGTTGCGCGTCGCTTCCATCTACCTGCCCAACGGCAACCCCGTTCTGAGCGAAAAATATACTTACAAAATAAGGTGGATGGACCGGCTTGCCGATTATGCGGGTGAACGGCTTAAACTGGAAGAAGACCTGATCCTCGCCGGCGACTACAACGTGATCCCGGCGCCCGAGGATGTTTATGACCCCAAGGGCTGGATCGAGGATGCGCTGTTTCGGCCGCAGACCCGCGAGAAATTCCGCGCGCTGACCAATCTCGGCCTCACCGAGGCCGTGCGCGCCTCAAGCGACGAGCCCGGCCTATATACATTCTGGGACTATCAGGCCGGCTGCTGGCAAAAGAACCACGGCCTGCGCATCGATCACATCCTGCTTTCACCGCGCGCGGCCGACAAGTTGCAGCGCACCGGCATCGACAAGCACGTGCGCGCCTGGGAAAAACCGTCGGACCATGTGCCGGTCTATGTTGATCTGGGAATTGAGCCGGCCTGAACGTCGCCTACCGCCGTCCGCGCTCAGCTTTTTGGAAGATGCGTCTGGACAAAGCGCGCCGTCGCCGCGCGCACGGCGTCGAGATGAGTGAACCGAGAGAATTGCCGGCGGCGGAGCTGCACGTCTCGCGTGTCATGAAGAAAAACGTGGGCGAGCCGCCCTCAAAATCAAAGCAAAACGAAAGCGATCTGAAATTTAGTCCCGCTGGCCCTTGAGATAGCGCTCAAGATACAGCACCGCGAGTTGGCGCTCGTCGTCGGTCGCCTGCTTGGAGGCGGCCTCGTGCATATCGACAATCCATTTGTCGGCGGGGCCCGCAGCATTGTCGCGCGCCAGCGTCAAATACATCAAGCCGCGCGCCGCCTGACGCGGGATCTTGTCGCCCTTGAACAACATATGACCAAGCAAGGCCTGGGCGCTGTACTGCCCCTTGTTGGAGGCGAGCATCAACCAGCGGATCGCCTGCCGTGCATCCTTCGGCCCGCCGGTGCCGTCGAGATAGAGTCGCGCCAGATTGTATTGCGCGTCTGCGTCGCGGAAATAGGACGCGGCATAGGCGTACATCTCGCGCGCACGGTCCGGATCGGCCTTCACCGAAGTGTTCGGGATACCTTCAAGATAATAGTGCCCCAGTTGCACGAAGGCGTTGGCGACGAAGCGTGCCTGCGGCAGATCGGGGCTGTCTTCCGCATGCGTGTCGGCGATGCGGCTGAAATACTGGAAGGCGCGCAGATCATTCTGCGGCACACCATCGCCGGCGGCGTACATGCGGCCGAGCTTCCATTGCGCGAGCGCATGGCCCTTCTCGGCAGCATATTGCAGCGAGGAAATCGCCTTCGCATTTTCGCCGGCCTTGAGCGATTGCGCGCCCGAGACGAAGGCATCCCGCGGCGTGATCGGCGGCTTCGCCGTTGGCGGCGTCGCCGTGCCGTCAAAGCCGAAGGCCGGGACTATCGAGAGCCCGAACGTCAGCAATCCGATACGCGAAACCTCATTGATCCGCATAACACGTCTTCTCGGCCTTCGCGCCGGGGTGGGTCACCGCGCCATCGACCGCCGGTCCGACCTGCTGCGCGTATTTCCAGAGATAGCCCGAGCCGTACTCCGTTTCGCGCGCCTTCCAGTCAGCCTTGCGCTTGTTGAGTTCGTCGTCGGACAATTTCACATTCAGAATACCGTTCTCGGCATCGAGCTCGATGATGTCGCCGTCGCGCAGCAAGCCGATCGGACCTCCCACCGCGGCCTCCGGGCCGACATGCCCGACACAGAAACCGCGCGTCGCGCCGGAGAAACGGCCGTCGGTGATGAGCGCGACCTTGTCGCCCATACCCTGACCGTACAAAGCCGCCGTGGTCGACAGCATTTCGCGCATGCCAGGGCCGCCGCGCGGTCCCTCATAGCGAATGACCAGAACTTCGCCTTCCTTGTACTGCTTCTTCTTCACCGCCTCGAAGCAGGATTCTTCGCCATCGAAGCAGCGCGCCGGACCAGTGAATTTCAAATTCTGCATGCCGGCGACTTTGACGATCGCACCATCCGGCGCGAGATTTCCTTTCAGGCCGACCACACCGCCGGTCGGCGTCAAGGGTTGCGTTGCCGGACGCACGACGTCCTGATCGGCATTCCATTTCACGCTCTTGAGATTTTCCGCGATGGTGCGGCCTGTCACGGTGATGCAATCACCATGAAGGTATCCGGCATCAAGCAAGGTTTTCATCAAAAGTGGCACGCCGCCTACTTCAAACAAATCCTTGGCGACATAACGGCCACCCGGTTTCAAATCCGCGATATATGGTGTCTTTTTGAAGATTTCGGCGACGTCGAAGAGCGTAAAATCAATGCCGCATTCGTTAGCAATTGCAGGCAGATGCAAGGCAGCATTTGTGGAGCCACCTGAAGCCGCCACAACTGCGGCAGCGTTCTCGAGTGCTTTTCGGGTCACGATATCGCGAGGACGGATGCCGGCGAGAAGCAGGTCCATGATCTGCTCGCCCGCGGTCATGCAGAAGGCGTCGCGGATTTCGTAAGGCGCCGGCGCGCCCGCCGAATACGGCAGTGCGAGGCCGATCGCCTCGGAGACCGTCGCCATGGTGTTGGCGGTAAATTGCGCGCCGCAGGCGCCGGCCGACGGGCACGCCACCTGCTCCAGCGTATTCAGGTCTTCGTCGGACATGGCGCCAACCGAGTGCTTCCCGACCGCCTCGAACACATCCTGGATGGTCACGGGCCTGCCCTTGAAGGTGCCAGGCAGGATCGAGCCGCCATAGATGAAGATCGAGGGCACGTTCAGACGCACCATCGACATCATCATGCCGGGCAGCGACTTGTCGCAGCCGGCAAGACCGATCAGCGCGTCGTAGCCGTGGCCGCGCATGGTCAGCTCGACCGAGTCCGCGATCACCTCGCGCGACGGCAGCGACGCGCGCATGCCGGCATGGCCCATGGCGATGCCGTCGGTGACAGTGATGGTGCAGAATTCGCGCGGAGTGCCGCCGGCGGCGGCCACGCCCTTTTTCACCGCCTGCGCCTGACGCATCAGGGCGATGTTGCAGGGGGCGGCCTCGTTCCAGCAGGTCGCCACGCCCACGAAGGGCTGATGAATCTGGGCCGAAGTCAGGCCCATTGCATAATAATAGGACCGGTGCGGGGCCCGCTCCGGTCCCTCGGTGACATGCCGGCTCGGCAATTTCGCTTTCAGATTGGCTTTCGCGTCCATGATACCCAGAAGGGCCCCCCGGCCCTGACCATACGCGGGCAACAACCATTGTGCCCATTGGTTGCGTCTGATCTCAGTGAGGGGTATGGCCAAATCGCGGCGCCGTCTGCGACTTCAGTCGTTGTGACTTAAATGTTCTGAATATGTGGCGATGAAGTCACAGGTATCTTTTCACCAGATTGAAACGAAGCTCTAGATCGGGCCCAGGCGGAAGGCGGCGCCATAGCGCCCGAAGTCATGGCTGGTGACCCCATTGCGGGTCGAGCCCTGATAGTCGGACAAAGGCGGCACGACCGTCACCTTTACAATGGCCGTCTGCCCTGGCTTCACCAGGCCGGCATGCACGGCAGCGGCCGCCAGGGATGAATCGCCCGTATAGGTGTCGGTGCCCCAGAGCGGACCCTCGCTCTCACCCCGCACCTTGAAATAGAAGGTCGCCCCGACCGGATTGCAAAGATCGATCATCGTCGCCGGGGCGTCGGCGGCGAGGAAGCCCTGATCGAGCAGCTTGCGCAGATAGGTTTTCGACAAGTCGCCCCGGCGATCAAAATAGGCGACGAGCTCCTGCACGACCTTCATGGCCGGCCTCCCTGCATGGTCAGTACCTGCCCGTAGAGCGGGCGGAATCGAGAATTGCCGCTGGCCGGCAAGACCCAGAGCGTGTTGTAGGGCATCTCCTGGGGCGGGTAGCCGATGTCGCCGTCGGTGATGACCAGGCAGGCGGTGACATTCGGATCGTCGGCCAGCATCAGCATGGCGGGCGTGAGGTCACTGCCGCCATAGCCCCGCACCTGATAGTCGGCGAGCTCGCCGGGCGAGAGCATCTCGTCCGAGGTGACCGTGGTGTCGCATTGCACGAGGCGGATGTCGTCAACCGCCAGCGCGTCGCAGAAATCAGCGACGGCGCCGAGCACGCGCGGGATCTCGTCGCTCATCGAGCCGGACGTATCGAGCACGACGTTGAGCATCCAGGATTCACGCTTGCGGCCTGGCAGAACAACGTCGGACCGGGTTGCGCCGCGCCGGGATGGACGCAGGAAGGTGCGCTCGCCCGGCGCGACCGATTCCATCCACTTTTGCAACGCCATCTCCCACGGCGTGCGGTACAGCCCGCGCAGGGCGGTGACGACTTGCTGCTGTCCCCCGCTTGCGTCAGCGCCCCGGCCCTTCATGGCATTCATGGCCTTGGCCAGCGCCAGGCTCTTCGCCGCCAGTTCGTTGAGCATCTTTTCGCGCGCGTCCTGCTCCGCCGCCTCTTCCGGAAACAGCTCGCGTTCGGTCTTGTCGTCGAGCACGTCGCCCGCGTCCTGTTGCGCCTGGCCGGTAGCGGACGTCAGCACCCTCCGCAGCGTCACCGGCTGGCCATCGAAGACACGCGATTGCGAGGGCATGCGGTCGGCATTGCGGCGCATCTCCAGCACGATCTGCTCGGCGGACTTTTCCCGTGCGCCGGGCATGTCGAGGCCACCGGCCGGGATCGCAGTGAAGCCGAGCTCCACGCGCAGGATGTCGTTGATGATGTAATCGTGCGCAAAGTTGAACTCGAGATGATGGCTGCCGCGGGCGCGGTCATGCGTGCGCAAAGCCAGATGCAGCAATTCATGTGCGAGCACGAAAATCAGTTCATTGTTCTTGAGCTTTGCTACGAAGGCGGGATTGACCACCAGCCGCCCGGAAGCGAACACGCCCATGGTCGGCACGCGGCTGTCGATGTTGACGCGAACGGCGGCCGCCAGGCCCGCGAGATGGGGGAGCGGCGCGGTGAGCAGGCGAAGGCCTTTCGCCAGGCGCGCCAGCGTCTCGGCGTCGGACGGGATAGACGGCACCACCGCGCTCACAGCGCCGTCACCTTCTTCAACAAGTCGAACATGGCCCGGTCAGCGCCGAGCGCGCCCCACTGCGCGACAAGGTCGGTCAGCACGTTAAGTTGTTGCTCGGGCGACAGACTGCGCAGAAAGCGGTTCACGCTGCGCGGCTTCAGATGCGCGAGCTTACCGTCGCGGACATGCTGGCGGATGCAATTGAGCACGAACCAGCGCGCGGCGTCGGTCTGCGGGAGCAAGTGCGGCCGCGCGATGTAATCTTCAATCGGATGCAACGCGCCGATCTGTTCCTCGGCAAGCGCGCAGAACACGGCGGCGTCTTCTGCCGAAATCCGTCCGAAGGCGAGCGCCCTGCGCGTCTCGCGTGTAAGAATGCCGGAATTTTCCGCCATGTCGAGCGCACGCGAGAGGAGCGCCCAGGCGCGCGGCGTGGAGAACGGCACCGGCTCGTTCGGCACCGGCCGCATCAAGGCATCGGGCATGTGCGAAATGAAATGACGGATGTCGGCGCGGATGCCGTTTCTCGCCGCCCAAGCTTGCCATTCATCGGCATCGACGCGCAGATGCAGGATCGTCACGCGGTTGACCAACGCGGAACTCATGGATCGCACCAGCGCGCGATCCTGCATGCGGTTGCCGGCGGCGACCACCCAAGTCCCCGCAGGCAGAGCGTGCTCGCCGAGCCGCCGCTCCAGGAGCAGCGAGTAGAAAGCCTTCTGCACGTCCGGCGCGCAGGCCGGTAATTCGTCGAGGAACAGGCAGAACGGCTCCGGCTTCTCCGGCAACAACAGGCGCGGCGGGCAAAACACGGAGCGCTCGCCGATAATGCGCGGAATGCCGCTCACATCCTCCGGCGCGATCTGGGTGCCAAGCAGCGACCGGCACGGCAGCCCCGCCTCGGAGGCGGCCTGGTAAACCATCTCCGATTTGCCAACGCCCGGCGGCGACAGGAACAGAAAGCTCTGCTCATGCGCCATGCACTGAATAAGCTTGCGCGCCTGATTCAGCGTGACGGTTTCTTCGGAACTGGGGCGGGAGGGATCCATTCAGCGGTCTCCGGGCCAAGTAACAAGGCCCGACTCACCGCCGGGATCGAAAGAATGTGGGAATGCTAGTCCGGCTTTCCAGAGGCGTAAATAATTTTTTGCGGCCTGCCGGATGGCACGGCATAAGGGCCTGATGCCCTCCCTGCCGCCTCGCCTGCGTAAATCCTTCTTCGACCGATCCGTGCATCACGTCGCACCCGAGTTGATCGGGGCGACGCTACTGGTTGATGGCGTCGGCGGCCTGATCGTCGAGGTGGAGGCTTATCATCACACCGATCCGGCCGCTCACAGTTACAACGGCAAGACCGAGCGCAACGCGGTGATGTTCGGCCCGCCCGGCCATCTCTACGTGTACCGCTCCTACGGCATCCACTGGTGCATGAACTTCGTGTGCGAGGAAGCGGGTTCGGCCAGTGCCGTGCTGATCCGTGCGCTGCAGCCGACGCAGGGTCTTGCGGCGATGAAGCGGCGGCGCGGCACAACAGAGGAGCGGCAACTCTGCTCCGGCCCCGGCAAGGTGTGCGAGGCGCTGGGCGTCACCCGCAAGCATAACGGCCTGCCGCTCGACAAGCCGCCGTTCGAATTGCGCGCACGAGCGGATGATTTCGACGTCGCCATCGGCGTGCGGATCGGCATCACCAAGGCAGCCGAGCTGCCCTGGCGTTACGGCGTGAAAGGCTCGCCGTTTCTCAGCAAGCCCTTTCGCTGACACAGGCTCAGATCGGGAGCTCCTGCCTTTGTTCGGTGCGCATCGCTGTCGGTCCCGGCTGTCCGTGCGGAAACATCACGACCTTGACGCAGCCGTCCTTCTTGTCGCGGAATCTCGTAAAGGCTGGGCCCGTCGCCCAGGTCCCCGGTGCGGTGGGTGATGATGAAGTCCCCGGTGGCTCACGCCTTTGCCGCCGCGCTTTTTACATCCTTGACATCAGTGAAAACGATTCCCGGTGCGCGTTCGCGCGTGTAATCCAGATAGAACTGGTTTTTCGCCATGAAGACCGGATCGCCATCGAGATCGTCGGCGATGCCCGAGCCATTATTTTTGACGAAGGTTTCCAGGGCTTTCGGATCGTCGGAAGCGATCCAGCGGGCAAGCTGAAACTCACTGATGTCCCAGCTCACCTCGAGGCCGTATTCGTCCTTCAGCCGCACACGCAGCACGTCGAGCTGCAGCGGACCTACGACGCCGACCATGGCGGGCGAACCGTCATGCGGGCGGAACACCTGCACCACGCCCTCCTCCGCCAGCTGCTGCAACGCCTCTTTCAGCTTCTTCGCCTTCATGGCGTCCGGCAGCCGCACACGGCGCAAGATCTCCGGCGCGAAGCTCGGCACGCCGACAAAATTCAAATCCTCACCCTCGGTGAGCGTGTCTCCGATGCGCAACGTGCCATGGTTGGGAATCCCGACCACATCGCCGGCATAGGCCTCTTCGGCCAGCGCGCGATCCTTGGCGAAGAAGAATTGCGGTGCGTTCAGCGCCATCGGCTTGCCGGTCCGCGTCTGTTTCACCTTCATGCCGCGCGTCAGTTTGCCCGAGCATAGCCGCGCGAAGGCGATGCGGTCGCGATGGTTCGGATCCATGTTGGCCTGGATCTTGAACACGAAGGCGGTCATGTTCTTCTCGTCGGCCTTCACTTCACGCTTGTCGGCCTTCTGCGCGCGCGGCGGCGGTGCGATGCGGCCGATGGCATCGAGCAGATCGCCGACGCCGAAATTTTTCAGCGCGCTGCCGAAGAAGACCGGTGAGAGGTGCCCTTCGAGGAAGGCGGTGAGATCGAGCCGCTTGCAGGCATCGCGCACCAATTCCAGCTCGCCTTCGATCGCCACTCCATCGAGATTGGGATTGAGTGCGGCGACCTCCGCCACGCTCATTGCGCGCAGTGTTCCGGCCTTGCCGGCATCACCCTCGACAAGGCGCACGCCCCCGCTCTCGATGTCGATCGTGCCGGTGAAATCGCGCCCGCGCCCCACCGGCCAGTTCACCGGTGCGGTATCAAGCGCCAGCGTCTTTTCGATTTCGTCGAGCAGATCGAAGGGATCGCGGCTTTCGCGGTCCATCTTGTTGATGAACGTCAGGATCGGGATATCGCGCAACCGGCAGACCTCGAACAGCTTGCGAGTGCGCGCCTCGATGCCCTTGGCGGCGTCGATCACCATCACCGCCGCGTCAACCGCGGTCAGCGTGCGATAGGTGTCCTCCGAAAAGTCCTCGTGGCCCGGGGTATCGAGCAGGTTGAAGACGTGGTCTTCATACTCGAAGGTCATCACCGAGGTGACCACCGAAATGCCGCGCTCCTTCTCGATCGACATCCAGTCGGATTGGGTGGTGCGGCGGTTCTGCTTGGCCTTGACCTGCCCAGCGAGCTGAATGGCGCCACCGAACAAAAGCAGCTTTTCGGTTAGCGTCGTCTTGCCCGCGTCCGGATGCGAGATGATGGCGAAGGTACGGCGGCGGCCGATCTCGGCCGCGAGCGGCGACCGGGCCTCGGCGCCTTCGGAGGCGCGGACAGAAATGTTCATGACGGCGCCCTTTTACAGTCCCAGGGCGCGGTTGCAAGGTCTAGGATGCGATCCGGAACGAGGCATCGAAACCCAGTTCACGCCGGGCCTTCTCGGCGGAAATCTCGCCGTCCTCCTCCACAACGTTGTAAATGCCGGGTTTTCCACGCGTCAGCGCCAGCAAAGCGGCCTGTGCGGCGGCATCGACATGCAGGGGCGCCGGTCCCTTTGGCGTTTCGGTCCAGGTGCCGGGGCCATAGAACCGTCCGTAGCGCAGCACGAGACCGTCAATGCCGGGCGTCTTCGTCACTGCATCTTCCAGCGCGACGACGCCCTCCATCGTTTCCTTGTCGATCCCCTGCCCGTTCAGATCAAGCGCATCGCCCTCGCGATAGGGCTTCATGCCCGGCGCATAAATCCAGGCGATGCTCTGCGCGACCACGCGCTTCACCTTCAGGACCTCGCAGGCATTGATCAGGTTGCGCGTGCCAACCCGGCGCAGCCGCGCATTGGCCTCCCGCATGGCCGGCCACGCCGCAGGATCGATCACGTCCGGCAGATCGGTGAGTTGATGAATGACGACGTCAGGTTGTGCGGCCGCCGTCGCCGCCAGCAATCCCTTGGCATCAAAGACATCGACGATCGCCGGCCTTGCGCCGAGCGTCTCCAAGGCGGTCGCATTCACCGTCGATCGCGTCGTGCCCGTGACGTCATGGCCGGCCTGGCGCAACAGCACCACCAGGCGACGACCGACTACGCCAGTTGCACCTGCCAGAAAGATGTTCATTCCGATTTCCCGTTGTGAATTGTCTCTTCAGTCAGCGCGCGGAAGCGCGCGGGCTCCAGATCGCCCAAGCTCTGCTTATGCCGAGATTTGAACGCCCTCTCGCCAAGTGTAAGACGCAACTTGTTCTGCGCCGCGACGTCAAGTGTTGACAGGTCGGGGCGACCCTGCGCGCGCCGCGCCGGCGGCAGCGGCCCGCGGGCAACCTCGAAATCCGCCATCATGGCGAGCAAAGCCTCGTCGCTGCCCGGCCGCCCCAGCAATTCGAGACCGATCGGCATTCCGCGTGCGTCGAGACCGATCGGAAATGCGGCAGACGGCAGGCCAGAACTGCCCGCAATGAAACAGGTGATGCCCTTCGACATATCCTCGCGTGCGCCGCCACGCGCATCGGTGGGATAGAGAATGGCGTCGAGCTTCATGCGATTCATCAGCGACACCAGGCGATCCCGGTTGGCCGAGATGCGTCGCACCGCCACGCGTTCCCGCCGCAGCGATGATGCGCCGGCATCCAGGCACTGCTTTGCAGTCCACTCGGGGCGAATGAGTCCGGAGGTGCAGACGTCACCCCAAGATCGCCGCGGGCCGGAATAACTTGCAAAGATGGCATCGACCTTGGGCGCAAAGCCCTTCAGGAACTCGATGCCGAGCCGGTCGTCGAAACCCACGATGGAGACATTCTCCACGATCTGCGCGCCATGCCCCTTCATCCGCGCAATCGCTTCGGCCACCTGCGCGCGGATGTCGGTGTCCGCGACCGACCAGGGATCCTTGCCGTTGTATCGGCGCAGGACGCCGACGCGCTTACCGCGCAAGGCACCGCCGGCACTCGCGGCGTCCTTGCGCCAGTCATCAGTCAGTGTCGCAAGCCCGAGGGCAAGCGTTGGAACATCCTTGGCAATGGCGCCTGTCACGCCGTTGACGAAGCCAATCGGAAATACACCGTCGGTCGAAAAGCGTGCCGGCGTCGGGCGCAGCGCAACCGCGCCGTTGTAAACGGCCGGAATACGCAGCGAACCGCAATTGTCGCTGCCGAGCGCCAGTGGCACGAAGCCCGCGCCGACCGCGACGCCCGAACCGCTCGAGGAGCCCCCCGGACTCATGCGGGCGTTGTAGGCGTTGCCGACACGGCCGCCCGCCCCCGAGAGACCACGAATGCCCATGGCGAATTCGTCCATGTTGGTTTTGCCGACGACGATGGCGCCGGCCTTCCGCAAGCGCGCCACCAATTCCGCGTCCCGCGGCGGCTGATTGCCAACGAGCGCGAGCGAACCCACGGTCGTTGGCATGTCGGCAGTGTCAAAATTGTCCTTCACCGCGACCGGTGCGCAGTGCAGCGGCCCGCGCGGTTCGCCGCGCGCGCCCTTGCGATCCAGGTCCTCGGCCTGGGCGATCGCGGAGGCGTTCAGCGTCAGGAATGCGTTGAGCGGCGGGCCTTGCGAGGTATCGAGATCCTGCGCGGCAATGTCGTCCAGCACCGCGCGGATTTTCGCCGCGCAGGAGTCGTCCGGACGCTGCTGCGCGGACACCGGCGCGGCAAAACTGCACGCGAGAACAAGAGCGCCGAACAGCCGGACGCCCAAAGCGCGCATCGCTACGCCGCACCCTTGAGGCGTTCGAGCGCCTCAAGGATCTTGGCCTTGCGGCCCTCGGCCTCCTGCCGCTTCTCGCGTTCTTCCTCGACCACCTCTTCAGCCGCGTTGGCGACGAATTTCTCGTTCGAGAGTTTTGCATCCGCGCGCTTGATGTCGGCCTCGGCCTTGGCCAGTTCCTTGTCCAGCCGCGCCTTCTCGGCGGTCAAATCGATCACGCCTTTGAGCGGCAATGCCGCCACCTCCCCACGGACCAGAAGCTGCACGGCGCCCTGCGGCATCGCATCAACGAAGGAAATGCCGGATACGCGCGCCAGGCGCTTAATGAAGTCGGTCCAGCGCTCGGCGCGCGCTTTAGTCTCCGCCGACGCGCTGACGAGTTGCAGCGGGATCATCGTCGCGGGCGCAATATTCATTTCTGCGCGCAGCGAGCGGATAAGCGTGATCAGGTCGACCACCCACCCGATCTCCGCTTCGGCGGCGGGATCGGCCAATCCCCTGTGTTCAGGCCATGCAGTGAGCGCGAGCAATTGCGCGCGCGGCGCCGACGCTGTCACCGCCCATAGCTCTTCGGTGATGAACGGCATGAACGGGTGCAGCAGTTTGACAATTTCGTCGCGCGCCCAGGCGACCATGGCGCGGGTCTCGTCCTTGGCTGCGCCATCCGGACCGGTGAGAACCGGCTTCACCAGTTCGAGATACCAGTCGCAATAGATGTTCCAGACGAAGCGATAGGCCGCGCCCGCCGCTTCATTGTATTTGTAGGCTTCGATGGCCGCCGTGATCTCGCGTGCGGCTTTCGCGGTTTCATGCGCGATCCAGCGGTTGAGGGTCTCTTTCGCTGATGCCGGGTCGAAGCCCGGAACAGTTGTCGCACCGTTCATCTCGCCGAAGCGGGTGGCATTCCAGAGTTTGGTTGCGAAGTTGCGGTAACCCTCGACACGCTGGTTGGACAGCTTGATGTCGCGGCCCTGCGCCGCCATCGCAGCCAGCGTGAACCGCAAGGCGTCCGCGCCGTACTGGTCGATCAATTCGAGGGGATCCATCACGTTCCCCTTCGACTTCGACATCTTGGCGCCGGAGGCGTCGCGCACCAGCGCATGGATATAGACTGTGTGGAACGGCACTTCCTTCATGAAGTGCAGTCCCATCATCATCATGCGGGCCACCCAGAAGAAGATGATGTCGAAGCCGGTGACCAGCACATTGGTCGGGTAATAGCGCTTGAGTTCTTTCGTCTCGTCCGGCCAGCCGAGCGTCGAGAACGGCCACAGCGCGGAGGAGAACCAGGTGTCGAGCACATCCTCGTCGCGGGTCAGCGGCGTATCCTTGCCGTAGTGCTTGGCGGCTTCGGTCTTTGCTTCCTGTTCAGTTTCGGCAACGAAATACTTGCCGTCCGGGCCATACCACGCCGGAATCTGGTGCCCCCACCAGAGCTGACGCGAGATGCACCAGGGCTGGATATTCTCCATCCAGTCAAAATAGGTCTTTTCCCAGTTCTTCGGAACGAAGACAGTCTGGTCCTGGCGCACGGCATCCATTGCCGGCTTCGCCAGCGTCGCCGCGTCAACATACCATTGGTCGGTGAGATAGGGCTCGATCACCACATTCGAGCGGTCGCCGTGCGGCACCATGTGGGTGTTGGGTTCGATCTTGTCGAGCAACCCCTTGGCTTCCATGCGCTCGACGGTCTTCTTGCGCGCCACAAAGCGGTCGAGCCCGTGCATTGCCAGCGTCTCTTCGAGGTCTGCCGATGCCGGCAATCCCTCGAGAAACGCCTCATTGCCTTGAAGCGCAAGTTTGCCTTCGACCGTCAATATATTGACTTGCCGCAGATTGTGCCGTTTGCCGACGTCGAAGTCATTGAAGTCATGCGCGGGCGTGATCTTCACCGCGCCGGTGCCTTTTTCCGGATCGGAATAGTCATCGGCGATGATCGGAATCCTGCGCCCGACCAGCGGCAGAATGGCGTTCTTGCCGACCAGATGCTTATAGCGTTCATCTTCCGGATGCACAGCGACGGCGGTGTCACCCAGCATCGTTTCCGGCCGGGTTGTCGCGACCGTGATGTGGGTGCCGGGCATTCCCTCGACCGCATATTTGAAATGCCAGAGATGGCCCTTCACCTCGACCTGCATCACTTCGAGGTCGGAAATGGCGGTGAGCAGTTTCGGGTCCCAGTTCACCAGCCGCTTGTCTTTGTAGATGAGGCCGGCGCGATAAAGTTCGACAAAGACTTTCAGAACCGCCTTTGACAGCCCCTCGTCCATCGTGAAGCGTTCGCGCGACCAGTCGCAGGAGGCGCCGAGCCGCCTGAGCTGGTTAATGATGGTGCCGCCGGATTCGGCTTTCCATTCCCAGACGCGCTGGAGAAATTTTTCGCGCCCCATCTCGCGACGGCTTGGCTGCTGGCGCTCCATGAGCTGACGCTCGACCACCATCTGGGTGGCGATGCCGGCATGGTCGGTGCCGACCTGCCAGAGCACGTCCTTGCCGCGCATGCGCTCGAAGCGGCAGAGAACATCCTGCAGCGTATTGTTGAGCGCATGGCCCATATGCAATGAGCCGGTAACATTGGGCGGTGGGATGACGATACAGTATGGTGTCGCCTCCGCGCGGTCGGGACGGCCGGCGCGGAAGGCACCCGCCTCTTCCCACGCTTGCGAGATGCGCGTTTCCACCTCGGTGGGCTGATAAGTCTTGTCAATCATTTGCCGTTATCTGAAATCTGGAACAGCGCCGTACAAAGCCCGACCCCTTTCCTCTGTCAACGCCGGAAGGCGCATGAACTCCCCCAGCACGGGGGAGATTGCTCGCCGAGGCTCGCTAAGCAAGCGAAGGCGGGGCATGTGGGGGTCACCTCGAGAGCCGACATGTTGGCAAACAACCCTCTGCGCCCCCGTCGCTTGGCTTTGGCGTGCGACCCTTCCCCGCCCGTTTCAGGGGATTAAATGCAGAATAAAACCCCGACGCGTGCCATCGCCTTTCTGGCGCTGGCCGCCTTTGCCAGCCAGGCCATGGTGCGGGCCGCCGACCCGCTCCTGCCGCAAATCGCGGCCGACGTCGGAACCACGGTCGGAACCGCCTCGATTATCATCTCCGCCTATGCAGTCTCGCATGGCGCGACTCAATTGTTCCTCGGGCCGTTCGGCGACCGCTTTCCGAAATATGGAATGGTCACGCTGCTCTGTGCCCTGTGCGCGGTGGCGGTGGCGGCTTGCGGCTTTGCCCAGTCGCTCACCATGCTCGGTATTGCCCGGCTCGCCTGCGGCGTCACCGCGGGCACGATCATCCCTCTGGGCATGGCGTTCATCGGGGACACGGTACCCTGGGAACGGCGGCAGACCGTGCTCGGGCGATTTCTCACCGGGCAGATTTTCGGTCTGGTCAGCGGCCAGATCATCGGCGGCGTGATCGGCGATCATTTCGGGTGGCGCGCGGTCTTTTTTGTCATCGCCGCGCTGTTCGTCGTCGTGGCACTGGCGATGGCGATCGAATTGCTGCGCAATCCGCTCACCCGCAGCGCGGGCCGCAGCCAAGGCGGAAAATTCGGGCTGATGGCCGGCTACCTTGACGTGCTGTCGCGGCGCTGGGCGCGCGTTGTGATCTTCGCGGTGCTGGCGGAAGCCGCCATCATGTTCGCGGCCTTCGCCTATATCGGCGCGGATCTTCACGCGCGCCAGGAAATGAGCTTCAGCGCGGTCGGTCTGGTGCTGGCAGTCTTCGGCGCCGGCGGCATGATTTATGTGCTGAATGTGCAGACGCTGGTCAATCGACTCGGACAAAGCGGGCTTGTGATCTGGGGAAGCGTGATGTTGTGCGGCTCATACCTCGCGCTCGCTTTCATCCCGGTCTGGTGGGCCGCCGTCGCCGCCATCATCGTGATCGGCCTTGGCTTCCACATGGTTCACAACACTTTGCAGGTCAACGCCACACAGATGGCGCCGGATTCGCGTGCCACCGCCTTGGCGATGTTTTCATCTGCGCTCTATCTCGGGCAGAGCATCGGCGTCGCCTTCGCGGCGCCGGTCGTCGACCATTACGGAACCGTGCCGGTCTTTGTCATCACGGCCCTGCTCTGGCCGCTGCTGGCGTTCTGGTTTGTCGGAGAATTGCGCCGAAGAGTGGCGAGCTAGTCGTTCCGCAAACCGGCCTTTCTTCTGCCGATGGCCTGCATCGCGTGATCAGCGATCAGCTTCTGGGCGGCATGGCTCAGATGCGAGCCGTCCCAGAAGACATGACGCTCGGGGTCGCGGCAGGGTTGTCCGTGCTTGACGATCGAGCCGGAATAGCAGGGCTGGACCGCCTCCGTAAAGCCGAAGCGGGTCGGCGCTGCGGAAATAGCCCGCGTCACAGCGGCACTATCGAACAGAAAGATTGGTACATTGAGTTGGTTGCGCAAGGCTTTGATCACCTTGATCAGCCGTGCATTGTGATCCACCGCATTGGCCTTGTTCCATACCTGCGCATTGGCGACCCGACCGTCCGGAAAGACGAGATCCTCGTTGATATTGACCACCATGAATTGCGCAGCCCCTGCTGCCGCAAGCCGGCGCACTGTCTCTTCGATATTGGCGATGGCGCGCCCGACCGCCTGCGGATCGATCCGGTCCACGGCGTCATAGTCGTTGTCGCCCGCCCAGACGACAAACAAAGTGTCGGTCGCCGGCTTCTTGCCGGACGCGAGGTAAGCATCAACCTGCGACAGCAGGCCGGTCTTCTGCATTGCCTCCCCGAGCTTGGTGCCGGGCGCAATGTCCGACACGCGGTTGCCGCGTCCGGTATAGGCCCCGCCGACGGCATGATTGGCATAGCGGCCGGGAGCGATGCCGAGGCGGTCGCGCAGCAGCTCGGACCAGACCGGCCCGTCGCCGAAACGGCCCTGCCAATAGGGTGGACTTGCGGGAAAAACCTTGCCGCTGATGCGCCATGCATTGCCGTCGTCGCTGTTGCTGTCACCGAAGAATTCCAACCCGCCGATCGCCTGGGCGACCGCCGCTTGCGGTGCGAGCGTGGCGGCGATCACGGCAATCAGCAGGCCGAACATCCATGCCAGGGGGCGTTGACGCACAATGCGGGCAGCCATTTGTTTTCCTCCGAATCAAATGGACTGCGGCGACGATATCGTCGCTCACCCGGGCGCAACTGTTCAAAAGTCAAGAAAGAGGATCGCAGCGCCAGGAGCATCGGCGTCTGCCGGGGCGGCAAGGCTGCGCCTAACGGCCGCGCGAGACGCGTTCGATCTCGGCACGCACCAGACGCTCGACCAGGCCGGGAAGATTGTCGTCCAGCCAGCCTTTCAGCATCGGCCGCAGCATCTCCTTCACCAGGTCCTCGATCGTGCGTGCGTTCTGCACCAGCACGGTCTGGGCCAGCGTGCTAAACGCGGAATCGACTGCCGCCGCCGTGCTGCTGGACAGAAGCGACTCGTTCATGCTCGCGGCGAGTTGCTGCCGCGCCGCTTCCAGATGATCCGGCTCGGATTCATCCCGCGCAGCAGCCGCATCCGCTTCGGTGAAGACAACATCCGGCTGGGCGTCGATGGTGCGGAAACTCGGCGCGTTGGTCGGCGCCCGCATTTCTTCGGTGAGATCGAGGATGTCGGCCTCGGCCACCGCCGGCGCGGGCTCCGGTTCCGGCTCGAACACTGGCGTCGGTTGAAGCACGGGCTCGGGTTCAGGCGGTGGCGGCGTCGGAGCGACAGCCGCAGGATGTGGCGCTTCGGCGACCGGCGGCGGCGCGGAAGCGGCGCTTGCCGCATGTCTGTTGACATCGTCATCGGCGATGATGCGCCTAATGGAGGCAAGAATTTCCTCCATTGATGGTTCTTGTGCCTTCGCCGCCTGGCTCATTGCCGCATTCCCGTCCCGCTTTTGCACCGGCCTCACGCTGATTCGCGGGGAAACGCGAATCATTCGCCACAATCGCCATTGTGGCGTGCGAACGGAAGTATCGCATGGCTCAGATCGAACACAAAACCGGACATGTGGATACTTTCCTCATGTCGCGGTGCGGAACAATGGGACGGATGTTATTTTCCGTCAGGCGTCCGCACCCCGGTCCAAGCGTCGCGAACCTGCTGATAGTGCACCATCGGATCGTAGAGCGGCACCTGCAGGCCGAGAACCGGGATCGACAACCGCCCGACCGCCGACAACAAGGTGTAGGATGCCACGACGCGGTCGCGCTGCGCGGTGACGAGGGCCACGCGCGCGTTCACGAGTTCCTGTTGCGCGTTCAAAACGTCGAGCGTGGTGCGCTGACCGACGCGCGCTTCTTCGCGCACGCCGTTGAGCGCGATTTCGGCGGCGGCGACTTGCGCCTTGGTCGCCTCGATCTGTGCCTTGGCCGCATCGAGCTGCGCCCAGGACTGGACGACATTGGCTCGCGCCTGATCCCGGTTCTGCGCCAGTTCCAGCCGTTTCTGGCTGACTGTTTCCTTGGCCTGACGGATCAGCGAGAATTCAGAACCGCCCTGATAGATCGGCACGGTGACCTGACCGATCACCGCGCCTGCAAATTGCCGCGAGCTGTTGACCGAAGAATCGTAATTTTGCTGCGCGCTCGCCTGCACGGTGACAACGGGATAGAGCGCGCCTTCGTTGACCTTCACCTGCAGCGCGGCGACGTCGACGCCGTATTCCGCCGCGGTGACCGACGGATTTTCCGCCTGCCCCTGCGAGATCGCGAGGGCGAGCGTGCGTGGCGACAACCGGTCGACCGGGGTTCCCGCGCTCAGGCGGCCCGGATCGACGCCGATGATGCGGCGATAGGCGGCTTTGGAGGTCGCGAGATTGGATTGCGCAGCCAGCATCTGCGATTGCGCCGCGGCGACGCGCGATTCAGCCTGCGCCACGTCGGTGCGCGTCACTTCGCCGACATTGAAGCGGTCGCGGGTCTGGCGCAGTTGTTCCTGAATCACCTCGACGTTGCGCCGTTGCAGATCGAGCGTGGCGCTGTCGCGCAAAACGTTCATGAAAGCCGTCGCGGCATCGAGAAGGACGGTCTGCTCAATGACCCGCAAGGTTTCGCGCGCTGCGGAAGACTGGCTTTCGGCCTGCCGGGTCCGGTTACCTGTTTGGAACCCGTTAAACAATGTCTGGCTCAGCGTGGCGCCGACGCTGCGCGGATCATTCCAGCCTTGCTGGTTGACGACGACATTCTGGCCGCCGGCGGTCGTGGTTGTTGTCTTGCTGTCAATATACTGCGCGCCATAAGTCGCCGTCGCGCTGATCCTCGGGCGGTAACCAGACAATGCCTGCGGAATATTTTCGTCAGTCGCGCGGACCAGGGCCCGCTGCGCATTGATCTGCGGATTGTTCTGGTAGGCCTGAACGAGGGCTGTCTCGATTGTATCGGCGCTAGCCGGCAGTGCAGCGACGGACAAAGCCGCCGCCGCCAAAATCCACCCGCCCCCTCTCACCACCCTCATTCCCAGCGCTCCGCCCAAGCCCCATCGTGTTGTGAGTCTTGCAAGACTCGCAACACGGAAGCCCCTCATTACCCTATAGCCGGACGCGGGCGGTTTGAAAGCCCTGACGACCCCCCGGGAAAAAAACTAGGGGAATGCGACCAAAGAGATACAGGTGGCGGCGGAGCTAGAAAACGAAGGCCGGCGGCAGGGAAAAGCCCGGCAAAACCGGTGCCGTGGCGTCAAAAATTGGCCGGCCGCCCACATCCCCCAGATCCAAGCGGTAAAGCATGGCCTTGGCCGCCGGACCGCGGCCCTGAATACAGATCAGCCGCCCGCCCTCGCGAAGCTGCCTGAACAGGGCTTCGGGGGGTATCTCCACCGCGCCGTTGACCAGAATGGCGTCATAAGGCGCCTCGGCCGCGTAACCATCTACCAGCCGGCCCTGCACAACCCGGACATTCGGCGCCGCCACGCGTCCCAATGCCGTACGCGCCTCGCTTAGCAGGAACGTGTCCTCATCGAGCGCGACAACCGAGCCAGCCAGGCGGCTCAGGATTGCAGAGGAGTAGCCGGTCAGGCATCCGACATCCAGGACCCGGTCCTCTTCATCAAGGTCCAGGGCCTGGATCATCTTGGCGAGCACCATCGGCTTCAGCAGACGGCGAACAATGCCCTCTCCGGGGCCGCCGACCGGCAAATCCTGATCGAGATAGGCGAGACTAGCCTTGCCGGCGGGCAGGAATTCCTCCCGCGGAATGTCGAGCATCGCGTCAATCAGGCGTGGATCGGTGATGTCGCTGGGCCGGACCTGGCCATCGACCATCATCCGCCGCATCGTCGCAAAATCGGTCATGCAATGAACCCGGGGTGGTGCCGTGAGCGTTCGCCTTGTGCGGCAGACAAGGCGAAAATGCAAGCCGATGCTGTTAGATAGATCGGTTTTGCGGCGCCTTGACCGGTTGCCGGCCAAACCTCGCTCCTATATAGCGAGGGCCAAGGGCCACGTGGCGGAGTGGTGACGCAGCGGACTGCAAATCCGCGTACCCCGGTTCAATTCCGGGCGTGGCCTCCAATTTCAGCAGCAATGCTTTGCAACTGCGGCGACCTTTGTTATACGCCGCGTTATGTTCCGCGGTAGCTCAGTGGTAGAGCAACCGGCTGTTAACCGGTTGGTCGCAGGTTCGAATCCTGCCCGCGGAGCCAACAAAATCAAAGGCTTAGAAAGAATAAACCCCGCCGAGTTAGCGGGGTTTTCTTTTCGGGGCCACATCTGGGGCCACAAGATCGATTCAAACTCGCTCGGGCGGCTGACAGGGCCGGATCACTCCGGCCCCACCCTCTCCGCAGCGGAAGAGTGGCCTATCCGCAGCCGCCCGAACTCATCTAGCTAGGCGGGTACCTCCTTGCGAACGACCAATAGCCGGCGCGTGTCGCGAAGAATCGAGCCCATCAGACCTCCAGCAATTTCCTCCGAAGTAAAAGTATCGGGCGCGGACTCAAACATGTCGATTTTCGCCAAGAGACCCTCGCGTGTCCGTGCCGGCTTAATGCGGATAGCTCGCTCGATCACATGCTGACGGTCGGCCATGTGGTCGACATCATCGTCGCCATCATCGTATCCGGCCGCCGTAAGCCTCCGCTTATATTCTGCGAAGTACTCCCTCGATAATTCAAGCATGTGCGTCAGCATGTCATGCTTTTGTTGCTGCCCTTCCGATAGGGGCTGGGGCTTGTCGTGCTCGATCAATTTGCGAATGCCGGGGGCCTCCTCGATTATCGTTATGGTGCTCGGCTGCACGTAAAACAGCGCGGACTCAATGTACCTTGGTTCAAGCGCGCCATGAGGAGGCAGCCAACTGCCGAAATATTCCGGCTCTTTAATGCGTAGCGCCTCGGTATGCGGACCGGGAATAATCGACGGGTCCGGCATGGGCATTGCGGACCGAACACGATTCATAATCTCAAAGGACCGGGTCGATCGCGTTTGGAAGTAGTCATGAAACTCGTGCCACGCTTTGCAGAGGCGAATTACCGGGTCTGGCTCAGGTGAGGTGGCCGCAGCAACGGACGGCAGGCTCAGGACTGGCGCGACAGCTAGGCTGGCGACGATGGAACGGCGGGAGATGTTACGCATGATACACCCCCAACTCCTCGATCTTGGCGGCAACATCCGCCCTGATCTCGCCGGTCACGAGCGGCTGCAGGACCATCAGCAGGAGGCTTCGGGATTGAAGGCGGTCGTTACCTTCATAGACCATCTCGAACACAGCCAAAGCATTCGGGTCTCGCTGCTCAGCGATAATGTTCATCAGCCGCCGTTGTATATCGAACATGCGGTCGCCAGTGAGCTCCAGCGTGTCCAGAAGTTGAGGGATGCCCTGCTGTAAATGTTCCACGCGCTGCTGACGAAGGCGGCGGATGACCTTCGCCATTGACGCACGATATTTGGCTCGTAATTCGGCTCGAATCTTTTTGTTCTTTGGCCGATCCAGATCGTGCACGGAAATCGACGTTTTCCATCCCTTGCGAATGTCATGGGGCGATACGCGAATACGGCGGAATACTGTCTTAGACCCCCTGGAAAATTCGGAGCACTCCGGGATGTGCTCCATTTCTGGCCAAAATGATTCTTCTCCGACACGCTCGTCGAGGCCGTTCATGTAGGCCGGGCCGGCATCGGCCCACCGGGGCAAACGCGACCTCGCTTCGTCGTAAAGCAAGCCCGCTTCTGCTTCTTGAGTTCGGAGGGTTTTGTATTCACGCCAGAGCGACTCGACCTCACGATGAACCGTGCGGGACGAAAGAATTGCGGCCTGCATGGCCTTCTCAACGTCGCCGGCATTCAAGGCGGCCGCGACGGCGGGGACCGGCGACATGGAAGCCGCGGCGCCGGCAAGAACTGTGCGGCGAGAAATGGCACTACGCATAGGCCACCTCCAGTCGCTCAACGCGGACCGAGCCGCTTTCCAGCGGCCGGCGCGGGGTTGCCGGGACGGCGAACATGTCGCCGCTATCGCGTTCGCCACGGGCGAAGAATGCCCGCAGGACGGGAGAGCGGGCGATCTCCGATAAACGAAGTGTGTTAGGCTTGTTGGAAGCTTGAAGCATGGACTGAACCTCCTGCTTTGGGTGAGAGCCGGGTCGAGCGCGCCAACGCTTGCCCGGCTCGCGAATTTATGGCACTAACAAATCATGACGTCAAGAATAAATAGCGCCATAAAATCGAAAAAAGGTCGTGGCCGTCCTTCGGTGGATACCGAGGCGGTGAACGTCCGCTTTCCCGTTGAAACGATTGCGGAAATCGACAAATTTCGCCGCAACCAGCCCGAATTGCCAACTAGGCCGGAAGCTATTCGTCAGCTTGTCGAGAAGGGGTTGCGCGGGACGTAGGCTTCTTGCGGCGCCGC
Organism: Pseudorhodoplanes sp.; assembly: GCA_032027085.1. Taxonomy (NCBI): domain Bacteria; kingdom Pseudomonadati; phylum Pseudomonadota; class Alphaproteobacteria; order Hyphomicrobiales; genus Pseudorhodoplanes; species Pseudorhodoplanes sp. The sequence goes on along the minus strand of JAVSMS010000001.1, from coordinate 3,267,079 downwards.
TTCACAGGCGCATACCGCGCTCTCTCATACGTGATACTTTTCTCTCTGGAGCGTTCGAGCGCCTGAAGTGCCAAATACAATTCGTGCTCGGCGCGAGATTGCCACGTCATATGATCGGTTAGGATAGACGCAGCAATCTGGAGCGAGGCATCTCGAATCCTTGCGATTGCGAGCGAGCAGTCAGTACTGCCATCCTCCGCCCACCGCTTGAGATCCGAGGCCCTATTTTTTGTGGTCCACGGACGATGCTCGGCAAACGCGCGTTCGCAATTCAGAATTTCGTTCAACTCAGGCTTCGGCCAGCGCCCATGCGCGTCGACGAATTCCTGCATTCGATCCGCACATACTCGCAACTGACCCAATAGGTCTTCGGTGCTGCCAGCACCGCGTACAATTCGCAAAACATTGGCGGCAAGATTGCGCATCGGGTCAGTGAGCGCTTCGCGAGTTTTGACGCGGCGAATGTCCTCTTCGCTCTGTTCACTGACAATCTTCATTTGGCTTCTGAGGGCTCGCGCGGCGTGTTCCACCCGCCGGTCAGGACGTCCATAACTTCAAAGACGGTTGCAAGAGTACGCCATCCGCGGCTGTCTGTGCAGAACGCGTCGAACCATCCCTCAGTGAATTGTGGCGGTTCGATCGGCAATCCAAAAGGTCCCCTCGCCTCGGCGTTTTCGGGCGAGAGCGGCATAGGGGCCGACTTACCTTGCTCCCAGTACAGCCCACCCGACGGCAAGCGCTTGTACTCGCAATGGTGCGGATCGTGTTCTTCGTCGACGAGATCGATCAGCTCTCGTTTATTTTCGACGCAGTAGACGCCCACCAGGACCTTATCGTTGGCGTAACGCACGAGATATGCCGGCATATCGCTCTCCCGCTGTCGCCCAATTGAAGCGGAAAACGGGTTGTTTGGCTGTTGCGCGCGCGCCACGGTTGTGGGAAGATTAAGACGTTTGCTGGGGGTTAGGGATGAAATGCGCAGAGTTGTGCCCTACGCGATTGGCGCAATGCTCGCTGGCTGCAGCCAGTCAGTGAATCTCTACCCGGTTCAAGGGCCCCTTTCCCAACAACATCCGCTTCCCGTGATCACTGCCCAAGCGGACGGCATCACTGGGAACACGGGCGACATTACGCTGACCATGCCCGACGGGGAGGCTTGCAAGGGACGATGGTCGTCGGCCGCCCCACAACAAGTTGCGATCACATCCGGCTCTCTGTTTTCAACGTACGGCTCGGTCGCTGGGTATTCCATCTCCGCAGGTAACGTGCCTGGTGTAAATCGAGGCGAAGCATTTCTCGCCTGCGATCGATCTACGACGATGCAGGTTGAATTCTTCACTGGAAGCGGAACTGCGAATGGCTACGGCGTAGCGAAGGACTCCAAGAACAACATTTACAAATTGATTTTCTGAGATCGGAGTGAAGCGCGGCCTTTCGCTCGCCGGCTTTCGGACAGGTGGCGCCGCACGATGCCAGGGTCTTGTTCTTCGGCGTCACGGATTTCGCGGGCTTCGTGCAAATCCTTGGGTTTCAAGCCAACGTCTGCGATGGTTGGTTTAGAATTCCCGTTGGAAATTTTAGGAAGGTTGTCGCCAATCTTTGCGACCTCGCCGCGCTCCTGCGCTGCATCATATTCATCGGCGAGACGGCGCTTGGCCTGCGCTTCGATGTCGAGTGCGTCGGCTTGTGCGCGGTGCGCGGCAGCGATCAGGGAATCATGCGCTTAGGTGCGGCCTTTCGCGCGTTGGATTTTTCTTTGTCTGGACTAGGCTTTCATAAGGTCTCCCCAAGGCCGGACGACCCGCGCTGTCCCCCTCGTGTCCCCAAGGACGGCGCGGGTCTTTATTGGGATTTTTCCCCCGCAGCGACAGCGGCTTCGAGGGTAGGCCGATTCAGGCTTTTCCTGGACCGAACGCAGCCGCAGCGAACGCCAGACGGTTCGAGCCGCTGACCGCTTCAGAGAAATCAAACTCAATGTCTTCGGTCAGTTCGGTCCAGCTTATATCTGGCGTAGCCGCGCCGGCCGCCCCAATTGTGAGGCCGGACTGCGCGGATTCGTAGGTCTTGGATGCGCTTGCCGCCGTTTCCGGCCCGTCTGCGTCCAGATAACCGGTGACGGCGAGAATCGCCCCCCCAGCAGGACAATCAATCGCGCCGGACGCAGAATTTGAGCCAGTCACGGAAAGAGTGTCATGCGGCGCTTCAACGCCGCCAACCAACCGATACACGAACAGGGTCTTGAATGAATTGGCCGCCATCGTAGTGGAAGTCGTGACGACAATATCACCGGAAGTGCCGCCCGGTGTCGCGGTGTAGATGTAGGCACTCACCACGTCCGTTGTGGCGTTGTCTCGGTGCGCCTCAACTCGCTCCGTCGCGGCTTCGCCACCCACAGTGAAGGCGGTTATCGTGTTTGAATTGACACCGCCATCAGCAATGATCAGTGCGGCAACGATGACGCGGCCAGGAACGTTGGCGCCGAAATTCACATCCTCAAATGTCGTCTCGGCGGCGGTCGCTGTGCTGGTCTTGCTGTCGACCAGTTCAAGGCCGAACGGAATGAACGGGTGGGGTGACTGAAACCCACGAACACTTCCAGCGCCAAATGTACATCGAAGCGGCATACTAAGTTTCCCTGGTTCGAGACAGCAACAGCGCGCTACAGATGTTCGCCTCATCGAGATCGACCGCCGCTCCATCGCGACAGTCGAAAAGTTGCGATCCATCCCACGCCAATGAATGAAATTTCTCAAGGTCGGTTTCGACTGGCTCATCAACGATGACGCCGACAATTCCCACACGGCCGCTAATCATGTCGCGGACCTCTCGCGTGGAAGGAAGTGTGGCCCGACGAAAACTCGATGAAAGATTGACGATGGCGTCGTTGCTGGCCAATGGGATCGCCAAAACCCCCATGCGAAAAAGCGGCGGGATGATTTCATTTTCATAGATTGGTTCATGATCTTGCAGCTCGGTGAATCCCGTGTCGGGATCGATCGCAAGCCCCAGCACCTCCGCTGCCATTTCGTAGGTCCAGCCCATCACGGTGGCTAGCGACGCGAGCGAGCAATCGCCGCCATTCCTTTGCAGGACGATCTTCTCCGACGTGAGGCTTCCTGGTTTGATTGGCTGAGCCATCATAGTTTCCGCTCCTTTTGCGCCTTGCCGACCGCCACCTGTGCCGGCGACGAGGCGCGTCCCGTGCGACCGGACTCCCTCTAGCCGCACGGGGTTGCGCTCGGCCGCAGCATTCCGCTTTGGCCTGTTCGCATTCGTATTCATGCCGCGACCTCCAGATTTTCCGCGGGATCGATTAGCTCGCCAGTGCGCGGGTCCGTCTGAAATTCCGGCTCAAGACCTTCGCGCTCGATAGCGATCAATTCTTCTTCGGCTTCATCATCCGGAGCGTCGGGACCGAGGATTGATCGGCGCCGCAGTTCGTTTCGTTCGGTCTTTGCGGAGATGACGCCGCGTTGCTGAGCGGAGGCTAGAACCTTTGCCTCTTCGGCACCGCCGGCCTGCGCCGCGAAGTCGGTCGAGACGTTCGCCGTCGTCACGTCGGCGATTTGCATCCATTTTGCGGTGAACGCGAGACCTTCGTCCAAGGCGTTCTTCAACGCGATGGACCAGGATTCTATTGCGCTATGTGCGCGGCTCTGGTCGATGCCGGATGCCGTCGCAGTGACGTTCGATCTCGGCAGAGTCGGTTCAAGCGCGAGCTTGGAGAACACCTCCATGATGCGTTCCGGACCCTTGGCAATTTCTGCTACGAGAGAAGCATCAGGACCGAGGATTTCCCATTTCGGATTCCCTTCGCCTGTTGCCTGAGCGAACAGGGTCACATGCGGCCCGACCGTGATTTCGTCGCCTTCCGGCTTGCCGATGCCTTGCCCAGCCAGAATCGGCCATCCGCTGAAATTTTCGATCTCAGTTTGGCGCGCCAGGCTGCGATAGTATTCGAGCGCCACGTGGCAAAGTTCGTATGACCACGGCTTGCAGGACACGGTGCCCTTGCGTTTTCCTACGTGGAATAGAGCCAGCGGAATTTCACCGATGCTTATGATGCCGCTGTCGATCTCGACATAATCGCCCGAACCGGCGGGCTTCTGCCATAAGGTCCACCGAGCTCCGGCACCGCCGGGATCGCGCTCCATCACTCGCACGCGCGTCACTGTCGTTTCGGAAAAGCCCTCGGCAGTGGTTGCGTATTCGAACCATCGCGCGTGCGTGACGACTTCGCGGCCCCTGATCCAATCGGTGCGCACGTCAATCACGTCACGCGGACGGATCATAACCCAATATGGGCGCAATCCTTGGGCTTTTTCCTCGGCAATGGTCAGCGGCTTGCCGTCGGCGCGGGGCGTCGGTCGGGAATAATCCACGAGGAATAGGCCCGGCCCGTTTGCCACCGCCTCGTCGAAGAGCAACCGTGCAAACACGCTTAATGAGTTGCCGCGCCCATCGACGTTCTCCGCAAATTTCTGCAGCGCCGCCGGCGGCGTGCCGTTCAATGTCACCGGCTTCCGAAACGGCCGCGCGCACAAGCTTTCCAACGCGGCCGAAAAGATCGGGCGCCAAGGTGCATCAGCGAGACGTCGCTTGTACTTTTGCTCGGTTTCCTTTTCAAAGCGCGGCAGATACATTTCACCGCCGCGTTTGATTGCATCGTGCCCTTCAAGCACGTCGCCGATCTTTCGCCAGATCGGCTGCATCGCCTCGACTTCGGCCGACAACGTATCCGGACCCGCAACCTTGGGCGCATGGACCGCAGCCTGCGGCGTCAGCCGCGCTCCGGGTCCGAAAATTCCGCTGATCCAGTTCATGCTGCAAACTCCCGAATTTCGTCGGCCGTGGCATCGCGCCATATTTTTCGTTCAATGTCGTAGACCCGAGGGATTTCAACTTCCTCGCCGCCGACCACGCGAAGCTCCCGGCGCATTGGGCCGCGGCCTCCGTTAGCCTCCGCGGCCTTGGCAATCTCCTCGAAAATCTCGCGGCTGCAGCCGATCACTGCCTGCAATTCGGCGCGCGCTTTGTCGCTCACGTCCGCCGCGAGGTTCAACACCTCGGTCAGCCCGTCCAGTTCCTCGACCTCCTCCCCGCGCTCGCGCAGCAATTGCTCAGCGAAGATGTTTTCATGGACCTTGACGTGGACGCCGCTCAACGCCGGTATAGCGTTAGCGATTGCGCTGGCAACAACCGGATTGCCGCGATTATCTGCGAGAAACTGATCACGCTGGGCCGGCGTCATTGCCCGCATCGCGGAGCGGATTTCCTCCTGCTCATGGCGCTGATCTTCGGATGGCTTGGCCAGCGTCACCTTCCTGCGGCGTTCCGCTATTTCTGCCTGCAACTTCTCGATCTCAACTCGTGACCGTTTCAGCGCCGGCAAGGCTTCTTTCAACGCGGCATCACCAAGCTGTTCCTGCAGGCCGAGCGGCGTGAATTTCTTGCTGGATTCCAGTTCACCGCGCTTGGCGCGAAGCCCATCAACAATTTCGAAGGCCGCCGCATAAGCCCCCCGCGCCTTGGCAACCGTGCCGCTGGCGTCCAGATCAGGATCAAAGCAAAAGTAACCGATGAACTTGGATAGATCGGTCGTTGGTTCGCCCCCCGGTCGAAGGCTGGACTTCTTCACCCATTTCGACGTGTCGCGCGTGTAATATTTGCTCGCCATTTGATCACCACGTTGTTTGAAAATGGCCAATTGCGGCCGTTGCGGTTTTCGGTTTTGTCATGACAGTATCCAGGACTCCTGCAACTGCATTGCAAAGATCGTCGTGGCCCTGCGGCGGATGGTCGATAGAATCCTTGCCGCCTCGACCCGTGCGGCGTTCCAAACTCGTGAACTGATTGATCAGTCGTTCGCTATCGAGAAGATCGGCGTTGCGCGAGTTAATCGACGGCAACACGTCCCGATAAATGTCACTCTTGGGCTTATCAGAAAGCTCGTATTCGATGCCACGCTTGCGGAACTGTTCGCGCGGCCACTCGCCGGCATACCGGTCGCCTCGGACCTTGCGAATTCCGTAACGTTTCAGATCGCGGCAGAAATCTTCGACAACAGCCTCGGGACTGAATGGCGCCCTCCGCTCCCGCATCAGATCCAGCCGGGCGACGCCGCCCTCATTGTGAGCAATCGCCACGGTCATGGAATCCTTCGACCCGCCCGAAGGATCGACAAAGGCGACATAACGATGCCCGGCGATGGGAAGACGCTCCATGACGCCCTTCGCCACACAGGCGAGAATGGCATCCCGAGAGATGTAGGACTCAACATCATCGCGGAACTCAGCGAGGTATTCCGCCCGCGCCGCTGCAGCGTCCCGTTCAATCGCCTCATCAATAATTCGCTGCGGCACGCTCGGATTCATCGTGCGCGTAGCAGCGTGCCAGATCAGGATTTCGCCGTCCTGTCCGAAGTATCTGCGGAAGGCGTCGTACAGTTCGCCCTTTTTAGCGTATGGCGATGAGGCACACAGCAACAACGCGTTAGGGAATTGCGCCATGCCGGGGCGAATGGCGTTGAGGATTTCGGTGTCAGGCTCGGCCGAATCCCCGGTTGGAAAAAAAGCCATTTCGTCGAGCAGAGCGGCGCAAATCGCATAGCCGCGCACCGCCCTGAATGACGCGGTGGCAACCTCTATGCTGACCGAATTTTTTAAATCGAAGCTGTCGGAATTTTCGTTCTCGATCATCTTTCGGAGCATCGGAATCAGCGTCACGAACGCGCGAACATAACGGAAGATGACGCGGGCCTGCTTGCGGTCGGTGGCGATCACAAGAACCATCGCTCGCTCGCCGGGCATCAAATATTCGCGGTAACTCCTGAAACAGGCCAGATAGACAGCGCACAGCGCCAGGATGAACGATTTGCCAGCGCGCCGGCCGCAGATCAGCCACGCCTCCCTCGCCGGCTTTGTTGGTGCCAGCTTTCGCCCCGTGCATTGCTGATAGATTTCAAGCTGCGCCGCCGTCATCGGGAGAGCGAACAACGCGCACAGGAAGGCAAACCACGCCGTCCAGGTCTTCGGCTTGCGGAACCACTGCGAAAATAGTTTCGGGTCGGAAAGCGCCTCGACGATTGTCATTCAGCACCCCCAAGTACGTAGTTGCGAGCATCCAGGCAGGCTCGATTCACATCGTCGAACTCAGCTGGCGTGCCCCGCAGCAATTGCGCAACGCGGGCGAAATATTCGTCCCGGTCCACATCAGGGATCATGCGCGCAGTCGCGAAGATGTATTGGACCGTGTTCTTGGAGAGCATCATGCCGCAGCCCTCCCGATCTCAGCCTGAAACGCCACGGCGGCGCCCCACCTGGCGATCAGCGCGGCCTCTGCACGGCCGTGATCGGATTTGCGGGAAAAGCAGCCAGCGCCAGGCCATAGCTGCACAGCCAGCGCGCGCGATTTTTCTTTGTCGCGGTCCAGTTTGAAATGCCGCTTCCAGACCGCAGGCGCAACACGGTGCGAGGGAATGCCAAGCGCAGCGACAACGCCGCAGAGAGCGCCGTAGGCCGCCCCAAACTTGAACGTGCTACTAACCCCCTGCCCAGGCATAGCACCGGCCCGCTCGATCACAGCGAAGTCAGGCCGCATCTGCTTAAGCCTCGCGGCAAAAGCATCAGCATCAACCTCACCCGCAACGTTCGGAATATCCTCGGCAACGATGACCGTGGGCTGATCTGGAAAATAGAAGGCAACTCCGCCTGTCACGCCAGGATCAATTCCAAGAATGCAGCGAGCGTTCATGCTGCCTCCCCGTGCAGGAGGCTCGCACGTTCGCTAATTTCAGTTTCGTGGCCCGAGGTAGCGGCCAACTCGTTTTCGCGAATGCACGGGGCTGTGGCGCTATCAGGCGCGAACGTTATTTGGCCTGCCGATGTCGATTTGACGGTCAGCGTAGCCGCTTCACCGATTGAACGAATGACAAGGCATAACGTCTCGCCGCGATACGCTTCCAATCGTGTCGCTGGATCGTGGCCCGTTGAAATCAGCGCACGGCACAAGCGAAGCACAGGCGCCGGACCTGTTGCTGTAATGCCCAGGGCCGTAGCGCATTGACTGCCGATGAGATCAGCACGGATAGTCATGGCATGCGCCCCCACCATTCGCGCTCTTCCTCAGCCTGTTCTGCGAGGAATTGACCGAAGCTCTGGCCATGTTTGGCAAGCCACGACGCGGGATTGTCGCGATAGGCCGCGATTGCCGTTTGCCGGCGCCTGTCGATAGCGTCCAATGCAGAGCAACAGATTAGCCACGCCTCGGCAGAGTTGCGGCGCGCCTGTCGTTCGGCGGTGAAATCAATCACGCTCATGCCGCCCGCTCCGAGTTTTGAATGTAGTCGGACAGGTTTGGAGTTACGTCGCGCTGTCGGCGTTTGATGCCGATTGTTTCCAAGACGCGGCGTTGCGCATTCACGACGGTGCAGAATGCCGTCGTGTCCAAGGGCGCACCGCCGATCCACCTCGTTTCCATGTCCTCGATCATGGAGCCCAGCACGGCGGCTCGCTGTACGAGCTGGCGCTCGCCAGTGGTCAGGGCCTCACTACCGCCCAGATCGGACTCGAGCGCGACGATCAGCGCTTCCGTCTTCCTGAACGCACTGGTTCGGCGGTCCAGGTCCGCGAGCGTCAGGAAGCGAGCCTTGCTCCCGCCCTTCGGCATGGCTTCGGCCGGGTATCCCTCTTGCACGTCGCTGGTATTCTCAAGCATTCGCGTGGCCCCTGTGTGGCCCCATAAGAAATTAGCTTCATTCTGATTTGCAAGATAATTCGTATTCACCGGCCTAAATGAAATGCAGTGCAACCGGTTGAATACCGCCTGATCGTTGGAGCGTGCCCCACTTCGCCAACCTGGAGCGCTGGCCAGCCGGGCCACGACCGCACATCGCCTCCCCGAAAAAACAAGGAGCCACGAAATAAAATTGCGCGACTTCCACAATCCTCTAGCTTCGGTTCCTGCCTTAGGGAGTTGAAGCGCCGTCAGGCGGCTTCCAACTCCAAGGGGGTTATAGGGGTGTGTGCGAGCATAGGTTCGAAGGGGGTTCGAACGGCGTTGGAAGGGGGTTGGAAGGCCGTTGGAATAGGAATATTTCCGCGTTGGAAGGGGGTTGGAAGGTTCAATCATCGTCCCCTCCAGGTGTGATTGCGTTCGCCAGAACGATCCTCTCCCGCCGTTTCGAAGCTGGGCCGATCTGTTCAATTCGAATCTTTCCCGACGCAAGCAGCCGTTCCATTGCCGCGCGATATGCGCGTTTGGTGATACGTTTGCCTTGAGGGTGTGCCGCGAAGATTGCTGGCGCGTAGGTTGGCGACGGCTTCGTGCTGACATCTCGGCCTTGGGTTGCCATCAACCGCAGTAGATCGAGGAAGGCGTAATCCGCCTTCATCTCGGCCGCGAGTTGATCGAACCCGGTTTCGCTTTCTTCGCGAATGAAAACGCCATCACGCCATCGGACGTGAATTTCGGTGCCGGCGCGTCCGTAGTTTGCCTTCATCGTAGTGAGAACGCGAAGGTCGGGATCGGGCTCGGCATCGTCCGTAGTAGTGGCTCGATGAAAATAGAGCCGCGAGCGGACTGAGTTGCTCCAAGCCGTTGATCCCGACGCCCCGGTCCCCGTGCTCAACCCTGATAGGCTGGGATGAGACAGAAGCAGGATTGCAGTATCAAAATCGAGAGCGAAGCCGCGCAGCATTCCGATGAATGCCCTCGCCTGCGCTCGCTGTATTTCGTCACCGGCAAACACATCGGCCAGGGTGTCCAGCACAACCAGCTTCGGCCGGCGATGGCGAATTGTTTCCTGCAGCCATTCCGCGAGGGCGGTGCGCTTCATTTCTCCGGCCTTCGAAAATTGCGCAAGGATTGCATCGCGGCCGGCCATCGGAACAAGATGCAGTCCGTTTAGATCGGAAATGCTGACCGCGTTTGAATTGCAGATGTCATCAAGGCGGCGATGTAACTCATCCTCTTCGTCTTCAGCGGAGACGAAGAGCGCCGCGCCCGGTGTTGTTTCCAGGCCAAGCCAGGGCTTTCCGATTGCCATGGCGACGCAGAGCTGCAGAGCAAGCAGGCTCTTGCCCGTTCCGCCATCGCCCGAGCAGATTGAGGGTGTCCGATCCGGAATGAGGCCGGGAACGATCCACGCTCTCGGCTTGATTTCTCTTCCTGCCCACGATGCCGCGCAGATGATACGCGCCGGTTCGGCGCTGGCGGGTTGGCCGAAGCGTTGAATCTCAACGGGAACACTCCCGACAGGGGACAGGCTTTTCATTCGACGCCCTGCACCGCGTCGTTGAAATCGTTGCCCACCATGGGCAAAACGATCTCAACCTCGCGACCCTCTGCCGTCCAACGCTCGCCGCACTCACGCGCCGCGCGCTCGTTTGCGCCGTTGTCGCCCCGCTCTCCGAGAATGGTGAGCGTATCGATACCGGGCAAAACGGGGAATGAAGCAATTGCTCCGGCCGAACCAACGGCCCAAACCGGCGAATATCCGAGCACCCGCGCCGCGAGGCACGTTTCAAACCCTTCACCGATGCAAAGTCCCTGCGTGACGTTTTCGTCGGCACTAATCTTGATTGCCGCATCGCGAACGCTGCCGAGCATTTTTCGCTCCAGCTTCCGCGCTTCCTTGTCAAGAAAGGTGCGCTGGATCGCGGCCGGTGCGTTTGTCCGAACGTCGCGAAACAACGTGATGAGCGCAGGCGCAAAGCCGCCGTTAAAAGATAGTCGCGGATGAAAGCGTGCAACCTCGCCGGCAACGTCATCCGGCAGATCGAGGCCGCGATGTTGACGCAGGTATTTTTCTGAAAGTGTGCCGCGCGGATCGACACTTTCCTTCCAGATTCTCAAAGCCACTTGACCGAAGTTGGTAGTCTCCGGCGCCGTCTTAGGTTTAGGGCGGAAGGTCGTGAAGGGATTTGGTTCACCAGGCTTCCACTTGGACAGCCCAAGCCGATCTCGCACATAATCTCGGCAGGCAATTGCATCGTCGCCGGCGAAGCTGTGAACAACGAAGCCGTCTGGCGCGTTCGGATCGACGCGGATTGAAAGGGAGCGGTCGCGCGGGCTGTGCCCTGGGCCGGGAACCTTCACCGAATCTTTGCTCGTGAGGTCGCCGCCTAGAATTGAAGCGATTGTGCGCGCATCTATTCCAACGTCGAAGAAATTCCGAGATTGCGGAAAGGCGCGTCCTTGGCTAAGGATACTTTCGATCAGCCCGCCAGCTTGATCTGATTTCCGAACGCCGCTTCTCGTCTCAGCGAGGGCGGCGTTCGCCGTGTGTGGCGTCCGCACTATGCAGCCACCATCGACTTGTCGCGGGCTTCAATCTGCCGGCGCAGATAGGCGTCGATCTCGGTCTCAAGCCACCCATGACGGGCGGGGCCAACCGGGACACGTTTCGGGAATTTGCCGAGTTTCTCAAGCCGCCAAAGTTGGACTTTTGAATACTTCACACCCTTCAGGGTGGCTAAGTCCTCGTAACTCAAAATTCGAAGCGTCATTTGTTATTCCTTCGCGTGCATTTCTGTGCGAAGGAATAAGCGGCATTTCACACCGCTTTGTCGGCCGCAAATGGCCGGAAAAGGTCATAAAACTATTTTCTGGCCTTGTAGATTGGCGAGATTTTCTCCCTAACCGTGCTGATGCCCGGCTCCTTTCCCCATTTTGATTGACACCAAACCAGCATCGATTGTTCTAGGTCCGCTTGCTTGTCAGGTAGTCCATCTGGTGTGTTAGCGCGCCGGATGATCTCAATATAAAACGCCTCCCAGTCGTGGGATGGTCGCCCTCTCCTTTCTCCATTTATAGCAGGCTGATCTGGCCACAGTTTTTCAACGTCGTCCCGAGACAGTCGGGTCTTACCGAGATCGATGTCGAAATGTTCGGGATATTCCGCCGTTATTCGGTAACGCATGCCATCATACTTTGATGACTTATCCCATGTTGCCACATCGCAAATCTCCCACAAGTCACCATCGTTCTTTCTGATCTCAGCAACAAGGGCACCCTCCTTAATGGCCGCATCGAGCGGATCATACACGCCAGATTTGTCGCGCGCTTGAGCAAGCTTCCGCGCTTCGTAGTAACTCATGTGTTTGGATACGAATGTCATAATCTACCCCCGACCAACGAAACGACGTTATTGGGTTCGGATTTCCGCGTGCTAATGCGTCGAATATGCTGCGCTAATAACGTTAGCGCTTCGGCTTTCTCCCGCTCATATTTGTAGTGATCGTATGCGCCTTTGATGCCGGGTCGCACGTGGGCCAGCACTGCTTCGCGGACCTCCTCAGAAATCTGCAGTGAGGAAAGGATCGTTCGAACCGTGCGGCGAATATCGTGGTTTTGCCAGTGAGAAAGTTGAACCTTGGAAGCGTCCTTGCCCTGCAGCTTTGCCCACGCCCTTAGCGAGCGCAGCATCCGCGCATCAGTTCGTTCCTTGACCTTGCTGGAAATCCAGACGGACTTCTCCCCGAATGTGAGCGAAAATAAATAATCGCCGCGCTTAAACCGTGGCAAGCCGTTCAGAACGGCCATTATGTCGTCAGTGATCGGCACCAGGTGCGCCCGCGCCTTCTGGTTCTTGCCCTTCATTCGTTCGGCGGGAATGACCCAGCGCCTATTTGGAATATCAAACTCGCTCCATCGCGCGTCCGCGACTTCATTCAAGCGCAGTCCGGTGAGCAGGAGAAGTCGATAGATTGGCCCGTATGGATATGGCATTCGGGACGCTCGCCAGAGTGCCGCGACCTCTTCGTCATTCAGCGTCCGATCCCGAAATTCCTTGTCGCCCAAAATCAGCTTGGGCTTGATTCCATCGCAAGGTGAGTGATCGAGGCCGTATCCGTTCATGACGGCCCATGAAAACAGTGTGCGGGCGATGGAAAGCAGATTGCGGGCCTGTGCCGGCGCCTCCACCTTTTTCGCGCGTATTAGAGCCAGCACGTCGTGGCGGTCGATACCGGCCACCGGGCGATCCCCCCAGGCACCGGCCAGCTCGTTACGGATCATCCGAGCAACTTCCTCACCCTTGCGCTGGATCGGCCTGTCGGGCTTGGCGCCGATCACGGCGTCCGCGATGTAGGCTTCGGCAACCTTTCGAAACGTATGGGCCTGCCGGCGCGCCACGGCCTGTTTGGCGCGTTCCTCTGCGGCCTTGGGGTCTTCGCCCCGCTTCACCATCGCGAGCCAATCCCTGGCCCTCTGGCGCGCCTCCGCGAGCGAGATTGCGCCGTACTCTCCCATTGCCCGGCGGGTTGGCTGCTTTTTACCCGGCATCCGGGTTTTGAGTGCGAATGTGCGGGTGCCCTTGTCCGTAACGCGGACGATGAGGCCGGGGACTTCGCTGTCTAGGCGCTCATATCGCGTGCCGGCTGGGGCGGGTTTCAGGCTCTTTAGGAAAGCATCGGAAAATTTCTTGCGGGCCATATCTCGCTCCGGGGCCACGTCGGGGCCACAAATCATGCGCAATAGAGTGTGGCCCCGTGAAACGATTTGCAAGCAGAATATGCGAGGAAACGGCTATTTTAGAGGACAATCTGCAATCCGTTGAACCGGTAGGAAACACCCCTAAACGCTATATCTAGCGGCTGTTAACCGGTTGGTCGCAGGTTCGAATCCTGCCCGCGGAGCCAGTTTTTGGACGGTCTGTTGCGGCCGCCTGGGCCGCGCTCCATCTGCGGCGCAATACCCAACCGCCTTCCACAGATGCGCTGCGCAACGATTGCCGAAAAGGCTTCGGTAACGCGCTGGTCTCGAGCGGAACCTTGAACACAATAGCAGACGGGCCGCCGGCGCCGCTATTCGGTGTGCGGCGGGGCCTCGATCGCCCAGCTCGGATCGGCGCCGAACGGATGATCCATGAAGAACACCCATGTCCCGTCCGGCAGTCGGCGATGAACTTCCATGCCGTGGTGATGCACTTGTGTCGGCTTGCCGTCTTTGTCCGTGCCCTTGATCAGCCATTGTGAGCGGGTCATGGCGAAGTCGCCGGCGACCGTCGTGTGATGAGTCACAACATCCATATGTGGTTTCAGCCCGACATAAGCGGCCATCGTCTTGCGGATGTTTTTAGCGCCGCGCGCGAGGGTGGTCCCGCCATGAACTTCATCGACCTGAACGATCGATGCGTCGGGATGATACATTGCCGCAGCGGCTTCAACGTCCTGCGCGTTGAAGGCGCGTGCGAGCCAGAGATTGCAAAGTTCGGGGGATGGAGCGCCCATTTTTCTCTCCTGTGCTGAAGGTCTGGTCGAATGTTGTGTTCAGGCGGCCTCATGTTTTGCGAGGTCCGGAACAAGAAGGCCGCGCTGGACGGCCGGCCGCGACGCGACATCATCACGCCAGCGGACGAGGCTCGTGTAGGAATCCAATGCGACGCCTATCCTCGCTGCAGCGGCGTAAATCCACGGCCAGGTCATTACGTCGGCGGCACCGTAACGATCGCCGGCGAGGTACTGGTTCACTGCCAGCCGGGTGTTGAGAACGCGCAGAACGCGCGCGGTCTCGCGCTCGAAACGCTCGATCACGGATACGATCTTCTCCGGGGCGAAGATCTTGTAGTTCCAGAGCTGTCCGAGTGTCGGGCCGACATGCGCCGCTTGAAACAGGATCCACTGAAGCGTCAGTCCCGCTTCGGCCTCGTCTCGCGCTTTCAGGACGCCGGAGCGCTCGGTCAGATAGAGCAGAATGGCGCCGCTCTCCATGACCGTCCGGTTTCGATCCGGATCGACGATGACCGGAATCTTGTTGTTGGGATTGAGGGCAAGGAATTCGGGGCCGTTCTGATCGCCTTTCTCGATATCCACGACATGCACGCCATATGGCAGGCCTGTCTCCTCGAGCATGATCGAGGCTTTGTGACCATTGGGAGTCTGGTAGGTATAAAGCTGGATCGGGGTCATCTCGTGTTCCCGCTGTTGAGCGACACAACCACTCGCCCACTGCCCGAGACCTTAGGTCTGGCAAAATGGAAAGCACGTTGGGATTACGCCAGCGCCCCTTGCACAGCCGCAAGCGATCAGATGTTATGATGGTGCATGGATGACTGGAACGAGCTCCAACTCGTGCTTGCGGTGCAACGAACGAGCACCCTGACCGGCGCGGCCAAAACACTCGGCATCGATCATTCCACCGCGTTTCGCCGCCTGAATGCCTTGGAGACGCGGCTCGGCGTGCGCCTGTTCGAGCGGTTGCCCGGCGGGGCGTATCAGGCGACCCCGGCGGGCGAGCGAATGGCGGCGGCGGCCGAGCGAATGGAGGACGAGGCGCTCGCCATCAACCGCGATGTTGCCGGCCGGGACCACCGTCTCTCCGGCCGCTTGCGCGTAACATCTTCGGAGACGCTGGCGTATCGGATCCTGACCCGCCATCTCGCCGCGTTCCGGCAGGCCCATCCGGGCATTGTGGTCGAACTTGTCGTCGACAACCGTGTCCTCAGCCTTTCACGACGCGAGGCGGACATCGCCCTTCGCCCGATGCGGCCGAAGGAAGGTGATCTCTGGGGCCGCAAACTCGCCAATGTTGCATGGACCGTCTACGGCGCCGTTGACTATCTGCAAGGAGACGGCGCGACCGTGTCGTCGCCGGAAGACCTTGGCCGTCATCCTCTTATCGGATGGGAAGAAACGGTCGGCGGCATCATGGCTGCGGACTGGCTGAACCGAGCGGTGTCGGGTGAGACCGTCGTTTACAGGACGAACAGCCTCATCAATCAGTTCGTCGCCGCGAAGGCCGGCATCGGTCTCGCCCTCCTGCCTTGCTATCTCGGAGATGGAGATTCAGGCCTCGCCCGCGCGCTGCCGAATCCGGTGCCGGATTTATCGGGCGAATTATGGATCGTGACCCACGCGGACCTCCGGGGAACGGCGCGGGTCCGTGCTTTCTTCGATCTCGTCGGCGATGGCCTTGCCCGTGAGCATGATCTGTTCGACGGCCAATCTTAATTTTTCAATACGGCAACCGCTGTCTCCTGCGCGCCTTGATCCGGATCAAAGCGAGGCGGGCCGCAGTAGAGCGAATGCCGGCAGACGTTGCCATTGTGGTCGGGGCCATTACGGGTGCCTTCATTATTTTCGCTGTGGCCCTGGCCCTGGCCTGGGCGCAGTTTCACACCCGCGCGTCGTAAAAACAGCCCAACAAATAACGCTCGGAGCAGAGATCAAGACAACGGTGGGCAACCGCAACGCTTCCACTCACGCAACAATTGATACATGATCGCGGCTGGAGGAACGCCCGATCATGAAAAAATCAAACAGGATCAGGCCGGCAGCAACAAAAACCGCCACAAGAAAATCCGCCAGGCCGCAGAAAAATCCGACACCTGACAGCCGCTCGAAACGGGAATCCGCCAACCCGGTCTTCGCGCGCGGCCTTGATGTCCGCCGCGCCATGTGGGGACACGAAGGCGCGGAAGGTCAGATCGATTCAGCCACCGATTTTATCTGGCCAATGCAGGATTATGTGACGCGCTGGTGTTTCGGCGAGACCTGGACGCGCACCAAGTTGCCGCGCAAGGCGCGCAGCATGATCACGCTCGGCATTCTGGTGGCGCAGGGCCGGCCGCACGAACTGAAAGTGCATGTGCGCGGCGCTATCGCTAACGGCCTGACCAAGGAGGAAATCCAGGAAGTCCTGCTGCACGCGATGGTCTATTCCGGCATTCCGCGCGGCGTCGAGGGCTTTCGCTCCGCCGCCGAAGTGCTGAAGGAAATGGGTCTGGAATAGAGCGCACGGACATGGGTGACATCAGAACAATCGGCTTTATCGGCCTCGGCAATATGGGCGTGCCGATGGCGGCCAATCTTGTGCGCGGCGGCTATCAGGTCATCGGTTTCGATCTCGATGCGGGGCGCACGCAGATTTTTGCAAAGGATCATTCTGCCCGGGCGACATCCGATCTCGCCGAACTCGGCAAGGCGGCTGACGCCATCATCACCATGCTGCCGACCGGCCACGACGTGCGCGATGTCCTGCTGCACGCGCAGGGTGGCGCCCTCGCCGCCCATTTAAGAGCCGGTGCGTATGTGATCGACATGAGTTCGGCCGATCCAGTCGGCACGCGGGCCCTTGGCCGGGATCTTGCGGCGCGGAGCATCACGCTTATTGACGCACCGGTCTCCGGCGGGGTTGTGCGCGCGAAGGATGGCTCGCTCGCCATCATGATCGGCGGAAATGCCAGTGGGGTGGCCGCGGTCAAGCCGCTGCTCACCAATATGGGCCAGAAATTGTTTGAGGTCGGCGGCCTTGGCTGCGGACACGCGATGAAGGCATTGAACAACTTTCTCGCCGCCACCAGCTTTGCTGCGGCGGCGGAAGCCGTCGCGGTCGGACGTCGCTTTGGACTCGATCCGGCGGTCATGATCGACGTCATCAATGTCTCGACCGGCCGCAGTTTCGCCAGCGAGAACCTGATCAAGCAGCACGTCCTGAGCGGCGCCTTCGGCACCGGATTCGCGCTCGGCCTGCTGGCAAAAGATGTCGGCATCGCCGCCGATCTCGCCGAGCAGATCGACATGAATGCGCCACTCACCCAGTTGATCCGCGACATGTGGGCGGACGCACGCGAAGCCGTCGGCGGCGATCAGGATCACACCAGCGCGGCACCGTATTGGGAGCGTCGCGCCACGCGACAGGCGGCGGAGTGATCTGCGGCCGCTACGAATCCTAACGTCTTCTGGAGACCTGACACGACAAACTGATCACATACGCGCTCTGCTCGACAACAAATCGCGATTATTTGGGAGGACAGATATGAGACGTATTGGGCTGTGTTTGATTGGATTGTGTTTCGTAGCGATTTCACAGGCATCCCCTGCGCCTGCCCAGGACAAGCCGATGGAGCTTCGGTTCGGGCATTGGGTGCCGCCGGCGCATCCGATGCACGCGGCCGCGGAAGCCTGGGCAGATTCGATCAAGAAGGCCTCGAACGGTACGATCAGCATCAAGATTTTTCCGTCGCAGCAGCTCGGCAAGGCATTCGATCACTATAACATGGCGCGCGACGGCATTGCCGACATCGCGCATGTGAATCCCGGTTACGAGCCGGGCCGCTTTCCAATCATGGGCGCGTCCGAACTCCCCTTCATCTTCGCCAATGCCAAGAGCGGCAGCGCCGCGCTTGATGCCTGGTACCGCAAATATGCCGACAAGGAGATGAAGGACGTCCGCTATTGCCTCACCTTCGCGCATGACCCGGCAACGGTGCACACCACCAAGAAGAAGGTTGTCATGCCGACAGATATTGCCGGCATGAAGATCCGTCCGGCGAACGCAACAATTGCGCGCTTCATCTCCCTGCTCGGCGGCGCCAACATCCAGGCCTCAGCCCCCGAGGCCCGCGATGTGCTGGAGAAGGGCGTCGCCGAAGGCATCACTTTTCCTTGGGGATCGATCGTGCTGTTCGGCATCGACAAGGTGACGAAGTATCACATCGATTCGGCCTTCTACGTCACCGAACAGACCTGGGTGCTGAACAAGGCGAAGTATGAATCGATGTCGCCTGCGCAGAAGAAAGTCATGGACGATCATTGCACCAGCGAATGGGCCGAAAAGATCGCGACGCCCTGGGCGGATTTCGAAGCTGGCGGCCGCGGCAAGATCAAGGCGCAGGAGGGACACGAGGTCTACGCGCTCACACCGGCCCAGCTTGCCGAATGGCGCAAGGCCGCCGAACCGCTGAAAACCGAATGGGAAGCGGCGGTGAAAAAGGCCGGCCATGATCCGAAGGCGATTTTCGACGATCTGAAGGCGGAACTCGCCAAATACAAGGCGGCCTATTGATCGTGTGAGTCCGCGCGTCCGTTATGTTTCAGTGGACGCGCGGACCGCTGCTTTCGTCTTCGCAGTTTCACGGATGCGCGGCTTGTCGCTCATCCGTTCTCCTGGATAAATCGGAAGCTGAAATTGGCGCCGGTAGTTTACCGGCGTCATGCCGGTCAGGCGCGCAAACAGACGGCGAAAATAAGCTGTGTCCTGATACCCGACGTCGTGCGCGATCTGCTCGACCGTGTCGTCCCCCGTTTCCAGCGCGTGCTTGGCTTCTTCGATCCGAAGCGCCTGGATATACGCAATCGGAGCATAGCCCGTAGCTGATTTGAATCTGCGGGTAAATGTCCGCTCCGGAAGGCCGGACATCTGGACAAGTTCGGAGACGACATTCGGCCCGTTGTAATTCTCCGAAATCCAGACCTGCAGCTTCTGAACCAGCGGATCGTCGTGCAGCACGTTTTGCACCATGCTGGCATAAGGCAATTGTCCGTCCCGATGCCACTGGTACAGAAAGATCTTCGACAGACGAATGGCCTCTTCGGAGCCAACATGTCGCGCAACCAGAAACAACACCAAATCCTGCCAAGACGATGCGCCGCCGCTGCAGACGACCCTCTGTCCAGGGCCCGATTGCACGAGAATGCGGTTGGCATGCACAGTGACATTAGGAAACTCACGACGGAACAAGTCTGCATACCCCCAGTGCGTCGTCGCCTCGAGTCCATCGAGTAGCCCGGCTTCGGCAAGCGCGAGCGATCCGCCGCACGAGGAATAAATGTATGAGCCGGACCGATACGCGGCTTTGATCCATTCAAGCAACCGACGATCCAGCTCGCGCAGCGATTCCGCCTTGCTTACAATCACGTTCGGAATGATCACGATATCCGTGTCGTGCACCGAAGCCACGGAATCCTGAACGATGATCGACACTCCGGTGATCAGTTGCAACGGCCCGGCTTGCGCGCCCACGATCCGAGGTTCGAAAAGCGGCTCTCCCGGTGGTGCGCCTTTCAGCGTGTCCCAGAACCGTCCTGCCGCCCACAACGTGTCGTAGATGCCGTACAGGATTGACGGATCGCACTCAGGGAAGACCACGAGACTGACGTGAAGCGGCTTTGCCCGCATCAGGACCTCTCCTTTGGCCGGATAGGCTCGTTCGTGGCGATTTTGCCTCTCCAGTTCGCGCCTGAACAGAGATACGTCGCCGCGCCAATGAGGCGGCCCGCATTACTGGCCATTTTGATCGAACCAATGCGGCCCGACGAACGACCAACATATCCTAAAACCTGGAGAGACAGGATGAATCTGGATCAGCAAAAACTCAATGCTTTGCTCGGGACGATGGTGAACGAGATGGGCGCCGCCGCCAACGCGCCCCTGGTCATGATCGGCGACAGGCTTGGTCTTTACCGTGCCCTGAAAGAGCCGCGGACACCGGCCGAGCTGGCTCAGACGACCGGCACTCACGAACGAATGGTCCGTGAATGGCTCGCCACACAAGCCGCGTCCGGCTACGTGACATACGATTCTGCCACTCGGAAGTTTTCTCTTACTGCTGAGCAGGCAGCCGTCTTCGCCGACGATGACAGCCCCGTGAACATGACCGGTGGATTCTATTCGCTCGCGGCCGTCTATGCTTCAGAGCCGAAACTGACGGACGCGTTCAAGTCCGGAAATGGAGTCGGCTGGAGTCAACAATGCAATTGCCTGTTTTGCGGCGTCGACCGGTTTTTCCGGCCGGGCTACAAGGCCAATCTCATCGGCTCCTGGCTGCCGGCGCTGGATGGCGTCGTGGCCAAGCTGAAGAAAGGTGCCCGCGTCGCCGATGTGGGCTGCGGGCATGGATCGTCCACCATCCTGATGGCCGATGCATTCCCGAACTCGGAATTCATCGGCTTTGATTTTCATGAGGCTTCGGTCCGGGAGGGGCGCAGTCGCATTGCAGGCCGCAAGAACGTCCGGTTCGAAGTCGCACGCGCGCAAGATTATCCGGGCCGGGACTACGACCTTGTGACAGTCTTCGACGCACTGCACGACATGGGCGATCCCGTCGGCGCCGCCAAGCACATGCGCCAGTCGCTGGCCCCCGACGGCACTTTGATGCTGGTCGAGCCAATGGCCGCCGATACGCTGGAAGGTAATCTCAATCCGGTCGGCCGCGTCTTCTATGCGTTCTCCACGAGCGTTTGCGTTCCCACGTCGCTCAATCAGGAAGTCGGCACAGCGCTGGGCGCGCAAGCCGGCCAGGCACGGCTCGAGGACGTGCTTCGCCAAGGCGGATTTACACGATGCCGCCGTGCGACAGAGACGCCCTTCAATATGATTTTGGAAGCGCGGCCGTAGGAGCTGGCACGTTCAGAAACTGAAAGGGCGCGGACAGGTCCGCGCCCTTTCGGATTCGGTGAGGTCGACGGTCAAGGCGCCTTTGCGCCGGACACCTTCACGACATTCGCCCATTTCTCGATGTCTTTCTTCAGATAGGCCTCGAACTCGGCCGGGCTCATGTCCATCGCGACGGCGCCCTGCTTGGCCCAGGCCTCCTTCACCTCTGGCCGTGCCATTGCCTTGCGGATTTCGGCGTTCAGCTTGTCGATAATCGGCTTCGGCGTCTTGGCCGGCGCCATGATGCCGAGCCAGATCGTTGCCTCGTAACCGGGCACGCCGGCTTCCGCCACCGTCGGCACGTCAGGCAAGAGCGCCGAACGCTTGGTGCCGGTCGTACCCATGATCTTGACCTGCCCCGCCTGGGCGTTGGTCCGCATGGTGGTGATGGCGTCGAACATCATCTGCACATGCCCGCCGATCACGCTGTTGCGCGCGTCGCCGGATGCCTTGTGCGGCACATGCACGATGTTGGTGCCGCTCATCGCTTTGAACAGCTCGCCGGCCATGTGATACGGCGTACCCGGGCCGGACGAAGCATAATTCAGCTTGCCGGGATCTTTCTTGGCGAGCGCGATGAATTCCTTGAGGTCCTTCGCCGGCACCGACGGATGGATGACCATCAGCAGGTCCGAATAATTGACCGGCGCCACCGCCGTGAGATCGCGCATCAGCTCATACGGCTTGTTCTTCAGCAGCGATTCATTGGTGGTATGGGTGTTGGACATCATTAGCAGCGTGTAGCCGTCGGGCTCCGACTTTGCGACTGCGTCGGTTCCGATGGTGGCGCCGGCGCCGGGCCGGTTTTCCACCACGAAAGACTGCTTCAAGGACTCACCGAGATGCTGAGCCAGAACGCGCGCATAAACGTCGGCCGGACCGCCCGCGCCGAACGGCACGATGATCTTGACCGGCTTGTTCGGAAAATCCTGCGCCGCAGCCGGAAGCGGTGCCGTTGCGAGCAGAGCCGCAAAGACACCGAAGGCGAGCGCGCGCCTCACATCAACCATGGCCGTTCCTCCCTGTACCCATCTTGATTATGGAACAGTGATAGAACACCGCGCTGCGAGCGGCAATTCCAGCAAATGTTTCCGCTCTTGAGACTTTTGTGACCGGATGCCGCGTCAGGCGATCACCAAGGTGTCCGGATATTTCGCATTGTCGAAAAGCCGGCTCACCTCGGCACGGCGGTTTTCCAGCGCCACCCGCTGATTGATGTATCCCTTGTCGGTGATCTCGTTGGCGTCAATTGACGGCGTGTCCGGCAGCAGCAGGATGCGCGCGATCCGCATGGTCGCGCCGGTATTAACCGCATTCCAGCGCGCAAAGGCCTTGGCGAGATGCGCATGGATTACCGGATGGCAGGCGATTTCGGCGAGATCTGCCGGGGCATTGTCGCCGATCAATTGCCGGCAACCTGCCGCGTTGAGCCAAGCCACAAGGCCCACCTCATCGCGGCCCTCGCCGGCGACGATGGCGTCCTGGAGCGCGGGCGACGCCGCCGCGAGCGCGCCCACCCGCAGGGCACCGACAGCGACCCAAGTACCGTTGGTGAGCTTGAAATCCTCGGCGGTGCGGCCATCAAAGATCACGCCCTGATTGGCGTCGTCAGGATCGGCAAACCGCACCGCATCGCCGGGCTTGTAGAATCCCTCCTTGTCGAAGGCGTCCTTGGTCAATTCCGGGCTGCGCCAATAACCCGGGGTCACATTCGGGCCGCGCACCCTGATTTCCAGTTTGCTGCCGTTGGGAACGAGCTTCAGCTCGACGCCCGACACAGGCACGCCGATATTTCCCGCGCGCTCAAGAAAGAAATGCGCCGACGTGGCCAAGGGCGAGGTTTCCGTCGTGCCCCAGGCCGAAGTCATCGGCACGCGGTGCCCGGTCGTGCGGATCGAAATCGCTTCCAGCCGCTCCCACAAATCCTGCGGCAAGGCGGCTCCGGCGTAGAAGATCAGTTGCAGATTGTCAAAAAATGAGCGCGCCAGCGCATCGTCTTTTTCAAGGAATGGCAGCAATGCACCGAAGCCGGCCGGCACATTGAAATAAACGCTCGGTGAAACCTCGCGCAGATTGCGCACCGTGTGCTCGATCAAGGCGGGAACCGGCTTGCCGGCATCGAGATACATGGTGCCGGCGTTATAAAGAGCCAGATTGAATGTGTAGTTGCTGCCGAAGGTGTGATTCCACGGCAGCCAATCGACCATCATCAGCGGCCGTTCGACGATGAAGGGCCAACATTGGCTGAGCTGCTGCTGGTTTGCGGTGAGCATGCCGTGGGTATTGATCACGCCCTTCGGAAAACTCGTCGATCCCGATGTGAACAGGAACTTCGCAATTGTATCCGCGCCGATGGACGCAGCAGCCCGTTCCACTGCCTGTCCGGGCACCGTTCGCGTCAGGTCATCGAAGGCAGTGACAGCATCGATGTTGGCGCCGTTGCGTCCGGCGACTATGGGGGCATCGACATGCGCCAGGGCCTTGGCGAAGGGCGCGGTGTCGGACACATAGACCAAGCCCGGAGTCAGCAGAGCATTGATGTGCTTGAGCTTGGCGTGATCCTGGCTCTGCAGAGAATAGGCAACCGAAATCGGCGCCACCGGCACGCCCGCCGTATAACCCGCCAGCATCAGGATGGCGTGCTCGATGGAATTGCCGGAGAGAACCATGACCGGCCGCTCGGCCGACAAGCCGCGGTCAAGCAACGCTTGGGCGACGGCATCAACCTTCGCGCGCGCCTGCGCATAGGTCACGCCTTGCCAGACCCCAGCGGCATCGCGCTCCGCCAGAAACAGCCGCTCGGGCTGTCGCTCGACAGCGCGGCGAAACAGGCCGGCCAAGCTTGGCTCGATCGACTGCAGCGGACGCTTTGATTGAATTCGGTAGCCGCCGTCCGGCGTCTGCTCGCAGACGACATCCGCTGTCGCGAAATTGATCGGCTTGAATGGCGGCTTACCGTCGCCCTGCGACGGCGACTGTCGTGCCGGAATCATAAATCCTCCCGCAGATCGAGTGTTTTATTGGTTGTTCTTGGGGTGTGACACCCAGCATGAACTATAATGCATAGCGCCGGCGGGCGCTGTCAAATATGAAATCCGCGATGGCGTCGGATGCCCAGTTTGGAATGTAGAGGTTCGCCGCCCGACAAATGCGGGCGCGCCGCGATCAAGCCGCGTTCTTCGCCACCAGTTCGGGAATGCGCAGCGAAGGCGTCGAACTGTCCAACCTGAGGATCAGGTCGAGCGAGGATGTCTCGACGCGATTGCGGCCACGCTCCTTGGCGCAATAAAGCGCCTCGTCCGCCTGCGCGAGCAGCGTATGCACGTCAAGGGGTGCCTTGAAACTGATCGCAACACCGATCGATGCGGTGGCCCGCACATCGCATCCGTCAACCTGGCGGGCATGCTCCGCGAATGAATGGCGGATCTCCTCGGCGATGGTCATCGCGCGATCATGGTCGGCGTCATAGAGAAGCACCCCGAACTCCTCGCCGCCCAGCCGTCCGACGATATCCCACGGCCCGAGCCGCGCGGTCGCGGTCTTGGCGAAAATCTGCAGCACCCGGTCACCGAAGGCGTGACCATAATTGTCGTTGATCGACTTGAAGTGATCCAGGTCAATCAGCAACACGCTGGCCGGACGCTGATCCGCTTCGATACGACGCGCCAGTTCCTCGCTTCCCTCCAGAAAGGCGCGTCGATTGGCAATGCCGGTGAGCGGATCGACCAGAGAGGCGGTCTTGTGCAGAAACTCGGTGCGTTCTTTCGCCATGGCAAGGAAGATGAAGGCGATCGCAATGGTGAACAGCAGTGCTTCGAAGCTCAAGACGATCATCCACACGCTGTCGAAAACCTGGGTGTCCGGCATCCAGGGGAGGATCAGGCTCAGCGGCGTGCGCAGCATGAACAAGGCGCCATGCGCGAAAAGCATGAAAATGGCGGGCCAGCGCGACACTAGCGGCTCGTCGCGGCCGCGCCAGAACTCGTAGGCCGACATCCACGAATAGCCGGCGATAATGCTGGAACTGACGAGAATGCGCATTTCCATCGATTCGGCGACGATGGCCAGCCTGCTGGCGGCCAGCCAGATCGCGGCACCGACAACAAGACCGATCAGCGATGGAGCGCGGCCGCCAAAGACCCGCGCCCCGGTCCAGGTCATGGCGAACGATACGAACAGAAGCGCGTTCGCCAAATCGATGGTGATGAGGTCCGAGGTCGACCCAAATCTGCCGAACAGAGCGATGGACGCCGCCCGCAGCAGATGCGCCCACGCCCACCAAGCGACCGCCGTGATCGCCGTATTCTGCACCCAGGCGAAGAGGAGCAGCAGCCCAAGCATTGCCTCGACGTAAATCGTGACGAGAAAAAGCGTATGGACGTCGAGACTCATTCAACGGTGACCCGGAAAGCAAAAAATCGGGCCATGCCAAGACAATCCGGCCCGTCTGGAAACACGCCAACCAATAGCCCCGGGGGGCAAACAAGTCGTGAAACTGATCAAAGAGTGACGCTGAATCGCTTCGCCATGGTTTCAAAGTGGTTTCAAAATCGCAGCGAATTTGCCTCTTTTTTTGCCGGACATCCGCCACGGCTTTCCGCCCATTTGCCCATCGGCGCCTCCACAGGCCACGTAGACAGGTCGATGTGGCCGCACGATAATGGGTTTTTTGGTTCTTCGGGCGGCTCCTCATGCAGCAGATCGTCACTATTACCCCGCAAACGCGTACGGAGGCTCTGACCGGCTTGCCGGCGGCGGTCCGCACCGCCTTCAAGCTGGCCGAACGCATCCGATGCGGAACGCTTGAGGTCTCGCTGCCGGACGGCCGGCTCCTGGTCTTCAAGGGCGAGACGGACGGTCCCACCGCGCAACTGGTCATCAAGGACTATCGATTTGCCTGGCGGTTGCTCCAGAGCGGCGACATCGGAATGGCCGAAGCCTATTTGCGCGGCGAGTGGGAAACGTCCGATCTGACCCGTTTCCTCTATCTGTTCTGTGTCAATCAGGACATGCTGCAGTCCGTGCTTGCGCATCCCCTCGTACGCTGGGCGCAAACCTTCCGCCACTGGCTCAACCGCAACACCAAGCGGCAGGCGCGCAAGAACATTCACGCCCATTACGACCTCGGCAACGACTTCTATGCCGCCTGGCTCGATCCGACGATGACCTATTCGTCCGCCCTGTTCGATCAGGACGGCAACGATCTATCCGCTGCGCAATTGCGCAAATATCAGAGCCTGGCACAGCAGATCGATCTGAAATCCGATCACACAATCTTGGAGATCGGCTGCGGCTGGGGCGGCTTTGCCGAGTATGCTGCGAAAAACGTCGGCGCCAGGGTTGTCGGTCTGACCATCAGCCGCGAGCAATTCGACTACGCGAAGCGGCGCGTCTTCAATGCGGGTCTTGCGGAGAAGATTGAGATTCGGCTGCAGGATTATCGGGACGAGCGCGGCTCCTATGACCGCATCGCCTCGATCGAGATGCTGGAAGCGGTGGGCGAGCAATTCTGGCCGGATTATTTCCGGCAATTGCGCGATCGCCTCGTACCCGGCGGGCTTGCCGGCATCCAGACCATCACCATTCAGGAAAAGCTGTTCGCCCATTACCGGCGCGAGATCGATTTCATCCGCCGCTACGTGTTTCCCGGCGGTATGCTGCCGACGCCGTCAACGCTGAAAGCTTTGGGACAGGGCTTCGGTCTGCCGCTCGCCGGCGAGAAAGTCTTCGGCAATGACTACGCCCTCACCCTCGCGACCTGGCGCGAACGCTTCCGGGCCGCCTGGCCGGGACTGGCGCCCTTCGGCTTTGACGAGCGATTCCGGCGGCTGTGGGAATATTATCTGTCCTATTGCGAAGCCGGATTTCTGTCCGGAAATATCGACGTCCGGCAGATGGTGTTCGCCAAAAGCTCATAGCTGAGGCCCGTCCGGGACGGCTTGTCGTGAGGATACGGCCTCGATAGGGTCGCGCTCTCCACAGAAAGCCGGATCGATCTTCATGCATATCCGCAACGGCCTCGTCGACGCCATCGGCAACACGCCACTCATCAAGCTCGAACATGCCTCGGCCGCGACCGGCTGCACCATTCTGGGCAAGGCCGAATTCATGAATCCCGGCCAGTCGGTGAAGGATCGCGCCGGCAAGCAGATGATTCTGGAAGCGGAAAAACGCGGCGAGCTCAAGCCGGGCGGCCTGGTGGTGGAAAGCACGGCCGGCAATACCGGCATCGGGCTTGCGCTGGTCGCCAATGCGCTGGGCTACCGCACGCTCATCGTCATCCCCGACACCCAGAGTCAGGAAAAGAAGGACATGCTGCGGCTCTGCGGCGCCGAGCTCGTGGAAGTGCCGGCGGTCGCCTACAGCAATCCCAACAACTATCAGCATGTTGGCCGCCGCCTCGCCGAGCAACTGAAGAAGACTGAAAAGAACGGTGTGATCTTCGCCGACCAGTGGAACAATCTCGACAACCGCAAAGCCCACTACGTATCGACCGGACCGGAGATCTGGGAGCAGACCGGCGGCAAGATCGATGGCTTCATCTGCGCCATCGGCACCGGCGGCACCATTGCCGGCGTCTCCACATTCCTGCGCGAGAAGAAGAAAGACATCGTCATCGGTGTCGCCGATCCGAGAGGCGCGGCCATGTACAATCTGTTCGCGCACGGAAAGGTGGAAGCGACCGAAGGCGGCTCGATCACCGAAGGCATCGGCCTCGGCCGCATCACACCGATCATCGAGGACATCAAGGTCGATCACGCCTATCTGATCCCCGACGAAGAAGCCGTGCCGATCATCTTCGATCTGCTGGAGCATGAGGGCCTGTGTCTCGGCGGCTCATCGGGCATCAACATCGCAGGCGCAATTCGTCTTGCAAAGGAACTCGGCAAGGGCAAGACGATTGTCACCGTGCTGGCTGACTACGGCACGCGCTACCAGTCGAAATTGTTCAATCCGGCTTTCCTGCGTTCGAAAGATCTGCCGGTGCCCGCGTGGCTTGAACGCAAAACCAGCATTCAGCCGCCGTTCGAGAAAGTGTAACAAGAGTTTGCAATGCCCAATTCCGATCCGACGTTGCCGAGCAGATGGCTGGTCTCCACGCAATGGCTGGAAGACCACCTCGACGCACCTGACATTGTGGTGGTGGACGGCTCCTATTATCTCTCCACGATGAAGCGCGACGGCCACCAGGAATATCTGGCGGCGCATATTCCAGGTGCGGTGTTCTTCGACATCAACAAGATTGCGGATACGTCCAGCAATCTGCCGCACATGATCCCCTCGCCCGAAGCGTTCTCGTCGGCCATGCGCCATCTCGGCATTGGAGACGGCCAGACCATCGTGGTCTACGACGGGCTCGGATTGTTTTCCGCTGCCCGCGTCTGGTGGACGTTTCGCATTTTCGGCGTGCGCGACGTCTTTCTCCTCGATGGCGGCTTTCCGAAGTGGAAGGCCGAAGGCCGCAGGATCGAGCTTGGCGAAACGCGCCGCACCCCGCGGCATTTCACGCCACGCTTCAATGCCGGCGCGGTGGCGAGGGTCGCCGACATTCAGAAGGCGCTGGCGGACAAATCCGCCCAGGTCGTTGATGCGCGCTCCGCCGAGCGCTTTGCCGGCACTGCGCCCGAACCGCGGCCGGGACTGCCTTCCGGCCACATGCCGGGTGCTTTCAACGTTCCCTATGCCGACATTGTGGAAGACGGCCGCCTGGTGGATGCCGAGCGCATCAAGCAGGCCTTCCGCAAGGGCGGCGTCGATCTCGACAAACCGGTGATCACCTCGTGCGGCTCCGGTGTCAGCGCCGCGATCCTGACGCTGGCGCTGGAAGCCATCGGCAAGGAGCCGAAGGCGCTTTACGATGGCTCCTGGACCGAATGGGCGGGCCGCGGCGACCTGCCGATCGAACCTGAGCCCTGAGCATGACTAGCGCCTTGCCTCGTCCGGACGTCGCTGGCTTCTACCATGAGCCTTCCGGCAGCATCGCCTATATCGTGGCCGATCCGACCAGCCATCACGCCGTCATCATCGATCCCGTGCTCGACTATGACGAAAGAGCGGGCCGCGTCTCGGGGAGATCCGCGGATGAACTGCTGAAGGCTGTCAAGGACCGCAAGCTGACGATCGACTGGATTCTGGACACGCATCCGCATGCCGATCATTTCTCCGCCGCCGCCTATCTGAAAGACAAGCTTGGCGCGCCGACGGCCATCGGCGAGAAGGTGGTCGATGTGCAAAAACTTTGGAAGCACATCTATCACGAGCCGGACTTCCCCACCGACGGCAAGGAGTGGGACCATTTGTTCGCCGATGGCGAGACCTTTGCGGTCGGCGCATTGCCTGTCCGTGTCATCCATTCGCCGGGTCACACCCTCGCTTCCATTACCTATGTGATCGGCGATGCGGCTTTCGTGCATGACACACTGTTTCAACCGGATTTCGGGACCGCGCGTGCCGATTTTCCCGGCGGCAGCGCGGCGGTGCTGTACGATTCGATTCAGAAAATTCTGGCGCTGCCGGACCAGACCCGGCTTTTCACGGGCCATGACTACAAGCCGAACGGCCGCCCGGCGCAGTGGGAATCCACCGTCGCCGAACAGAGGAGCAACAACATCCATCTTACCAAGCATCCGACGCGCGAGAGCTACATCGCGATGCGCGAGGCGCGCGACAAAAGCTTGCCGATGCCGGCGCTGATCCTGCACGCCTTGCAGGTCAATCTGCGTGGCGGCCGCCTGCCCCCTCCGGAAAGCAACGGCCGCTCCTATCTGAAAATCCCGATTGACGCGATCTGATCCCGGATCAATGCAGAATCTGGCTGAGGAACAGCCTCGTCCGCTCGTGCTTCGGATTGGCGAAGAATTCAGCCGGCGTGTTGACCTCGACGATCTGTCCTTCGTCCATGAAGACGATACGGTCGGCGATCTGGCGGGCGAAGCCCATTTCATGCGTCACGACCAGC
Source organism: Pseudorhodoplanes sp. (assembly GCA_032027085.1). Taxonomy (NCBI): domain Bacteria; kingdom Pseudomonadati; phylum Pseudomonadota; class Alphaproteobacteria; order Hyphomicrobiales; genus Pseudorhodoplanes; species Pseudorhodoplanes sp. The sequence goes on along the minus strand of JAVSMS010000001.1, from coordinate 3,236,964 downwards.
ATGGTCATGCCGTCTTCCGCAAGCTGGACCATCGTGTCCAGCACCTCCTTGACCATTTCCGGATCAAGCGCCGAGGTCGGCTCGTCGAACAGCATGAGCTTCGGATTCATGCATAAGGCTCGCGCGATGGCGACACGCTGCTGCTGACCGCCCGACAATTGCCCCGGATATTTCTGCGCCTGTTCCGGAATCTTTACCCGCCGCAGGAAATGCATCGCCCTCTCTTCCGCCTCGGCTTTCGGCATCCGCCGCACCCAGATCGGCGCCAGCGTCAGATTCTCCATCACGGTGAGGTGCGGAAACAGATTGAAATGCTGGAACACCATGCCGACATCGCGGCGGACTTCATCGATCCGCCGCAGATCGGCGGTCAATTGCATACCGTCAACCAGGATCGTGCCGCGCTGGTGTTCTTCAAGCGCGTTGATGCAACGGATCATGGTGGACTTGCCGGAACCTGACGGTCCGCAGATGACGATGCGTTCGCCTCGGGCGACCGTCAGATTGATGTCCCGCAGCACGTGGAAATCACCGAACCATTTGTGCACGCCGGTCATTTCGACGGCAGGCCGCGTCGCGCCGCCCGCCTCGCGCCGGACAAAGCCGCCGAAAACAGGCTTCTTCCCGGTGGTTGTCGGCTGGTCGGTCACGCGCGTCGCCTCCGCCGATAATCCGTCGCCAGCCGCCGTTCCATGTCATAAGCGTAGCGCGACATCAGGTAGCAGAAAAAGAAATACACGATGGCGGCGAAGGCATAGCCTGTCGTGCTGGTCACCGGCGTCGCCCATTTCGGATCAACGCGGGCAGTCTCGATGGTGCGAAGGAAATCGAAAATGCCAACCACGAACACCAGCGTCGTGTCCTTGAACAGCGCGATATAGCTGTTGACGATATTGGGAATGGTGGTGCGCAGCGCCTGCGGCAGGATGACTAGCCCCATCATCTGCCAGTAGGACAATCCGATTGCCTGGGCGCCCTCATATTGTCCGCGCGGGATCGCCTGCAACCCGGCGCGCACCACTTCGGCCATATAAGCGGAGGCGAACAATGCCACCCCGACAAGCGCGCGCAGCAATTTGTCCGGCGACCATTGGTCCGGCACGAACAGCGGCAACATCACGCTGGCCATGAACAACACGGTGATGAGCGGCACCCCGCGCACAAACTCGATGAAGATAACGGAGAAAAGCTTCACCAGTGGCATGCGCGACCGGCGCCCGAGCGCCAGCACGACCCCAATCGGCAGGGAAAAGACAATGCCGATCGCCGACACCACCACGGTGACCAGCATTCCGCCCCATTGCGCGGTGGAGACATAAGGCAGGCCGTATCGCGGCCAGCCTAACAGCAGGATGTAGGACAGAAGCGGCATCACCACGAAAAAATACAATGCGCCCCAAAGCCGCCCCTTCGCACGCGGCGCCAGCAGCCACACGATGCCGACCGCGAGCAGCGCAAAGAACACGTCGACGCGCCAGCGCTGCGAGATCGGATAGAAACCGTAGATGAAATAGCTGATCCGCTCGCGCACAAAGGCCCAGCAGGCGCCGACCTCGGGCCGCTCCGCGGTCGCAACACAGGCCTCGCGATCTTGCCCGGACCAGGTCGCGTTGAAGATCAGGAAGTCGAGCAGCGGCGGAATGACCCACAGGATGAGGCCGAGCGACAGTGCCGTCAGAACGAAGTTGAGCGGGCCGGAAAAGAGATTCTTGCGCAGCCAGCCGATAACGCCGGTTTCGCTGACCGGCGGCGGCAATGGGGCCACTGGCGCCTGGCGCACAAAGGAGACGTCGCCATGAGTGACCGCGCTCATGCTCACCGCTCCACCAGCGCAACACGCGCGTTATAGATGTTCATCAGGAGCGATGTGATGAGGCTGATCGTGAGATAAACGGCCATCGTGATGGCGATCACTTCCACCGCCTGCCCGGTCTGGTTGAGCACAGTCCCGGCGAAGACCTGCACCAGGTCTGGATAACCGATGGCGACCGCGAGCGTCGAATTTTTGGTGAGGTTGAGATACTGGTTGGTCAATGGCGGCACGATCACCCGCATCGCCTGCGGGATGACCACCCGCCGCAGGGTTTGCGCCGGGCGCAAGCCGAGCGAATAGGCTGCTTCGGTCTGCCCATAGGACACGGCGAGAATGCCCGCGCGGACGGCCTCGGCGATGAATGCCGCTGTGTAGATGGAAAGGCCGAACAGCAGCGCCATGAATTCCGGCAAGATTTCCAGGCCGCCGCGGATATTGAAACGGCCCTTCTCAGGATAGGCGAAATCGACCGGCATGCCGCTGAGGACAAATGTTGCGAGCGGCAAACCGATAATCAGGAGGGTTGCAACCGTCGCTACCGGTGCCTGCAAGCCGATTTTCTCTTGCCGCCGTTTCGCCCATCGGCGGAATGCAACCGCGGAGGCCGAGCCGACAACGAACATCATCGGGACGAGCCATAACCCCTCGCCCGCTATGGGGCGAGGCATAAACAGACCGCGATTGTTGAGAAAAGTGCCGCCCGGCAGGATCAGACTGTCGGCAAGCTCCGGCAAGGCCTTGAGCACGGCGTTGTACCAGAACAGCAATTGCAGCAGCAGCGGCAGGTTGCGGATGATTTCCACATAGGCGCCGCCCAGTTTCGACACCAAGACATTGCGCGACAGCCGCGCGATGCCGATGATGAAACCGAGAATGGTCGCAAAGACGATACCAAGACCGGCGATCAGCAACGTATTCAGAAGGCCGACCCAGAAGGCACGGCCATAGGTCGACGCGGTGGAATAGTCGATCAGTGTCTGACTGATGTCGAATCCGGCAGTGTGATTCCAGAAATCGAAGCCGGAGGCGATCCGCGCTTTCTGCAGATTTTGCGCGGCATTGTCGATGGCGCTGTAGACCAGCGCCACGATCCCGATGCAGAGCAGCGCCTGATAGGCGATGCCACGCCAACGCGGATCATGCAGCGGCGAAATGGCCGGCTTCTGATCCGTATCGGCGCGGCTCATGCGGGGCCTCCTGGCCGCGCGTTCATCGCAGAACTGCCGTCAGCGCACCGGGGGCGCGTATTGCAATCCACCCTTGGTCCAGAGCGCATTCAATCCGCGCGTAATCTTGAGCGGCGTATTCATGCCGAGGTTGCGCTCAAAGATTTCGCTGTAATTGCCGACATGTTTGATGATGCGAACCGCAAAATCATTAGTCAGACCGAAGGCCTCGCCCTGCTTGCCTTCGACACCTAGAAGCCGCCGGATCTCCGGATTTTCCGATTTCAACTGCTGCTCGACATTGGCCTTGGTTACTCCGAATTCTTCCGCATTGATCAGGATAAAATGTACCCACCTGGCAACGTCGGCCCATTGGTCGTCGCCCTGCTTGACCGCAAGCGAAAAGGGTTCCTTGGAAATGATTTCCGGCAGCACAATATGATCGTTGGCATTGGTGGTGCGCAGTCGTTCGGCATACAAGGCGGAAGCGTCGGTCGTATAGGCGTCGCAGCGGCCCGCGTCATAGGCTTTCAGCGCTTCGGTCGAAGTCGCGAAGGTGACCGTCTTCAGCTTCATGCGGTTGGCGCGAAAATAGTCGGCCAGGTTCAGCTCGGTCGTCGTGCCCTGTTGCACACAGACCGCCGCGTCATTGAGTTCCAGCGCCGAATTCACCTTCAGCGATTTGCGCACCAGGAAGCCCTGACCGTCGAAGTAATTGATCGCAGTAAACTGCAGACCGAGGCTGGTATCGCGCGAGCTGGTCCATGTGGTGTTGCGCGCCAGCACATCGACCTCGCCCGATTGCAAGGCGGTGAAACGATCCTTGGCCGTCAGCGGGACGAATTTCACCTTGTTCGGATCATCGAAAATCGCCGCGGCAATGGCTCGGCAATAATCGACATCAAAACCCGTCCAGTTCCCTTGCGGATCAGGCAAGCCAAAACCCGCCAGCGTTCCATTGGCTCCGCAATTCAACACGCCACGCTGCTTGACAGTATTGAGTGTCTGCGCGGAAGCCGGAATTACCGTCAACGCAATCCCGGCCACGAGGCTCAGAGTCAAAATGACGCGCTTCATGTACTTATCCCCTGAAATTCTTGTCATCATGGCATCCTAAAGGGCACCGGACGGCTCAGCCGACATATTCACCAGTGTGTCCCGTCCTGTCACCGGCAAAAGAGCGCCCGCCTGCTGTCCTGAATTCATTCCGATCTGAAAACGATTTTATTTGCAGGTCAAGGGGTTATCCCCACGTCCGGCATGCGCCCTTGCACCATCTCGGCACACCCCATAAGCAGACTGGATGAGCCACACGCAAGACGAAGAGCACCCGCAGGACACGAAATCTGACACCCGCCTTGTGACCTCAGGCCGCGACACTGCGCTCTACCACGGCTTCGTCAATCCGCCCGTCTATCACGCATCGACTGTCCTGTATCCGACCGCGGCCGACATGGTCGCGCATCGCGCGCGCTATCAATATGGCCGCCGCGGAACGCCGACATCGGAAGCGCTGGAAGAAGCGTTGCGCGCGCTGGAGGGGCCAAACTGCGCAGGCGTATCCCTGTTGCCGTCCGGAGCCGCCGCTGTATCCACCGCACTGCTCTCCGTTCTGTCGTCGGGCGATCATCTGCTGATCACCGACAGCGTCTACCGGCCGACGCGCAATTTCGCTGATACGATTTTAAAGCGTTTCGGTGTTGAGACGACTTATTACGATCCGCTGATCGGCGCCGGCATCACGGCGTTGTTCAAACCAAACACCAGAGCCGTGTTCGTTGAAGCGCCCGGCTCGCAGACATTTGAAATGCAGGATGTGCCCGCCATCGCCAACGTTGCGCATGAGCGGAATGCCGTCGTGCTCATGGATAACACTTGGGCGACGCCGCTCTATTTCCGCGCGCTCGACAAAGGCGTCGATCTCTCGATTCAGGCCGGCACAAAGTACATTGGCGGTCATTCCGATCTGATGCTCGGAACGGTGTCAGCCAACGCCGCGACCTGGCCGAAGCTCCGCGACACCGTTCTGACAGCCGGGCTATGCGTCGGGCCGGATGACATGTATCTCGGCCTGCGTGGCCTGCGTACCTTGAGCGTGCGGCTGCAACGTCACCAGCAATCCGCGCTGGACATCGCATGCTGGCTGCAGCAACGGCCGGAAGTCTTGCGCGTGCTGCATCCTGGTCTGCACACAGATCCGGGCCACGCGATCTGGAAGCGCGACTTCCTCGGCGCCTCGGGATTGTTCAGCCTGATTCTGAAACCCGTTTCACAGGCGGCCGTCTATGCCTTTCTCGACAGCCTGCGCCTGTTCGGCATGGGCTTCTCCTGGGGCGGCTATGAGAGCCTCGTGATTCTGTTCGACTGCACGGGGTATCGCACAGCGACCCGCTGGGCGCCGGGCGGCCCAGCGCTGCGCTTTCATGTCGGGCTTGAAGATGTCGGCGACCTGAAAGCCGACCTCGAACGCGGCTTCGCGGCGTTGGCGAAAAGTAGCTAGGGCCGCTCCTCGGAGCGATAGATCGTCACCGACATCGGACGGCCGCGCGGCAGGTTCACCGCTTCGATCCGCGCCCCGCGCGCGTAGCGCAACCCGAGCGCGTCGGCGCGCACGGCGAAGCTGCGCTCATGCCGTGCCTCGATCACCGCCAGCCGGCAGCCGCCGCGCCGCAGGAATTCGGCCGCCCCTGCTCCGTCGGTCAATTGCGTCGGCGTACCGAGGAGAAACACCACGCTCGGCTCATGGAAGCCGGCAGAGGCCACTTCCGGATCCGGGCAACCGGCATTGCGGATCGCGCGCGCCACCAGATCGCTGGGAAACAGCGATCGCAGCGAGGGGATCACCACCGAATAAACAGCGAGACCGAGCAGGATCGACGCCGCACAGGCGCGCAGCACGCCGCGCTCGGCGCCGTCATTGTCGTAGAGCCACCAGGCGCGGAAACCAAAGATCATCGCCGCGACGGCGAAAGGCCAGGCGAGAAAGCCGAGATCACCTTCCATGCGGATCAGGAAAATGAGACCGGCCAGCACGAACAAGACCGGCAGACCGAACCACCAGAAGGTGCCGCGCACCAGCCAGCGGTTCTGGGACAACTGAAAGGTCTCGATGCTGCCCGCGATCAGGATCGCAATCGTCGGATAGAGCGGCAGGATGAAGTGCGGCAGCTTCGCCCAGACCAGCTCGAACAGGAGCCATGCCGGAATGAGCCAGGCGAGTAGGAAGCGCGTCGGCGGCGTGTGCCGGGCGCGCCAGACCGCTGGCGCGGCGAGCGCCGCCATCAGCGACCCCGGCCAGAAGGTTACAAAGAACAGCAGCAGATACACGCCCGGCGGAACGAAACGGAATTCACTGATATTGGCGATGCGGCCAAGCATGTCTTGGCCGAGTGATTCCAGGAAAAAGAAGCGCCCGGTCCGCAAGCTGATAGCGATAAACCAGGGCGCGACCAGAAGCAGAAACCAAACGGTGCCGATCAACGGACGCAATCCGCGCAGCCACTGCACCGATCGTTCCAGCACGGACAATGTCAGCACTGGCAGGGCGACAAAGATGACAATAATCGGCCCCTTGAGCAGGACGCCCACGGCGAGCGCAGTCCAGAAAATGGCGGGCAGAGACCAGCCGACATGATCGCTATCGCTCTCGCCGCGCGCCTGCAGACGATAGGCGCGCGCCATCGCGCCCATGCACGCGGTTGTTGCCGCAAGCAGCATGGCATCCGTCACCGCCAGACGGGCGATCACACCAAGCAGGAGTGACGACGCCAGCATGGTCGCCGCCAGAACAGCGCCGCGCCGGGACACGAAAGCCAGCGCCGCCCAATAGGTGATCAGCACCGCACCGATGCCGCCGATCAGGGACGGCACGCGATAAAGCGAAATGCGCGCGAGCGCGCGGCGAACGCCGAGCGTATCGGCCGTCTTCACCACTGCTGCCTGCATCCAGTACAGACCGATCGGCTTCGAATAACGCACGTCGTCCTGGAAGCGGATGTCGACATAGTCGCCGGTCTCGACCATCTGCTTGGTCGCCTGCGCAAACCGCGATTCCTCACGATCGATCGGTGGCAGCTGCAAGGCACCGGGCAGGAATGTCAGCAGCGACAACAGGGCCAGGCATGCCAGCGCACGTGCGTGCGTGGCGCTGGCATAGTCGAGCAGCGCGGCAAGTCCTCTGGGCCAGAAACTGCGGGAATTGTCTGTGAGTAGGCTCATTCGGGGCGGGCGATGGGAGACCGGCCCGACCCATATAAAGAAAAGGGTTCCGCGCGGAAAGCGGAAGCTACTGCATCCGGACAACAACGCTGTCGGTTGTGCCTTTTGCGTCCATCACCGTCAGCCGCACAAAACCCGGCCCGCCCGGATCGACAAAGAGCGTGCGCCGCCCTCTCTGCGCCGCCTGCGGCATGCCATTGACCAGCACGGTCAGTGGCTCGACACCGCCGGAAATCTTGAGCGCCAGCGGTCCCGCTGCACCGTTCGCTTCGCCAAGCTCGATCCGGGCGCCGTCAGGTGGATAGAGGATGCGGATTGCAGGCTCGGCCGGATCGCCCGCCAGCCGGTCGGGCCGATAGCGCTGCAAGGGCAGCGGCAGCTTGGTATTGGCCGCGAAGATCACGCCCTTTGGCGCTGGCGGCAGCGGCAGGATCATTTCCCCGCTGCGCGCAAATGCATCGAACAGAATTGGCGCGGCGGCGGAACGTCCGGTCATGCCCGGCACCGGCGCCCCATCGGGCCGTCCCACCCAGACGCCCATGGTTCGCGCGCCGTCGAAGCCCACGGCCCATGCATCGCGATAGCCATATGACGTGCCGGTCTTGAAAGCGATGCGGTTGCGCACCGCGTTGTCGGGCGGCGGCGTTCCAAGCAGGACGTTGCCGACATACCAGGCCGCCACAGGGTCAAGCAGGCGACGCGGTGGACGCACGAGCGACGCATCTTCTGCATGCTCGACCAGGGACACGGTGGTTCCAAGTCGTGCGAGCCCCCCATATAGCATGGTCAGGTCGGCGAGTTTCACGCCGACGCCGCCGAGCCCCATGGCAAGCCCGGGCACTTCGCCCCTGGGCAGCGACAGCGGCGCGCCCGCCTGCGCCAGCCGCGCCGTCAGCCGGTTAGCGCCCACTTTGTCGAGCAAGGCGATGACCGGTACATTCAGCGACAATTGCAGCGCCTTGCGCACCATCACCGTGCCCTGAAAGGTCAGATCGAAATTTTCCGGCGCGTAATTGCCGTAGCGCAGCGGCCGATCCTCGATCAGTGTTTCCGGATGCACAAGTCCGTCTTCAAATCCGAGACCATAGATGAACGGCTTCAGCGCGGAGCCCGGCGACCGCACAGCCTGTGTCATGTCCACCTGCCCGGCCCGGCGCTCGTCGAAATAATCCGCCGATCCCACGCGCGCGCGAATCTCACCGGAGGCATGATCGATCACCACGATCGCAACCGAAATAACCGGCCCCAACGCTTGCGCACGTTCATGCGCGAGAAGTTCCAGATTCTTCTGCAAATGCAGATCAAGCGTCAGCTTGTGCACGGGCGCATCCGGCGCGGCGCTGATCGCCCGATCGGCGGCATGCGGCGCAAAATGCGGCATCGGCTTGCGCGCATGCGGCACCGGCTCGGCTTTTGCCAACGCAATTTCGTCGGCCGGAATCTGCACGTCCTCCGCAATGCGATCGAGCACACGATCGCGCGCCATGCGCGCCATGTCCGGCGCGCGGTCGGGCCGCCGTGTTTCCGGCGATTGCGGCAAGGCGACCAGCAAGGCCGCTTCATGCAACGCCAGCCGGCGCGGCTCTTTGCCGAAATAGGCGAAAGATGCGGCGCGGATTCCTTCCAGATTGCCGCCATAAGGCGCAAGACTGAGATAGAGCGAGAGTATGTCGTCCTTCGACAGCACGGCCTCAAGTTCGACCGCCCGCACCATCTGCCGCAGCTTGGCCGTCAGCGAGCGCTCGCGGCGCGGCTCCAGCAGCCGCGCCACCTGCATCGTCAGCGTCGAGCCGCCGGACACGATGCGGCCATGCCTGACGAACTGATACGCGGCGCGCACCACAGCAAGCGGATCAACGCCGCGATGCGCGTAAAAGCGCTTGTCCTCGTAGGCAATCAGCATCTTCAGAAAACGCGGATCGACATCCTCGACGCCCGCCTGCATGCGCCAGCGCCCGTCGGGCGTCGCATAGGGCCGCAACAGCCAGCCGTCACGATCCAGCACCTGCTTGGAGAAAACGACACTCTCTCCGCACGGTGCCGGCCCCAACGCCACGACCCAGCAGGCGAAGACGAACACCACGCCAAACAGCGCGGTGCCTGCAAGAGCGGCGATGATGCGAAACGCCCTCATCGCGCCGCCGTCACATCCATCTCGGAGGTCGCCGCACGGCCGAACCGGTCGGGCCGGTACATGTCCTCCACATAGGCCTGCGGCACGACATATCTGCCGGGCGAGACGGCGCGCACGACATAGGCGACACTGAAGACGGGCGCATCCTTGGCTTGGCGCTCGAAGGCCGCGGTGAAACGGTCATCGCGGAATTCGGAATGCACCGGCTCCTGCGCATTCTCGATCCAGTCCAGCGTGCCGGTGTCGCCGGAGGAGACGAGACGCGGATTGTCGATCTCAAATCCGGCCGGCAGATAATCGGCGACGATGATGCGCCCGAATTGCGGCTGCTGCTCGGTGACCTTCAGCACCACCACGAAACGCTGGTTCTGCGTCACCTGCGCGATGTCGGTCTGCTCGCCATCAAGGGTGTAATAGTCCCGCTGGATGCTGAAGCCATGCTCGGCGGCCGGCTCGGGAACCAGCGGCGCACCGCTGACCGAAATCACCGCCTGCACGTCGCCTTCTCCGCTATTCGTCACGATGAAAGGCGCAGTCTGCAGCGACGCCGCCGTCATGTTACGGAACAGCGGACCTTGCCGCGCTTCGCCGTTCACATTCAGCGAGACGCCGCCCTTGTCCTTGCTGATCGCACGCGCCGCCAGCACCAGCCAGGCATTCTCCTGCGTGGACGTGTAGGGTGACAGATTGCGTGCGGCATCGATGCGCGACAGCGCACCGCTCACCGTCTGGCGCGGCGCATTGCCTTCCGAGGCGAGCGTCACCAAAGCCGCTGCATCGCGCAGCACCGAACCGAAATCGGTGCGCCCGAATTGCAGCTTCGGCTGCGGCGCAATGGCGTCGAGCGCAGCATTGTAGGCACGTTCGGCGCGCGGCTTGTCCCCGAGGAAGCCGAGCGCCGCCGCGATCTGCGCCTTGGCGATGGGCGTAGCAAGATCGCCAAGCTTGGTGTCGGCGATGTAGCGCAAGTCGCCCAGCGGCGCGTTCCCGTTGCGCGCCAGCACATAGAGCGCATAGGCCAGATCGCGGCCGCCATCCTTGCCGGGCTCCGGCGCGGTGGCGACAAAGTTGCGCAACCGATCAAGCGCCAGCTTGAACGCCACGTCCGGCACGACGAACCCGCGCTCGCGCGCCCGCGTCAGAAAATCCGTGACATAGGCATCGAGCCAGGGCTCGTCGCCGCCGACCGACCACAGGCCGAAGGAGCCGTTCGAGCCCTGCCGCGCCAGCAGGCGATCGATGGCATCGCGGATGCGCTGGTCGACATCGGTGTCGAGCGCGAGTTGCTGGCTCGAAGCCAATTCATTCACATAGAGCAGCGGCAATGCGCGGCTGGTGATCTGCTCCGAGCAGCCGAACGGGTAGCGGTCCAGCGCCTTGAGCAAGGTAGCCGCGTCGAGCGCGGTCGACGGCGCCACCGAGATCGCCAGCTGTCCCGAACCCGGCACCAGATCGTCGAACAGATCGTTCGACAGCGTGACGCTTTCCCCCTTGGCGATCGGCTTCACCGTCCGGCGCGTCGCCACCTGCGTCGCCGGCTTCACAGGGATGGGGTAAGTGCGCTCGCTCGAGAAGCCGTTCGGGCCGGTGACACGGATATTCACCTCACCTGCACCGGCGGATGAGCCGGTGAGCGCAAGCGACAAACGGTCCCGCTGCTTGGCGCGCAGATAGATGGGGCGCTGACCCGTGCCCTCGATAGCGACGGCCCCTTCCGTTTTCGCGGAAACGAGATAGTCGCCCACCTCGCCTTCGACATTGTCGATCTCGACATGCAGCGTGCCGCGGTCGCCGGTGAGCAGGAAGCGCGGCAAGGTCGCGGTCACCACTACCGGATCGCGGATAATCACATCCTTTGTCGCCGCGCCGAGCTTGTCGCGGCTGAAGGCAATCGCCATCACCCGCGCGGTCCCGGCAAAAGCGGGAATGTCGAACACGACTTCCGCTGTGCCGTCCGGCTTCACGGTGACAATTCCGGAATACAAGGCCAGTGGCTTCTGCACCGGCGGCGAGCCTTCCAAAGCGGGTGCGCCGCCGTCGCCGCCGGAACGGATCTGCCCGCGCGTGCCTTGCATGCCGTCGATGAGTTGGCCGTAGAGGTCGCGCACCTCCGCCGAGAGGCGGCGCTGGCCGAAATAGTATTCGTCGGGGGCAGGCGGCTTGTAATTGGTGAGATTGAGAATGCCGACGTCAACAGCGGCAATGACGATACGTGCCTCTTCTCCGGCGTTGAGACCGCCGACTTTCACCGGGATGCGCAGCGGCGAATTCGGCCGCATGACATCCGGCGTCTGCATGTCGAGCGCCAGCGTGCGCGCCTTGCGATCGACCGAGAACCATTGCACGCCGATGGCGCGGCCCGGCATGCGTTTGGCCTGCACATCGAGCGGCCGCCGCAAGGTCGCGACCACATAGGCGCCGTTGCCCCAGTCCTTTCCGACAGCGAGCTTCACAGTATTCAGGCCGGGCTTCACCTCGGCGGTCTGTGTCGCGATCATGCGATCGCCGACAACATGCAGGGTAACGCGGCCGGCGCTGCGCGCAGTGACGGCGACATTCATCGCCTCGCCCGCGCGGTATTCCGGCTTGTCGAGCGCCAATTCGAGCAGGTCGGGCGTGTCGGCTGTCGCCTCTGCATAGAAGCCTGCATCGAACGACACCGATGTCATCGCGCCATTGACATCAGACACATCGAGACGATAGCGGCCCCAGGTCACCGGCAGGGAAATCCGGCCGGGCGTTCCCGCGGCAGTGTCGATCGTGCCATCAGCGATACGGCGGGCAGACTTGATCGGCTCGAAATTCCAGCTTCCGCCCTGCCGGTACCATTGGTAGCGCGACTCGATCTTCAAGAGTTCATAGCGCAGGCCCTGACGCGCCACGGCCTTGCCGTCCGGCTGCACCATGACGACGTCAAAAGCAGCCTGATCATTCTCGCCGAGCGCCTTGCCGGAAAAGAGCGGCTTGACACCGATCATGTTGCCGCCGGGCGTCACCGGCAGCGTGATCTTGCGTTCGACCGCGCGGCCGCCGGATTCCGCCATGCGCACGGTGATGCGCGCTTCCAAGAGGCGTTGCATCGCCGGCACCTTGTCAAGATTGACCGTGAAATGCGCGTTGCCCTGCTCGTCGGTCTGCGGCAGGTCGTCCAGCGATTGCTGCTCGGCCGAGAATTCGTCGTCGGCAACGCCGAACTGATAGCCGGCAAATCCGGCCAGCGATTTCGCCGGGACGATGTTCACCTCGCCTTCGAGGTCGAGATTGGCGGCGGGTGCACCATAGAGGAAGCGGCCCTCAAGTGCGATCTCGGCCGGAATATCGCGCGCGATCTTCTCGCTTTGCGCCTTCAATTCGAATTCGAGACGGTCGGGCACATAGTCCTCGACCATGAAGGCGGTCTCGCCGATGGCAGGGCGCTTCGGATCTGTATACGCGCGGATCCGCCAGGTTCCGGTCGACGCCGACGCTGTGATCGGCAGATCGAGCGAGCGCCCGCCCAATCCCTGATCCTGCAACGTGACGCGGCGATATTCGACGCCGTCCGGCCGCTCCACCACAAGCGTGAGCGGCGCGTTCAGCGCGGCAACGCCCGCGGCATTGCGCAGAAGCGCGGTGATGTGCACGGTCTCGCCGGAGCGATAGACGCCGCGTTCGGTATAGACATAGGCATCGAGCCCGGCCGGCGTGCGCCGGCCCGCCACGCCGCGATCGGTGAGATCGAAGGCCGGCGCTTTCAGGCTGAGGAATGCGTAATCCGTCTTGCCGTCGGATGCGACCAGAAGCGCCGGCGACGCCCCGCCCTCGCCGCGCGCCAGATTGGTTTCGAACTGAACGTACCCGTTCGCATCGGTGCGTTTGGTCGCAAGCACCTCATTGCTGCGCGACAGCAGCCGCACCTCGACCTGGCCCTTCGGTTCGGCGCTGGCGAGCGAATGTACAAAGGCATGGATGCCGTCATTGCCCGAGAAGGATGTCAGTCCAAGATCGGAAACGATGAACCATTGCGTCGCCAGAGACCCGTAATCGTCGTCGGACGGCAGCCCCTTCGGCGTCGCCGTCATCACGTAGACGCCGGGCTGCAGCTCACCCACCGCTTGATCGACGGGAAAAGCGGTCGTGATGTCGGCATTCAGCGTCTGCTCGACGGCGAGTTCGCCATTCCAGACCTTGACACCCTGCTGATCGGCGAGCCGCTCGATCTCGTAGCGCGAAAGCGCGCGCTGAAAGTCGCTGTCGAGTACGGTGTTGAGGAGATTGCGGTCGCCGACCCGATAGATCTCGATCTCGACGGCGCGCGTATTGACGCTGACGACGGGAATGCCCTGCTGGCCGGTCCGCGGCAGCACATAGGCCTTGTTGGTGAAACGCACCAGCGGCCTGCGGTCGCGCACATAGACATTCATTTCGGCAGAGCGCGCCAGGGTTTCCTTGACCGTCGACGGCATGCCGGTGCGCAAAGTCACCTGATAGCGCTCGCCATGTTTCAGGCCTTCGACACAAAGCTGCTTGTCATCGACGGTGATCGCCGGCCGGTCCTGCCCCTCGACGGCGACGAAGGGTGAGAAATCCGTCCGCCGCCCGGGAAGGCTTTCGGAAAACTGGAAACAGGCCCGAGGAGACGCTGAATCCGCATCAACACTGTAGTCGAGGAGACGGAAACCGTGATCTTCCCGCATCTTCTCATATTGCGCCCGCAGCTCCGCCACTTCGCGCAGATCGAGCGACAGCCGCAGCGCATCGAGCGCCGGTCGCCAGATTTTCCGCTCCGCGTAGCTGTTCGAGATGATGGCCAGGGCGTCGGCTTCCTCACCGCGGTCCTTGGTGCGCTTGTAGGCGAGATAGCCGGCGGTGCCGGACCGCTCCAGCAGCATGGTCCTTTCGCTGCTGTTGGCCGGCCTGATCTGCTGGACGGTGCGGGCGAGCCGCAGCCAGTTCGACGCATCCTGCGGCGCAATCGCCGCGAGCTGCCCGACAAGCTGCAGGCCGCCGCGGAAATCGTTGCGCTGGAAGGCGGCGTCGATCTCCTTGCGCAATTGCGCGGCGGATTTTCCGACCTGTCCCGCATCGCTTTTGATCTGCGCTTCGAGCCGGATCGCGGCTTGCGCGAGATCGTCGCGCTCGAACGATTTGTCGGCCGCGGCCGCAGGCAGACACGCAAAGGCGACGAGCGCGGCGGCAAGGCCCGCACGGAGATGCGCAAACATGGGCAGAATCCTCCTCCCCGGTGCCGGCCGGCAGGTCAGAATCGAGGCCGGCGGGGTTTCATCAGGTCAGCGGTAAAAATTGTCGGGTTCGTGACGGCATGAGACGTTTTTTGTCGCGCGGGAGACGCCGACGGTTCAAACCATGCGCTCAAATTGTCGCCATACAGGGCGCTGGCGCCCGTCCCACTCTGCCGATATGTGTTTGCAGATGCGGCCCCGTAGCTCAGTGGATTAGAGCAGCAGCCTTCTAAGCTGTTGGTCGGAGGTTCGAGTCCTCCCGGGGTCGCCAAAAATATTGTCATTTCAAATAGTTAACAGCAAATTCCCAGATTTTTGCAGCTCAGAGCGACTGCCCGGCCGGCGGCTTTTCGACTGTGACTTGAATGCGTTGCAGTTGAATCTTGCCATTTGCAGTCACGACCTCCAGCACCAGTTCGTCGCTGCCGGAAAAATCCGGCTGCGAGCGGTAGATCGCGATGAAGGCCGGCACTTCCGTCGCCAGGCATCGCTTGATGTTGGTGGCGCGCCAGCGCCCCTGCTTGACGGTCACCGTTCCGTTTTTCGGCGTCTCCTTGAGACGCAGGGTGGGCAATTGTCCCGCCGTGCAGTCGGATTTGAGACTGGTGAAAACGCCCACGCGCACGTCGCGGCCGGATTGTGCCTTCACACTGCGATCGACCGACACAGGTTCGGCCGCGAGCGGCGCCGACAGGGCAACAACGGCGAGACACAACGATCTCACCAGAAATCGCATCCGCCTGCCGACCGTTCCTGACACCTGATGCCTCTGCAAAAGTACAGTGTCACCTCAGATAATTCGTCGTCACCGCAGATAATTCGTCGAGCAACATTAGCAGAAAAACCGCCGCAAAAATGACGCGACCGGCCCGCGCAGCCTACCTCAAAAGGCCTAGTGTCCAATTCCGACGTTCGCCAGAATTAGGGTGGTTGGTTCGAAAATTCGCTCACACTGGCAGCACCGCCACGGCTTCGATTTCGAATAGCGCGCCGGGCCGGGCAAATTTAGAAATCTCGATGGTCGTGCTGGCCGGCGGCGCCGCCATGTTGAAATAGCTGTCGCGCACCTCGCGGAAGATCGGCAGATGCGACATGTCGGTCAGATAATTCGTGATCTTCACCACATGCTCGAATCCCGCGCCGACCGAGGCCAGCGCCAGTTTCAGATTCTCGAACGCCTGCGTGATCTGTGCGCGAAAATCGCCGGGCGCGCCGACAACATTGCCGTCGCGGTCAAGGCCGAGCTGACCCGCAATATAGACAATGCGCCCCGGCCCGATCACCTCGACGACATGGCTGTAGCCAGGCGGCTTCGACAGCGTCGCCGGATTCTGAAAACGCAGATTCGATGTCATCGATCGCCCCTGCTCGGGTCCGGGGACTTTGACTCTAATGAGTCCACATTCCCCGGCGTTGAAATGCAAAATTGTCGGCATAGGCGATGGTCCGGCGCGTCGGCGCCTTGTCCTCCGCCACCTGATAGGCAATGCCGTGCCGCTCGCAATATGCGATCGCCTCTTTCTTGCTGGCGAAGCGCAGCCGCACCTGGCTGTTCATGTCGGTGGAGCTGGTCCAGCCCATCAGCGGCTCGACCACCCGCGGCGCGCCGGGTTCGTAATCCAGAACCCAGTCCTTGGTATTGGCAGTGCCGGACTGCATCGCAGTACGCGCCGGTTTGTAGATGCGGGCTGTCATATTCTTCCTATCAGACCTCAATCTCGACCCACGGCTGTCGTCCGCCCTCGCCAAGGCTCTGGCGCGACAGCCTTCACCGTTCGCATTCGGGCCGCTTGCCAAGCCATAGCCCGAAGGCTGGTCGGGGCAGCAGGATTTGAACCTGCGACCCTCTGCTCCCAAAGCAGATGCGCTACCAGGCTGCGCTATGCCCCGATGCCGCCAAAGGCCCAGTTGGCATAGGGTTTTTGCTCCCGTTCCGCAAGGCCGGGTTGACCGCCTGTCGGAACTGGCGGTGAATTTCACCCCCGGCTGGGGCTTTGAGCGACGTCTCGGGGCGAGGATGACGATCGGAATGCCCCTGTCATAATCTTGCTGAGTTCGCGCAGCCACAGCACCGAACTGGCGACGGCCGTGCAAAACAGCCAATCGCGGAGGCTCAGATCCACGGTTGAGAATGCCTCCTGCAGGAACGGCGTATAGATCACGCCGACATGCAGCAGCAGCGAAAGCGCGACCGCGGCCCAGAGCCAGCCATTGCTGAACAGTCTCGAAAATGCGCTTTCCTCGTCCGAGCGCGCATTGAAGACGTTGAAAAGCTGGAACATCACGAGGGTCGTAAAAGCCATCGTCTGACCGTAGGCGACGGTGCCGGACCCTTCGATCAGTCCTCCCGGCAGGGAGGCGTCGAGCACGAGAAGCGTCCCTGCTGCCATGATGATTCCGACAAAGAAGATGCCGGCCCACATGCGGGCTGTGATCACGCCTTCACCGCGCGGGCGCGGCGGCTGCGTCATCACGCCAGGATCTGCCGGGTCGACGCCGATCGCAAGCGCGGGCGCCCCGTCCGTAACCAGATTGATCCACAATATCTGCGTCGCCAGCAGCGGAAGCACGAGGCCGCTGTCTCCTGCGACAGACAGTCCGATCATGTCGGCGAGGAGCACGCCGGAAAACATGGTCGCAACCTCTCCGATATTCGACGAGAGCAGGTAGCGCAGGAACTTTCTGATATTGAAGAAGATCGCCCGCCCTTCCTCGACGGCAGCGACGATGGTGGCAAAGTTATCGTCCGCCAGCACCATATCGGCGGCTTCCTTGGAAACGTCGGTTCCGGTGATACCCATTGCCACGCCGATATCGGCTGCTTTGAGCGCCGGCGCGTCGTTGACACCGTCTCCCGTCATCGCAACCGTTTCGCCTGCCCGCTGCAATGCGGTGACGATCCGCAATTTGTGCTCGGGATTGACGCGCGCATAAACCGACACATCCCGCATCGTCCGGTCGAGGTCTTCATCCGACATCGCTGCAAGCTCGGCACCGCTGACGGCACGCTGCCCGGACCCTATGCCGAGTTCCGCGGCAATGACGGCCGCCGTCCTCGGATGATCTCCCGTAATCATGATGGAGCGAATTCCTGCTGCACTCGCACGCGCAACGGCGTCGCGCGCTTCCTGTCGCGGCGGGTCCATCATGCCGATCAGGCCGAGAAAGACGAGGTCGCGCTCTACATCTTCATCGAATGAATCGCTTCCCATCGCATCGATCGGCAGCGAGCGGAAGGCAACGCCAAGCGTGCGCAGCGCCTCCGCTGCCAATGCATCGTTACTTGCCACGATCTCGGACCGCCGCGCGTCGGTCAGCGGTACCGCATCCTTGCCGACAAGTTCATGCGAGCAGCGTCCAAGCAGAACATCCGGCGCCCCTTTGGTGACTGCGATCAGACGTTCATTCCGTTCCGCATCGGTATGCACCGTGCTCATCAGCTTGCGTTCGGAAGAGAATGGCACTTCCCCGACCCGGGAAAAACGCGCGGCCAGCGATCCCGCCGACAGGCCGGCCTTGCGCGCTGCCACAATCAGTGCCCCTTCTGTCGGGTCGCCCCGCACGATCCAGTCTCCGTCGCATTCCTGCAATGCGGCATTGCTGGCCCGATCGGCCGCAGACAAGGCGCGGACAAGCTCGAACTGCAAAGCGCCGCTGTCCAATTGACCGCCGACAAGATCCACCTTGCCGTTCGGCACATAACCCGTGCCCGACAAATTGGCGCAGCCGCTTGCCGTGACGACCCGCCGCACCGTCATCTCGTTTCGCGTCAGCGTGCCGGTCTTGTCCGAAGCAATGACCGTCGCCGAGCCCAACGTTTCCACGGCGGCGAGGCGCCGAATGATGGCGTTCTTCTTCGCCATGCGCTGGACACCAAGGGAGAGAACGGCCGTGACGACGGCTGGCAATCCTTCCGGAACGGCGGCAACTGCAAGCGCGACCCCCAGGATCAGCACGTCGAACAAATCGCGGAAGCCATGCACTTCGTTGACAAGCAAGATGGTGCCGATCATTGCCGTGGCGATCACCACGACCGTGACCGCGATTATCCTGCCGACGCGGTCGAGTTCTTTCTGGAGCGGCGTCGTCTCGTCCGGCGCCCTCTCAAGGATGTCGGCAATCCGGCCCATCTGCGTCCGCATTCCGGTCGCCGTCACGACGGCGCGGCCGTGTCCGTAAACGGCCGTGGTGCCGCCAAACACCATGTTGTGCCAATCGCCGACTTCCGCTTCACCGACGACCGGGGTGGTGTCCTTTGAAACCGGCAGGCTCTCGCCCGTAAGCGCGGCCTCAGCCGTCTGCAGGGCGGTAGACTGGATCAGCCTCGCATCAGCCGGAATGGTGTCCCCTTCCTCGACGAAAATGATGTCGCCCGGAACGAGCTCGGTCGCCGAGATGACTTGCCTTGTATTGCCGCGGAGCACCTTGGCGCGCGCGGCCGACAGATCCCGCAGCGCCGCGACGGCCCGTTCGGCCCGGGCTTCCTGGATGTAGCCCATGAAGGCGTTGAGGATGACGATGACGAAAATCGCGATGGCTTCGTAGGGCAGCACGGACTCGCGTTCGTAAAGCCAGAGGCCGGCTGAAATCGCCGCCGCCACGAGCAATAGAATCACCAGCAGAGAGGTGAACTGGTCGAGGAATTTCCGCCATGTCGGCCGCGGCGCCGTGGTGGCAAGCTCGTTTCTGCCGTAGCGCGCCAGACGCCGCGCGGCCTCTGCCGGGTCTAAGCCCGACTCGGCGTGGGTCTGCAAAGCCGCCAGAACATCACCAACCGCGTGGTGGTGCGGCGTGCGCGCAATTGCATCTGCGGAATCCTCGGATATGCCCTGCATGCGGGAAAAGATACGCCTGTTTCAGAATCGGATGCAGCCGGCGCGACAATTTAATCTTCCACAATCATTGAGAAGGCGGATTGAGAATTCTCAAAATATTCAACTTTGCTATCGTTAAATGACATGCTGGAGCCGATTGTCGCAGCCATAATATCCCTCGGTTTCCGGACGACGAGCGAACGGATATTTCTCAATCATTTGAGTCAGACGAAAGCGGAAGGATTGCCATATGAACGCGCCGCGCTGGATGAGCGGACCACCCAAAAAAATCCTGCTTGCCACGGATCTCAGCCCGCGCTGCGACCGTGCACTGGACCGGGCGGTGCTGCTCGCTGAGCTGTGGCAAGCCAAGCTCATCATTCTAAATGTCCTCGAAGATGTCCGCTCCTGGGACACGGATATTGTTCTGCCGTCCTGGAAGCGTCCGCCCGATCCATTCAAAATTGCTCAAAGGCAGCTCATCGACGACGTCGGTCCGGTGGCGAATACGGCGACGATCGTCATCGACGAGGGCAATCCGGCCGATGCGACCCTGCGGACCGCCGAGGCGCGAGACTGCGATCTCATCATCACCGGCGTCGCCCGCGACGAACCGCTTGGACGCTTCCTTCTGGGAACGACAATAGACCGCCTGCTTCGCGATTCACCTCTACCCGTCCTGGTCGTCAAGAACAGGGCGAGACGGCATTATCATCACATCCTCGTGGCAACCGATTTCTCCGAATCCTCGCGCCATGCCCTCGAAGCGGCGGACCGTTATTTTCCGTCAGATCCGCTGACGATCTTCCATGCCTACGATCCGGTGATGAGCGGGCTCGCGACCGATCCCGCAACATATCGCCGGGACTATCAAGACTCCGTCCAGCAGGAATATGACGCGTTTCTCAACTCCATCCCCTCCGGCGCGGCGATCCGAAAACGTGCGCGGCCTCTCATCGAGTTCGGAACACCGAGCGCGCTCTTGCGAGACTATGTGCGCGACAGAGACATCGATCTTGTCGTCTTGGGAACGCACGGGCGCAGTGCGTTCTTTGACGTGCTGATCGGCAGTGTCGCCAAGCAGATCATGGAGGAATTGCCGTGTGATGCGCTTGTCGTGAGGGACCCGAGGGCCTGGAAGACCACCGCGACCTGACCGGCGCCGGCCGCAAGTCGCGACCATTACGAAGGCCGCTCCTCCACGAGATGCACGATGCCGGCCACCGCCTCGACCGGCACGACAAAAGCGAGACCGTGACCGGGCACAGTCAATTGCGCCGCCCGCACGATCTCCTGAAGCACGGCCTCCTTGATCTCACGGGGAACAACCGTGAGGACGATTTCCTTTTCCGGCTCGATCTGGATGCCGAAGACCCTCTGCTGCTCGTTGCGTCCGATTCCCCGTCCAAACAGCACGGTGCCGCCATGCGCACCGGCTTTCATTGTTGCTTCCAGGACCGTATCCCCCCAGCCCTTTCGAACGATGCTGACTATCAGGCAGGGATTGTGCATGTGATCTACTCCCGTTCGCGGGTCTTCAGGCGAAAGAAGAAGCCCAGCATCATGACCGACATGATGGGGGCAAGCGCAATCAGCGCGACGAAACCCAAACCATCAACGACAGGGTTCTGCCCCTCCATTGCGGCGGACGCGCCCAGCGCAAAGGCCAGGAGAAACGTGTTCGCCAGGGGTCCGGTGGCAACACCGCCGGCATCCACGGCAACCGCGACGAAATCCTGCTCGCTGCGCCACATCATAAGGATGACCAAAGTGTAGCCCGGCACGAGCAGATACAGCAGCGGTATCCCAAAGGCGATCTTTATCAGCCCGAGCCCCACCCAGAGCGCGACCCCGAGGCAGACCGCGAGCAAAACCACCGGTCCGCGAATGGAGCCATTCGAGGCCTCCTCCACCTGCTCCGCCAGAATGCGCACGGCAGGCTCCCCCCATGTGGTCACGAATCCGAGCAACAATCCCGCGAGCACGAAAAGCCATACCTGGTCCATCGCGCCGAGCGCCTCACCGATGAGGCGTCCGAATGGAAGAAAGCCAATGGCAATTCCGAGCAGAAACAAGAAAAGGCCGACCGCTGCAATCACCGTGCCCTTCAGGATGTCTGCGACTTCTCTGCGCGGCAATCTCAGAAGAAAGATCTGAAAGAGCAGAAAAAGAATCGCCAATGGAACAACCGCAATCGTCACGCTCCATATCGTCTCCGCGATCTCGGCCAGCCAGACATCAATCATGACAGCAGCATTCCCATCAGCAGGATGGCGATAATTGCCCCAGCAGAGGCAAATCCCAGAAGTCCGAAACCGTCAGACACGGCCGAACGCCCCGCCAGAACGGAGCTGAGGCCAATCGCCAGCGCGATCACGATCGGGGCGGACAAGACGCCGGTCGTTACGCTGCCCGCGTCATAGGCCAGCGGGATGAATTCAGCAGGCGCAAAGAACGAAAGAACAAGCATGACCGAATATGCGGCCGTCAGCAGATAGGCCATCGGCCAGCCAAAGATGATTCGCGCCATCGCCAGCGCCGCGAAGACGGCGAGACCGAGAGCGATCACATACAGCACTGCCTGCCCGGGGATCGTGCCCTGCGATACGACATCGACCTGCCGTGACAGGACCAGCACATCGGGCTCGGCGATGGTCGTCGCAAAGCCGAGCGAAAAGGTCACGGCGAGGATCAGCGCCAGCGAGCCCTTCTTGGGCAGTTCGGCTCCGACAAATCGGCCCATTGGCAATATGCCGAGGTCGATGCCGACAAAGAGCAGCATCATGCCGACCACCGCCAGCACCGAACCCGCCAGAAATTGCAGAAATAATTCAGCGGGCGCCTGAACAATCGTGATCTGAAGCACCAGGACTGCGCTAATCAGCGGAGCGACAGCTTTGAGCACGTACAGCAACTTGTCTCTCAGCAAGTGCCACATGACTTCTGCACCCCGGTCCGCGCGGAGCAGCCCCAAGTGCAGGCTCCAGTGGGAATCCAACGCAATTTGCCTCAGGCCCCCCGCTTTCCGCCTTCGCGCTCTGCGCTTCGGCGGACTCGAACCCGCCGAAGTTCGCAAAGCGAGCGAAGATCGGGGCACAGGGACGAACGCCGGGTCAATGTGGCCTGATCGGAATTGGTTCTAGCGCCCCGAAAATATCGGATGGGCCACCCGATCGCCCGGCGCGATGCCCAATCGGCGCGCCGTTCCACCAATGACTTCCAGCACGCCGCGAACCGGTCCGCCTGACGGAATGATACGTTCCGACATCGGCTCGGTGTTTTCGGCAATGCGCCTGATGCGTCCGTCCCCGGCAATGAAGATCATGTCCAGCGGTATGTAGGTGTTCCTCATCCACATCGCGATCTCCTGGTCGCGCTGGAAATCGAACAGCATGCCCCGTCCTTCCGGCAATTCCTTGCGGAACATGAGCCCCTTTGCGCGGTCAGCATCGTTGGAAACGACTTCGACCGAAAACACATGCACGCCGGACTTGCTGACGATCTCAAGTGTATTCTGGTCGGCCGCAACGGCAGGCCAGGCCAGCAGCGCCAGAATGACAAAGGCGGCCACCCGACACAGGCGCCGCCTCGCACACCACTCCCGACCAGATCGCAGCACGCAACCACCCTGCCTAATGCGAGGCGGGTCCGTGTGGTCCGCCATCGGGCTGCACTTCCGCAGCCATCATACCCTTCGGTCCGGGACCAAACCGCACCAGAACGGTCTGACCAGGGCGCAGTTCGGTGATTCCATAGCGGCGCAACGTCTCCATATGCACGAAAATATCCGGAGTGCCGTCACCGCGCGTGAGAAAACCGAAGCCGCGCAAGCGATTGAACCATTTGACCACGGCCCGCTCAAGCCCGCTGGTCGGTGTCACGGTCACATGCGTGCGAGGCGGCGGCAATTGTGCCGGATGGATCGCGGTCGATTCATCCATTGACAGAACCCGGAACGCCTGAAGCCCCCGCGGCCGCTGCAGAGCTTCGCAGACGACCCGCGCCCCCTCATAGGCGGTCTGGAAACCATCACGTCGCAGGCAGGTCACGTGCAGGAGAACATCAGGCATCCCGTTGTCCGGGACGATAAAGCCAAAACCCTTCGACACATCGAACCATTTGATGACGCCGGAGATTTCGACGATATTCGCCGCGGTCTCATCCGAGACGTGGATATCCTGCTCGTTGACGCCTCGGTCCGGCCCCAGACCGTAAGTTGCGCCGGGCATTTTTGGCCCCAATCCGTCCGACGCCATGACTCTCTTCGCGCCGCCGCTTTCCTGGCGCCTCTTCAAGGGCGCTTGAACGAATCTCTATGTGTTTAAAGATAACACTGCGACGCCGAGGAAAAAGTGGAAAATGTGGTCGCGCAAGAGATTGTAAGAGCTGTGCACAAGTTCGCTTGACCGCCATGCGCGCGCACGCGGCGCGAATCATTGCGCAATGAAAGGACCGAATACGTCGCCGATATCGTTGCGAATAACGAGATCGGCCATCTCGTCGAATTCCGTCGGCTCGCGATTGACGATGACCAGCCGCGCGCCTCGCTGCTTCGCCCGCAGCGGAAATCCAGCCGCGGGCCACACCACAAGCGAAGAGCCGATTGACAGGAAAAGGTCGCACGAGCTGGAAAGTTCGTCGGCGCGCAGCATCGCATCGTCTGGCATCGCCTGCCCAAATGACACCGTCGCCGTCTTGATATGGCCGCCGCAGGCGCAATCGGGGGCGCGGCCGCCCTCCGCGTCGAATTTCTGCTTGACCCAGTCCAGTTCGTAGCGCGTCCCGCAGCCGATGCAGGTGGCGAAGGTGGTGTTTCCATGCAATTCCACCACGTCGCCGTGCGAGACACCTGAAACCTGGTGGAGATTGTCGATATTCTGCGTGATCACCGCCGGCACCTTGCCCAGGCGATAGAGACTGGCCAGAGCGAGGTGCCCGCGTCCCGGTTTCGCATTCGCGAAATAGGTGTCCATGACAAAGCGGCGCCGCCAGGCCTCGTCGCGCATGTCCTGTCGCGCCATGAAGTCGTCGAAGGGAATCGGTTGCGTCTTGGTCCAGAGCCCGCCCGGCGATCTGAAATCCGGGATGCCGCATTCGGTCGAAATGCCGGCGCCCGTGAACGGCACCACCATGTCGGATTCCTCGACCAGTTCGCGCAGACGGTCGATGGCGGTCGTGAGATCGGGAGCGATCATGCGAGGACGATCAGTGCGGCAGCTGGATCATGACCGTGCATCTTTGTCATCATGCGCCTGGTTGCAAGATGCAGGCAGATGACGACAAACGCATTCGGGGGCCCGAAGGGCCCCGTTCAACGGACCATTTATCACGCAGCCTTGTCTCACGCGGCCTTGGCGACCGGGTCTTTCTGCTCCTTCGCCGGCTCTTTTGCCGATTTGGGCGACGGCGTCTTGCGAGGCTTGCCGCCATAGGCGGACAGTTTTTCCAGTTCGGCTTCGAGTTCCTGCTGGCGCGCGGCGACCTTTTCCGCCAGCTTCACGGTGGCGTTGTCGCGCAACGCCGCCAGTTCCTCGATCGACATCGCGTCCAAGTCTATTTTCTGCATGACGTCACTCCATTGACCTTGTCGGGACGTATCGGGAACATCCGGGCGGCACAAGAGCGCCGCCGCCCCTATCCACATGCGGGCTTCGGGCGGGTCTATTGACCTCATCCGCGCTTCGCCTAATTCGGTGATGAGCCCTGCCCGCGCTTCGAGGAGAATTCGCATGAAGTTTCTGCACACCATGCTGCGTGTCCGCGATCTGGATGCGGCGCTGGATTTTTACGTGAACAAGCTCGGCCTGAAGGAGACCAGCCGGCGGGTGGATGAGAAGAACCGCTACACCCTCGTCTTCCTCGCCGCTCCCGAGGACGAGAAGCTGGTCGGCGTGGCGAAGGCCGAGGGCCATCGCGGGGCGCCGCTGGTCGAGCTCACCTATAACTGGGACACCGAGGATTACGGAGAAGCACGGTATTTCGGCCACCTCGCCTACGAGGTTGACGATATCTACAAACATTGCCAGCGCCTGATGGCGGCCGGAGTCACCATCAATCGGCCGCCCCGGGACGGCCAGATGGCCTTTGTTCGCTCACCCGATCACCATTCCATCGAATTGCTGCAGAAGGGCGACCCGCTGCCGCCGCAAGAGCCTTGGAAGTCGATGCCAAATTCCGGCAAATGGTAGCGACAGGCTGCTTGCCTGTCGGGGCCCGGGTGACTATACCCACAGCCTCAACGCGCCCCCGGCGCGGCCATGAGCAGAAGCTCCCTTCGTCTATCGGTTAGGACGCCACCCTTTCACGGTGGAGAGAGCGGTTCGATTCCGCTAGGGAGCGCCAGCTCTTTCTCGCGCCTTCAGCGATGACAAATATCCCTTCGCGCTTGCCGGCGCACGCTGGAATGTATTCCTGTGAAGTCACGCAAGCCCGGCAAGCGAAAACCCCGCCGGCTCGGGCCCGCGGGGTTTCGAAATCGACCGCATGTCGTGTAGCGATCAGACCGCTTCTTTCAATTCCTTGGCGGCGCGGAACGCCACCTTCTTGCTGGCCTTGATCTTGATCGCTTCACCGGTCGCCGGATTGCGGCCCATGCGGGCTGCCCGCTTGCGGACCTGCAGAATGCCAAGACCGGTGAGGCGGAGCTTCTCGCCCTTCTTCAAATGCTTGGTGATCATTCCAACGAGATCACCGAGCAGAGCTTCGCCCTGCTTCTTCGTCAGCTCATGGCTTTCAGCAAGCGCATGAGCGAGATGCTTGAGTGTAACGGGACGATTGGGTTTCGCGCTGGGCGCTTTTTTGGCAGCCATTTGTTGTTTCTCCGAGAGCGCGTGATGCGCCTACAGAAAAAGGCATTAGGAGATTCGCACTCAGAAGCGAAGCAATACCAAGCATTTTTTGATGCAATGTCGTTGGATATCCCGATATTTCGGGCCTTTTTGATGACGACAGGCCCCGGCATCGCTGCCGGGGCCTGAAAACAAATGGTTTTTACTGATTTGAACTCGGCGGCGGCGAGGTCGGACGCGTCGACCCCTGCCCGGTTGTGGCCGGTGGAGTAGGCTTCGGCGCCTGACCAGTAGTGGTAGCGGGCGGTGTCGTATCGCCGGCCGTCTGGCGATCGCTTCCGGACCAGTAGCTCAGTGCCAACAGAAGCACGACCAGAGCGCCGATTCCGCCGAGAATCCAGCTCCAGTTCATCCCGTCCGGTTCATAGCTCGCTTTTGGATTGCGATAGTCGGGGTGGCTGGGGTCCAGCCTGGGATCCCTCATGTCAGACATAGTTCATCTCCTGTGCTTCGGTCCGTGCACGAAAGACAACAATGCCCATTCGGTAAGGTTCCGAGCAGAATTTTCAATGAATTGAAGACGATGACGGCTTTATGCGCGCGGCACCGATCGCCGTGTCGGAAGAACCGTCATTTTTCGCCCGATCCCGCGTCACAGCGTTGCGCGGGATCGTCAATTTGCGTCCAGGTTGCAGCGACGCATTCTCGTCAAGATTGTTGATTTGCGCGATGGCCCAGGCGGGTGCGCCGGTGCGTGAAGCAATCGAGTTAAGCGTGTCGTCATCTGCAACAGTCTCAGCAATTGCGCTGTCCCACAATTCGATCCGCGCATTTGCCGGGATCACATATTTCATTACCAGCGGCCTGATGTCAGAGGACTGAGAGTCGCGGCGGCGTGATGTCTTTGCTGACGCGCTCGCCTGCGCCGACTCACGGCTTTCTGCCGCGAGCTCGGCAATGCCGACGATCTTGTCGATCAAGAGCGCATGAATGACGGGGGACTTGTCCAGCGTGATATGCACGATCTCCCTGCGCTGACGCAGATCGACATTCACAAGACGTCCGCGGAAGCCGCGCCCCGGAGTCGCGCGTCCGCCACCAATCAGATTGGTGGCCTGATAGAGATTGATGAACAATTCCACGTTGGACGGCACATCGCCCGCTATGCGCGTCGGATCGTATCCGACCGCAAGCGCAACCGGAACATTCGCAGCCTTCAGCCGCTCGGCCATCGCAATGATCTCGTCGCCGCCGGTCGAATGTCCGATCAGCATAATCGGAGCATGCGCGGGATCGGCGCGATACTCCTTGATGATATCGTCGGCAAGAAACCGCGCGGCCGACACGCCATGAACCGAAGCCTTGACGCCCCGCTTCTGGATCTTCGCAGCAAGATCGTCCATGCCCAATGAGAACACGTCGCCGATGAGACCGCGCAGCAGATAGACGTGCCCAGGCAGGTCGCGCCGCTCGGCGGCCGGAATGGCGCCTATGCTGTCCGGTGAAAGGCCAAAGCCGCAGCCGGCGAGCGCCGTCAGCAGCAGGAAAATTGTCGCAAGACGGCCCAACGCCATATCCGAAACCATGTCCCCTGAACCAGACGCCGGCCGCGTCCGGGTGCAGCTTCATCAGTCTGAATGTCGGCTGCAACAAGGCAAGGTTCCGCGGGAACCGCGCGGCGGTTTCAAGGTTGTAAGGCACACGGGTCTGATCCCGGGACGCACCCATGGCGCAAGACGGGTCCAACCGCGACTGGCGGCAGGCAGACAGCGAATTTGAACCGGCTCTTACCTTGACCTGGATTCTGGGAGTTGCCCTGGTTGCCTTTCTGGCAACCACGCTTTGACCCCTCCAAACTGGCTAGGACCACCTTGCTCAGCGCGGCCCGGGCCGGGCACCACCCTTTAGGCCTTTTCCTTTCAAGTCTCGGCTCGGATGCCGGCAAGCGCGGTGACCGTCAGAGGCGGCCTCGCGACCACAGGCAATCGGCTCGTTCATTGCAGCGAAGGCCTCCATGAATAGGATTGCAGGATGAGCCCCCTTCCCGATTCGAAGCCGACACGCCGCGCGCTGCTCGTTTCCGCGCTGTCATCATGCACGCTGCTGGCGTCACCACTTTCGACGCTGGCGCAATCCGCGCAGCAAACGTTCGAGCAGTGGATCATCGCCTTTCGTCCGCGCGCGTTGAAGCGCGGCATTTCGGAAGCGACATACAATCGCGTGATGGGCAACCTGAAGCCGGACATGGGCGTATTCACCCTGCAACGCTCCCAGCCGGAATTCCGCGAACAGCTCTGGCAATATCTCAACCGGCGTGTCTCCGACTGGCGCATCATGACCGGCAAGGAGCGGCTGCGCGAGGTGCGTCCTCTGCTCACCCGTCTGGAGAAAGATTTTGGCGTCGCGCCCTCTATCCTGCTCGGCCTGTGGGGCATGGAGACGGCGTTCGGCGACCCCATCGTACATCAGAACCACATGCGTCCGGTGATCCCGGCGTTGGCCGCTCTCGCCTGGGGGGAGCCGCGCCGCCGCAGCTATTGGGAAACCGAATTGCTCAATGCGCTGGTTATCATTGAACGCGGCTGGAGCACGCCGCAGGACATGCGCGGCTCGTGGGCCGGCGCGATGGGACACACGCAATGGATGCCGGAGGTGTGGCTCAATATCGGCTTTGATTATGACGGCGACGGCCGGGCCTCACCGTTCGGCAAGCCTGATGATGCGCTGGCCGGCACCTGCAAATATCTCCTGAAGCGCGGCCGCTATCGGCGCGGCGAGCCGTGGGGCTATGAGGTGCGGGCCGCGAACGCTGCGAATGGCACGCGCAGTTATGCCGCGTGGCAGCAGCTTGGTGTGGTCCGCGCCGACGGCAAACCCTATTCCATGCCGAGCGCTTCGGCGAAACTCTGGGTGCCGGTCGCCGGCGGCCCGGCTTTTCTGATCGGGCAGAATTTCGAGGCGGTGAAGAGCTACAATCCTTCGATGAATTATGCGCTCGCGATCTGTCATCTCGGCGACCGCATTCTCGGCGGCGAGCCATTTTTGCAGACTTTTCCCGGCAGCGAACGAGCGCCGACGCTGGCTGAAGTGCAGGAAATCCAGCGGCGGCTAACGGCGCTCGGCTTCAATACCAATGGCACCGATGGCCGTGTCGGGTTGGAGACCATGAAGGCGGTACGCAATTATCAGCGCAAGGTCGGCATGGAGCCTGCAGATGGATATGCCGGCGTCAAGCTGCTGGCGCGGCTGCGCCAAGGCAATTAGGGCCTGAGCCCCGCCGCGCGATTGACGTTACGCGCGGCGAACCAGTCGTTCAGGAAATCAATGCAGCTGCGCACCTTTTGCGGCACCGCCGGCGCGCGCGGATACACGGCGAGAAGCGGGCGCGGCGTTGTCCTGTAGCGTGGAAGTACGGCTGACAACGCACCATTTGCCAGATCCTCGACAACCGCATAACGCGGCACCAAGGTGATGCCCAGTCCCGCCAATGCCGCCTTGCGTAGCGCGAGTGCGCTGTTGGACATGAAGGCACCCCTGACCTTGACCGACTGGCCCCCCTTCGGTCCCTCAAAACGCCAGACGTGATCGCTCGGCAGCACATTCACATGCACGAGACAGGCATGATCGGTGAGCTCGGCAGGCGTGGCTGGACGGCCTCTGCGCGCGAGATATTCCGGCGAGGCACAGACGATCCAGTCGATCGGCGCGATCTCCTCCTCGACGAAGGACGCGTTCCGGGCGGAGGTGATCCGCAGGGCAAGATCAAGCCCCTTTTCGCTGAACTCTCCCGGCCGCATTGACACATCCTCCAGGATCAATGAGACGCGCAGCCTGGGTTGCGTGCCCGCGAAGGCGATGACGGCGTCGGACAGATGTATGGCCCCGAAGGATTTTGGCGCCGTCAGTTTCAGCGTGCCCACCGCTTCGGTGCGCGTTCGGACAATGAGCCGCTCCTTGCTTTCAACGTCCCGAAAAAGCTGCTCGCAGAATTCCAGATAGGATTGCCCTTCTTCGGTCAGATTGAGCGAGCGGGTCGAACGATTGAGCAGGCGCACGCCCAGCCGTGTTTCGAGATCACTGACGTGACGCGAGACCAATGCGCGCGAGAGCCCGAGCTGGTTAGCGGCGATAGTGAAACTGCCCGCCCGCACCACCCGCACGAAGCTTTCCATGGTCCGGAAACGGTCCATCGCGGACTCTATTGTTTAATGATCTGCAACAATGCGGTTCGTATTTAGCGTCTTATCGTCGCTAATGTCAAAGCGTAGGGTGACTGCAACAATATGACGGCGCGGTACGCGCCGCAGCAGGGAGAAAACGAACCACACAGCGCCCGCCACGGGCTCACCCTCATATCCGGACGAACGCAGGCAAGACCGCTCGCCGAAAAGGACCATTCGTGACTGTACCGACATCACGCGTCCAGACCGC
The DNA here is from genome assembly GCA_032027085.1 of Pseudorhodoplanes sp. Taxonomy (NCBI): domain Bacteria; kingdom Pseudomonadati; phylum Pseudomonadota; class Alphaproteobacteria; order Hyphomicrobiales; genus Pseudorhodoplanes; species Pseudorhodoplanes sp. The sequence goes on along the minus strand of JAVSMS010000001.1, from coordinate 3,206,378 downwards.
AAAAATGGTATCGCAGGATCTGACGTCTCTTGAGCGGCCCGTCGCCTCCGGCGCCAATACTCCGGGCTTCGGGAGCGATGTCGTCGCTGAGACGTTGCGTTCGCTCGACATCCCCTATGTCGCGCTCAATCCCGGCGCGAGCTATCGGGGGCTGCACGACAGCATCGTCAACTATCTCGGCAACCAGAAGCCGCAAATGCTGCTCTGCTTGCACGAGGAAGCCGCAATCGCCATCGCGCAAGGCTGGGCCAAGGTCACCGGCCGCGCCATGGCGGCCGTCGTGCATTCCAATGTCGGGCTGATGCACGCTACCATGGCGGTCTTCAACGCCTGGTGCGACCGCACGCCGGTGGTGATCCTCGGCGCAACCGGACCGGTCGATGCCGACAAGCGCCGCCCCTGGATCGACTGGATCCACACTGCGCGCGACCAGGGCGCGCTAATCCGCAATTACACGAAATGGGACGATCAGCCGGCCTCCCCGGCCGCAGCGCGCGAATCCCTTCTGCGCGCCGCGTGGATCGCCAACACGGCACCGCAGGGGCCGGTCTATGTCAATCTTGATGCAGAGATGCAGGAGGCAAGGCTTCCCCAGCCCTTGCCGCCGATCGATGCGGCGCGTTTCATGCCGCCCGTACTCGCAGCACCCGCCCGCGGACCGGTGCAACTCGCCGCGACCAAGCTGCGCGGTGCCAAAAACGCTGTGATCCTTGCCGGCCGTGCGTCGCGCGATGTCGCGGCCTGGAACGATCGCGTGGCGCTGGCTGAAGCGCTGAATGCGCGCGTCATGACTGACCTGAAAATCGGCGCTTCTTTCCCGACCGACCATCCGTTGCATGTCGGCGCGCCGAGCAATCTCGTTCCTGATGCGCAAGGGCTGGAAGCGCTGGCCGAGGCCGACGTCATTCTCAGTCTCGACTGGGTGGATCTTGCCGGCGCGTTGAAAACAGCGAAGGCGCTTTCGACCAAGGCGCAGATCATCCAAGTCTCGCTCGATCATCACCTCCATAACGGCTGGAGCATGGATCATCAGGCTTTGCCGCCGGTCGATCTGTTCATTTCCGCCGATGCCGATGCCACCGTGAGCGCATTGCTTGAAACCCTCGCGCCGGGGGCGAAGCCCGCCTATCAGCCACGCAACTCCATTCCCGCGGCGTCCAGTCTTTCCAAGACTTCTCTCACCGTCGAGCATCTCGCAAACGCATTGCGCGACGCCGTCGGTAGCAAGCCGGTGTCGTTCAGCCATTTGCCACTATCCTGGAACGGCGCCTGGTGGCCGTTCCGTCATCCGCTCGATTATCTGGGCTCCGACGGCGGCGGCGGCATTGGCGGCGGCCCCGGCATAGCCGTCGGCGCGGCGCTGGCGCTGAAGGACAGCGACCGCCTCCCCATCGCGATTTGCGGCGACGGCGATTTCCTGATGGGTGTGACTGCACTTTGGACAGCGGCGCATTACCGCATTCCGCTCCTCATTGTCGTGGCCAACAATCGATCCTTCTTCAACGACGAATTGCATCAGGAACGCGTCGCCCGCACGCGCAACCGGCCGGTGGAAAACAGATGGATCGGCCAGCGCATGTCTGATCCCGAGATCGACCTTGCCGCTATGGCACGCGCGCAAGGTGCAGAAGGATTTGGTCCGGTCACGCAGTCGGCGGATCTGCCTGAAATTTTCCGCAACGCGATTGCCGCTGTCGAGAATGGCTCCGTTGCAGTAGTCGATGTGCGGGTCGAACCGGGCTATGCTCCGCTCACAACAGCAGCCATGACCCGGCAAGCTGACTAGCCGAGCACTTCAACACGGAAGATGATCGATGTCTGTTGCCTCCATGCCCATCAAGCAAGCTGCTCCCGCACCGGCAAATAACGGCAAAGGCCTGCTCATTGTCGACAACCTGAGCAAGCGCTTTCCGACGCCGGACGGCACGGTAACAGCGGTCGATCATGTGTCGCTCGGAGTGAAGCAAGGCGAGTTCCTGTCGGTGATCGGCCCTTCCGGCTGCGGCAAGTCGACCTTGTTCAACGTAATCGGCGGCCTGCTCGGCGAGTATGAAGGCAATGTCACCGTCGCCGGCGAAAAGATCACCGGCCCGCATCCGTCTGTCGGCATGGTGTTCCAGGAGGAATCGACATTTCCCTGGCGCACAGTGATAGAGAACGTTTCCTTCCCGCTCGAAATCGAGGGCATGCCGAAGGCGACGCGTTACGAGAAGGCGCGGCATTTCATCCACATGGTCGGGCTCGACGGCTTCGAGAACCGGTACCCTTCTGAATTGTCCGGCGGCATGCGGCAGCGCGTCTCGCTCGCGCGCACGCTGGCGTCCGAGCCTAAAATCCTCCTGATGGACGAGCCTTTCGCGGCGCTCGACGAGCAGACCCGCCTCCTGCTCGGCGACAAGGTGTTGCAGATTCAGCAGGAGCTGAAACAGACCACGATGCTGATCACCCACAACATCACGGAGGCCGTGCAGTTGTCGGACCGCATCATGGTGATGACCTATCGTCCCGGCAAAGTGAAGCGCATGGTGGATATCGATCTGCCGCGACCGCGCTCATCCGAAATCGTCGGCTCCGAGGCCTTCGGTCATTACGTTGCGCAAATCTGGAACGATCTGCGCGAGGAAGCCAGCCGCGGCCTGAGCGAAGATGAAGGCCGCCGCGTGGCGCGAGCCAAGCGATGACCGCCACCGCGCTTAACCGCATCCCCGGAGCGCCGGCAATTGTCGGCTTCGGCACGCTCGTTGTTGCCGTGCTTCTCGTGGAAGCTGCGATCCGTGTCGGCCTGCTCAATCAGTTTATCGTTCCGCTGCCGTCGGAGATCGCGGCCAGCTTCGAGCGCGTGATCGTGGAAGAGCATCTGCTTGACCGCTTTTACCTGACCTTCAAGGAATGCTTCGCCGCCGCAGTGCTGATCACCGTGATCGGTGTTTCAATGGGCACCCTGCTGCACCGCTTCGACCTGTTACGCCGCGCGACCGAAACATGGGTCGCCGCCGCCGCATCCGCGCCAACCGTTCTGATGTATCCCCTCTTTCTGGTCATCTTTGGCCGGTCGGCCACGACAATCGTGATGATGGGCTTCGTTGCGGGCCTGCCGCCGGTCATTCTCAAGACCATCGAAGGGCTCTCCGGGACACGGCGTGTGCTGATCAATGTCGGTCGCAGCTTCAAGCTGAGCGAAAGCCAGATGTTCTGGAAAATCCTGTTCCCGGCCGCCATGCCGACGATCTTCGTCGGGCTGAAGCTTGGGTTGATTTTCGCCCTGATCAATGTCGTCGGCGTGGAATTCCTGATCAATTTCGGCGGCCTCGGGCAGCTCATCAATGATCTGGCCGAACGCTATGATCTTCCAGGCACTTACGCGGCGATCTGCTTTGTCATCTTGGTGAGCGTCGTCTTCTTTGTCGTCATTGAACGGATTGAGCGATGGCTGAGACCGGCAGACTGACCCAAGCGGCGATCACCTCGCCACTCCTGAGGCCGGTGACGCTGGTTCGCGTCGCCATCATCGCCGCCGTGCTGGTGTTGTGGGAGGCTGTGGCCGCCTCCGGGTGGCTCTACCGCGACGTGGTGCCCTCGCTGCTCGCCATCGGCCGTGCGCTCGTGACGCTTCTTTCCAATCCAGATTATTACTGGCATCTCGGCGTGACCGCCGCTGAAATCGGCGCGGCGCTGGCCATCGGCGGCATCAGCGGCGTACTGGTCGGCCTGGTCTTGGGCGGCAGCCGCTTTCTGGGCAAGGCCTACGAACCGTATCTCTATTATCTCGGCCCGACGCCCAAGATCATCTTCTTCCCGATCATGATCATGTGGTTCGGTGTCGGCCCCGCCTCGAAAGTTGCGCTCGGCACGCTCTCCTGCTTCTTTCCGATTGCCCTCTCCGTCGCGGCCGGCATGCGGCAGATCGATCCCGTCCTGATCCGCGTCGGCAAGAGCTTCCGCCTAAACGCCTGGCAGATGGCCTGGAAGATCTATCTCCCGGCGATGCGCCATCCGATCATCAACGGCGTGCGGCTCGGCCTCGGCGTCGCCATCATCGGCACACTGCTCGCGGAAACCAAGCTGTCGAACCGCGGCATCGGTTTCCTGATCATTCAGGCCTACAGCCTGTTCGACATGCCGCGCATGTACGCCATGCTGATCGTCTTGTTCGTGCTGGCAATCGGCGCGAATGCTCTGGTCGGGCGGCTTGGCGGGCTTGATTCCATCAAGCGTTTGTAAGGGAGGAACCAAATGAGAAACTTCACGTCGCTGCTTTGCGCAGCCGCCGTAACTGCTGCGGCAATGTCCGTTTCAACGGCTGCGACGGCCGAAGACCTGGTGAAGATGGCGATCGGCCAGCGCGGAAACTGGGACACCGCCATCGCGCATCTCGGCGACAAGGCCGGTATTTTCAAGAAGCACGGTATCAAGCTTGAACTACTCTACACCTCCGGCGGCGGCGAAACCCAGCAGGCGGTGATCTCGAATTCCGTCGACGTCGGCGCCGCAGCCGGCATTTACGGCGTGCTTGGCGCGTTCTCGAAGGGTGCGCCGGTCCGTATCATCGGCGCGCAGGCGACAGGCGCCGCGGACTATTGGTATGCGAAAGCCGATTCCGGAATCAAATCGCTGAAGGACACCAACGGCAAGACAATTGCTTATTCCACTAACGGGTCCTCGACCCATTCAATCGTTCTCGCCTTCGTCAAGGAAAACAAGCTGACCGCGAAACCGACGGCGACCGGCAATCCGGCCTCGACCTTGACAGCAGTGATGACAAACCAGGTCGATGTCGGCTGGGCCTCCCCGCCTTTTGGCCTGAAGGAGATCGATGCCAAGCAGATCAATATCGTCGCCAAGGCCAGCGACTCCCCGCTGGTGCGCGGCCAGACCATCCGGTTGCTGATCGCCCATCCCGATACGGTCGCGAAGAAGAAGGATGTGCTGCAGCGATTCATGGACGCCTATCGCGAAACCATCGACTACATGTACAGCGACAATCCACAGGTCATCAAAGATTATGCCGAATTCGTCGGCGTGCCGGAAGCAACGGCCAAGCGCGTGCGCGATGAATTCTTTCCGAAGTCGCTGGTCAATCCGGATGAAGTGAAGGGCCTCGATGCGATCGTGCCGGACGCCGTGACTTTCAAATATACCGCGCAGCCGCTCACGGCCGATCAGCTCAAGCAGTTGATCCAGATTCCGCCACGCAAGAAGTAAGGCGATGTAATCCGCCCGCCGCGTCCGCGCGGCGGGCTTTCTTTTTGAGAGGTGATGCAGTGACGACCGCCCTGCCTCCGCAGACCGCCGTTCCAACGGAGATTCGGCTGCCCGAGCACCGCGATGCGTATTACGGCGGCAAATGGCACAAGCCGAAGAACGGCAGCTATGTCGACACCATCAATCCAGGCACCGGCGAATCGCTTGGCAAAGTCGCCGATTGCGGCGACGCCGACATGGATGCGGCCATCGCTTCGGCGAAGGCCCGCTTCAGGGAATGGCGCCGCGTGCCGCCGCTAGAGCGTGCACGCATTCTCAAGCGGGTCGCGCAAATCCTGCGCGAGCATGCGGGCGAACTCGCCATGATCGACGCCGCCGATTGCGGCAACCCGGTGAAGGAGATGCTCGCCGACGCCAACATCGCGGCAGCGCAGATGGAGTTTTTTGCCGGTCTCGTTACCGAAATGAAGGGCGCATCCATTCCGATGGGACCGGACGTGGTGAATTTCTCCGTGCGCGAGCCGCGCGGCGTCATCGGCCGCATCATCCCGTTCAACCATCCGTTCATGTTCTGCGCCGGCAAGTCAGCCGCTCCCTTGGCCGCCGGCAATACCATCGTGGTCAAGCCGCCGGAGCAGGCGCCCCTCTCCTCGCTGCGTCTCGCCGAGCTCTGCGACGGCCTGTTCCCGCCCGGCGTGTTCAACGTCGTCCCCGGCGGAAAGGACGCGGGCGCGCGTCTTTCCGCCCATCCCGACATTGCCATGGTGGCGCTGGTCGGCAGCGTGCCGGCCGGCCGCGCGGTGATGAAAGCCGCCGCCGACACCGTGAAGCCGGTGCTGCTCGAACTCGGCGGCAAGAATGCGCTGATCGCCTATCCCGACGCCGATCCGGACGAGGTCGCGGGCGGTGTGGTTGGCGGCATGAATTTCACTTGGTGCGGGCAATCCTGCGGCTCGACCAGCCGCGCCTTCATCCATGAGAAGATCTACGACGCCGTGCTGGAGCGCGTGAAGCAGAAGGTCGCCTATTACAAGCCAGGCATCCCGACCGATTCAGCCACCACCATGGGCGCCATCGTCTCCAAGGTGCAGTTCAACCGTGTCATGCATTACATCGACACGGCGAAGAAGGAAGGCGCACGCGTGCTCTATGGCGGCGGTCGCCCCGCCAATGCGAAGCTCGGCAAGGGCTTCTTCGTCGAGCCGACGATCTTCGCCGACGTCACGCCCGACATGACCATCGCGCGGGAGGAAATCTTTGGTCCCGTGCTCGGCATCTTCAAATGGTCGGACGAACAGAACATGCTCGATCAGGTCAATGCGGTCGAATACGGCCTCACCTGCTCGATCTGGACCAACGATCTGTCGACCGCGCACCGCACCGCAGGCGCCGTCGAAGCCGGCTTTGTCTGGATCAACGAGACCAGCAAGCATTTCATCGGTACGCCGTTTGGCGGCTTCAAGCAGTCCGGCATCGGCCGCGAGGAATGCATTGAAGAGTTGTTCGCCTTCACGCAAGAAAAGAACATTCACGTACGGCTGCGGCCGGCAAAGGCCTAAGCCTCAATAATCGGGCCCGGCTTTCGCCGGGCCCGATGCTTTCAGAGTTTGAAGCTTTCCAGCGTCCCGGGATGGAACAGATCCTCCGGCTTCACCAGCCGCGACGATAGCCCCTGCGCATGGTGCTGCTTAAAGAAATATTCCAGCGTATGGCGGTTCGCCTCGACGCCGTAGGACCAGTAATCGTCGCCCATCAGGTCGCGCGCTTCCCTCAAACGTTCTTCGACAAAAGGCAGCGTCACCTTCGTCGCCGAGGTTTCGCCAAGATGCGCCAGCGCCTTCGCCTTTGACTGTTCGAAGGCCTTGAACACCGCGCCCGGCAACCACGGATGCTTGTCCGCAAGCTCACGCCGCACGCCGACAATGTGCATGATCGGAAACAGCTTGGTGCGCTTGTAATAATCCTTGGCCGCCGCCACCGGATCTGGGAAAAGCCAGCCGACATTCGGCGTGTTGGCCGGCAGCGCGGGCGCGCGCGGCGCCATGAAGGCGTCGATCTCGCCAGAGGCCAGCATTCCGGAAATCGTCTTGCCTTCCGGCGCAGTTTCCAGCCGCACGTCCTTCGGTAAATCGAGCTTGATCTTTTCCGGGCGTCCCGGCTCCTCGATCCCGCCGCGCACCCAGGTGACGTCTGACGGCTTCACCCCGTAATCGTCTTCCAGCATGGCGCGCGCCCAGACCATGGCAGTCAATTGATATTCCGGTAGCCCGAAACGCTTGCCTTTCAGGTCTTCCGGCTTCTTGATTCGGTCGGTGCGCACCCAGATGCAGGTGTGGCGGAAGGCGCGCGACAGAAATGCCGGTACGCCGACATACGGAAAATTGCCCTGCGCGGTTTTCACCGTCGAGCTCGACAACGACAATTCGCAGATGTCGAATTCCTGCGCCCGAAACGCGCGGAAGAAAATCTCCTCCGGCGACAGCGTCATGAACACCGGGTCGACACCGTCGATCTGGACGGCGCCGTCGATCAGCGGGCGATTGCGGTCGTAATCGCCGATGGCAACGGAAAGACTGAGCTTCGACATGTATGCTGACTTCGCGTGAACTGACAACGTCTTGCTTTAGGCGAAAGCGACGCAAGAAGCAAAACAGAAAGCCATTCACATCCCGATTGCGGGCATGTTTGCTGGCATGGGCCCGGCCGGTGCCATGTCGAGAATCCGAAGCTGCACGCGTTCGGCGCCCTGCCAGCGATCCACGCTTAGACATCCCGCGATGTGAACCGGCTGGCCGCGATTTGCGATCAGCGCCCTGCCGAGATCGTTGTCAGCGGAGCGAAACGAGATCGCATTCAGCATGGCGCCGTCCGCAGCCCGCAGCCGCACCCGTACATGCTTTTCGCCGATCACATCGGCGAAGGCGATGGCGTGATTTGGCAGGGCGAAAACCGGCTCGCCATTTCCGGCACCAAAGGGACCGGCCTGTGCAACGGTGTTGCAGAATTCGACGGTGGCGGCCGCCGCGGCAAGGGCTCCATCGATCAACAATGCATCGTCGCGCCGCGCAGCTTCGACCGTGTTTCCGAGCGCGTCTTCCATAAAGGCGCGGAACGCAGCCAAGGCGTCCTTGCGCAGGGTAATGCCGGCGGCCATGGCATGGCCGCCGCCCTTCAGAAGCAGTCCCTCCGACACTGCCCGCCGTACCGCCTGGCCCAGATCGACGCCAGCGATCGAACGCCCCGAGCCGGTGCCGACGCCTTCGGTGTCGAGCGCGACGGCAAAGGCCGGCCGTCCGAAGCGCTCCTTCAGCCGCGCCGCGATCAGCCCGACAATGCCCGGATGCCAACCGCGCGCGGCGGTGACAACGACCGCACCCTTCTCCTCCAATCCCAACGCGGCGAAAGCTTCGGCCTCCGCCTCGACGAGCATCTGCTGCTCCATCGCCCGCCGTTCGCGATTGAGGCGATCGAGTTCGGCGGCGACCCGCGCCGCTTCGATAGGGTCTTCTTCCAGCAGGAGATTGGCGCCGAGATCGGCGCGGCCAATACGACCACCGGCGTTGATGCGAGGCCCGAGAAGGAAGCCGAGATGAAACGGTTCCGGCGGACCATCCAGACGCGCGGCATCCATCAGAGCGGTCAGGCCGACATTGCGTCGTCCGCGCATCGCGATCAGGCCCTTGGCGACGAAAGCGCGATTCAATCCCCTCAGCGGCACAACGTCGGCGATGGTGCCGAGCGCGACGAGATCGAGGGTCGACAACAGATCGGGTTCCTTCCGGTCGCCCGAGAAAAATCCGCGTGATCGCAATTCACGATTGACCGCAACAAGCGTGAGAAAAACGAGACCGGCCGCCGCCAGATGTCCGAGCTGCGACAAATCATCGGGCCGATTCGGATTAACCAGCGCCAGCACATCGGGGAGCGCATCGCCGCACTGATGATGATCAATGACGACAATATCGAATCCGATTTTCTTCGCTTCCGCCAAAGCTTCAATGCTGGTGGTGCCGCAATCGACCGTGACCAGCAGCGACGCTCCACGTTCGCGCAGCGAGCGGACAGCCTCGATGTTCGGGCCATAGCCTTCGAAGATGCGGTCGGGGATGTGAATGATCGGAGACAGGCCGCAATAGCGCAGATAGCGTGCCAGCAAGGCGGACGAGGTGGCACCATCGACATCGTAGTCGCCGAAGATCGCAATGCTCTCACCGCGCATGATGGCATCGGCGATGCGCGACGCCGCTGACGCCATGGCGGTGAGCGTACTGGGGTCCGGCAGCAGGGTCTTGATCGTCGGATCAAGAAAGCTGACGGCCTGATCCGGAGTCACGCCACGACCGGCCAGAATGCGCGCAAGCAATTCGGGCATTCCATGGCGTTGTGTGATCGCCAAAGCCTGCGCGGCCGCGCGCTCGTCCAGCCGGTCCCGCCAGGCGCGGCCGCAGACGGAACGTTCGACGCCGAGAAAATGCCGCGCGGGCATTCTCGGCGCGGTGGCCAAAGCAAGTGACATGGACCCCGACCAGGCGATTTAGAAGAGCTTGCGATACTGGATGAAACCGGAGCGATCCGCCAGCCTGTCGTAAAGGGCGCGTGCGGTGTGATTGTCTTCCTTGGTCAGCCAGTGCACGCGGCTTGCACCCGCCTCCCGCGCCGCGCGCTCCACCGCCTGGATCAACGCACGCCCTGCGCCTTTGCCGCGCGCCGCCTCCGACACGAACAGATCCTGCAGATAGCAGTAATCGCCGATAGTCCAGAAGGAGCGATGGAACAGGTAATGCACGATGCCGACCAGATTGCCGTCGGCATATGCACCGAGACCGAACATGGGTTCGGCCGAATCATGCATGCGCCGCCAGGCGGCTTCTGTCACCTCCGCCAGCACCGCTGTTTCGTAAAAGGCGAGATAGCCGTTCCAGAGCGGTTCCCAAGCGGCGCGCTCGTCCGGCCGCAACGGTCGAACGTGCAGATCGCCACTCGACATCGCCCGATCAATCCAGGTGGAATTTGTCGAGCTGACGATGCTCGGCAAAAATCTTGCGCACCGTTCCGGTGACCGAGCGCATCACCACCGTTTCGGTCTCGATGATGCTTTTGCTGAATTTCACGCCGGTCAGCATCGGTCCTGTGGTGACGCCGGTCGCGGCGAACAGGCAATCGCCCTTCACCATGTCCTCGATCTCGTATTTCTTGTTGGGGTCCTTGATACCCATCTTCAGCGTGCGCTCACGCAACGCTTCGGAATCAACCACAAGGCGGCATTGCATCTGGCCGCCGATGCAGCGGAGCGCCGCGGCCGCCAGCACGCCTTCCGGCGCGCCGCCAATGCCGAGATAGATGTCGATGCCGGTCTTGGGTTCGGCGCAATGGATGACTCCGGCCACGTCGCCGTCGGAGATCAGGCTGACCGCCGCCCCGGTCCTGCGCACCGCTTCGATGATCTTTGCATGCCGCGGCCGATCGAGCAGGATCGCGTTGATTTCGGAGGGTTTGACGCCTTTGGCTTTGGCGAGGCTAATGATGTTTTCGTCAGCCGGTGCGTCGAGATCGATTGTGCCTTTCGGATAACCCGGGCCGATGGCGATCTTGTCCATGTAGCAATCGGGCGCGTGCAGCAGCGTCCCCGCCTCAGCCATCGCCAGCGTGGCGATCGCGCCCGGCATGTTCTTGGCGCAGAGCGTCGTGCCTTCCAGCGGATCGACCGCTATGTCGACCTTCGGACCAGTCTTGGTGCCAACCTGTTCGCCGATGAACAGCATCGGCGCTTCGTCCATTTCGCCCTCGCCGATCACCACCGTGCCGTCGATAGGAAGCTTGTTGAGCTCGCGGCGCATCGCATCGACCGCCGCCTGATCCGATGCCTTGTCCTTTCCGTGGCCGCGCAGGCGGGCGGCCGAAACGGCGGCGCGCTCTGTTACACGCACGATCTCCAGCGACAGAATGCGCTCCAGAGCGTGTTGCGCAGGCACCGTAATGGTCAACGACGACATCAGTGAAATCCTTTTCTTCCCCGACTTTCCAGTCTTGTCCCCGGCTTCCCGCCGCTCTTCTATCGGTTTTTTTCGATGCGGATCAATTGCGGCTCGCCGGTTATTACCTTGTCCGCCTTCACCGCGGCCAAAGCGCGGCGGACAGCATCCTCGGTCGTGGCATAGGTGATCAAGATCACCGGAACCGGAGCGCTGACCGCACGGGCATCCTTGCCGCCTTCCGGGCCGCGGTGGCGCTGCACAATCGATTCCAGCGAGATTTGCTGCTCTGCGAGACGGGTGGCGATGGTCGCGGCAGTGCCCGGTTTATCCAGCGCAAGCAGCCGGATGTAATAGCCGCCCTCATGCAATTGCATTGGCGCCTTGCCGGCGGCGGCAAGCCGGCCTGACGGCTGGCCGAACGGGGCGATGCGCGTGCCGCGGGCAATGTCGCCGATATCGGCGACGACTGCGGATGCGGTGGCCGCGCCGCCAGCGCCCGGCCCCACCAGCGTGATCGGCGGAAAGCCTTCGGCGTCGATCGTCACCGCGTTGGTCACGCCCATGACCTGCGCGATCGCGGATTCCTTCGGCACCATGGTCGGATGCACGCGCTGCTCGATGCCGGTGTCCGTTCTCACGGCCACACCCAATAGCTTGATGCGATAGCCAAGCTCGTCGGCGGCCGCCAGATCGGCCGAGGTGATCGACGAAATGCCTTCGACATACACCGCGTCGAAATCGACTTTGGTGCCGAAGGCGATGCTGGCCAGAATGGCGAGCTTCTGCGCGGTATCGAAGCCCTCGATATCGAAGGTCGGATCAGCTTCGGCATAGCCGAGGCGCTGCGCATCCTTCAGACAATCCTCGAAGGATAGCCCCTCCTGCTCCATACGGGTCAGGATGTAATTGCAGGTGCCGTTGAGAATGCCATAGACGCGGCTAATCGCATTGCCTGCAAGGCCCTCGCGCAACGCCTTGACGATCGGAATGCCGCCACCGACTGCCGCCTCGAAATTCAGGGCGACCTGATTTTTTTCGGCCAGACCCGCCAGTGTAATCCCATGCTTCGCCAGCAGCGCCTTGTTGGCAGTGACGACGGATTTACCCGCACCCAGCGCGGCTTCGATCGCAGCCTTCGCCGGATCTCCCTCGCCGCCCATCAACTCCACAAACACGTCGATGCCAGGATCGCGCGCCAGCGCTATCGGATCGTCGAACCAGCGCACGGATTTCAGATCGATGCCGCGATCCTTGTTTTTCGCGCGTGCCGTCACCGCCACGACTTCAACCGGCCGGCCGCAGCGCGCGGCGAGCGCCTGCTGATTGTCACGGATCAGACGGATGACAGCGGCGCCAACAGTTCCGAGTCCGGCAAGACCCACTTTCAGGGGCGCGACCATTTGAAAATTCCGAAAAGCAAGAATGGCGCCTCAGCGCCGTGTGGCAAGAGGAACGACGTTGTGCAATGTCTGGGCGCCGGTTTCAAGGAAACGGCGGATATTGCGTGCGGCCTGGCGGATGCGATGCTCATTTTCGACGACGGCAAGGCGCACATAATCGTCGCCGTGCTCGCCGAAGCCGATGCCCGGCGCGACCGCAACCTCCGCCTTCTCAACGAGCAGCTTTGCAAATTCGACGCTGCCCAGAGAACGGAACTGCTCGGGCAGCGGCGCCCAGGCGAACATCGAGGCGGACGGCGTCGGAATATGCCAGCCGGCGCGACCGAAACTATCAACCAGCACGTCGCGGCGCTTGCGATACGTGTCGCGCATCTCGCGGATGCAATCTTCCGGGCCGTTCAGTGCGGCGGTTGCCGCAACCTGCACCGGCGTAAACGCGCCGTAATCGAGATAGGACTTCACCCGCGTCAGCGCGGCGATGATGCGGTCGTTGCCGACCGCGAATCCGATGCGCCAGCCCGGCATCGAGAAGGTTTTCGACATCGAGGTGAATTCGACGGCAACATCGAACGCGCCCGGCACCTGCAGGATCGAGGGCGGCGGGTTGTTGTCGAAATAAACCTCGGCGTAAGCGAGGTCCGACAAGACCATGAGTTCGTGCTTTTTCGCAAAAGCCACGAGGTCCTTGTAAAAATCGATATCGGCCACATAGGCGGTCGGATTGGCCGGATAGCAGACCACCACCGCTATCGGCTTCGGTATCGAGTGAATGACCGCTCGCTCGAGTGCGTGGAAGAATTCCGGGGTGGGCTCCGACGGTACCGAGCGGATCACCCCGCCGGCCATCAGGAAGCCGAAAGCATGGATCGGATAGCTCGGATTGGGAACGAGCACGACATCGCCCGGCGCGGTGATCGCCTGCGCGACATTGGCGAATCCTTCCTTGGAGCCGAGCGTGGTGACGATTTGCGTGTCGGGATTAAGCTTCACGCCGAAGCGGCGGCCGTAATAGGCCGCCTGCGCTTTGCGCAGGCCCGGAATACCCTTGGACGATGAATAGCGGTCGGTGCGCGGCTTGCCCAAGGTCTCCTTGAGCTTCTCCAGCACATGGGGCGGTGCCGGCAGGTCCGGATTGCCCATCCCGAGATCAATGATGTCGGCGCCCGCATTCCGCGCCGCGGCCTTGGCGCGGTTAACCACCTCGAAAACGTAAGGAGGCAGGCGGCGGATGCGATGAAATTCTTCCATGGTTGCAGGGCTTTCTGGCGCCCCGGCCAATGGGCCGGCTCGGGCGTCTGGAATCAAGCTTTTATCACGGGTTCTTGCTTTGGCCAGTATTGCGGTTGCGCACCCTGATAAGATCCTTTTCCAGGCGCTTCTGCTGCTCCTCATCGAGCAGGGGCTGTGCCCTGGCCGGGGGCATATCGTGCACTGCGGGATAAGCCGGCTGAACGGTCGGCCGTGCCGGGGCGCCCTCGGGAAGCCCTCCTATATTGTGGGGAATATGGTCGATCTGCGCGGTACTGCAGCCGGCCATCAAAGTTGCGGCCAAAAACAGCACCGGCCAAAGGGCCCGGCCAAGAGCACGTTGCAGTTTTATAGGCACACTCGGCCGGCGTCGCGACATCAGATCTTAGTCCGCGGAGGGTATCAGCCGCCCCTATCGGGCCAATATGACCAAAGCAAGGATGCAAAAACAGGCGGTTAACGGCGAATTGAGCCCTTCTGCGGTCCTATTCTTGCTTAGAATCAATGCGCAAGGGGCTCAATGCTCAATGCAAAGGAGCTCAAAAGTGAGCTGGAGGAAAGCGGCAGACAAAGCCGCGAGCGCTCGGGTTGATGATGAACAAGGTGCCGGAGAAACCGGTCGTTGCTGAAGACGGCACGGTCGATGTGGAGCGCTTCGCGGGGAATCTCGCACGCTTTGTCGAAGAAGGCGGCAAGGCGCTTGCCGCCTATCTGAAGCCGCGCGAGGAAGGCAGGGCCCGCGACGACTTTGCCGACCAGATCAATGATGCGGTGAAGACGCTCGGACAGGTGCTGGAATACTGGCTATCCGATCCGCAGCGCTCGGCCGAATTGCAAATCTCGCTCGGCCGTTCCTATCTCGAACTCTGGGGCTCGGCCGCCAAGCGCCTCGCCGGCGAAACTGTTGAACCGGTCGCCAAGGCTGATCCCAAGGACAGGCGCTTCGCCGACCCGGAATGGTCGTCAAACCTGTTCTTCGATTTCCTGAAGCAGCTTTATCTGCTCTCGACCGACTGGGCCGACCGGCTGGTCAGAAATGCAGACGGCCTCGATCCGCATACGCGCCAGAAGGCGGAATTCTATATCAGGCAGATCACCAACGCGCTGTCGCCGTCGAATTTCGTCCTGACCAATCCCGAATTGCTGCGCGAGACGTTGACCTCTAATGCCGAGAATCTCGTCCGCGGCATGCAGATGCTCAGCGAGGACATCGATCCGCATGGGCATATCAACATACGCCAGTCCGATCCGTCCATCTTCGAGCTCGGCCGCAATCTGGCGCTGACGCCTGGCAAGGTGATCTTCCAGAACGAGTTGATGCAGCTCATCCAATATGCGCCGGCGACAGAAGCGGTGCTGAAGACTCCCCTCCTCATCGTGCCGCCCTGGATCAACAAATTCTATGTGCTCGATCTGACGCCCGAGAAATCCTACATCAGATGGTGCGTCGATCAGGGGCTCACCGTTTTCGTCATCTCCTGGGTGAATCCGGACGAGCGTCTCGCCGATAAAGGATTTGAGAATTACATGCGCGAGGGGCCGCTGGCCGCGCTCGACGCCATCCGCGACGCTACTGGCGAGAGCAAGGTGCATACGGTCGGCTATTGTGTGGGCGGCACGCTGCTCGCCATCACCCTCGCCTACATGGCGGCGACGAACGACGACCGCATCCTGTCTGCCACCTTCTTCGCTGCGCAGGTCGATTTCCGCCATGCCGGCGACCTGAAAGTCTTCGTCGACGAAGAGCAGCTCAAGGCGCTGGAACAGAAGATGCAGGAGCGTGGCTATCTCGACGGCCGCTACATGAAGACCGCGTTCAATCTGCTGCGGTCGAACGATCTGATCTGGCCCTATATCATCAACAATTATCTGAAAGGCAAAGCTCCCTTCCCCTTCGACCTGCTGCACTGGAATTCCGACGCCACGCGCATGCCGGCTGCCAATCACTCTTTCTATCTGCGCAGTTGCTACCTCAACAATCTGCTCACCCGCGGCCAGATGGAGATCGGCGGCGTTCGTCTCGATTTGAAGAAGGTCACCGTCCCCATCTATGATCTCGCCACCCGCGAGGATCACATTGCCCCGGCGAAATCTGTGTTTCTCGGCGCGCAATATTTCGGCGGGCCGGTGCGCTTTGTGCTGTCGGGCTCCGGGCACATTGCCGGCGTGGTCAACCCGGTCGCCAAGGCGAAGTATCAGTATTGGGTGGGTGACACGCCGGCCGGCGAATTCGAAGACTGGATGACAAAGGCGGTCGAGCACAAGGGATCGTGGTGGCCGGACTGGCTCGCCTGGATCGTAGCGCAAAATGTCGAACGTGTGCCGGCGCGAAAACCGGGGAGCGGCAAACTCAAACCCATTGAGGATGCGCCGGGCAGCTATGTGCGCGTGCGGTCGTGATCGTCCGCCGGCGCATCCGTCACATCATGAACGTCACCAGTCCGCTCTGCAGATCATAAACACCGCCGACGACCTTGGCCGTACCGCCACTCACCGCCTTGGCGACGATCGGCTTGGCCGTCTTGAGCTGCGCGACCGTGCGCTGGACGTTGGCGCGCACTGCCTTGTTCACCATATCGTCACTCCCCTTGACGCTGCGCACAGCGGGAATGATCGGTGCCACCACCCGGCCGATAGAGCCCGGAAATTTGGCATGGTCTTTCACCGCCTTCACCGCGGCGTCGACGGCGCCGCATTGTGTGTGACCAAGAACCACGATCAGCGGTACCCCAAGGACTGCGAGGCCGTATTCAATCGAACCGAGACTGACGGGATCGACTGTGTTGCCTGCCACCCGGGTGATGAACAATTCGCCGAGCCCGCGACTGAATACTTGCTCCGGCGGTGTCCGAGAATCGGAACAGCCGACAATAATCGCGAAAGGCGCCTGCCCCTTGGCTAGTTCTCCGATGCGGGCCGGCGCGCCGGTCGCGGCGCAGGAACCCTTCACAAAGGCGTCATTGCCTTCCTTCAGCAAGGCAAGTGCCTGATCGGCGGACAAAGCGGTTTTCGGCATGGCGGACGCGGCATGGACCTGCCGGACAAACGGAGCCAGCGACGCCGCCCCGCATGCACAGACAGCACCATGGAGAAGACGACGGCGTGACAGCATGAAGACCTCCCGGAACAACCTGCGGCCACTCTATCCTTGTCTGACCGATTCGCCGGATTATTAGCGCCAGCGCAAAGGGTGGGATTTTAGAACGTACAGGCGCTACACTCTCCGTCCGGCTTCGACGCAAATGGGAGGCAATCGTGTCACGCGAATTATTCTGGCTGACGATGACGGTCATTCTGACCGGCCTGCTGTGGTTGCCCTACATCATTGACCGCATCATGGTCCGCGGCCTGATGAAGACCCTGGACAATCCCTCTCCGAAGGATAAGCCGCAATCGCCGTGGGCGCAGCGGCTGTATTTCGCCCACACCAACGCGGTCGACAATCTCGTTATCTTTGCGCCGCTGGTCTTGATCCTGGATTCGCTCGGCCGGCAGACACAGACCACCGCCATCGCCTGCGCGGTGTATTTCTGGGCGCGGCTGGCGCATGCGATCGTCTATGCGCTCGGCGTGCCGGTGCTGCGCACCCTCGCCTTCGCGGTCGGCTTTCTGGCGCAGGCGGCTTTGGTGCTGGCGGTGTTCCGGCTGCTTTGATCACCGGACGCAATTGAGCAGAAAGCGCGGGCCGCAAGACCCGCGCTTTTTTTGTTTCTGGCTGCGACGGGCTACCTGTCGAGGAAGATCGCGTGGACTGCCTAATTCACAAACGCCGAAATCCGGGCGGCGACGTCGCGCAAGGCCGGAAGAAAAGCATTGCACATGTCTTCGCGCGTGGTCCGCATCGCATGCGCCGACAGATTGAGCCCCGCCACCGCCTGCCCGCGCCGGTCGACAATAGGCACGGCGATCGAGCGCAAGCCGGTCTCCAGTTCCTCGTCGACAATGGAATAACCTTGCGCGCGATCGGCGCGGATGCGTGCGAAAAGCGCCTGCGGCTCGGTGATGGTGTTCGGTGTGTATTGCGCAAGACGCACTGACGTCAGCCGCCGCCAGATTACGTCGTCGGCGAGGCAGCCGAGCTGGACGCGCCCCATCGAGGTGTGGAATGCCGGCAGGCGGCTGCCAACCGAGATCGCCACCGACATGATACGGCTCGCCGGCACGCGCGCGACATAGACGATCTCGAAATTCTGCAGGATCGCGGCCGAGCTCGATTCATGGATGCGCTCGCTCAGCTCCTTCATCAGCGGCACCGCGTGATCGATCCAGTTCTGGGTCGAGAGATAGGAGAAGCCGAGATCGAGGATGCTCGGCGTCAGCGAGAAATGCCGGCCCTCCTGCGCCACATAGCCGAGTTCGGTGAGCGTGCGCAGGATCCGGCGGGCGGTCGCGCGCGAGACCTGCGTCGCGGCAGCGGCCTGCGACAGCGTCATCGCCGGACGGTGCGGGCCGAAGGCGTCGAGCACCGCGAGGCCCTTGGCCAAAGTGGTCATGAATTCCTTGTCGTCGGCCGCACCAGGACGGCCCGCACGGGGTGATCCTGGGCCGGAAACGGCTGTCTCCGGCAGGGATGTCAGATGGGAAGCCATGCGGAATCCTATTCGCATAACGAACTCAGGTTCGATTATCGAACCAGGCTGCCGCAAATTCAAGGCTGGCAAGGCCGCCACCGGCCTCGCCAGGATCTCGATTTCAGCATTGGGTGCGGTGTCTAGGACGCCAGCTTCACCGGAATTTTAAGATAGTGGACGCCATTGGATTCGGCGGGGGGAAATTTGCCGGCGCGGATATTGACCTGGATCGAGGGCAACAGCAGCAGCGGCGCCGCCAGCTTGGCGTCGCGCGCTTCGCGCATCGTTACGAATTCATCTTCGCTGACGCCATCGCGAACGTGAACATTGCGCGCGCGCTCCTCGCCCACGGTGGTCTCCCACGCATATGAATCCCGGCCCGGCGCCTTGTAATCATGGCACATGAATAGGCGCGTCTCGGCCGGCAGACTGAGGATCCATTGGATCGAACGGTAGAGCGAACGTGCATCCCCGCCTGGAAAGTCGGCGCGGGCGGTTCCGTAATCCGGCATGAACATTGTGTCGCCGACGAACACGGCGTCCTCGATCTTGTACGACACGCAGGCAGGCGTATGGCCAGGCGTATAGATGATCTCGACGTCGAGCCCGCCGATCTTGAACCGCTCGCCGTCCTTGAAGAGATGATCGAATTCAGTGCCCTCGCCCGACACATCGAGCGCATTGAAGACCGGTCGGAAGATGCGCTGCACGTCGCGAATATGTTCTCCGATGCCGACCTTGGCGCCGGTTTTCAGCTTGATGTACGGCGCGCCCGACAGATGATCGGCGTGCGCGTGAGTTTCGAGTACCCAGACGATCTTGACCCCGGCTTGTACGGCGAAATCCAGGATCGCATCGGCGGAAGCGACCGACGCCTTGCCGGAGCGATGATCGAAATCCAGCACCGGGTCGATCACGGCGCCCTCATGGGTGGCGGCGTCCCAGACCAGGTAGCTCACGGTGTTGGTCGGTTCATCGAAAAAGGCCCTGATCTCGGGCCTGCGCGGTGTCGTCATGGCAAACTCCTGTGCTGACCTTGACTTATATATTATGGTACCCTAATTTAGCAATATCTAATCAGGAGCATAGTCTTGACTACGAAACGGGCTGCCGACCTCGCTATTTTCGAGAAGAAAGTGGGGGATGCCGCGCGCCTGCTCAAGCTGGTCGCCAACGAGAAACGACTCCTGGTCCTCTGCCGTTTGATCGGCGAGGAGGAAATGCCGGTTGGCGCCCTTGCCGATGCGGTCGGGCTCAGTCAGTCGGCGCTGTCGCAGCATCTCGCCATGATGCGGGATAACGGCCTCGTCGGAACGCGGCGCGATGCACAGACAATCTTCTACAGATTGACCGATCCGAAAGTCGCGCGGCTGCTTCAGCTCCTCAAGGATATCTACTGCCCGTGATCCCGAGCGAAAGCTCGCAACACCAAGAAAAGGAATACAAGATGAGCGATCTGAAAGCTGTTCAGCCGCATGAGGCGGCCCGCCTGATCCGCGAAGGCGCGGTGGTGGTCGACGTCCGCGAAGCCGACGAGCATGCGCGCGAGCGCATCGCCGGCGCGCGTCACCACTCACTGTCGAAGATCGACGCCGAAAGCCCCGTTCGGGCGGGTGACGATGTGCTGATCTTCCATTGCCGCACCGGCATGCGCACCAAGGCCAATGCTGCGAAGCTCGCCGAGGCGGTGCAGGGCTGCAACGTCTATGTGCTGGAAGGCGGGCTCGACGCCTGGAAGAAGGCCGGCCTGCCGGTCGCGATTGATCGCAAGCAGCCGATCGAGATCATCCGCCAGGTGCAAATCGGAGCCGGCAGCCTTGTTCTGATTGGCGTTTTGCTCGGTGCGCTGGTCAATCCCTTCTTCTACGCGCTGTCCGGATTCGTCGGCGCCGGATTGATCTTTGCAGGCATCACCGGCTTTTGCGGCATGGCAAAGGTGCTGGCCTTTATGCCGTGGAATCGCAGGGGCGCCGCAGCAGCGTAAGGCGCGTTACCCCGACATGATCGAGTTTCAGGACATCCTGTCGGTCCTCTCCGGCAGCGCGGTTGGTTTCATTCTTGGCCTGATCGGCGGCGGCGGCTCGATCCTCGCCGTGCCTCTCCTGATTCATGTCGTCGGGGTGCCGTCGGCGCATGTCGCGATCGGAACCAGCGCGGTGGCGGTGGCGTTGAGCGCGGCCTTCAATCTCGCCGGGCATGCACGCGCACGGACCGTAAAATGGCCTTGCGCCATCGTGTTCGCGCTTTCCGGCATTGCCGGCGCAGCGGCCGGCGCGCAATTCGGCAAGATGATGCCGGGCGGACCATTGCTCGGCCTGTTCGGCGCGCTGATGGTGATCGTCGGCCTCCTGATGCTGTGGCCGCGCCGCACCGACGGCGACCCCGAAGTCAAACTCACACGCGCCAGCGCGCGCAAGCTTTTGCCCCGTCTCGCCGCCTGGGGCTTCGGCGTCGGCGCCTTGTCCGGCTTTTTCGGCATCGGCGGCGGCTTTCTGATCGTGCCCGGCCTGATCGGTGCGACCGCGATGCCGCTTCTCAACGCCATCGGCTCCTCGCTGGTGTCGGTGAGCGCCTTCGGGCTTACGACCGCGACGAGCTACGCGTTCTCCGGTCTTGTGGACTGGCGGCTGGCGGCAACCTTTGTTGCCGGAGGCATGATCGGCGGCGTGTTGGGCATCGCACTAGCGCGACGGCTGGCGCCCTACAAGCGGGCGCTTTCCCTCACCTTTGCAGGCATCGTCATCAGCGTCGGCCTGTACATGAGCTATTCCGCGCTGATGCACTGACGCTCACGGAAACAGCGCAACCTGTTCCAATCCCGTCGTCTCGGGATAGCCGAGTACCAGATTCATGTTCTGGATCGCTTGCCCCGAGGCGCCCTTCACCAGATTATCGAGCGCAGAGATCACAATGGCGCGGCCGGGAATGCGGTCTTTGGCCACGCCGATGAAGGTCATGTTTGAGCCGCGAACGTGCCGCGTCTGCGGGGTCTCGCCGAACGGCAGGACGTGCACGAACGCCGACTTCTCGTAGAACTTCAATAGTATCGCATGAAGGTCTTCCGGCGTCTTGCCGCGCCGGCCGCGCACGTAGATGGTCGAGAGGATGCCGCGGTTCATCGGCACCAGATGCGGGGTGAAGGTGACGATCACCTCCTTGCCGGCGGCGAGCGAGAATTCCTGATCCAGTTCAGCCATATGCCGGTGATGGCCGACGCCATAGGCGTGGAAGCCTTCCGACACCTCCGAGAAGAGCATGGCTTCCTTGGGCGAACGCCCCGCCCCGGTCATGCCGGACTTGGCGTCGATCACGATCTCGTCGGTCTCGATCGCCTTCGCCTTCAGGAGCGGAGTCAGCGGCAATTGCGCGCCCGAGGTGTAGCAGCCGGGATTGGCGATCAGCCGCGCATTCTTGATCTCGCGCCGGTGGACTTCCACAAGGCCGTAGACGGCCTCCTTCTGCAGCTCCGGTGCGTGGTGCTCATGGCCGTACCATTTGGCGTAGGCGGCCACATCGCGCAGCCGGAAATCGGCAGACAGGTCAACGACTTTCGCGTCAGGCTTCACCGCAAAGATCTGCGAAATCACCTTCTGCGTGGTCGCATGCGGCAACGCGCAGAAGATCAGGTCGAGGCCGGTGGTCTTCCAATCGACGTCATCGATGGACACCAGCGTCGGCAGATCGAACGGCGAGAATTGCGGAAACACGGCGCGCATCTCCTGCCCGGCCCGGCGGTCGGCGGTGAGCAGCGCGATCTCGGCGCGCGGATGCCGCAGCAACAGCCGCACCAGTTCGGAGCCGGTATAGCCTGAGGCGCCGAGCACCCCGATCTTCGCCTTCGTCGCCATGTCGTTTCTCCAAGCTTCGCCAGCGGCTTACGCGAGCCGCCATGTTCAATCAACCGGCGCCGCCGGGACATGACAACCGCGAATTTCGGGAGAAGAAACGCCGCGGAGCCGATGTCCGGCGGCACGAGACGATCACGCGCAAGCACGCACCCGTGCCGCGCCGGCACGGCGGCGGAACGAGAATGGGCGCGCCTTCGTCATGGCGCGCCATATAGGACCGCCTCGAGGCGGCGTCAATAATGACCAGGTTTCAAGGATTTGGTCCGTTGTTTCACGTGAACAAATTCCTAGTGCGCACGCGACCGCTGTACGCCCGGACCTGGAATCCAGCGGCTCTGCCATTTGCCTGCTCTTAGATCCTGCCGTTTGTCCTGCTCTTAGATCTGCCGTTTGTCATGCTCATAGAAATGCACTTCCTCGGGCGCGAGGATGGCCCGAGCGTCGCCTGATCTGCGCCGAGCATGCGTGTCCTCGCGCGAGCAATCGCATAGCTCAGGCGCGCTCCAACTGGCACACAGTAGAGACGAAATGGCAGGCCAGGATACCCGGCTAGTTCCTTGGCACGCCCGCGATCTGCAATCCCTCTCCCAGCCGGTCGATGAAGCCTGGCGTAAACGGCCAGGCAGCGCGCGCGCCGGTCACGGTAAGGCTGTCGTCCTTGCGCAACAGCGTTCGCGCCTGCCGGCGGGATTGGGCTCTCTCACCCGCGAGCGCGGTCGAGGCGACCAGCACGCGTTCGGCCCAGAACGAATCCGGCACCGCCTGCACACCGCTCTGTACCCAGCGCGCCGCGCGGTCATAGCGACCGGCGTTGAAATGCGCGCAGCCCATGCCGATGAAAGCGAGATGCCGCATCGGCTCGAACGGCATCACCCGCAGCGTCATCTGCATCTCGCGCAGCGCCGCTTCGTCATCGCCCTGATAGGCGGACAGCCAGGCGCGCCTGATCCAGGCCCAGGGTGACCACGGCTCCATCGCAAGCGAACGCTCGATCAAGCGGTCGGCCTCCGACAAGCGGCGCGCCAGCGTGAGCGCACCGCTGCAAAGACTGAGCGCGAGCGCATCGTGCGGCGCGAGCCGCGCCGTCTCGTCGGCGAGCTTCAGCGCATGCGCGCGATCGAGCTGCGGCGTGTCGCTGAACCCGTGTGCGGCGCGCTGCGCCCAGCACCAGGCCGCAATCGCCTTCGGCAAGGCGTAATGTGGGGCAATCTCCTGCGCGCGTTCGACATCGTCGAGTGCCGCACGATTCGATTCCGGCCCGACCATGAATGCGGACGAAAGCGCGCGCCAGCTCAGACGCAGCGCTTCATCGTCGATCTCGTCATTCGGAGTGTCGCCCCGCGCCGCTTTCAAGGTCTGCGACGGCAATTCGCCGAATTGTTTCCGGTATTGCCCGGCGAAGCGACCAAGCTCGCTGAAACCGTTGGCGCTGGCAATGTCGGTGATATTCGCTTCGCCGCCCGACGCCAGCAATTGCTGGCGCGCGCGCGCAAGCCGCGTTCTGCGTACCCAGCCAAGCGGCGTCGTGCCGAGATGCATCTTGAAATGCGCTTCCAGCGTGCGCGGCCGCACGCCGGCGACTGCGGCGAGATCGTCGAGCGCGACAGGCTCGTCCAGCCGCGCATTGAGCCAGTTCAGCGCGCGCGTGACGCTTTCCGGCAGCGCCGCGCGCTCGCGCGGCGTCAGGCCGTCATGCTCAAGGGCATTCCACTGCTGGCCCATCGGACCTCCCGAAAAGTCCTTAGCTTTCGACGCTGCCTAAAGTCTTCGTGTCCCGGCGCCGCCCAACGGTTCGCGCCGCGCAATCGCAAAAAAATTCAATCCGATTGCGGTTTCTGCATGTCGCTGCGGGCGCTGCATAGCAGCGTTCCGGTCGAAAGGCCAGTAGAGCGGCAAGCCGGCGATCCCGCCGGCGCATTTTGGAGATCATATCATGGCTCAGGCCCAAGCTGTAGTAGCCCCTCCCGCCCCCGATCTTGCCGCCGTCAAAACGCGCCAGCAGGCCGCCTGGTCGTCGGGCGACTATGCGGTCGTCGGCACAACCCTGCAGATCGTCGGCGAAACGCTGTGCGAGGCGCTCGATCTTCGCGCCGGACAGCGCGTGCTCGACGTCGCTGCCGGCAATGGCAACGTCTCGCTCGCCGCCGCGCGACGCTGGTGCGACGTGGTTGCGACGGATTACGTGCCCGCCCTGCTCGGACGCGCGCGCGAGCGCGCCGAGGCCGAGCGGCTCGACATGTCCTTCAAGGAGGCGGACGCGGAAAGGCTTCCGTTTGCAGACGGAAGCTTCGACGCCGTCGTGTCGTCCTTCGGGGTGATGTTCACGCCGGACCAGGACAAGGCCGCCGCCGAAATGCTCCGCGTGTGCAAGCGCGGCGGCAAGATCGGCATGGCCAACTGGACGCCGCAGGGATTCATCGGCCAGATGTTCAAGACGCTTGGCGCACATCTGCCGCCGCCGGAAGGAGTTAAGTCGCCCGCCCTCTGGGGTACACGCGAACGGCTCACTGAACTGTTCGGCAATGAGGCCGCATCGATCGTCGCGGAGCCGCGCAACTTTGTCTTCCGCTATCGCTCCCCCACGCATTTCCTCGATGTGTTCGCGACCTATTATGGCCCTGTGCTGAAGGCGCTGGCGGCCTTGCACGAGACCAGGCGCAAGGCGCTGATCGCAGATCTGCACGGCCTCATCGCGAAATTCAATCGCGCCGACGACGGCACGATGGTGGTGCCCGGCGAGTATCTCGAGATCGTCGTTACGCGGCGCTGACGCCGCGTAATTTTCCCCCGTAACGCACGAAAGGAACAATGCCATGACGTCCATGTCGCGCTTGATTGCTCTCGCACTCGCATTAAGCCCCGCATTCGTCGGAGCATCGATGCTGCACGCGAGTGACTCCCATCACACCGTGGTGTCTGCCGACGCCATCACATGGGGCAAGGCGCCGCCCTCGCTTCCGCCCGGCGCGCAGGCCGCCGTGCTGCTCGGCAACCCCGGCAAGGAGGGCCCGTTCGTTTTGCGGCTCAAATTCCCCGCAAACTTTGTCGTCCCGCCGCATCGGCATTCCAAGGACGAGTTCGTCACCGTCATTTCGGGGCGCTTCTCGATCACCTCCGGCGAGAAGGTGGACCGCTCAGCGATCAAGCCGCTGCCGCCCGCGAGCTTCTTTCACCTACCCGCAGGCATGCCGCACTATGCGATAGCCGAGGAGGAAACGATCGTGCAGATCAATGGCACAGGTCCGTTTGATGTGACCTATGTCGAGCCCGCCGACGATCCGCGCATGAAGTGACCGGAAGCTGCAGGCTCGCCCGTTGCAACACGGTATGCCGGAAAAGACAACGCGAAGGCCGCCCGGTCCGGTGCGGCCTTCGTTCAGTCACCTCTCGTCTGAGCAATGGCCAGACTTGCGGCCTCGCCGCCCCTATTCAGGCTGCCAGTCCCTGGGCGTCGAACATCCCTTCGAACAGGACCGTTGAAAGATACCGTTCGCCGGAATCCGGCAGCACCACCACGATCGTCTTGCCGCTATTCTCGGCCTGCTGGGCTAAACGCACTGCGACGGCGGTTGCCGCACCGCTCGAAATTCCCGAAAGAAGCCCCTCTTCACGCGCAAGACGCCGCGCAAACTCGATAGACTCCTCGTTCGAGACCTGCTCGATCGCATCGACCAGCGACAGGTCGAGCACGTCGGGAACGAAGCCTGCGCCGATCCCCTGAATCTTGTGAGGTCCGGGCTTCAGCGGCTGATTGGCACGCTTCTGGCTCAGAACCGGGCTTGCGGCCGGCTCGACGGCGACAGACAGAATGTTTTTGCCGCGGGTTCGTTTGATGTGTCGCGACACCCCCGTGATGGTGCCACCGGTCCCGACGCCGGAGACCAAGATATCAATCGCCCCGTCCGTGTCGTTCCAGATTTCCGGGCCCGTCGTCTGCTCGTGAATCAAGGGATTGGCCGGATTTCTGAATTGCTGCAGCAGCACGTAGCGATCGGGATTCGACGCTACCAGTTCCTCGGCCTTGGCGATCGCGCCCGGCATGCCGCGCGCTCCATCGGTAAGGACAAGCTTCGCCCCAAAGGCCGTCAGCAGTTTGCGGCGTTCGATGCTCATGGTCTCGGGCATGGTCAAAGTGAGCGGGATGCCACGCGCCGCCGCGACGAAAGCCAGTGCGATCCCCGTATTGCCACTGGTCGGCTCGATCAGCTCCTTGCCGGGACCAAGCAGGTTACGCCTCTCCGCATCCTGAACCATCGCCGCGCCGATGCGACACTTGACCGAATAGGCGGGATTGCGCCCTTCGATCTTGGCCAAGACCGTGGCCCTGGTATTGCCCGCGACGCGGTTGAGGCGAACCAGCGGGGTGTGGCCGATCGACTGCGCGTTATCTTTGAACCATCCAGCCATACGCCATTGCTCCTTGTCTCACGGTGCCGAACATTCCGATTGGCGACTTCGGTTGCGCATCAATGTCACATCTCGGCATCGACCTGATTGCTTTCGGACAATCGGCGAGGTCGCTTTGCAAATTTGAAACAAAGATCTCTTTGAACCCGTCGAAGGAGAATTTTACGTTTGTAACCGGCCTTCTCGTGAGCATAAAACTCAAGCGCATCCCGTGCGGATGACACGCAGGAGCTTGTCGGCGCTCCTGTCGATCGCGGCAAGCATCATCCAGCCAAAGCGGCCGGAGGCTGCAGGCACGCGCGTTGCGGCCAGACAACGCAAAGGCCGCACCGGGTCCGGTGCGGCCTTTTTGTTCAGACTGCCGTGCAAGCGACAGATCAGAGCGTCGGGCTCCAGGGCATCGGCACTTCGCGATAGCCGGTCGCAGTTTTCTCGACATGGGCCACGGCCGGGAACGGATAATGGAATCCCTGCACCATCATTCTTTCAGCCGCCAGCATGTCGTAGACTTTGCGGCGCGTGCCTTCCGCCATGTCGGGAATCTGATCGAACATCAGATGCCAGCCGGGATTGCGCGCGAACAGGAACGGCACATTGGTGACATCGGCCTGCGCGAAGACGGACTTTCCGCCCGACGAGATCACATGCGAGGTGTGGCCGGGCGTGTGGCCATGCGTCGCGACCGCGTTGATGCCGGGCACCACTTCCTTGCCGGCCTCATAGGGCTTCACGCGCTTGGCGACTTCGGCATTGCCGAACACGCGGCGCTGATTCTTGAACACGCCGACCATGCGCTCGTTGGTCTGCTTGTTCATTTCGGCATCGTCCATGAAATATTTGTGCTCGGCGGCCGGCACCAAAATTTCCGCATTCGGGAAGGCCAGCGAGCCGTCGGCTTTCAGCAATCCGTTGATGTGGTCGCCGTGATAATGCGAGATGATGACGGTCGCGACATCCTTGGCGTCGATCCCGGAGGCGGCGAGATTGCGATGGAACTGGCCGGCCGAGCCTTTGCTGTTGGTGAAATTCGCTTCGCCGGTGCCGGTGTCGATGACCGTATACTTGCCGCCGTTCTTGACGACGATCGGCGTATAAGGGATCGCCATCATATCCTTGTCCATGAATGCGGCTTCCAACGCCTTGTTCACGTCCTCGCGTTTCTTATTGGACACGAAGGCATCGGGAAATTTGAAGCGCGAGACGCCGTCGGTCACCGCCGTCACCTCGATGTCGCCGACCTTGTAGCGATACCAGCTCGCGACCTGCTGGCCGGCGGCGCCCTGCGCCCTCGCCGGCTGCGCAGAAATCAGCGGACCCATCGCACCGGCGGCTGCCGTTGCAGCAGTCGCCGTCAGCAAAGTGCGGCGTGTCAATTCACTCATCTAAATCCTCCCTCAAAGAGCGGCCGAAACGTTGGCGTCCGGCAATACCACCATGTGAGAACTGTATCGCCAGTCGGTACGATCATGACGGCGATTTCAACGAAACACCGTACGGTCAGATTTATTCCCCCAGCAAAAGGCGGGCCGGCCGGAAATATTCAGAACCGGATGGCCGGGCCATAATGGCGCAAGATATCCGCTGCCGATAGACTGCTGGTCGCCGGCGGCGATCCATGCGTGCCGCGGCGCTGACAATCATCACATTCACTCAATCAACCTGGGAGGATTTGATGCGTCCATTCACGACATTTGCGTCTTTCATTCTGGCCGCTGTCTTGTCCGCGACGGCCGCCCCTGCACAGGTGCCGGATCAGATGCCCTTTGACGTTCCCTATGGCACCTCGATCACCGCCGACCGCGCGGCGCAGGTTGTCGCCGCTGCCGTCGCCGAGGGGAAGAAATCGCCGCGCAACTGGAAGCTGGCGATCGCCGTGGTCGATACCAACGGCGACCTCGTTTATTTCCACAGAATGGAGCAGACGCAGATCGCTTCTGTCGCGATCTCGCAAGGCAAGGCGCGGACCGCGGCGCGCTTCCGCCGGCCGACCGAGGCCTTGTTCAACGCCATGCAGAACCCGGCCGGCGCCTATATTCCGACCCTCGACCCCACCATCGTTGCCTCGCCCGGCGGTGTTCCGCTGATCGAAGGCGGCAAGGTGATTGGCGCCATTGGCTGCAGCGGCGGCACCGGCGCGCAGGACAACGTCGCCTGCAAGGCCGGCGCCGATACGCTCAAATAGACGTCACGATTAAACAGACATTGCGAACCGAGGCTCCGTTGCCCGCCACGGCGGAGCCTCGCCGCCGCTCCGGACTCAGGTGACGCCCGGCATATTCGTGAAATAGTGATCGATGTAATTGGTCTTCAGATAGCGATAGCCGAGCCGCGCGAACAGCGATTTCAATTCCTCGAACCGGTCTGAATAAAGCTCGACCTGCAGATAGCATTGATTGTCGCGCAAGGTGCGCTCCATGCCGGCCAGCGCATGGAATTCCGAGCCTTCGACATCCATCTTCACAAGGATGGTCTTGCCCGCGATCTTGAATTCATCGTCGAAGCGGATCTGTTTCACGATATGGGTCGCAACGCCGGGCGCTTCTTCCGGCGGCTGATCAGGATGCACGATCCAGGATTCGCCGCGGTTGTGGGCGCCTGCCTCCATCAGGGTCATCTCGCCGGCCGTGCTGCCGACTGCAACCTGCATCACCCGCACGGTCGAGAGGAGGTCGTTCGCTTGCAGATTGGCGATCAGCCGCGCATGATTGCCGGGATCGGGTTCAAAGGCGATAATGTCGCCGCCTAGATGATGCGTCGCGAACAGCACGCTGTAGACGCCGGCATTGGCGCCGATGTCGAGAAAATAGTCGACGTGGTGCGCGCGGCAGATGGCGGCGAAATCCTCGAGCTGCTCGCCTTCCCAGACGCCCTTGAGCGCGAGTTCACGGTCGATGAAATCGATGGTGTTGACAACAAAGCGCGCGCCCTTCGCCCGCGTCGTGAAGGATTTGACACCGAGCGCGCGCATGAGGCTGACATAGGCCCGGCGCCAACGCTGCTCCAACGCGCCGACCGGTTGACGAAAATTCGGGACGCGTGGCTCGCTCACGTCAGGTGAACCATTTCCAGATGTCGAAACCGAAATCGCCGAATTTCAGCAGCACGAAAGCCCAGACAAAAGCCGAGGTGACGTTGGCGATCTGGAAATGCCAATACTCCATTTCCAGGATACCGGCGATCAGCGGCACGGCGGCGCGCAACGGGCCGAAGAAGCGGCCGATGAAGATGCCGGGGACGCCCCATTTCTCCACGAAGGCGTGGCCGCGCGGCAGCAGGTCCGGATGCTTGGTCAGCGGCCACATATGCGCGACCCGGTCCTTGAACTTGAAGCCGATCCAGTAGGACAGCCAGTCGCCGGCGGCCGCCCCCAACGCCGCCGCCGCCCAGATCGGCCAGAACGGGATGCCCGAGGCGTTGATCAGCGCGCCGATCGCCACCAGCATGGCCCAGGCCGGCAGAAACAGCGAGATGAAGGCCAGCGACTCGCCGAAGGCCAGAACGAAGACGATCGGCAGCGCCCACATGTGATTGTGGCGCACGAAGTCCATGACGATCTGGGTGTAGTCCTGAAACATGGAAAAGGCGGGCCCGGCGGGGCCACAGGTCTAGCCCGGCGGCGCGCGCCGCGCCAGTGTTCAACTGCCTGATTCATCAGCCTGTCCTTGAACGCCCATTCATGCTTTTGCCATCTTGATTTGTGCCCAGCATGGCATAGTTCGGCACATCCGATTCGAGCCCCTGGTTTCACACCTGTCCTGCGATCCTCATGGCCAAAAAGACCAAGAAGCCCTCACCCGCCAAGAAAACGCCTCCCAAAGCGCCGACCAAGACCGTCAAATCGGCCGCCAAAGCCGAGAAAAAGACGGCCGACCTGTTTGACATGCCGGCGCGCGGCAAACCGGTGCGCGGCGCAAAGGCTTCGGCCCGCCCGACCGGCGAAGGCTATACCGCGCATGACATCGAGGTGCTGGAAGGACTGGAGCCGGTGCGCCGCCGGCCCGGCATGTATATCGGCGGCACCGACGAGAAGGCGCTGCATCATCTGTTCGCCGAAGTCATCGACAATGCGATGGACGAGGCGCTGGCCGGCCATGCCAGCTTCATCGAGGTGCATCTCGGCACCGACGGATATCTGAGCGTGACCGACAACGGGCGCGGCATTCCGGTCGATCCGCATCCCAAATTCCCGAGAAAATCCGCGCTCGAAATCATCATGTGCACGCTGCATGCGGGCGGCAAATTCGACTCCAAGGTGTACGAGACTTCGGGCGGTCTGCACGGTGTCGGCGTGTCGGTGGTGAATGCGCTGTCGGAAAAGCTGGAAGTCGAAGTCGCGCGCGGGGAGCAGCTTTACAAAATGACGTTCCAGCGCGGCAAACCGAAAGGCGGGCTGGAAAAGCTCGGGCGCGTTCCGAACCGGCGCGGCACACAGGTGCGTTTCAAGCCGGACCCGCAGATTTTCGGCGAGAAGGCGCATTTCGATCCGGCGCGCCTGTTCCGCATGACGCGCGCGAAAGCGTACCTCTTCGGCGGCGTGGAAATCCGGTGGAGCTGCGATGCTTCCCTGATCAAGCCGGGCAGCGACGTGCCGGCGGAAGCGACGCTGCATTTCCCCGGCGGGCTGAAGGATTATCTCGCCGCCAGCATCAACGGCGCGACCCTGGTGCATCCCGATATCTTTTTCGGGCGTTCGGAAAAGAAGGGCGGGCATGGTTCGGCGGAATGGGCGGTGGCCTTTGTCGCCGACGTCGATCCGTTCTCCTCCTCCTATTGCAACACCATCCCGACGCATGACGGTGGCACGCACGAAAGCGGCCTGCGGACGGCCCTGTTCAAGGGACTGCGTGATCACGCCGCGCGTGTCGGCCAGGAGAAGCGCGCCGCGATCGTCACCAGCGACGACGTGATGTCGGGCGCAGCCTCGATGATCTCGGTCTTCATCCGCGAGCCGGAATTCCAGGGCCAGACCAAGGACCGCCTCGCCTCGCCGGAAGCCGCGCGCGTCGTCGAACAGGCAGTGAAAGACCCCTTCGATCACTGGCTTGCCGGCAATCCGCTGCAGGCCAACAAGCTGCTCGATTTCGTGATCGAGCGCGCGGAAGAGCGGCTGCGCCGCAAGCAGGAGAAGGAAGTCTCGCGCAAGACCGCCTCGCGCAAGCTGCGCCTGCCCGGCAAGCTCGCCGATTGTTCAAACACGGCGGCGCAGGGTTCGGAAATTTTCATCGTCGAGGGCGACAGCGCCGGCGGCTCGGCGAAACAGGCGCGCGACCGCAAATTGCAAGCGATCCTTCCGCTGCGCGGCAAAATCCTCAACGTCGCCTCCGCCGGCAAAGACAAGCTGGCGCAGAACCAGCAACTCGCCGATCTGATCCAGGCGCTGGGCTGCGGCGCCGGCACGCATTACAGCGACAGCGGCCTGCGCTACGACAAGGTCATCATCATGACCGACGCAGATGTCGACGGCGCCCATATCGCCTCACTGCTCATCACCTTCTTCTACCGGCAGATGCCGCGGCTGATCGAGAACGGGCATCTCTATCTCGCCGTGCCCCCGCTCTATCGTCTCAGCCATGGCGGCAAGACGTTCTATGCGCGCGACGACAAGCACAAAGAGATTCTGCTGAAGAAGGAATTTCACGCCAACGCCAAGGTCGAGGTCGGACGCTTCAAGGGCCTCGGCGAAATGCTGCCCAGCCAGCTGAAGGAAACGACCATGGATCCGGCGAAACGCACATTGCTGCGGGTCGTCCTGGTCGACACCGAGCGCGCGAAAACATCGAAATCGGTGGATCACCTCATGGGTACGAAGCCCGAGGCGCGCTTCGCCTTCATCCAGGAACGCGCAGAATTCGCGTCGGATGAAATGCTGGATGTGTGAGGCCTGCGCAGCCGACTTGCGAAGTTCAAGAATACCGATCTCGAGCAAACACGAGATCGGCGCGTGAGCACCTCGGGGTGACGGAGACAAATCGGGGCAAGCCTCCCTCTATTGCCCGAATTTCAAATTCCCCTCCTTCACCACCGACCTCCACATCCTGATCTCCGCATCGATGTGACGCGCGAAAGCCTCCGGCGGCATGCCCGATGCGGCGGTGGCGAGGGCCGCGAGTTTTTCCTTCACGTCGGTGTTGAGCAATACCTCGCGCACTTCTCTTGCAAGCTTGTCGACAATCGGCTTCGGCGTGCCGGCCGGGACGAAGAGGCCGCTCCAGAGTGCGACATCCATGCCCTTCACGCCGGCCTCCGTCATGGTCGGCACGTTCGGCAGGGCTGGCGACCGCGACGACCCCGTCACCGCCAGCGCGCGCAGCTTGCCCCCCTGCACTTGCGGCACCGCCGGCGGCGGATCGACGATCGTCATCATGGCGTTGCCGGAGATGATGTTGAGGATCGATTCGCCACTGCTCTTGAAGGGAATAGCGGTCCCCTGCGCGCCGGTGCGCAGCTTGAACAACTCGATCGGCAGCGTGAAGGCGGGCGAGGAGCTTGCGTAATTTGACTTGTCCGGATTCGCCTTGGTCCAGGCGACGAGTTCGGCGACGGTCTTGGCAGGATGATCGGCCTTAACGACGAGGAATAGCGCATAGTCGCCGATCATGGTCACCGGGATGAAGCTTTTCAGGGTGTCGTAGCCGGTCTTGTAGATCACCGGCCCGATGGCCATGGCCCCGCTGGCGCCGATCAGGACCGTGTAGCCGTCCGCCGGCTCGCGCGCGACGAATTCCGCCGCAGTCCGTCCGCCCGCCCCCGGCCGATTCTCGATGACGACGGTCCAGCCCAGCTTTTCCTGTAGCTTGTTACCAATCAGACGGGCAAAAATGTCGTTGCCGCCGCCGGCAGCGAAGCCGACAACCAGACGGATCGGCTTGGTTGGATAGTCGCTCTGCGCCTGAGCGGATTGCAGACCCAAGCCTGTGGACATCAACACAAATAGCGTTACGCCCCGCACAAGGCGGGCAAGCCCGATTCCACCCATCGTTTCCTCCAAGCGGGCGCATTGCATGCGGCCTGGAGTCGCCGCCGGCGCCCTTAGCCCAGGAGAATAAGGGGTCAGCGGAAGAAGACGGAAGCAAAATTATCCGGCCGGACTGGTCAATCGCTGGGAAGGCCCGTGTAATTTTCCGCCAGCGCGGTCGCCGCCGTCGATGTCCAAAATTTAATGTCGATCCGTGCGGTATTGGCGACGTGCGGGGCGAACCGCTGCCTCGCCGCACGCGTTTATGAGAACCAACACGATAATGTCGCGCTGTTTGACAGCGACCGTCAGGAGAAACACCCATGGCCAGTGATTCATCGTCGGCGGCCTTGGCCGTCCGGGCAATATCAACGGCAATCGCGCTGTAAATCGCGGCCTGCACGTTCTTGAGCATCGTTGCGACGGCGATGATGAGCGACCATACCAGCCCGGAGAGTGCCAAGGCCAAAACCAGATATAGGGAGGCTGTCATGCTCAAATGGCGCAGAGAGGCGATTTTTGACACCTACAATTTGGCACTTGGCCTGTTCCTGTTCCTGTCGCCGTGGCTGTTCGCCTTCAGCTACGAGCCTGCCCGCCTGGAGAGCTGGGCAAGCGGATTTCTTCTGGTGGCCGTGGCCATTGCCGCGATCATGGTCTTTTCCGAGTGGGAGGAATGGATCACCCTGTTCCTCGGGCTGTGGCTGATCGCGGCGCCTTGGCTGCTCGGCTTTCCGCAGGCGGCGTCGATGAAGATCAGTATCGGCGTCGGCATCGTCGTTGCCTATCTTGCCCTGCTTGAACTCTGGTTGATCCATTACGGATCCCTAGACGACGTGCGTCCGGGATAGCCGCCTCAATCAATTGGCAGCCCCGCGTAATTCTCCGCCAGCGCGGTCGCCGCCGCCGTCGACGTGGCGACATAGTCCAGCTCCGCCAGTTGCCGGCGGTGATCGAAAGGCAGTTCGTCCGGGAAGCGGTGGAATATCTGCGTCATCCACCAGGAGAATCGCTGGGCTTTCCAGATCCGCCCGAGGCAGGTCGCAGAATAGCTGTCGAGCTTTTCGGTCCGGCCCGACTTGTAGAACTCGTCGATCGCGCGCGCGAGGACGCGCACGTCGGCGAGCGCCAGATTCATTCCCTTGGCGCCGGTCGGCGGCACGATGTGGGCAGCATCTCCTGCGAGGAACAACCGCCCATGCTGCATCGGCTCGCAGACAAAAGAGCGCATCGGCGTGATGCTCTTCTGCAGCATCCGACCTTCCTGCAACGGGCAGGTGCCACCGAGACGGACATGCAGTTCTTCCCAGATGCGGCTGTCCGGCCAATTCTTGATGTCTTCGTTATGGTCGACCTGGAGGTAGAGGCGCGCCAATGTCGGCGAGCGCATGGTGTAAAGCGCGAAGCCGTTGTCGTGATAGGAGTAAATCAGTTCGTCCTTCGGCGGCGGGGATTCGGACAGAATGCCGAGCCAGCCGAACGGATATTCGCGCTCATAGACGCGAAGCAATTCTGCCGGGAATGACGGCCGGCATATGCCGTGAAAACCGTCGCAACCGCCAATGAAATCGCAGGCGATGTCCTTCTGTTGTCCCTCATGGGTGAAGCTGATTCTCGGCGATTTGCTCTCGACGTCGTGCACCGAGACGTTGTCAACCTCGAACAGGATCTGGCCGCCATCGGCGAGCCGCCGCTCCACCAGGTCCTTCACCACTTCCTGCTGGCCGTAGATGGTGATGCCCTTGCCGACGAGCTTGCGGAAATTGATGCGGTGCAGCTCGCCATTGAAGCAGAGATAGTTGCCGTCGTGGAACATCCCCTCGCGCTGCATGCGCGCGCCGACCCCGGTCTCCACCAGCATGTCGGTCGCCCATTGCTCGATCAGGCCGGCGCGGATGCGGTTTTCGATATAATCGCGGCTGCGGTTCTCGATGATGATCGAGTCAATGCCGGCAAGATGCAACAGATGCGAGAGCATCAGGCCCGCCGGGCCTGCGCCGATAATGCCCACCTGGGTCCGCATTATTTCCTCCTGGTCCCATTGTTGTTTTGTATCCCCTACAAGGCGCCTGTCGGCCGGAAAAGGGACGATTGCCGGATCGAATAGGATTTTTCCGGAAGTCCGGCCGGCCCTGTTAGATGCGCCTCATTGAATATGGGCATTCGCCGAAACCCGCGACAAGGACGACGCACCGGCCACGCGCGCAATCATCGAACGCCGGGTCGGAAGCCTCGCATGGTCACCGACCCAAGCAGCCAAACTGGCAAGACTTCGCCGCACTCGGCGCCGGCATCCGCGCGATTTTGCGGTTGTCCTGGCCGCTTGCGAAATGACCGAGAACGGCATCACGACAACGCGCGGCATCGAAACGATACTGCTGCTGGTCAAGGATGAAGGGCGCTGGCAGTCATGGCGCGGGCCTGGGGACGGAAAGCGCGGGAAATAGCATTCCCACGACCCTGCTTGCCGAAAGCCACCAGCGGCGCAGACTGAGGTCTATGCCTGACGAGGTCAGTTCAGCACAGCTTCCTGCACCGGCGCGCCGTGGGTGTGCGGTATCTTGTCGGCATATGCTTTCACGAAATCCGACATCGGCGCATTGTGACCTGCCGGCGGATCAAGCGCGTGATCGGAGTAGGACTTGATCGCAGGATCGGAAAGGACCTGCTTCATCATTGTGCGATAGCGCCGCACCAGCTTGATCCAGCGGAACGCGACCTTGCCAAAATCATAGACGCGCCAGGGATAGAAGATCAGCGGATTGACCACTGGCATCCCGTAGCGTCGCTGGGTGCGGATTTTTCGGCGGACAAACCCGAATTGCAGCGGGTGCACGCCTTCGATACGCGACGCGCCCGAAAACAGCGTGATCGCGTCCAGCACCTTGGTCTTGTTCAAACCGGTAACAGCGGCGCGCTTCATGATCGTCTCGACATGATCGTCGCTGTAATAGCGCGTCCAGGCGCTGCGATAGACATTCTCCCAAGTCTCTTTCGACATGGTGGCATGCGCCGTGCAAGCATGTTCAAGATCATACTTGTTCATGTCCGGATCCATCGGAATGCCGTTCATGAGCAGGGTCTTATGGTCTTCCGAACCCGGCAGCGGGGTGAGATAAAAGAATTCCAGGATATCGACCGGCAATTCCTTCTTGATGATCTCAATATCGCGCGCGATCGACTCGGGCGTGTCGGTCGGAAAGCCGAGAATATAGCCGGCAAAGGTCATCACCTTGGCCTTGCGCCAGGCGTGAAACATCTCCTGATATTCCCAGATCTTGTTCTGGCGTTTCTTCGCGCCCATCAGGGATTCAGGGTTGATATTTTCAAGTCCAACAAAGACCGCGGTGCAGCCCGCGCGCGCCGCCTTTTCAATGAATCCCGGAATACGGTGGCAAAGCGTATCAACCTGCAGCAGCAGCCTGATCTTGAAGTTTTCCTTTTCACGCAACTCGATCAGGCGATCGAGTATCGCTTCCCAGTTCTTGTTGCGGGCATAATTGTCGTCGGTGATGAAGAAGCGCGTGATGTTCTGCTTCGCATTGGCGCGGACAATGCCTTCCACATCATCGGCCGTACGGTAGCGCGACTTGCGCCCCTGCACATTGATGATGGTGCAGAAGCTGCACTGGAACGGGCAGCCGCGCCCGGCATCGAAGCTCGCATAGTGACCGGCGACACGCGTCACCACCTTGCGTGGCAACATCGGAAATGTCGCCGCGGTCATGTCTGGCATGTCTTTCAGGTAATTGTAGACCGGCTTTGCAGTGCCTGCAGCCATTTCCCGCAGCAGGCCCTCCATACGGCCCTCGCTCTCGCCTGCATAGAGGATGACACCGAGATCCCGCGCCTCCTTCAGATCAGGCGGCAATTCCGGAAGCATCGAGATACAGCCGCTGACATGGAAGCCGCCGATCACAACCGGAATATCGGCGGCGCGGAACTGCCGCGCGAGATCGAGCGCACGCGGAAACTGATTGGACTGCACGCCGACGAGCCCGACGAAACCGGCACCGGCGGTGCTGATCGCGCGGATTGTGCGCTTAACGTCGATGACGGTGTTGCATTCGTCATAGGCCTCGATCTCGATGTCGACATCGGGGCCGAGCACCTTCGCCTGCGCGCATTCGTCAAGCAACCCGTAGACGCTGGCAAGGCTGTTCGACGGAATCGTCGAACGCCACCATTGGATGACATAGCCGTCAGCATCGTAATGCGACGGCTTGATCAAAATGATCGGGAACCTGCGAATGGCGGGTTGGGCCTGCTTGGTCATCTCGCCTTGGCCCCCAGGACGCAAGCGTGCGATCTCCGCCATGAAGGCATGTCATATTGTTTCGCTGCTTCGCGCAAGCCCTATCAATCCCGGCAGCGGTATCGGAGTGGCGTGCCGTCTCGCCCTGCGAGATCGCGCCCCTCAGTTCCTGCGGGTATCCGCACGAAATGTCTTTGTTTCCGACACCGAGCCGTCCCTATAGGTCAGCTCGACCGACATGAATTTGGTCGCCGCCGGCAGCTTCAGATAGGTCTGCGCATTGTGCGGAATCGCCACCGGATCGCGCATGTCGCAGGGCGGCAGTGCGATCTTGCGGTCGGGCACGGTGGAATCGATACCGACCTTCACCTCGCGGATGGCGCAGCGGTAAGACGCAAGATGCGTCCAATAGACCAGCAGGCCATTGTATTCGCGGAACGACAGCCAGGAACCGCTGGTCATTTCCAGGATCTGCCGCTGGCTCCTTTCCAGCGCCTCCACCGGATTGAACTTCACAGGCAGCGGCTCGCTCCAGTTGCCGCGCAGATCGGCCGATCGGACGTAAATGGTGCCCTCCGGCGTGTCGGCATCGAGCTGGATCGACGGATTGGGCATGCGCTTGCGGGTGCGCGGGTCGAGCGTGTCGAGGAAGCCGGTTTCCTTGAAATTGCCGCTCTCGCCCATGCGCCAGGAAATCGCGGTGACCGGATCGGCGAAGGACAGCGTCACCGACCAGCCGCCATTGTGGCGCATGAAATTCGCGATCGGCGCATTGAGATCATCGGGATGCGTGGTGATGCGCTCGCGCGGACCGAGGGGCTGCGCCGGCAAAGAAGCGATCTGCGGCAGCACCTCGATCTGGCGCTTGGGATCGAGTGTCCCGTTCAGCACCACGTCGCCGACGATCTGGTCGTAATAGGCGGGAGTCTGATCGTGTCGCCACTTCGCTGCGAGCAATTTTACTTCCGACTGCGTGCGCTTGGCGACCTGAACCAAGGTCAGGCCGGGCGTGCTGAGCTCCTTCACAAAATAGCGGGTGAAGACCGAATTCGGGTCCTTGTCGTCTTCCGAATAACGGTCGAGCGCGGCCTGTTTCGCGCCGGCGGAGAAGACCACGAACACGCCCTCGTTCGGTGTCATCGGCGCGAGACCGGCCGAACCGCGCACCGAACGCTTGCCCGGCCGCTCGAACGGATTATTGCGGCAGGCATCGAGCACGATGATCGAGGTGCGCACGCCGCGCGCCTGCAAACGTTCGATCACGCGCTGAGCTGCGAAAGACGCATCGCGGACAAGCTCCTCCTGCCCTTCCGTTGCCTCCGGCACGTCGACCGGCAACAGATAATTGTCGCCCTGGATTTCAAAGCCGTGGCCGGCAAAAAAGAAGAACGCGGTGTCGCCCTGCGCCAGCGCGCGGTCGAAGGAGAGCAAGGTTTCGCTCATCTGTCGGCGGGTCTGATTGTGCGCCTCGATCACCTGAAAGCCGAGGGCCTTGAGAGTCTCGCCCATCCTGCGGGCATCGTTGCCGGCTTTCTTCAGCGCGGGAATGTTCTTGTAATCATCGTTGCCGATGACCAGCGCCACCTTCTTCTGCGCATGAGCGGGCGCCGGGGCAAAAACCATGAGCGCGCCCGGAATCAGGGCGGCCAGCACCAGGGCCAGGCGTTGCGCAAACTGTCGCATCGGAAATCCCCCTGAAAAACCCGCTGAATCCGCGATCCCTGCCGGGCCCGTTGCAGATCCGCCCCAGACGATAGTCGCACGGGCCTGGGGATGAGTTCAAAGAGCCGTGGTGATAAGGCCCGCTACGCCTTGCGCGCCCGCAACTTCCAGAAAATCACCAGCAGCATGGTGGCGACGGCCATGCCGATCTTGGTTTCGTGGGTGTAGATGTCCTGGCGCGTTGCGAGGGCCATGACGCAGATCGCCAGAACGCAGGCGGTCACGACCAAGGCGGCGCGCCCGCGGAAGCCCGCCAGCGTCGTCAGAAACAGCACGACCAGAAACAGGACCGGAATGGTCAGCAGTTCGACGGTCGTCGGATCGGGTACGCGAATATACTCAACAAACGACATGCCGCGGTTTTACGGCGGGAGCGTTAGAGTGGGATTAACGCCGGCTCGAACCGTTTTCCAGCCCTGATCGGCCTCATGCCGAGAGTCTGACCCAAAATGCGGCCAATGAATCAGGCTTTTGCAGTGACGGGCTATGCCCGGCCATGACGAAAGAATCGCATTTCAAGCAGTTGGAGAAGGCCTGAGGAGGAGGCAGACCTACTTCACCCGCGTCGCCTGGAATTTCTCTTCCTTGCCGCCGGTCTTGGCAACGCCCTCCATGGTGTCGCCAGCAACCCTGCCGGAATATTCGGTGCCGCCGGCCTTGAACACAATCTGCTCGCCGTTGAGCCTGCCCTCGGTCACGGCGGTGGAATTGCTGCCGCTCTTCAGATTGCCCGACACCACCTGGAATTTCTGCTCCAGCGTCACCTCGCCCTGCGGCAGTTTCCAGCTGCCCGCAGCATTGGCCGGCACGATCCAGAGAAATGCGGTGCAATAGGAGCGGCAATCCTCGTTCACGCTTTCAGTCTGGTCGGCGGTCCAGTCGCCCATGCTGAACGAATTGGTGACAATGCGCGTGCCCGGCTTCATCTTCAGGATGTTCGGACGCAGTCGCAAATTCAGTTCCGGCAACAGGAACATGGTGACGACATCCGCCTTGGAGAAATCGCTTTCGAAAATGTCGGCCTGCGCAAATGTCGCTTTCGCGCTCACGCCTTCCTTCTCGGCATTGCGCTTCGACAACTCCACCATCTTCGGATTGTATTCGATGCCGTGCGCGGTGGCGCCGCGCTTCGCTGCGGTGATGACGGTGCGGCCATCGCCGGAGCCGAGATCGACCAGATAATCGGACGGCGTGAGCTTGGCCATGTCGAGCATCTTGTTGACCAGCGACTGCGCGGTCGGCACCCAGACCACATCCTTGCCTTCCTGGCCGACGGTCGGCTCATACTCGGAGAGTTGGGCGGTCCTGGGCTTGTCAGGCTGGGCAGCGGTCGCTGCTGCGCCATTGGCCAAACCCGGCGACGGGCTGAACGGATTCAGAACCAATGCCGCGGCCACAGCGGGAATAACCGCAGCACCTGCTAGCAACTTCAACGCCTTCATGCATTTCTCCAATCAACTGACTATGGTATTTTACGCAGGCGCTGCGTCAGGAGCGCGTCGCCTGCCATTTCGTTTCCTTGTCGCCGGTCTTCGCGGTCCCTTCGATCATATTGCCGCTCACCTTGCCGGTATATTGCGTGTTGCCGGCCGTGAAGGTGATCTGGTCGCCTGCCATCTTGCCGTTGATCACGATCGCCGAGACATTGCCGTTCTTCAGCGTGCCCGAGAGCATCTGAAATTCCTGTTTCAGAACTAGTTCGCCCTCGCCCACTTTCCAGGTGCCCTCCACTTTCGCCGGCACCAGCCAGAAATGCGCACGGCAATGCGAAGTGCAATTCTCAGTGATCGTCACCGTCTCGTCCGGCGTCCAGTCGCCCATGTCGAAGGTATTCGAAACAACGCGGGTGCCGGGCTTCATGTTGAGGATGGTCGGACGCAGCTTGAGATTGAGCGTTGACAACAGAAACATGGTGAGGACCGTCGCCTTGGAAAAATCGGTCTGGAAAATATCGCCCTGGACGAACGTCGCCTTGCCGCCGACACCCTCTTTTTCGGCGTTGGCCTTCGACAGCGCGACCATGTCGGGATTGTATTCAATGCCCATGGCGGTGGCGCCGCGCTTCGCCGCCGTGATGACGGTGCGGCCGTCGCCGGAGCCAAGATCGATCACGGAATCGGCCGGGGTCACCTTGGCCATGTCCAGCATCTTGTCGACCAAAGCCTGGGCGGTCGGCACCCAGATCACATCCTTGCCGGCCTGGCCGACTTCTGGCTTGAACTCCTTGGACGCCGATTGCGCCAGCGCACCGGACAGCGTGACTTGCACAGAGAATACAAGCGCAAGAGAGGAAATGGCGAGCGCGCGGGGAAGAGACGACTGCATACTTTTTCTCCCAAAAGGATCTGACGCGGATGGCACCCGGATTGTCATAAACACCGGAGAATGCCGACTATTTCAGGGCTGCGAAGGCATTCTGGAGGTCGATGATCAGGTCCTCAACATCCTCGATCCCGACCGAGAGGCGGATCAGGCCGTCGGTGATGCCCAGTTCCGCCCGCACGTCAGGCGGCACCGAGCCATGCGTCATGATGCCGGGATGCTCGATCAGGCTTTCGACCGCGCCCAGACTTTCGGCCAAAGCGAACACTTCGCAGCGCTCCAGAAAGGCGCGCGCGCCGGGAAGGTCCGTCTTCAATTCCGCCGTGATCATTCCGCCGAAGGCGCGCATCTGCGATTTGGCCAGTGTGTGCTGGGGATGGCTCGGCAGGCCGGGATAGATAACCTTGCCGACCTTGGGGTGCTTTTCGAGCCACTCGGCGATCTTCAGCGCCGACGCAGATTGCCGCTCCATGCGCAGCGCCAGTGTCTTGACGCCGCGCAAGGCCAGGAAGGAATCGAACGGCCCCTGAATCGCGCCGACCGCATTCTGCAAGAAGCCAAGACGTTCGCGCAGTTCGGCATTCTCGCCCGCCACCGCGATGCCGCCGACCATGTCGGAATGGCCATTGAGATATTTGGTCGTGGAATGCACCACGATGTCGAAGCCGAATTCCAGCGGCCGCTGCAGATAAGGACTCGCAAAGGTGTTGTCGGCGACGGTGATGATGTTGCGCTTGCGGGCCAGCTCGGCAATGGCACGAAGGTCCGCGAGCTTGAGCAGCGGATTGGTCGGCGTCTCCACCCAGATCATCCTGGTGTCGGGGCGGATCGCCTTTTCGATCGCCGAAAGATCGCTGAGGTCGGTGTAGCTGACCTGCAGGCCCGCCGAACGGTTTCGTACGCGCGTGAACAGACGGCGCGTGCCGCCATAGATATCGTCGGTCGCGACGACATGCGTGCCCTGATCGAGACATTCCAAAATCGTCGAGATCGCCGCGAGGCCCGACGCGAAGGCAAACCCCTTGCTGCCGCTTTCAAGATCAGCCACGCAACGCTCGAAGGCCATGCGCGTCGGATTTTGAGAGCGCGCATATTCGTACCCTTTGTGCACGCCCGGGCTCTGTTGCACAAAGGTGGAGGTCGCATAGATCGGCATCATCACCGCGCCGGTGGTCGGATCGGGTTCCTGTCCCGCATGAATGCAGCGCGTGGAAAACCCGGGACGATTGGGTTTGGTCATGGATGCTCCCTCTGCGTCATGCCCCGCACCCGGGTCCAGCCATGACGAAAATGAAATGTCTTCGAACTCATTGCATCGCTATCCGGAAATGATTGATGAGATCGATGCGGGTGACGAGACCGAGAAAGCGGCCGTCATCCATCACGATGGCGACGAAATCCTTCTTGAACAAAGGCACGAGATCGCGGATCGCCGCATCGGCGGCGATTGTTTCCAGCCGCGTCACCATCACCTCGCTGACCGGGCGGTCGAACGCCTGGCTCTCGCCCAAGGTCAGCAATGCCCCCAGAAGATCGCTTTCATCGACCAGGCCGACAATACTGTCGCCGTCCATGACCGGCATCTGCGACACGTCGGCTGCGCGCATGCGCGCAAACACCGTGCGCAAATTGTCCTGCGGCCGCACTTCCACAGCCCCGCCGCGGCTTCGCGGGGCAACGACAAGATCGCGCACCTTGCCGGTGCGCTCGGCACCGATAAAGCCTTCCTGCGCCAGATAGGTCTCATTGAATACTTTTGAGAGATATTTGGCGCCGGAATCGCAGACGAAAGTGACAACGCGTTTTGGCGTGGTCTGGGCCCGGCAATAGCGCAACGCCGCGGCCAGCAACGTGCCCGACGAGGAGCCGCCGAAAACCCCTTCCATGCGCAAGAGCTCGCGCGCAGCGGCGAAGCTCTCCGGGTCGGGAATTGAATGGGCGTCTTTGACCAGCGACAGATCGCAGTTCGGCGGCACGAAATCCTCGCCGATCCCCTCCACCGCCCAGCTTCCGGCCTCGGTCATCTGTCCTGTCTTGACGAGTGGCGCCAGCACCGAGCCGACCGGATCGGCCAGGATCATTTTGGTTTTTGGCGAATGCTGCTTCATGAAGCGACCGAGGCCCGTCAGCGTGCCACCGGAACCGACACCAACGACAATCGCGTCGATGTCGTTGTCCATCTGCTTCAGCAGTTCAGGCGCCGTCGTTGTTTCATGCGCCCGCGGATTGGCTGCATTTGCGAACTGGTTGATGTAGATCGCGCCTTTCGTGCGCTGCGTGATGTCGGCGGCGAGATCCTGATAATAATCCGGGTGACCCTTGCCGACATCAGAGCGGGTGAGAATGACCTCGGCACCCATCGCGCGCGCGTGCAAAATCTTTTCGCGCGACATCTTGTCGGGCACGACAAGAACCGTGCGATAGCCCTTCTGCGCACCGACGAAGGCGAGACCAAGTCCGGTATTGCCGGCGGTCGCTTCAACGATCATGCCGCCTGGCCGCAGACGCCCGTCAGCTTCCGCTGCCTCGATCATGGCGCGCGCCGGCCGGTCCTTGATCGAGCCGGACGGATTCTGGCTTTCGAGCTTGAGAAACAGGCGGCATGGACCGGTGTCGAGGCGAGTAACTTCGACAAGCGGCGTGGCGCCGATGAGATCGAGAATGGAGGTCA
This sequence comes from Pseudorhodoplanes sp., assembly GCA_032027085.1. Classification (NCBI taxonomy): domain Bacteria; kingdom Pseudomonadati; phylum Pseudomonadota; class Alphaproteobacteria; order Hyphomicrobiales; genus Pseudorhodoplanes; species Pseudorhodoplanes sp. The sequence continues at coordinate 3,161,802 of JAVSMS010000001.1, read as the reverse complement.
TTCTGTTGGCTAACTTGCAACTCTCGGTCTAGCTCTGCATCCAATTGACCAGGGCGCGCGTCACGACGTCCGGCCGCTCCAGCGTCGACAGATGCCCGCAATCAGGCACCTTCACAAGGCGGCTGCCTGGAATAAGTGCGTTCATTTCCTCGGACAGCTCCGGCGGAGTTAATTGATCTCCGTCGCCCACGAGAATGAGCGTCGGGCACGCGATCTTCGACAGGCCCGGACGCGAATCTGGGCGCGCCATAATGGCGCGCTGCTGGCGCACGAAGGCATCGGCGCCGGTCTCCTCCGCCATCTGAACCACGACCCCCTTCAGCGCCTCGTCATGCTGGCGGTTCTTGTGCACCAGCATCGGCCATTGCAGGCCGGGAATTTCAGCGAACCGGTCGTGCGCGGCGATATCGATCTGACGCTTGCGGTTCTCGGTCTGCTGGGGCGTGTCGGCGCGCGGTCCGGTATCGAGCAAAGCCAGCTTCGCCACCCGCTCCGGCGCCGTCCGCTGGATCGCCATGGCGACATAGCCGCCCATGGACAGCCCGGCCAAGGCGAAACGCGGCGGCGCGTCGCGGAGGATGCGGCCGGCAATGGCCTCCATCGTCTCATCGCGGCGGTGGTCGGCGACCGTGACCGGCCCGAAGGCCCAAAGGGCCGGCATCTGCGCGGCGTAAAGCCGTGGCGAGCAATTCAGGCCGGGCACCAGCAGAATCGGCAAGGCTTCAGGCATCATGTCCTCCGCTACCCCAACCGGCGTCACAGCTCGTGAAAAGCCGCGTCGGCCGCGAAAAAGTTAAGCTATTTATTAACTTGCTGCACTGCGAAAGGATTGACTTTCGGCCGCCCGGCCCTATCTTCCCGGCACGGACCGACAGACAGGATTCGGTCGCCGCCTCCTCGCGCATGACAACGTCGTCGTTCCTTCATCCGGCGCGGCTATAGACCGGGCGGCACCGCTTAGAGGTTTTATGTCCTTCTCTCAACTCGGCTTGTCCGACAAGGTTTTATCCGCTGTCCAAGCGGCCGGTTATACGACACCCACACCCATTCAGAGCCAGGCCATTCCGCACGTTCTGGCGCGGCGTGATGTACTCGGCATCGCCCAGACCGGCACCGGCAAGACCGCGGCGTTCACGCTGCCGATGATCACCATGCTGGAGAGCGGCCGCGCGCGGGCGCGCATGCCGCGCACGCTGATTCTTGAGCCAACGCGCGAACTCGCCGCGCAGGTGCAGGAAAATTTCGAGAAATACGGCGCCGGCCAGAAGCTGAACGTCGCCTTGCTGATCGGCGGCGTATCCTTCGACGATCAGGATTCCAAGCTGACGCGCGGCGTTGATGTGCTGATCGCCACGCCGGGCCGCCTGCTCGATCACTTCGAACGCGGACGTCTGTTGCTCACCGGCGTTGAATTGCTGGTCATCGATGAAGCCGACCGCATGCTCGACATGGGCTTCATTCCCGATATCGAACGCATCTGCAAATTGGTGCCGTTCACCCGCCAGACGCTGTTCTTCACTGCGACGATGCCGCCGGAAATCCAGCGCATCACCGAGCAATTCCTGCACACGCCGGTGAAGGTCGAGGTGTCGCGTCCGGCGACGGCAGCCACCACCATCACCCAGCAGCTGGTGAAGACCGGGCGCGAACCGCACGAGAAGCGTGAGACCCTGCGCCGCCTGATCCGCGCGCAAGATCCCTTCAAGAACGCCATCATCTTCTGCAACCGCAAGCGCGAGGTCGCGCAGTTGCACCGTTCGCTAGTCAAGCACGGCTTCAACGCCGTCTGTCTGCACGGCGACATGGAGCAGTCCGCACGCATGGCGGCGCTCGACAAATTCCGCCAGGGCGAAGCGAAGCTGCTGGTCGCCTCCGACGTTGCCGCGCGCGGCCTCGATATTCCGGATGTGAGCCACGTCTTCAATTTCGACGTGCCTCACCACGCCGACGATTATGTCCACCGCATCGGCCGCACTGGTCGCGCCGGCAAGAGCGGCGTCGCAATCACCATCGTCGCCCCGGCCGACACGAAGTCGCTGGCGGCGATTGAGAAGCTGATTGGCCAGAGCATCGCCTGGACCGGCGACATGCCCTCGCCGAGCGAAGCAGAGGGCGACAGCCGCCCGCGCAAGTCTCGTGCGCGTCACCGCAACGGATCGCGACAGGAAAACCAAGACGAGACGCGCCAGGAAACACGCAAAGGCAGATCGCAAAAGCAGGCACCGGTCGCGCAGATCAGCGATGCACGCCGCAACAAGCCGGCTGCGAATGACAGCGCAGAGGCCGATATGTCGCATTTGCCGGCGTTTCTGCTGCGTCCGGTGGTGCGTTTGAAAGCCTGACAGGCGGCGAATTTTGATATTGCGCAATGAACCGGACATTTGGTTGCCCAATATTTTCCAGATCTTAACACCTCACTCTGCGACCGCGTTTACTCCGCCTTCATCCCTGCAAAATACCGTCCGCGCCATGCAAAATGAGGGCTGCCACGCGGAGCCACCCGGGGCGGCGCTTTGATTTTGGTAGAGCATTCGGGGGGGCGCTGAATGACCACACAAGGCGACGATCACGAACGCACAATGGCGTTTGCCGAAATCGCTTTGGGTCAGATCAAAGCCTTGCGCCAGCCGGCCACGCCTCGCAATTACGAAGTCTGGTACAATTACGCGACCGGCTACAATCCCTCGCTGAACGAACTGATCAACGAGACATTGGCGCGCAACGGCACGCTCTCGGAGCGCGACATCGAGGAGGTCTACAACACCTACCTCTCGCCCACCCGTCTTACCGAGCGCATCGACAAGGTCAGTTCGCGCGTCATGGACGAGATCGAACAGGTCATGTCGATGGTGGACAGCGCCGTCGGCAACGCGACGACGTATTCCGCAAACCTCGCCGGCGTCAGCCAGCAACTGGGATCGGCCGATCGCGACGGATTGCGCGCGATCGTCGAGGGACTGGTGCAGACGGCCAAGGACATGGAGCTTGCCAACAGCAAGCTGGAAGCGCGGCTGACCGCCTCGAAGCAGCAGATCAACCAGCTTCAGGAAAATCTCGAAGTCGTTCGCACCGAGAGCCTGACCGACCCGCTGACATCGCTGTCGAACCGAAAATTCTTCGATCAGGCCTTGGCGAATGCCATCGCGGAAGCGAACGCGCAGAACGAGACGCTGTCGCTGCTGATGACCGACATCGACCATTTCAAGACCTTCAACGACACCTTCGGCCATCTGACCGGCGACCAGGTGCTGCGCCTTGTCGCCTTGTCGGTGAAGCAGAATGTGCAGGGCCAGGATATCGCTGCGCGCTACGGCGGCGAGGAATTTGCAGTGATCCTGCCGAACACCACCCTGCGCGCCGGCGTGACGGTGGCGGACCATATCCGCCGCGCGGTCATGAGCAAGGAACTGATGAAACGCTCGACCGGCGAGCACCTTGGCCGCGTGACCATCTCCATCGGAGTTGCGGTCTCGCGACCTGGTGACACGGCGCAGTCCTTGCTCAGTCGCGCCGATGCCTGTCTCTATGCCGCCAAGCGCAACGGCCGCAACCGGGTGATCTGCGAAACCGATCCGGAACTCCTCGCCCCGGTCGCCATGCAGGTGGCTTAGTTCAAAGCCCGGATCAGAAGGTCCAGGTCGCAAACAGATAGCTAACCAGGGCGGATCCGAAGCCTGCGGCGCCGTTCGTCCGCAGCGCGAAATCCACCCATCCCAGTTCGCCGCCGGTCTGCAAATTCTCGACCGGCTTCCAGATCAGATTGGCCGCATAGCGGTCGATTCGGCGGTGGGCGCGAGGCGCGGCAATTCGATTTCGAGCGCGAGATGGCTCGCCATCACATTCAGCGGCGCGTTCTGGTGCGCGCTTTTGCACGCGCTCGACGGCCTGACGACGTCGCCTGAGCGCGGCGCGCCGCCGCAAGGGATGCCTGCGCCCAACGCCTCAATTCCTCCCGATCGTCATACAAGCGGTCCGGCATGCGGCGATAGGACAGCTCCACGCGTCTGTTCCTCGCGGCATAGGTGAAGGGGGGCAGGTCTTCCCGCTCGAAGTCGCGGGCATTCTCCGCGTCAACCTTCAGATAGATCATCTCGTCCGCGATCAGCGCGAACATGAGATCGTCGACAAAAATGCCCGCGCCGCCAAACATGCGGCGCACGGAAACCGGCCCAAAGGCGGAGAAGATGTCGCGGATGAACTCGCCGTCCACGGTTGGGCCAGCGCCGGCCTAATATACGCCAGCGCGATCCTCCTCAACCGGTGTCAGCTGCACGGACTCACCGCAGCCGCAGGCCGAGGTCTGATTCGGATTGTTGAACACGAACTGCGCGGACATCTTGTCGATCTTGTAGTCCATCTCGGTGCCGAGCAGGAACAGCACCGCCTTGGGATCGATCAGAATGCGGACGCCCTTGTCCTCGACCACCTCGTCGGTGGGATTGGCGGTCTCGGCATATTCCAGGGTGTAGGCCATGCCGGCGCAGCCGCCATTCTTCACACCGACCCGCACGCCCACGAAAGGCTTGTCAGCCTTGGCCATGATATCCTTGATCCGCTCGGCCGCGGCATCAGTCAGCCGCATCGCCTGAGGTCTTGGCCGCCCAGTTGCCATTCCCGTATTCTCCTCTCGCCGGATTCAAGGTCCGGCAACAGATTTTATAGCATTAAAATAACAACGAATTTCCTGCTGTGAAGCCCAACGATTCACTCCAGCCATGCGCTTTTCAGTACGTCGTCCAGAGGCCGGGCGTCGCCAGTTCCAGCAAATGCCCATCCGGATCGCGAAAATAGATGCTGCGCCCGCCGCGCGGCCATTCGGTCCGGCCCTCGATCTCGATATTCTGCGATTCGAGCCGCTCTTCCCACCTCGGAAGCACCTCAGCCGCTATCGCAAAAGCCACGTGCAACGGTCCGTGACCATCATGCGGCGGGATCGTGCCGCCCGGCAGATGCACCGTTTCGAGGGTGGCGCCGCGCGCGAACAACAGCAGCACGTTGTTGCCGCCCACGTCATAAGCGCGAAAACGCGCGTCCGAGGTCAGAAGCGGCAGATCCAAAACCTGTTCGTAGAAATTCGCCGCCCGCTCAAGGTCATCGACATAAAGGGCGGTCTCAAGCACGCGATCAAGCTTCGGCATCGCCGGCCTTCTCACCACATGTTCAGAACAACCCTCGCCTCGTCCGACATGCGGCTCGGATCCCACGGCGGGTCCCACACCACCTCAACCTTCACCGGGCCGACGCCGGGGACGCTTGCCACCGCGTTCTCGACCATCAGCGGCAGCTCCGCCGCCGAGGGGCAATTCGGCGTGGTCAGCGTCATGTCGACATTGACCGAGCGGTCGTTCTTGATGTCGACCTTATAGATGAGTCCAAGCTCATAAATGTCGGCCGGGATTTCCGGATCGTAGACGGTCTTCAGCGCCGAGACGATGCCGTCGGTCAGGCGTGACAGTTCTTCTTCCGAAAGGGCCGCTTCGGCCGCGGGATTCTCGGTCATGCAAAAATATCCTGTGCCTTGATGAGAGCCTGCGCCAGCGCATCGACCTCATCCTTGGTGTTGTAGAGCGCGAAGGACGCGCGGCAAGTGGCAGTGACGCCAAACCGCGCGAGCAGCGGCATCACGCAGTGGGTGCCGGCGCGCACGGCGACACCGGACCGATCGATGATGGTTGCGACATCGTGTGGGTGCGCACCCTTCAGCTCAAAGGACACGATGGCGCCCTTCTCTTTTGCGGTGCCGATGATCTTGATCGAATTGATCTCGCGCAGCCGCTCATGCGCGTAGCGCACCAGAGCGTCTTCGTGTGCCCGGATGCGGCTCTTGCCGATGTTGTTCACATAGTCGATCGCGGCGCCGAGACCGATCGCCTGTACGATCGGAGGCGTTCCGGCCTCGAATTTGTGGGGAGGATCGCCATAGGTGACCCGATCCTCGAACACCTCGCGAATCATCTCGCCGCCGCCGTTGAATGGCGGCATCGTGCGCAGATGCTCTTCCTTCCCCCAGAGCACACCAATGCCGGACGGGCCATAGATCTTGTGGCCGGTTAAGACGTAGAAATCGCAGCCGATGTCCTGCACGTCCACGTCGAGATGCACCGCCGCCTGGCTGCCATCGACCAGCACCGGAATGCCGTGCGCCTTGGCGATCTTGACCACCTCTTTCACCGGCACGATGGTGCCAAGTGCATTCGACATTTGCGTGATCGCGACCATCTTCGTGCGCGGCGTCAGCAGTTTTTTGAACTCGTCGATCAGGAAATTGCCATCGTCATCGACCGGCGCCCATTTGATGACCGCGCCCTGCCGCTCGCGCAGGAAATGCCAGGGCACGATGTTGGAATGGTGCTCCATGATCGAGAGCACGATCTCGTCGCCGTCCTTCAGGCGCTCGCGCCCAAATGTATAGGCAACCAGATTGATTGCTTCCGTCGCATTGCGCGTGAAGATCACATCTTCCTTGCGCGGCGCGTTGATGAATTTGGCTACCTTGCCGCGCGCGCCCTCATAGGCCTCGGTCGCGGCATTGGCGAGATAGTGCAGGCCGCGATGCACGTTGGCGTATTCATGCGTATAGGCATGCTGGATGCGGTCGAGCACCGCTTTCGGCTTTTGCGCAGAGGCCGCGTTGTCGAGATAGACCAGCTTCTTGCCATAAACCTGCAGCGCCAGCGCCGGGAAATCCTCCCGGATGCGGGCAACATCATAGGCGTCTATGGTCACGGGCCTGTTCATCTGTTCCGCTAGCCGCGCGCGGCCAGCCACGCGACGACACTCTCCATCAGCACTTCGCGCAGACCGGCATGCTCGATTCCTTCGACGGCATCGCCGATAAAGGCCTGGATCAACAGCGCTTCCGCTTCCTTGGGCGGGATGCCGCGGGCGCGAAGATAGAACAGCAGGTCCTCATCCAGTGCACCGGCGGTCGCACCATGGCCGCAGACCACATCGTCGGCAAAGATTTCCAACTCCGGCTTGGCATCCGCCTCGGCGGCCTCCGACAGGAGCAGCGCATTGGCCAGCATCTTGGCGTCGGTCTTCTGCGCGTGCGGCTGCACGATGATCTTGCCCTGGAAGACGCCGCGGCTTTCGTCATCCAGCACGGACTTGAATATTTCGCGGCTCTGGCAATGGCCGACGGCGTGCGTCGCCACCAGCGTCGTATCGGCGTGCTGACGGCCCTTGAGCAGATTGGCGCCGTGAACGCGCGCAATGGCCTCCTCGCCGTTGAACTGCACGAAGAGCTGATTGCGGACCGTCAGGCCGCCCGTCGTGAAGGTGAAATCGTTGAAACGGGCGTGCGCACCGACCGAGGCCATCAGACTGGAAATATGCAGGGCATTTGCGCCCTCGCCGATCAGCTTGATGAGATCGACATGGGCGTTGTCGGCGATGACAAGTTCCAGCGCGGAATTGATCTGATAGTCCGGAGCGGCCGGTCCGACATAGCTTTCCATCAGCATGGCGCGCGCGCCGCGCTCCACCACGACCAGGGAACGCATGAATGCGGCCGCAGGCTTTTCGCCCGCAGTGATGAACACAAGATGGATTGGATGTTCGACCACGATCCCTTCGGCGATGCGGATCACCGCGCCGTCGCCCATGAAGGCGGTGTTGAGCGCCACGGCCACGTCGTTATTGGCAGCGACCTTGCCGAGATGAGCCGTCACTAGCGGATCGCCCTGCGCCAGCGCTTCCGCCATCGGACGGATGCTGAGGCCGCTTTCGAGATCGGAGAAATCGGACAGGTCCGGCGCAAAAACGCCGTCAACGAAGACGATGCGGCGGCGATCGATATCGCCAACCAAAGTATCGACCTGTTTTGCGCGCTCTTTGGCCTGCGCGTCAGGCGGTGCGGCCAAGGGCTTGGCGTCGCGCATCAGCGCGCGCAGGTCGGTATATTTCCACTCCTCCACGCGCCGGTGAGGCAGGCCGCGCGCCTCGAAGTCCGAAAACGCCTTCTCACGCAGGGCGGCAACAGCGCCGGCGCCGGGCAGCGAGGCCCTGACGCGGGAGAACGCGTCGGCAAGCCCCTGCTCGGCCGCGGTCTTGATCTGGCGGATCTCGGCGTTCATCAGGCCGCCTCTTCCTGCTGAAACTGCGAGTAGCCGGAGGCTTCGAGCTCAAGCGCCAGGTCCTTGCCGCCCGTCTTCACGATCCGGCCCTTCGACAAGACGTGCACAACGTCCGGCACGATGTAATCGAGCAGACGTTGATAGTGCGTGATCACGACGAAGCCGCGATCGGGCGAACGCAGGCGGTTGACGCCATCGGCCACGATCTTGAGCGCGTCGATGTCGAGGCCGGAATCGGTCTCGTCCAGCACGGCGAGCTTCGGCTGCAGCATCGCCATCTGCAGGACCTCGTTGCGCTTCTTCTCGCCGCCGGAAAATCCGACATTGACTGCGCGCTTGAGCATCTCCTGGCTGATGCCAAGTTCACCCGATTTCTCGCGCACCAGCTTGAGGAATTCCGGCGTCGACAATTCGTCCTCGCCGCGCGCCTTGCGCTGCGCGTTCAGCGCGGTACGCAGAAAGGTCATGGTGGCGACGCCAGGGATCTCGATGGGATATTGGAAGGCGAGGAAAATGCCCTTCGCCGCGCGCTCGTCCGGCTCCATCGCAAGGACGCTCTCGCCGTTGTAGAGAATGTCACCCTCGGTGACATCATAGTCTTCCTTGCCGGCGAGCACATAGGCGAGCGTCGACTTGCCGGACCCGTTCGGGCCCATGATCGCATGCACCTTGCCCTTCTCGATCGTCAGATCGAGGCCGTTGAGGATCTTCTTGCCGTCGATTTCGACATGCAGATTTTTCACTTCAAGCAAAGACATAGCCACTCCTGGTCACTGCGATTCGAGAATTGCGAGGATCGCCTGATCGACTTCATCCAGGCTCGCCACCCGCTTCTTCTCCACCGCGGTCATGAGGTTGAAGGCGCCCTGCTGCCGGAGCACCAGTTTCGCCACGTCATAGTGTTCGACGTCAGTGTCGATATTGATCTGATAACGATCATGCTTGAGCACGATGCGGGGCCCTTCCCGCGTCATGTCGAGGCCCACCGACCTGATCCGCTTGCCGTTCAGATGCTTTTCCAGATCGATGGCGCGCCCCTCCATACGGGCCAGGCGACGCTCCTGCGCCGCCGCGTCTTCGGACAGCGCGTCCTCGGCGGCCTTCTGTCGCTTTTCCAGATCTTTCTTGAACGACATAATAATCGTCCTAACCGACCGAGCCTTCCAGCGAGATCGAAATCAGCTTCTGCGCCTCGACGGCAAATTCCATTGGCAATTGCTGCAGCACGTCCTTGACGAAGCCATTGACCACAAGCGCCGTTGCCTCTTCGGCGGACAGCCCGCGCTGGCGGCAATAGAACAGCATGTCCTCGGAAATCTTCGAGGTCGTGGCTTCGTGTTCGAACACGGCCGAGGAATTCTTTGCTTCAAGATACGGCACCGTGTGGGCGCCGCATTTGTTGCCAATCAACAAAGAATCACAATTGGTAAAGTTACGCGCGCCCGATGCCTTGCGGTGAGCCGAAACGAGACCGCGATAGGTGTTCTGCGACTTGCCGGCGGAAATACCCTTGGAGATGATGCGGCTGGTCGTGTTCTTGCCCAGATGCAGCATCTTGGTGCCGGAATCGACCTGCTGGTAGCCGTTCGAAATCGCGATCGAGTAGAATTCGCCGCGTGAATTGTCGCCGCGCAGGATAACGCTTGGGTATTTCCAGGTAATTGCCGAACCGGTCTCGACCTGAGTCCAGGAAATCTTCGCGTTCTTCTCCCGGCAATCGCCACGCTTGGTGACGAAGTTGAACACGCCGCCGCGACCTTCGGCGTCGCCCGGATACCAGTTCTGCACCGTCGAATATTTGATCTCGGCGCCTTCCAGCGCCACGAGCTCGACCACTGCGGCGTGCAACTGGTTCTCATCGCGAGTTGGCGCGGTGCAGCCTTCCAGGTAACTCACATACGAGCCCTTGTCGGCGATGATCAGCGTGCGCTCGAACTGGCCGGTGTTCTTCTCGTTGATGCGGAAATAGGTCGACAGCTCCATCGGGCAACGCACACCCGGCGGCACGTAGACAAAGGAGCCGTCCGAGAACACCGCCGAATTCAGGGTCGCATAGAAGTTGTCGGTGATCGGCACCACGGAGCCGATATATTTCTTCACGAGGTCCGGATGCTCGCGCAGAGCCTCGGAGATCGGCATGAAGATCACGCCAGCCTTTTTGAGTTCTTCCTTGAAGGTGGTCGCAACCGAGACCGAGTCGAACACGGCATCAACGGCGACGCGCGAGGGCGTAGAGCCATCTTCGCGCAACACGCCGGCGAGGATTTCCTGCTCGCGCAGCGGAATTCCGAGCTTTTCGTAGGTGCGCAGGATTTCGGGATCGACCTCTTCGAGCGACTTCGGCGCCTTAAACTTCTTCGGCGCGGCGTAATAGTAGATGTCCTGGAAATCGATTTTCGGATAGCGCACCCGCGCCCAGGTGGGCTCGCGCATGGTCAGCCATCGCCGATAGGCCTCAAGCCGCCACTCGAGCATCCATTCGGGCTCGTTCTTCTTTGCCGAAATGAAACGGACGATGTCTTCGGACAGGCCCTTGGGGGCTTTTTCGGTTTCGATAAGGGTTTCGAACCCGTATTTGTATTGATCAACGTCGATACGGCGAACGTGCTCGACGGTCTCTTGTACGGCCGGCATTCTCTCCTCCGTCGCGGTTTCAAGGACCGCGGGTTGGATCTGTCGGTATGGTGTGTCGTCGTGTTCCCTCTCGAACCTCCTTGAGGCTGTTCAAGCGGCTATTCCACGTCGCTCCTTACCTAATGATTCCGATAACTTATTCCAAGCTTTGAGGAAGGCCCCGACCTGGGATTCAGTGGTCAAAGCCCCCAAACTCACCCTTACGGCCCCGCGCGCCAGGGTCTTATCGACCCCCATGGCGGCCAGGACATGCGACGGCTGCACCTTGCCCGAGGAACACGCGGCGCCCGACGACACCGCAACCCCTTCCAAATCAAAGGCGATGACCGCCGTCTCGGCCTTCATGCCGGCAACGGCAAACAGGGTTGTATTCGGCAGCCTTGGAGCGTCGGCACCGAAAATGACCGCATCGGGCGTCCGGGCCCTGACCCCCGCTTCAAGCTGGTCGCGCAATCCCGCCATACGAACGGCGTCGGCCTCCAGCGAGCCCGCGGCCGCCTCGGCCGCGGCGCCGAACCCGGCAAGGGCGGCGACATTTTCGGTTCCGGCCCGCGCGCCGCGTTCCTGCCCACCACCCCGGATCAGCGGATCAGCGATATGCAGGCCCTCGCGCAGGACCAGCGCCCCGGCCCCCTTGGGTCCGCCCAGCTTGTGGGCCGACAGGGTCAGAAGGTCTGCGCCCAGTGCCTTGATGTCGAAAGCGATCCGACCGGGTCCCTGAACGGCGTCGACATGCAGCAGCCCGCCGGCTTCATGCACAATGTCAGCGGCTTCACGGATCGGTTGAATAACCCCGGTCTCGTTATTGGCCAGCATGACCGACACCAGCGCGGATGCGCCCGGCTTCAGCATTCGCCGCAACATGTCGAGATCAATCACGCCGGCTGCCGTCACCGGTACCTCGCCCACCTGATGGCGTGGAAACCGGCCGCCATGGCTGACCGAGGGATGCTCGATGGCAGACACCAGAAGCAGATCGCGATGCTGCTTGCTGGTTCCGTCCTCAATCATCGGGGTCAGCGCCAGCATGTTCGCTTCGGTCCCGCCTGAGGTGAAAATCACCTGGGCAGGGTCTGTGCCGACAAGTACCGCGACTTTGGCGCGTGCCGCCTCTATCACCCGACGGACCGCACGGCCCTCACCATGAACGGACGACGGGTTTCCGATCAGACCCAATGCCTCGATACAGGCCACCCGCGCCTCGGGGCGCAGGGGCGCTGTGGCATTCCAGTCCAGATAGGCCCGCTCAGGCATCAATACCTCGATACCGTCTCCCCTGACGGCAGAATGATCCTACCACCAACACAATCACGGCAAGCTTGCAATTCGCCCCGGCAATTGTGGTAGAAAGCCTTTCGTCGCGTCCTTTCGGCCCTTTGCGGCGGCCGGTGCCGGAAGCCGCTCCCATAATTTAGAATGGTTCCAAATAGTTACGCGCGCTCGCCGCTGCCGTCAAGCGCACTCTGAGGCTGCCACGCGTCCCATCGCGCGCAGCGCCAGTCGAGGACACTAAGCCGACATGCCCGAGGTTATCTTCGCAGGCCCCGCCGGACGGATCGAAGGCCGCTACCATCCCGCGTCCCAGAAAAACGCGCCTCTGGCGCTGATCCTGCATCCGCATCCCCAATTCGGCGGGACGATGAATCACCAGATCACCTACCAGATGTACTACTCCTTCGTGCATCGGAATTTTTCGGTGCTGCGGTTCAATTTCCGCGGCGTCGGCCGCAGCCAGGGCACCTTTGATCACGGCGTCGGAGAATTGTCGGACGCCGCTGCCGCGCTCGACTGGGCCCAGACCATCAATCCGGAAGCGCGTTCCTGCTGGATTGCCGGTTTCTCGTTCGGCGCCTGGATCGGCATGCAATTGCTGATGCGGCGTCCGGAAGTCGAAGGCTTCATTTCGGTCGCGCCGCCCGCGAACCTGTATGACTTCTCGTTCCTCGCGCCGTGTCCATCGTCGGGTCTGATCATCCACGGCGACAAGGACGCGGTGGTTCCCTACAAGGACGTCACCGGCCTCGTCGACAAGCTGAAGACACAGAAAGGCATCGTGATCGAGCAAAAAGTCGTGCCGGGTGCCAACCACTTCTTCGACGGCAAGATCGAAACGCTGATGCAGTCGGTCAACGGCTATCTCGACAAGCGCCTGAAGATCAAGACCACGGCGGCGTAACCCGCGATGGTGAGGCGATCTGTGCTGACGATCGCCCTCACCCTTGTCCTGCTCCTGGCCGTCGTTTACGGCGCCTATCACTACATGCTGAGTGTTCCGGGCACGCCGCATCAGGGCGCGCTGCCGCCGCTCACGCCTGAGGAACGCGACCTTGCGGCACGCTTGCGACGGCATGTCGAGGTGGTTGCGGCCGCCGAACACAATGTCGAGCATTATGACGAGCTCGAAAAAGCCGCGCGTTACATCGAAGGCGTACTCGAATCCTATGGCTATCCTGTCACCCGTCAGGTCTTTCGTTCGCGCGGCAAGGACGTGCGCAATATCGACGTTGTGCTGGAAGCGCCGAAGAAGGATATCGATGTCATTGTTATCGGTGCACACTACGACAGCGTGCAGGGAACACCGGGCGCCAATGACAATGCGACCGGCACAGCCGCGGTGCTGGAACTCGCCCGCCTGCTGCATGACCTGAAGGACAGCGCTGCGAAGCGCATCCGCCTTGTCCTCTTCGTCAACGAAGAGCGCCCGTATTACGGCACGCCGGAGATGGGCAGTCTGAATTTCGCCCGCCTGCTGCATGAGCGCGGCGAAGGTGTGGTCGCAATGTATTCGCTGGAAACAATCGGTTATTATTCCGACCAGCCCGGCAGCCAGAAATATCCAAAACCTTTTGGGACATTCTTCGCCGACAAGGGCGATTTCATCTGCTTCGTCGGCATGCTGAATTCGCGCCCGCTGGTGCAGGACACCATGCGCTCCTTCCGCTCGCACACCTCGTTTCCGACTATTGGCGGCGTGTCGCCCGGCTTTATTCCAGGCATTGCATGGTCGGATCACTGGTCCTTTGCGCAATACGGATTCCAGGCGGTGATGGTCACCGACACCGCGCCGTTCCGCTATCCGCATTACCACCGGCCGACCGACACACCGGACAAGATCGACTACGAGAAGCTCGCGCGCGTCGTCAAAGGCATGGAGCGGGTGATCCGGGATTTGGTGCAACAATAGACGATGTCATCGTCGCGAAGCGGACGACCCAGCACCTTTTGGCTGTCAACAATCACCGGATGCCCCGCTTGCGCGGGCATGACAGAATGCAGATCCCGCGCACGCTACGGCTTCACCAGCACGCCACCGCAGATCGGCTTCGCAACGCCCGTCGTCGTCGGAAAGGTAATCGGCAAACCGCGCAATCTGCGCACCGCCATATAGGCAAATGCCTGCGCTTCAATGGCGTCGGCGTTCCACCCGACCGTGTCGGCAGTTTCCACCTTTGCAGGCGCGAGTCTTTCCGCCAGCATGCGGATCAGCGTGATGTTGTGCACGCCACCGCCGGCCACGATCCAGGTCCTCGGCGGCTCGGGCAGCAATCCGACGATCGCCGCAACCGACCCCGCTGTGATCGCCGTCAGGGTCGCCGCGCCGTCTTCAAGGCTTTTGTCGGCAAGCGCGGCCTCCTTGGCGACAAAGCTCCGGAACTCATTGCGATCCAGCGATTTCGGCGGCTTTTGCGTAAAGAACGGATGCGCCAGAACGCGCGCGACGGCGTCGTCATCGACGCGTCCCTGGGCCGCATTCACACCCGCTGCATCGAAAGCATGTCCGGCACGCGCGCGCATGAAATCATTGATCAGCGCGTTGCCCGGACCGGTGTCGCAGGCGAAGGGATCGGGAATGTCGTCGATATAAGTGATATTGGCGACGCCGCCGACATTGAGCACCGCCACCGGACGTGGCCGGTCGAGCCCCTCGGTCAGCGCGCGGTGATAGACCGGGACCAGCGGCGCACCCTGCCCGCCGGCGGCGACATCGGCGGCGCGAAAATCATACACCACAGGACGCCCAAGCTGTTTCGCCAGCGCCGGTCCGTCGCCGATCTGGATGGTCAGCTTGCGCTCGGGCTTGTGCAGGACGGTCTGTCCGTGAAAGCCGACAACGTCGATCGTTCCCGGATCAATGGCATTGGTGTCAAGAAATGCCCGCACCGCCTCGGCATGCAATGAGGTCAGTCTCTGTTCCGCGTCGGCGATGATGCCGGGGCGCGCATTGCGGTCGGTCTGCGTGCGCGCGGCCTCCATGGCCTTGCGCAGCAACACCTCGTCTTCGTCGCGGTAAAAATGCAGCGCCGAGGGGCCGAAGCGCAGATGGCTCTCACCGTCCGTTTCCAGCACCGCCACGTCGATTCCGTCCATCGACGTCCCGCTCATCAGCCCGATCGCCCGGAAAAGTGCCACTCTGCCCCCGCAGTTTGAATCCCTCGCCGGACCTGTTACACCACCAGGCCCGGGCGAGCGAGCCCGGCCCCCTACACTTTTCCTGTACGCCGATGACTGCCTTCAAATCCGATTTCCTCAATATCCTGTCGCGCCGCGGCTTCATCCATCAGATTTCCGACGCCGAGGGGCTTGATGCGCTCGCGGTACGGTCGGAGGTCGTGGCCTATGTCGGGTATGACTGCACGGCGCCTTCGCTGCATATCGGGCACCTTCTTTCCATCATGATGCTGCACTGGCTGCAGCAGACCGGGAACAAGCCGATCGCACTCATGGGCGGCGGCACGACGCGGGTCGGCGATCCTTCCGGCCGTGACGAGACGCGCAAGCTCCTCACCTATGAGCAGATCGACGCCAACAAGGAATCGATCAAGGCGACTTTTTCGAAGTTCCTGAAATTCGGTTCCGGCAAACGTGACGCGGTGATGGCCGACAATGCCGAATGGCTGACGACGCTCAACTATATCGAGATGCTGCGCGAGGTCGGCCGTCACTTTTCGATCAACCGCATGCTGACGATGGATTCGGTGAAGCTGCGCCTCGAGCGCGAGCAGGAATTGTCGTTCATCGAATTCAACTACATGATCCTCCAGTCCTACGACTTCGTCGAACTGGCCAGGCGCTATAGCTGCAATCTGCAGATGGGCGGTTCGGATCAGTGGGGCAATATCGTCAACGGCATCGATCTTGGCCGCCGCATGGGCACGCATCAGCTCTATGCGCTGACCTGCCCGCTGCTGACGACGTCCTCCGGCGCCAAGATGGGCAAGACCGCGGCCGGCGCGGTGTGGCTGAACGCCGACATGCTGCCGGTTTACGATTACTGGCAATTCTGGCGCAACACCGAGGACGGCGACGTCGAACGCTTCCTCAAGCTGTTCACCTTGCTGCCGCTGGACGAGATTGCCCGCCTCGGCGCGCTGAAGGGACAGGAGTTGAACGAGGCAAAGAAAATTCTCGCGACCGAAGCCACGGCCTTGATGCACGGGCGCGAGCTTGCCGAACAGGCGGCGGAAACGGCGCGCCGCACCTTCGAGGAAGGCGCACTCGCCGAAACGCTGCCGACCATCGCGATCGGAAAAGCCGAACTCGACAACGGCATCGGCGTGCTCACGGCCTTCGTACAAGCGGGCTTCGTCACCTCCACGAGCGAAGCGCGGCGTCAGATCAAGAGCGGCGGGTTGAAGGTCAACGACGCAACGGTCGTCGACGAGAAGATGGCGCTGTCGGGAAAAGATCTGACACCCGCGGGCGTGATCAAGCTCTCGCTGGGCAAGAAGCGGCACGCCTTGCTGAAGCCCGTATAACGTGACCAGCAAAAGTCGGAACCGGGTTTGCGGAGCAATCAAGCTTGCGCAGATTGCGCAAAATTATCTGTGCTCGCGCGTCAACTTTAAAGCCTCAGCGCGTCGAACTTGTCGACGCTGGCATGTCCTCGCGGAAACCGGTGGTGCTGGTCGTCGCTGGAGTGTTGACGCCCGGAAATTCGAAGAATTTGCGCAACAGCCCCGGTGCGACAGCCGAAATCGGATTGACCCGCAAGACCGGCGTGCCGGGCGAGCCAACCACCTCATAGGTGATGCCGACCAGGCCTTCGTTGCTGCCGCCCAGGAACAGCCCGACGATCGGCAATTGGCCGAAGGCGTTGTTGAGACCATAGAGCGGAACGAAGGTGCCGCGCATGCGCACTTCGTTGTTGGCATAGTCAATATGGCCGTCGACGGTCGCCCCGACCGTCGGACCGCGCACCACGCCCTCTTTCACCGTCAACTTGCCTGACGCGCGGGTAAAATCCACGCGCATGCGCGTGAAATCGACTCCGGCGGACGTATTCTGCGCCTGCCCGACAACACGGCTCAGCGCCGCCTCGCCGCGAATCTTGAAATCGCGAATATTGAGAATGCCTTCGGTCGGTGCATGATCAGGCGTCGGCGGGTCCATGGCGACCCACATCTGACCTCCAAACATGCGCGGATAGGTATCGGTGAAGCGGAATAGCGCGCCGGCATCCAGCGTCTCGAAATAGAGGACATTGCGGCCGCGCCCCGCCGCACCACGCAGATCGCCGGTGAAGGGCGTATCGCGACCGATCTTGGAATTCAGCGAGAAGCTGCGAATATGTCCGGCCCGGCGCGTTACCTTGAGATCGACGCCGCGCAAGGTTTCGCCGTTAAATCCGATAACAGTACCGAGCTTCAGATCGAGGTCGAAGTCACCGGAGCGCTTCGGCTTCCGCTCGGCATCGCTGCTGCCCATGGCCGATTTCACCAAGTTTCGGCCGTCATAAACTTCGCCGCGCATGACGACCCGCAGCGTCCCCTCAGATGTTCGCTCTAAGCGCATTGTGGTCTTGTCGCCCTCCGACAACGCAAAGACCGGAAAATTCGCGTTCACCAGATCGCCCGATGCATCCTGCTCGATGCTGCCGCGCACATTGGCACCGGATCCGTCGATGACCAGATCCTCGAATCGTAAAGCCTTCTCCTTGCTGACCAGCGTGAAAGTCGCACGATTGGCCTTGCCTGCAGGTTTGACCCAACCCGGCAGCAAATTGTCGATCTTCGCCTGAGTGAGGTCCGCCTCCACCGACAGGCGCATCTCCTTGTCGCCGGAATACTTGCCGGCAATCTTCACCGGCACCGGACCGCTCAACTCAACTGCCTTTTCAAAGCCGAGACGTGCACGCGCGGCCTCGTCCAGAATGGCCTGAATGCGGATTTCGGCGTCGGAAGAATCGGCATTCTTGCGAAAATCGAGCGCCGCGGGCGTTCCGTTGATCCGCACGTCGCCGCGGATCTGATAACCCTGATTGGTGGCGGCCACCTTCAGCGCCTGCGCCTCGACCTTCTGGCCCATCATCATCTTGTCGGCGCCAAAGCCGGCAATGTCGAAGGCCATGGCATAGCTGGTCGCGCCCTTCGGCGGATCCTTCATGATCGGCAGACCGAGCGTCACCTGACCGCTGACATTGCCCTTGCTGGTCGCCGGATCGATCGGCAATCCGGCGTGGTCGCGCAACCGCTCAAGCGACAACAGTTCGGCCGCGGCCTGCACCGGACCGTCTATCCGAAACCGCACCCGCGCCGGCGGCGATTTCGGATGGGTATCGGGAATTTCGAAGACGCCGTTGCTGAGAACGAGCTTGCGGCCGCTCGACATTTCGACGACGCCGCGATTGACCGTGACGACCACATTGCGGCCCTTGATCTGCGTCTTCAGATCAGCCTCGCTGATCGCCGGCAATCCGTCGACCGGCGCGATCACGGCATTGCGCACGGTCACCTCAACCGAAAGACCGTCGGCAGGAATGGGCGGACCGCCCTCCTTCAACGTGTCGATCGGCGCATTGGTCGCGATATCCACACGCTCGATCTCGCCGCTTTGCAGATTTTCCAGCACCCAGGTGCGGACTTTCGATGCGATGAAGACCGGCCAGACTTTTTTCGCAGCCGCGCTGGACATCGGCGTAAGAGCGAGTCCGACGGCAAGCCGCGGCTCGCCTTCGGAAAAGTCGACGCTTCCGTTCAGCGCGCCCCGCACGCCGGAACCGCCGATGTCTCCCTGCACCACTTCGAGACGTCGCCGCGTAAAATCGCAATTGGCGCGGATCAGAATCCGGTTGAGCACGAGCGGCTGCGGATCGGTGTGGCTCGCCGCAAGCACCACAGAGCCGCCGGTCAGTGTCATGCGCCAGGGCGCATTCGGCTGTCCCGGCGCATCAAAGCGGCTCAGCAGCGTAATGCGGTTGGCGCCGGACTGGATTTGCAGCGGCGCAAGCAGCGATTTGCGATTGGCGTCCCAGTCGAGCGTAACCTCAGCCTTGTCGATCTGGAACGAACCGTCGACATCCGCGGGGTCTCCGATCAATCCGGCCTCGGCGACAAGACGGCCCTCAACAATCGTCGGCAGGGAATCCGGGCCGATCTCAGCGCGGATAATGCCCGACAGGGGAATGTCGGACTGGAACTGGCCTTCATCGAGCCTCGTCGCCAAGAACAAATCCTTGGTCGAGACCTTGCGCGCCTCGATCTGAATGTTGCGGCGCTGAAAGCCGCTCGGCCGCACCGAAGCCGTCAGCAGCCACGGACGTTCCTCGTTATCGGACCCAAGCGTAACCGCGATCGCGCCACCGCCAAAACGGTTCACGCTGAAATTGATCTTGTCGAAGGTCCAGTGCTTGTCGGTACGCAGATCGTCGACCTTGAGCGTGCCGTCCTTGAGACCGATCTCGCCGAGCCCGTCGCCGTCAAGGCCAAGCGCCGACAGCCTGTCCACCCATCCGACAAAAGCGACAAAGCGTTCCGCACCGTTGGGAACAGCGGTGCCCCCGGCCTGCTGCTCGGACGATTCCGGCGCGAGGGCCGTTCCCGGTTTCACGATGGCGGGTGTGACGGCAAGCGGGCGCCGCTCCGCGCCCGTCGAAATGGTGACCTGACCATCCTGTTCGATGCGGACGGACAATTCCGCGCCAACCAGACTGACGCGTTTGGCGCGCACACGTCCGGTCAGCAAGGCCGATCCCGAAATCGACACCTCGGCTTTCGGTGCGCTGGCGACGATATTCTTGTCCGCGTCGCGGATCAGGATGTCGCGAATGCGCAACGACGTCCGCCCGTTCTCGTCGCGCTCGATCTGCGTGCCGCCAATCTCAACGTTGTGATGGCGCCCGATATTTTCCTCGATCGCAGCGGCGAGGAAGGGAGACGCGAGATTGATCTCGATCGGGCCTGCCATCAGACGCAGCCAAAGCCCGCCGACCGCAAGGCCGGCGACCGCTATGGACACGCTCCCAACAATCAGCAGGCGGCGGACCAGCGGACGATGCAGACCGCCACGGATGCGCCACCAGGCGGCGCGGCGCTGCCGGATTTGCTCCTGCGATTCCGACGTTTTCGCTCGCGCAGAACAATGCTGGAGGAAAGTGTCTTCCAGCGCGCGGAGGGCTTCAGATCGTGGACCGTGCTTCAGTTCGGTCATGCCAGTGCGGGCGTCCCCTGGGCCGTGACCCTCGACGTAACGATTTCGTCGGTGCAATCGGCGCGGCTAAAGTATCTCATGGGCGCCCGCGGACGCCCTCCCGCCGGTGCCCCCACGCGGTATGGAATTTTTACGTTGACCCTCTGAAAGCGACGAAAGGAAGGCATATGCCGGCACCTCCCAGGCAAGGCACCAAGGCCGGCGTGAAGATCGGCATGCTTGCCCCCGCATTCACGCTGCCCGAAGCCGGCGGCGGCGAGGTTTCGCTGTCGGACTTCAAGGGCCGCAAGCTGATCGTCTATTTCTACCCCAAGGCCGACACCGAAGGCTGCACCCGGGAGGCACTGGATTTTACGGACCTCGCCAAGGCTTTCCGGAAAGCCGGAACCGATATCCTCGGCATATCGGCCGACCCGGTCAAAAAGCTGGACAGTTTCCGCAACAAGCACGGCCTGGGCATTTCCCTCGCCTCGGATGAGGCCCTCACGACGCTCAAGGCCTACGGGGTCTGGGTCGAGAAGTCGATGTACGGGCGGAAATTCATGGGGATCGAGCGCACCACCCTGCTGATCGGCCGCGACAGGAAGATCGAGCGGATCTGGTCCAAGGTGAGGGTCGCGGGGCATGCCGATGAGGTTCTCGAAGCTGCGAAGGCGCTGAAATAACGCTTAACATGCAACTATTTGCGGAAAATTAACCATGGACGGCTGAAATCGGCGGGTCAGTCCGGCCCGCCTGGTCCGGCAGGAAGGCGTCGATGTCCTACCGGTCCAGTTCCCATCCCCCGCGCCGTGACGCGTCCCATTACCCCGAGGGGTGGGCTTATGAATACCCCGCCCACCATGCCCATGCCGCCGCGCCTGCCAAACATGCCCAGCACCGCGCTCCGGCCACCGCGCAAACACCTCGCCGCGGCCGCAATCCGGCCGACTATACCCTCCTGCATGCCGGCCGGCAGGTGCGGCTCGGCCCAGTCGCTTTCTGGATCGCCGTCGGTGCGCTGGTCATCATGGCCGGCTGGACCCTGCTGACCGGCACCTATTTCGCGTTCCACGACGACGTCCTCAAACGGCTGATCGCCCGTCAGGCCGAGATGCAATACGGCTACGAGGACCGCATCGCCGAATTGCGCGCCCAGCTTGACCGAGTCACCAGCCGCCAATTGCTCGATCAGGAACAATTCGAGCAGAAACTCGAACAAATCGCCCGCAAACAGGCCACGCTCGAATCACGCGCCTCCGCGCTGTCGAACCTGCCCGATATGACGCCGACCGGCTCGATCCGGCACCCCGCGCGCGGCACCGCCGACCCGACCCGCGCGGCGCCGCTCAAGCCGTCTCCGATCAATGACACCGTGATCTTCCGCGCACCGCCCGACCGGGAAGCGCGCCTGGAATCGCGGCAGACGCCGGTGATGAATGCACGCACCGCGGCAAAGACTCGCGGCGGCATGGACGGCATGCTGGCGCGGATGCAGGAGGCGCTCGACCGTGTCGAGCAGAAACAGGTGGCCGCCCTCAACGCGCTCGAAGACTCCTATGACTCGCGCACCCGCCGCATCCGCGGCGTGCTCGCCGATCTCGGCATCAATCTCGGCAAGATGCCCGCCGCCGCGTCGGGAACAGGCGGGCCGTTCGTACCGGCCAATGCGCCCAAGGAGGCCTTCGAGCGACAGCTTTACCGGATCAACATCGCGCGCGGGCATGTCGACCGGCTCAATCGCACTCTGACGGCCGTACCGGTGCGCAAGCCGGTGGATGGCGAGATCGATTTCTCATCCGGATTCGGCATGCGCGCCGATCCGTTTCTGAAAAGCCCCGCCATGCATACCGGTCTCGACATGCGCGGCGACACCGGCGACCCCGTGCGTGCGACTGCGACCGGCACCGTGTCGCATGCCGGTCCGAACGGTGGTTACGGCAAGATGGTGGAGATCGATCACGGCAACGGCCTGACCACGCGATACGCCCATCTGTCAGCAATCGATGTGAAGGCCGGCCAATCCGTTCGCATCGGCCAGATCGTCGGACGCATCGGTTCGACCGGCCGCTCCACCGGCCCGCATCTCCATTATGAGACGCGCGTGGATGGCGATCCGGTCGACCCGCAGAAATATCTGCGCGCAGGCATCAGGCTGGGTGCGTACTGAATTCCCCGCCATTTCATCGAGTTGTGGTTGGCATCTGCTTACTTGACGACAATGGTGCCGATCATGCCAGCCTCCCGGTGGCCGGGAATCAGGCAGCCAAATTCAAATGTGCCGGCTTTGGTGAAACGCCACACCATTTCGTCGGATTTTTTCGGCGCCAGCCTTCGCGCATTCGGATCGGTGTGCGCCATTTCGTGATTCTCCATCATCTGATCTGCATGTTTGATATTTTCCTCCGCCGTCGCCAGAACGAATTCATGGTCCAGCTCGCCGTCGTTGCGCAGAACGAACCTGACCTGTTCGCCACGCTTCACCTCGACGCGGTCGGGAACGAAAAGCATTTTGCCGTCGCCCTCTTCCATGGCGACCTGCACAACACGGGCGGGCCGCTTCGGATTTCCCGGTTCGCCGGCTGAAAAGGCCGCATGGCTGTGGCCTGAATCCGCAATGGCTGGCGCGGCAGAAAGAGCTGCCGCCATGACAACAAATCCCGTTGCAAGGTTTGAACGCATCGATGTCTCTCCTATCAAAAATGTCTTGCGATCGCCCATGCCGTTACCGGCGCCAGGCTTGACCACGTTGAGTTCCACTTGCGTGTTTGCCGCGGAGAATACGCTCCCGCGACGTTGCACGGCCGGAGAGGCCGCCGCATGCCGCCAGCGCGCTGCTGCGGACAGAGTCCTCCCCTGCGACGTCTTAGCGAGGCGGTGGGTCGGCAGACGTCAACGGTGCCCGCGTCGGCTGGGTTGGAGGAAAGGCAACGTAATCGGCGTTCGGAAGCGGCTTATTGAAGCTGACACTGGCAAAAATAAAGGCCGCGACTGAACAGGACGTCACGCAGCAATTGTGGAGCGGTGAATTCGGCTGGGTGCCCTGATTGTCATTGTGGCAAGGCGCCTGAGCTGCCGCGTGCTCCACCTTCTCTCCATGATGATGCGCCGTCTGCCCATCCTGATGATGGTATGTCTTGCCCGTCATCACCGGCGCTGCATGCGCATGCAGTCCTGCTTGCGCATGTCGCGGCGTGAAACCACCCGCAACAGCGAGCATCGCAGCAACAGCAAAAACTACGATCTTCCGGGTGAGAATTCGCATAAAGGAACCCGCTGAAAAAAGTATAGCGGCGTCATTCCAACAGCGTCAGCAACAATTTTTGCGCCTTGGAACCGATGCGTCCGATACCCCCGCACATTGATCCACAGATTCATAAGCACTTTGATCCACAGATTCATCAGATGTGAATACGTCCTCTCTTGACACTGCCGGTCCCTGGCAACACGATTCTTGTGCTGATCCTGCCAAGGAGCGGCGTTGCCGGCAAACCGGCGTAGCTTGAAAAATCGGAGGTTGGAATGGAACCACCGATGCAGGATGCCGCGACAATCGTTGCGGCAATCGTTCGGGCCTCAACGTAGCGGCTACACCCGCGGACGGCATTCCGGGAGCGGTCGCCTGGGGCCGCATCAGTGAGGCGAGGCCCCGCTTCGACCCTCCCGGCATGTCTATCGTCGTCAGAGAATAAGCGCGGTGACGGGGATCTATCAGTCGACGTCTTCGACGTATCAGTCCACGTCTTCGACCTGCTCGGGTCCGCCGCCAAAGGCGCGTTGGGCAAGTGCCGCTTCCATGAAGGGATCGAGATCGCCGTCGAGCACGCCGCCCGTGTTCGATGTCGACACGCCGGTGCGCAAATCCTTGACCATCTGATAGGGCTGCAGGACGTAAGACCTGATCTGATGGCCCCAGCCGATATCGGTCTTGGCGGCCTGTTCAGCGGCGGCCTTTTCCTCGCGCTTCTTCAGTTCCCGTTCATAGAGCCGGGCGCGCAGCATGTCCCAGGCCTGTGCGCGATTGCGGTGCTGCGAGCGATCGTTCTGGCAATAGACCACGATGTTGGTCGGAATATGCGTCATCCGGATCGCGGATTCGGTCTTGTTGACGTGCTGGCCGCCGGCACCTGAGGCACGCAGCGTGTCGATGCGCACATCGGCTTCGTTGATGTCGATCTGGATGCGATCGTCGATCACCGGATAGACCTGAACGCTCGCAAACGAGGTATGGCGGCGCGCATTCGAATCGAATGGCGAGATGCGCACCAGCCGGTGGACGCCGCTTTCAGTCTTCAACCACCCGTAGGCATTGCGGCCTTTGATCATGACCGTCGCAGACTTGATCCCTGCTTCTTCCCCCTCCGTCTCTTCCAGCCACTCGACCTTGAAGCCGTGCTGCTCGGCCCAGCGCGTATACATGCGCATGAGCATGCTGGCCCAATCCTGGCTCTCGGTGCCGCCGGCACCGGCATGGACTTCAAGATAAGTGTCGAGCAGATCGGCCTCGCCCGACAACAGGGCCTCGAGCTCGCGGCGCGCGGCATCGGCCTTGAGCTTGCGCAGCCCCTCTTCAGCTTCGGCGATGGTCGACTGATCGTTCTCGGCTTCGCCAAGCTCCATCAACGTGACCAGATCGTCCAGTTCCTGTTCGATGCGGCCGATGGATTTGAGCTGGTCTTCGAGCGCGTTGCGCTCCTGCATGACCTTGGAGGCGCGCTGCGGATCATTCCACAGCTCGGGGTCTTCCGCCTGCTGATTCAGCTCCGCGAGCCGGACATTTGCCGTATCGAGGTCAAAGATGCCTCCTCAGCAGCCCGACTGACCGCTTGATCTCTTCGACAATGTTTTCGACTTCAGCGCGCATGACACCGGAATTCTTGAGGATGCGTGCAGCGACAACCGCTGCAGCCACGGAACGAGGCCGCCCGGATGTAGCGGGCCGCCCCTGCGATGGCAACGGCTATGTCAGTAAAGCCCGCCGGTCCCTGAGCGCACGGCGCGGCCGGATTCTTCCGGGACAGGACCGAAGAAACGTCCATCGGCGTCGCTGTAGCCGATGACGGAGGACGAATCGGGCGGCGCGGTACCTGGCTTGAAGGCTTCGAGAATGACCCGCTCGGATCCCGGACCGGCACGCAGGCCGCTCTTGGCATCGATGCGGATCAGCTTGATGCCGGCCGGCACACGGAACGGCACCGCGGCTTTGTCGGCAAGCGCCACTTTGAGAAAATCCTTCACGATCGGCGCCGCCATATGGCCGCCCGTGGAGCCGCGTCCAAGCGGCTTGGGCTTGTCGTAGCCGAGATAGACGCCAACGGCGAGATCGGGCGAGAAGCCGATGAACCACACGTCCTTCTCGTCGTTGGTGGTGCCGGTCTTGCCGGCCACCGGCTTGCCCACCTCACGCACCACCGTTGCGGTGCCGCGCTGAACCACGCCTTCCATCATCGACGTGATCTGATACGCGGTCATCGGATCGATGACCTGCTCGCGCCGGTCGACCAAGGTCGGCTCCGGCTGGTCTGCCCAGCGATCGGCATTGCAGCCGCGGCATTCGCGCTGGTCGTGCTTGTAGATAGTGTGGCCGTAACGGTCCTGGATGCGGTCGATCAACGTCGGCTTGATGCGGCGACCGCCATTGGCGAACATTGAATACGCCGCGGTCATGCGCAGCACCGTCGTTTCACCGGCACCGAGCGCGAAGGAGAGATACGGCGGCAGATCGTCATAGACGCCGAAGCGCTTGGCATATTCCGCAATCAGCGGCATGCCGACATCCTGCGCCAACCGCACCGTCATCACGTTGCGCGAATGCTCGATGCCAAAGCGCAGGGTTTGCGGCCCGTAATATTTTCCGGCGGAATAGTTTTCCGGCCGCCACACGCCAAGGCCGGGGCCCTGATCGATTTCGATCGGCGAATCCATGACAACCGTTGACGGCGTATAACCGTTGTCGAGAGCGGCGGCGTAGACAAACGGCTTGAATGAGGAGCCCGGCTGCCGCAGCGCCTGCGTCGCGCGGTTGAATTGGCTCTGATCGAACGAGAAGCCGCCGACCATCGCCAGAACGCGGCCGGTATACGGGTCCATGACGGTGATGGCACCGGATATTTCAGGGACTTGCCGCAGGCGATATTGGTTCTCGCCGACTTCCTTGCCGTCCTTCCCGACGAGCGGATCGACGTAAATGACATCGCCCGGCTCCAGCACCTGGCTGACCTTGGTCGGCGTCTTGCCGCGGGTCGGACCGCTCGCGGCTTTCGCCCATTTCACACCGTCGATGCCGATCAATCCGACCTGGCGCGCCTTCACCACCGCCCCGCCCGGCTCGCGCCCGGGCTGCAGACCGATACGCGCCGATTGGTCGGACGTTTCCAGGACGACGGCGAGTTTCCAGCCGATATCGTTCAGCGCCTTCACGTCGGCGAGCTTGACGCCCCAGTCGCCGGAAATGTCGAGCTTCTGCACCGGCCCGCGATAGCCGTGCTTCTCGTCGTACTTGAGCAACCCGTCGACCAGCACCTGGCGCGCCAGGATCTGCATCTTCGGATCGAGCGTGGTGCGTACCGAGAGCCCGCCCTCATAAAGTTTCTTCTCGCCATAACGCTCGTAGATTTCGCGTCGCACTTCCTCCGCGAAATATTCCGCGGCGAAGATATGCGCACCGGTCGGGCGCGCGGTCACGTTGAGCGGCTCTTTCTTGAATTTTTCGCCGTCGGCCGGCTTGACCAAGCCGTTCTCGATCATGCGGTCGATCACGTAATTGCGCCGCTCGATCGCGCGCTCGCGCTGACGGAAGGGATGCAGATAGGTCGGAGCCTTCGGAAGCGCGGCGAGATAGGCCGCTTCCGGCACTGTCAGTTCGTGCACCGACTTGTCGAAATAAAGAAGCGATGCGGCGGCGACGCCGTAGGCGGAAAAACCCAGATAAATTTCGTTCAGATAGAGTTCGAGAATCTTGTCCTTTGTATAGGTGCGCTCGATCTTCATCGCGAGCAGCGCTTCCTTGATCTTGCGCGTGAAGGACAACTCGTTCGTCAGCAGGAAGTTTTTTGCGACCTGCTGGGTGATCGTGGAGGCGCCTTGCGGGCGGCGGCTGCTTCCGAGGTTCTGCAGATAGAGGATACCGGCCCGCGCAATGCCGTTGAAATCGAGGCCGCCATGCTCGTAGAAATTCTTGTCCTCGGCCGAGAGGAAGGCATTGATCACGAGTTTCGGCACCGCCTGGATCGGCAGATACAGACGCCGCTCGCGCGCATATTCGGCAACCAGCGACCCGTCGCCCGCATGCACCCGGGTCATCACCGGCGGCTCGTAATCCTGCAACTGGGAATAATCCGGCAGGTCCTTGGAGAAATGCCACATCAGGCCGGCGACGCCGGCAATGCCGACCAGGAACAGAATGGTTCCGGCGGCGAACAGAAACCCGAAAAAGCGGAGCATCAATTTCATACGTTAAGA
The DNA here is from genome assembly GCA_032027085.1 of Pseudorhodoplanes sp. NCBI lineage: Bacteria > Pseudomonadati > Pseudomonadota > Alphaproteobacteria > Hyphomicrobiales > Pseudorhodoplanes > Pseudorhodoplanes sp. The sequence continues at coordinate 3,134,224 of JAVSMS010000001.1, read as the reverse complement.
CCGCTTCGGCGGACGCTGAAAGTCCCGCCGCACCCCGTTGTGAATCGTCTCTATCGGCAAAAGCCCACTCGCCGCTCGCACGCGCCGGAGCCTCCCTCGTCGCGTGATTTTATGGTCAAACTGAGGCTTTTCCGCCTCCCCTTACCGCCCATCATCGCCGCGCTGCGCTTGCATCCGCCCCCGCGATCCGGGTCCGGAAGAAAGCGTCGACGGCCTGTACCATGCTATCGGCCGCCTTGGTGCGCCAGTTCTCCGACACCAGCAGTTTCAGGTCCTGCTTGTTGGTCATATAGCCGAGTTCCACCAGCACGGACGGCACGTCCGGCGCCTTGAGCACCACAAAACTCGCCGATTTCAGCGGTTTCTTGTGGAGTCGCATGGCGGTTTTCATCTCGCCCACCAGGGTGCGGGCAAAGTGATGGGAATAGCCCTTGGTCTCGCGCTGGGCGAGATCGATCAGGATATCGGCGACGTCACCCGGCTCGCGCGAGAGGTCGATGCCTGCCACCACGTCCGAGCGGTTTTCCTCTTCGGCGAGCTTGGCGGCGTCGCTGTCGGACGGCTTGTCGGATAGCGTGTAGATGGTGGCCCCCTGTGCGTCGCCCTCGGCCTTCGGCAGCGAGTCGGCATGGATGGAAATAAAGAGTGAGGCCTGCCGCTGGCGCGCGATCTTCACGCGCTCGGCCAGCGGAATGAAGGTGTCATCGGTGCGGGTCATCACCACCCGGTATTTGCCGCTCTTCTCGAGCTGGTCGCGCAGCGTGATGCTGAAATCCAGCACCATGTGCTTTTCCATGATCTCGCCGTCGGCGACCTTGGCGCCGGTGTCGGGGCCGCCATGGCCGGGATCGATGACGATAAGCGGGCGCGGATCGCCGGCCGGCCTGGGCATCGCCGCGTCTGTCTTGCGCGGATCGCTCAGCGGCAAGGCCCTGGCCTGCTGGACCATGTTGCGCATGAAGCTTTCGCGGTCGGTGGCAGCGAGGTCGAGGACCAGACGGGCGGGCTGCCCTTCCCGCGCCTCCAGCACATGGAGGCGGTCCAACCGCACGGGCTTCGTGACATCGACCACGATGCGCGAGCCGCCGGCCATCACCAGGCCGTAGCGAAAGGCCTTGATCAGGCCCCGCCCGGTCTCACCGGCTTTCGAAGGCAACTGGAAGACGGTCTGCGGCAGGTCCACGACCACGCGGTAGGGATTGGAGAGCGTGAAGGCCCGCACATCCATCTTGCGGGTCAGATCGACGATGAGCCGCGTTTCCTTGTCGTCGCCGGCCAGGCGGGCGTCGGTCGCGATCGGCAGGGAATCGAAAACCTGGGCACGGGCAAGCATCCCCGGTCCGGCAAGACCGGCAACCAGAGCGGCAATGGAAAGAGTGGAGCAAGCCCAGCGGCCGGCCACGAGTCGCCCTCCCACTCTACAATTACTCTATTAGGCCGGGGGGTGGTTAACAGGAACTTACTGGGCCGCAGGTGTTTCCGGAGAGGTGTGGCGGAACGGAGACGGGCAACCGACGGTAGGGCAATCGCGGTACGTTCCGCCCTCCAGCTTGCAACGGATGCTGGGGTGTCTGCCAGCAACAGATCTGACGTAGCGGCGTGAACCAAACAAGCGTTGAGAGCCGCCGGCGCCTTTCATCTCACCGCCAGATCTTCGGCAGAGACCTTCCGCCAAGTGTGATCAGGATTGAAGGCGGTCATGCGCGAGGCAATCCGCGACGTTTTCGGCCCGAGATCCTTCTGGAAGACGACGCCGGCATTGTTCACGAGAAACGTCATCACGCCGGAATTGCCGTATTCGGCCGGATAGGCGACGAGCGCGAAGCCGCCGATCATGTTGCCGTTGACGACATAGTTCACGGCGCCGCCCGGCGCGTTCGGCCCCTGTGACTTCAATATCCTGTAGTAGTAGCCGTGATACGGGATCTGCCCCTCGCCGAAACGATAGCCTTCGGCGGTGGCGAGCACGACGGTCTCGCCGAGGGGGCTGCGCGGTTCATTCGCGGCGGACGGCCAGTACAGGCCATCTTTCTTTCCCGGCGTGCTGAAGAAGCGCTGCGCGTAACTGTCGACTTTCCCGCCGGTCGGATTCATGGATGCGTAGTCGTTCTGCGCATCGACATAGGCGAGCGCGACCTGGATCGCGGCGAGTTCGTTGCGTCCGATGCGGCGATAGAGAACCTCCTCACGTCCGCTTGCCGTATCGAACCACCATGAGCCGTTCTTCTCCACCAGAGGGATCGGGAACGGCCAGTCGTTCGGCCCGATGACGAGTTCGGCCTTGCTGTCCCCCTGCTTGTTGAGCTGATGGCGTGCGTCATAGGCCAGCAGAAACGCCTGCCGCCGCTGGCCATCCGCCACCGGATCGCCGGAAAAAACGAGCTCGCGGTCTCCGAGAATGCGCACCACGTCGCGGTCATTGTTGGCGCGCGCGGCCGCGACCAGCGCGGTCACCGCCTCGTCCGGCGATGCGAATTTCTGCTGGGCCTGGGCGATATCCATTCCGCCCACAAGCGTGAGCACGATGATCGCGCACAGGGCGAGCGGCCTCATGTGACTCTTGATGAAGGTCTGCATCTCGCTCTCCGCGTCCTGTGTCACCGGCGGCGTCCGCCGCCGCCGCGCGCGGCACCGCCGCCGGGGCGTCCGCCAGCGTGAATGCCTCCGCCCGGACGCGGGCCGCCGCCGCGTTGAATGCCGCCGCCCGGGCGCGGTCCGCCGGCCATGTGTCCTGCGCTGGCGCGACCGCGATTGCCGCTGGCGCGCTCATGCGCGCCGCGATCGATATGCGACATGGCCCCATCGCGACTTCCGCTCGGGCGTGACGATGGCCGGTCACGATCCGGCCGGTGCTGCCCGGCCTTGTCTCCGCCGGGGCGTGAGGCCTGCTTGTGGCCACCGCCGGGACGCTTGCCGGCATCCGGCCGATCTCCGCCGCCGGGGCGCTTGCCCGTGTCCGGCCGATCGCGCGCGCCCGGCTTGGCATCTCCGGGCTTCAGATCGCGGCTGTCCGGCTTCAGCACCTGCTGGCCGTCGCGGCCGCGGAAGTCCATGCGGTTCTCGCGGTTGCCGCCATCGCCCTTGGCGAATTTGTTGCGCACCGCATCGTTGTTGTAGCGCACGCCGTGACGGTGATCCGGATTGTGAACCCAGTTGTTGCGCTTGTTGATGTCGATATCGTTGTTGATGTTGATGTTGTTGTTGCCCCAGTTGAAGCTGCCGCCCCACCAGTTTCCGCGCCCGGCCCACGCGCCAACCGCAACGCCGGTTGCGAAGGCAATGCCGGTCGCGATCACCCCGCTGGCGATATAGCCTGGCGCCGGGAAGTAGTACGGCGGATACTCGGCGTAGGGCCACGCCCCATAAACGACGCCGGGATCGTAATAGGGAACGTAGAGCGTCTCCGGCACCGTCGGCTCGATCACGATCGTCTGTTTCCCGCCCTGAGAACTCTTCGAAACCTTCTGCTGCTGCGTGGTCTTGAGCTTGTCGTTCGCATCCGCCTTTGCCCGCAGTCGCTGGACCGCATCCATCACGTCCGGCTGCTGTGCGAGAACGGCATCGCCCAGCTTCTGCGTCCAGTCGAGCTGCGAGGACATCATGGTCAGCACATCGGGCACCGCGGTGAGCGACTTGATGCTGTCGTCCCAGCCCTGCTTGTCGGCGGCCGCCTTCAGTGCGCTGCCCTTGAGCGACTTGTTGTCCTTCACCCAGCGATCCGCCTGCACGACTTCCAGCGGATAGGTCGACGCGATCAGCACCTGCGACAGCAGATTGTCCGGATAGAGCGCGATCGGCGAGACCAACTGGTCAAGCTCCTCGGCCTTCAGCGGCGGCTTTCCGCTCTGGGAGGTATTCTGGGCGAGGACCGGAAAACTGGAAATTGCTGAAATGACTGCGGCGGCAAGAAACGAGGCAAGAAACGAGGCGATGGATTTCATCTCACCCTCCCCGGACGCGCACGCTGGCGTGATCGATGACGTTTCAGATCATGTTGCGCAATTGGTGGTCAGTACCCGCAGCGAGTCAATACGGGACGCACTACGCGTGCGGATGACTTGATCGCACACGCAAATGTGAACGCGCGACACAAAGGGAAGCGATGTCATGATCGCACGCGAACGCTAGCGTTCAGAAAAAATTATGATAGCTTTTTGTGTGGGCACTTCAATCGGATGCGTGAGTATTCCGCACTTGATTTAAATCTGTGTCAGGAACACTGACCCATTCGACCCTTCTCTGACGTTTCCTGTTGTCATCTCGATTCTTATTATTGCTGCCGAAGTCCTGTTGCGTGCGAAGTCAATTGCAATGACCCTGCTGAATACAGAGTCCAGTAACGTTGAACGAGCGGACGGTGAGAGCGGCATTCGCTCCAACATGATCCTTGTGCCCGGCGGCACGTTTCGCATGGGTTCGGACCGGCATTACCCAGAAGAGGCGCCGGTTCATCATGTCAGTGTTGACCCTTTCTTCATCGACCGCACGCCTGTCACCAATCGGCAATTCAGAGATTTTGTGCGCGCAACGGGACACGTCGCGGTCGCCGAGATCGTGCCGGACGCGAAGGACTATCCCGGGGCGTTACCGCACATGCTGTATGCAGGATCGCTGGTATTCTCGCCGCCGAAGCATCCTGTCGATCTGCGCGACTGGTCGCAGTGGTGGACCTTCCTGAAGGGCGCCGACTGGCGCCATCCCTACGGACCCAAGAGCAACATCAACGGCCTCGACAATCACCCCGTCGTGCATGTCGCCTATTCCGACGCCCTCGCCTATGCGTGCTGGGCTGGCAAGGATCTGCCAACGGAAGCCGAGTGGGAATTCGCGGCACGCGGCGGACTGGAAGAGGCGGAGTTCGCCTGGGGCGATGAACTCACGCCGGACGGCCAGCAGATGGCCAACACCTGGCAGGGCAACTTCCCGCAGGAGAATCTGTGCAGCGACGGCTTTGCGCGCACTTCCCCCGTCACCGCCTTCCCGCCGAATGGCTACGGGATCCACGACATGATCGGCAATGTCTGGGAGTGGACGAGCGACTGGTACACGCCAAAGCATGAAGGCGACGCGCAGAAGGCCTGCTGCATTCCGGAAAACCCGCGCGGCGGACGTGAAGAAGACAGCTACGACCCCTGTCAGCCGCAGATCAGGATTCCACGAAAGGTTTTGAAAGGCGGCTCGCACCTGTGCGCGCCGAATTACTGCCGCCGCTATCGACCGGCCGCGCGTCATGCGGAGCCGGTGGACACATCCACAAGCCATGTCGGCTTCCGTTGCGTGCTCAGGCAGCGGAACGGCGGATAGACGTAGGCAAAGGGAGGCCGGGCCGCATGACCACCGATACTCCCTCTCCCAGAGCCTCCTATTTCACATGGGGAGTGGTCGGCCTCACGGCGGCTCTGCTCATCGCTGGCATCGCCATGCACGGCTTCTCGCTCGATGTGCACCAGCGCTTCTGGGGCGACATCTTCGCCCGCTTCGGTGGGCCGATGACCTTTCGCTTTTTCCTGCAGCCGACCATGGCCGCGCTTGCCGCCGTCCACGATGGCCTCAGGGACGCACGTCAAGGGCACAAATCCTTCTTCTGGACGGCGTGGTTCGATCACACACAACCAACCGGCCGCCTGCGTGAAGGGCTGACGTCGGTTGCACGCGTGCTGCTGCTCGGCATCTGCATGGATGTCATCTACCAATTCAAGGAGCTCGACGCGTTCTATCCGGCGGAGGCGGCGGTGATCGCGATCCTGCTCGCAGTCATCCCCTATTTCATCTTCCGATGGATCGTCGAAATGCTCGCGCGCTGGTGGCTCGCGCGCAGGGCAACGGGCTGAGGGTCGAAAGATGTCAGCCACCCTCGCATATTCCACGACCGACGGCAGAAGCCAGCCGATGAGCGGCAGCGACAACGCCGCCCTGTTCGAACAGGCGCCGCCGCTGGCGGTGCAGCAATGGCTCGGCCTGGCCAAGCCGCACGCGCTCAACATCGGACGGCGCGCCCTGCTGCTCGCCCTGGTCGCATGGTTGCCGCTTTTCCTGTTCGCGATCGCGCAAAGCCTGTGGCTGCATGCGGACCACGTTACGCCCCTTCTCGTCCAGGTCGGCGTGCACGCGCGCTATCTCGCCGCCGTGCCATTGCTGGTGCTGGCGGAAGCGTGGTGTGTCCCGCAGATCAACACAATAACGCGGCACTTCGCCGAAAGCGGCATGGTGCGCCCGAACGACCAGAGCCGGTTCACGGATGCGCTGTCGTCCACGCGCATTCTTCTGCAATCGCGAAGCACGGAAGTCGCCACATTCGTGTGTGCCTACCTGATCGTGCTGGCGACGATCCTCTCGTATCAGCGTGAAGACTTGCCGGCCTAGGCCGTATCGGCCGGCATCACGCCGTTTCTGTCTCCCGCCGGCTGGTGGCACATGCTGGTCAGCCTGCCGTTGCTGCTGGTTCTCATCTTCGGCTGGCTGTGGCGACTGGCCGTGTGGACGCGGCTGCTCTGGCTGATCTCAACGTTCGACCTGCGGCTGGTGGCGTCACACCCTGACCACTGCGCAGGGCTCGGCTTCCTTGGACAGTCCCTGCGCGCCTTCGCTCCTGTTGCGATGGCCCTCGCGGCCGTCGCCGCCGGCCGCTCCGCTTACATGGTGTTGTCCGGCAGCGGACTGCCAACGCCGCAACTCGCCTTCAACTTTGGCCTGATGTTGAGCCTCATGGCGCTGTTCCTCGCCCCGCTCCTGGTATTTACGCCGACGCTGACGCGCGTATGGCGGCGGGGTGCGCTCGCCTATGGCGCCCTTGCCGACGAAGCCGGGCATGCCTTCGAGCACAAATGGCTCGGGGCGCCGCAAGCCGATCGCGGCAGCCTGCTGGAGAATCCGGATTTCTCCGCCGTCAACGATCTCTATGCGGTTGTGGCGAACGTTCACGCCATCCGCTTCGTGCCGGTGGGCATCAAGGACCTGATCATGCTTGCGGCGGCAATCCTGCTGCCATTTGTGCCGGTGGTTCTGCTGGCATTCCCCCTCGATGAAATCTGGAAATCTGTCGCGAGTCTTCTGCTCTGATCCTGCGTTGCATTACTGATCAGAGAATCGCAATCGATGCACTGTGCAGTCAGCGCACTGTCTCAAAAGGGCCGGAAGGATGAACACTGTCGCCGCAAAATCACCACCAGACGACGTGTCGGTCGAGCTGTCATCCCGCCGCACCGGCATGTCATTCCAGCGCACGCGCATGAGCGCGGACCGCACGCTGATGTCGGTGATCCGTACCTCGCTGTCGCTGATCGGTTTCGGCTTCACAATCTTCCAGTTCTTCGAGAAGCTGAAGGATGCCGGGACGCTGGCTCACGCGGCGGCGCCACGAAACTTCGGCGTGGCGCTGGTTGCGCTCGGCATCGTGATGCTGATCGGCGGCATCGCCTATCATCTTCAGTTCATGCTGCACCTGCGCGAGCAGAGAAAAACCATGATCACCGGGGGGCTGGTGCATGGCGAAAGCAAATTCCCGGTTTCACTCACGTTGCTGACGGCGATCATTCTGCTGGCGATCGGCATCTTCGCCATCGTCAGCATGCTGTTCGAGGTCGGCCCGTTCGGGTGAACCCACGGACGGCAGATCCAGGAGGCGGCCGATGTCAACAAGGGAAGTTCCGCAAAAGAAGAAACGCGTTGCGACCAACTCGCGCAGAGACCCGCACGACTCGCACGAAACGACTTGATGCCAACCGGAGGACTAAAATGAGCAAGAAGCCAAACATCGTGATCATCTGGGGCGACGACATCGGCCAGAGCAACATCAGTGCCTATTCGGACGGGCTGATGGGCTACCGAACCCCAAACATCGACCGCATCGCCAGCGAAGGAATACGATTCACCGACTCATACGCGGAGCAGAGCTGCACAGCCGGTCGCTCTTCGTTCATTACCGGACAGTGCGGATTCCGCACGGGCAACACCAAGGTAGGCATGCCAGGCGCCGCGCAGGGCCTGCAGGCCCGCGATGTGACCATCGCCCAGTTGCTCAAGGCACAGGGCTACGCCACGGCCCAGTTCGGCAAGAACCACCTCGGCGACCGAAACGAGCACCTTCCGACCGTCCACGGCTTCGACGAGTTCTATGGCGCCCTCTACCACCTGAACGCCTCCGAGGAACCCGAACTGCCGGACTACCCGAAATCGAAGGACTTCCCGAACTTCTTTGCGAACTACGGACCACGCGGTGTCCTGGATTGCAAAGCGACTGACGTAGATGACCCGACGGTGGATCCGCGCTTCGGCAAGATCGGCAAGCAGACAATCAAGGACACCGGCCCGCTGACCAAGAAGCGGATGGAAACCTGCGACGACGACTTCGCCGAGCGAGCGGTGGACTTTCTGAAGCGGCAGAAGGCCGCCGACAAGCCCGTCTTCCTCTGGGTGAACTTCACCCACATGCACCTGCGCACGCACACCAAACCCGAGAGCATCGGGCAGGCCGGCCGCTGGCAGAGCCCCTACCACGACACCATGATCGACCACGACAAGAACGTCGGCACGGTGCTCAAGGCGCTGGACGACCTGGGCATGACGGACGACACGATCGTCATGTATTCCACCGACAACGGTCCGCATATGAACACCTGGCCGGACGGCGCGATGACGCCCTTCCGCAACGAGAAGAATTCGAACTGGGAAGGCGCCTTCCGCGTCCCCTGCATGGTCAGGTGGCCTGGCCACATCAAGGCCGGAACCATCTGCAACGAGATCGTGGCGCACCTCGACTGGGCGCCGACGCTGCTGGCCGCGGCCGGAATTCCCGACGTGAAGGAGAAGCTGCTCAAGGGCATGAAGGTCGGCGATGCGACCTTCAAGGTGCATCTCGACGGCTACAACCTGCTGCCGCTGCTGACCGGCCAGACGAAGGAGAGTCCGCGCAAGGAGTTCTTCTACTTCAATGACGACTCCGATCTGGTCGGCTTGCGCTATGACAACTGGAAGTTCGTCTTCTCGGAGCAGCGCGCTACGGGGACGTTGAAGATCTGGGGTGAGCCGTTCACGACGCTACGGTTTCCCAAGCTCTTCAATCTGCGGACCGATCCGTATGAGCGCGCGGATATAACATCGAACACATACTACGACTGGTGGTTCGACCATGCCTTTATCTGCGTACCCGCGCAGCACATCGTCGGCGAGTTCCTGGCGACGTTCAAGGAGTTCCCGCCGAGCCAAGCCGCTGGTTCCTTCGGCGTGGACCAGGTGCTGGAAAAGCTGCGTGAGGGTGCGACGGGCGGCAGCAGGTAATGCGTCGTTTCGGGCGGCGGGAGCGATCCCGCCGTCCGCTCTCCAACGATCATCGCAGAGGCAAATATGTGAACCCAAGCAACCATAGTCCCGGAAGCAGTAGGGAGAATTGACAATGGCCAAAAGCGGAAAGCCCAACATCCTCGTCATCTGGGGCGACGATATCGGTATCTCGAACTTGAGCTGCTACTCGCACGGACTCATGGGCTACCGGACGCCGAACATCGACCGTCTCGCCAGGGAAGGCATGATGTTTATCGACAGTTACGGTGAGCAATCCTGCACCGCCGGCCGTTCGTCCTTCATCACGGGGCAGAGCGTCCTGCGGACCGGCCTCTCAAAAGTGGGCTTCCCCGGCGCCCCGATCGGGATGACCGAGAAGGCTCTCACAATTGCCGGCGCCCTGAAAAACCAGGGCTATGCCACCGGGCAGTTCGGCAAGAACCATCTCGGCGATCTCAACCACATGCTGCCGACCAATCACGGCTTCGACGAGTTCTTCGGCAATCTCTATCACCTGAACGCCGAGGAAGAGCCGGAGATGTACGACTACCCGCCGGAAAAGGACTATCCAAACTATCGCAAGAATTATGGACCGCGCGGCGTCATTCATTCCTGGGCGACCGACAAGGACGACGCAACGGTCGAGCCCCGCTGGGGCAAGGTCGGCAGGCAGAAGATCGAGGATACCGGCCCGTTGACGCGCAAGCGCATGGAAACCTGCGACGACGAGTTCGTTGCGGCGGCCAAGGATTTCATCAAGCGCGCCGAGGCCGACGGCAAGCCGTGGTTCGTGTGGCTCAACACCACCCACATGCACCTTTACACGCACACCAAGAAGGAAAGCCTCGGCCAGGCCGGCCGCTGGCAGTCGCCCTATCATGACACGATGGTCGATCACGACAAGAATGTGGGGCAGATGCTCGATCTGCTCGACGAGCTCGGCATAAGCGAAAATACATTCGTGCAGTATTCAACGGACAACGGGCCCCACCGCAACACCTGGCCGGACGGCGGCATGACGCCGTTCCGTTCGGAGAAGAATACCAACTGGGAAGGCGCGTTCCGCATACCGATGATCGTGCGCTGGCCGGGCAAGATCAGGCCGGGGCAGACCTCGACGGAGATCGTTCAGCACCATGACTGGTTCCCGACTTTCCTTGCAGCCGCCGGCGAGCCGGACATCGTGGAGAAGGCGAAGAAGGGCTATCAGGCCTGCGGCCGCACCTACAAGAACCACATCGACGGCTACAATCTGCTTCCCTACCTCACCGGACAGGAGAAGGAGAGTCCACGCAAGCTGTTCGTCTATATCAGCGACGACGGCGACATCATCGCGCTGCGTTACGACAACTGGAAGGTTGTGTTCATGGAGCAGCGATGCAAGGGCACGCTCCAGGTGTGGGCGGAGCCGTTCACGCGGCTGCGGCTTCCCAAGCTCTACAACCTGCGGACCGATCCGTATGAGTTCGCCGAAATCACGTCGAACACCTACTGGGAGTGGTTCCTCCGCCGCGACTACATCGTCTTCACGATCAACATGATCGCGGCAAAATTCGCGGAAACCTTCAAGGACTTCCCGCCAATACAGAAGCCGAACAGCTTCACGATTGACGAGGCGATCGAGAAAATGAGAGAGACGGCCGGCGGAGGCTGATGCTGCTTCGGGCGGCGGGATTGCCCTCGCCGCCCGCGACTGCATGAGGCGCAAGACAATGCTTCGTCTAGAACGGCCTGAACGACAGCACGTGCAGCGCGTGCGCCAGCGACTGAAACGGCCGGCCGCACCGCTCGTGGTAGAGCCCGCTCAGCCCGCGATGGCCCTGCGGATCGTGGCCGAAGTCGATGCGGATGCTGCGCTGCCCTTCGGCGATGGGCTCACGGCAACTCGTGCAGAATGGTCCATGCGGGCCACTGCCGCCCGCCGGCATCGGATCGAAAGCCAAGTCTTCCCCCAGATAAGAATCGCCCTGTCATCACGCTGTCACCTCGGCGCGGCCGGGCCAATACACTTTTCGCCGCACGCCTCAACCAGCAGGAGAAAATGCCTCTCATCTCGAGGTGACGTGTCTTTTGGGACACGCGGGAACTCCCGACGCTCGCAAGTTCCATCGGAACTCGCGGTGAACGACCGGAGGAAAGTCTTTGACCACGCTTGAACTCATGAAGGGGTGGCTGGCGCTCGCGACCGAGTTTGCGGCAACGATCATCGACGCGATCGCGCTGCTGATTGTCATCATCGGCACGATCGAGGCGGCCATCGGCGGCCTCAGGCTGATATTCGGCGAGCCGGACGGCCACGAAAAGCGCGCGGTCTGGCTGCGCTTCGGACGCTGGCTGGTCGCCGCCCTCACCTTTCAGCTCGGTGCCGACATCATCGAGACCTCGATCGCGCCGACGTGGGACGATGTCGGGCGCCTCGCGGTGATCGCGATCATCCGCACGCTGCTCAACTATTTCCTGGAAAAGGATATCGGCGAGATGCGCGAACGGGAGCGCGAACGCGAGCCCGCGAAATCCGGCAGCGTGGGAACGGCATCATGACCGGCCTCGACATCGTCGCCGGGATCGTCCTGATCGTGCTGGCGGCGAGCACGATCTTCGTCATCGTCTTCATGGCGATGCTGCCGGGTATCATCGTCAGGCGCCGCAATCATCCTTTCGCGCAGAGAGTCAACGTAGCGGGCTGGGTGACATTCTTCTTCGGCTTTGTCTCAATCCGTTCTGAGGGAAACTTCCAGGAAGTCGATTCGAACAACAGGGGGGCATAGTATGAGACGCAAGAGCAGGACGCTGGGACGTGTTCTCGGACTCATGATGCTGGTAGCAAGCGGTGCGCCCGCGTCCGCCGACCAGGGCGGCGTCAGTTTCTGGCTGCCCGGAGCGTATGGAAGTCTGGCCGCGGCGCCGCTGACGGCGGGCTGGAGCTGGGCGACGATTTACTATCACACGGACGTGTCGGCCGGCGGCAATGTCGCAGCCTCACGGTCGATCCGCTTCGGCAACCAGACGGCAAATCTGAACGTCAGCCTGAACGCCACCATGGATGCGAAGGCCGATCTTGTGCTCAGCGGCCCGAGCTACACGGCGGCGGAGCCGATCCTGGGCGGCCAGTTCTCGATCGCCCTGATCGCCGCCTATGGCCGGCAACAGGCGGAGGTCAACGCGAACATCACCGGCGCGCTGGGCCCGATCGGCTTTGCCACGTCGCGCAGCGTCAGCCAGTCGCTGGACGCCTTCGGCGATGTTCTGCTGTGGCCGTCGCTCCGGTGGAATCATGGCGTTCACAATTACATGGTTTACGGCATGACAAATTTGCCGGTTGGTTCCTACGAAGCCCATCGGCTGGTCAATCTCGGGTTTGGGCATTGGGCGCTGGATGGTGGCGCCGGCTACACCTATTTCGATCCAACGAAGGGACATGAATTCTCCGTCGTCACCGGCTTCACCTACAATTTCGAAAACACGCATATCGACTACAAGAACGGCATCGACTGGCATACCGACTGGGGCATTTCGCAATTCCTCAACAAGCAGTTCTTCGTCGGCGCGGTCGGTTACTGGTACCAACAGATCACCGGCGACAGCGGCGCCGGCGCGACGCTCGGCCCGTTCAAGTCGCGCGTAGGCGGCATCGGACCGCAGATCGGATATATCTTTCCGGTCGGCACTGACATTCAGGGTCTGCTGAACGTGAAAAGCTACTGGGAATTCGAGGCCGAGAACCGGCCGGAAGGCTGGAACTTCTGGGTCGTACTCAACTTCTCGCCGGCGCAGAAGCAGTCTCCGGCACAGTCCGCCATGATGCGCAAGTGAGGTGAGCGCCCGAATGTCGAAGTGTTGCATATCGAGAGTCTCGTTGGTGGCGGCCCTGATCGGACTGGCTGCATACGTTGTGCCCGCTTCCGCGCAGCCGTCACCGGCGCCATCGTGCATGCCGCCCGCATGGGCGAAGCAACAGACGGGCCTCAAGACCGGCCAGTTCGACTATCAGTATGTGGAGCCGAAAAATTCGGCGCATCTGCCACTCCAGGCGATGCTGAAAAATCGCCGTCTCCTCGAACACCTGCAGGAATTTCTCAGCCCCATCTGCCTGCCCGAAAGGATCACGCTCAAGGTTGAGGGATGCAACGGCGTGGCGAATGCGTATTTCTGGGAAGACGCAATCAAGGTTTGCTACGAATATTTCGAGTACATCCAGAAATACACGCCGAAGGGAGTGCTTCAGGGCCTCACACCACACGACGTCATGATCGGCCCGACGGTCGAGGTGTTCCTGCACGAGCTTGGCCACGCGCTCGTCGAGGTGCTGGACATTCCCTTCTTCGGCCGAGAGGAAGAAGTCGCCGACTACATCGCGACCTATATCCTGCTGCATTTCGGCAAAGCCGATGCACGGCGGCTCATCCTCGGCGCGTCGATCGTCGCCGGCGACGAGGCCCTGGAGGAGCAGAGCAAAGCCCCGGAATTGCGACTGATCGCCGACACGCATGACCTGCCAGCCCAGCGCTATTTCAATCGCTGGTGTCTGGCCTATGGGATGGATCCCGCGCTGTTCGCCGACGCCACGTCCACCGGCAAGCTTCCCGAGGGCCGGGCCAAACGCTGCCGCTACGAGTACCGGACCAACGAATTCGCGTTCGAGACGCTGATCGCGCCCTATATCGACCAGCCCCTCAGGCAACAGGTGCTGGCCAAGACCTGGTTCCACTTCGATTCTCCTGCAGCGGCGACCATGATCGCTCCGGCGCAGGGGCTCGCGGAATCCGAAAAGGAACTGCCAAAGGCGAAGCGATAGGAGCCCGACGGCGAACGCGCAACGTAAACGACTGGATCAACGTGGAGACAAGCTCATGCAACGCATTCTCCATTTATTGTTTCTGGCACTCGTCATGTTCGGCATGTCGCCGGGGATCAGCCTCGCGCAGACCGATCCCCTGCCCTCATGGAACGATGGCGCAACGAAGAAAGCGATCATCGATTTTGTTGCCCGCGTCACGCGCGAGGGCAATATGGGCTATGTGCCGCCCGAAGCGCGCATCGCCGCTTTCGACAATGACGGCACCCTGTGGTGCGAGCAGCCGTTCTATTTCCAGATGGCGTTTGCGTTTGACCGCATCCGCGCAATGGCCCCGCGGCATCCGGAATGGAAAACGCAGCAGCCGTTCAAGGCGCTGCTCGAAGGCGACGTGAAAACGGCAGCGACGGCCGGCGAAAAAGGATTGCTTGAGGTGATCGCCGCAACGCATGGCGGCATGACCACGGAACAGTTCGAGGCCTCGGTGAAGGACTGGCTGGCGACCGCCAAGCATCCGCGCTTCCACCGACGCTACACCGACCTGATCTACCAGCCGATGCTTGAGGTGATGCAATATCTGCGCGCCAACGGCTTCAAGACCTTCATCGTCTCCGGCGGCGGAATCGATTTCATGCGGCCCTGGACGGAACAGGTCTACGGCATTCCGCCCGAACAGGTTGTCGGCTCCTCCGGCGTCACGAAATTCGAACTGAAGGACGGCAAGCCCGAATTGCTAAAGGAAACCAAAGTTGAATTCATCGACGACGGGCCAGGCAAGCCGGTCGGCATTCATCGCTTCATTGGCCGCCGCCCGATCATCGCCTTCGGCAATTCCGACGGCGATCTGCAGATGCTGCAATATGTGGCAGCCGGCGACGGCGCGCGGCTTGCGCTCTACGTCCATCACGACGACGCCGAGCGCGAATATGCCTATGACCGCAATTCGCAGATCGGACGGCTCGACAAGGGCCTCGATGAGGCCAAGTCGAAAGGCTGGCCGCTGATCAGCATGAAGAACGACTGGAAGACGATCTTTCCGCCAACCAGCGGCGGCGGCGCGGTGGGCGCGGCGCCGCGCTGAGCGACAAAACAAAACCGCCCCGCAAATCCTTGCGGGGCGGCGTTGGCTGCTGCGCGATCAGTCCCTCAGATCCGCCGGCACCTTGCCGCCATTGGCCGCAAGCTTGTTCATCACCTGCTTGTGCAGCCAGATATTCATCTTGGCAGAATCGTTCATATCGCCCGTATAGCCAAGTTCCTTGGCGAGTTCCTTGCGGGCTCCGAGACCCGAATCGAGATCAAGGACCTTCATCAGGTCGACGATCGATTTGCGCCAGTCGAGCTTCTCTTTCTTCTTCGCAGCCATCTCGGACACGACCTTCTCGACATCGACCTGCGCCATCGGCGCCGCGGTGGCGGCGGCCGCGCCGCCGGCACCTGTCGTCCCCTCGGCCGGAGCCGCCGCTTGACCGCCCGCCGCCTTGGCTTCACTGGAGCCGAAAATGGCCGACATGATTTTCCCGAAAATGCTCATGAATGCCTCCACATTGAATGCAACTCGCGTGTCGCCTGCGAACCCAAGTTCTCACCGACCAGGTGCTCCAAGGACGGCCCGACTTTAGCCCCCTGATGCGGACATGTTCGAGACGCGGGGTCGGAAATCGGGGCAAAGCGATTCACATTCGCGTCACATTAATGTTGGCGGCGGGGCGCAGGCCGCCAGCGAAGCTGCAGCGAGCGGCTGTGTCCTCTTGATTTAGCGCGCAGTAACAATAGCTTGAGTGTTCAGGAGGCGGGCCGGATTTGGCCGTTGCCATTCCGGCCCCTGCCCCCTAATAAGGATGTGCTGACGGTTTACTGGTCCGGTTGTACCGCGTTCGGGCATCCGGCACGCCCGCCTCGACGAAGGCTCCGGAGAGGTCCGGCAGCAGAGGCGGCGGGCGCCACGGTCGGTACCGACCCCCTGCAAGGGCAGGCGGCGGACGACCTGATCGGCCAATGCCCGGGATTTAAGTTTTGAGTCGAAGGACGACCGGTCCCGGCGCTCTCAGGAGCGTCGTTTCGACTGAGCCGTGAGCAATGACTAACTGCGGTTGCGCCTCGATGCTGCAGCCGCCCGCACGGGTTTTGAATTTATGGCATACGCGCCATCGGGGCTTTTCAAGCTTGCACAATGCCGCCGCGCAAGCCGCGGTATTGCCGTTCGCGCCAGCAGCCAGAACGCAATTCCCTTCCCTCATTCAATCATGACAAGCGGCCGCGCGTCACAGCGTCGCAATCCGCATTCATTGCGGTCATGGACGCAAGCTGCGCGGTCCGAGAGACCTTTCTATGCCCAACAAAATGCTTATCGATGCGACCCATCCGGAGGAGACCCGGGTGGTCGTGCTGCGCGGCAATCGTGTCGAGGAATTCGACTTTGAATCGGCGTCGCGCAAACAACTGCGCGGCAACATCTACCTAGCGAAAGTCACCCGCGTCGAGCCGTCCCTGCAGGCGGCCTTCGTCGATTACGGCGGCAACCGCCACGGCTTTCTCGCCTTTTCGGAAATCCATCCGGATTACTACCAGATCCCGGTCGCGGACCGTCAGGCGCTACTCGAGGAAGAGCGCCTGTCGCGCGAGGACGACGAGAACGGCAATGGCGAAAGCCGCGGCGGACGCCGGCGCGGACGCCATCGGCATCGTCGTCGTGGTGCCGACCGAAATCGTCATCGTGACGTCATGCGCAGCGCCCCGCTCACGGACGAGACGACAACCGCCATTGAACCTGCAGGCGAAGATCAGCCGCATGAGACGATCCCCAATCCATTCGCTGATCCGCAGCAGGACAACAGCGACGCTGTCGTTGTAAGCGAAGACACCGCACCGTTATCTCAGGAGACCGCCGGCGAAGCGTCTCCCGAACAGCCGTTAGCGGACGAAACCACATCCGTTATCGAAGAGCTGGCGCAGTCAGCAGCCGCGCAAGACGTTGTCGTACCGCTTCCGACTTCGGAAGAGGTTCCGCTGCCCGTTGAAGAAGCCAGCCAAGATACGTCCGCTCAGCCTGACGTGACTGTGGAAGCTTCCGCCGACGCGGCCGATGTCGAAGCCGACGTCGACGCCAAGGCCGAAGAGAACGGCAATGGCAGCGGTGAAAACGGCGACGATGATGATGATGACGACGACGAGGACGAGGACGAGGACGAAGACGACGACGAGGAGGAGGAGAACGGCGACGAAGAGGAAGAAGAGGTCGTTGAATCCGTCGGCGGCGACGCGCTGGAAGAAGTGCAGGAGCGCGCGCCCCGCTATCGCCGCCACTACAAGATCCAGGAAGTCATCAAGCGCCGCCAAGTGATGCTGGTACAGGTGGTGAAGGAAGAGCGTGGCACCAAGGGCGCGGCGCTGACCACCTATCTCTCGCTCGCCGGCCGCTATTCCGTGCTGATGCCCAACACCGCGCGCGGCGGCGGCATCAGCCGCAAGGTGACGAGCGCCGAAGACCGCAAGAAGATGAAGGAGGTAGCGGAGGGGCTCGACGTGCCGGAGGGCATGGGCGTGATCCTGCGCACGGCGGGCGCGAGCCGCACCAAGACCGAGATCAAGCGCGACTTCGAGTATCTGCTGCGGCTGTGGGAGAATGTGCGCGACCTGACGCTGAAATCCACCGCCCCCACCCTCGTCTACGAGGAAGGCTCGCTGGTGAAGCGCTCAATCCGCGACCTTTATCACAGCGACATCGACGACATCATCGTCGAGGGCGAGAATGCCTATCGTGAAGCCAAGGACTTCATGCGCATGCTCATGCCGAGTCATGCCAAGAACGTCCATCTCTACCACGATGCGCAGCCGATCTTCACACGCTACGGCATCGAGCCGCAGCTTGATGCGATGTTCTCCTCGACGGTGCAACTCAAGTCGGGCGGCTATATCGTCATCAACCAGGCGGAAGCGCTGGTTGCGATCGACGTGAATTCGGGCCGCGCGACGCGCGAGCATTCGATCGAGGAGACGGCGCTCAAGACCAATTCGGAAGCCGCCGCCGAAATTGCGCGGCAGCTTCGTCTGCGCGACCTTGCGGGCCTGATCGTCATCGATTTCATCGACATGGACGAGAACCGCAACAATCGCGCGGTCGAGCGCAAATTGAAGGAAGCACTGAAGAGCGACCGCGCCCGCATCCAGGTAGGCCGCATCTCGCATTTCGGTCTCCTCGAAATGTCGCGCCAGCGCATCCGCTCCTCGATGCTGGAAAGTTCGACCGATATCTGCCCGCATTGCGGCGGCACCGGTCATGTGCGGTCGGTCTCCTCGGTCGCGCTACAGCTCGTGCGCTCGCTGGAGGAAACTCTGCTCAAGGGCGCGACACACAATCTCATCGCGCGGACGCGCTCGGATGTCGCTATCTACGTGCTCAATCACAAGCGGGCGCATCTGCGCACGCTGGAGGAGCGCTTCCGGGTCGCCATCACGGTCACGACCGATCCCACCCTCACCGGCCATCCGCCATTCGCCATCGACCGCGGCGAGCAGGTGATGACGCTCGAACAGGCCAAGGCGCTGATCACGGTCAAGCCCGACAGCGTCATGCCCTATGCCGAGGAGGAAGAGGAAGACGAGATTCTCGAAGAGGAAATGGAAGAAGCCGTCGAGGCGGAAGGCGAAGCGGAGGCCGCGGATGCCGAGCAGCCCGGTGGCGAACGCAAAGGCCGCCGGCGCCGGCGCGGACGGCGCGGTCGCGGCGGGCGCGACAGCGAACCGCGTGAGACCGTTGCCGAACACAGCGTTGAGCATGGCGAGGATGCCGTCGAGGATGACGGCCGCGAGATCGAGGCGCCCGGTCTCGACGAGGACGGCCGGGAGTTGCGTGGCGACGGCGAAGGCCGCCGCCGGCGGCGCGGGCGCCGCGGCGGACGCCGCAATCGCCGCGGCCGCGACGAGAACGGCAATGGCCATCCGCAGCCCGTGGAACGCGAGGGCCAGGCAGAAAGCCCCGCCTACCAGGCTGACGCGCAGCCGCGCGAAATCCGGCCCTATGAGGAGGCCGTGAACGACGAGCAGCCGCCTTACGAAGCCCCGCCGGCCGAACCGGTGACGAGTGCGCCGCCGGCTGCCGAAACGGAGGAGAAGCCGCGCCGCCGTTCGACGGTGCGCGAGCCGGCGCCAATCTTCAGCAGCGGCTCCGACGACACGCCTTCTGCCCTGCCTCCGGCTCCAGCGCCTGCAGAAACCCCGGCCGCGACAGACGAGGCCGGACAGGCCGAAAAGCCGCGCCGCTTCGGCTGGTGGTCGAGACGCGGCTAGCGGTCCAATTCCAAAATTTGCATCCCCGTTTCGGCGGGTTCTTATGCAAATGTTGGAGGGACCAGCAGCAAAGAAAAAATCCTAGTGGAGCTTTGGATTTGACATTCGCTGACATGACTCGCGGCCAGCGGGGAGCGAATGTCAAATCCGCCCCGCTGGTTTCGGGTGATTGATATTGGAATTGCGACGCGCCCCGTGGCATCGGCGCGCGAGGAGAGTTGCATGAAAAGTGCATTTGTCGCCGCCGACGCGAAGGCCGCCATCGATCACTATGCGCGCAAGGGCATCAACGAGGACCTCGCCTTGCGCGTCTACACCACGCGTCTGCTCGGCCGCGATCCCAGGCTGGTGCTTCATGGCGGCGGCAACACCTCGGTGAAGACGCGCGTGAAGGACCTGCAGGGCGAAGAGACCGACGTGCTCTGCGTGAAGGGCTCAGGCTGGGACATGGGCACAATCGAGCCGGCCGGCCTGCCCGCGGTGCGGCTTAACAATCTCAAGAAGCTGCGCGATCTCGACACGCTGTCCGACGAGGACATGGTGAAAGTCCAGCGCGCCAACCTGCTCGATCCGATGGCGCCCAACCCGTCGGTGGAAACCCTGCTGCACGCCTTCGTGCCGCACAAATTCGTCGATCACACGCATTCCACGGCCGTGCTCGGCATTGTCGACCAGCCCAACAGCCGCGAGCTCTGCGAGGAGATTTACAACAGCCGCATGGGCTTTGTGCGCTACATCATGCCCGGCTTCGGCCTTGCCAAGGAAGCCGCTGCCGTATTCGACACAAATCTCAAGGTCGAAGGTCTGATCCTCGACAAGCACGGCATCTTCACCTTCGGCGCAAGCGCGCAGGAGGCCTATGAGCGCATGATCGAGATGGTCACGCGCGCCGAAGACCGGCTGCAGAAGAACCGCAAGGCCGTTTTCGTCACCGCGCAATTGCCGCAGCGCGCGGCCTCGCTTGCCGACGTTGCGCCGATCCTGCGCGGCGCGGCGTCGCTCAAGGACGAGAAGATCGAAGGCGCCTGGCGGCGGCTGATCCTCGATTTCCGCGCGAGCGAAGCCATCCTGAATTTCGTCAACGGCGCCGACATTGCGCGCTACAGCCAGGCCGGCGTGATCACCCCCGATCACACCATTCGCACCAAGGACTGGCCGATGATCGCGCCCGCGCCGGAAGACGGCAAGCTCGACGAATTCCGCCGCGCCGCCCATGAGGCCGCGACCAAATTCATCGAAAACTACAAGGTCTATTTTTACCGCAATAACGAACGCGTCGGCGGCACAAAGACCATGCTCGATCCGCTGCCGCGCGTGATCCTCGTGCCCGGTCTGGGCCTCTTCGGGCTCGGCCGCACGAAAAAGGACGCGCGCATCGCCGCCGACCTTGCCGAAGCCGCCGTCGAAGGCATTACCGATGCGGAAGCGATCGGCACCTTCTCCCCGATCGCCGAAGAGGACATGTTCGACTGCGAATACTGGTCGCTGGAACAGGCCAAGCTCGGTTCGGCGAAGGAGCCGCCGCTGGCCGGACAAGTTGCCGTCATTACAGGTGCGGCCGGCGCGATCGGTTTTGCCACAGCCAAGGCTTTTGCCGCGGCGGGCGCCGAAGTTGCCCTGCTCGATCTTGACGAGCATGCGGCCAAGGAAAAGGCCAAGGCGATCGGCGGCGCCGCGCTCGCCGTGCATTGTGACGTGACCGATCCCGCATCCGTGAAACGCGCTATTCAGAATGTGGTCGAACATTTCGGTGGTGTTGACATCGTCGTCTCGAATGCCGGCGCCGCCTGGCAGGGCAGGATCGGCGAGGTCGATGAAGCCGTGTTGCACAAGAGCTTCGAACTGAACTTCTATGGCCATCAGCGTGTGGCGCAGGCGGCGACGAAAATCATGCTGGCACAGGGCACCGGCGGGTGCCTCCTGTTCAACACCTCCAAACAGGCGATCAATCCGGGGCCAAATTTCGGTCCCTATGGCCTGCCGAAAGCCGCCACCCTCTTCCTCGTCCGTCAATATGCGCTCGACTATGGCAGCGACGGCATCCGCGCCAATGCGGTGAATGCCGACCGCGTGCGCTCGGGCCTGCTTACCGACGAGATGATCACCTCGCGCTCGAAGGCGCGCGGACTGACGGAAAAGGATTATATGTCCGGCAACCTGCTCGCCCGCGAAGTCACCGCTGAAGACGTCGCGCAGGCCTTCCTCCATCAGGCGCTGGCGCTGAAGACCACCGCCGATGTGACGACAGTCGATGGCGGCAATATTGCCGCGGCTTTGCGGTAGAGTTTTTCTTTCCTCAGCGGCGGTGTTGTGCGCTGCATCCGATCTCTCGGTCGGCGCAACAATAGATTTTTCGTGCCAGTTGCGCCTCTGTTGTGCTTTGCGGCGCGTGCCTAGATACAGCTCCCGCATTCAAGCAGAGGAGCAATCCCGTGGCCCAGCTTGCGCGACAGGAAACACAAGCCGAAGACCTCGAAGCGACACTCAATTACATTGTCGACAATGGCGAGAAAATCTTCACCGAGACCGGCGGTCCGGGCTCGACTGACGCGCGTTCCGGCGGCACCAGGGACTCCCGCCGCGTGCTGATCCGGAACGGACGGCCCTACGCGAAGGGGTTCACACTGGACCGCGAGGGATTCCGTTTCGTCGATCACGCCACCAAGGTCGCGGATTTCTTCAGCGAAGACGAAGTGCGGCAGGTCTATTACCCTGAGATGGAGGCGCTGATCAAAGCCGAGAGCGGCGCCAGGCGCGTTGTTGTGTTCGACCATACCTTGCGCACCGCGGATCACGCCGAACGCGAAGCGCGAAAAATTCGCGAGGTCGTGCCGCGCGTGCACAACGATTACACTGAATGGTCGGGACCGCAGCGGGTGCGCGATATCCTCCCCGATGAAGCCGACGATCTTCTGTCGCGCCGCTTTGCCATCATCCAGGTGTGGCGGCCGATTCGGCATCCGGTCGAAAGTTTCCCGCTGGCTTTGTGCGACGCCCGCACGATCTCGCCCGACGACCTTGTTATCTCCGAGCGCCGCTATCCGAACCGGATTGGTCAGACCTACGCCGTCACCTACAATCCGGCGCATCAATGGTACTGGTTCCCGCTGATGCGGCGCGATGAGGCGATTGTGTTCAAGGTCTATGATTCCCTGAAAGACGGCCGCGCACGCTGGAGCGCACACACCGCCTTCGACGATCCGACGGCGCCGCCGCATGCGCGGCCGCGCGAGAGCATCGAAATCCGTACCCTCGCCTTCTTCTGAGCGGCTGCTGCCCTTCGCCGCAACCGTTCAGCTGATCGCATCGTGCCTTAGACGATGTGATGCGCGACCAGCAGCAGCACCGCACCGATGGCCGTCATGCCGAAGGCCGCCGCCGCGATCGGGAGCAATGTCTGGCTCGCTGCGTCACGGCCCTTGAGCCGGCTTGCCACGTGTGGCATTCGGCGACCGCCCAGTCATGCAGCGATTCTTCCGCACCTGGCTCCGCGCCAGTGAGTTTCAGCCAGATACGCCACAGCAAATAGGGAATCGCCACCGCGACGGTAAAGAAATCCGTCACCACCGCGAGCAGATAACCGGCGTCGCCATTGTCGGAAAAGCGACAAAAGCGGACCCGGTGAACACGAGCACAAGGCCCACGATCGCGACATGGACCAGCGGATGCAGATGATCGGATGGCGGCGGCGCGCGCACGATGAGGTCCTTGGTCATCAGCGCATTCCTTCAGTGGAGGAAGCCCCAAAGAGATAACGTTCCGCACCGCCCCCTCACCGGGTCCAGGTGTCCACGCTGAAGGAAAAGCTCGTTTTCGGCGGATTCCGACGGTCGATACCGACTATATAGCAATGATACTCGGTCGCCGGGCGAAGGGACAATTGCGGCGGTATTGGGATCGTTCGTCCGCTGTCTCGCACGACATTATATTTCAATTGCCTAGATATTGGTCCTCGCGATGTCTTGGCCATCGTGCTATAAAGGAATGTTCATCGAAGCGGAGAAATCGAGTGGCTAAAGGTACTGTGAAGTGGTTCAACCCGACCAAAGGCTATGGCTTTATCCAACCGCAGGGTGGCGGGAAGGATGTGTTCGTCCATATTTCTGCGGTCGAACGCGCGGGTCTGAGCACTCTCAATGAGGGACAGACGGTCGAGTACGAGATTGTCGCAAATCGCGGCAAAGAATCTGCGGAAAACCTCAAGGTCTGAGATCAGCCGGCAGGTTTTCCTCCAAGCTGATCTGCCGGCAACACGGAAAGCCGTCACGACTGAGCGCGTGACGGCTTTCTGATTCCAGGACGACGCTGAGAAACCACGCCTGCCGGGAGGAGCCTTCAGGCCGCGGCGGGATAGACCAGCGTCCCGTCCGCTTCGGGTCGGGCACCCGGCGTCAGGGTCGCGGGCACGATGCGGTCGGCCGAGAGGATGTGCAGCACCGTCTCGCCGGCCTGGATCAGATAATCGGCGATGATGCGGCGATGGCAGCGCCACCACACCGCCTCAGCGCACATGATGGCGCAGCGCCGTTCCCGCCCGAGCACGCGCAGCCTGGCAAGACCGGCGCGGAAGGCCTCGGTCATGGCGTAGTCGGCATAATTGTGAAAGCTCCGGTTGGTCCAGAAGGCATTCGTCTCCGGCGGCACATCGTGCTTGTGCCCGCGCAGGCCGCCGAGCGCGGCGACATGCTCATATCCGATCTGGAATGCGGCGAGCGTGTCCGGCAGCACGTCGCGGTTAAATTGCGGATTGGTGCGCGACCGGGGAACCGTTCGCACATCCACAACCAGGCGCACCTCCGCGCCCTGCAGCAGCCCCACAAAGTCGGCGATGGAGCGCGTGGAATGGCCGATGGTGAAGAACGGATGTGCCATGGTCCTACGTTAGAGCGGGATGGCTTGGAAAAATTATTCTAAACGCGTTGTCATCGCCCGCCGAAGCGGGCGATCCCGTAACACACTCTCTTCAATAGTTTACTGGATGCCCCGCTTGCGGGGGCATGACGATGAAGGAGTCACGACCGCTTGCGTTTCAGCGCCGATCCCTTGTGCAACGCGACGTGGTCGGTCCTGTCGCTCTGGATTTCATATTGTGGCTCGTCACGGCTCGCATGATGCGTGTAGCCTTTCCAGATCACGTCTTTCCTGTGCACCCTGACGATCCTGCCGCTGACGCGCCCGGCTTCGGAATTCCATGTCACATGGTCTCCGACCTTGAATGCGCTCGTCATGGCTCACAACCTCGCACGGTGTCAGGATTTGACGACTTTACGCTCCTCCGGCCTCACGTTGAACGTGCGTAGCCGCCCACGCCGCAGGACATCGAAGGTGACATCGCGGCCGATGCGATCGGTATTCAGCAGGCGGATCAGATCATCGACACCGGTCACCGGCGCGCCATCGACGCACACGATCACGTCGAGCGTCTGCAAGCCCGCGACATTAGCCGGAGCGCCAGCCTCAAGACCCGCGATCATCGCGCCCGACCTGTTCTCGATCTCCGCCGCCCGTGCCTGCGCCCGCGGGATCGCCGCGGTCTGGCCGGCGACGCCGATGAAGCCGCGCCGCACCCTGCCATGCCGGATCAGTTCGCTGAGTACGAATTCCGCGGTGTTGCTCGCCACGGCAAAACAGATGCCCTGCGCGCCGAGAATGATGGCGGTGTTGATGCCGACAACCTCGCCATGCGAGGAGACCAGCGGACCTCCGGAATTGCCAGGATTGAGCGCGGCATCGGTCTGGATCACGTCCTCGATCAGCCGCCCGCTCTGCGCGCGCAAAGTACGGCCGAGCGCGGAGATCACGCCCGCCGTGACCGTCGATTCAAAGCCGAGCGGATTGCCGATCGCGACCACAAGCTGGCCGCGCCTGAGCTTCTTCGAATTGCCAAGCAGAGCGAACGGCAGATTGTCGCCGGCATTGGCGCGCAACAGGGCCAGATCGGTGTCGCGGTCATTGCCAAGGACGCGCCCTTCCATCTCGCGGCCTTCGGAATCGGTGAGCAGCACCTCGCGACCGCCGTCGACGACGTGGCTGTTGGTCAGCACCAGGCCATCGGGTGAGATGATGACGCCGGAACCGACGCCGCCCCGCCCATTGCCCTTGGCGTCGGCGCGGCGGGTTTCCACGCGCACGACGGCTGGGCCGACCTTGTCGGCGACGGAAATCACGGCATTCGAATAGGCATCGAGAATCGCCGCGTCGCCGTCCTCAGGCGGCGCGGTTCGCGGACTATCCTGCTCTTCGAAATCGGTCAGGGATGCTGCGGAGACATCCAGCATCAGGCGCACTCCGGTTGTTCGGAGAATTTATGTAGGTGTGCGCGCTATAAAAAGAAGCCAGGGCTGCCCTGCGCGTCATCCCTACACTTTCGCCGCTGCGATGCGAGCCTTCGCCTTGTCGCCGAAGGTCATGCCGTCGAGATTGGCGATCGGCGGGCGGCCCTTCGCCAGCGCCTTGTAGAAATCGCCCTTCGACACCGGCCCAACCTCGGCAATCATCTGCCAATGGTCGCCGCCGTCGCGGCTTTCAAAGACCTGACCGTCGCTGTCGGCGGCATAGAGAGCAAAGCCGCCGTCCCAGGCCTCCAGCGTCAGCCCGCCGAAGATGGCGCGCTGGCCGTCCGGCAATCCGCCCAGCAAACGCTCCCACGTATGCCCGCCATCGCGGCTGCGCGCGATCTTGCTGCGGGCGCGGCCGATCTTGTACCAGTGCGGCGGCCAGCCGACCGCGCCGGCCATGAAAAGAAGTTCCGGATCGTCCGGATGCATCACCAGCGGGTCAGGATAATCGATGCCGGGCGGATTCAATCCGCGCTGCCAAGTCTGGCCGCGGTCTTCGCTGACCATGGTGCCCGCGAGCCCGTTGGAGATCAGGATACGGTCGGGCTTTTTCGGGTGGATCAGCACGCGATGCAGGTCAACCTCGCGCGGATCGGGATCAACCGGCAGCGCAGTGAAGCTCCTGCCCTCGTCCTCCGACACCAGGAGCGCGCCGACCTCGATGCCGACGTACAGCCTATTGCCGTCAACCACGATGTCCTTCACGTGCCCGAGATGCGGCGCCGGCGGAAAGAACCAGTGCTCGCGCCCCGGCACCTCGCGCAACGCCGGCAAATCGCGCCAGCTCTCGCCGGCATCCTCGCTGACAAAGAGATGCGCCGGCATGGCACCGGCATAGAGAAGCTCGCGGCCGTTGAGCGGGCCGGCGCGCACTGACCAGATATCAAATTGCGTGAGGCCCTTGTTCTTCCATTGCCAGGTGACACCGCCATCATCGCTGCGCGCGACGCCCACGCCGTGCGAGCCCGCAATCAGCGCGCCGTTCTGCAGGCGCGTGAGAGCCGCCAGCGGCACGCCCTGCAGTGCACGATGGGCCAGCGTCCAGTCGCCCTTTTCGTCATGCTTGAGAATGAACACGCCGTCGGCCGTGCCAATCAACAGCGTATCGGACGGCGCCTTGCCGCGCTGGATGTGATCGCCGCTCGATGACAACAGCACCGGCGCGCTTGCATCGCTCATCGTTTTCTCCCGCAGTCGCACGTATTGCCGCCCTGTTTAGACCGGCGTTCCGCAAAGGCAAGCGCGCCCGATGTGGTGTGACGCATGCGGGCTAGCGCGCCGCATGGTGAAACAGATGGCCGAAGAAATACGGGCCCAGCACGTAGATCGTGGTCCAGGCGAAGGCGCCCGTCGCATTGGCGGCGAGAAACAGATGCCAGGGCATCGCCATCGATCCCGCAATGACTCCGTTGAGCTGGCGGCAGAGCGGCAGAAAGCGCGCCACCGCAACAAACCAGAGACCGCCCTTGCGGAATTTTTTTTCCAGCATATCGAGACGGTCAGGCGTGAGCTTGATGTAAGGGCCGAATGTCTGCAGCAGGCGGCGGCCACCGAAATGGCCGACCAGAAAGCCGGTGGAATCACCGAGGATGGCGGCGCACAACACGGCGACATAAACCGCGACGACGGACAATTCGCCCTGGGAGGCGAGCAACGCTGCCGCGATCACCCCGGTCTCACCCGGCAGGGGAGCGCCGAAGGATTCGAAATAGATGATAACGAAGATCGCAATCGCGCCATAGGCGGCGATATGCGGGACCAGCCAGGAATAGCTTTCGTGAAGGTAATGCATGCGGGGCGATCATGGGTGACTCCCCGCCCGCCCGCAATCACAAAGCAGCCCGTAAATTCCAACGCCTCGGGGAACGTGATATGATTGTTTAGCAAGTCTGGCGTCGCGACGATCTCTGAAGGATGTTTCCGGCATGCCCGACCGCTCCGATGTCAATCCCTTCATCGCCGGCGCAACACCGGCGCAGATTGCCGCCATTCTCGGCGCGATGCGCGCGGTGGCGGAAACCGGTGGCGCGCTGAGCGAGGCCGATAAGCGCACCCTTGCCGGCGCGTCGCTCTATCTGTTTGGGCAGGAGCAGCCGCCCGATGTCGCAAACCTGATTGCGGTCACCCCTCCGGCGCTCGCAACGGTGATCCCCGACCCCACCCTGCGCGAGAACGCATTGAAATTCGTGACCATTATGGCCTTCGTCGACGGCAGGCTGGACAAGGCGAAAATCGCCAAGGTTGTTGACTACGCGAACGCGTTCAGCCTGCGTGAAGGGTATATCGACGACATCGCTGAAGCCGCACAGGGCCATGTGCAAGAGGCCCTCGCCCACATGGTGCGCTCCAATCTGGAAAGCATCACCGGCAAGGACTGGGGTGCGGATGCCGACGAAACGGCCTGGCTCGTCCCCTACAAGGACAAGCCGGAGCCGAGCCTGGTCGCGCGCTTCGAGCAACTGGCGCAGCTCACGCCGGGAACCTTCGGCCATGCCTTCTATGAGCATTATCGCAGCAACGGCTACGACTTCCCGGGCGCGCCCAACGGACTGAATTTCGCCTTCGGGGTGCCGCATGATTCCGCGCACGTGCTGAGCGGCTACAACACCACTGCGCGAGGCGAATTGCTGGTATCGACGTTCACGGCGGGCATGCACCCGCATCAGCCGATGGCCGGGCACATCCTGCCGGTCATCTTCTCATGGCATCTCGACATCCAGATCAATCCGGTGGCGAAATCGGCGCAGGGCGCGTTCGATCCGGATCAATTCTGGCACGCCTGGGCGGCCGGCAAGACCTGCACCGTCGACACCTTCGCTCCGGACTGGGATTTCTGGCGGCATGTCGAAACGACGCTGACGGATTTGCGCAGGCAATGGTCGATCCCCGAACAGGGGCTCGACCATCATGACGTTGCATTGCGCGAGTGACAGCTATCGCGCCGCCCGATGGGCAACCTAGCTGCTGCGGCTGATATCGACGATCTTGACCGAGACCGTGCGGCGCGAGCCCTCGCGCAGCAGCGTCAGTTCGACTTCTCCGCCGACACCTTTCTGTTCAAGCAGGTCGGTGAGATCAAACAGGCGGCGCACCGGCTTGCCGTCGACAGCGACGATGACGTCGCCGAGTTGGCCAGTGCGCATATCGACGCCGCGCAGCCCCGCCTCCTGCGCCGGAGAGCCCGGCGCGGTGCGAACGATGATGACTCCCTCCACCCCGGTGCGCGCGGAGATTTCCTCGCTCGCGGTCACGATGCCTATGCCCGGTGTCGGCACGCGGCCGTTGCGGATCAGTTCCGGCACGATCCGGTTGACGACGTCGATCGGGATCGCAAATCCGATGCCAGCGCTGGTGCCGGAGGGCGAAATAATGGCGGTGTTGACCCCGATCACCCGGCCTGCCGAATCCAGCAGCGGTCCGCCGGAATTTCCGGGATTGATGGCGGCGTCAGTCTGGATGACGTTGGATATCTCGCGGCCGGCGGAGGTCGGCATGCGCCGCTTCAACGCGCTGATGACGCCGGTGGTGAGCGACTGGTCCAGCCCGAAGGGGTTGCCGATGGCGAAGGCATGTTGCCCGACCTTCAGATCGCCGGAACTGCCGATGGCAACCGGGGGCGGCAGTTTTCCGCGCGTGTTGATCCGCACCACCGCCAGATCGTAGTTCGGCGCGATTCCGACCACGTCCGCCTGCAGGATTTCGCCCGAGGTCAGCCGGATGGCCACCCGCTTCGCATTGCCGGCGACATGCGCGTTCGTCACCACATGTCCGGCGTCGTCCCAGATGAAGCCGGTGCCGGTGCCGAGGTGGCCCGGCATCGAATCCTCCGGCAGGCTATCGCGATCAAGCAGCAAGCCGCTGCCCTGCGCCACGACGACCTGCACCACCGAGGGCGAGACGCGTTCGAACAATGCGATGGTGGATTGTTCGGCTTCCGAAAGGTTGCCGCGCGCCTCCACCGCTCGCGGCGTTGTGTCGGAATACAATGCCTGACGGATCTGCGGCTGGAAGACAAAAATGGCTGCAGCGATCGCCGCAACCAGCAGGACGAGCCGACCCAATCCAATTTGCATGGGAATTTCCTGTGTCAGGCAAGATTCAACGCGCGGAGACGGAGATGGTTGCGTGCCCCGTCAGGGCGAGACCGCGCTGTTGACGCCGCGCCAGAGCGCGTCCTTCCATTGCACCAGCGCAGGCGAATCCAGCGTGACCGGCGGCGTCTCCACCTTTTGTCCGTCCACGACCAGTCGCGCGATCTTGATCTCTCCGTCGGTGTAATAGAAATCGCCTTCGCCATTGCGGCCGTTCAGCGTCGGCCCGACACCGGTGACCTGATAGATCGCGGTCACCATGCCGGCCTTGACCAGATCGGCGATCAGACCGTCGCGCTCATCGTCGATGTCCGGTGCGATGTGATGCGTCACCTGCCCCGTGTAGCGACTGAGACCCACGCTGCGATCGAACGTCACCGCGCCGAGCCAGACCGGCCGCCCCTCCTCGCCCTTCTCCAGCACCTGCCAGAACCGCACGTGATGCCGTCGGTCGGCGCTCTTGCCGTCCGGCTTCTCGAACGCAAGATCTTCCTTGCGCTTGTCGTAATAAAGCGGGCTGACCGGCGCAGTCTTGTAGGCACGATCGAGCAACACGCTGCCGATGATCGCGATGCTCGTCTTCAACGTAATCGGATCGGCCGGATACCAGCCTGCCGCATGCATGGCGCGGATGACATCCTCACGCGTGCCCACCAATCCGACATTGAGCGCATCGCCCGGAATGCCCTGCGCGGTCTGCGTCACCATCGGGCGTCCGGCTAGACCCCGCTGATGTTCGTAATGCGTCCAAGCCGCGGGGAGAACGACATAGGCAAGCAGACCGTAGACCGCGGCGATGAAGAGCGCGGTGACGATGATCCGGCGGAACGCCGGTCTCAGGTATGCAGCCACGTCCCGATCCGCGCCACCGCGTCATGAATATCGGCCTGCGAGCCGGCATAGCAGAAGCGGATGAAATGATGTCCGTTGACCGGATCAAAATCGACGCCGGGCGTTGCGGCAACATGCGCTTCATCCAGCATGCGGCGCGCGAAATCGAACGAGTTGTCCGAAAAGCGCGAGACATCGGCATAGAGATAGAAGGCGCCATCGACCGGCAGGAACTTGTCGACGCCGATTTTCGGCAGACCTTCGATCAGGATGCGGCGGTTCTCTTCGTAGCCGTGTTTCACAGCTTCCATCTCCTCGCGCCCCTCGAAGGCCGCTTCTGCCGCGATCTGCGCCAGCGTCGGCGCCGAGATCGCAAGATTGCCCTGCAGGCGTTCGATCGGACGGACCAGCGGCTCCGGCGCCACGATCCAGCCAATCCGCCAGCCGGTCATGCAGAAATATTTGGAGAAGGAATTGATGACGAGAGTCGAATCCGAAATTGCGAGCGCGGTCGCCGCCGGAAACGCGTAATCGAGTCCGTGATAGATCTCATCTGAAATGAAGCGGATGCCGGCGTCTTCCGCGGCGCGGATCAATTCCTCCAATGCCTCGGCTGTCATCATGGTGCCGGTCGGATTGGCCGGGCTTGCAACCAGCACACCGGCCAGCGGCGACTTCCGATGCGCGGCGAGTAGCGTCTCCGGTGTGATCGCCCAGCGCGTAGATGCGTCAGTTTCGATCAGCACCGGCTCGCAGCCGAGCGCGGTGAGAATGTGCCGGTACGGCGGATAACCGGGATTGGCGATGCCGACGCGGTCGCCCGGCTGGAACATCGCCAGGAAGGCGAGAATGAATCCGGCGGATGAGCCGGTTGTAACGATCACCCGCCCCGGATCGACCGTCACGCCGTAACTCTCGCCATAATGCCGCGCGATCCGCGCCCGCAGCGAACCGAATCCGAGCGCCTCGGTGTAGCGCAGCGGCCCGTCGAGCCCGCGCCGCGCGGCCTCGATCGCCGTACGTGGCGCCGCCGCAGCCGGCTGACCGACCTCCATGTGAATAATGTGGTGGCCCTGAGCCTCAAGCCGCGTCGCCGCGGCGATGACATCCATCACCATGAAAGGCGGCACGTCACTGCGTGCGGCGGGTATCAACAAGGATTTGGCTCGATCCAGCATCTGATTTGGTTCGTTTTGACGCGCCGGGACCGCGCCTTTCGCCCCGCTGTTGCCGTATTCGCGCGGCTCTTGTCGCCTAACCAGGACATGACCCTAGCCGTGATTTGACGTCATCTGGACGCCTCTCTAGGTTGCCCCGAAAGGTCCTATTCAGCGACATGACAGCCGTGGATTTCCCTATCAGGACGCGCCGCCTTAGGCCAGCGTCCCGCGCCGTCTCGGTTTTCACCGCCGCCGCGCTCGCCGCCACGAGCTTGCCGCAACCGGCCGCGGCGCAGGGCAACATGCCGGTCATCCGCGATACCGAGATCGAGCAGCTCCTGCGCGACTATACGCAGCCGATCCTGCGCACGGCCGGTCTCAGCAACCAGAACATCAAGGTCGTCATCATCAACAACCGCGCCTTCAATGCCTTCGTCATGGACGGCAAGCGCATCTTTGTGAACACCGGCGCATTGATGGAATCGGAAACGCCGAATCAGATTATCGGCGTGCTGGCACATGAAACCGGACACATTGCCGGCGGGCACTTGTCGCGCCTGCGTGACGAACTTGCCAATGCGCAGACGATGGCGATCATCGGCATGCTGCTGGGCATCGGCGCCATCGTCGCGGGCGGCGGCGGCAGCGGTGCCGGTCAGGCGGGCGCGGCGGCAATCGCCGGATCGCAACATGCAGCGCTGCGCACCGTTCTCTCCTATCAGCGCAGCCAGGAAGAGCAGGCCGACCGCGCGGCGGTGAAATTCCTCAACGCCACCGGCCAATCAGCCAAGGGCATGTACGATACCTTCAAGCGCATGGCCGACCAGATGATGTTCACTGCGCGCCATGCCGACCCCTATGCGCAGTCGCATCCGATGCCGGCCGAACGCGTCGCCGCCCTCACCCAGATCGCCAAGGACAGCAAGTTCTGGGACAAGAAGGATCCGGCCGAACTGCAATTGCGTCACGACATGATGCGGGCGAAGATTTCCGGGTTCATGGAGCCGCCGGCGACGGTGATGCGGCGCTATCCACAGAACGACAGCTCGCTGCCCGCCCGCTATGCGCGCGCCATCTCCACCTACAAGCACGGCAATCTGCAGACGGCGGTGCAGCATATCGACGCGCTGATCGCGCAGCACCCGAGCAATCCCTATTTCCATGAACTCAAGGGTCAGGCCCTGATGGAGTCGGGCCGCGCCGCGGAGGCCGTCGCCCCGCTGCGCCGTGCCGTGCAGATGGTTCCGAATGCGCCGCTGATCCAGATCATGCTCGGGCAGGCGCTGGTCGGCACCAACAATCCGGCCAACGCCGACGAAGCCGTCAACATGCTTCGCAACGCGCTGGCGCGGGAGCCGGAAGCGCCTGCCGGCTACCAGCAGCTCGCCATGGCCTATGGCCGCAAGGGCGACCTGGCGCAGGCCGATCTCGCGTCCGCCCAGGCCGCCTTCTATCGCGGCGACATCAAGACCGCGCGCGAACTTGCCGCGCGCGCCAAGACCCGTTTTCCGGTCGGTACGCCAGGATGGGTGAAAGCCGACGACATTGTATCGACCAAACTTCCCGAGTCAGCGCAGATGCGTCGCCGCTGACGCTCCAAAAGGATGATGTCATGATTTTCCCTCTTCGCCTTATTGCCGGGGCCGTGATGTCCGGCGCCCTCATCATGTCGCTGCACGCGGCTCAGGCGCAGAACTTCAACCCGGCGCAACGCGCCGAAATCGAAGCCATCATCAAGAACTACCTGCTGAAGAATCCCGAAGTGCTGCAGGACGTCATGCAGGAACTGGAGAAGCGCCAGGCCATCGCGGAAACCGAAAAGGCCAAGGGCGCTATCGCGGCCAACAAGGAAGCGATCTTCAATTCGCCGCGCCAGGTCACGCTCGGCAATCCGAAGGGCGATGTCACCATGGTCGAGTTCTTCGACTACAATTGCGGCTATTGCAAACGCGCCATGGCCGACATGATGGATCTTTTGAAGACCGATCCGAATCTGAAGATCGTGCTGAAGGAATTCCCGGTACTCGGCGAAGGTTCAGTGCAGGCCGCGCAGGTCGCCGCCGCGCTCTCCCTGCAGGACAAGAGTGGCAAGAAATATCTCGACTTCCATCAGAAGCTGCTCGGCAGCCGCGGCCAGGCCGACAAGACGCGGGCCCTCGCCGCGGCGAAGGAGGCTGGCGCCGACATGGCGCGGCTGGAGAAGGATATGAACAGTCCCGAGGTGCGCGCGGCGCTCGAGGAAAGCTTCAAGCTCGCCGAGACGCTGGGGCTGAACGGCACCCCGAGCTATGTCATCAACGACGACGTGGTGATCGGCGCCGTGGGCCTTGCGAGCCTCAAGGAAAAGATCAACACCGCCCGCTGCGGCAAGGCCACCTGTTAGGCCCGGAAACCCCGCCGGACCGCGTTTTAACTATGTTTTTCAGCTGGCCAGACCGCCGGCAGGGCTTCCGCGTTCAGGCTTCCCCTGACGCGGGGAGCCCCCTATAACGGGCCCCGCGGGACGGCGGCGCCCCGCCCCAATCCCGGTTTTCGCCAGTCCGACGCTCCAAGCCTAATGGCCAAGACGATCTACGTCCTCAACGGGCCCAACCTGAATCTGCTCGGTACCCGTGAGCCCGACATCTATGGCCGCACGACCCTGGCGGATGTGGAAGCACTCTGCCGGGAGGCTGCCAAGGCGCATGGCCTCGCCGTCGAGTTCCGGCAATCCAATCTCGAGGGCGAAATCGTCAATGCCGTCCAGGAAGCGATGGCGAAGCAGGCCGCGGGCATCATCATCAATCCGGCCGGCTACACCACGACGTCGGTCGCCATCCTTGATGCGCTGATCGCGTCCAATCTGCCGGTGATCGAGATTCACATCACCAACATCTACGCCCGCGAGGAATTTCGCCAGCATTCGCTGATCTCGAAGGTCGCAAAGGCGGTATTGACGGGCTTCGGTGTCAACGGTTACGCGCTCGCGATCAATGGTCTTGCGACGATCATCGAACAATCGAAAAAATAATGTGGGGTTGAAGGACGTGGCACGCGGTCCGCAGAAAGACGACAAACCGAAGAGCAGGCTCGCGATCGACCAGGATGCGATCCGAGATCTGGCCAAGCTGCTCGACGAGACCAACTTGTCGGAGATCGAGATCGAGCAGGATGGAACGCGCATTCGTGTCGGCCGCGGCGGCGGACGCATGGTTGCGGCGGCGCCGGTGGTCGCGGCGCCCGTGGCGGCGGCACCCGCGCATGTCGTGACGGCGACCAATGACCTGGCAAAGCATCCGGGCGCCGTGCCCTCACCGATGGTCGGCACCGCTTATCTCGCGCCCTCGCCCGGCGCCAAGCCCTTCGTCGACGTCGGCACCGTGGTGAAAGCCGGCGACACGCTGCTGATCGTCGAAGCGATGAAGACCATGAACCAGATTCCGGCGCCGCGCGCCGGCACCGTCACGCAGATCCTGGTCGAGGATGGTCAGCCGGTCGAATTCGGCGAGCCGCTGGTGATTATTGAGTGATGCTTCGTCGCTCGCGAACTTTTGCCGTCACCCGGAGGCACTCGGTCGACGCCCGAGCCTCCACGGACGACGGCCCGTCCGTTGCCGCCTTCCTTCGAGGTCCGCACCGCGCGGGCACCTCAGGATGACGGTGCGAGGGTACAAATAACGATGTTCGACAAGATCCTCATCGCCAATCGCGGCGAGATTGCGCTCCGAGTGCTGCGCGCCTGCAAGGAACTCGGCATCCCGACGGTGGCCGTGCATTCCACCG
Source organism: Pseudorhodoplanes sp. (assembly GCA_032027085.1). NCBI lineage: Bacteria > Pseudomonadati > Pseudomonadota > Alphaproteobacteria > Hyphomicrobiales > Pseudorhodoplanes > Pseudorhodoplanes sp. The sequence continues at coordinate 3,098,679 of JAVSMS010000001.1, read as the reverse complement.
CCGATGCCGACGCCATGCATGTACGCCTCGCCGACGAGAGCGTCTGCATCGGGCCGCCTGCCGCACGCGACAGCTATCTGAATATCCCTTCCCTGCTCGCGGCCTGCGAGATCACCGGCGCCGACGCGGTGCATCCCGGCTACGGCTTCCTGTCGGAGAATGCGCGCTTTGCGGAAATTCTCGCCGAGCACAATATCGGTTTTATCGGTCCCAAGGCCGAACACATCCGCCTGATGGGCGACAAGATCGAGGCCAAGCGCACGGCCAAGCGGCTTGGCATTCCGGTCGTGCCCGGCTCGGAAGGCGGCGTCACCTCGGACGATGAGGCTTTGCGCATCGGAAAGGAGATCGGCTATCCGGTGCTGGTGAAAGCCGCCGCCGGCGGCGGCGGACGCGGCATGAAGGTCGCCTATTCAGAGCAGGAATTGAGCGTTGCGCTCTCGACCGCGCGCTCGGAAGCGAAGGCCGCCTTCGGCGATGACGCCGTGTATCTCGAAAAATACCTGCAGAAACCGCGCCACATTGAAATCCAGGTGCTGGGCGACGGACGCGGCGGCGCCATCCATCTCGGCGAGCGCGATTGCTCGTTGCAGCGGCGACACCAGAAGGTGCTGGAGGAAAGCCCATCTCCTGCGCTCAACACTGCGCAGCGCGACCGCATCGGCGAGATCGTCGCAAAGGCGATGCGCGACGTGAAGTATCTCGGCGTCGGCACCGTGGAGTTTCTCTACGAGGACGGCGAGTTCTATTTCATCGAGATGAACACCCGCATCCAGGTCGAGCATCCAGTGACCGAGATGATCACCGATATCGACCTGATCCTGGAACAGATCCGGGTTGCGGCCGGCGGCGATCTGCCCTGCAAACAGGCCGACGTGGAGTTTCACGGCCATGCCATCGAGTGCCGGATCAACGCGGAAAATCCGTTTAACTTCCGTCCCTCGCCCGGCACCATCCTGCATTATCATCCGCCCGGCGGCATGGGTGTGCGCGTCGATTCCGCCGCCTATCAGGGCTACAAGATCCCGCCGCATTACGACTCAATGGTCGGCAAGCTGATCGTGCACGGCAAGACGCGGCAGGAATGTTTGGCGCGGCTGAAGCGTGCGCTCGATGAATTCGTCGTCGACGGCGTCGAAACCACCCTGCCGCTGTTCCGCACCCTGGTGCGCAACCAGGACATTCTCGACGGCAATTACTCGATCCACTGGCTCGAGCATTTCCTCGCGCAAGGCGGCATGGACAACTTGAGCTAGGGCCCGTCAATCGCCCCTACAGCCAGCGCCGTACGCGCGTGCGGTAGTGGCGATAGACATCGCCGAACTTGCGCTCGAGATAGGCTTCCTCGCGGGCGACCACGCCGTAGCGAATGACGAGGACGAAGGCCACGAGCGTCCCGAGCAGCCAAAGACTGTCGAAGGCAATGGCGAGACCGACAAGCCCAAGAAACATGCCGAGGTAGATAGGATTGCGCGTGAAGCGGTAGGGTCCGGTCTGGACGATGGTGGTGGCCGGCATGTTGGTGGGCACGTTCGAGCCGGCCCTGGTGATGGTAGCGATCCCCCAGGCGAGCAGCGCCAGCGCAAGGACGAACACCATCCCGCCGACCCAGCCTGCGGGTACTGAGGCCGGCAGGAACGGCAAGGACGCGACCCATTGCAGGGCGAGCCCCACGAGCACCGCAAGCGCCCACGCGATCGGCGGCCGAATGATAACATTGGCGGTGTCTGCAGGGTCACTCATGGCGAAGCATGCAGGAGGAGATCATAGCCCGGACCCGTGATCCCACCGCCCTTGTGATGACCGGCCAGTGAATTTCCTCTTTCGTTGGGAATGGCGTTTTGCCACCTATGTAGCGATTGCTATCGCCAAAGCGAACGCTCGTCGACGATCGTGTTCCCGCTGCCCTTGGACTTCATGGACAAGCTAAACGGATAGCGACTCCGCCGGACGCGCGCCATCAAGCAGGAGTTTCACCGCCTCGCAGGCGCGGGTGACGCTGTACGGCTTCGGCAGAATGGCAGAATGCGGAATTGTCTGCAGCTTGTCCAAAAGGCTCCAACGACCGGATGCGAAGATGACGGGCAGATCCGGCCGTATCTCACGCGCTTTCACGGCGAGGACGGCGCCGTCCATGTTGCCCGGCAGATTGATATCGGTGAACAGGATATCGATTGGCTCATCGGAAGCGAGAAGTCGCAGCGCATCGTCGGCGTTGTCGGAAATGCAGACGCGGTAGCCCCGGTCTTCCAGAGCAAGGCTGATCATTTCTGCGATCAGTCCTTCATCCTCAACCAGCAGGACACAGACAGATTGACTGGACTCGTCCATTCCAGACTCGTCAAATTGGACCCCGTCCATGGACTTCCCCATACGCAACGCTACTAGGGGAAAAAGGCTGTCGGGCTCATTTGTTCTTAAAGTGTCGAGAATTTAACGGGAGCATGGATAACCGCGTGTTAACCGGCAATCCCGGGGCGGCAGTTCCGTGCCCCCAGGGGACGCGGGAACTCAGTTCCGGGATGTCCACTTCCGGAACATTCAAGCGCTGCCGGTTGCGGCCTAATCGCCAATTCCCTTCCCCGTCCCGGAGGGTTACATAAAAAAAATGGCCAGCCGCGAAACCGCGCGAGATACCGGCTTTGTCGAGATCACCCCGGAGGTGCTGCTGAAGGCCTATGCCTGCGGCATTTTCCCGATGGCGGAAAGCGCAGAAGACCCCTCGATCTATTGGATCGAGCCGGACGAGCGTGGGATCATTCCGCTGGACAGGTTCCATGTTCCCAAGCGGCTCACCCGCACCATCCGCAGTGACCGCTACACCGTCCACGTCGATCGCGATATCGAGGCCGTGATTGACGGCTGCGCCTCGCCGGCCGCCGATCGCACCCGCACCTGGATTAACCGCCGCATCCGGTCGCTTTATCTCCGGCTAGCCGAGATCGGGCATTGCCACTCGGTCGAGACATATGACGGCGACACCCTGGTCGGCGGATTGTATGGCGTGCGGCTCGGTCGCGCCTTTTTCGGCGAGAGCATGTTCCATACCGCGCGCGACGCATCGAAGGTTGCGCTGGTGCATCTGGTGGCGCGGCTGCGGGTGGGCGGATTCATTCTGCTCGACACCCAGTTTGTCACCGATCACCTGAAGACGTTTGGCGCCGTCGAAATCTCCAAGCTCCGCTATCACAGGATGCTGGAAACGGCACTCACTGGCGAAGGCGATTTCTTTGCGATCGGCGACGGCCCCGTGACCGGCGCGCAAACGCTCGACCACATCGCGTAATTGCGTTCCCGTTGTTGCAGCGAAAAATCTACCGGATCGGCGTCGGGAAGGCGCGCTCGAGCGAACTCGGTTGTTGTTGGGGCCGCGGCTGTGGACGCTGCTGTGCCGGCGGCTGCGATTGCTGCGGGGCACGCGGCTGTGGCTGCTGACGTTGCGGCGCGGGTTGCGGCGCCGGCGCAGGCGGCGGATCTTCCGCCACCTTGGTCAGCGGCTGCTTACAATCGGTGAGCCAGATGTCGTAGATCGGATGCTCCACCGCATGCAGGCCCGGACTCGCTGCAAACATCCAGCCGGTGAAGATGCGGCGCACCTCGCCCTGCAGGGTCACTTCACTGACTTCAATGAAGGCGTCGGTGTTCGGCGTCTCGGTCGGCGGACGCGTATAGCAGACGCGCGGCACCACCTGCAGCGCACCGAACTGCACCGTCTCCCCGATCGCCACATCGAACGAGATGATGCGGCCGGTGATCTTGTCGAGACCGGAGAACACCGCCTGCTGGTTCTCGATCTTTTGCGTCGGCGGCTCGGAAATGATTTCGTCGCCCGGCTGCGGGGCGGTGTTGGCCGGCTGCGGCGTACCGCGCGGCTGACGCACGCCCGGCGGCAGACCGGGCGTCGGGGACGGCGTCGCCTGGCGCGAGGGTTCCGGCGCGGCGATGCCGCCGGGCGGCGGTGCCAGCGGCTCGCTCTGGATCGCCTGCGATGGCGGCCGGCCCGGGCCAATTCGGCCGGAGGGGTCCTGCTGAGAGCGCGGCGGAAGCGGCTGCTGCCGCCTTTCGAAAAACTGGTCGTCGCGCGGGTCCGCTACCGGCGGACGGCTGGGCACGTTGGCCGGCGGCCGCGGCGGTGGATCGCCAAAAATGGTGCCGAACTGAGCCAAAACCGGCAGTGAGCAGCCGGCCAGAATCGCAGCCGAAGCGACGGCAGTCCGGCCTGCCCCGGTCAGTCGTTTCAGCGCAGAATGCATGGAAAAGTCCCGGTCAAACCGCTGGCCCCGCGGATGGTGGTGTCCGGTTAACACGCCGAATGCGGCGGCGGAAGGGCGATGCCGGCGAAGCCGGAACCTTGGGTTGCCGCCGGCTGTCCTGCCACACGGGACATGGGTTCCAAAGTCCGCCTTGCCGGCGCGTTTTCTAGCGCGCATTGTTACGTGCAACAAATCGTCCCGGCCTGGATGCCGAGAAGACGATAGGTGCCGCCGCGGCGGTGCGATGATGGGAGGGTTTCAAATGACATGGACACACGTCCGCTGCGCGCTTGTCGGCGCGTTGGCGATGACCGCTACGGTCAGCTTGCCCGCGCGGGCGCAGGACTATCCAACCAAACCCGTGACCATTGTGGTCCCGCTCGCCGCCGGCTCCGGCATGGATTCGCTGGTGCGGATCTATGCCGACAAGCTGCAGGGCGCGCTCGGCAAGCCGGTCGTGGTCGAGAATCGCCCCGGCGCCGCGCTGATGCTCGCCGCCGCCGCGGTCGCGACCGCGCCTGCGGATGGCTACACGCTCCTGGTCTCGACCTCGTCGGCGATGGCGATCAACCCGGTCCTCTACAAGAAGGTGAACTATGATCACGTGAAGGATTTCGTGCCGATCTCCTTCTACGTAAAGTCGCCCTTCATTCTGGTGGTGAATCCCGATCTGCCCGCCAAGTCGGTTTCCGAGCTCATCAAATATGTGAAAGAGAGCAAGACGCCGCCGAGCTATTCCTCGCCCGGCGCCGGCGTCGCCCAGCATCTCTCCATCGAATACATGAAGAAGAGGTTCGGGCTCGAGCTCACGCATGTGCCCTACAAGAACACGCCGCAATCCATCCAGGACATCGCCGCCGGACATGTGCAGCTCGGCTTCGCCGAAGCCGGCGCCTCGCTGCCGCTGATCCGCGACGGCAAGCTGCGCGCGCTCGCGGTCTCCGCGACAACGCGCATTCCGTCCCTGCCGGACGTGCCGCCTTTCGCGGAAGCGGCCAAGGCGCCGGATTTCGAAGCGGTGTCCTGGCATATGTTGTTTGCGCCGGCCGCCACCCCGAAGCCCGTCGTCGAACGGCTGCACAAGGAAATGAAGAAGATCATGGCCGACCCGGAGATGATCAAGCTCACGGAAAAGATCGGCCTCATTCCGGTCGACACGCCTGATGTCGCCGGTATCCAGACATATCTCGCCTCCGAACGCGAGAAATGGGGCTCTCTCGTGAAGCAGCTGGGCCTTGCCGGGACGATGTAGGCGCGAGCGCAGGCTCCCATAAGCAAAACGCGGCGCCGATGGCGCCGCGTTTTTATTTGCGGTTTGTGCCGATCAACGCCCCGGCGTCCAGGCCTTGTAGTCGCCCGTCGCCTTCGGGCGGCGACCATGCACCAACGTGGAACCTGACGGCCGATAAGCCCCGGGCGTGCCAGTCATGTTCTGACGATGCGGCTTCTGCCAGGCGCGCGGCGTGTACTGTTCTTCTGTGGGCGGCACATCGACGATGTGATGGATCCAGCCATGCCAGGCCGGCGGAATGGTCGAGGCCTCGGCATAGCCGTTGTAGATGACCCAGCGCCGCTCGAAACCGAGTACCGGATCGATCTTGCCGCCCTTGGTGCGGTAATAGCGGTTGGCGAATTCATCGGTGCCGACGAGCTCGCCATAGAGCCAGGTCCAGACCTGGGTATTGAGCGTCTGGCCGTTCCACCAGGTAAAGATTTTCAGCAGCAGGCTTTTCATCGCTGTCCGTCCGTTTACTGCGGGTTGAATGCCACCTGCCCTCGCTGATGTCCAGCGCGGCCAACAGGCCCGCATGGAACCGCCCGGCCCCAAAACAACTTGTTTTGTCGTTGCTCAAGCCGTCGGCCCAACAGCTTCATTTCCAGCTATTTCCCGGGAGGATTTCATGGCTGTCGCCCGCGTCACCGAACTCATTTCCGCATCCAAGAAGAGCTTTGAAGACGCCATCCAGGTTGGCATCACACGGGCGGTGCAGACCCTGAAGAATGTCGAGGGCGTCTGGGTCGCGAACCAGAAATGCGTCATCAAGGACGGCAAGATCGACGAATATCGGGTGAATTTGAAGGTGACCTTCATTCTTCAGGAATAAACGGCCCGGTCCCGGATATTTGCTGCATTGTCCTGCCGTAAGCCAATGAAAGCACGATGAGAATCGGTGCGCGATCGGATCGGCACAGCCGCGCGCAGCGACCGGGATACCTGCGCCCTGCCGCCCTGCCTTGGATCAAGCAAGGCTCCGAGGCCCCATTTTTGGGGCCTCTCCGAACTTATAACCGCAAGCCACAGGGGATCCGTTTTTGCGCTTGGCGAATCCGGAAAACCGCGCCGATACTCGGCTCACCGGCGGACGAGTCGTCCCCGGAATTAACAGGCGAAACACCAGATTTAGTGTTTGATTCAGACTCTCCGACTATTACTTGACGTATCTGGCGAGTCTGTCCTAGGTTTTGCGTCCACCTCGGCGGAAGTAGTCCGAAGTCTCCGGCCGCGGCTTCAACAACAGCTTGGAGAGACTGGACTCCTGCCGGGATGACCTTGGCGGGGCTGGGTTTTGCGTGACCTGCGGTGGCTAATTACCGCCGCGGGAGAGAAAGGGGTGGCCGAAACAACGGTTCCCCGCGTTGCGTACAGGATGAGACTGACAACAGAGAAACGGGCCGGGCGGCGCAGCGGACAGGACCCGCGCCACGGTGCAGGGCCGGTGCAATAATGCCGGCGCAAGAACGGGACGAAAGAAGACGATGAAGATCGAGCGGCGCTACACCAAAGAGGGTCAGTCTCCCTACGCGGAGATCGAATTCCGTCTGACCACGAGCGAGATCAAGAATCCGGACGGCTCCGTCGTGTTTCGGCTCGACAATGTCGAGGTCCCCGAATTCTGGTCGCAGGTGGCGTCCGATGTTCTGGCACAGAAATATTTCCGTAAGGCTGGCGTGCCCGCGCGCCTGAAGAAGATCGAAGAGAATTCTGTTCCCTCCTTCCTGTGGCGCGCGGTGGCCGACGAGTCGGCGCTCGCCGAGATGCCCGAAGGCGAGCGCTTTGTCGGTGAGCATTCCTCCAAGCAGGTGTTCGACCGTCTTGCCGGCACCTGGGCCTATTGGGGCTGGAAGGGACACTATTTCGACAGCGAGGCCGACGCGCAGGCCTTCTATGACGAGCTGCGCTACATGCTGGCGATGCAGATGTGCGCGCCGAATTCGCCGCAATGGTTCAACACCGGCCTGCACTGGGCCTATGGCATCGACGGCCCCTCGCAGGGTCACTATTACGTCGACCACGAGACCGGCGAGCTGATGAAGTCCGACTCGGCCTACGAGCATCCGCAGCCGCATGCCTGCTTCATTCAGAGCATCAGCGACGATCTGGTGAATGAAGGCGGCATCATGGATCTGTGGGTGCGCGAAGCGCGCCTGTTCAAATACGGCTCCGGCACCGGCTCGAACTTCTCGCGCCTGCGCGGCGAAGGCGAGAAGCTGTCGGGCGGCGGCAAGTCGTCCGGCCTGATGAGCTTCCTGAAGATCGGCGACCGCGCCGCCGGCGCGATCAAGTCGGGCGGCACCACGCGCCGCGCGGCGAAGATGGTTGTGGTTGATGCCGACCATCCGGACATCGAGCAATATATCGACTGGAAGGTGAAGGAGGAGCAGAAGGTCGCCTCCCTCGTCACCGGCTCCAGGATCAACCAGAAGCACCTGAAGGCGATCCTGAAGGCCTGCGTCAATTGCGAGGGTTCGGACGACGATTGCTTTGATCCGGAGAAGAACCCTGCCCTCCGCCGCGAGATCAAGGCGGCGCGCAAGATGTTCGTGCCGGACAATTACATCCAGCGCGTGATCCAGTTCGCACGCCAGGGCTACAAGGACATCGAATTCCCGGTCTATGATACCGACTGGGACTCGGAGGCCTATCTCACCGTCTCCGGCCAGAATTCAAACAACTCGGTGCGCGTCACCGACGACTTCCTAAAGGCGGTCGAGAGCGACGGCGACTGGGACCTCACCTGGCGCAATAAGAAGGGCGTCGCTAAGACGCTGAAGGCGCGCGCGCTGTGGGAGAAGATCGGCTATGCGGCCTGGGCCTGCGCCGATCCCGGCCTGCAATACCATACGACCGTCAACGACTGGCACACCTGCCCAGCCTCGGGCGAGATCCGGGCCAGCAATCCGTGCTCGGAATACATGTTCCTGGACGACACGGCCTGCAATCTCGCCTCGCTGAACCTGCTCACCTTCCGTGACGAGCAATCCAAGCAGTTCGACGTCGAGGGTTACGAGCACGCGGTGCGGCTGTGGACCATCGTGCTCGAAATCTCGGTGCTGATGGCGCAATTCCCGTCCAAGGAAATCGCCCAGCTCTCGTACGAATTCCGCACGCTCGGTCTCGGCTACGCCAATATCGGCGGGCTCCTGATGTCGTCGGGTATTCCCTATGACTCCGATGCCGGCCGCGCCATCTGCGCCGCACTGACCGCGATCATGACCGGCATTTCCTACGCCACCTCGGCGGAAATGGCCTCCGAGCTCGGTACCTTTCCCGGTTATGAGAAGAACCGCGAGCATATGCTGCGGGTGATGCGCAACCACCGCCGCGCGGCTTATGGAGCTGCCGTCGGCTATGAGCATGTCTCGGTCGCGCCGGTGCCGCTCGAAGCCGCGCATTGTCCCGATCCCAAGCTCGTCGCGCACGCCAAGTTCGCCTGGGACAAGGCACTGTCGCTCGGCGAAGAGCACGGCTATCGCAACGCGCAGGCGACTGTGATCGCGCCGACCGGCACGATCGGCCTTGTCATGGATTGCGACACCACCGGCATCGAGCCCGACTTCGCGCTGGTGAAATTCAAGAAGCTTGCCGGCGGCGGTTACTTCAAGATCATCAACCGCGCCGTTCCCGAGGCGCTGCGAGCGCTCGGCTACGGCGAAGCCGAGATCGCCGAGATCGAGGCCTATGCCGTCGGTCACGGCAATCTCTCCAACGCGCCGGCGATCAATCACTCGACGCTGAAGGCCAAGGGCTTCACTAAGGATGCGCTCGAACTCGTCGAACAGGCCTTGCCGAAGGCTTTCGACATCAAGTTCGTGTTCAACAAGTGGACGCTTGGCGAGCAGTTCCTGCGCGACGCCCTCTCCGTCTCGCCGGCCGACCTCGCCAATCCGAACTTCGATCTCCTCACCCATCTCGGCTTCACCAAGCGCGAGATCGAGGCCGCCAACATCCATGTCTGCGGCGCGATGACGGTCGAAGGCGCCCCGCACCTGAAGCCTGCGCATTACGCGGTGTTCGACTGCGCCAATCCCTGTGGGCGCACCGGCAAGCGCTATCTGTCGGTGGAGAGCCACATCCGCATGATGGCGGCGGCGCAGCCCTTCATCTCCGGCGCGATCTCCAAGACCATCAACATGCCGAACGAGGCCTCGGTCGAGGACTGCAAGTCGGCTTACATGCTGTCCTGGAAGCTGGCGCTGAAGGCCAACGCGCTCTACCGCGACGGATCGAAACTCAGCCAGCCGCTGCAGAGCCAGCTCATCGCCGACGAGGAGGATGAGGACGAAGATGTCGAGAGCTTCCTCGACAAGCCGATGGCGGCGCGCACCTCGGCGCTCGCCGAGCGTGTGATCGAGAAGGTGGTCGAACGCGTCACCGTGATCCGCGAGCGCGAGCGCATGCCGGATCGGCGCAAGGGCTATACCCAGAAAGCCGTGGTCGGCGGCCACAAGGTCTATTTGCGTACCGGCGAATACGATGACGGGCGCCTCGGCGAAATCTTCATCGACATGCACAAGGAAGGCGCGGCCTTGCGCTCCTTCATCAACAACTTCGCGATCGCGGTCTCGCTCGGCCTGCAATATGGCGTGCCGCTCGACGAATATGTCGATGCCTTCACCTTCACCCGCTTCGAGCCCTCGGGCCCGGTGCAGGGCAACGACTCGATCAAGTTCGCGACCTCGATCCTCGACTATGTCTTCCGCGAACTCGCGGTGAGCTATATGGGCCGCTTCGATCTCGCCCATGTCGATCCGACCGAAGGCCAGTTCGACGCGCTCGGCAAGGGCGTGGAGGAAGGCAAGGCGCCCTCCAATCCCGCAACCAAATATCTGTCAAAGGGTCTCACCCGCTCGCGCACCGACAAGCTCGTTGTCATGTCGGGCGGTTCCGGCCAGCAGGCGGCCGCCGCGCCGCAGCCCACCGGCAACGTGACCGCCTTCTCGGGCGCGGTGGCGCTCAAGGCCGAGCCGGAGCAGAAACTGTCCCCCGCGCAGGCGCTGGAGAACCTGCCCTGGCAGACGCCGGCCGCAACCGCGAAAGCGGCCGCCGCCGAAAAACGCGCGGAGGCGAAAGCCAAGGGCTATGAAGGCGATCCCTGCAGCGAATGCCAAAACTACACACTGGTGCGCAACGGCACCTGCATGAAGTGCGATACCTGCGGATCGACGACGGGGTGTTCGTAGAGTCTAGGAATTGGCAGCAGGAGCAGGCAGCTCACACATCGTGATTCAGAAAGGCCGGTACCTTGGAACCGGCCTTTCCTTTGGTCGAAGCCGAAGCGACATTTTGCGACCATACTGCGCCGGTAGGCGTGCCGTATGAACGACACGCCGCCCTCGCGCCTAGTTTACTGGATTCATCTGTTCGGCGGCGCGCTTTGCATCGCACTCATTCTCGGCACGGATTTTCGGCCTCTCGATTTCATCAGGCTCTATCTCGCTCCGAATAATTATTTTGTCTTTGTCGCATCCGCACTGGAAGCGATCTATCTGATCGGCTTCTATTTTCCCGGCACCTTTCTGATCCTGGGGGTGCTGTTGTCCACCAGCTGTTCGGCCGCACAATTGACACCTCTGCTCCTGGCGGTGTGGCTCGGCTCGACGGCGGGACTGTTCGTGAGCTTCGCGGCCGGATCAATCATTGGAGCCCGTGCCAGCCGAGCTTCCGCAACCCATTGGCTCGGCCGCTGGGCGCCGTGGCTTATGGGCTTTCACCCGAATGCTGCCGGCTCTTATATATTCCACAAGGCCGCCCTCACGTCCCTGTCGCTCGGCATGTTCATCAAGGTCGCCATATCCGGAATGGGCTTTCTGGCTCTGTACGGATGGCTCGTTTGCGCCGCCGGAATGCACTTGGCGGAACAGCAACAAGAAGCATCTATTGTGTGGGCGGGCCTTATTATGATGGTCGGATTGGTCGGCTTGCTAAGGCCTGTTGCCAAACGCGGGCAGGCGTGAGGCGCGCTGCCTATCGTTCAGCGCGTGGGAACTGTCAGGCTGTTCTGACACCAGAGAGTGGACGTGCAGCGAGATGAGTTTGCTGACTCTTCCGACTATCTTTCATGCGCTCACATCCAGCACCTGCCCCCTTTGCAGCGCGTTTGACGACGGCTGCGCGGTAGGTGCTGATGATATCGGATCGAACTTCAATGGTCTGCAATCGTTTGAATTTGATATTGCAACGAAAACGCCCGTCTTTTCGGACGGGCGTTTTTTTGCTGCCTGCGGGGCCCGTTCCTCGACCTTTTCGCAGCTTCTATTTCTTCTGCCCGTCCGAACCGAACTGCTTGATATAGGCCCAGAGATCGCGCGCTTCCGTTTCGTTCTTGATGCCAGCAAACACCATTTTGGTGCCGGGAATCTTGGCCTTCGGGTCCTTGATGTATTCAAGGAATGTCTCGTTGTTCCAGACGATGCCGGAATTCTTGTTGGCGGCCGAATAATTATAGCCTTCAACCGTACCGGACTTGCGGCCGTCCAGATTGTTCAGGAGCGGGCCGACCTTGTTCTTCGCCGACGGGCCAACATCGTGGCACGCCGTGCATTTCTTGAAACTTTTTGCACCGGCCGCAAGGTCGTCCGCGAAAGCGAGGCTCGGTGCGAGCGCAATCACAGAGAAAGCCGCCAAAAGTCTGATCGTCACCATGCTCAGCCCCGCGTTGATGTTCACGTCCCCTGCCGACCTCTCCCGCTTCTCATGCGGCAGTGACGGCATTCGTTTGAGAGAAGCTATCCCCCATGACGCAGCTGAAGTGCCTTGACTTCAATCAAGCCCATCTCTGCATGAGCAAAAGCCGAGCTATAGTTTGCTATGGGGCAAACTCAACGGAGAATTTTGTACGACGCCTGCGATCTTCACGTCACCGCCGTCAATGCGGATGCGTACCAAGCGCCTTGTGCAGGGCCGCGTCGTGGGTTTCGAAATGCCGCGAGAACCATGCATCAAGCCGCCTGGCCAGTTCGGCCTGGCCGAGGCTATCGTTCTCCCGCGTCATTTCCATGATGTCGCGGATTTCGTCGAGCAGGCGCTCGTGATCCGCCTTGTGCTGAGGTAATTCGCCGTAGCGCTGCTCACGCATGAACCGCTCCTCGAGCGCAAAGTGAGCGGAAATGCCTCGGAACAGATCGCCGAAGAACGCCTCAACCGTATCTTTTGAGCGCTTGGTTGTGAACTCCTCATGCAAGCGGTTGATCAGGTCAATCAGCTCGCGATGCTCATGATCGACGGCCTCGATGCCGACACTGTACTGGTCTTTCCATTGCAACAGCGCCATGACCCTCGCCTCTCAGCGGAATACGAATTCACCGCTCTCAGCCCGGAAGTCGACCACAAGCATCTGCTCGGCGGCAAGCGTCACCCGCTCCTTGCGGGCGTGATCAAAACCCTCGGCACGAGATGTATCACGCATACGTACCGCAATGTCGTGTTCGCCAGCGGGGACAACGAAGCGCTCGTAGACTTTCGAGGGACCGTCGCCGGCGATGCCGGTCGGGGCCAGGCTGGCCTTGAATGCCGTCTGCCCTCCCAGATCCAGCTCAATATAGATCGGCCGCCGGCCGCGCGGGCAATCCTGCACACGCCGCATGTTGGGAGGCAGCTTTGCAATCTCCTGGGGACTGAGGCGGCGGCATTCCGCGCGTCGATCAGAGCCGTGCACGAAGCTGAGCATGATCACCGCATGTCCCTCAGGAATGGTCCGGTAGGTCGGCCAGTTCGAAAAGGCCGCGACAGCCGCAAACAGCGCGGCGATCAATATGAACTGGCCGGCATGTCGCAGCCAACTAGTCATCCGCCACCTCCGCCGGTTCCGAAACACGCGCAGGCTGCGACCGCAGCCGTGGCGAAGGGCTGCTCGGCGGCAGCGGCGACTGCAATGTCACGGGCGGCAGGGCCGCGACCCGCTCGGTGAAGGCGGCGATTTCAGAATTGGCCTTGCTCTGTGCCAGCGCCGACGCCCAGACCGTGCCTACGCGCTCGCGCGGAACCCGCGCCCGCAAATAGGGATCACGCGCGCCGGCGAAGCGCTGCTTCGTCCACTCAATGCCGAGACGGTTGAAGCCCGCCGATTCCGCGCAACCGGCCATCACCACACCGTCGGCCAGCTTGCGGCTCAGCACAAAGTCGATCAGCGAAGGCGGCGCCATGGCCACACACGGCAGGTGAACCGTACCATCGACGCGTCCTGCGGCGCCTCCGTGCTCGCATGCAAAAACGAGGACCTTGGTGGGGCCCTGCAACGCCTGACAGGCCGCGATTGTCCGCTCGCGCAGCATCTTGATGGAATAGTCCGGCAGATCAATGCCCGTGACCAGATCTTCGGTGCGCCGGAATGGCGTCGACGATGGGCACGCGCCCGCACAGATGCCGCACGAAACGCACAGCGACGGATTCACCTGCGCCTGCGCCGGGAACGGCAACCCGTCGGTGCGCGGAACCATCCTGATGGCTTCGTAGGGGCAGTCCTCGACGCAGCGGGTGCAGCCGTTGCAGTGATCAAGATTGACCTCTGCCACCTTGCTTCGCCGCAGCGGCGGCAGCCATGGCATCAAGCCGATCATCACCGAAAACGCAGCGAGAAAGGCCCACACACTCCCATTTCCCCAGATATCGGTCAACGGATAGAGCGGCAGAAAGAACCAGTCGAGGCCGATTTCAGCCGTCACCTTGCTGAGATCCACCGGGCCTTGCGACACCGCCGGCTTCCAGAGCGACACGGCGATCAGGGCCGCGAGCGAAAGGCCGGCGAGCATGCGCGGCGGATTCACCTTCGGACGCGAAATCCGGATGATGTGAACCCACATGATAAACAGCAGGAACAGCGGAACGGCGACATGCATGAACACCATCAGCGTGAAGAAGCGGCTGGTGAGTGTGCCGGTCGATATGAAATTGCGCGCGATCGGCTCGCCGAAGATCGGCAGCCAGTCGAGCAGTTCGGATGACACGACGGCGACATACTGGGCGAGCCGGTCCCAGACCAGCCAATAGCCGGTAATGCCGCTCGCATAGAGCAGCCAAATGATCGGCAGTCCGGTGAACCAGGAGAACCAGCGCGCTCCGCGATAATGGTCGTATGCAAATTCACGCAGCAGATGAGTCGCCACCATCACGACCATCAGGTCTGAGGCGTAACGATGCAGGCTGCGCATCACGCCGGCATGATACCAGTGATCCACCGTCATATACTGGACGGATGAATATGCCTGCTCGATGCCGGTATCGAAAAAAATGAACAGATAGATGCCGCTGACGGCGACGATCCAAAAGAAAAAAAAGCCGAGAGCGCCGAGCTGCTTCAAGGGATTGAGCGACGGCCCAAATACCGCGTCGAACGGCTGTTCGATCAGTTCGAATCCTCGCCGTAAGACGGCCCGCACTGCGCCGATCACATCAGTCTCTCCTTATCGTTAGTATAAGCATAACGGTCGGAGAGGCACCGTCTTTGTCAAGGGACAACCAACACTCATGCGCTGCGACACGTCTTGCGCCACTCCCGCAGAATCACAAGGCCGAACATCAACAGCAAAATGCCGCCCATTGCGCTCCCGAATACCAGCCCATAGTCGGTTTTGTAGCGGCCTGCCCCCGGATCATAGGTTGTGCAGATGTACTTGAGCCGGTCCACAAACCCGGAGACTGTCAGAGGCGCCGATCTGCCATGGACGACATCGCGCAGCGGTTCCATGAACATGCGAATTGGAAATTCGTCGCCATAGACATGACGATAGATTTTGGCGTCCCGGTCCAGAATGGTGGTCTGCGTGATATGGTCGAAACCACCGGCAACGCTTGCATAGCTGAAGCCCAAGTCCCGAAGCACGGCGCTGATGGTCCCGGCGTCGGCGCTCGCGACTTTCCAGTTCGGGGCCGTGATGCCCTGGGTCGAAGCGAAATGCGCCATCCGCGCAGGTGTGTCGTTGCGCGCATCAAAGCCGATGGTGAGCACATTGAATCGGTCCGGGCCGAACAGCTGGTTCGCCTGCTCCACGGCGCTGATCAGATGCTGCGTTGTGATTGGGCAGACTGAACTGCAGGCGGAATAGACGATGCTCACGACGAGCGGCTTGTCCCGCAGCGCCGCAAGCGAAATGGTCTGTCCGGTCGTGGCGGTCAGCGAATAGGCGCCCATGCTGCGCCCGATGGCCGCCTCGCTCCGCTCGATGACGCGCTGCGGATCGAGTCGGCCCGCCGCCGTATCTGCTGCCGCCGCCGACGGCGCCGCGAGCGACGCAGCTATCCAGAGGGCAAGAAGCGCGGTTCTGCGCATGGCCTAACCGAAGGGTTGCAGGACCGAGTCGAGCACCACCCCGAGAACGAGAAGCACCAACTGGATCAGCGAGGCGAAGAAATTGCTAATCGCTGTCTGCCGGTTGGGCCGCAGGTAGAGCTCAACGCTCTTCCAGAGAAACCAGGCTCCGCCCAGACCTGCACCGATGCCGTAGATCGGGCCTCTCCCATACCAGAGCGGAATCAGGGAGATTGCGACGAGAGCCGCCGTGTGCAGCAGAATGGCGAGCGTCCAGACCCGCTCCGGGACCCGAACCGGCAGCATCGGCACGCCAGCCTTGGCATAGTCGTCCGCCTTGGCCGCTGCCAGGCTCCAGAAATGCGGCGGCGTCCACAGGAACAGCACGAGCGCCAGCACCACCGGATAAAGCTGCAATGTGGGATTCACAGCGGCCGCACCGGCCAGCACCGCGAAACTTCCGGCCAAGCCGCCCAATACAATGTTCCAGACGCTGCGTCGCTTGAGCCACACCGTATAGACGACGCCATAGGTAAAGGCGCCAAGGAATACATACAACGACGACACAAGGCCGCCTGCAGCAGCCGCAAGCGCCAGCGACGCGATCAGCAAAACAGCAAAGGAGATCGGCCACCCTATGCTCGGCCGCAGAAGACCGCTGGCAAAGGGCCGCGACCGCGTGCGCGTCATCTGGCGGTCTGTCTCGCGTTCATAATAGTGATTGAACGCGCCAGCAGCGCCGGAGGCCCCAAGCACCGCCAATGTCAGTGCTGACGCCTGAATCAGGGACAGATGTGGTCCCTCCGCCGCTGCAATACCCGCAAGTGCACTCGCCGCGATCGCAACACCGATCCTGAGCTTCAGGAGCGAGCAGGTGATGCGAAGCGCGGCGAGCATAATTCCTTCCTTTTAGTCCGGCGGTGCCGATTACCGGAACAGCCAGAGTTCAGAGAGATACTTCCAGTTGATGAAGTAGTAGAGCACGAAGGAGACGAAGAAGATCGCCACCAGCACAATCGTCCCAGGCAGCTTGGGCGGCATGTAGCTGCCGTAATGCGAGGCAACGGCGCCACCACCCGCATGCAGCGGGAAGGTCAGCTTGTGACCGCTCGTGATCTTCTGCCCCCACAATACCGTGCCGACTACGATCAGCACATAGAGGATACCGCCGAGAGCCGCGATGATGGCGAAGATACCGTTGAGCCCCATCATCAGGAAAGCGCCGGCCGAGTGTGCGAAAGACAGCTCCGCATCACTGAACGTGATGTCCCAGTGACGGCGCGGAACGCCCAGCGTGCCAGCCCCCATCATGAACAGCGAAATCCCGGCAGCTCCGATCCCGAACAGATAGGGTTGGATCTTGGCCAGCTTCGGCCAGATGATTTCGCGCTGGAAGATCAACGGCAGAACCAGATAGGTTGCCGCCATGAAGGCGAGCGTCGTGCCGGTGACCACCGTGCCGTGAAAATGGCCGGGCACGTAGATCGTGTTGTGCATGAGCACATTGAGCTGCTCTGTGCCGAGCACAACACCGGAAATACCGCCGATGAACCCGAACATCACGAGCGAGAGGAATGTTCCGGAAAAGGCCGGATTCCCCCACGGGCATTTGCGCAGCCACTCGAACACGCCCTTGTCATAGCCGTTCTTGCGCTGCGCGGCTTCAAATGATCCCGGCACCGTGAGACCGTGGATCATCGACCCGAGCACGGCGAGGTACATCATGTAGCTGGTGTTCACGATCTTCCAGCTGACGGACAAGCCCGGCTCTGCAAGCAGGTGGTGCGCCGAGGCAAGCTGCAGGAAGAGAATGTAGAGAAAGAATGCGGTCCGGCTGACCTTTTCCGACAGCGGCTTCGCTCCCAGGACCAGCGCGCCGACCAGATACCACAGCGACACATGGGCCGACACGTTGACCTGCTGCGATGCGTGGCCCATGCCCCACCACACCACCTTGTAGAGCAGCGTATCGACGTCAGAAATCCACCCCATTGACCACAGCAATGTCGGAAGCAGGATCGCCGCGCCTGACAAGATCGTCCACACGGCGATGATGGCCGCGGTCATCGCCCCGAAGGTCACCAGCGGCATCGAGCCCTGGAATGCGCCCTCCTCTTTCGCCACGATCAGGTTAGCGAAGAACAATCCGGTGACGATGAGCGCGCCGACGGCGAACAGGATCAAGCCCAGATAGAAATGCGGCTTGGCCATCATCGGCGGATAGGAGGTGAACATCACCGTTGATTCGCCCTGCAGCACCGAGACATTCGTCATCAGCGCGCCAACGACCATGAGGACAAAACCGAGCCAGGCGAGTTTCGGCATTACCTGTCTGGCATTCAACAGAATGGTGGATGCAAAGATAAGCACCGCCATCTCAAAGAAGATGATCCAGAACAGGAGAACGTTGGCTCCATGTCCGGTGAGCACGAGATAGAACCATTCCGCCGGCAGAAGGTGCACGGCGGGCCAGCGCGTGAGCGCGACCAGGAGGCCCATCAAACCTCCTATCGCAAGAAAAATGACCGCAGCGACGGCGTTTGCCTTGATCAAAGTCTGCGCGGCGATGTCGACGCGCAGTCCGGTGAACTGGCAGGTCCGCGACTCGGACGGCGCTCTGGCGACGCCAACGGTGGTTTCCGCTGTCATTGCCGCTTCTCCCCTTCAGCCATGCGTGACCCCGTTTCGGCCTTCTTTTGAACGACGTAAACCTTGCCGGTCATCTGGTGATGGCCGATCCCACAAAACTCGTTGCAGATGATGCCGAATTCGCCAACGTCAGTCGGCGTCAGGGTAAGCACATGCTCATAGTTTGGATGAACGGAAAGATTGATATTGATCGGTTGCAGCGAAAAGCCGTGCTGCCAGTCGATCGACGAAATATGGAAGCGGTAGCTCTGCCCCTGTTCCAATTCCAGGATCGGCCACCATTGCCAGAGTCTGCCGAGAATATAGATGTCCGAACCCGCCGGCGGCTTCACCACCGGCACGCCCTGCTCCTCGCGCACCTGGTGCTTCTTGGTGAACTCGTCGACCTTCTGTTCATAGGCCGAAGGCGAAATTCTGTAGGCTTCGGGGCTGAGATTCTGCTGGCCGATGAAGTGCCACGCGATCATGAAGCCGAACATGAACAGGCACCACAGGAAGGCGAGACCGATCCAGATCAGCTCGACCTTTTCGATAGGCTCCTTCCACCAGATTCGGTGTTCGGGCGGTGCGACGGCCATAATGTTTCCCCTTGACTGCCTAGGTTATTTCGCGAGCGGTATGGCCACGATCTCCATCACGGCCCACAAATGATAGAGCAGCGTTGGAATCGCTACGCCGAGGAAAAGCAGCAGAAGCGGGTTGTCGAGGATCCGCTGCATCAGCGGGATGGGTTCACTCTCATCTTGGTGAGCCGCAGCCGGACTTGAATCCTTCGTCGTCATGGCAAACCTCTATTGTTTGCTAAAACTAACTCCTCCTCGCGCGATGCGTACTTGACATCAGTCAAGGCACCTTGGTGGCCGGTCAAAGATCATTTTCAAGATGGGGACAAGACGCCGGAGACGCGGCTGATGCGCAGCCGGAAGAGTGTGATCGCTGGATTTGCAATCGCGGGCATCGTGACCACGTGGGTCATTGCCACAAGCAATTCCCCATCACCCGGCGCGCACGACGTCACCCTTCTCTACGTTGGCGCGGAAGATTGTGCGCCCTGCCGCAAATGGCAGCGCGAGGACGGCGCGCTTTTCCAGGCGGGAGCGGAATTCCAGAGAATCACCTACCGCGAAGTGAAGTCTCCGGCGTTGTTCGATCTCCTCAAGGACGAATATTGGCCGGCTGATCTTCGCGCTTTCCGCGACCGCCTCAGCCCCGGCACGGGGGTTCCACTCTGGCTCGTTGTCGCCGACGGAGAAATTGTCGAACAGCAGTCCGGCGCCAGCCGCTGGCAGGCCGCCGTACTGCCAAAGATCAGGTCACTGTTGCGCTGACGGCTTTCCGGCTGGCCATTCGCATGGCCAAGCCTCTCAGCGAGGCAGGACAGCCGTGGCCTCAAGCTCGATCTTTCCGGGCGCATCAAGCAAATCGCTGACAAAGATCATGCTCATCGCGGGGTAATGCTTGCCCATCAGCCGGCGCCAGACGCCGCCCAGCTCGGACCGGCGTTTGAGGTATTCGGGCTTGTCGATGCAATAGGCCGTCATGCGGCAGATATGCTCCGGCTTTCCGCCGGCTTCGGCAAGAATCGCCAGGATATTCTTCAGCGCCTGCTCGAATTGCGGCACCAGTTCTTCAGTCTGGAATTTTTGCTGCGCATCCCAGCCGACCTGGCCGGCAATGAATACGATCCGGCCCGCGGGAACCTCAAGGCCGTTAGCATAGCCAATCGGCGGCGCCCACCCTTCCGGCAGCAGAACGCGTGCAGACATTATCGACCCTCCCAAAAATCACGCGGATGCATCCCTCTTCCGCAGGACCTGCCATCTCAATCAACGGCATCGCGATTAGCGCCGCGCGCAGCCCCCGTTACTCGGAATCCTGATGTGCTCGCTGTCCGCAAGATCGCGAAGTTTTGCCACTTCCTTGACGATCACATGCGACGCGCGCACTTCCACGCCCACCGCTCTCAGCTTGGCAAAGGTGCGGGACAGCGATTCGGGCTTGATGCCGAGACGTCCTGCGATCAGTGTCTTGTCGTAAGGCAACGCGATCGTGTGCGTTCCGCAGTCGCTCGGACACAGGGACACCAAAAATTCGGCGACGCGCTGTATGCCGCTTTGTGCCTTGAGCTGCTCGATCTGCTGCACCAGCAAGCGCAGATGCGATGACGTCGAGGCGATCATGGCCAGGGCGATGTCTGGCGTATCGCGTATGCATCGCACGACATGATCAGCCGGGATGCGCACCACGCGCGCGTTGCTGACCGCTTCGGCCGTTGCCGGATATCGATTGCCGGTAAAGGCGACTGCCTCGGCAAAGCTTTCGCCCTTGGTCAGGACGTGGATGACCGCCTCTTCGCCGGCAATGGTGATCCGGAACAGCTTGATCCAGCCTTCGACCACGATGAAGAAGGCGGTTCCCGGATCGCCCTGTCGGAACAGCGGATGGCCATGTTTGAGCGTGACAATAGTGGCAGGAGCAATCAATCGACTCCGGGTTTCCGGCTGCAAGCCGCCGAAAACGGCAATACGCGAGACGATTTCAATGTCTTCCGGGGTCAGAGCGCTCATCTGGGTCTTTGCTAATCCAGCGATCTCTCAATGGCGAGCCTAGTGGAAGCCATACAACAAAAGATTTCGGAATACCGCCACATGCTTTGATCTGGATCAAACTCAATTGGCGTTAGTCTATATAAATTTCCTTAATGGGGTTCCCTCTCCCGCTTTCGTTATCGTACGATAAAGTACAGATATTAGCGGCGGAACCGTCGGGATGAGCACTCCTCTTATCGATCGCCGCCACAGCCTGGGTCACCCGGACATCGATGCCGATCATGCGGTTATCGGAGACCTTTGGCTGCGGGCGGTGAACTGCAGTCGGCTTGAATTTCCCCTTCACCTCGCCCGGCTGAAAAAAGCCATGCAAGGGCATTTCGAGCGCGAAAGGATGCTGCTGGCCGAGGTCGGACGACCCTTGTGCATCAAACATCAGGCCGAGCATGAGTCCCTGTTGCGGCTATGTGCGGAAGCGTCGCATCTCTACCAGAGCAGTTGGCGGAGGACCCAGTCTCACCTTCGCAACAGGTTTGCGAAAATGATGCGTGAGCACATCGTATCGATGGATCTGTGCACGGTCTTGACCATCCGCACGTCCGATTCCGCTGAGCCCCGCGATCGCCTGACAGCCGAGTAGATCTTTCTCCTGATACTTGCGGAACGATCCGGCAGGAGGTCCTGCCGGATCAAACAGCCTGCCCGATCTCAGTTGCCCTCGAAGGCCGGTCGGGCCTTGGCGACAAACGCCTCGTAGGCTCGCTCATAATCCTTGGTTTGCATGCAGATGGCTTGCGCCTGCGCTTCGGCTTCGATCGATTCATCGACGCCCATGTTCCATTCCTGATGGATGCAGCGCTTGGTCATGGCATGGGCGAAGGTCGGACCGTCCGCCAGTGATTTTGCCATCGCCTGCGCTTCTTCGAGCACGCGGTTCGGCTCGCAGAGTTTGTTGAAGAAACCCCAGCGCTCCGCTTCGTTCCCGTCCATCGAGCGGCCCGTATACAGCAGCTCGGAAGCGCGGCCGACGCCGACGATCCGAGGCAGCATGTTGCACGCTCCCATATCGGCGCCGGCCAAGCCGACACGCACGAACAGAAAGGCGGTCTTGCTGCGGGCGGTGCCGTAACGCAGATCGGAGGCCATGGCGAGGATGGCTCCCGCGCCGGCACAGACGCCATCGATCGCCGTGACAATCGGTTGCGGACAGGCGCGCATCGCCTTGACGAGATCACCTGTCATCCGGGTGAATGCAAGGAGTCCACTCATGTCACCGCGACGCTGCATCTCGACCAGAGGGCCGATGATCTCGTGCACGTCGCCGCCGGAGCAGAAATTTTCGCCCGCGCCTGTCACCACGATCGTCTTGATGTCATCCGCATAGACCAGATCGCGAAACATGTCCCGCAACTCAGCATAGGATTCCAGCGTCAGCGGGTTCTTGCGTTCGGGCCGGTTGAGCGTGATCGTCGCAACCTTGCCGTCGCGCTGCCAGAGGAAGTGACGCGGCTTGAAGTTTGCAAAATCAACACGCTGCGGGCGGAAGCGCTTGCTCGTGTCGGGCGCGGCTGATCCGTTCCCTGACTTCGCAGCAACGGCCTTATCTTTCGACATCATCAATCTCCTCTTTCAACCCGCAAACGTGAGACCACCGCTCACACTCAGCACCTGGCCGGTGACATAGTCGGAACGCGGTCCGGCAAAAAACAGGACAGCGTCTGCAATTTCGCGCGGCTCGGCGAACCGCTTGAAGGGAATCGCGCGGACGAACGCCTCCTTGAGCTTCTCCGGCCGCGATTGCAGCATGGGCGTGTCGGTCGGCCCTGGGCAGACGCAGTTCACATTGATGGAATGGCGGGCCATCTCGCGCGCGAGCGATTTTGTGAACGCGATGACTCCGCCCTTGGCGGCGGCGTAGGCCGTCTCACCGCTGCTGCCGACGCGCCCGGCGTCGCTCGATACATTGACAATCTTGCCTTTCCCGGCGGCGATCATCGACGGCAGCAGTGCATGTGTCAGATGCACGGTCCCGCCGAGATTGATCGCAATCACCCGATCGATATAACCGGGCTTGTTCTCGATAAACGGCTGAATGTCGTTCCAGCCGGCGGCATTGACGAGAATATCGACGCGCGGATGCTTGTTCAGCACTTTCGAGGCGCAATCGTGAATGGACTCGGAGCTGGAAAGATCGACATGGACGAACTCCACGGCGAAGTTTGTGCTGGCGGCCTCTCGCTGCAGAGCCATTCCCTGCTCGTCGTTCACGTCGGCACATATCACAGACGCGCCGCTGCGGGCGAACTCCAGGACGGTCGCGCGGCCGATCCCTGACGCCCCGCCAGTGATCAGAGCAGTTTTTCCCTCGAGCCTCATCGCGCGTTTCCTTTCTTGATCTGTCCCCAGTCATTCGTCACGCCGGCGAGAAACGCCTCCACGCGCTGACGGGTGTCGGTGCTCGCCAGCAGGCGGCGTGTCGCTTCAAGTTCTTCTGAATAGCCGTTGCGCCCGCCGTCGCTGGCTGCGGCGATGCACATCTTGCTCGCAATGAGCGCGCCGGCCGGCAATGATGATACGCGGCGGATGATTTCGAGCGCACGCTCGGGTAGCTTGGCGGACGGTGCCGCCCATTGCACAAGACCCAGTTCGTGCGCTTTGGCGCCATCGATGATTTCGGCACCCAGGATCAGCCGCTCCGCAACCGGCCGACCGCACAGCTTGGTCAGGCGCTGGGTTCCGCCGGCCCCCGGAATGAGACCGAGGCGCGCCTCCGGCAGCCCCAGCTTGGCCTCGTTCGCCGCGATGCGCAGATCGCAGGCGAGCGCAAGTTCAAGTCCGCCCCCCAGCGCGGCTCCGCCGATTTCGGCGATCGTGACCTGCGGCAAGGTTTCAATCCGCGCGAACAGCCGCTGGATCGCCGCCACATACGAGTACATGCGGTCCGGACCGTCCGGTGTGCCCATTCGATCACGCATTTCATTGAGATCGGCGCCGGCGCAAAACACCTTCTGTTCCGACCGCAGATGCAGAATTCTCCAATCGGAACGGTTGTTGAGTTCATCGAGCAATCCGTTGAACTGGCAGAGCCATTCCTCGCTGATCGCGTTCACCGGCGGTCGATCCAGCGTGATCATCGCCACGCCATCTGCGACTGTCATCCGCAACATACTGCCGGTGTCTGCCGGCCGGAGCCGCGTCTTCACTTTATGTGCCATGTCAACCTGCCGCTTGCTCGATCCTCGTTTCAGCCGAATCCGCCTTAAGCATCTCGCGTGCTATGATCACCTTCTGCACCTCGCTGGCGCCCTCATAGATCCGCAATGCCCGGATCTCGCGATAAAGCGCCTCGACCTTGATGCCTTTGCGCACGCCATGCCCGCCAAACATCTGCACAGCGCGGTCAATCGCGCGCTGCGCCATTTCTGTTGCAAATAGTTTCGCGCTCGAGGATTCGCGTGTGATTCGGGATTTGCCGCTGTCCTTGACCCAGGCGGCTCGGTAGACGAGCAGCGCCGCGGCATCGATATCCACCGCGCTGTCGGCCAGCGCGGACTGTGAAAGCTGCAGGTCGCCGAGCGGCGCTCCAAACAATCTTCGCGTTCGCGCTCGCCAAAGCGCCTCATCGAGCGCACGGCGCGCCATCCCCAAGGCCGACGCGCCAACAGTCGCGCGGAAAATATCGAGCGTCGCCATGGCGACCTTGAAGCCCTCGCCCGGCGCGCCGAGTCGCTGGCTGAGCGGAACGCGGCAATCTGAAAATTTCAGCGTGGCCAGCGGATGCGGCGCGGTGATTTCAATACGGCCGTCGATCGACAGCCCCGGCGTATCCGCATCAACCACGAAGGCGGACAAGCCTTTGACTCCGGGTCCCTCGCCCGTCCGGGCAAAGACAATGTAATGGTCGGCAATCCCCCCGTTCGAAATCCAGGTCTTTTTCCCATTCAACCGGACATGCGTGGCCCCATCCGCGCTCGCTGTCGCAGCCAGCGCGGCGACGTCTGAACCGGCCTCCGGTTCGGACAACGCGAAGGCTGCAATCTGTCTGCCGCTGCAGGTCGCTGTCAGATAGCGCTTCTTCACAGCCTCCGATCCAAACAACGAGATCGAACCGGTGCCCAGCCCCTGCATGGCAAATGCAAAATCGGCGAGACTGTCGTGCCACGCGAGAATTTCGCGAGCGAGACAAAGCCGGCGCACATCGATCTGCTCGGACAATCCGCCATAAGCCGCCGGCACAATCGCGCGCAGCCAACCCGCATCGCCGAGCGCGCGCACCAGGGCACGGCAGGAGTGATCCACGTCCGCGTGATCGACGTGCTTGTCGATTTCGCTCGCTGACCAGTCACTGAGCCCCCGCGCAAATTCCCGATGCGCCTCTTCGAAGAAAGGCCAGTTCAGATGAGCAAGATCGGGCGCGCGGATTTTCGGTTCAGCCATGCGAACGCCCCCCGTTGAGCGGCCGATCGCGCAGCATGTAGCGCTGGACTTTGCCGGTTGCCGTCTTTGGCAGACTGTCGACAAATTCGATCCAACGCGGATATTTCCATGGACCGATCGTGCGCTTTACGTGGACTTTCAGCTCCTCATAGATGTAGCGCTGCGACGCCTCCTGCTGCTCCTTGAGCACAACGAAGGCTCTCGGCTTGATCAATCCATGATCGTCCTGCGCCGGAACAACCGCGGCCTCGAGCACATATTCATGAGCAATGAGAGCAGCCTCCACCTCGAAGGGCGACACCCAGATTCCGCTCACTTTGAACATGTCATCTGCGCGGCCGATGTAGATGTAGACCCCGTCCGCGCGCCGCATGTACTTGTCGCCAGTGCGGGTCCATTCACCCTCGAATGTGCGGCGTGACCGCGCGAGCTGGTTCCAGTAGCCCGCGGCCGCCGATTCCCCGCGCACCAGCAGCTCGCCGATTTCATCGTCGCCGACTTCGCGTCCAGTTTCGTCCACCAGGCGCAAATCGTAGCCGTTCACCGGAACGCCTGAAGTGCCATATTCCACCGCGCCCGGAATGTTGGTGAGAAACAGATGGCCCATTTCAGTCGAGCCGACGCCGTTCACGATGTCGATGCCAAAGCGCGCCCGCCACATTTCACCGATATGCGCCGGCAACGGCTCCCCCGCCGAAAAGCAGAGGCGCAGTCGCTGCGACCCGCGTTCACGTATGCATTCAGGGTCTTGGAGAATCGCCGCATAGAGGGTCGGCACGGCATAGAACATGGTCGGCTGATAGCCGCTCAATGTCTCGAAGACGGTGGCCGGGGTCGGCCGTTCGGGATAGAGGACCGTCGTCGCACCGACCCACATCGGGCAGAGGACTGCGTTGCCGAGGCCGTAGGAAAAGAACATTTTCGCTGCGGAAAAGACAACGTCGTCCTCACGAATTCCAATGCGGCCTTGTCCGGCAAGCATCGACACGTTTCGCGGGGTCGCATGAACATGCATCACCCCTTTTGGTGCGCCCGTCGTGCCGGACGAATAGAGCCAGTAGGCGACCTCGTCGGCGCAGGTCTCTGCCGGCGCGGCCTGCGCATTCACACCGGCAAGCAAAACATCAAGGCGCGGCATATTTTCCGGGCCGCCACCAACCACGACAATTTGTTTCAACGTGGAGAGACCCTGCGCCGCTTCCTGCACCACCGACAGCAACGCTGCCGAAACAAAAGCGACCTTGGCGCGGGAGTCCTCCAGCAGGAATCGATATTGGTCAGCCGTCAATCGTGTATTGAGCAGAACCGGAATAACGCCGGCACGAATGGCTCCCCAGAACAGAAGCGGGAAGTCCACCGTGTCGAGCAGGATCAAGGCAACTCGATTTTCACGCTCGACGCCAAACCGCTCAAGCAGCGGTCGAACACGCGCCACTCCGTCCAGCAGTTCCGCATATGTGATATTTCGCGACGGATCGACGAAGGCCGTCTTGTTGCCACGCCCTTCGAGCACATTGCGATCGACGAA
Organism: Pseudorhodoplanes sp.; assembly: GCA_032027085.1. Taxonomy (NCBI): domain Bacteria; kingdom Pseudomonadati; phylum Pseudomonadota; class Alphaproteobacteria; order Hyphomicrobiales; genus Pseudorhodoplanes; species Pseudorhodoplanes sp. The sequence continues at coordinate 3,071,738 of JAVSMS010000001.1, read as the reverse complement.
ATCAACGGCGGCGTTATAGGTACGTTGTGTGAGCATGAGTCGATCAGGTTGAAGTCGAGCATCCTTGCATGAATATGGAGCGCAGGAATCCCACGCGATCCTTGACTTCGGTCATTTTGAGATAGCCCACGTCCGTGGGCGCAGCGCGGCACTAATGAGCCGCTCAGCGGCTCTGCCGCCTGCGTCGTTTTGAGAGCGTGTGCTGCGCGTTCTTTTGGCGCTCCCGCATCTTCAGCATCGTGGCGATGGTAATCGACCCGAAGGTTGCGCGGGCAATATCGTCGATCTCAGTCATGATCTGCCGCAGGATCGCACCCTCCGACGTGCCCTCTCCCGGTTCAGCCCCCTCGCCATCTTCCGATCCGAACTGCTCGAACAATTGGATGACGTCGAGCAAGGTGACGCGTCGCGGATTGCCGGAGAATTGATAACCGCCGCCCGCCCCGCGCACGGCACTGACCATCCCGGCCCGGCCGAGCTGGTTCATGACTTTGGCCAGGTGATGACTCGACAGCCTGTATTTCTGGCCAATTTCGGCAACCGACAATTGACGATCGGATTCGTCTGCCAGCTCAAGCAGAGCAAAGATGGCAATCCTGCTTGCGATCTGCAGTTTCACGATCGGACCCGGGGGCTGGAAGATTCACTCACGATCGCGGTGATCATGATCAACCGAGCTCCTTTTCGAGTTGGATATACGGGCCGGCCACCATCCCTTCTCCGCGGAAGAACTGCATTGGGAGCGGGTGGTCGCGCGCGACCATGGTGCGCAGCTTGGTCACGCCCGCCGCTTTGAACTGAGCCGAGATGGCGTTGAACAATGCCTCTCCGGTGCCGCGAAGCCGCGCACTCGGTTCGACGGATAGCGCAAAAATCCACCCGCATGGACCCGATCCAAACTCCCACGCGCGAATTTCGCCAATGATGAACCCGAGTAACGACCCATCCGTCTCCAACGGCTCGGCAACAAAAAAGAAGCGCTCCCGCGACCGCCGCCGACCATATCGCTTGAACACGTCTTCCCAATACTCCGGCTTCGCCAATCCCGTGATCCGCTTGTCGAGCGCAATTATGGCGGGAACGTCTTCAGATCTTACGCGACGGATCTTCAACGAAAGCCGTCTCGCCTCTGACACACGGTCGGCTAAACCCTTCGGGACGTCGTGACGGCCATGTCGGCTGGAACGCTGTCTGCGCGGCTCGCTCATGCCTTTCTCCTCTACCCTGTCGGCCGACTAGGAACGCCCACCAGACAATTCTGGCATTTCGGTACCGAAATAACCAGCATGGCCTCAAAGACATTACCAAATTGACTTTAGTCATGGTGCGCCAGGGCCGAACGCGGCTGCATGGCCAATACGGTCGAATGTGGCCGTGCTCAGCCACACTGGAGCAGGAGCCAATGCAAACTGCAGGGGCCGTTCCCGCAAAACGATTGCTCAGAATTCAGGTCAATGGTCGCTGGCGCGAAGACGCCGTCGCAGACAATCTTCTCCTCATCGATTATCTCCGTAATACCGCCGGTCTGACCGGCGTGAAGTCCGGCTGTGACGGTGGCGAATGCGGAGCCTGCCTCGTCCTGGTTGACGGAGAAGCGGTGCCTGCCTGCATCACTCTCGCGGCCCGCTGCGAAGGTCGATCGGTCGAGACCATCGAAAGCCTCGCCACCCAAGGACGGCCGAGTCGTCTGCAGCGCGCATTTCACGAGGCGCTGGGCGCACAATGCGGTTTCTGCACTCCAGGTATGATCATGGCGGCCGAGGCGCTGCTGCGAAAAAATCCGAAGCCGACCGATGGCGACATTCGCGAAGCGCTGTCCGGTAATCTCTGCCGTTGCACCGGCTACATAAAGATCATCGAATCCGTGAAGACCGCGGCCGGAGCCGGCTCATGACGACCGCAACCAAACCGCTCGCAGAGCGCCGCCGCGTCCCTCTTATCGACGGTGTCGAAAAGGTTACCGGCCGCGCACGCTATACCGCCGACCTCAAGCATGACGATGCGATGGTCGGGCGCATTTTCCGCAGCCCGTACAGCCACGCACGGATCATCCGCCTCGACATCTCCAAGGCGCGGGCGCTCGACGGAGTGATCGCCGTCATCACCGGCGACGACTGCGCGTTCACCTATGGCGTGCTGCCGATCGCGATGAACGAATATCCGCTGGCGCGCGACCGCGTGCGCTATCGGGGCGAACCGGTTGCGGCGGTGGCAGCCGTCGACGCCCAAACGGCCGAGCGCGCGCTCGGCCTGATCGAACTCGAGGTCGAGGAACTGCCGGCCTATTACACGTCGGCGGAAGCTCGCGCCTCCGATGCGGTCCTGCTGCACGACAACAAGCCCGGTAATATCGAACGCGAGGTGCATAACGAATTCGGCGACCTCGCCGCCGGTTTTGCCGCCGCCGACCTTATTCGCGAAGAGACCATCAGTTGCGCCGAGGTCAATCACGCGCAGATCGAACCGCACGCGACGCTTGCCGAATACGATCCGGTGAGCGGACATCTGCTCGTGCAGAGCGTGTCGCAGGTCATATATTACCTGCATCTGATGCTGGCGCGCTGCATGGACATCGACGCCTCGCGCATCCGCATCATCAAGCCGTTCATCGGCGGCGGCTTCGGCGCCCGCGTCGAGGTGCTGAATTTCGAGATCGTCAACGCGCTTCTGGCGCGGGCCGCCGGCGGCAAGGTGATGATGCAGCTGACCCGCGAGGAAACCTTTCTCACGCATCGCGCGCGGCCGCAGACTGAGATCAAGCTGAAACTCGGCATGCGGCGCGACGGTCGCATCACGGCTTGCGAAGCCGAGGTTGTGCAGCGCGGCGGCGCCTACGCGGGCTACGGCGTCGTCACCATCCTCTATGCCGGCGCCCTGCTGCAGGGCCTCTACGACATTCCGGCGGTGAAGTATGACGGCTACCGCGTCTACGCCAATCTGCCGCCCTGCGGTGCGATGCGCGGTCACGGCGGCGTCATCACGCGCCACGGCTTCGAATCCCTGATCGATCGCATGGCGCGCGAGCTCGGCCTCGATCCTTTCGCCGTGCGGCGCGCCAACCTGCTGCAGGCGCCGACCTTCACGCTCAATGGCCTGATGGTCAACAGTTACGGGCTTGGCGAATGCCTGGACAAGGTCGAGCAGGCAAGCCGCTGGCATGAGCGTATCGGCAAGATGCCGCCCGGCAAGGGACTCGGCATGGCCTGCTCGCATTACGTCAGCGGCTCGGCCAAGCCAATCCATCGCACCGGCGAGCCGCATGCGACGGTCAATCTGCGCGTCGATTACGACGGCGGTGTCACCGCTTTCACCGGCGCCACCGATATCGGCCAGGGTTCGTCCACCATGGTCGCGATTGCCGTTGCGGAAACGCTCGACATTTCGCTCGAGCGCATCCGGGTTGTCGCCGCCGACACCGCGATCACGCCAAAGGACAATGGCTCCTATTCGTCTCGCGTCACCTTCATGGTCGGCAATGCGACGATCGATGCCGCGCGCAAACTGAAGGCGATCCTGACCGAGGCGGCCGCCCGCAAGCTCGAAGCGGCGCCCGACATGATCGAATGCGTGGGCGAGACCTTCCGGATCGGCAACTCGCCGCAATCCATCGTGCCGTTTGGCGAGGTGGTGGAGGCGGCGCTCGTCGATCGCGGGCCGGTCACCGTGTCCGGCACGTTCACCTGCCCGCCGGAGGCACAGGGCGGCAAGCATCGCGGCGGCGCCGTCGGATCGACGATGGGCTTCAGCTATGGCGCGAGCGTTGTTGAGGTGACCGTCGACGAGACCACGGCCAAGGTCACGGTTGACAAGATCTGGACCGCACTCGACTGCGGTCACGCGATCAATCCGCTGGCGGTCGAGGGGCAAATCGAAGGCTCAGTGTGGATGGGCATGGGCCAGGCGCTCAGCGAAGAAACCCGCTACGCCGACGGTCTGCCGCTGCATGCCAGCTTGCTGGAATATCGCGTGCCGACCATCTCGGAATCGCCCCCCATCGAAATCCATATCGTCGAGAGCAACGATCCGAACGGGCCGTTCGGGGCGAAGGAGGCGAGCGAAGGTGCGTTGGCGAGCTTGCCGCCGGCTATCGTCAACGCCATCGCCAATGCGCTCGGCCTCGAACTGAACGAGTTGCCTGTGACGCCCGACCGCGTCATGGAAGCGCTGGTCGCACGCCGGCGCGAGGCGCGGCTCGCCGGAGCCAGGAGGAAAGCGTCATGAGCATGCTGATGCCCGAGTTCCGGCTGGCGCGTCCGCGCGCCCTTGACGAGGCGATTGCCGCTCGGCGGGAAAACGGCGAAAGCGCCTGGCTGGCCGGCGGCACCGACCTCATGGTCAACGTGCGGCATGGCCTGGAGGCGCCAACGCTGCTCGTGGACCTTTCCGAGGTAAGCGAACTACGCGGCCTTGAAATCGGGAAAAATGGCGCAAGAATTGGTGCGGGCGTCACCATCGCCGAGCTGGAGGGGCACGCCCCCGTCGGGCAGTTCTATCGCGCGGTGCAGCAGGCCGCGGCGGCGATTGCCGGCCCGGGCCTGCGGCGGATGGGCAGCGTTGGCGGCAATCTATGCCTGGATACACGCTGCGTCTATTACAATCAGAGCGAATGGTGGCGGCACGCCAACGGCTATTGCCTGAAACACCGCGGTGATGTCTGCCATGTGGCGCCGCAAGGAAATCGCTGTCATGCCGCCTTTACCGGCGATCTCGCTCCGGCCTTGCTCGTGTTCGGTGCCGAAATTGAGGTGGCCGGGCCTGACGGCCGCCGGTGGATGCCCCTCGCGGACCTTTATGTCGAGGACGGGCGCGCTCATCTCAGTCTTCGTGATGGCGAAATCATCATCGCCGTCCGCCTCCCGCCCCCCACCCTGAAATCGGCCTATCGCAAGGTCCGCGTGCGGGACGCCATCGACTATCCACTGGCCGGCGTTGCCGTCGCATTGGCTCTGGATGGCAAGAACATTCAACGCCTCCGGATTGCGCTGACCGGCACCAATTCGCGCCCCTTCGTGCTTGAGGGAACCGAGGCCTTGCTAGGCAAAGCTGTCAATGACGATACTTTGACGCAAATCGACCGGCTCGTGCAAAAGCAGGTGCAGCCGATGCGCACCACGGTTATATCGGCGCAATACCGCCGCCTGGCGGCGGCGGCGATAGCCCGCAAGCTTGTCAACGAGCTGGCTTTGGAATCGGAGCAGTAGTCTTGACGCATGCCCATAATCATGGGGACGATACGACGCGCGTCTGGCAAAGCGCCGATGGCCTTCACATCGACGTCCGCGGCCTGAATCCGCCCGAGCCGATGATAGAGATTCTCAAGCTGCTTGATGCGCCAGAGACATCGAGCGTGATCGCCCATCTCGATCGCGAGCCAATCTTTCTCTATCCGGAGTTGGACGAACGAGGCTGGAGCTACGAGGTCCTGCCGTCAGAATGCGGTGACCCGGGATGCGACCATGAGGTCCGGCTGCAAATCGTTCGCTTGCATCCATGACCATGGCGACCTTCCTCGGCGGCGCGAAAAGCCGGCTCCTGCCGATGTCGGTACCGCTCCGTTTCTTCGCCATGGCTTCGGTTTGCCACGTTCTGGGATGGATTGTACTTCTTATCGGCGCGGATATGGCCCCGGGTTTCCGTGGCGGATTGGGCCCCGTTCTGGCAGCCGTGCACGTGTTCACGTTGGGAGTTCTCACGATGACGGCCGCCGGTGCATCGGTGCAGCTCCTGCCGGTCGCCACACGCCGTCCGCTGGCCGCCGTCTGGCCAATCAAGCTTCTGTTCTGGATGCTGGCGCCCGGCCTGCTATTGCAGGCATTCGGCATGTATGCGGCGCAGACGACGGGGTTGATCGTCGGCGCGTCCCTCGTCACTGCCGCGCTCATCCTGCTTGCCATCCTGCTCGGCGACAATCTGCGACGCGCCGCTAGCCTGCCGGTGGTTGCGGCCTATGGCTGGGCGGCGCTGGCTTCGCTCCTCACCGTCACCGCATTGGGGCTCGTGCTGGCCAGCAATTATCAGCATGGCGTGCTGGCCGATCATGGCGCCGTGGCTCTTGCCCATTTGATTCTGGCCGGCTTTGGTTTCATGGGCTTCCTGGCCATCGGCTTCAGTTATGTTCTGGTCCCGATGTTTGCACTCTCGGGAGCACCGCATCAGAACTGGTCGTTCGCCGCCTTTGCTCTCGCAATAACCGCCCTTCTTGCCGGATCCGCCGGCGCATTAGCCGCTGATACGATGTGGCTCACCGCCGCCGCCCTGTCAGGTCTTTTCGCAACAGCCATCCATCTTGCGCAGATGTGGCAAGTGCTGCGAACCGGAATGCGAAAGCGACTGGGATTGTCGTTCGTGCTGGTGCGCATGTCCTGGGTCATGCTGGTGCTGACGCTGCTCGTCGGCCTCGCGGCCTTGCACGGATTGGCGGGCCCGAATGGTGCGACCCTGTTCGGGTTCCTGTTCCTGTTCGGCTGGCTCCTGACTTTCCTGCTCGGAATCCTGCAGCGGATCGTGCCATTCCTAGCCTCCATGCACATGATGCGCACAAAGGGACAGTCGCCGCCGGCGATGTCGGAGCTTTCTGGCTCGCAGTCCTTGAAACTGCATGCAGGCTGCCATTTCGCGGCGCTTGCGATCCTGTCAACGGCAATCCTTGCCGACAGCGCTCTCCTGGTGCGCGCGGGCACAGCGGTGGCAATTATAGGCGCCATCGCTTTCGCCTGGTTCACACTCGATGTGCTTTACCGCGTGGTGAGATCGCAAGCGTCAGCCTAACTGACACACGCCTATCCCGATCTTGCCAATGCTGAATGAGGACCCGGGCTCGCATCCAGTGGCTTAATCAATGCGAGAACACCTTCTGCGAAATCCTGCGCCGAGTAACCGCTCGCGGAGCTGTCGATCAGCCTGTGGCTGCGCGCAACCCTAGATCAACAGGGCGACGGTTTTCTTACTCGCTTGCGTGTGGCACCCACCGCGTTGACTGCGCGCAGCCGCTTCTCCAAATGGATCAGAAGCCGCAATAGAGTCTTGCGCTCGGATTCCGACAATCCTTCCAGAAGCGCCTGTTCACGGGCAAGGGCCAACTCAACGATGCGATCATGCAGAGCGACGCCCTTGGGCGTCAACGCAATGAACTGCTTGCGCTGATCCTGGCTGTCCAGCGCAATGTCGATGAGGCCGAGGCCATGCAGCGAGCGGACGCAACGACTGACTGCAGCCTTGTCAAGGCCGGTCGAATTGCAGATATGGCTTGCCACGACCCACGGCTCGGCGGCGAGTAGCGCCATGATCCGCCAGTCGGTGATGCCGATTCCGAAGCGCGGCCGATAGGCTGCGGAGGCACCGCTCGACAATTTGCCAGCGAGGAAGGTCAGATAGGCCGGGATATAGGTGCCGAAATCGAGAGCCTGTGCGGACGCGCGCGATACGTTGCGCGAACGGCTTGGAACTTGCGGCGGTTTGGACTTTCTCTTCATGTCCATGTTGCGCTCTGCGCCGGGGCCTCCTGCGGCAAGGAGCAGGATCGCCGCGCAGGATCACCGGCGATGACGTCGAGAGCCATGTCGCCTTTGACGATCGCGAGCACTTCGCGCAGGGCACCCAGGTTGGGAAACGGCGATGTCTTTAGAAGCACCAAATCCACCTTTTGTCCGACGCCTAGAGTGGTGGCCGGGATTCCCCAATGCCTGCGCGGTTCTCCGGTTGCGGACTGGATCACCGCAGCAAGGGGAAGGCCTGCCTCACGCATATAGCTTAGCTCGTCGATCAAACCGCTGCCGTGGGGGACCCCCGGGCTCCCCGCGTCCGAGCCCGCCATGATTGGCACGCCGAGTTCATGCGCGAGCACCACCTGCTCGCTATGCGAACGCAGGATTCGGTCGAGATTGGCGATTACAGCCTGGCTCCAGCCGGCGATTTCCGGCCGTGAGAGCTGAAAGCGAACAGGGGCGAAGGTCGGCACCCAGGCGATCTGCGCATCGGCCATCCGCTTCAAAATTTCGCTGTTCATGAAATAGCCGTGCTCGATCGAGTCCACTTTGGCTGCAACCGCAATGGCAAGTCCATCTGCGCCGCTGCAATGGACGAAGACCTTGCGTCCGAGCCGGTGCGCTTGCGCAACGATGAGCTGCATTTCATCCAGGTCGAATTGAGGCGGACCTTTCATCTCCCCCGTTTCGAAATCTACAATATCGGTCAGGATAATTTTTACATCGTCGGCAGTCTCCGCGGCAGCGTCGACAGCCTGCGCAATGTCGCAGGCATCGCCAATCTCGCGCGCCAGAAGCCGGCCGTAGCGGCCCGCACGCCGCAATCCAGTGCCGGCCGAACGCAGCGTGACAGTGCCGTCAATGCCATCTATGCCAAGCTCCCGGCGCATGGTGTGATTGATGCCGAAGGCATCGCCGGCATCGCGCAGCAGCGTGACGCCGGCGCGGAAGCTCTCGTCGATATTCTTGCGCGCGACCGCAAGCATTTCCGGCGGGCCCGACCGGACCTGCGCATTCCGTTCAGCCTGATCAAGCCTCGAGCCGTCGAGGAACAAATGGACGTGCGCGTCGCACAGCCCCGGCATGGCAAAAGCACCGCACATGTCTGCAGGGTCGGTCTCGCAGGCTGGCACGATTGACGTGATCGTGCCGTCTGCCACCGTGATCATGTGCGGCCCTTCGACATGGAGCGCGATGCCGTCGAACCAGGATTCCACGCGGATACGACGAATCGCCATTCTCATGGGCTCCTGCCCACCGGTTGCGCTGTAAAATTAGCCAGCGCCTCGCAGCATAATTGAGCGCAGATTACCCGCCCGCACTTGATTGAAATCAAGGTTGAGGCCGTCCGGGCCATTTAGTTGATAAGTCAACGAATGGTTTCCGAATACGGAGACGACACAAGATCGGCTACTTGCAGATTTTGTGGGCGCCGGGAGGCAGCGACAAGATGGAGGCGTTGCGGCACTGGAGCACGCGGCACGCGTTCGGCCTGAAGCGTGTCTACGACGCCTGCTCCCGCTATGTACCTCATCTCCGAGGCGCGCTGCGCGCCATAGGTCCCGACCGGGCGGAGCGAATGCTCACGCCGCTCGAGAGCGCCAGCAAGGCCCTTTTCTTCGACTGCAAGATGTGCGGGCAATGCGTGCTCTCGTCGACCGGCATGACCTGCCCGCTCAATTGCGCCAAGCGCATGCGCAATGGCCCCTGCGGCGGCGTCAGCCCGGCCGGCATGTGCGAGGTCAAGCCGCAGATGCGGTGCGTCTGGGTGGAAGCGACCGAAGGCCGCAAACGCATAGGCTGGGACAGCAATCAAGGCGCGAAGGCGCTCCCCCCGCTCGATCATCGCCGGGCCGGGCGCTCGACTTGGATCCAGGTCATCGACGGCACGCTGTCGACGCAAGCGCCGGCCACAGCCGCAATCCCGGAGCCACCGCGTGAAATCCACCCCTTCGAACAGGCGTGCCGTTCCGGTCGCTTCGTCGTGACCGTCGAGGTGCCACCACCCGATTCCGCCGATCCTGCCGTGCTGGTCGAACACGCCACGCGCTTCACCGGACTGGCAGATGCGATAAACATCACCGACGGCGCCGGCGGCAACTGCCACATGTCGAGCGTCGCCGCCTCGGCCATTCTGACGCAACATGGCTTTACGCCAGTCTGGCAGGTCGCCTGCCGCGACCGCAACCGCATTGCGATCCAGGGCGAGATCCTGGGCGCCGCCGCGCTCGGCATCCGCAATGTCCTGTGTCTGACGGGCGACGATGTGAGCCGGGGCGACCAGCCGGAAGCGAAGCCCGTCTTCGATCTCGATTCGGTGTCGCTGCTGCGCATCGCCCGCAAGATGCGCGACGGCGGTACCTACAATTCCGGTCGCAAGATCGCGACGCCGCCGAACCTTTTTCTGGGAGCCACGATCAATCCGTTCGCGCCACCGTTCCGCGACCGTGTCGCCAACCTGGCCCAGAAGATCGCGGCCGGCGCGCGTTTCATCCAGACGCAGTTCTGCTTCGACGTAGCGGCTTTGTCCGACTTTATGAAGGACGTGCGTGCGCGCGGGCTGCATGAACGCGCAACCATCATCGTCGGTGTCGGCACGCTGAGCTCTGCCAAGGCCCTGCGCCGGATGGCGCAGCTCGTGCCGGGCGTCAACATTCCTGAATCGTTGCTCAAGCGAATTGAGAGCGCCGCCGACCAGCGCGCGGAAGCGAAGACTATTCTCGTCGAGACGATTCAGCAGCTTGCCGAAATCGAGGGCATCGGCGGCGTCCATCTCATGGGCTACCGCAACGAAGACGTTCTCGTGCAGGCCATCATCGAATCGGGGCTGCGCACGACACGCGCGGACGTGGCGCTCCAAGCCTGAACAACTGGATGACACGGAGTACGAACATGAGCGAGATGACGACACAAGAGCAGCAGCTGGTCGACTGGCTTGCCGACATGAACGAGGACGACGCGGTTGCACTCGCCAAGCGCATGCTACTCGAGGAAAAAGCCAATCCGTTGCGCGTGCTCGAACTCTGCCGCATGGCAATGGACATTGTCGGAAAACGGTTCGAGCAAGGCGAATACTTCCTTCCCGAGCTGGTCCTTGCCGGCGAGATGCTCGAAAATATCGGCGCCATCGCCAAGCCGCTGATCGTGCAGGCGCCGGGCGAACAGGCCAAGAAGCTCGCCAAGGTGCTGATCGGAACCGTACACGGCGATCTGCATGACATCGGCAAGAACATCGTATCGTTCATGCTCGACATCAACGGCTTCGAGGTGAAGGACATTGGCGTTGACGTGCCGGTGCAGACCTTCATCGACGAGATCGACAGCTACAAGCCCGATGTGATCGGCCTCTCAGGCTTCCTCACCATCGCCTTCGATTCCATGAAGGAGACGATCGAAGCGATCGAAAGCAAGGGCATGCGGGCGAACCGCAAGATCATGATCGGCGGTGGTCAGATCGACGAAGCGGTGTGCAACTATACCGGCGCCGATGCTTTCGGGATCAATGCGGTCGAAGCGGTGACCCTCTGCAAGAGCTGGGCGGGAGCGGTGCAATGAACGCCCTACAGACGGCGGTGCAAACGCCCCAGGCAAAGGCGGCCTACGATGCACGCTGGCAGCGCCTGATGGATTGCGTCGCGCTGAAACAGCCCGATCGCATGCCGACGGCGCTGTTCAGTACATTCTGGATGGCCAAGTTCGCGGGCGTCACAAATCGCGAGTTGATGTACGACTACGAAGGGACTGCGGCGATCGCGGAGCGCGTAGTCCTCGAGCTCGAACCTGATGTCTGCAGCCCGTTGCTGCTCAACACCGCCATCGGTCCCGTGCTCGACGCCATGGACTACAAGCAGCTGATCTGGCCGGGGCACGGGGTCGGCGACAACCAGCCCTATCAGTATCTCGACCGTGAATACATGAAGCCGGAGGAATACGACGACTTCATCTTCGATCCGACCGCCTTCTATCTGAACAAGTATCTGCCGCGCGTCGCCGGTGTGTTCGAAGGGTTGGAGGACCTGCCTTACCTGCCCGGTCTGCATTACTTCCGGCTGGTCGGCGGCATGCGCGCCTTCGCCAAACCGCGCGTGCGCGCGGCGTTCGAGCGCCTGTTCAAGGCCGCGGAAGAGGTGGAGCGTCTGGTCACCCACAGCGTGGCCTTCAGCGAGCGCATGGCGACGCTCGGCTTCCCCAACTCGCATGTCAGCACCTCGATCGCGCCATATGACTTCGTCGCAGACTATTTCCGCGGCGCTACCGGAATGATGAAGGACCTGTTCCGCAACAAGGACAAGCTGCTGGAGCTACTGGACAAGGCCACAATCTTTCTGAGCAAGCAGACGATCAACTGGGCGAAGGGGTCGAACCACCCAGTTGTGTTTATTCCCATCCATTGGGCGCCGGACGCCTTCATGTCACCGAAGCAGTTCGAGACCTTCTGGTGGCCGTCATTCCGCAAGATGATGATCAATATGATCGACGCCGGCATCATTCCGATGCCGCTTTGGGAGGCTGACTGCACCAAGCGGCTGGAGATCATCAAGGACATTCCGGCGGGCAAGTGCATCTACTGGTTCGAGCGCACCGACATGGTGAAGGCGTTCGAGGTGCTGGGCGACGTCGTTGCCTTGCGCGGCAACATCTCGCCCTCGCTGCTGACCACCGGAACGCCCGACGAAGTGGACGCCGCAGTCCGGCATCTCGCCGAGAACGTCTTCCACAAAGGCGGCAAGCTCATTCTCGACGCGGCGTTCGGCCTGCCGGACGAGACACCGGTCGAGAACGCCCGGGCCATGTACAAGGCCGCACGCAAGTACGGGGCGTGAGCCATGCCGAGCCTGCCGGCCGGACCGCTGCTGCGTGAGGTCGCCGGACAGGCGTCCGCCAAGCGCTCATCGCAACAGCGATTTCGTGACGAAGCGCTCGCGCTCATCGAGCGCGAGTCGCTGGCCGAGCCGGCACTCAGCTTCTCAATCGTCGATCTTGAGGAGCCCGCCGCCGAAACACTGAGGGCCGGGGACGAGAGATTTTATGCGCCGAAGCTGCTGCCGCAGTCAGGCCGCCTGACGGCGCTCGCCTGCGGCGTCGCCACCGTCGGTCCCCGCGTCGAGGCGCGGGTCGGAGCCCTGTTCAGAGAGCGCAGCATGTCGCTTGGGTTGGCGCTCGACGAGGTGGCGAACGAGCTTCTGTTCGCGGTGTCGCGCCGGCTGCAGGACCGCATGCTGCTTGCCGCGCGCAAGAGCGGCCTGAACCTCGCCGGAGAATTGCGGCCGGGCGATCCGGGGCTCGCGCTCAATGCACAAGCCGGATTGCTGCGGCTGGCGGACGCCGAGTCCATCGGCGTCGGGCTGTTCGGCGGCCACATGCTGAACCCGATCAAGTCGGTGTCGGTGATGTTCGGCGCGGGCGTCGACCTGCCGGCGGTGCGCTGGTCGCGCTGCGACGAATGTAGTTCGCGCGCAACCTGCAAGATCGCCCCGCGCGAACTGGTGGATGCCTGAGCGCAGCGTCATGCAGCCGCAACCTTCTTCATCGGATCGTAGCGCGCCGGCTCCGGCAACCGAACCCCACAGGCTGAGATTTCCGCAGCTCGACCGCGAAATCGTCGCCGAGCCGGGCGAAACGATCTTCCAGAGCGCGCGCCGCAGCGGGCTTCGCATCGTCGGCGCCTGCGGCGGACGCGGCGCCTGCGGGACTTGCACTGTCCAGATCATGGACGGTCAAGTGCAGGATGGCGACGGCCGGCTGATGGGGCCGCGTCCGGCCCGCGAGGGCCAGGAGGCGCGTGGCCGCTGGGTGCGCGCCTGCCAGGTTCGGCCACGCGCCGATTGCACGATTGAGGTGGAGCCGCGCTCGCTTGCTCCCGTTGTGCGCGCCGAAGCGGAAGCCCAAAGCCACGAAAAACTGGTGCTTGATCCGGCCGTTGCCTGTGTCGATCTGTCTGTTCCAGCCGCAACGCTCGAAGATCCGCTGTCTGACGCGGACCGTCTGCTGCGCGCGGCAGGCCGACCGTGGACGGCGCTCGATATCGCGGCGGCGCGGCAATTGCCACCCATGTTGCGATCAGCCGACTGGACGCTGAATGTCAGACTGCACGGACAGGAAGCCATCGGCATTGCGCCCGCAGGCGCCCCCCTGCTCGGCCTTGCCGTCGATCTCGGCACTACAAATGTCGCGGGTTTCCTGATCGATCTGCGCACCGGCACGCGGCTCGCAAGCCTCGGCATCGAAAATCCGCAAACGTCCTGGGGCGCCGATGTCATCAGCCGCATCAATCACGCCATGCGGGATGCGGCATCGGCCGAGCATCTGCGCACGGCGGCAGCCGCGGCGATCAATGCAATCGCGCATGATCTCGCGCAAGCCGTTGGCGCAAGCGCGGCAGACATCGTGGATGTCGCGGTCTGCGGCAATACTGCGATGCACCACCTGCTGGCCGGTCTGCCGGTGCGCCAACTCGGCCGTGCGCCCTTTGTCGCGGCCCTGCGCGAGGCGATGGACGTAAAAGCGCGCGATCTCGGCCTGTCTGTCTGTCCCGGCGCCTACGTGCATCTTGCTCCAAATGTCGGCGGCTTTGTCGGTGGCGATCATGTGAGCGCCCTGCTCGCCACCGAGCCGACGTGGTCGTCGCTTGCAACTGCACTGGTCGTCGATATCGGCACCAATACCGAGATTTCGCTGATCCGGCGCGGTGAGATCGTGACGGCCTCCTGCCCTTCGGGGCCGGCGCTGGAAGGCGGTCATATCGCTTGCGGCATGCGGGCGGCCGAAGGTGCCGTCGAGCGCGTTGCCGTGAAGGACGGCCGGCTGACGCTTGCGGTGATCGGCGGCGGCAAGCCGGTCGGGATCTGCGGCTCCGGCGTGATCGATACAGTCGCGGCGCTGCGCGAAGCAGGCGAACTGGGCGACGCAGGCCGGCTCGCGGCCGGGCATCCCGACGTCGCCGAAATCCGCGGTCAGTGCGCGGCGGTCCTCGCCAAGGATGTCTATTTCACCCAGCACGACATCCGCGCGGTGCAGCTTGCGAAATCGGCGATCCGAACCGGCATGGAATTACTGCTGAAAGACATGCACCTCGCCGAAAGCGAACTCGACCGCGTCATCCTCGCCGGCGCTTTTGGCGCCTACATCGATGTCAGAAGCGCAATCGCGATCGGATTGTTACCGGACTTGCCACGGGAAAAATTCGAGCAGGTCGGCAACGCGGCGGGCCTCGGTATCCGCCAGATGCTGGCAGCGCGAGGCGCGCGTGTGCGCGCCGCCGAGATCGCGTCAAGCTGCCGCTATGTCGAACTCAGCACGCGCACCGAATTTCAGAAAACCTTCATGCACAACATCGGATTCAAGAGAGCGAGAGTATCGTGACACAATCAAACGCCTTCAACCTGATCGTCATCGGCGATCGCATCAATCCCGGTTTCAAGAGCATAAAGACGCTGATCGAGAACGATGATCTCGCCGGCATCCAGGCCATGGCGGTGAAGCAGGTGGAGGCGGGTTCGCATTTTCTCGACGTCACGATAGGGCCACGCGCGGTTAACGATCCGGATTTCATGGCCAGGACCATCCGCGCCATTCAGGACGTGGTGACGGTACCGCTGTGCTTCGACTTCCCGACCGCGGCGGTGCAGGCGGTCTGCCTTGCGACCTATGATCGCGCGCGCGCCAACGGAGCGCTGCCGCTGATCAACTCGATCACCGAGCACCGCTGGGGCATCATGGACCTCTACAAGACGCACGGTCCCTTCAAGGTGATCGTCATGGCCTCCGAGCGGGTGGACAATGGCATCGCCAAGCCTAACAAGACCGCAGAGGATATCATCGCGACCGCACGGCGCGCCGCGCTCAGGCTGCAGGCCGAGCAAGGCATGGCGATGGACGACATCTTCATCGACATCTCGATCAGCGCAGTGGTGGCCGACACAACAGGCCTGCACCGCGCCACGCTTGATGCGGTGCGTGCGATTCGCTCCGATCCGGACCTGAAGGGCATCCACATCATGGGCGGCCTGACCAATATCGGCCAGCAGCTTCCGCCCAAGGCAGCGGACGGCTCGGACATGAAGCTGTCTTTGGAATGCGCCTTCCTCACACTTGCCGTACCGCTCGGCTTCGACGCGGTGCTGGCGACGCCCTGGCGGCCCTATCATCCGCTGCCGGACGACAACTACGTGCTCAACGCCTACAGAAACATTCTGGAGCAGACCGGCGGCAACGCGATGCGTGCGATCCGCAAGCTGTACAAGGCCTGACAGAGCGCCGCCCGGCCACGATCCAGAGCTGGCGGCCATCTCCCCGCGATGACGGCAACCATTCCTCGCCAGCCTGATCACCGGCGCTCGCTGGAACGGGCATGTCTTTGGTTTGCGGACGAATGCAGACAGGCTCATTGCTCTCACCTGTTTGAGCTCTATGCGACCTCGCAGCCGCAAAGCTTCACTGCAGGAAGATCAAGCCGTTCAATACGAACCTTTAACGCCCGGGGATGGCGTAACAATTTGCAGTGGCCGAATTAAACAGAAACGGTACCGTTATTGGTGAGCATTAACTAAATATATTGCCCGGCATCCACCCGCAGCACCTCTCCGGTGATAGATCGGGCTGCATCCGACAAAAGGAAAAGAACAGCATCACTTATGTCCCGAGGCTCGGCGAGCCGCGTGAGCACCGCCTCGGACCCGGCGCGATCGAGCACCTCTCGCGGCAGCGCCCGGGCCATGTCGGTCATCACCATGCCGGGCGCAACCGCGTTGACCGTCACGCCCCTCTTGCCGAATTCGCGCGCCGCAGTCTTCGTCAATCCGATCAGACCAGCCTTGGCTGCGGCGTAATTGGCCTGGCCGAACTTGCCGCGCAGCCCATTGATCGACGTGATATTGACCACGCGGCCAAATCCGCATGCCGCCATCCCCGGCACTACCGAGCGCATCATGTTGAATGCCCCGGTCAGGTTGACGTCGATGACACTCGACCATTCGGCATCGCTCATATTCAGAAGCGAGCGATCCCGTGTAATGCCGGCATTGTTGACGAGCAGCGTCACCGGACCCGGTAGCGACGCAATCGCAGCTTTCACCGATCCGGCATCGACAATATCGAGCTCAAGAAACCGATGCGGAAAAGCGGATCCTTCCTCCGCCTCTTGCACATCGAATGCGTGAACTTCGGCGCCAGCGGCAGCCAGCGCATCGGCAATGGCGCGGCCAATCCCGCGCGCGGCGCCGGTGACGATCGCCCGATGTCCGGCAAACCTGAAGTCGGGACGACAATTGGGGGCCGGTTGCACGCCGGCGGGCGCTTCAGGTGATCGCACGGTCGAAGCAGAGCTCCTGCGCCGGATGGAAACCGCAATGGTCCAGGAAGGCGAGCAACTCGCGCTGACGCCAGTCAATCTCCGTGCGCACGCGCTCAACGCGCAGTGTCGCCAGGTTGACAAGAAGCTGCGATAGCAACGCGCGGCCGACCCCTCTCTCATGATAATCTGGATCGACTCCGATGGTGTCGATCACCGCAACCGGCTCGATTCGGCCGAATTCACCAAGATCGACCCGCGCCATGATAAAGCCGACAGGAACGCCGTCGCATTCTGCGACCAGCGAGACGCGGATATCGGAATCGGCCAGCGCCTCTGCAAGCTTGTCCTGAAAGTAACCGCTGCGATCCCGGCCGGTGATGCGCCGGTCGATGGCTATCAGGGCGCGCAGATCGCGCTCGGTCATGGCTCGCACCGGTATGCGATCGCGCGCCAAGGGGCCGAAATCAGGACTCGGCTCCTTCCCGTAATTCACCTCCGCTGCCGTTCCCAGCCGGGTCGGGATGGTGACTCCTGCGCGCTGGTCAGATTTTTTCCGCGGTGCCATCACACCTCCTCCATGACCTCAACGAGGGGCTCGGCGGCGGATCGTTCCAACACCATACGAGATGATAGGGAGAACCCGGACGCATCGAAGAAACGAATGAGATTGTGGTTCGTCCAGTCCGCCTGGGAGTGCAGGCAGCGCACTCCCTTCTGGCGCATGATCGCCACCAGTTCTTCAATGAGGTTTTGCCCCACCCCCCGGTCCTGGCATTCCGGCTCGACGCCGACCGCGTCGAACACGCCGATGACGTCGTCCCGACCGAATTCGCCACGTTGCAGATGAGCCAGAATGAAACCGCGCAGAGAGCCGCCTCTCATGACGCCGATATGCACGAAATCATCGGGCTTGGCTTTCGCGGCCGCGAAGCGTTTTTCAAAGAAGCGGCGGCGGGACTGCCCGGTATGCGCCCGGTCAATCGTGACGATACGACTGATATCCTCGGCGCTCAGAGCGCGCGTAGCCGGACTGGTCGTGGCTGCTATTGGTCTCATGCGGTCGCCTCACGCATTGCCTGTATATTCTTCATAAAGGCGCGCTTCAGCCTCGGGATCCATTACCTCATCGAGCAGCGGGAGCAGCGCCATCTCCTCTTTCTGCACATGCGACAGCATGCGATCGCACAACTCGGTTCCGAGACGTCGAAACTCGTTCCAGCGCTCCTGATCAAACCCGTCTTTGGCCGCATCGCGCGCAAGACCGGCAAGGCTCAGCCCAAGCGGGCGCATCGCGTGGTGCTCCGACGTCAGATGCGCCCCGATGGCCTCGTCGCCCGCCGCCTCGAGATAAGGAAAGAGCTGGCTTTCTTCAAAGTCAAAGTGGCGCTGGACTTCCGCTTCCAGATCCACCGCGAGCTCGGTCAAGAGCTTCGTCACCGCAACGTCGGCGCGATCGGGCGGCGTCCCCCGATGCCGCCCAAGCGTCTGCTCAAGCCGCTCCATCAAGGCGATCGTGGCGCGGTGCTCGTCGTGCAGAACCTGGCTTACGCGGTTCGCAAAGGTCATGACCGCCTCATGCGTGCAGTTGTTCGTACTTGGCCAGCAACGCGTCCTTGTCTTCGTCCCAATCCGGGTTTGGCACAATGCAGTCGGCCGGACAGACCAGCTTGCATTGCGGCTCATCTTCGGCACCGACGCACTCGGTGCATTTCATCGGATCGATGACATAGATCGGGTCGCCAGCCGAGATCGCCTTGTTGGGGCAAACTGGTTCGCAAGCATCGCATGCTGTGCATGCATCTGTGATCATTAATGCCATGTGGCTGCCTCCTTCAAGTTCAAGCGGCTTTTGGCAACAAGCCACTTGCCGCCAGTTTCTCAAAACGATGAGCGCCCCACAGCGCAGCTCCGATCGCACCCGCGTAAATCGAGTCCTGATGGCTGCGCACAATCGTCTTCATGTCTTTTATGTTGGCGATGTCCTCCTCGAGGGCCGCCACCAAGCCTTTGTCCAGCGCCAGCCCGCCGGTCATCATCACAACGCCCGAAACCGCGCCGGTGGACTTGAGCAGCTTGGACAGCCGCGCCGCCATCGACAGGTGAATTCCCTTCAGAATGTTGGGCGCGCTGATTCCGCGCGACACCATGTTGATCACGTCGGTTTCGGCCAACACCGCGCAGATGCTGGAGACCACTTCCGGATTGTCGGCCTGCTGCGAAAGCGACCCGATCTCTTCCTGCGCAATTCCGAGATAGCGGGCGATATTTTCCAGGAACTGTCCCGATCCCGACGCACATTGGCTCGTCATCTTATAGCTCAGCACTTTGCCGCGCTCATCGATCGAAATCGCACGGCCATGCAGAGCGCCGACGTCAAGCGCCGACCGAGACTCCGGGTCCAGATAGATTGCGCCCCGGGCATGCGTTGTCATCGAGTAGAAGTGCCCGGTGTGGAACGGCACGCTCTCGCCCTCGCCTGTGGTCGCGACATAGTCCACCTGGTTCGGAGTGAGCTTTGCGTCCTCCAGCGCCTGGTCATAGGCGATGCGCGCAAGCTCGATCGGATCGCGCTGACGAATGCGCAGGATTGCGCGCGAGAGCCATGTTTCCTTTCCGTTTTCGACGCTGAAGATCGCAGCCTTGACCGCGCCCGTACCAACGTCGATTCCAGCCGCAATCGTCATGCCGCTTCCTCCATGCTGTCGCCGCCCTCATGGGCCCGGCGTGCGAATTCGGCCGCTCCAAGCGCGCCCGTGTAAATCGATTCCGGATTGATGTTGATGGTGACCTCGCCGTAATTCTCCTTGATCAGCTTGCGCAACTCGCGCACCGCTGCCTCGTTCTTGGCCACGCCGCCGGTGAAAGTGAATTCATCGGTGACGCCGCCGGAACGTGAGATGATCGAGATCGCGCGCAGAATGATGGCGCGATGCAGGCCGGCCAGGATGTCCTCACGCTTCTCGCCGAGCGACAAGCGGTCGCGCAGTTCCGCGCCTGCGAACACCGTGCAAGTCGAGTTGATACGCGCAGGCTTGTCCGACTTCATGGCCAGCGGGCCAAGCTCGTGGAGGCCCATATTCATTTCATCGGCGATATAACCCAGATAGCGCCCGCAGCCAGCGGCACAGCGGTCGTTCATCTGGAAATTGGCGACGATTCCGTTCTCGTCGACCTGGATCCCCTTGGTGTCCTGCCCTCCGATGTCGAGCACGGTGCGGGTCTTCGGATACATCATATGCGCGCCGAGCCCGTGGCACAGGATTTCGGAGCGGATGTGTTCCTTGGAGAACGGCAGTGTCACGCGGCCATAGCCGGTACCGACCAGATAGGTCTCTTCGAGATCGATCGCGAGCGCATCCTCAATCGTGGACTGGATGTTCGATGCCGACTGATCCGCCGAAAGGATGCGTGAGAGCGCACGGCGAAACTTGTCGCTCAGGTTGCCTTCCGGCGGCCTGTTCTCCACGTCGATGATCGACTTGTCATAGACGTTGATCAGAAGATCGTAGGGCGCGGACGCGGCGCGCGCGACCTCCTCCGCATGCGCGTGATAGCGCGAGCCCGCGATGTCGCGGAAAAAGTCGGACTTGCGCTTGGCGCCGGGCGCGTAGAGTTCCGGAGCCTCCTTGCGCAGCCGCTCGAACACCTCGCTCAGGGCCTCCTTGACTGCGCCTTCGACCTCAGCGAAACGGTCGCCCTTGATATGGCCAAGGCAGGTCTGTTCAAGATCGGCGAGCTGCTCAACGAATTGCTCCAGACGGAACGCGCGTTCGAGCGCCGACAGAAACTCATCAAGATCAGTTGCAAGCCCGTCAGCACCCGCAAGCGCGCGGCGGAACAGGGTAAAGCGCGCATCGACGCGCGCCTCCTGGCTCGCGACCCGCGCCGCCGTGGCGTAGTTCGAGCGCGAATTGGTGATGCCGCGGCCGATGACTTCGCGGTTCTCGTCCAGGAGAACCGCCTTGGTCGTGGTTGAGCCGAGGTCAATGCCAACAAAGGTCTTCATCTACGGCGCTCCTCTCACGCTGCCTTCGAGCCAGCGCGCTTCTGTTCGATCATCTGCAGGTAGCTTTCGAGCCGGTTCTTGATATTGGCGGCGGAAAAATAGCGCGGATCGACCAGGTCGGATTCGACAAAGGCCGCCGGCTTTCCGGTCCGCTTCTCGACTTCGCGCATCATCAGAAGCTGGCCGGCCGAGAAGCTGTTGCAGCTCTTGATTGAGTTGATCAGCAGACCATCCGCCTCGTATTCGTTGATGTAGTTCGACAACATGTCGATGCGCATCGGCAGGCTGCGATTGGTGTAAACGCCGAGGCAGTATTCGGCGAGCGTCTCGAGCGGCTTGTCCGGATTGTGACGGAAGCCGAGATCGTATACGCCGCCAACTTTCGTGTAGCTCGAGGCGACGACGACCGCGCCTTCGTCGTAGAACATCTTCCAGAACTGCCGGAAATTCGTGTAGTTCGGCGGCCCTTCCACCACCAGCCGGTACTTTTCCTTGCCCATGTCGCCGTCCGGCGTGACCGGGCCTTTGCCTTCGGCAATGCGCTCCGCCACTTCCTCGCGCAAGAACTTATAATATTCGATCGCGTCGTCTGTGCCGCGAAACGCGCCGAAGATCGGACCGATATAGTAGATGCCGCCGAAATAGGCGTCGATCGGCGATGGCTTGTTTTTGGCGCTCTGCAGCACCCAGACGAGATCCTCCTCCGCCGTCACCGACTTCTTCAGGTTTTCGCGCAGGCGATCGATGTCGAACTTGACACCGGAGACTTGCTCGAGCTTTGGGATCACCTCTTCCTTGAGCTGCTTGACCATGTACTCAACCATATTCGGCGTGATCTTGCCGTCGCCCATATAGGGCGTGTGCAACATGATTGTCTCGCACTTGTACTGCTCGCGCAGGAGCTCGAACCACTTCATGAAGGTGAAGCAGCCGGTATAGGACAGAAGCAGCACATCCGGATTGGGGAACTTCTTGCCGTTCGGCGCGATGTTGCCCTTCGCCATCATGCCGACGTCAGACTTGACGTAGGTGCAGACGTCCTCGGAGTGACCGATCTTCTCAGCCTCCAGCACATAGCCGCCGCTTTGGCGCCGCAGGCCGCTCTGGATTGCGTTGACCTCGGGCAGATTGTTCACGAGGTCGAAACACATGATCAGTTCGTTCAGATTTCCGGGCACGAAGGTCGAAGCCACCTTGGCGCCGGTCTCCGGTGCACTGGTCAGGCGGTCGTAATGTCCCGCCATCATGTCCTTTTGCTTTTGCATGGAGGCATCTTTCAGAACCTCCTTGGCAGCCGCTTTGGGAGTGACGATGACCCTGCTCATGCTCCGCTCCATAGCTTGATCGAATCGGCGAAAGTGCCGGCCTGTTCGCGGATCGGCTGCATCTGCCCTGAATTTTCCGCGTATTTGAATGCGATGAATGGAATGCCCGCGTCCTTGAGGACGTGCTGCAGCATCGGCCGGTCCAGCAGCGCCGGATCGCAGAAGCTGGGCGCCGCAAAGATCACGCCTTCGGCGCCGGACTTCTTCACCGCCCGGACCAGGTGCTGGCCCTTTTCCTTCTGGTCTGGCTCGTATTTCGCCGCCGTGGATTCCGACTGGTGCAGGAAGGACGTCGCAAGATTGCGCAAGGGATCGCCGTCGGTCGGAACATCGGCCGTCAGCCAGCGGGTAACCAACAACAAGTCGTCGTCGACCACGTAACAGCCGGCAAGCTCCAGCGATTTGATCAAGTTGAGCGGCGGCTGTTCGCAGAACGCACCGGTCAGCACGATGCGGCAATTGTCCCGCATCGGCCGCTCTTCCGCACGGGCCGCGGCAAGATAATCGCGCAGCATTGCCGAGTGCTCTTCCACCGGCAGAACGAGACCCGCGCGCAACACCAGATAGACTTCCGGAGCGGGCGCCTGCCAGGGCCGCTCGGCGCGGAAGGCATAGAGCTCTCGTACCAGCTTGCGGTTTTCATTGTAGACAGCGATCGAATGGCGCAACTCGTCGTCGGTTATCGGCTTGCCCCGCAATTCGCCGAGATCGTGCCGAAGTTCCGCAAGCTCATTGACGTAGTAATTTCCGCCGATCTCGTCGCGATAATTCTGCGGCACGTCGAAATACCGGGAATAAACATCCGGGAACATCATTTTCCACATGCCGGAGAGATTACGGATCACGTCGCAGATCGACGGGAACAGCATTCCGTCAACAAAATCGAGCCGGCCCGATACGCCGAGTTCGATGGTCGACCGCGGAATGCGGCAGATATAGCTCTGATAATAGGCGTCGCCGTGGATCACCTCGAGCTGGTCGCCGCCGCCGACGACGCCCAGCGGCAGCATATCGGCAGCGTGGATGATCTCGCGCGGCACGTAAATCGGCATGTAGCCGACCACCTTTCGGCCAGGCTTGGCCGCCTTCCATTCACGCGCCGCATTGAACGAGAGATCCTCGAACAAGTCCTGGGCACGAGCGACGATGCCGGCCGTGGCCGAGCGCGTCAGTGATGCGTCCATTGAACTGCCCTCTTCGCAATAAAAGCCTCGATTCCCTCGACCGCGTCGTGCGTATGCATCAGCTCGTCGAGATACCTGCGCTCGACCGCGGCGAGCTTCTCCCGCACACGCGCGCAATAGTCGCCGCGCGCGGCCTTGACCGCATATCGCAGCGAGCTTGCGCTTTTCGGCTTCAGATGTTCGTCGAAATAGCGGAGCGCCACGCCCGCCGGATCGGCAGTCGCTTCCTTGGCAAGCCCGATGGCGGCGGCTTCGCTGCCCGAGATGCTGCGTCCGGACAGAAGCAGGTCGAGCGCGCGCACCGGCCCGATCACCTCCGGCAACAGGCAGGAGGCCGCCGGCGCAAACACACCAAGCTTCATTTCCGGCTGTCCGAGACTCGCGTCTGGCGCCACGAAGATGAAGTGTCCGGCGAGCGCCACTTCCAGGCCGCCGCCAAGGCACTGTCCTTGCACCGCGACCAGAACCGGCACCGGCGATTCCACCATGCTCAGGATCAGCCGGTGCAACTGCGCGAGCATATCGGCGCATTGCCCAGGCAAATGCTCCTCGACGCTTGCGCCGAAGCTGAAATGCGGCCCTTCAGCATCGAGCAGCACGGCGGAGAGAAGCGGATTGCCCAGATGCTCCCCGAATGCCTGGTTCAGGGCCGCGATCATCGCCGCATCAATCAGATTTGCCTTGGGACGATTGAGCCGCAACCGCAAAAGGCGGCCATCGGCTTCGACCCAGGACTTGAGTGGCGCGGTCATCAGCTCACCCGGCTTTACGTTGCTGCCCGGCTCCGGGCATCACGCTTTCGGTCAGTTCGTCGCTCCACGGCGTATTGGCCGCGAGTGCCCGGCGCAGACCGATGAAATCGATCTCCCGGCCGGTCTCACGCGTACCTTCATTGAAGGCGCGGAAGCCGGCGCGCGCTTCCGTCATCATGTTGAGCGCAAGCCAGGCGCGGGAATTTTCCTTGTTCCTGTTCCAGGCATCGAGCTTCGGCTTGCGAAGTTCCTCGATCGACTTCGTCGTGCAGTCCGGGAAGGTGTAGAGGAGCTTGCTGCACATCGTCTCGACCTTTTCATCGAGCAGGCTGAGATCGACGGTGCCGCGCTTCATCAGCTCCTGGCCGGCCTTCAGCGCATCGCCCGCCTTCTGCTTGCCGAAGACCAGGCGGCCGTATTCGTCGACCATGCGCTGCGTCTCGACCGTCGGATTGGCGACGAACTTGCCGTCCACCTTGAGAGCGGGGACGACGTCGGTGATCATCCCCATGAAATAGGCCTCGTGCGCGGAGAACGGCTCGCACATTACGCAGGCCGCCATCGCGCGTTCCGCGCCGATCATCACGGGGAGAAAATCGGTGGCGCCACCGATCGGCGCGGAGCCGTGCTTGGGCCCGGCTTGCCCGAAGCGCGCCAGATCCTGCGCGATCGTGAAATCGCAGGCCATGCCGATTTCCTGGCCGCCGCCGATGCGCATGCCGTTGACCCGGCAGATCACGGGCTTGTCGCAGGCCAGGATGGCGGACACCATGTCGTTGAACAGCCGCATATAGCTGCGATATTCCTGCGGATTGCCGGCGTAATATTCGGCGTATTCCTTGGTATTTCCGCCGGTGCAGAAGGCCTTGTCGCCCGCACCGGTGAACACCACCGCGACGACGTCGCGCGCCGCGCTCGCCTCACGGAAGGCGAGGATCACGCTCTTGACCATCTCCGTGGTGTAGGAATTGAACTGCGCAGGATTGTTCAATGTGATCCACGCATTGTAGAGACCGGCCACCGGCTGTCCGGCATGGTCCTTCACCGGCCGCTTTTCGAAGATGACCGCTCCCTTCGCGACCGACTCGCGCGAAGATGCGGGCACGAGCCCATGGTCCTTGGCTTCCCGGCTGGCCGCTTGGCGAACGATGCTTTCAAGGCTCATAGCGTTCCTCATGCGTGGGGGACAAGAATCGCCCTGCGCTTCAGTGCGCCTGAATGGGCTTCTTCGAAGATCCGATTGATGTCACAGAGCGGATGTTTCTCGACAAAGGGCGCGATCTTGATGCGCCCTTCGAGGACGAGGTCGAGCGCTTCCGGGTAGAGCTCCGGAGCGCAACCCCAATTGCCGAGGGCACGCGCATGAAACGCCATCAGGTTCGAGAGACGAATTTCGCACTTGTCCATGGTGAAGCCGACGACCCCGAGGGTTGCGCCATGATTGAGCAGCGAAAACGCGGTCTCCTGACCGCCGCGCGTCCCCGAGCATTCGAAGATGATCCACTCGGTCTGCCGCAGACCGCGCTCCTTGGCGAAGGCTGAAATTTGCGCCTTGAGATCGCGCGCTGCCATGCCGCGCGCATCAATTGTCAACGATGCACCGTTTTCGGAAATGGTGGAAAGTTTGTTCGCATTGACGTCGACGGCTACAACGGTCGCGCCCATCGCATTCGCGATTTGCACCGCATATCCTCCGACGCCGCCGACTCCGTTGACGATGACAAGATCGTCCGCCGTGACGCCGGCTTGCGTAACCGCCTGATAGGGAGTCGTGACGGCATCGGCGATAACGGAGAGATCGGCAAGACCGATCCGCGCCCTCTTCAGGCGCGCTTCGTCGACGGCACACAGTCCGTGCGCGGGGACGACGACATGCGTTGCGAACCCGCCGTGGATGTCATTCCCGGGCATCTTCTGATTGGGACAGATGGTTGGCTTGCCACGGCGGCAGGCGTCGCAATGCCCGCAGGGGATGACGGCCGGCACGACAACGGCCTTGTCGGTCCAGTAAAGAGCGTCGGCTCCCGCCTCGATAACGCGGCCGCTGATCTCATGACCAAGAGCCAGCGGCAGGGCGTGATTGGTGCGAACGCCGTCGTAATAGTAACCAAGATCGGTATGGCAAACGCCGCAGCCGGCCACTTCGACGACGACCTCGTCGTCTTTCAGCGGCAAAGGATCGAACACGGTTTGAGCAAGCGGCTCGCCCTTTCCAGTCATTACCCAACGAATTGGGGCCTGCGACATAGCGTTCCTCCGCCGAGTTATTGGGGCGAACTTTGCCTGCGGGCCGCGCCTATTCCTTGACTTATGACAAGAAAAAGGTCTGGCGAGCGGTTAAATTGGTATCGCAATGCGTATTTGGACGCCCGAGGGCGATATCGTCCACGGCCCTGCAGGAAAAGGTTCTTGCGATGAAGGAAACACCCAGTCTTTCCGTTGCCATTGCCGGAAGCGGAGGCGCCGGCGCTCTCACTGTGGGGAATTTGCTCCTGGAGGCGGCCAGTGCGGCCGGCTGGCAGGGGCTATTGACGCGAACCGTGGGTCCGCAGATCCGCGGCGGCGAAGCGGCCGCCCTGTTGCGTCTCGCCGCCGGGCCGGTCGAAAGCATGGCCGATCGTTTCGATCTGTTGATCGGCATCGATTGGCTCAACGCCAACCGATTCGGCCCCGAGATTGAGCTCGGCCCGGACAGCCTTGTGATCGGCGATCCGCGCGGCGGGGAAAAGCCGGCAGTTATCGACAAAGCCGGAGCCCGGTTCGTCGAAATTCCGATGAAGGACATGGCCAAGGCGATCACCGACGGGCGCCCCAACATGATCGCGCTCGGGATCGCCGGAAAGCTGCTCGGGATGAGCGAAGAGCTTTTGTCGGATCTGCTTCAAAAGCAGCTGGCGGGTAAAGGACAACTTGCCATCGAGTCGAGCCGAGCCGGATTGAAAGCCGGATTTGCGGCTGCCGCCGATCTCGTTCTTGGCCTTCGCCTGGCACCGCCCAAGCCGACATCGGCGCAACGTTGGCTCGCGTCTGGCAACGAGACCACTGCACTTGGTGCCATTCGCGGCGGCGTGCGTTTTGCCGCGGCCTATCCGATCACGCCGGCAACTGAAATCCTCGAATGGCTGGCTCCGAATCTGCCCAGGGTCAACGGAACGCTGCTGCAGGCTGAAGACGAACTTGCCGCCATCAACATGATCATTGGCGCATCCTTCGGCGGAACGCCCTCCTTGACCGCGACATCCGGTCCTGGCCTCTCACTGATGATCGAGGCGCTCGGGCTTGCAACTGCTTCCGAGATACCGGTTGTTGTGATCGATGTTATGCGCGGCGGACCTTCAACCGGCATCCCTACCAAGTCCGAGCAGGCTGATCTCAATATCGCCATCTATGGATTGCACGGCGACGCGCCACATCTGGTGCTGGCCCCGCAATCTGTCGCCGATTGCCTGTTCACCACGCAATGGGCGACCTATCTTGCGGAAACCCTGCAGACGCCGGCCATTGTTCTATCCGACCAGTTTGTCGGACAGGCGCGTGCGGCAATTGATCGTCCCGCGGACGTCGCATTCATCGGACGCCGCACGCGCGCCACTGAATTCGCCGAAGGATACAAACGCTACGCGCTCGCCGCCGGCGGCGTGTCGCCCATGGCGATTCCCGGCACACCCGGCGGCCAATACACGGCGGACGGTCTCACCCATACTGAGCGGGGCATTCCTACGAGTTCGGCGGCCGACCACCAGGCGCAACTCGATAAGCGGCAAGACAAACTTCAGCAGTTTGTCTATGGCGACCACTGGGCAACCATCGAAGGTGACGGAGACCTCGCAATCATCACATGGGGCTCACTGACCGGAGCAGCGCGAGAAGCGATTGGCCGCGCCGCTAGCGATGGCGTCGATGTCGCACTTATTGCGCCTCGTCTCCTCTCTCCTATTCAGCCTGAGGCTTTCGCCGCGGCTCTGAAAGGGAAATCTCGAGTCCTGATCGTCGAACAGACACACGGCGCTCAGTTCTACCATTATCTCCGCGCGCACTACGATTTACCGGCTTCGGTTCGCGTGCTCAATCGGCCCGGACCTTTGACAATCAAACCGGGTGAAATTCATCGTGCAATCATGGAATGGAGTGCGTGATGTCAATCGTCGACAGACAGCTTGCCTGCAAACCGACCGACTACAAATCAGACGTAAAGCCGGTCTGGTGCCCCGGCTGCGGCGACTATCACGTGCTGATGTCGTTCACGCGTGCCTTCGCCCAGCTCGGAGTGCCGCCTGAGCAGATCGCCGTTATCTCGGGAATTGGCTGCTCCTCCCGCATTCCCGCCTATACCAGCTGCTATGGTTTCCATGGCGTGCATGGCCGCTCGCTTGCGCTGGCCGCCGGCCTGAAAGTGACGCGACCGGACCTGACCGTTGTTGTGGCGAGCGGTGACGGCGACGGTTATTCGATCGGCGGCAACCACTTCCTGCATGCCTGCCGGCGCAACGTCGACATGACCTATGTGGTGATGGACAACCACATTTACGGCATGACGAAGGGCCAGCCGTCTCCCACAACCGAACCGGAGTTCGACACCGCAATGTCGCCCGGCGGCACGGGTCTGCGCCCCTTCCATCCGCTCGTCATCGCGCTGGCATCGGGCGCCAACTTCATCGCCCGCTGTTTCTCCGGCGAGCCGAACCAGACCGCCGACATCCTGTTGGAAGCAATCAAGCATCCTGGCTTTTCCTTCGTGGAAATCCTGAGCCCCTGCGTGACCTTCCGGCCGGACGAGAAGGAATGGAAGAACCTTGTCCATCCGGCGCCGGTGGCCGCCACCAACGACCCGGCGCGGGCGGCACGGCGGATCATGACCGATGACGGCTTCAATATCGGTGTTCTTTATCGCGGTGATCGCCGTCCCTACAGCCCGGAAATCTGCAGCGAGACGATCGACCCGTCCGAGCTCGAGAAGGAGTTCGAGCAATGAAGGAAGGCGCGCCGACTATTGAGACCTTGGCGGATCTGTTCGGCGCCGCCTACCAACTCGAAATCGACGCAGTCGAACGCTATCGTCTGCTCGCCGATCAGATGGAAGTGCACAACAACCCGGAGCTGGTGGCGGTCTTCCGCGATCTTGCCAGGGCTGAAGGCCTTCATGCCGAAGAAATTCGCCAGCAGGCCGGCGAAATCGACGTCGTCGCCCATGCCGCGCGGATCGGCGGCTGGCGGCGCGGCGAGAGCCCCGAGGAAGCCGATTTATCAGCGGCCCACTACATGATGACGCCCTGGCATGCGCTGCAACTGGCGCTGGCCGGCGAAAAGCGCGCCCTCTCCTTCTTCAGCCGCATCGTCGAGACGGCGAAGGATCCGAAGGTCCGGAAAATGGCCGAGGAATTCGTGGAAGAAGAGGCCGAGCACGTCAATCTGGTGCACCGGCTGTTGCGAAAATACCCGCCGCCGCCCAGCGGCTGGGCGCAGGACACCGATCCCCCGATCTCGCAGGAATAAAGCGTAATCCGGCGAAGTGGAAACCGGTTCGCCGTAACAATGCGAGAGCAATCAAAAAATCTGAGACCATGATCCGATTCAATTGAATCGGATCATGGTCCGGTTTTCAGCGCGGTTTATTGCGCAGGTCCTTGACCCGGATCGCCTTGCCCTCCGAGCGCGGCACCTCGCCGGGCGCCTTCACCACCACCTTGCACGTCACACCAACCAGCGACTTGATGTGATGGCGAACCTCGTCCGCCTTTCGGCGCGTATCGGTGTTCGCCGCCTTCGCCTCGGGGGTTTCCTCCACCTCGACGGTCATGGTGTCGAGCGCGCCCTCACGCGTCAGCACAATCTGATAATGCGGCGACAATCCCGAGAATCCGACGAGAACGGCCTCAATCTGCGACGGATAGACATTGACGCCGCGGATGATCAGCATGTCGTCGTCGCGGCCGGTGACTCGCATAATCCGGATATGCGTGCGGCCGCAACGGCAGGGCTCGTCGCTGAGCCGCGTGATGTCGCGCGTGCGGTAGCGGATCATCGGCAACGCTTCCTTGGTCAGCGTGGTGATGACCAGTTCACCGGTCTCGCCGACCGGCAGCGGCTGCAGGGTTTTCGGATCAACGACCTCGAACAGGAAATGGTCTTCCCAGCCGTGCAGGCCGTCCTGCACCACATGGCATTCGCAGGCGACGCCAGGGCCCATGATTTCCGACAGGCCATAAATGTCGATCGCCTGGATTCCAAGCCGCTGCTGCAGATCCTCGCGCATCGCCCCGCTCCAGGGCTCCGCACCGAACATGCCGAGGCGCAAGGTCGACTGGCGCAGATCATGCCCCATGCTCTCGGCCACCTCGGCGATATTCAGAGCGTAGGACGGCGTTGAGCACAGCACATTCGCACTGAAGTCCTGCAGCAGATTAACCTGCCGCTCGGTCCCGCCACCGGAGATGGGCACGACCGTGCAACCGAGCCGTTCGGCGCCGTAATGCGCGCCGAGTCCGCCTGTGAACAGGCCGTAGCCATAGGCATTGTGAACGACGTCGCCTGGAACCGCGCCGCCGCAGGCCAATGAGCGCGCCATCAGGTCGGCCCAGTTCTTTAAGTCGCCATGCGTATAGCCGACCACGGTCGGCTTACCGGTGGTGCCGGACGACGCATGCAGGCGCGCCAGCTTGGTCCGCGGCACCGCGAACAGTCCGAACGGATAATGGTCGCGCAGGTCGGTTTTTATTGTGAATGGAAAGCGGGCAATATCGGCCAGGGTTTTGCAGTCCTCCGGTCTTACGCCGGCCGCGTCAAATGCCTGTTTGGTGCGCGGCACATTGGCATATGCATATTCCAGAACAGCCTTCAGCCGCTTGAGCTGAAGCGCGCCGAGCGCCTCGCGCGGCATTGTTTCAACCGGCCGCTCAAACATGAACGTCTCGGTATCACGCATCTTCGCCTGCAGGTTCATCACATGATCTCCCCAAATTCAGTCATTATGCGGCCGCCTCGGCGGCGCGTTATGAAAACCGCCATCCTGGCTTGACCGCGCCGCCGGAACGATCGGCGCCGCGCGTCGGAACGTGCTTCAGCGCAAAGCCCTGGTTGAAGCCCGCGCGGGTGATGAGCCGATGCTTAAGGCGCCAGCCTTCGACAAACACCGCGAGGCCGGCCAACGCGAATAGAATAGGTCCGGTATCGCCCGAGACGAATCCGACGGCGACAGACGTGACGGGCAGGATTAGTCCGAAGACGAGAAACTCGACGCGGAAGGACAAGAGACAATCCAATGCGCGCGCGGGCGCGCCGCTCGACTTGAGCGCGGACAGATAAGCGCGCCATGCCACGCTGCGCAAAACCACCAGCATGATCACCGCAAGTGCAGCTGTTTCGCCCAGCGGCTTCAGTGCCGATATGAACGGCAGCGTCGCCAGGAACAGACCGCCTCCTTCCGCAAGCCCGGTGGACACGATCAGGGGCACGATCAACGGCTCGCGCCAGGCCGGGATGCCCTTCGCCTCTTTCAGAATCATGGCCTGCGCGTAGAGGAAGAGCAGAGCCGAGATGGCCGCGAGTGCGATCAGAGGCAGGTTGCCGAACCAAAGCCCGGCTAGCGCAGCGGGAAAGAGCACGGCGGCGATCCATGCCTCCCGTGCCATCCATGACCGTTGCGGCTGGCGCAGCACGTTCAGCGCGCGCCAAGGTCGTCCGATCTTGAGCAGCACCAAAAATAGTCCGGCCGCGACCAGCGCCAATGCCACAACGCCCAGCCAGCCGGCAGACAGTTCCTGCAGGCCGGCCAGCGCCGCAAAGACAAACAGCCCGGTGCCGGCGCCACCGCACATGAAATTGCCGGCGGCCTTCCAGTCCCAGTGCTTCTGATGCGTCGGTTCGACGCCCTGCGCACGCAACCGCCCCGCTTCCGAGGCCGCCTGCGCAACCAGTTCCGCACCAGATCCCTCGGATTGCTCCGCATCGCTGCACAGATAGTAGAAGCGCGGGCCGGTCCCGACGTCTTCATGCATGCGGAAATGCGCCTGGGTGGCCAGCAATTGCGAGACATTGCTGTCGGGATTGTCGACATCGCCGAAATGCAGGGCACCGGCGATGCAGGAATTCACGCAGGCCGGTGTCGCCTCCGGATCCATGCCCGGCGTCAGGCCGCGTTCGAGACCTGCATCGACGCGGTTTACGCAAAATGTGCATTTTTGCGCGACTCCGATCATATCGGGATCTTCGCGCTCGATTTCATTGGCCGTCGGCGTCTGACCATAGGCGAAACGCGGCGCGTCAATCTTGAACCGCGCCTGATAGGGACACGCCACGTCGCAATAGGCGCAGCCGATACAGAGATCGTAATCGATCGTGACAATGCCGTCGGGACGCTTGCGCGTTGCGGTCGACGGACAGACATGCATGCAGGGCGGGTCGTCGCAATGCTGGCAGCCGACCGGCACGAAGGTCCGGCGCGTATCCGGATAGCTTCCCGACTCGATGTCGAGCACCTTGCGCCATTGCACGGCCGGCGATGTCGCGTTGGCGTGACGGCAGGCCGCGACACAGGTCTGGCAGCCGACGCAGCGATCAAGATCGGCGAGCATCGCCCAGCGCGTCATGACGCGCCTCGCAAAGGCGTGACCTTCACCTTGACCAGATCGGCGCTTGAGCCGGTGGCGTCGGTCAGGTCGAGCAGCATCGGCATCAGCGCGTTCATGCTCGGAGCATCGAAATCCTTGGCGAACGGCGTCGCCCAGTGATCGAACTGCCCGATCATCAGAATGGTGTCCGGCCGGATGCCTTCGCTCAGCAAAACACGGCCTTTGGTGTGATTGAGCGGCGAGCGCACTTCGACCCGGTCGCCGTCGGCGATGCCGAGCGCTGTTGCCGCCGCACGGTTCATGACGACGTTGCCGTGGCCCGCGACATTGCCAGCAAGCTCATGAATGAGCTGGATGCCGACATTGCCGCCCCAGGAATACTGCATGCTGCGCGCGGTGATCAGCCAGAACGGGAAGTCCTCGATCTGAACCTTGAAGTGCCGCGCGAGCGCCCCCTCCCACAGACCGCCAAGATCCCGCCAATGCGGCAGCGGCTCGTATTCTTCGAGTTGGCGGTCCCACCAGGTGATCCCCTGCTCATGCAGCCGTCGGCCGAGTTCCTTGCCGATGCGGAACAGCCGCTCCTGATATGGCTGCTCGAAGCGCAGGCCGGAAGCGACGAGCTTGGGATAGAGATACCATTGCAGCCGTGGAAACGGCTTCACACGGAATCCCTTCTCGCGAAAATAGTCGAGGCCTTCGGTTGCCTCGCCGTCCGTCAGTTCGGCGCTGGCCGCGCGGCAGCTCGCATCCCAGATGGTCTCGACGTCGTGGACCTTCGTCGGGTCAAGCGAGAAATCGAAATTTGGCCCGCTCAGCTTCACGCCGGCGGCGCCGCGATTGATAGCTCCATTATAAGCTTCCAGAAGACCGGTGCGGTGCGCGAGCTCGGTCGCGATCCAGGTGAAATCCTTCGCCTCGCCCTGCGCACCGGCGACCGGATCGCGCAACGCGAATCCCTGATAGTCCCAAAACTGCTCGACATATTTGGTGCCACCGATGCGCAGGAGCTGCAGACCTTCCAGATCGGTGCAGTCCGGCAGCAGCACATCGGCCATATGGTTGGTTTCGTCGTGCGTATAGGCGAAGCAGACGACAAAGGGAAAACGCGCCATCGCCTGTCCGACAGCGCGCGTATCCCAGAACGAGATCCCCGGATTGGTGCGATAGACGAACCAGACGTCCGGCGGCGTGGCATGCGGCAGTTTGTCGAAATCCTCGTCCTGCATCATCCAGGCGAGATGCGTCGGTCCGAGCGCCTGGCTCCAGGCGGAATTCGCGACCAGCGGCACCAAGGTGCGATGTGCGCTGCGGACCGGAGGGCGTGAAACCCATTCCTCCTTGCTCGTCGGATTCATGGGGTATTCCATGAATCCGTCCGGGCCGGGCTTCACGCTCGACCAGCGATTGTCGGCCGGCCGGTTCAGGCGCACCGTGGTGCCGAGCGTGCCGCCAGGCACCTCCAGAGCGCCGACAAGACAGGCAAGCAATGTGCGCGCCCAGCAGCATTCATAGCCGCCCCAGCCGTTATTCACCGTCTTGCCGAGAGAGATGGCCACGGGACGCAACGGAAGCGTCTCGCCCTCGATCTCGATCGTTTCGCCGACGCGGGCGTGATCGAGAAATTCATTGGAGATGCGGCGGATCGTCTTTGCCGGGACATCGCAGATGGCCGAGGCCCATTCCGGCGAATAGCCGCCCACATGCGTAACGAGATGCGCGAAGGCCGGCTGCACCGATACGCCGCGATGCGTCACGATCTCCTGGTCGGGACCGACCTCGATGCCATCGACCGTGAACTCGCCTTCGAGTGCAGGCTCGATGCCGGGCGTATCGAACACGACCGGCTGCGCGCTCTTTGCATCCATCACCAGCGGCTTGCGCGTCTGCGGATCGCGCAAGTAGAAGCCGCCCGGCCCGATCAAATAAGGCGACGAGCTATGATGCTTGAGAAAGTTCAGGTCCAGGCGTTCGCGCGGCTGCTCATGCAGCACGACATGGATCATCGCGAACATGAATGCCGCGTCGGTCTTCGGCTTGATCGGAACCCATTCCGCCGAACAGGCACCGGTGACTGACAGATGCGGCTCGATCTGCACGCGCTTCATGCCGCGCTTGCGGGCATCGGCGTGGCGCTTGACACCGCAGACTCCGCCGGAGGCCTCGACATTCGCGCCGAACGAAATCAGATAGTCGCAGAGCGGCGTATCCGGTGAAACGGTGAAGGCGCGGTGCCAGAGTTCGCCGTAAAGATGTTCAGAGTGATAGCACTTAACGCCCTGGCCGCTGCCGAAGCTCATGTCGACGGGGCCCCACGCCGCCAGGAATGCAGGCAATGTTCCCATATAAGCCGTCGGCGTTCCGCCGCCGCCGAAGCTTGCCGCGACGCGCGGATAGCCGGCCTCATCCAGCAATCCGGCCGCCCGCACGGCGCGCAGTTTTTCGGCAACAAGATCGAGCGCCTCGTCCCATGAAATCGGGACAAAGCCCGGATCCTCGCCCCGCCCCTTCTTCGGGTTGGTGCGTTTCATCGGCTGCAGGACGCGATGTGGATTGTAAGTCTTTTGAATGAGACCGAAGGCCTTGACGCAAGCCTTGCCACCGGCGGGATGAATCTCGGCAGCGGAAAAATTCGGAACGACCTGTGTCGCCACGCCATTTTCGACGCGGACCTTCAGAAGGTCCGGACCTGCGACACACTGATAGCAATAGGTCGAAACGAATTTTTCGGGGCTCTGCTTGGCCTGCGCCATATCTCGCCCAATCTCATGCAACAGTCGCGGCTGCGTGTCTGGCCGCTTTCGCCTTCAGGCGCTCCAGGGTCTTGCTGACATCGACGACAAACCGGGTATGGCGGCCATCTGCAATCGGCTCGACGTCATCACGCGCAACGACGTCGAACGTCACCTTGCGGCCCTCGACCGCCGCAACGGTTACCGTGATCTCGACGGTCATGCCGGGCAGCGTCGGCGCCTGATGCCGGACGGACACTTCCATTCCGACGGAGTCTTCGTTCGGATCGGCATGCGCGATCAGAAAGTCGCGGCAGGTCTGCTCAATGTCGCGAACGAGAGAGGGAGTGGCGTAGACGCGGCCCTCCTCTCCCATGAATCCAATGGTCCGATCCTTGTCGACGACAAAGCGCCTTGACTCAGAAACTCCGGCGCGCAGGCTTTCTTTCATCAATACCTCCGGACGATGAGAAGCAGAATAACGTTATCGCTGTGATGCTAATTCCGACTTGATCAGGGTCAAGCCCTTGCTTGGCGGGCATCATACGCCAAGATAGGATTGCTGCATCCGTTCATCGCATGCGATCTCGGCGGCGGTTCCGCTTGCGGTAAGCCGGCCGGTTTCAAGGACATAGGCGCGATCGGCGATTGCAAGTGCAGCGCGCGCATTCTGCTCGATCAACAGAACGGTGATGCCCTCGTGTTTCAGGCGCACAATGGCGTCCAGAATCTGATCCGCGAGAATTGGCGCGAGCCCCAGCGACGGCTCGTCGAGCAGCAGCAAACGCGGCTTTGCCATCAGCGCGCGGCCAATCGCAAGCATCTGCTGCTGACCGCCCGACAGCATGCCGGCCGCGGTCAGGTTCAACGCCCGCAGCATCGGAAAGAGCTCGTAGATGCGGTTCAGTTCGGGCGTGGAGTCGTCTGATTTCCGCGACCAGGCGCCGAGCATGAGATTGTCCCGCGCGGTCAGCGGCCCGAACAATTGCCGGCCCTCTGGCGCCTGAGCGATGCCGAGCGCGACCCGCGCATGCGCCGGCAGCCGTTCGATGGAACGTCCCTCGAAACGGATCGTACCGGAGGTGATCGGCTGCACGCCGCTGATCGCCCGCAGCAGCGTCGATTTGCCGGCACCGTTGGCGCCGATCAGGCTGACGATCTCGCCGGTTTCGATATGCAGCGACACTCCGTGCAGGGCTGTGACACGCCCATACCCGCTCGACAGATTGTCGATCTCAAGCAACCGCATGGGAGCGTGCATTTTTCTTTCCGAGATAGGCTTCCATGACGTCAGGATGCGAACGCACTTCGGCGGCGCTGCCTTCAACCAGGCTGCGGCCATTGGCGAGCACATGGATGCGGTCGGAAATGCTCATGACCAGCCGCATGTCATGCTCCACGAGAACGACGGTGATCCGGTCGCGCACGATCGAGCGGATGATAGCATCGAGTTCCTCGGTCTCGACCGGATTGCATCCGGCCGCCGGCTCGTCGAGCAGCAGCACCTGCGGTTCGGTGGCGAGCGCGCGGGCGATCTCGAGGCGCTTCATCGCGCCGTAGGACAAGGAGCCGGCCGGCTTGTCGGCGACGTCCGCGAGCCCCACACGCGCCAGCATGGTGCGCGCAGCCTCGCGCGTCGCACGATTCTGCCGCAGGACCGACGGCGTTCGCAGAAGGTCATGGATGACATTCGTGGTCTCGTGCCGGTTGCGCCCCACCATCACATTTTCCAGGGCGGTCAGCCGGAAGAACACCTGCAGGTTCTGAAAGGTGCGTGAGAGGCCCCGGTGCGCCAACTGGTCGGGTTCAAGGCCGGTGACGGTCTCGCCGGCAAGCCGTATTTCTCCTTCGGCCGGCTGGTAGATACCGGAGATGGTGTTGAACAGCGTGGTCTTTCCGGCGCCGTTCGGGCCGATGATGGAGAAAACGCAACCCGGCGGAATCGAAATGTTGACCTGATCGATGGCGCGAACGCCGCCGAAAATAACGGAGAGTCTTTCGATTTCGAGAATGCTCATGCGGCCCGCCCCGCGAGCTTCATGGCCAGCGTCGGCACGATGCCGCGCCGAAGAAAGATCATGAACCCCATCACGATCAGACCGAGCGCCATCTGTTCGTAATCATGAAAGCCTGTCAGCGTCTGCGGCAACACGACAATGACGGCCGCGCCCACGATCGAGCCGAACACCGAGCCCATGCCGCCCAGCACCACCATGGCAACAAGCTCGATCGACCGCATAAAGCCCGCGAGATCCGGCGTGACATGTCCGTTGAACAGCGCGAGATAGGACCCTGCGACGGACGCATAGATTGCGGATATCACGAACACGGTCAGCTTCTTGCGGGCCGCCGATATGCCGACGACGCGCGCCGCAATCTCGCTGTCATGGATCGCCTGCAGGGCCCGCCCGGTCGGGCTGTCCACCAGATTTAGCGCAAGAGCAACGCCGATGATCAGCGTCGCGGCGGAGACCCAGTACCAGACCTCGGAGCCTCGCACCGGCCAGCCGAGCACGATCAACCGCGGCACCGACATGCCGTCGGGACCGCCGGTCCAGGCCGCTTCGTTGGTCAACACGATGGCAATCAGGAGGCCGAAACCCAAGGTCGCGACCGCAAGATAATGGCCGCTCAGGCGCAGGATCGGCCGGCCGACGATGAAGGCAACCAGGCCGGAGACGCCGGCGCCGGCCAGGATGCAGAGCCACGACGGAATATTCAGATATGTCGGCCCTATCGCTGCCATATAGGCGCCGATGCCGATGAATCCCGCATGTCCCAGGCTGACCTGTCCGGCAAATCCCATCAGCAGATTGAGACCGACCGCAGCCAGCGCAAAAATGAAAACCAGGGCGCCGATGCGATAGTAAAAGCCGGACGGAAAAATAAGCGGCAAGAGCAGCACCAACGCCGTCACGCAAACGAGCGGCGTATAGCGGCTATCGATGAATCTGAGCGCGATCATACCCGTTCAACCTTGGCGCGCCCGAGAAGCCCATGCGGCATGACGAAGAACACAAGCAGGATGACCAGGAACGCGACAGCGTCCTTGTATTGCGACGACAGATAGCCGGCGCTCAGGGCCTCGAGCAGGCCAAGCAGCAGGCCGCCGACCACGGCGCCCAGGGCATATCCGATGCCGCCGAGCATGGCCGCGGCAAATCCCTTCAACGCCAGCAGCGTGCCGACGTCGTAGTTCGTCAGTGTGATCGGCGTGACCAGAATGCCCGCAAGCGCGCCGATCGCCGCCGAGACCGCGAACGAAAACGCGACCATGTGACTCGTGTTGATGCCGACGAGCCGCGCCGCCAGCCGGTTGGTGGCTGTGGCAATCACGGCCTTGCCGAACAGCGTCCGGTCAATGAACAGCCAGAGCAGCACCACGACCAGGGAGCCGCCTGCGAGCACGATCAGGCTTTGCGGCAGGATGGCGGCCCCGCCGAGTCGCACCGGCTCGTTACCGAGCATATGCGGAAGACTGTGGAACCGCTTGTCAAACACGACCTGCGCTGCGCCGCGCAGGAAGATCGATGCGCCGATCGTGATCATGATCAGCGTCACGGCATCGGCACCTCGCGTCGGCTCAATGGCGAAACGATGCAGAGCCAGGCCGACCAGCACGGTGCCTGCTACCGCCAGCAGCGCCGCCAGCGGCAGCGGGACACCGGCAAGCGCAAGGAAAACGGTCGACATCCCCCCCAGCATGACGAACTCGCCCTGCGCGAAGTTGATAATCCCGGACGCGTTGTAGATCAGCGTGAAGCCAAGCGCGACCAGCGCATAGACCGCACCGACAGTCAGACCTGAAAACAGAAACTGCAGGAAATCGGCCACCGTTTCGCGCTCCTTGGTGGTACTTGCGAAAACGGCGGCGCGTTAGCGCCGCCGTTTTCCGATTGTTCAGGAACCTGACTCAGGCACCAGGGTCCAATCACCCTTCTTGATTTCCAGCATCCGGAAGGCGGACAGATCAAGACCCATGTGGTCGGTCGGAGACATCGTCACGATTCCGCCGGTGCCGACGTAACCCTTGGTCTTCTCGATCTCGTCGCGGATCTTGGCCTTATCGGCAGTCTTGGCGCGTTGCATTGCCCCGACGAGGATCATCAGGCCGTCATAGGCATGACCTCCGAAGGTCGAGACCGACTGCTTCGTCTTCTCCTGGTATTTGCGCGAATAGTCCACGACCACTTTCTTCTGCGGGTCCTTGTCGGCCAGCTTGTCGGCCACGAGCAGCGCCGCTGCCGGCAGACGCACGCCCTCCGCGGCAGGACCTGCGAGATCGATGAACTGCTTCGAGGCAACGCCATGGCTCTGATACAGCGGAAGCTTGATATCGAGTTGGCGATAATTGCGCGTCACGATCGCCGGCCCCTGGCCGAAGCCGGGATTGACCACCGCCTTCACGGCCGCCTTGTTGCGGATATTGGTGAGTTGCGGCGTCATATCACTGTCGCGCGGACCGTAGGTCTCCTCATGCGCGATGGTGATGCCGCTCTTCGGCGCCACCGCCACGCATTGATCGCGCATCGACTTGCCGAATGCGTCCGTGCCCGAGATCATTGCAATTGTGGTCAGGTTGCGCTTCTTGAGGTCGGCGAAGATCTTCTCGCAGGCCATCTTGTCGGTGTGCGGCGTCTTGAACACCCATTTGCGCACCGGCTGAATGATCTGGATGGCGCCGGCAAGCGAAATGAAGGGCACTTGCGCTTCCTCGAATACCGGGATCATTGCCATGGTCGCGCCGGTGGTGGTGCCGCCGACCATCGCAATCACTTTATCTTCTTCCACAAGGCGCGTGGCGAAGGTGCGGGCCGCGTTGGCGTCGCCGCCGTCATCATAGATTACGAGTTGCAGCTTCTGGCCGTTGACGCCGCCCTTGGCGTTGATCTCCTCGACATAAGTTTCCAGCGTTTTCTTTTCAGGATCGCCGAGAAACGATGCCGGACCGGTCACCGAGAGAACGGCCCCGATCTTGACTTGAGCATCGGCGTCATGACCGGCGCCAAAAAACGCGAGCATGCCGATGCCGGTGGCAGCGGCAAATTTATGCAGTCTCTTCATCGCTAACTCCCCTTGTGAGACGCGCTGTTTTTTTGTCTTTATTAAAGGGAGCGCATAGCAAACCTGCGGCCGAAGCCCCTTGACTAAGCTCAAGGTGCACAGCACTGGTTTTTCTACGTTTTTGGCCAGGACATGATCGAGGCTGCAAGGCAGGC
The DNA here is from genome assembly GCA_032027085.1 of Pseudorhodoplanes sp. NCBI lineage: Bacteria > Pseudomonadati > Pseudomonadota > Alphaproteobacteria > Hyphomicrobiales > Pseudorhodoplanes > Pseudorhodoplanes sp. Next base: position 3,031,177 of record JAVSMS010000001.1, on the reverse strand, counting down.
AGATGTGCCGTGACGACCACCGATGCCACGCGGCTCGCCGCAATTCACTACCACACCGGATTTCGCATTGACGACTTTCTGGCGCGTCTGGGCGCGTTGCTGCGCGCCGACAATATTATTGTCGGCGGTTCCATTCAGGTGAACCCGCCGGATGCGGCCAACGCCTGCAGCGCGATGACGCTTGTGGACCTCTCATCCGGCACCGCGATTGAGATTTCGCAGCAGCTCGGATCGCTGGCGCAAGGATGCCGGCTCGACACCAGCCGCCTCGCGGAATTCGGGGCCCTGCTTGAGCGGCCATCAACCACGGATATCGATCTCCTGATCTTGAACAAGTTCGGTAGGGCCGAAGCCGAAGGTCGCGGGCTTCGGCGAAACCTCGAGCGCGCCATCGAGAGCGGAACAGCCGTCTTGACCGCCGTGCGCCCGCCTTACGATGAAGCATGGCATCGTTTCCATGGAGGATTGGCAGCCGAACTTTCTCCCGACATGGAGAGCGTGCGTGCCTGGTGTCATGCTGTGGTCGAACAGCGCCGAACCAACAGGCAGATCAATGCACCGACTGAAAGTGCCTAGCCCGTGACTGACGCCAGCCTGCTGATCGGGATCCTTGTCGTCTCTCATCGCGCGAGCGCCGGTTGTGGTACGCGCCGGTCGGTGGAGATGCCACCGAAGCCCCCTGCACCCGCACGATGCCGGGCTTTGGCGAGCTGATGCGAACGGAAAACCTCAAACAGGTTCCGACCGCCATCCCGTCCAGCCAGACGGCGGGTCTTCGCGGCCGCACGCTCATCGTCAACCTGCCACGCCGGCCAAGTTCCATTCGCACTTGTCTCGATGCGGTATTTCCCGCCATCCCCTATTGTCTTGACCTGATCGGTTCACCCGGGCTCGACACCGAACCCAAGGCCTTTCGTCCGCGCGCCTGACACTTTCCATATTGAGTGTTATGAAGGGCGGACTGCCGAATGCAGCAGAGGATAAAGACGAGGATCATGACAGAGTATTTGGACGCGGGCCGCTTCATCGACAGCACTGCGCCGCAGGTGGCCACCTTTGCGCATCGCATCGCGGAGCCGGGCGCCGGCGAGGCTGAGCGGATCTTGCTGCTCTATCATGCGATCCGCGACGGGATCATCTACGACCCCTATGTCGACATGACCGACCCCGGCAATTTCCGCGCGAGCGCCGTGCTCGAACGCGGACGCGGATTCTGCGTCGGCAAGGCGGCGTTGTTTGCGGCCAGTGCGCGGGCGATTGGCGTGCCGGCACGCGTCGGCTATGCCGACGTTCGCAACCACCTGACCTCCCCGCGCTTCCACGACTACATGAAGACCGACATCTTCATCTGGCACTCCTACGCCGATCTTTATCTGGCGGGACGCTGGGTCAAGGCGACGCCGGCTTTCGACATGGCGCTTTGCGAGCGGCTCAATCTCAAACCGCTCGAATTCGACACGCAGACGGATTCCCTGCTGCATCCGTTTGACCGCGCCGGCCGACGCCACATGGAATATCTCAAGGACCGCGGCACGTTTGCGGATGTGCCGTTCGAAGCCATCCAGTCCGACTTTCGCGAAGCCTATCCGATGCTGATGCAGGAGAAGGGCTTGAAGGGCGACTTCCATGCGGAAGCCGTCGCCGCTGATGAGGAACAGGCTGCTGTCCCGTCGGAGAGCAGATCATAGCCTTGCTCCCAACGCGGCTGATCGTCGTTGCCGATAGCAGGATCATTGCAAGCTGCACCGCCGCTCGCGCTGTTGCAGCGATGATGTACGTTCCGCAATCCGCACAGATGCTGGCGCACATCCACGCGAAGAGTGAGAGGGAGAGAAGCTCGCTCGCACATCGTCGCCGCCGATGACGAAACACATTTGACATGATGGCGCCGAGCCGGCCAGGTGATCGCCAATAGCCATCGCGTTTGCGGAAATTGGCATAACTGCCGCCGCAGCAAAATGCCTCATGCGCGGTGTACAGGCTTCCAAACTTGACATCCGTCAAGGGGCTCCTGCCGGTCTTCCCGGTAGCCTTTCTCGTTATGGCCATCTTAAGCAACGGCCGGGTATCTCGCGACGAAAAATAACAACAACACATCGACCGACTTTCTCGATCGTTGAACGGCACACATAAAAAATGAAAGACGTGAAACTGGAGGGAAGCTCATGCTGAGGAAGTCAATCCTTGCGATATCGACGTCAATAATGCTCGCCGCTCTCGGGTCCGTCGCGCAGGCGCAGGACACCGTGAAGATCGGCTTGATCCTGCCGATGACGGGGCCGTTCACCTCGACCGGCAAGCAGATCATCGGCGCCGTCCGCCTCTACATGCAGGAGCATGGGGCGACCGTTGCCGGCAAGAAAATCGAGGTCATCCTGAAGGACGACACCGGCAATGCCGAAATCACCAAGCGGATGGCACAGGAACTTGTCATCAGCGAGAAGGTGCAGGTGCTGGCCGGCTTCGGGCTAACCCCGCTGGCGCTTGCGGTCGCACCGCTCGCGACCGAAGCCAAGGTCCCGCAGATCGTCATGGCGGCCGGCACCTCGATCATCACCGAGCGCTCGCCCTATATCGTGCGCACGAGCTTCACCGTCCCGCAATCGACCTCAATCATCGCGGAATGGGCGGTCAAGAACAACATCAAGAAGGTTGTGACCATGGTGTCAGATTATGCGCCGGGCCACGACGCCGAGAAATCGTTCAAGGAGCGCTTCATCGCGGGCGGCGGGCAAATTGCCGCCGAACTGCGCATCCCCATGCAGAATCCTGATTTCGCGCCGTTCCTGCAGCGGGCGGCCGACGCCAAGCCGGATGCAATTTTCGTATTCGTTCCCTCCGGCGCCGGCGCCATCGTGATGAAGCAATTTGTCGAGCGCGGTCTCGATAAGGCGGGCATGAAGCTGATCGGACCGGGCGACCTCACCGACGACGACATTCTCCCTCGCTATGGCGATGTCGCGCTCGGCATCATCACCGCGCATTTTTATGCCACCGCCCATCCGTCGCCAAAGAACAAGGCCTACGACGCCGCCTTCCGCAAGAACAATCCGGGCATGCGCCCGAACTTCATGTCGGTGGGGGGGTATGACGGAATGCACCTCATCTATGAGGCGTTGAAGAAGTCCGGCGGCAAGACCGACGGTGACTCGCTCGTCAACGCCATGAAAGGCATGACCTGGGAGAGCCCGCGCGGGTCGATCAAGATCGATCCGGAAACGCGCGATATCATCCAGAATATCTATATCCGCAAAGTCGAAAAGGTCGGTGGTGAATTGCACAATGTGGAATTTGCCACCTTCGAGGCGGTCAAGGATCCGGTCAAGGCCGCCAAGAAATAGGACCCTTCCAAAGCGGCGCGCGGCGTCACCGTCGCGCGCCACCCTGCTGCGGGAAGAAGCGAGGCGGAATGCTCACGATTCTCTTCGACGGCCTTGCTTACGGCATGGTGCTGTTCATGCTGGCATGCGGGCTGTCGGTCACTCTCGGCCTGATGAACTTCGTCAATCTCGCGCATGGCGCCTTCGCCATGGCGGGTGGCTATTGCGCCTTCGTCCTGGTCAACCGGCTCGGCGTCCCTTTTCTCGCCTCGTTGCCGCTGGTCTTTGTCATCACCGCGATCATCGGCCTTCTGTTTGAGCGCACGCTGTATGTCCATGTCTATGCGAAGAGCCATCTGGATCAGGTGCTGTTCACCATCGGCCTTGTCTTCATGGCGGTGGTCGCCACCGACTATGTTGCCGGATCGAACCAGGTCTTCATCACGCTGCCCGATTACCTGCAGGGGCGGTTCGAGATTTTCGGCGTCGGGATCGGACGTTATCGCCTGCTGATCATCGTTCTGTGCGGGCTGCTCACCGCGGTCCTGCAATTCATTCTCACCCATACCCGCTATGGCAGCCGGCTGCGCGCCGCGGTCGATGACGCGCGCGTCGCACGCGGTCTTGGCATCAATGTCAACGCCATGTTCGCGATCACCTTCGCCGCCGGATCCGGGCTGGCCGGGCTTGGCGGCGCGCTCGGAGCGGAAATCCTCGGGCTCGATCCGGTCTTTCCGCTCAAATACATGGTCTTTTTCCTCGTGGTCGTGACCGTCGGCGGAACATCCAGTATGACCGGCCCGCTGCTCGCCTCGACCATCCTCGGCATCGCCGACGTTGCCGGCAAATATTATGTGCCCGACCTAGGCGCCTTCGTTATCTACACCATCATGATCGTGGTCCTGATCTGGCGTCCAGAGGGACTCTTTGCCCGCGCCACGGCGAGGTGACCATGCACGCCTTCGCCGAAAAAATTCCCGCATTGACGACTCTGGTGCGCAAAACCCTCGCTGGCCGCCGCGCCTGGCATCCCTTCGAGCTTATCTTCTGGGCCGCGGTGGCGGCCACCCTGTTCGTCGCGCCCGATCGCCATCTTATCCTCACCGAGATCGCCTGGCTGGCGCTGTTCGCGCTGTCGCTCGACCTCATCCTTGGCTATGCCGGCATCGTCTCGCTTGGACACGCGGCCTTTTTCGGCGTCGGCGCCTATGCGGCCGGACTGCTCGCTAAGCACGAGATCGTCAACGAGCCGCTGCTTGCGCTCTTGCTTTCCGGCTGCCTGGCCGCGGCGGTCGGCTTTGTCGCGAGCTTTCTGGTCCTGCGCGGCTCTGATCTGACCCGCCTGATGGTGACATTGGGCGTTGCGCTGGTCCTGCGCGAGCTCGCCAACAAGCACGCCTGGTTGACCGGCGGCGCCGACGGCCTGCAAGGCGTCACCATCAAGCCGCTGCTCGGCCTGTTCCGTTTCGACATGTTCGGACACACCGGCTATTACTATTCGGTGGCCGTGCTGGCGGTGCTCTTTCTGATCGCGCGCCGCATGATGAATTCGTCCTTCGGGTTGTCGCTGCGGGCGATCAAGGACAACCCGACGCGCGCGGCGGCGATCGGCATTCCGCTGAATGCCAGGCTGGTGGCGATCTACACCATTGCGGCGGGCTATGCGGGGATTGCCGGCGCCCTGCTGACCCAGACGACGGCCTTCACCTCGCTTGACGTCTTCTCCTTCGAGCGCTCGGCCGATCTGCTGCTGGTTCTGATCATCGGTGGCACCGGCTATCTCTATGGCGGCATCATCGGCGCCATCCTGTTCAAGCTGCTGCAGGATTATCTGTCCGCGGTCACCCCGCAATACTGGCCGTTCTGGATCGGGCTCCTGCTCGTGGCCATCGTCCTGATCGGACGTGATCGCCTCGCCTCCTGGGCGGCACCGTTCCACCGACTGGCGGCACGCATGGACTGGCGCCGCGCGCCGCCGACGTCACCCCTGCGGGATGGCTCGCAATGACAATGGCGCTGGAAACTGTCGCGCTCGACAAGTGGTATGGCGGCATCCACCCGACCAACAATGTGTCGCTGCGGGTCGAGAAAGGCGCGCGCCGCGCCCTCATCGGTCCCAACGGCGCCGGCAAGACCACGCTGATCAATCTCATGACCGGTGTGGTGCGGCCGAGCGCCGGGCAAGTCCTGCTCGAAGGTCAGGACATCACCAATCTGAAGCCGCACGCCCGCGCCCGTCTCGGCATGGTGCGGACCTTCCAGATTAACCAGCTGTTCGGCGATCTCACGCCGCTGGAGTCGCTCACGCTGGCCGTGTCGGAACGGCTGCGTCTGGGCACCGATATCTGGTCGCCTGTCGGGGCCAAATCGCAGATCGTCGAGGAGGTGACGGAGATTCTGCAAAGCTACCGTCTCGCCGATGTGATGAACGAACGCACCGCGATCCTGCCCTATGGCAAGCAGCGCCTTTTGGAGATCGCGGTCGCCGTCGCCTGCCGGCCCCGGGTGCTCCTGCTTGACGAGCCCGCCGCCGGCGTCCCCGAGGACGAGCGCCACGACATCCTGGCCAGCATCATGTCGCTGCCGAAGGACGTGACCGTGCTGCTGATCGAGCACGACATGGACATTGTGTTCAATTTCGCCGACCGCATCTCGGTCCTGGTCAACGGCGCGCTCTTCGCCGATGGCACGCCCGACGAGGTTGCGCGTGATCCGCGGGTCAGGGCCATCTATCTTGGCGAGGCCGCCGATGCCTGATCTGCTCACCGTCGACAAGCTCAAGGCCGGCTACGGCGAAGCCGTCGTGCTGTCCGGCCTTTCGTTCTCGCTGGCGCAAGGACAGGCGCTGGCCGTGCTCGGCCGCAACGGCATGGGCAAGACGACGCTGATCAACACGATTGTCGGAGTCACCCGGCATTTCGGTGGCACCATTCGCCTCGACGGCGCCGACATCACGCCGTTGCGGCCCGACCAGCGCGCCCATGCCGGCATCGGCTGGGTGCCGCAGGAGCGCAACATTTTCCGATCGCTGACGGTGGTGGAGAACCTGACCGCGGTCGCGCAGTCGGGCCACTGGACGTTGCCGCGCATTTTCGAGTTATTTCCACGGCTCGCCGAACGCCGCCTCAATTTCGGCAGTCAGCTTTCCGGCGGCGAACAGCAAATGCTGGCCATCGCGCGGGCGCTGGCGCTCAATCCGCGCGTCATGCTGCTGGACGAGCCGCTTGAGGGGCTTGCGCCGATCGTGGTGGAGGAGCTGATGCGCGCCCTGCGCCGCATCATCGTCGAGGAAGGCATGTCCGCAATTCTGGTCGAGCAGAATGCGCAAAAGGTCCTGAGCGTCACCGACCGCGCCATAATCGTCGAGCGCGGAAGCATCGTCTATGAAGGCGACAGCGCGAACTTGCGGTCCGAACGCCACATTCTTGAAACGCATCTCGGCGTCGCGCATGCCGGAGCGCGGGCATTTGGCTAGGCCAAGCTGCCCGCGTCTGACAATATCCTTTCGCTAGTCGTGCGGCCGTGGGCTTCCCCTCTCGCCTGACGTTCGGCGAATCATCCGCTCTTCGCCCCCGGGATCAGAAAGTCAAGCGGCCGCCGCTATGGCCCGGAACACGCACCTGTCGCCTCCGGCATTCCCGATAACGGCGACCATATCCGGTCATTGAAAAGCCGGGTCGAACCGGCCCGACTCGGCTACAAGGTGACCCGACAGGTCTCATTGTGAGGTGACACCTCGTTTGGACGCGAAAGGACAAGACATGTCACGTTTTGGTTTCAAAAGCTTGCTTATTGCCTTGGTCGCCATCGTCGCGACCGCCCTCTCCTCCACCGCCTTCGCCGATACCGGCACGGTCCGCATCTCCTTCATCAAGGCAGGCTGGGTCATTGGCGGCACTATCGGCTCCGGCACCCTGACCTTCCGCGGCCGCACCTATCCACTCTCGATCGGCGGTTTGAGCTACGGCCTCACCTTCGGCGGGTCGCAGACCAACCTGCGCGGCCGCGTCAGCAACATCTTCCGTCCGACGGATATCGAAGGCGTCTATGGCGCGGGTTCGGCGGGCGCGGCCGTGATCCGCGGACCGCAGGCGGTGATCCTCACCAACCAGCGCGGCGCGGTGATGGAGCTCTCCGGCAGCCAGACCGGGCTGATCGTCAATCTCGATCTTAACGGGATGGCGGTGTCGCTGCGGCGGTGATGCACTGACGCGTCTTGCCCGGACGAAGACTCGGACATTGCACGAATCCAAAGGGCGGCCGAAAGGCCGGCCTTAATTTTGTGGCGCCTGAGGATGCGCGTGCTTCCTTCGTGGCCGCAGAGGCTGACACAGCCTTACTGTTGTAGCGTCAGGGCAGAAACCGGAATGCGCCGACCGCATCGCGGCGCTATCATCCATCACAAACGATGGACAAACGATGCGCAAACCTGTCTCCGTCCGCAGCGCTGAAAATCTGGGCCGCATCCGGCTGTCGGCCAATTTCTACATGCGCGATTTCCTCTACAGCGAGATCGCCAATATGCACGGCTTCACCAATGTGCCGGACGATCCTGATCTTGCGGTCGCAGCCGGACGCAAGCTGTGCGAAGACCTGCTCGAGCCGTTGCAGGCGACCTTCGGACGGATTGCGGTGCGTTCGGCCTATCGCTCGCCACAGGTCAACGCCTATGGCTGCGCGCACTATCACAATTGCGGCTCGAATGAGCGCAACCGCGCGCGCCACATCTGGGATCAGCGCAGCGCCGACGGCGGCATGGGCGCGATGGCTTGCATCGTCATCCCGTGGCTCGCCGATCGTCTCGACGGCGGCGTGACCTGGCCGCAGATGGCGTGGTGGATCCACGACCACCTGCCCTACAGCGAATTGCAGTTCTTCCCGAAGCTCGCAGCCTTCAACATCGCCTGGCACGATTATCCGAAGCGGCGCATCACCAGCTTCGCAGCCCCGCGCGGGCTTCTGACCAAGCCCGGCATGGCGAACCATGACGGTGATCACGGGGCGCTTTATCGGGGATTTCCGAAACTGGTGCGGCCGTCCCGTGTCCGCGCGGGTGAGTAGTCGGCATCACCGCTGACGCTGCCGGCATCTTCACATCTCGTAGAGAGACACGGATCTGCAGCGCTTCAATAATGCGGGCTTCATCTTTGTCATCGTGAATGCGGATGTATCCAGTGTGTTTTGGTCATTATCGCATTGTTGAAAATCGAGCGTCGCAAATGCGAGACACGCGCAACAGTATCAAGCCGGTGCATCGCATCATGAACGAGCGGCGGTAATATTCACCTCACGCGCTGCATCGTCATACCTCTTTCACGCATGCACACATCTTTTGAACACACTCGAAACACACGCCCGCCATTGGACTCACGACTGCTCTCGCAGTGATTCACAACACGCGAGGCTCTCATGCACAAAACGCTCGCTGCTGCGATCGCCCTCCTCGCCGGTCTCGTTCCCGCAAAGGCCCAGACCACCTCTCTTAACGGCACGATTCAAACAGCGCAGGCTGCCACGCCAAAACAACCGCGCGGCAACAGCGTGTCGCGCGCCTGCCTCACAGCGCAGACGCGCGCCGTGCTCGCACAGTTTGAAGGACAGTTCGGTCCGGTGAAGGTCATCTCCACCTGTCGGCCCGGTGCGGTCATCGCCGGCAGCGGCCGGCCCTCGCAACATCGCTACGGCAAGGCGGTGGATTTTGTGCCGCCGCCCGGACAGCGCGCGGCGATCATCTCCTGGCTACGTCAGAATGCCAACGGCGCGGTGATCACTTATCGGTCCGGTCATGTGCATTTCGACACGGGACCATGGCGCGTCTATTCCTGCGGCGACTGTGGAAGCCGCAGCGTCCGGCGCGCCTCCACTGCTGTGTCTGCGCGAGCCAAGGTCAGCGAAGCGGTCCCCTCACCGTCGGCACCCCATTGACGCAAGGCCTTCCTGCAATTTGCGACGAGCCCGAAGCGTAGTCCGGATGGAGCGCAGCGAAATCCGGGAGGGCCGCGTACCGCAAGTCCGCTATAGCGAACGCGTATCAAACGCCGATCTCGGCTAAAGCCGAGATCGGCGCGGGCCCGTTGGCGCCATGCGGGCCATGAATTGAGTGGTACGCGTCACACGCCCTCCTCCACCCGCACCAGCACAATCGATACATTGTCGGTGCCGCCAGCGCGCATGGCGTGATCGAACAACTGAAGCACGGCTTCGCCGTCGGGCAGCGCAAGACAATCCGCGATCTCCTCGTCGCTTAGCGTGTCGGTGAGCCCGTCGCTGCACAGCAGAAAGCGCGCCGGCACTGACAGCGCCTCTTCCCCAAAATGCGGATGCAGCGGCCAGTCGGGATCGCCGGCCCCAAGCGATTGCGTGATCCGACCAGTGCGCGGGCCTGGCGGAGTGTCGTCGATCGAGAGCTGCGACAGGCCGTCCTCGCCCGCGCGGTAAATCCGGCTGTCGCCGATATTGACCCAGAGCAACGGCCGTGCCAGCACGAGGCCGGCAACGGTCGTACCCATGCCGGCGAGGTCTTGATCCTTTTCCATCATCTCGTAGAGCTCGTTGTTGACGCGCGACAGCGTCGCGCGCAGCCGCTGCGCAGTCACGAGATATTCGCCCGTATCCGCCAGCCGCCGCCCCACATGGCGGCTCGCGACCTCGCCCGCCAGATGTCCGCCCATGCCGTCGGCGACCGCGCAGAGAAGCGGCGCCGAAATCGGATGACGGAATGTGCGCGGCGCATCCATCTCAGCCGGCGAGACCCAGCCGCCGACGACGATCGTGTCCTCGTTCTGCGCGCGCACACGCCCGCGATGGGTGAAGGCGCAGACATGGGCGACGGGCGTCATCATCGCAGCGATGTTCCTCGGCATTCGCCGTTGGTGCCGGACCGAACGACATCTGGAGCGCCATCATAATCCGCCCATCTTTTCCTGCGACGGCTTCCTCACTCTCCCGCCGCATTGCGGCAAACCGGGTCATCCCATGCCGCGCGCCGCCTGTGCCGTCCTGCTCCTGCTCGCATCCCTTCCCGCCGCGGCGGAGGACATCTTCGCCGGCCGCCCCGCCTTCTCCGCCCCGGATCAGCCGGCGAAAGCAGTCGCGACCTGCGAACAGGTCGGTCCCATGGCGGAGGGCCTGCCGGCCACGGACGAGCGCATCGACTTTTCGGTTGCCGGCGAGCTGACGCTGGTGAAGGGCGACGGCGCGCTCTGGTATCTCGTCATGTGTTCGGATGTGCGGGTCATGTGCGTGACCTATCAGTCGAACGACATGCAGGTCGGCGAGCGTGTGTTCATGAAGGGTGGCTATCGGCGCCTCGACGAGCGCCACGCGGTGCTTGATCCCTGCCTCGCCAGCCGCGAAGCGCCTGACTCCGCGCCGGATTGAGCGGCTCGCGTGATGGTGGTTTCAGGACAATCGGCAAGCCTCGGCCACGCAAATTGTTGGGAAAATTGGCCTCCCCCGGCCCCTCGCAAGTCAGACGACTCGTCCCCATATGAATTAAATCGCTGTATGAGAACAATAACCACAAAGGGCAGCAGCGGCTGAGAGACCACGTGCTCCCGCCCCGCAGAAAGGGAGCGCACCATGTTGCATCCAGTATTCAGAGATCGGAGGCTGTCGGCAATCGCCGTGACCACCGGTTTCGATACATTCGCAATCTGCGCGGTGTTCGGTTTCGTCGCTGCGATCCTGCTGGGCCTCTTCTGAGCGCGATGGCGTTCGAAATTCCTGTATGTATGGAGTAAACAGCATGACAGACATGACCCGCCAGACCATTCGCCTCGCTGAAGGCGACGACACGGTTTTGAAATATCTCGGCGCCGCTGTCGTGTTGCAATGGCACAATCTGCCCGAACCGGTGCAGAAGGCGCTCTTGCAGCAGGCGGAATCCACCGGCGGCTTGCAGGCTGCAACCAAGCTGCACAGTCAGATCACCTCATTGATAGAGCGCAGCCGAAGCTATGCGTGAACAAGCAAAATCGTAGAGTGAAGATGTGGACAAGAAACATCTGGACGCCGCCGAAGCACAATTCAAAGGCAAGGCAGGCGCCGTGCCGACCAAAAGTTTTCATGAAATCGAACAGACGGCCCAGCGCGAGAAGACGGCTCGGCTGCGTGCGCTGCGCTTGGCAAAAGAAGCTGAGGACGGCCTGAACAAGCCACGCGGGAAGCGTTGCCGCGCCGCTCGCATCTGCGTTGTACCAGCCACTCCTTCGCCGCGGAAATGAACGACGCATTTCGGTGACGCAAACACCGCGCCGGAGCGAGCGGTAATAACGTCCGGGCGCGATTTGTTCCCTGCGGCTGCCTACTCCTATAGGTGCTGCCTCCCTCCTTCCGGGGAACTTTCCTTCTTGGGCGCTGCTTTCTACGTGTTGCTGTCGTGTTCATTGCAATCACGTGAGGCATTCCATGCGCCCACTTCTCGCCGCTGCCTTCCTGATTCCTGTCAGCATCGTTCCCGCCAAGGCCCAGATCTTCTCCGACAATTACGCGACGCTCTGGCAATGGCCATTCGCCGCGCCCGCGGTCGTGCAGCGGCCGCATGCGGGGCGCGGCGGCAGCAGCGTCTCGCGCGCCTGTCTTAGCGCGCAGACGCGGGCGGTGCTGGCGCAGCTCGAAGGCCGCTTCGGTCCGGTCAAGGTCGTGTCCACCTGCCGGCGCGGCGCCACCATCGCCGGCACGCGGCGGCCCTCCATGCATCGCTACGGGATGGCCGTGGATTTCGAGGCGCCCGGCCGCAAGGCCGCTGTCGTCCAGTGGCTGCGCGCGAACAATTCCGGCCTGGTGATGACCTATGCCCGCTCCGCGCACATCCATTTCGACACGGGCAGCTATCGTCACTACGCCTGTGCCGAATGCGGCGCACGCCGGCGTCATTCCCGGCGCTGACAGCCAGCTTCCTGCGAGGCTGCGTCAGGGAACTTTGAACCACTACTTCGCTGTGCGCGACCATCACCACGCTGGGCAAGCGCACAGGAGCCGCATGATGTGGGTCGACATGCTGGGCTGGATTGCCGCCGGCCTCACCCTTCTTGCCTTTTCGATGCGCGGCATGATGGCCTTGCGGCTCACCGGCATCGCCGCAAACATCGCCTTCGCAGCCTATGGCTTTGCCGGGGGCCTCTATCCCGTCGTCGCGCTGCACCTGATGCTGCTGCCCTGCAATCTCATTCGCCTCCGCGAAGTCTGCCGTGCGGCATGAGCGCGAAGCTGCAGGGCTTGTCATTCCGGGCACGCACGAAGTGTGCCGCCCCGGAATGACGAAAAAAGATTCTCATAAAGGATCTCGCCCTCTATTGACTTTATTCCTAAAGGATAATATACCTATATCGTCCCGTGCACGAGGGGCGTCTTCCGGAGACGTCTTGAGGATGGAGTGGGATGCGGCGCCCTGCGGGCGGGTCGTAACGTACGATCCGCACTCGGGTGGCCCCGGGGCTCCGCCCCTCCGGCAATAGGACCGGGGCGCAAGGAGCTTGCTTAAGTCGGACCGGCCAGGTGTGCGCGGTCCGGGAAGCGCGGCCCGGGGTTGGTGGGGAACAGTCCCGCGCTGTCGGGCCCCATCAGAACGCCGCGGTGGAGCGCCGCGAGGCGAGCGCGCTGCGTCAACGCGCGCCCGCACCGCAGGTGCGGATCAGGATGGATGCGCCGCGCGGCGCTCCACCACCCCTCATATTTTTGTGAGGGGTAAAACTGAAGCAAAACCTGCGCGCCCTGCGCCGCGGGAAGGATGTGGTTTGCGCGCCGCAAACAGGCCGCAAACAAAGGACCAAGCCCCATGCGGACGGCGTCGCTTTGCAACGGTTCATTAACGAACGGAGAATCGTGAATGCAGTGCAACTCTTAGTAGTTTCTCCATGACTTTAGCGGAAACTGACCGGGACGACGCTGTCATAGGCATTCCGATGACCGGCACTGCCCTGCTCACGGAACTCGATGCATCGCTGCGTTCTGGATCGCATGACCGATCCGCCGAGACATTGCGGCGCGTCACTGACCTGTTTCTGAATGGCGAGCGCTACAGCGAGCAGCAACTCAGTTTGTTCGACGACGTGTTCACTCGCCTCGTCGCCAAGATCGAGACGCGGGCGCTCGCGGAATTGAGCGATCGTCTGGCCGCGGCCGAAAATGCGCCGGCCGGAATCATCCGCCGGCTCGCCAGCGACGACGCCATCGAGGTTGCATCTCCCGTCCTCACCCAATCCAAAATCCTCACCGACAATGATCTCGCCGACATCGCGCGGACCAAAAGCCAGGATCACCTGCTCGCCGTCTCCAAGCGCGACAGCATCAGCTCCTCGGTCACCGACATCCTGATCGAGCGCGGCGACAGCAACGTCATGCACAGTCTCGCCGGCAATACCGGCGCCGCCATCTCGGACAGCGGCTATTCGCGTCTCCTCGACAAGACGAAAACCGACGAGGTTCTCGGCGAAATCCTTGCATCCCGGAACGACATTTCGCTTCCCGGCCTGCGCCGGCTGCTGATGCGCGCGACCAAGGAGGTTTGCGCGCGCCTCTTGAAAAGGGTGAAGCCGGATTTCAAAAAGGATGTGCATGAAACGCTGTTGCGTATTTTCGACCAGGTCGACAACGACATCCACCGGCAGCGTGATGCCGCTCTGCACGAAATTCAGGCGCTGCATGCCAGGGGCCAACTCGACGCCAAGGCCGTGCATGAATTCTGCAAGGCGGAGCAGCTCGCGCAGACAACGGCGGGACTGGCCCTGCTGGGCAGGACCAGCTTCGAACTGGTCGCGGATATTCTGGATTCCGGCCAGAACCACCCCCTGATGGTGGCCTGCAAGGCGGCCGGCTTTCCGTGGTCAGTGACCTATCTGATCCTCAAGTCGCGCCCGCACCAGCACGACATTGTCGAATTCCAGTTCGACCAGTTGCTGTTCGATTATTGCCGCCTCTCGCAAGACGCGGCGCGACGTGTGCTGCAACTCTGGGACGCCCGGCGCGCGGCGAAATCTTCTTCCGACGATGCTTCGATGACCGAGCCGGAGCGCCCGGTGCGCAAGCCGCGCGCCTCGCCCCGCAGCAAGATCCACCAGGCCGCGATCATTCTCGGTCCCAATAATTTCGAGAAGCGCTGCATCATGCTGGACATCTCGCGCGGGGGTGCCAGGCTGCAGGTCGCCGCCACAGTCGACGTGCCCGACCGCTTCACCCTCTCTCTGGCCCGCAACCGCCTCATCCGCCGCGACTGCACGGTCGTCTGGCGCTCCGCCGGCCAGCCCGAAAAAACCCTCGGTGTCAGTTTCGACTGACGGCATTTGCCGCGCATTTTCGTCAGCCGCCGCATTGGCACGGAACATTCAGACCGCGTCCGGCGTTTGTTTTGCCTCCGTTATTTCAGTACTTGCCGGATGGATCGGGGGGAACGATGTGCGCTATCAGACATTGAGCCGACAGAACCTGCGAAATCCCTCCCCCGTCGCAGGCGATCCGGGCCACCGAGCTTACCCCCAGCTCGGTGGCCTATAATATTTCGGCTATTCCTCAGGCTCGGTGGTGAAGAAGAGCGGATATCCCTTCTGCTTTCCGAGATCGGTCGCTTCATTCGCCTTGGTTTCCGCGACGTCGCGCGTATAGACGGCGATCACGCAGGCGCCCTTCCTGTGCGCCGTCATCATCACGGCGTAGGCGCGGTCCGCACCCATGCGGAACACGGCCTTCAGCACCTGCACCACGAATTCGCGCGGTGTGTAATCGTCGTTGAGAAGAATCACCTTGTAGAGCGGCGGCCGCTGCGTCTTCGGCGCGGTCTTCGTCCGTGGACGCGGCCTGACGGTCGGGTCGCTCATCGGGGCCTCCAGACGGCTTACGTCGCGTGGCGCCCATGATGATGGGGAGCGAAAGCAGAATGTTCAACGCCTGCCATTGCAGCAAGCGTCCGGCCGAAAACCCTCCGGCCTCACCCCTCAAAAGACGACGGCCCGGGTAGTGGACGCTACCCGGGCCTATGAAACGCGATAAGACTACTTCTTTTTCTTCTTGGCCTTTTTGGCCTTCTTCGCTTTCTTCGCCATGATGTCCTCTTCTCGGTTGAAATAACCGGCCCAAACATCTTCCGGTGATTCGCATAAATAGTCACCAGCGACAGCGCGGCGGAGACGCGAATCGTGCGCCGTTTCGTTCATTCCTTCGGCGCTTACTGCCCGCGCGCCTTGGCATGATATCGGAGGTCGTAATATTTGGCTGCGTCAGTGAGCTGCTTGCGCGGTTCGCCGTATTCGCTGCGAAGCGCAAGCACGGTCTTCACACCCTCGATGTCGAGTTCGGCATGCCGGGCGAAGCCGGTCTTCGGATTGAGCAGGATGTCGTAGGATTTGGCGGCCAGCTCCGCCGACATATTCGGCAGATTCTTGCGCAAGAGCGCGATGGCATCCGCCTTGTTGGCCGGGTCGTAGAGCCAGTCGAGGCCGGCGATATAAGCGCGGATATAGCCGACGACCGCCTCCTCGTTTTCCTTCGCCCAGCTCCGTCGCGCCGCCCCCACAAGCCCCTGGTAGCGGCCAAGCGCCTCGTCGGCATTGGTGAGCAGGTTGAACCCCTTGGCCTGTGCGTTCACCTCGAAGGGCGAGATCAGCAGCGTTCCGGCGTGCTTCTTCTCCATCAGCGCCTGGAAGCGTTGCAGTACGCCGCCGGCGCTGACGAATTCAGTGTCGGTGTATTTGAGCCCGCCTTTCTCCAGGAGCTTGCGCAGCACGAAGGCATAGCCGGTGGTCATCGCATCCACCGAGACCTGCTTCCCCTTGAGATCGGCGTAGCTTTTCACTTCCGGGATGGTGATCAGGCGCAGGAATCCGTTGTCCGCGCCCATGAAGGCGATGATGTCGGGCGCCTGCGTCGTCTTGGCTGCACCCTGCCCCTCCATGTAAGCGATCACGTTGTCGATCGCCGTCATCGCAATATCGAACTTGCCGTCAATCAGGCCGGTGAGCTGGAAGGCGGAATTCGGCGTCGGCGTCAAAGTCACCGCCACGCCATTACGCTCGAAATAGCCTTTCTCCTGCGCCGCCCAGATCGGCCAGTTGAAGCCTCCGGGAAATACGATCACGGACACCGGCTTGGGCTGCTGTGCGAATGCCGCATCGGGTGCGAGGCCTTGGAGTGCAGCGAAAGCAAGCAGCGCCGGCGCTACGCTGCGCAATATCTTGAGCATCGTCTCCTCCTTCGTCTTTTTGTTGATGGCGAAATCTACACCGAAGCGCCGCTCAGGCGTAGGCATAAGCTGCCCACGCCTTGCCCAACGGTCGGTGGTTCACTCTGTCGCTGCGATGCCGAGCAGGATCATCACACCATAGAATGGCAGCGCGAAAATCAGGGCGATGATGACGCTGCCAACCGGCGTTTCGCCCGGCGAACTCGCCGCGGCGAGCGCGGTCAACTCGGCGGCGAGGCCGCCTAGCCCGAGTCCCACGCCGAACACAATCACGCTCTGCCGCCAGCCGGCAAAGACGTTCACGGTCACGATGGTTTCCTGCGCGACCCACATCCACATGACCGCAACAATGACAGCAGCGCAACAAGCGATGACACCGGGAAAGTGCCGGCGGAGAAAGGGTGTCAGGTTACGCATCGTGGCGACAGACATTGGCATGTCTGTCTTGGTCGCGCCGGCACCGGCAAAGGTTCAGGTGGCCCGTACCAGCAGCCCGCGCTTGGGAGCGAACAGAAAGGCCAGCACGAAGATGGCCGCCTGGATCAGCACGATGCAGGCGCCGGTCGCCCCGTCGATATGGAAACTGACGACCGTGCCAAGCGCCGCCGAGACGGTCGCCACTGCGGCGGCGATGACCAGCATGCGCTCAAAACTGTCGGTGAGCAGATAGGCCGTGGCGCCGGGAGCAATCAGCATGGCTATCACGAGGATGATGCCGACCGCCTTTAGCGAGGCGACGATGGTAAGCGACAGAAGAATGAGCAGGCCGTAATGCAGCGCCCGCACCGGCAATCCGATCGAACGGGCGTGATTGGGATCAAAGCAATAGAGCAAGAGATCGCGCCGCTTCAGCAGTACGACCAGCATCGTGCCGCCGGCAACGATCGCGGTCTCGACCACATCGCGCAGGGTGACACCCAGCACATTGCCGAACAGGATGTGGTTGAGGTGCTGGTCGGTCTCGACTTTCGTGAAAATCACAAGCCCGAAGCCGAACATCCCGGAAAACACGATCCCCATCACCGTGTCCTCCTTGATGCGGCTGTTCTCCTTCAGATAGCCGGTGAACAGTGCGCAAGAGAGGCCGGCGGCAAACGCGCCGAGCGCCAGCGGCAGGTTCAGGACATATGCGATGACGATGCCCGGCAGCACGGCATGCGAAATGGCGTCGCCCATCAGCGACCAGCCTTTCAGGACCAGGTAGCAGGACAGCACCGCGCACACGGCCGCCACTATCACCGACACAACAAGCGCCCGCTGCATGAAGGGATAAGACAGCGGACCCGCGACCCACTCGAACACCGTCATCATGCGCTCGCCTCCGTCACCGCCAGACGTCGGCGTCGCGCGGCGAGAACGCCGTGCTTGGGCGCCAAATAGAACGCCGTCAGAAACAGCGCGGTCTGCAACGAGACGATAACCCCGCCGGTCGCACCATCGAGGAAATAGCTGATATAGGCGCCGACAAAACTCGTACCCACGCCGAGCGCGATGCTGATGAGAATGAGCCGGCCAAAACGGTCGGTCAGCAGATAGGCCGTGGCGCCCGGCGTCACGACCATGGCGATGACAAGGCAGGCGCCGACCGTCTGCAACGCCGCCACCGTGCATGCGCTGAGCAGCGTGAAGAAAACGATCTTCAATAGCGAGGTATTGAGGCCGATGCTGCGCGCATGGTTCTCATCGAAGAAGGTCACCATCAGGTCCTTCCAGATGAAAGCGAGGATCGCGAGCGACACCGCCGCAATCGACGCCACCTGCACAACGTCCTCGTCGGCGATGGCAAGGATGTTGCCAAGGACAATGGTTTGGATGCTGACCGAGGTCGGCCAGATGGACGCCATGAGCAGGCCAAGCGCGAACAGAGCGGTGAAGACAAGGCCGATGACGGCGTCCTCGCGCAGTCGCGATTTCTGCTTGACGAATTGCATGCCGCCCGCCGCCAGAATGCCGGCAAAGAAAGCCCCGACCGCGAACGGCGCGCCGAGGATATAGGCGCCGGCCACGCCAGGCACGATGGAATGCGCGAGCGCATCCCCCATCAGCGACCATCCCTTGAGCATCAGATAGGCCGACAGAAAGGCACACACACCGCCGACCAGCGCGCTCACCCACATCGCCTTCAGCATGTAATTGTAGCTGAAGGGGACAAGCAGTTCGGCCAGCAGCGTGCCTTCCGTCATGTCAGGCGCCCTCGCCCGGTTCGCGCTGGCGCGGCTTGTCGCCATAGAACACCAGCGGCCGTTCGTCGTCGGTCAGCACCGTCACGCTGCGGGCATCATCGTCGTCGTGCAGTGCCCGGCCGCCGAGCTGGAAATTGCGCAGCACGCCGCCAAAGGCGCGTTCCAGATTCTTCTGGGTGAAAGTCTCCGCCGTCGGCCCGGCTGCCAGTACGGTCCGGTTCAGAAGCACCACCTGGTCGCAGAAATCCGGGACGCTGCCGAGATTGTGAGTGGAGACCAGCATGAGATGGCCGGAGGCGCGTAATTCGCGCAGCAAGGAAATAATCGCGGTCTCGGTCTTCACGTCGACGCCGGTGAATGGCTCGTCGAGCAGGATGATGCGGCCTTCCTGCGCCAGCGACCGCGCGAGAAAGACACGCTTCTTCTGCCCGCCGGAGAGTTCGCCAATCTGACGATGACGATAGGCGCTCATGCCGACGCGCTCCAGCGCCTGATCGACCTTGTAGCGGTCGGCGCGCGAGGGCATGCGCAGGAAATTCATGTGTCCGTAGCGGCCCATCATGACGACGGTCTCGACCAGAACCGGAAAATTCCAGTCCACGTCCTCGCTCTGCGGCACATAGGCGACAATGTTTTTCTTGACCGCCTCCTCGACCGGCATCCCGCAGAGCCGCACCTCGCCGCGCGAGGGCCGCACGAAGCCCATGATCGCCTTGAAAATCGTTGACTTGCCGCTGCCATTCACGCCGACCAGGGCGCAGATGGTGCCGGGATCGAGTTCGAAGCTCGCGTTATGTACGGCGGTGAAGCCGTTGGGATAGGTCACGCTCAGATCGCGGACTGAAATGCTGGCGCCAGGGAGCTGGGCCGCAGCGGACGTGACCTTGGTCGGCGCAGTCACTTGTCGAATCCCTTGGCGATGGTCTCGACCGTCACCTTCAGCAGATCAAGAAAGGTCGGCACCGGCCCGCCGGCCGCGCTGAGCGAGTCGACATAAAGTACGCCGCCGTAACGCGCTCCGGTCTCGCGTGCGACCTGCTTGGCGGCGCGATCCGAGATCGTGCTCTCGCTGAACACCACCGGAATCTTGTTCTTGCGAACGAGATCGATCACCTTGCGCACCTGTTTCGGCGTGCCCTGCTCGTCGGCATTGATCGGCCAGAGATAGGCCTCACGCATGTTGTAGTCCCGCGTCAGATAGCTGAAGGCGCCCTCGCTCGACACCAGCCAGCGCTGATTCTCCGGAATCGCGGCAAGACGTTTGCGCAGCGGCTCGTCGAGCGCCTTGATCTGTGCCGAATAGGCAGCGGCATTCTTATTATAGCTCTCGGCATTTTTCGGATCGAATTTGACCAGCGCCTTGCGGATATTCTCGACATAGATCAGCGCATTCGCGGGCGACATCCAGGCATGCGGATTGGGTTTGCCGGTATAAGGGCCTTCGGCGATGCCCATTGGCTCGATGCCTTCGGTGACGACGACGCTTGGCACCTCCTTCACATTCTCAAAGAAGCGCTCGAACCAGCGTTCGAGGTTGAAGCCGTTCCACAGGACGAGATCGGCGGCCTGCGCCTTCACGATATCGAGCGGCGTCGGTTGATAATCGTGGATCTCCGCGCCCGGCTTGGTGATCGATTCCACGATCGCCTTGTCGCCGGCGACGTTCTGCGCAATGTCCTGGATGACCGTGAATGTCGTCACCACGCGGAAGGGCTTTGCGGGCGCGGTCTGGGCCGGCGCCGCATTTGCAAAGCAGGTCAAGGCCGCAGCCATTGCGAAGGCGCCCACCACACGGCGCCGGCAGAGCCACTTCATTTCCGATCCTCCGAACCAATAATCACCCGCCCTTCCTACAAGATTGCTTGCAGAAAGATGCAATTGCAAATTATTCGCAAAAAGATTGACAGAAGATGGGCCGGTCGTCAAGCTAGTTGCGAATGATTTGCAAATAGTGGGCGATGCATATGTTGTTGCGCCGGATGGCCGGAACTCACTCCGCCGGAACTCACTCCAATGACCGCGGTTCGCCGGACTCCAAAAATGAAGCGGGACCGGAAAACGGGGGACAGATAGGGCGGGCCGGAAATGGACCTTTCCTGGGACGGGGAATGGTGGTGATGGCCCTCCTCTTCGCAGCAGCCGGCGGCGCCGACGCAGCGGACGCGATGGTACCAGGACAGACCTCGCCTGCGCCGGACAAGAGCCGCTACACCCTCTTCAATCCGACGCCGGACAGCTTGCTGCGCGACCTGACCACCGACCGGCCCGACATGACGGAGAGCCCGTTCACTGTCGATGCCGGTCACATCCAGATCGAGACAAATATCTTTGGCTATGCCAGATCGCGCCCGGATCAAGACGGCATGGTCACCAAATCCTACGACTATGCGACAACCAATTTCCGCATCGGCCTGACCAACTGGGCCGAGTTCAACGTCGTGGTGCAGCCCCATGGCGTGGTCAAAACGCGGCCGCTCGACCCGGCCGAAGCAACGCGCAATTCAGGCATCGGCGGTGTCGATCTGCGCATGAAGATCAATCTATGGGGCAACGACACATTCGAGAGGCCGGGGGCGACCGCTTTTGGTCTCCTGCCATTCGTGACGCTCGCCACCGACCGCGACGACGGCATCAGTCCGACGGGAACCGAAGGCGGATTGATTGTGCCGTTCGCCATGAAGCTGACCGACAAATTCTCCTTGGGGGTGAATGGCGGATTGCATGTCGTGCGAAACGAGGACGAACCTGGCACGCATACCGAATGGCTGAGCTCCGCGTCCATCTCGTATGAATGGACGGAGAACCTGAGCACCTATTACGAAATCGCCGGCCGTTTCGGCACACGTGACACGCGTGGCGACATTGGCATTCTGGCCACGGGCTTCACCTACAAGCTCAGCAAGAATGTGCAACTCGACGGTGGCATCAATTTTGGCGTCACAAATGCAGCCGACCGCATCAACCCCTTTGTCGGCATCAGCGCGCGCTTCTAGTGGAAAATGTCTTTGGCCGTTCCGCGAATCCTGCCAGTCTGGCTGGAGGGCGCGACTGCAGTAACTGTATGCAGGAAAGACACCACATGGAGCGCACGCCACGGCTCATTCTTGTCGCAGTTCTGCTCATCGGCTCTTCCTTCGCTGCCTATGCCACATCGCGTCCGCTGAGCCAGGAGCCGGCTGACTTGCGCGCTGGCCAGAAAGTGCGCGTGGATGACGGCACTTGCCCAGCCGGACAAGTAAAGGAAGTCATGGGTAGCGCCGTGCGCCTCAACAACGGAGCCGTCATCGTCAAGCGAATCCGCAATTGCGTGCGACGCTGACGCGGCTTGGCGGTATTTCCAACAAGGGGAAAGTAACGCGATACAACCGCTGCTGTCGCGCGAAGGTTGCGGCTGAGATAGGAACTGTATCGTTAGGTCAGCATCACTGCTTCATCGCGCGCGCATTGCCGCTGACACTTCGAAATTAAAGGGGAAAAACGGGGAAGCCACAAACTGAGGAAGCGTCATGGAACCAGTCTCGCGTAAGCTGCGCTCTTTCATTCAATCCCGCCCCGTCATTCAATGCGCACAATGCGGAACGCATCTCTTCGCGCCCGACTGGTCCGAATATCTTGAAGACCGTCGCGTACGACACTTGTGGGCCTGCGAAGCCTGCGACTACGAGTTCGAAACCCTTGTCAGCTTTGCTGCCCCCTAGCCTCCTCCTCGCTGTCCAATTCGTGAACCGGATGCCGCGCGTCGCCACGCCGGTTTTGCGGCCGGCTATATACAATCACGGCCTCCGGATGTCGCGCCTTGACCTCAAGCGCGGCCGCGAGCGCATCCTGCGCCTCGACGGCAACATGCTCCGTACGCGCCATCAATTTGTAGCCGACGGTGAACGTCACTGGTTGCTCTCTTTCCTCGGCTAATGCGCCGATGCCGGTATGCTGAAGCGCCCGTGCCGTGCCTCGGCTGTCAGCTTCGCGAATTCCGCGCCGTTCAGATGTACAAGCGTTTCGTGGTCGCCGGCCTCCAGATAGATATCGGGCTTCTCACGCAGGCTGTCGTCGACGATGGTGTCGAGGCCGTAGCATTCTCCAAGCGGTGGAACGGCGCCATGTGCGCAATCCTTGAACAAGCCGTCGATTTCGTTCTCAGCGGCCAGCGCCACCGACTCGCCGAATTCCATCTCGAGTTCCGGCAGACGGATATGATGCGAGGCCGGCAGCACAGCCAGCACGTAGCCGCCGATTCCGCGCAGCACCACGCCCTTGGCGATCCGTTCGCCTGAGATGTGGCTCACCTGCGCGGTCCGCATCGACGACATGGTCGGCTCATGCAAGACCAGTTCGTAGCTTACGTTCTCATCCAGATATTTTTGCAGTGTCGGGGCGATGGCCATGATGATCTCTCCGCGACAATGAGCGCGCGCCCGGGGGACCATCCTGCAGATGGCTCGCCTGAAAAAGCGCGGCTGCAGGTTACTGGCTTGATACCTTTTCTAATGATAGGAGCCATTGCGATCATCTGCAATCGGCAGCCGGTGGATTTTCCCCTTTCCGCTCGGCGCAGCGCAGCGGGAATCTTTCGTAACTGAAAGTTGCGGGCTATTTGCACCGGCGCCGGAAGGGAAACTCTCAATCCCAGCCCAGCAGTGACAGGATACCCCGGAATATCCCGACAATGACCGCGACTACCGCAGCCATCAGGTCCCAGATCCACTCCAACAGATTGTCAAATCCTGCGCGCAATGCGGCGATGATTGCTGCGAAGCAGATGACGCCGCCACTGATCAGCGCACCGCTCTCCCATGCAATATACGATGCCGCCCGCCCCTGCAGAGACACCCAAAACCACACCGCGGCGGCGAATAGCGCGAGCGCGAAGGCCGCAAGCACGAAAGCCGTCAACGGCCGACGGCGTGTTGTTGTATTGGGCGATGATGGATCGGACGACGACACGGAAGGCTCCGAATGCAAGGATTTGGCATAGGTCGTTCCGTCACCGTTTCAGGTTCATTCGTTGCGAGACGCCGTCCTCCGAGCAGTCGCCTGACGGCGGCCCGGTGCGATAACGTTGCGCCCTGATTGAGAAGGCACATGAACGAGCAGCCAACGGAAACTCCTCCTGCGTCACAGGAATCGCCACAGAACGGCGCTCCGATCCGACAGCGCATGCCCCTGCGCAAACGCCTTCGCATTGCGCTGCGAAGCTTTGTACTCGTCGCTGCCTGCGCGCTGACGTTGTTCTGGATCTACACCTTTTACGCGATCGGCGAACGCGCCAATCCGGCGGGCGACGGGATGGAGTGGGTGGCCGCCTTCCCGATGACTCTCATTTTTCTGTTGCTGACCTTGCCGACACTGATCATCGGCTTGTTTGGCCGCGCGCTGATTTTCGGCGCGCTGGTCGCCGTGGCGTCTGCATTCGTCAATCTGTGGATCTGGCGGGAGATCCTTGCCGAATTTACCGGCTAGCCTAGAACGACACGCCGAGGCGATAGCCCCGTTTCCAGACTAGGCTGCAGCTTTTCCTGGTTGCGCCGTGCACCAGCGTGAATCGCTTGGGGACAGCGACATCCTTGGACAGCCCAAGGCAGGCTCCGCCCGCCGACAAGTCGATGATGCTGACGTCGATGGCAGGCGCTTTACGATCGCCGATGATCTTCCCGGTCTTCGCCATCAGACCGGATGGCCGGACGCGCTGATATCTGCGGTTTTCACGCATGTCCTGATCCGTAAAACCAACAATCACCACGTAAATTGTCGGCCGTTCTCCGTTAAAGGGAGCTTTATAGTCCGCCGGCCGGCCGGCGAATTCGTCCAGAGTTAACCTTCAATTAACGCGAAGCATCGCATGTCGATTCGGGCAGTCATGCTGGAGAAGCGCAATGTCCTACAGTCTTGCTGAAGAACCTTGCCCGGTCGCCGATCAAACTCTCGGTGAACTGTATCGCTCCCATCGGCAGGGACTGGCGACGCTGGTGCAGACAGTATCACCCGATGTGCGCGCCATGCTCGCTCTCTACTGCTATCGCCGCGCCCATCTGCAATCGCTCGGTCTGACGATCGCTGCGAGTTGCAGTGAAGACGAACTGGTCGAATCAGGCGGGTATGCCGGCGCCGCCTTGTTTGCCCTGTCGCGGAAGGCGCCCGCCCCGGCTCCCGAGCAGCCCACCGGCCGGCGCAAGATCAGCCTTTCCAGCGGTCCGCTCACCACCATCGCACCGCTGGACGACGAAATCGACGACGACTAGCGGCCTAGGTCTACTGATCTCGCCCGATGCCGAAGCCGGCCTGTGGATGAATGCCATTCGACAGCTTCGGAATGCGTATAGTTAATTCACTGTGTCTTTTTGGCACTAGTGGCCGTTAGTCGAGGCCTCTAATGTCATGGTCTGGACTCACACCTTGGGGGCTGTACCCATGAAGAAGACTCTTGTTATCACCACCGCGCTCCTCACACTGCTGAGCGCTGCGGCCTGCACGACGGTTGGCAAGTACCCGGTTGGTAAAGCTCCGGTCGTAACCAAGGGCTGATATACGGAAAGGCCAGCTAGCGCTGGCCTTTTTCGTTTTGCTTGGGTTGCGAGGGCGCTTCCGCTCGCCGGGCCGGCTGGAGTTGGGTCGGAATCTGGTTAGGGAGCTCACTGTGCGTATGAAATTTACTGGCGGGAACCTGTCTGGTTTCCGGATTGGAATGTATACGCTCGCAATCTCCGCGAGCGTGAACGTGTTTGCGGCCCAGGCGCAGACGCCCTCCCCTCAGGGTGCGGCCACAAAGCCCACCGCCTCTCAGGCGACCAAGCCGACTCAAGCCAAACCGGCACAATCCACGAAGCTGCAGGCTCAGGCGGCTGCGAGCACTGGTGTCGCGCAGCGCACGTCTCAATTTAAGAAAGAGCCGATCAAGGAGCCGGTGACCTCAAAGGCCTGCCCGCGCGTGGCGGGCAAGCCCTATTTCGTGGAATTCCGCTCACGCACCGCCGCAAGCTACGGCCACACCTTCGTCTTCCACGGCACACTCGGCAGCGGCAGAGGCTTCGCCAGCTTCAAGGTTGCCGGCCTGCATCCCAAAGGCGACGATCCCGCGACCTATATTCAGGGTCACTGGGCGCCGGTCGAAGCCGAAACCGGCGTCAGCTATGGCGACCTCGACGAGCAATATCTGACGGCGCGCTTCTGCGTGGCGATGACCAAGGCCGAGTATGACCGCACCGCGGCCTATATCCGCCACCTGCAGGCGACGACCAAGACTTGGCACGCGCCGACCTATAACTGCAATTCCTTCGCCGCCGATATCGCAAAGCATATCGGCCTCGATACGCCCAATCCCAATGCGTATCTGCCCGAGACCTTCATCAAGCGCCTGGCAGAGGATAACACTGGCAAGAAGGGCGGATTGTTCTCGAGCTTCTCGTCGATGCAGGGCGGCCAGAATCCGGCGCGTTGATCCACGCGCCGCATTGCTCTGTCACCCGTGATAATAGCGATAGCGCTTCGCCCGGTAAGGCGGGCGGTCCATCTGACGCGCCGGGTATCGGAAGTAGAGCCCATTAAGGCCGCACATGTCGGCGTTTGCGGTTTTTGATTTGCGGCATTGCCATTCGTTGACGAATCCGCAGTTCACGCCGCCGCGGCTGTCATACAGACACCAGGGATAAATGGTGTCCGCCGCTGCCGATTGTGGTGCCAGGACTGGCACTGCCAGCAGAGCCGCCGCGATCAGGATTTTGCGCATGCCGAGTCCTCATGCCTCGAGGGGGCACGCTAGCATCCCGCCGTTTGCTGGCGCCATCACGAACGCGGGATGAGGCGTCTCCGTGAGAGTCATTCCCGGCTGCTTCCACCCCGGAACCTGCCGCAGCATGCGGCGTTTGCCTTGATGACTGTCAGGGGGACCGCGCGCCAGTGACGAACAGCCTGTTTGTGCTCCCCGCCTACCCAGCGATCGAGTGAAGGCGGGGTGCATGCCGCGTTATTATTTCGACTACAAGGATGACAAGCGCACAGTCATCGATCAGGTCGGACGCGAATTCCCGAGCGACGCCGCCGCCCGCCAGGAGGCTTTGCTGACCGCGCGCGATGCCATCGCCGGCATCAGTCTTGGACTGAGGCGTTACAGCGGCTGGATGCTGGAAGTGCGCGACGAGGCAGGACGGCTGGTCCATACCATTCCGATTCCCAAGACGATGTAGAGTCCTGCACGCGGCGCTGAGACGGCACTGCGTTCACAGGCCGGGATAGAGCGCGAATTGCCGCAATTGAACGTGGCAAGCGGCGGCCTGCCGCTCGAGCTCCTGCGCCTGCGCATACAGCGACACGCTGCCGAATACCGCCATCAGCAAGGCCAGCAGACACACGACACGATCCAATGCGCTCATGCCAGCACCAGAGTTTGACCTGCACATTGGACGCGCAAAGACAGGCGACGTTCGGGCAAGATTGCGGCTCCTGCTGCGCTGGTTAGCGGTTGCTGAAAGCGACCGAATAAACCCGGTTCCGCGCGCAAATTTTTTGGCTCGACGAGAGAAATGTTGAACCGGCGCCGCGGCCGCCGCGACCCATGCTCACCCAGCCTTTTCAGAGGACCAAGGCCATGACCATGCTGACCAAATCCGCAGTCGCCGCCGCAATCCTGGCCGTCATGGCCGGTGCCGCTCACGCGCAGTCCGCCCCTGCGCAGCAGTCTGGCGAAAGCCGCCAGATTCAGGTTCTGCCGGCGCCGGCGCAGCAACAGGTTGCCCAGACCCCGCAGGCGGCCCAGCAGCCTGCGCAGACGCCCGCTCCCGCGACCGAGGGCGCCGCGGCGCAGCCGGAACAGGCTCAGCCCGATGCAGAGGTCCCGCAGGGAGCGCCGGAAGCGGCGCCGCAGGAAGCCAAACCGGCTCCGAAACTTGCGCCGGTCCCGCCCAAATTCGTCGCGCCCAGGCGTCCGGCCTATGCCGAGGGCTACGGCTATCAGAATTACGGATACGCAGGTTACGGCTCTCCGAAACGCTACCGCAATCACTGCCACTGAGTTTCAGCACCAGCGACTTTTCAAATCACAGGTTTTCAAGGCGCGCGTCATCGCCGGCTGCTTTCGGGCAGCCGGCGATTTTTTTGCGTCATCGGAGATTGCGGAAGAAGCGATCGGGTTGCGAGGCCCGACGAATCACGACCAGGCGCCGCGCCTCGCCATCACGATCGCTGTACTCGCTCCAGTTCCGCGCGGCACGCCGTTCGGCGCGTTCGATGCGCCGTTGCTCGCGGTGCATACGCCGCTGCTCCCGCGCCATCTGACGCTGTTCGGCCCGCGACGGAGGCACGGCCGCATCCATCCCTGCAAGGTCTTCATCGTCGCGCGCAGCCGCGACCGTGCTCGCCTGCATCTGTTCCGAGGGAGGCGTCGGCACGATCGCGGTCAGGCTGCCAGCCGGTTGATCGGTTGCAGGCGCGGCCATTGCGGAGGCGGCAGGCATGTCTCTCTTTGCCGGCCAGACACCGGTGAGCACGTCGCGCAGGCCGAGCGGCGCTTGCGCGATGTTATTGTCCATTGCATTTTTTGCATCGGCCCACGTCAGACAGCGCCGTTCGATGTAAGGCCAAGTCTGCTCATCGCATGGCTTGCCGACATCGGCAGATCCACCGATGATTTTCACATCCGTTTGCGCGTCGGTTTTTGGCGTCGGCGCCTTTGATATTGCTGCACCCGTCGGCACCGCCGATGCTCGCGTTGCGCCCACCTTGATGTCTGGTTCGGGTTGTGGAGCGGCGATGACAAACATGCTGCCAACCGCGAGGATGCAGGCTAGGGTCAAACTGGCTGCCCGCGGTTCTTGCGGTGACAAATGCATAGCCTCCGCACCGGATTCGTTCGCATTTGCCTGGAATGACATCGCCTAACCTTCGTGCGCCGCTGGTAAAAACGCACAGATGCGGCAGGCGTTCCGTCACGATGTCAGCGTGCTCACAGTCTTGTGCTTCGCCGGTCCCGCCGGCGGACTGATAAATTAGAAAACAGAGGGTGAGCGATGACAGTCGACCGCAGAGCATTTCTTCAACTGGCCGCAGGATTGGCCGCTGTGCCGCTGAGTGCCTTTGCAACGCGCGCGCAATCGCCTGCCGTCAGCCGCACCACCGCCTATGCATTCTCTTTCCGCGATCTCGACGGCTCCGACCTTCGGCTCGTGCAACAGGCCGGTAAGCCGATCCTGATCGTGAACACTGCATCGTTGTGCGGCTATGCACGGCAATTTTCCGGGCTCGAAACCCTGTGGGCGCGTTATCGCGACCGCGGACTTCTGGTCCTCGGAGTGCCGTCGAATGATTTCGGCGAGCAAGAGCCTGGCGGCGCTTCCGAGATCCGCCACACGGCGCACGCGCATGGCGTGACCTTTCCGCTCATGGCAAAGATCGATGTGAAGGGCGAGAGCGCCCACCCCTTCTATCGTTGGGCCGCCCTGCAGCGCCCCCTCGAAACGCCCCGCTGGAACTTTCACAAATACCTTGTCGGACGGGACGGCATTATCGCCGGCGTCTATGCCTCGGCGATCGAACCCATGGACCCGAAGATCGTCGCCGCCATCGAGAGGGAACTCGTCACCGGCTGAGAAGGCGGATCAGGTTCCAGACCCGTCCCTCAACGGCTCCGTCCCGCCCAAAGTGACCTTCTGGGCACGGCTAACCATATTCCCCAATCCCCGACTGCAAAAAGTTACCATTTCGTTGACTCCGGATGCCGGCGGGCGTTCCATGCGCTCGATTTCAACATTTTTGGGCCGGTATTTGGCCCCCATGGTCTCATGAGGAGGTCTAAATGCGTGTGGGACTCGGTTTTGCTTTGGCAATTTCCGCTTCTGTGGCGGCGTCAGGGGCCGCCTTGGGCCAATCTGGCAGCGCAGCCTGCTCCAATCCCAATGCACTGGGAATTGCGCGGACGGTCGAAATCGACACGACCGGTGGTCCGGGCTTCGGTTTCGAGCACTTCAAGCAACATGATTTCCTGCGCAACAAGGAAGTGCTGTTGACCTTCGATGACGGCCCCTGGCCCGTGACAACGCCGGCGGTGCTGAAGGCCCTGTCCGATCACTGCATCAAGGCCACGTTTTTCCCGATCGGCAAACACGCCACCTATTATCCGGAGATTCTGAAGCAGGTCGCCGAGGCCGGCCATACCATTGGCTCGCACACCTGGTCGCATCAAAATCTCGCCAAGAAGAATATGACGAAAGAGCAGGCTCTCGAGGAGATTGAGAAAGGCGTGAGCGCGGTTGCAATCTCGCTCGGTGCGGCGCCGGCCCCGTTCTTCCGCTTCCCTGCCCTGCAACATCCGCCGGAGCTCGTGACCTATCTCGGCGAGCGTAACATCGGCATGTTCTCCACCGATATGGATTCCTTCGATTTTAAGGCGCGCAAGCCTGAGCAGGTCGTCAATTCGGTGATGGCCAAGCTGAAGAAACACGGCAAGGGCATCGTGCTGATGCATGACTTCCAGCATGCCACCGCTGAAGCGCTGCCGGAGCTGCTGAACCAGCTCAAGGCTGACGGCTACAAGATCGTGCACATGCGGGCGAAGGATCCGGTCAAGACCATCGCGCAGTATGACGAGCTGGTGAAGAAGGATCAGAAGCTGCCGACGGTCAGCCAGCGCCCGACCGCAAGCGTGGTCCGCACCGTCGACTGAGCTCGGCGATCAACAATAAATGAAACGCCGGGCCGGTTGCCCGGCGTTTTCGTTTGCGGACAGCGCCCGCCTTCATGGATATCCTGTTCGGACTTGGGACCGATCTCACATGACGCTGCGCATCGAAGGATACGCCATCGTTTCGGAAGACGGCATGCTGGCGGATGCGGCCGGCGTGATGCCCCCTTCCCTCGTGGTCGAGGCTGATCAGCAATTCCTGGCCAGCGGCCTCGACCGCGCCGACATCCTAGTGCACGGGCGTCATTCGCATGAGAACCAGCCGCAATCGCCAACGCGTCGGCGCCTCATAGCCAGCAGGGCCGTCGAGACGCTCGGCCCGACCGACTTCCCCAACGCGGTGTTGTGGAACCCTGCCGGGTTGCCGCTGGAACAGGCGATGGAAGCCGTCGATGTGGAGGGCGGCATCGTCGCGGTCCTGGGGGGCACGGAGGTCTTTGGATTATTCCTGCAGCGCTATGACGCGTTCTACCTGACGCGAGCAAAGGGCGTGAAGCTTCCGGGTGGACGGCCGGTTTTCCCGCGGGTGCCGGCCTCAACTCCCGAAGACGTCTTGGCCGCCAGCGGCTTGGTCGCAGGCCCTCAACAGACGCTTGACGCGCGGCGCGGCGCGACCCTGGTCGTCTGGGAGCGCGCCGGACAAACCTGACAGAATCGTGACGGTATTCCTGTAGGAAAAGATTCGCGTGACGAATGCGACGAATCGCCTCAGAGTTTGAGTATGCGTTGATTCGATCGCGAAGGCTGCGCCGGACGGCAGCCCGCAGGAGTTCCTCCCGCGTGGCGTATCAACTTGGGCGGCCCTCTTGGCCGCCCCTTTCATTCAGCCGCGATAATATTTTCGTTTCGACTTCCGCTGCTGCTGCGGGACGTAGCGTGGATTTGCGTAGCAGAAATTGCCCGTGCCGGACGCCGCCGCACGGCACTGCTGCCACGTGTAATAGGAGCAATCCTCGATGCCGTCGCCCATTTGCGCACACCACGCCTCATTGTAGTTCCTGAAGAAAGCATGCGCAGGCCGAGTGCCTGCAACAAGCGGCAGGATTGAGAGACAAGAGGCTGCGCAGACGATGAGTCGCAGCGATGATGTGGTTTTCGTTTCCATATGTGCTCAATAAGGTGAATCGGAGTCTCTGTCACGGTCGCCGCTGGTCGCCGGGCGCCACGTACCAAGCACAAAGAAAATGATGAGCGCTCCGATCATGGAGAGATTCTTCATCGCCTGAACCATATTGGCGGTGCGGTCGGTGCCGGTTATCGCCCAGAAATCGTGGAAAAGATAAGTTGCCAGCGCCGTAAAGACGATCAACGCCGCCGCCGCGATCCGCGTTCCGACATTGGCGGCAATCATCAGTCCGCCGCCGATTTCGACCACGCCGGCCACGATCGCCAGCAGTCTCGGCAACGGCATGCCGGTCAGGCCTTGCAGCTTCGTTTCAAGATCGATGAGAATTGGCGGCACGACGATCTTGCTTTCGATCATCGCCGCGGTGCCGGAAATATCGAAAAGCTTCTGCGCGCCGGACAGAATGAAAATCAGCACGAATGCGATACGGCCGACAATAAAAAGAATATTCATGGATATCGCCCTGCAAATAGCCTGCCGGCAGCTCTCGCAAATATGGCCAAGTCTATCACTTCTTCCTGCTCTTGGCGGCAGGCGCCTTCGATTTCGATCCTTTGCCGGTGCCCTTGCTCTTCCCTTTCGACTTGGCTGCCGCGGGCGGCCGTTGCTTGATCTCCACCAGCAAGGCGCGAATATCCTTGCCGGTCTCATTGGCCATCGCTGCCTGTTGTGCGGACAGCCACAGCGCCTCACCCGCCTTGAATGTCAGTTCATAGGGTGTCCGTCCTGGCGGCAAGAAGACCAGGGCGCCATCGGTCAGGGCATATAGAAACGTATTTGGAAACGCCTGGCTTGCGACCTTGGTCCCTGCCTTGAGGTGCATTTCCCGCACATTGATCTGCTCATTTTCAAGCAGTTTCCGGCCGTTTTCCGGGTCGGCCGGACGTGCATTCTGCGCCATCGCGGGCGTCAGCATGGCCAGCAAGAATACACTGATCAAAAGACGCTTCATTGATGTGCCGTGTCAAATATGGACGTTGTGACAATCTTCTTGCGCGCGGGCGATGGCAAACATGGGGCATTGCCGCGCCTCTTCTCAGGCGGCGTTGGCGCGCCGGCGTGACGACAGGTAGCCAAAGCCGAATGACACGGTCGCCGGCGCCTTCGTCTTGCCCAATTGCGCCTGGTGGTCGGTCGCCTCTAGCAGTCGCAGGAAAGACGTCCCGGGCAAAGGCGGCGCAAAGACATAGCCCTGTACGGCCTCGACGCCGCGCTCGCGCAGCGCGATCACCTGCTCGAAGGTTTCTACGCCTTCGGCGATGATTTCGATATCCATGTTGCGCGCGAGCTCCACCAGCGTCTCGATGATCGCAGTGGAATTGCTCTCGCTGCCGAGGGCGTCGACAAACATCTTGTCAAGCTTGATCACGTCAACGCCGAGCTTGAGAATATAGGACAGACCGCTATGGCCTGCGCCAATATCGTCGATCGCGATCTTGACACCAAGCTGCTGCAGAGCGGCAATTACGTGACGAGCCTGCGCCAAATCGTCGAGCGGCTGCCGCTCCGTCACTTCAAGTACAATCTGTGTGAGATTGATCTGAGAGTGTTCGAATATCTTCCGCACGTCCTCGACAATGCTGTCATTGCTGAAATGCTGGGCGGCAAGATTGAAACCCACCCGCAGGTTCGGTCGGGTTTGCGAGACCGGACCAAGCTCCTGCGACACCTTCCGCATCAAGCTTCGCGTCATCTCCAGGATCAGCCCGCTCGATTCCGCAAGCGGAATAAAAGACGCGGGCGGAATAACAGTGCCATCCGTTTTACGCCAGCGCATGAGCACTTCGCATCCGCGCAGCCGCCCCGTCGTGATGTCGACGACCGGCTGATAATACGGAATGAATTCACCGGCGTTCAGCGCGCGTTCGAGTTCCGCGACCGGATTGTTGCGCTGCCGCCAAGGCACCAGAATGCCGATCGTCAGCAACGCGATGGCGATCACGCCGTTCACGACCGAGCCCAGGAATTTGATTTCCTCCTGCCCGCTCGACAGCATCGATTCCGGCCGGGTCAAGGTGACATTGACGCCGAAGCGCTTCGACACCAGCGTGCTGACGACCATGGAATCGAACGGGCTTCCGTATTCCGTCACCGGGCCGACAGTCGCCAAAATGGTGCCGTCCGTGGTTGCGATACGCCCATGCGCGTTCATCAACAGCCCGCCCTGGGTCGAGACATGAGCAATCAACAGGTCGCCAGGTATAAGCGCAGCAACGCTGTTGGTTGCTGTCGGACGGCGGACACGCAGCATGCGTTGCGGCTTGTCGTCCACCACCATCACATCCAGGCTGACCGTGCTGTCGGCGACAGTTTCGGAGGAAAGAACGATGCGATGCCGCAAGGCAATGCCAAGGTCGCTGCAGAGGGTTCGGCCGCTCGCGTCGAGAATGGAGAATTCGGAGACGGCGCTATAGCCTAGTTTGGCGCGCCGCAACGCGTCGATATGCTCCGGACTGCATGTCGTGATGTCGCGCCGTGCCAAGTCTTCAACCGCGCTCATGGCCTGGCCGATGCGCCCTTCCGCCAATGTGATGCTGCGGCGGGCAGTGGAATCGACGTCGTCACGGGTCTGTTCGAGAATGAGGTTGTTCACCCAATAGTTGAACAGAGCCATCGGCGTTCCTGCGAGGAGGACGCCGGCCACGACAGCAATCAGCTTTTTTGACAACAAACGCACAAAGACAGAGCCCGGCCCGATCGAGGCCCTGAAGGTGCCGCGGCGGCGTAAAGGCGGATTTAAATGCCTCGCCGACCCCAGGTTGAAATTGCCGCAGCCTTTCTCCAAAGCGCGGCATGGTTAGCGAAATCTAAATGCCGGGATCTGCAACGCTGTAGATGTCCCGCAGCTGCCTGCGGCCTAGCGGTGTGAGCGTCACCGTGCGCTGTCCCGCCTTCTGCTTGATCCATTGCCGTTCGAAAAACTGTTGCTTGATGCGCGTTCCGAGCGTCCCGGCGAGATGATAACGCCGCTCGCTCCAGTCGAGGCACGGCCGGCAGAAGGCCCGGTGCGGCTGGAGGTTCAGATCGAGGCCCTGCCTGGAAAAGAAAGCGCGGCCGGCCGGCGTGATCTCGCCGCCTTCGTCGGAGAGAACGAGATAGCCGCGCTCCATCAGCCCGTCGGCAAGGGCAATGGCCAGTTTTCCGGCCAGATGGTCATAGCACGTTCTGGCAAACCGCATCGCCTCATCGCGCGGACCGAATTTCCGCGCGGACGGATCGGCAGCTGCAACCACCATCATTCCCTCCAGCATCTGTCCGACCAAGGGCGATGCCAACCGGTAATAGCGGTGCCGCCCCTGCTGCGCGACCATCAGCAATCCGGCATCGACCATGCGCGCCAGATGCCCGCTCGCGGTCTGCGGCATGATGTTTGCCGCCGCCGACAATTCACCGGCGGTGAAGGCGCGCCCGTCCATCAGCAGCGACAGCATGTTCGCGCGCGCCGGATCTCCGGCGCATGCGGCAACGATCGCGAGTTGGTTGTGTGCTGCTCTCACGCAAAGAGTCTGGCCCTCGACCTTACGATCTGCAAGGCAGAACGTTCGGGCGCGGCCGAAGCATCGCCATCCGCATTCCGGCTAATCCGGCGAGATTATTCATGGAGGAGAGCCATGAGCGCCGGACGACTGCGGCTTCGCCAATCTGATCTGCCGGGGGTCTGCAATGCTGTCGCCCGCGTGTTCAGGCGGGGAATCGCATGGGATGTAGTATGCACCCGCCGCCAGAAGGAACGCCGTCAGTTGTCCGAGATGGAAGCACGCCTGCTCAAGAATATCGGCGTAAGCCGCTTCGACGCGATACGCCAAGCCAACAAGCCGTTGTGGCGATAGCGGCGCCTTACTTCACCACCGTCACATGTTCAGCGATGAAGCGCGGCAAGGCGAAGGCCGCGACGTGTACCTCAGGCGTCCAGTATCTGGTGCTGAAGCGCCCGGCGCGCGAATAGCGCTGCGCAATGGTTTTCACGGACGTTTGCCGCAGCGTCTTGTCATCGCTCGCCCAGCCCATCGCCATGTGGCCGCCGATATAGGTCGGGATCGCTGCGACATAGCAGCTGCTGTCCTTCCACAGCTTGCGGAATTTTTCGATGCTGCCGGTCAGTTCCTCCGGCTGAAAGAACGGCACACCGCTCTGCGTCACCATCACCCCGCCCGGCGTCAGACAGCGTTTCACGCCGGCATAAAATTCTTCGGAGAACAGAACCGCGCCCGGGCCCTGCGGGTCGGTGGAATCCACGATCACCACGTCGAACCGGCGATCGGTTTCCGCGACATATTTCATGCCGTCGGCGATAACGAGTTCAAAGCGCTTGTCGGACAAAACCGGCCCGGTGAATTCCGGAAAATGCTCCTTCGAAAAATCGACGACAGACTGGTCGATCTCGACCTGCACCAGATGCTTCACCGCCTTGTGCTTGAGCGCTTCCTCGGCGATGCCGCAATCGCCGCCACCGACGATCAGCACATCCTTCGCCTTGCCGTGCGCCAGGATCGGCACATGGGTCATCATCTCATGATAGACAAACTCGTCGGCCGTAGTGACCTGCGTGGCGCCGTCCAGCATGAGCACTTTGCCGAAACGCCTGTTCTCGAACAGCGCCAGGTCCTGGTGTTCGGTCTTGGTCTCATACAGCACGCGCTCCGCCTTGAAGCTTATGCGGAAGCCGAGGTCATCGAACAACGTTTCGGAAATCCAGCGGTCGTTGGCCATGGCGCCTCACAACGTTTCGTCATGCCCGCGCTTGTCGCGGGCATCCACGTCTTCCTGAGTTTCCGAGCATTGGGACGTGGATGGCCGGGACAAGCCCGGCCATGACGTCGCGACTTAAAAAATTAAGCGCCCTGCCCGCGCAGATATTCGCTCACGGCGATGCGACCAGGCTTGAACGCCTGCCGCAACACCGGCACGCAGGCTTCGGGCTTTGCCTTGCCGCACATGAACACGTCGAGCGCGGCATAGCCGTTCTCGGGCCAGGAATGGATCGAGATGTGGCTTTCCGCCAGCACCGCAACGCCGGAAACGCCGCCATTCGGCTCGAAATGATGCAGATGAATATGCAGCAGCGTCGCGCCAGCCGCATCCACGCAGGCGCGCAGGGCGGCCTCGATGTGATCGAGATCGTCGAGCTTCTTGGCGTCGTATAGGTCGATGATGAGATGCGCGCCGGCGCACCGCACCCCGTTCCTCACCACGAAATGATCGGCACTTTCTTCAGCAGCAACCGAAGACGCGTCGATCGCGAAGTCCTTCTTTCGGGCGGTACTTGGGGTCCCCAAGCCTTTTCCCGATTGAAAGAGGGCGTTTTGGCTCATGCCGTCCTCCCCAACCAGAGATCAAAGCTGAGACCGGCGAGCCGGCTCACATAATAGGAAAGCCGCCGAATCAACCCACGGACTGAGCGGACCGATCCAAACGGCAAGCCGCCAAATAAGCATTTCGCGCCCGAGTATCAAGCAGATTCTTGAAGAATGGCCTAACTCGGGAGCGTGCGGGCGGGAATAGCCGCTTCGAGGCTTTATCCGTTTGCCTGCGCCTCGACCACCGATACCGCCGTCATGTTGATGACGCCGCGCGAGGTCGTCGATGGCGTCAAAATATGCGCCGGGCGGGCGGCACCGATCAAAATCGGGCCGACCGGCAAGGCATCAGCCAGCACCTTCGACATCTGGTAGGCGATGTTGGCGGCGTCGAGATTGGGCATGATCAGCACATTGGCTTCGCCCTTGAGCCGCGAATTCGGAAAAATCCGCTCGCGCAAGGCCGGCAGCAGCGCGGCGTCGCCATGCATCTCGCCTTCCACTTCCAGCGCCGGATGCGTCGCCGCGAGCCGCTCGCGTGCTGCCTGCATCTTGCGCGACGAGGCGCTGTCGTAAGAGCCGAAATTGGAATGCGAGAGCAGCGCGATCTTCGGTTCCAACCCGAAACGCCGCACATGCGCCGCCGCCAGCACGGCGATGTCGGCGATCTCCTCGGCGCCAGGTTCCGCGGTGACCTGTGTGTCGGTCATGAAGTACGCGCCCTTGTCGGTGATGACCAGCGAGAGCGCGGCAAATTCGCGCACGCCGGAGGCGAGCCCGATCACGTCGCGGATATTCTTCAGATGCGCCATGTAGCGGCCCTCGAGACCGCAGAGCATGGTGTCGGCGATGCCCAGCCGCACCGCGAGCGCGGCGATGACCGTGGTATTGGTGCGCACCACCGTGCGCGCGGTATCGGGCGTCACGCCGCGCCGGCCGGCGGCCTCGACATAGGCCTTCACGAATTCGCGGTAGCGCGGATCGTCTTCCGGATTGATCAATTCGAAATCGCGGTCGGGCTTGAGTGACAAGCCAAACCGCGCCAGCCGCGCCTCAACGACCGCCGGGCGGCCGACCAGGATCGGCCGCGCCAGTCCCTCCTCCAGAATGACCTGCGTCGCGCGCAGCACGCGTTCATCCTCACCCTCGGCATAGATGACGCGTTTGGGATCGGCCTTCGCCTTGATGAAGACCGGCTTCATGATGAAACCGGAACGGAACACGAAGCGGTTCAGACGCTCTTCATAGGCGTCGAAATCGATGAAGGGCCGTGTCGCCACGCCCGACCGGATGGCGGCGCGCGCCACGGCCGGTGCGATGCGCAAAATCAGGCGCGGATCGAACGGATTGGGAATAAGCGAGCCGGCGCCGAACATGCGCGCCTCCCCGTCATAGGCTTTTGCCGCAACTTCTGATGGCGTCTCCCGCGCCAGGCCGGCAATGGCCTCGACCGCCGCCCGCTTCATCTCCTCGTTGATCGTGGTCGCGCCGACATCCAGCGCACCGCGGAAGATGAAGGGAAAGCACAGGACGTTGTTCACCTGGTTCGGATAGTCGGACCGCCCGGTGCAGATCATGGCGTCGGGACGCACGGCAATCGCCTCTTCCGGCATGATTTCCGGTACCGGATTGGCGAGCGCCATGATCAGCGGACGATCCGCCATGCGCGCCACCATATCGGGTTTGAGCACGCCACCTGCTGACACGCCGAGGAAAACATCGGCGCCGACGATCACCTCGCCGAGCTTCCGCGCCTTCGTGTCCTGCGCGTAAACCTCCTTCCAGCGGTCCATCAATTCCTTGCGGCCCTTGTAGACCACGCCTTCGAGGTCGGTGACGAAGATGTTCTCGACCTTCGCGCCCAGCGAGACCAGGAGATTGAGACAGGCGAGCGCCGCCGCCCCTGCGCCAGAGGCCACGATCTTGATCTTGTCGATGGTCTTGCCGGTGACGTGCAGCGCGTTCACCACCGCTGCGGCGACGATGATGGCGGTGCCGTGCTGGTCGTCGTGGAAGACCGGGATCTTCATCCGCTCGCGCAGCCGCGCCTCGACCTCGAAGCATTCCGGCGCCTTGATGTCTTCGAGATTGATGCCGCCGAAGGTCGGCTCCAGCGCCGAAACCACCTCCACCATGCGGTCGACATCCTTGGCGTCGATCTCGATGTCGAAGACGTCGATGCCGGCGAATTTCTTGAACAGGACCGCCTTGCCTTCCATCACCGGCTTCGACGCCAGCGGCCCGATATTGCCGAGGCCCAGCACCGCGGTGCCGTTAGACACCACCGCCACGAGATTCTGCCGGCTTGTCAGTTCGGCGGCTTCGGCGGGATCACTCGCGATCGCTTCGCAGGCGGCGGCAACGCCCGGGGAATAGGCCAGCGCCAGATCGTGCTGATTGCCGAGCGGCTTGGTGGCGGCGATTTCCAGTTTTCCGGGCTTGGGGCTGCGGTGATAGGCCAGCGCGGACGTGCGCAGTTCATCGGACAGATTGGACATGACGGATGGCATTACGTTTCTCCCGCCCGCACCTTAACCTGCAGACGTCTCCAATGCAGCAGCTTCAGTTCTGCGGCAAGTTGAGGCGGATATGCAACTCGCGCATTTGCTTCGGCGTGACCTCCGACGGCGCGCCCATCAGGAGATCTTCCGCGCGCTGGTTCATCGGGAAGAGCACCACCTCGCGCAGATTCTCCTCTCCGCAGAGCAGCATGACAATGCGGTCGATGCCCGGCGCGATGCCGCCATGCGGCGGTGCGCCGAGCGAGAAAGCGCGCAGCATGCCGCCGAATTTCTGTTTCAGCACATCTTCGGGATAGCCGGCAATGGCAAAGGCCTTTTTCATCACGTCGGGGCGATGATTGCGGATCGCGCCCGACGACAATTCGACGCCGTTGCAGACGATGTCGTACTGGAACGCCTTGAGGCCGAGGATTTTTTCGTTGTCCTTCGGATCGAGCGCCAGGAACTCGTCGACCGGCATGTTCGGCATCGAAAACGGATTGTGCGAGAAGTCGATCTTCTTCTCTTCCTCGCTCCATTCATACATCGGGAAATCGACGATCCAGCAGAAGTCGAAACGGTCTTTCGCAACAAGAGCGAGTTCCTCGCCGACTTTCGTGCGCGCGGGACCGGCGAATTTCACAAAATCCTTCGGCCGGCCGGCGATGAAGAACACCGCGTCGCCGATGCCGAGCTTGAGTTGATCTGCGATCTGCTTGGTGCGCTCGGGTCCGATATTCTTGGCAAGCGGGCCGGCGCCACCCTCCTCGCCCTCACGCCAGAAGATGTAGCCGAGACCCGGCTGGCCCTCGCCCTGCGCCCAGGAATTCATGCGGTCGCAGAAGGCGCGGTTGCCGCCCTTCGGCGCCGGGATCGCCCACACTTCGACCTGCGGATCCTTCTCGATCATGCCGGCGAAAATCTTGAAGCCCGATCCGCGGAACGCCTCGGTGACATTCTGCATCTTGATCGGATTGCGCAGGTCCGGCTTGTCGGTGCCGTACATGCGCATCGCGTCGGCATAAGGGATCATCGGGAATTTCGATGTCACCGCCTTGCCGTCGGCGAATTCCTCGAACACGCCGCGCAACACCGGCTCCACCGCGGCGAACACGTCTTCCTGCGTGACGAAGCTCATCTCGATATCGAGCTGGTAGAATTCCCCCGGCGAGCGGTCGGCGCGTGCATCCTCGTCGCGGAAACAGGGCGCGATCTGGAAATAGCGGTCGAAGCCCGACACCATGATGAGCTGCTTGAATTGCTGCGGCGCCTGCGGCAGCGCGTAGAATTTTCCGGGATGCAGGCGCGAGGGCACGAGGAAATCGCGCGCGCCCTCCGGCGAAGACGCGGTCAGGATCGGCGTCTGGAATTCGAAGAAGCCCCCCTCCTTCATGCGCCGGCGGATCGAATCGATGATGGCGCCGCGCTTCATGATGTTCTGGTGGAGCCGCTCGCGGCGCAGGTCGAGGAAGCGGTATTTCAGGCGGATGTCTTCCGGATATTCCTGGTCGCCGAAGACCGGCATCGGCAATTCGCCGGCCGCGCCCAGCACCTCGATGTCGACGGCGAAAACTTCGATCTGTCCGGTCGGAAGGTCGGGATTCTCGGTCCCGCCTGGACGCCGGCGCACCTTGCCGTCGACCCGCACCACCCATTCCGAGCGCAAGGTCTCGGCCGTCTTGAAGGCTGGACTGTCGGGATCGGCCACCACCTGGGTCAGGCCGTAATGGTCGCGCAGGTCAATGAACAGCACCCCGCCATGGTCGCGGATGCGGTGGCACCAGCCGGAGACGCGCACCGTCTCGCCAATGTGTGTGTCGCGGAGCTCGCCGCAGGTATGGGTGCGATAGCGATGCATGTCTGAAGGGATTCGCGGCTTCTAGGGCTGAGGGCCGCGAAAAGCGCATGGGGGTCTGTCTTTGTCAAGGCGACGGCCTCGACATCGTGGCATCGATCTGCAAACTCAGCACCGGAAACGCTTCGGCGGACGACATGACCAAGAAGACGACAAAAGCGGCCCGCAAGAGCGGAACCAAAACAGCGCCCCTCCCCAATGGCCGCATGACCACCGGCGAGGCGGCCGTAGCCTCCCTGCTCGCGCATGGGCTGGACACGATCTATGCCCTGCCCGGCGTGCATAACGACCCCTTCTTCGACGCCCTCTATAAGGCCGGGAACCGCATCCGGACCATCCATACCCGGCATGAACAAGGGGCGGCCTACATGGCGCTGGGGGCGGCGCTCGCGACCGGCAGGCCGCAGGCCTATGCCGTGGTGCCGGGGCCCGGCCTCCTGAATACCGGGGCGGCTCTGTTGCAGGCTCACAGCATGAACGCGCAGGTTCTGGCCATTATCGGCCAGATTCCCCAGGCCGCCATTGGCCGCTCGCTCGGCCATTTGCATGAAATCCGCGATCAGGCCGGGATCATTGCCCGCCTCGTCGACCATTCCGCCCGCATTGCCCGGCCGGCGGACGCCCCGCGCCTGGTGAACGATGCCATGCGGGCCATGGCCACCGGCCGGCCCGGACCGGCGGCGCTGGAATGCGCCATGGACGTCTGGGGCCGCTCCGAGCCGGTCGGCAGGATCGGCAAGCCGGAGAAGCCGGAACTTCCCCCGATCGATGAGGACGCGGTCCTGGCGGCCGCCAAGATCCTAGGCGCCGCCAGGAATCCCATGATCGTGGTCGGCGGCGGCGCCCAGGGCGCTTCCCGCGAGGTCACCCGCCTCGCCAATATGCTGCAGGCGCCCGTGGTCGCCTGGCGGCGCGGCCGCGGCGTGGTCGATGACCGCAATCCGCTCTCCATCCCGCTACCGCTGGCGCACGAGATGTGGCGCGAGGTGGACGTGGTGATCGGCATCGGCACCCGCCTCTTGATGCAGCTCGACAACTGGGGTCACGACCCGCAGCTGAAAGTGGTGCGCATCGACGCCGATCCCGACGAAGTCGAACGCATCGGCAAGCCGGCCGCGGCGATCATCGGCGATTCCGCGCGCGCGCTGAAACGTCTGCTCGATGTGCTTCCGGCACACAACATCAAGCGCAAGTCACGCAAGGCGGAAATGCTGGAGCGCCACGCGAAGATGAAAAAGCGGCTCGGCAAGCTCGGCCCGCAGATCGCATTTCTCGAAGCGATCCGCGCCGAACTGCCGGAGAACGGAATCTTCGTTGACGAGGTGACGCAGATCGGCTTCGCCTCCCGCCTCGCCTTTCCGGTCTACAAGGCGAACACGTATATCTCGCCCGGCTTTCAGGACAATCTCGGCTGGGGCTATGCCACCGCGCTCGGCGTGCAGAATGCGCGGCCCGACGTGCCGGTGCTGTCGATCTCGGGCGATGGCGGTTTCATGTATACCGCAGTCGAGCTCGCCACCGCCGTGCGTCACCGCATTCCGCTGGTCAATATCGTGTTCAGCAACAACACCTACGGCAACGTGAAGTTGATCCAGCAGCAGAGTTACGGCGCCCGCCATATCGCCGTCGATCTGGCCAACCCGGATTTCGTGAAATTCGCCGAGAGCTTCGGCGTCGCCGCCGAGCGCGCGCATGACGCGAACGAATTGCGCAAAGCCCTGCGCCGCGGTTTCGCGCGCCGCGACGGCCCGACCCTGATCGAGGTGCCGGTCGGCGAAATGCCGTCGCCCTGGGAGTTCATTCTCATGCCGCGCGTGCGCGGCGCCTGAAGTTGATGTTGATGGACCTGATTACGACGACCGGTGACCTTGCTGCCGCCTGCAAACGACTCGCGACCCACGATTATGTGACGGTCGACACCGAATTCCTGCGCGAGTCGACCTATTACCCGCAGCTCTGTGTGCTGCAGATAGCCTCGCCCGACGAAGCGATCGTTGTGGATGCCCTTGCCGATGGACTCGATCTGCAGCCTTTCTTCGATCTCATGGCGAACGAGAAGATCGTGAAGGTGTTTCACGCTGCGCGTCAGGACATCGAAATCGTCTGGCATCATGCAAGCCTGATCCCGCATCCGGTTTTTGACACCCAGGTCGCCGCCATGGTGCTCGGCTATGGCGACTCGATCTCCTACGATCAGCTTGTCCAGCGCATCACCGGCGACGCGCTCGACAAGTCTCATCGCTTCACCGACTGGACGCGGCGACCGTTGAGCAAGGCGCAGATCGAATATGCAGTCTCCGACGTTACCCATTTGCGTGACGTCTATCGCAAGCTGAACGCCGACCTTCAAAAGCGCGGTCGCACCGAGTGGCTGAGAGAGGAAATGGACATCCTCACCTCGCCCGAAACCTACCGCATGGATCCGGAAAATGCCTGGCAGCGCCTGCGCGCGCGTGTCCGCAAGCCCAAGGAACTGGCGGTGCTGATCGAGATCGCAGCCTGGCGCGAGCGCGAAGCCAAGGCGCGCGACGTGCCGCGTGGACGCATTCTGAAAGACGATGTGGTCGCCGATATCGCGGTGCAGGCGCCCACCACCATCGAACGCCTCGCCTCCTTGCGGTCCCTTCCGCGGGGTTTCGAGAAATCGAAATGGGGGCAGGACATTCCCGACCTCGTCAAGAAAGCCCTGGCGCGCGATCCCAAAACGCTGCCGGTGCTGGAGCGCTCCAAGCCCGCCCCCAACGGCGCGGCGACCGTCGAACTTCTCAAAGTGCTGCTGCGCATGACCTCGGAGCGGCATGCGGTGGCCTCCAAGGTGATCGCCACGGTCGATGATCTCGAGCGCATCGCCGCCGATGACCATGCCGACGTTCCCGCCCTCAAGGGATGGCGGCGCGACCTGTTCGGCGAGAAGGCGCTGGCGTTGAAAGCCGGACGGCTGGCGCTCGCGATCGAAAAAGGCCGCGTCTCGGCGATCGAGCGCGCATGATCCCCCGTCCGGACAAGCATCTTTGACATAGCTCAACTACGCCGGCCTGCTGCTTCCC
Organism: Pseudorhodoplanes sp.; assembly: GCA_032027085.1. Taxonomy (NCBI): domain Bacteria; kingdom Pseudomonadati; phylum Pseudomonadota; class Alphaproteobacteria; order Hyphomicrobiales; genus Pseudorhodoplanes; species Pseudorhodoplanes sp. Next base: position 2,987,006 of record JAVSMS010000001.1, on the reverse strand, counting down.
TAACCTCGCGCAGATCCAGAACAATGCGGGGGAATGGCATGGGAGAGCTTGTACTTGCGGCGAAGGTTACACACGTGCCGTCGCTGATGCTGTCGGAACACGTGGAGCCGCTGAAGGGCACACGCGATGACGCGATCAATGCCCTGAAGCTGCTCGGCCGGCGGGCGCGCGAACGCGGCACCGACACCTTCGTCGTCTTCGATACGCACTGGATTTCGAATTTCGGATTCCACATCAACGCCAATGCGCATCATCAGGGCGTTTATACCAGCCCGGAAGCGCCGCACATGATCAGCGATCTCTCCTACGACTATCGCGGTCATCCCGAGCTTGCCGACCTGATCGTTTCTGAATGCGCCAAATCCGGCCCGAATGTACTCGCGCATCGCGTTCCCACCCTGCCGGTCGAATACGGGACCATCGTGCCGATGCACTATATGAATTCCGACAAGGCCCTCTCGGTCGTCCCCGTCGCTGCTCCGGTCTTTGCCTCCGTCGACGAGAACCGCAGATTCGGCGAAGCCGTCCGCCGCGCCATCGAGAAATCTGGTTGCAAGGCGGCGGTGCTGGCCAGCGGCTCGCTGTCGCACCAGCTGTTCGAGAACAGCAAGCTCGGCCCGCAAGCCTGGAACAGCATTTCCAGCGAATTCAACCGGCAGATGGATCTGCGCGTGCTCGATCTCTGGAAGGAGCGCCGCTATGCCGAGTTCTGCCGCATGCTTCCCGACTATACACGCAAGTGCAGCGGCGAAGCGCTGATGGCCGACACCGCCATGCTGTTTGGCGTCCTCGGCTGGGATGCCTACACGGGACAATCCGAACAGCTCTGCGCATATTTCCCGTCGAGCGGGAGCGGCCAGGTGGCCGTCGAATTTCATCTAACGGCGTGAGCCGTCCATTCAGTCCATCACCAGATGCGGCTCGCGGCCGATCAGCCGCGCCAGCGTCCGCAACCGGTTGAAGACCCGGTCGCCTGCCAGCGCGGCATATTTGCCGCGCATGCGCAGCACCAGCCGCTGGCGCTCGACTCGCAGCGGCGTCTCCGGCAGCACACCCGGCATTGAGGCCGATATCATATAGGCCACGCGCATTGCGGCGCCGAGCACGCGCGCATGATCGAGCAGACGGGTTGAAGCGAGTTCGCGCAGCCGCGGCGACAATTCGTCGTCATGCGTGACGCCGACATGACGGAAATAGACCGACAGCGCCAGAAATGCGCGCGCGGGATGATCCAGCGCCACGAATGATGCATGCGCGATGATGTTCAGCGACTGCTCGCCGCGATAATCCGGATGCGTGCGCCAGCCGACGTCAGCAACCAGACAGGCAGCGTGGCGCAACCGCCTTTCTTCTTCAGTTTCATCGATTCCCGATGAAGCAAAAAACCGGTCTGTCCATGCCAGCAATTCCTCGCCATGCAGCGGCGAACGCGAGCGCAGCAGATTGAGATTGCGCGCGGCCTCGATCAGCGCGTCCTTCCGCTGCTCGTGCACTTTCAGCATTGAATAGAGCAGACCTTCGCGCACGCCGAGGGCGGAAATCACCACATCGGCAGGCTTGGTCCGCCGCGTGAGATGCTCAAGCACCAAGGCGGCATAAGCGAGCAGCGGACGCCGCGCATCCGCGACAACATCGATCTGCGACAGCGTATCGATGTTGACACGACGCACCAGCTCGCAGAATTCGATCGCGTCTTTTGCGCGCATGCGATAGCCGTGCATGACATGCAGCGGATAGCCGGTCTGCGCCATGTGTAAGCGCGCCAGCGCACGCCAGGCGCCGCCCACCGCATAAAGGGAGCGTCCCTTCCCCGCCGCGCCAGCCTTCACATCGTGTAGCGCGTCGGCGACGATCTTCTCTGCTTTCTTGATCGATTTTTTCGAGGCGTCCTGCAAGGCCAGGCCGCCGAGCGGCAGTGTGATGCCGCGCCGCAATCGCTCGCCGTGAATATCCATCAGTTCGAGCGAGCCGCCGCCGAGGTCGGCAACAAGGCCGTTCGGCCGATAAATGCCCGAGATGACGCCGAGGGCGGACAATTCGGCCTCGCGCCGTCCTGACAGCACGTCGATCTTGATGCGGCTGAGATGTTCTGCCTCTTCGATGAAGGCCGGGCCGTTACGCGCGTCGCGGCAGGCCGCGGTCGCGATGCCGAACACATGCGCGACCTTCAGCGTATCGCAGAGCGCGCGGAACCGTTTCAGCGCCAGCAGCGCCTGCCTCACCGCGTCGGGAGCCAGCAAACCGGTCGACTGCACTTCGCGGCCCAGCCCGGCAAGAACCTTCTCGTTGAAGATCGGTGTCGGTGACCGCGTCAGGCCTTCATAGACAACAAGACGGACCGAGTTTGAACCGATATCGATGACGCCGACGGGCGGCCCGTGGTCGAGACGGCCTTGGGGCGAACGTGGCTTGCGGGACCTGGTCTTCTTCTTCGATTGGGGGGAGCCGGCCGCGGCGCGCGGCGGCGTCTTGTCATTCGCCCTACCGGTCCTGGCGGCGCGTGAGGCGGCGTGGCGGAGATTCCTTAAGAGATTTTCCACGTCCCGACAGGCTCGGATTGGTCATGAAATATTTCTGGGCGTTGAACGGCTCCTCGCCCTTGCCCGGCCTTATGCGGCTTGCGGTGCCGTCAGGCAAGACCATCCAGCTCTGCTCGTTATCCTTGAAGTTGACAACCATGATCTGGTCGAGGACCTGCTCATGCACGGTCGGATTCGTGATCGGGCACAGCGCCTCGACGCGGCGGTCCAGATTGCGCGGCATCATGTCGGCGGAGGAGATATAGACCGTCGCCTTGGCATGCGGCAGGCCGTTACCGTCTCCGAAACAATAGATTCGGCCGTGCTCCAGAAAGCGGCCGACAATCGATTTCACGCGGATGTTGTCGGACAGGCCCGGCACCCCCGGCCGCAGGCAGCAGATGCCGCGCACGACGATATCGACCCGCACGCCGGCGCGCGAGGCCTCATACAGGAGGTCGATGATTTCCGCATCGACCAGCGCATTCATCTTCATCCAGATCGCGGCCGGGCGGCCGGCCTTGGCATGGGCGATTTCCTGCCGGATGTGATCGCTGATTCGCTTGCGCAAAGTCACCGGCGATACCGCCATGGATTCGAGCTCGGCAGGCTCGGCGTAACCGGTGATGAAATTGAAGATGCGCGTGATGTCCTGAGCAATGACCGGATCGGCGGTAAAAAACGACAGGTCGGTATAGATGCGGGCGGTGATCGGGTGATAATTGCCGGTACCTACATGCACATAGGAGGCGAGCCGCTTCCCCTCGCGTCGCACCACCAACGACAATTTCGCGTGCGTCTTGAGTTCGACGAAACCATAGACGACTTGCACACCGGCGCGTTCCAGGTCGCGAGCCCAGCGGATATTGGCTTCCTCATCGAACCGCGCCTTCAGCTCGACCAGCGCGGTGACGGATTTCCCGGCTTCGGCCGCTTCCGCCAGCGTCTTGACGATGGGAGATTCAGCGGACGTGCGGTACAGCGTTTGCTTGATCGCAATCACATCCGGGTCGCGCGCCGCCTGTTGGAGAAACTGCACGACGACGTCAAACGATTCGTAGGGATGATGAACGATCAGATCCTTCTGCCGGATGGCGGCAAAACAATCGCCGCCATGGTCGCGGATACGTTCCGGAAAACGCGGATTGTAGGGAACGAAAAGAAGGTCGGGGCGATCGAGCGCAACCAGCTCCTTGAGGTCGTTGAGCGCCAGCATGCTGTCGGCAAGTTCGCCCTCGACAATATAGGTCTCGCTCTCGTCGACCCCCATCGACCGCTGCACGAAGCGGCGTAGCTCGACCGGCATATCGTCTTCGATCTCGAGACGGATCACCGATCCGCGGCGCCGCCGCTTGAGCACGCTTTCGAAGGAGCGCACCAGGTCTTCCGCTTCTTCCTCGATTTCTATTTCGGAGTCGCGGATGACGCGGAAAGCGCCCTGCCCGTGCACCGCATATCCCGGGAACAGCTGGCTGATGAAAAGGTAGATCACGTGCTCCAGCATGATGACGCGCTGCTCGCTGGCATCCTGACGCGGCAGATGCACGAAGCGCTCGATTTTGTGAGGCACGCGGATTAGCGCGTTCATCGCCTTGCTGTCGCTGACGCGCGCGAGTTGCAAGGCGATGGTGAAGCCGAGATTGGGTATGAACGGGAACGGATGCGCCGGATCAATGGCCAGCGGCGTCAGCACCGGGAAGATATGATGCAGGAAATGGTCTTCCAGCCACGCCTTCTCCTGTTTGGTCACCGTCTGCCCGTCCACGATGACGATGCCCTGTTCGGCGAGGTCATGACGCAGGGCACGCCAGCGGGCGAGCTGGTCGCGCGCCAACTTTGAGACCACCTCTCCAATCCGCGCCAATTGCTCGGATGGGGTCAATCCATCCGGGCTGCGGTCGGTAATGCCTTCGCGCACCTGTCCCTTGAGGGCGGCGACGCGCACCATGAAGAATTCGTCGAGGTTGTTGGCCGAAATCGACAGGAAACGCAGCCGCTCCAGCAGCGGATGGTTCGGATTGTCCGATTCATCCAGGACGCGGCGGTTGAAATGCAGCCACGACAATTCCCGGTTGATGAAGCGGTCCGGCGCGGTCAGCAGCGCCGTATCGAGGGCGGCGCCGGAGGGCGCCGGCGCAGCGGATTCCGCTTTCAACACAACAGCTTCGCTGCTTTCAGCCATGGACATTTGCCACTTGCTCCCGCCATCCGATTCTGGGCGTGGTTTATGACGGAGCCATGACGCCCCCATGACAGACAGTCTGGCACAAACCGCTTAAAAGCCGGTGTCCCGCAATACCTCGGTGGCCAGTGCACGGTTAACCGGGCGTTTGCGGACCAGCGCCTCCTGATCCAGCAGCGTCACCATAGCACGCGCAGCCGCGAAGGACCGCTCGATCCGGCTGACCAGATAGCCGACCAGGTTCTCGTCCACGGCGAGCTGGCGGTCCGCAAACAGCTTGACGATCACCGCCCGCAGCAAGGCGTCGTCCGGCGGGCTGAGCGTCAATGCCGGCACTGCGCGCAGACGTGAGGCCAGATCGGCGAGCGCGATCCTCCACTGCGTCGGCGGCGTCCGCGCGGTGAGCAGGAGCCACGCCTGGTCCTGCCGCACCAGATTCAACAGATGGAACATTGCGCGCTCGTCGAGGTCATTGTCGTCAATGTCCTCAAGCACCAGCGCGCCGGTTGCCAGCGCAGTCGGCAGATGCGTCTCCGGCAGCGCTCGCGCCGATAGAAAGCGCGCGCCCGATTGCTCCGCCCAGATCGAGGCCAGATGGCTCTTGCCGGAGCCCGCCGGTCCGACGAGCGCGATCACGCGGCTCGGCCAGTCCGGCCAGCGTTCGATCATGGCCAGCGCGGAGTCGTTCGGCGGCCCGACCAGAAAATCGTCGCGGGTCAGGTTCTCAACATGATCGAGCGCAAGCGCAAGCTGACGCGGGGCGGCCGGCATGATCAGCTTGGCTGGTCGCCGGTGTAATACGAACTCGCCTGATATTGCCGGACCAGAAAGCGCACCAGAACGCCGATGGCGGCGGCGATCGGCACCGCGACCAGAAGACCAACAAATCCGAACAGCACACCGAAGGCGAGCAACGAGAACATCAGCCACACCGGATGCAGTCCGGTCTCCTTGCCGACGAGATAGGGCTGCAGGAAGTTGCCTTCAATGAACTGGCCGACGGCGAAAATGCCGGCCGCGGCCACAACCCAGATCCAGTCCGGCCAGAATTGCGCCAGCGCCACGCCGGTGGCGAGCAGAAAGCCGACCATGGTGCCGATATAGGGCGCAAAGCTGAGAAAGGCCGCAACCAAGCCGATCAGCAATCCGAAGTTCAGGCCGATGGCAATCAGCGCGACGGAATAGAACACACCGAGGATGAGGCAGACAATCGCCTGCCCGCGCACGAAGCCGGAAATTGCGGCGTCCATTTCGCGGAGCAACGCGCGCACCGTCTCGCGATGATGAATCGGAATGAGGTTGTCGACCGCATTCACCATGCGTTCCCAGTCCATCAGCATGTAGAAGGCGACGATGGGCGTGATGACAAGGATTGACAGCACCGACACCAGCGCCTTGCCGCCCGACCAGAGCGAGCCGAGGAATGTCGTGATCCATCCCGCCGCGGTGGCGGCGACAGTGCCGAGCGACTTCTGCGCTTCCGGCAATCTTTCGCCGACGAAGGTGCCGAGCCAGCTCTGGTTGGATTGCTGGATCAGGACGCGCACACGATCGATCAGGTCGGGCAGGCGCTGCATGAACTGGCCGATCTGATCGCCCAGCACCGGCACGATGAGAATGATCGCCAGCACGAGCAAGACGGCGAAGACGATCACGATGATGACCGCCGCCCAGGCACGGCTCAGGCCGACGCCCTGCACCCGCTTCACCAGCGGATCGAGCAGATAGGCCAGCGCCATGCCGGCGACGAAGGGCAGCAGCACATCGGCAAGAATCCAGAGCAGCGCGATGAAGACGATCAGCGCGCCGGTCCAGAAAATGAGCTGGCGTTTCAGGCTGATGGGGCTCGGGGCGCGATCGGCGCCGCCCGGTGCCGTGCCGGAGGAGCCACGTTTCACATTTGCCATGCGCGCTTCCCCACCCCCTCCGTCAATGGGCGGTGCCGTTTGCACCCACGTGGCGGATCCATTCCGCGACATAGAAGGCGATCGAGAGCAAGGTCAAGATGGCCACCAGGGCGATGGAGGTCGGCAACAGCCAGCCGGCATCGAAACGGAAAGCCAGGGCCGCCAGCACCAGGCAGGCAAGGAAAATCTGCGCGACCGTGTTGGCCTTGGAGACCGGATGCGGCTTCATTCGCATCGGCTTACCGATCAGCCACGTCAGCATCACCGCGCCGATGATCATGATGTCGCGCGAGACCACCAGAATGACCAGCCAGCGCGGGATCGCCTCGGTGATGCCGAGCGCCACGTAGATCGAGACGATCAGCGCCTTGTCGGCCAGCGGATCGAGATACCCGCCCAGTTCGCTCGCCATGTTGAACCGCTTGGCGAGAAAGCCGTCGACGGCATCGCTGATGCCGGCGGCCAAGAACAGGATGAACGCCCCCATCATCTCCCCGGCCGTAATCGCCCAGACGATCAGCGGCACGCAGAGAATGCGTGCGAGCGTAATGAGGTTGGGAATACTCAAGCCAGAAAGCCCCGGACACGGGCGGCCGGCGGGCACCGGCCGCATTCGGACAGTATATAACGTCCATCAAGCCATTGCGCGCAATGCGATTTCCACGTAACCACCGGCGAAATAACAGGGAACCTGCATGGCTGAGACGGGGCGCGGCCTGACCTATGCCGGCTCCGGCGTCGATATCGATGCCGGCAACCGCATGGTCGAGATGATCAAGCCGCTGGTGCGCGCCACCGCGCGGCCCGGAGCGGATGCGGAAATCGGCGGGTTTGGCGGCCTGTTCGATCTGAAGCGGCTGGGCATGACCGATCCGGTGCTGGTTGCCGCCACCGACGGGGTCGGCACCAAGGTCAAGATCGCGATCGAGACCGGCCGTCACAACACCATCGGCATCGATCTTGTCGCCATGTCGGTCAACGATCTCGTGGTCCAGGGTGCCGAGCCCCTCTTCTTCCTCGACTACTTCGCCTGCTCGAAGCTCGATCCCGAGATCGGCGCGCAGGTCGTGGCCGGCATTGCCGAGGGCTGCAAGCAATCGGGCTGCGCGCTGATCGGCGGCGAGACCGCGGAGATGCCGGGCATTTATCAGAGCGGAGATTACGATCTCGCCGGATTTGCAGTCGGCGCCGTCGAACGCGATGGCATCCTTCCCCGCAAGGATGTCGCCGCGGGTGACATCATGCTTGGCCTCGCCTCATCCGGCGTGCATTCAAACGGATTCTCGCTCGTCCGCAAGGTCACCGAGCATGCGGGCCTGTCGTGGGGCGACGCGGCGCCATTCGATACCGGCAAGACACTGGGCGAAGCGGTGCTCACGCCGACGCGGCTCTATGTGAAGTCATGCCTCGCCGCCATCCGCGAGACTGGCGCGGTGAAGGCGCTGGCGCATATCACCGGCGGCGGATTCCCCGACAACATACCGCGCGCATTGCCGAAACATCTTGGCGTGCGCATCGATCTCACGCGCCTGCCGGTGCTGCCGGTTTTCAGGTGGCTGGCCACGGCCGGCGACATCGCGGTGCCGGAAATGCTGCGCACCTTCAATTGCGGAATCGGCATGGTGGTTGTGGTCGCGCCCGACAAGGCGGCGCAGGTGCGCGGCGTGCTCGCGCGCAACGGTGAAGCGGTGGTTGATCTCGGCGAAGTGATTCCGCGCGCGGACGACGCCGAGCCGGTGCAGACCACCGGCCGCTTGAACCTCGCATGAGCACCGGCCCGGCGCGCAAACGTGTCGCCGTGCTGATTTCCGGCCGCGGCTCCAACATGACGGCGCTGATCGAAGCCGCCAAGGCCGCCGATTATCCGGCGGAGATTTCGCTGGCGTTGTCCAACCAGCCGGATGCGGGCGGACTTGCTGCCGCGCAGGCCGACGGCATCGCGACGGCGGTCGTCGATCACAAACGCTTCGGCAAGGATCGCGAAGCCTTCGAGCGCGCCGTGCAGGCGGAGCTCGAAACACACCGTATCGACCTCGTCTGCCTCGCCGGTTTCATGCGCATCCTCACGCCCTGGATCATCGGCCGCTGGCAGTGTCGCATGCTGAACATTCATCCCGCCCTGCTTCCGGCATTCAAAGGTTTGCACACGCATGAGCGCGCACTGGCCGAAGGCGTGAAGGAACACGGGGCGACCGTGCATTTCGTCGTGCCGGAAATGGATTCAGGGCCGATCATCACCCAAGGCAGGGTGCCGGTGCTTGACACCGATGATGCGGCGACACTCGCGGCCCGCGTGCTCGCGATCGAGCACAAGATCTATCCGCTGGCGCTGAAGCTGGTCGCGCAAGGACGCGTGCGCATCGCGGATGGGCGCTGCGTGATCGACGGCGCGCTCGCCTCGAACGAGAAAGCCTTCGTTCCGGCAGAGGCCAAAACAAAACCCCCGGCTGCGTGACCGGGGGCCGCATTTATAAGGAGCGAATTGTTCGTTCAGCCCACCATATGCATGGTGTGTATTACGCTACCCTGAGATTCTCCGCGGACGTCTTGCCGCGATTGGTGACCAGTTCGAATTCCACGGCCTGGCCTTCATTCAAGGTGCTCAGACCCGCCCGCTCCACAGCCGAGATGTGCACGAACACATCCCTTTCGCCGGCAGACGGCTTGATGAACCCATAACCCTTCGTCGGATTGAACCATTTGACGGTGCCTTTTTGCATCGTCGGTCTCCTGGTTAGTCACGTTAAGCCGGTTTGGCGATGACGCGTCGGGCTCGCTGCTCGTCGCGCCACAACCTTGCTTTTGGGGAAGTCCGGAACGGATTGCATCGGGGGAAGATGCATACGGGGCGAACGAACCAAAATCAGATTGCGTCAGAAAGTATTGCGACAATTGCGGCTTAAGAAAGATGCGCGTTCCCTGTCGGCGGGTCTCGATGATCCGATCGCTCAGATGGAACCCCGCATTACCGCCGATGGCTCTGTGTCCTTATTGCTCTGTGTCCTTGAGTGATTGTTTTCGTCAGAAAGTCATCTAAAATTTTGCAGCTGCGAAAGCATACGGGGCGGGACATTGGCGGGGCGTTGCTGGCAAGTGTGGAAGCGGGATCGCGCTTGGGCGTTTGCGGCCCTGCCTGCTTTTCTTGCACTGGGGCTGTTCGGTTGGATGCCGGTCGCACTGGCGCAGACGCCGCCAACCCCGCAGCCGCTTCCGGCAAGCGACGGCAACATTTCCCTCTCCTCACCCAGTACGACCCTCGAAATCGGAACGCGCTTCCTGCGCCATCTCGGAACCGAAGCGGCGCGCGCCGCCGGTGCGCCGTCGCAATTCACGCCGTCCGGCGGCGGTGCCGATCTTGAAGCCGCGCCGCAGACCGTCTCCGCCATCGACAACCGTTATCGCGCATGGTTTGAGGCTTATGGCGTGCGCTCGCGCATGGATCCGCGCGGCGATTTCGGCGGCGACAAGCGCCGCATTTACGGCGGCGTGGCCGGCCTCGGGCTAATTATCGCCCCCGGCATATCGGTCGGCCTTTCGGTCGACCAGAGCCGCAGCGACGTCGACATCATTCAATATGTGCAGTCCTCCCGGATCGATCTCACGCAGATTGGCGGTAACATCGCCTTTGAATCCGGCCCATGGGTGCTGGGGGTTGCCGCCATCCGCGGCTTTGGCGACATCGATTCCACCCGCGGCACTGGTGCTCCCTCCGTCGCCAGCTACGACACCAACCTCTGGGGCGCGCTGGCTGAGCTCAGCTATCTTTGGAGTTCCGGCAACTGGCGCATCGTCCCGAAGATCGGCATGGACTGGGCACGCGCGGAATCCGACGCCTATTCCGAAACCGGCGGCGCCGTGCCGGTCAACGGCAGCGAGCAGATCGCCGAGCGCACGCGCATCTTTGGCGGCGGCGAGGTCGGCTACACTTGGCTCGCCAGCACGATGGTGATGGATTTCAGCGTCTATGGCCGCGCGGTTGATATTGTGTCGCAAAATGTCGGCGGCCTGACGATCAGTCCCGTCAATGGCGGCGCGCTGCCGCGATTCATTGCCGGCGTGTCGGAAGATCGCTTCGGCGTCGACACCGGCGCGATCCTGTCCATGCAGCTTGCGCCGAAAGCCCGGCTCTATGCCGTCTATGACGGTCGTTTCCGCGGCAATTTTGAATCGCACGCCGGGACGCTGGGGCTGGAATTCCGCTGGTAAGCCGGCGCCGTTCAATCCGCGCGCCTGATCCAGATCCTGTTGTCGTGGAAGGCGGCGCCGCCATAGGGCGCGATCGGGTCGGAGCCGGTCAGCGTGTTGATGCCGCGGCCGTCTTCATACGCATCGTTCGGCCAGATCGATTCCGCGATCACGACGCCGCGCCGCACGCCCTCGAACAGCCGCACCCGCAGCCGCACTTCGCCGCGCTGGTTGCCGAGCACCGCCTTGTCCCCGTCCGCGAGCCCGAGCGATGCGGCGTCATCGGGATGGATCATCACCGTGGGCCGCTGCTCGCGCGCGAGCGAGGTCGGCGTCTCGTTGAAGGTGGAGTTGAGGAAATTGCGCGACGGCGATGTCGCGAGGCGGAACGGGTGCGCATCGTCAACGGTCTCAATGACCGGCCAGTAATCCGGCAATGAGGGAATCTGCGCCATGGGTCCGAAGGTCGACGGCGATGGAAACGGGACCGTTGACCAGTCCGGCTTGAAGCGGAATTTCTTGTCCGGCCATTTGAAGCCGTCGAGATAATGCGCGCGCGCAAAAGGCGGCTGGCAGTCGATCCATTTCTCCGTCTCCAGCCGATCGATCGTCCCCCAGCCGGAATTCTGCAGCGTCCAGTCGATGATCTCGCGCGCGGTCATGCCAAAACCCGGATGCTCGGCGCCCAGCCGCTTGGCCAGCGCACAGATCAGGTCATGATTGGACCGGCATTCGCCCGGCGCCTCGACCAGTTTCGGTCCAAGCAGAATGTATTGGCTGCCGCCGGCCTGATAGACATCGTCATGCTCGGTGAACATGGTCGCCGGGAGCACGATGTCGGCGATGCGCGCGGTCTCGGTCATGAACTGCTCATGCACGCAGACGAACAGGTCGTCTCTTGCGAAGCCGCGTTTCACCAGGGTCTGGTCGGGCGCGACCGACACGGGATTGGTGTTCTGTATGAGCATCGCAGTGACCGGCGGCCCGCCCAGCAGCGCTTCGCTGTCGCCGGTCAGGATCGGGCCGATGCGCGACTGATCGAGCTCGCGCACCGCCGGGTCGCGCGCATCGAGCCCTTCGATCATCGTCCGGTTCCAGTGATAGATCGCGCCGTTATTGTGAAAAGCCCCGCCGCCCTCGTGCAGCCAGGCGCCGGTCACCGCCGGAATGCAGAGCGCAGCATGCATGTTGATCGCGCCGTTGCGCGAGCGCGAGAAACCGTAGCCGAGCCGGAAGAAGGCGCGCTTGGTGTCGCCGATCAGCCGCGCGAATTCCTCAATGGTCTCCACCGGGCATCCGGTGATCCGCGTGGCCCAGTCCGGCCCGCGCGTCTGCACATGCGCTTCAAGTTCACGCGGCGCGTCGGTGTATTTGTCGAGATAATCCCAGTCCGCCTTGCCGTCGCGGAACAGGCAATGCATCACCGCGCAGGCCAGAGCGCCGTCGGTGCCGGGCTTGATCAGCACCGGCAGGTCGGCCTGCTCCATCGTGCCGTTCATGTAAACATCGACCGCCGCGATTTTCGCGCCGCGCTCTTTCCGCGCGCGCGTCGCATGCGTCATCACATTGACCTGGGTGTTGACGGCATTGGTGCCCCAGATCACTACGAGATCGGATTTCGCCATCTCGCGCGGATCAGCGCCGGCGAGCCGCCCGGTGCCGGCGATGAATCCGGTCCAGGCCGGATTGACGCAGATGGTCGAGAAAAAGCCGGAATACCTTTTCGCGTGACGCAGGCGGTTGATGCCGTCGCGCATGACGAGGCCCATGGTGCCGGCATAAAAGTAAGGCCACACCGCCTCGCCGCCGTGGCGTGCCTCGGCCTTGCGGAATTCCTCGGCGACGATGTCCAGCGCGTCGTCCCAGGAGACCGGCGCAAACTCGCCGCTGCCCTTTTCTCCCGTGCGCCGCAGCGGGCGCAGCAGACGGCCGGAATGATTGGCGCGCTCGGCGTAGCGCGCGACCTTCGCGCAGATCACGCCGGCGGTATAGGCATTGTCCCCGGCACCGCGCACACGGCCGATGGTGCGATCATCAAGAACCTCGATCTCGAGCGCGCAGGTCGAGGGACAGTCATGCGGACAGGCGCTGGCGCGGAACTCTGTGCGCAGCGGCCGATTCATCCGCTTCTCCTCTCTGTAAGAAAACCGGCGCGGCAAGGCTGCCGCGCCGGTTCATATCTAGCACACGATCCGAGAAGGATCAGATCACTTTGCCATGGCTAGACGTCGGCAACCTCCGCCGCCGGGCGCTTCGCGCGCAGCATCAGCCAGCCGACCGCCACCACGAACAGGGCGCCGGCCGCTGCCGCGGCATAGACGTAGCGGTGCACGAGCTCGCTGCCGAGCCAACTGATGGTGGCGGGATCCTCGATCATGATCTCGCCCGCGATCCAGCCGAGCAGCGCGGCGCCGGCCCAGACCAGGATCGGGAAGCGGTCGAGCACCGCCATCAGCAGTGCGGCGCCGGCAATGATCATCGGGATCGAAACCACCAGACCGAAAACGATCAGAGTGATGCTGCCCTTGGCGGCGGCCGCGATCGCGATCACGTTGTCGAGGCTCATGACGATGTCGGCGATGGCGACGATGCGCACCGCGCGCCACAGGCTCTCGCCCGCCTTCACATTGTCCTCGCCATGCGACTCGTCGGGCACGATCAGCTTGATCGCGATCCACAGCAGAGCGACGCCGCCGATCAGCTTGAGGAACGGCAGGCCCATGAGCTGGGCGATGATGATCGTGAAAAACACGCGGAGCAGGATCGCCGCGCCGGCGCCGAGGACCATGCCCCAGCGGCGCTGGCTGCCATGCAGCCCGCGGCAGGCCAGCGCAATGACCACCGCATTGTCGCCGGACAACAGGATGTTGATCCAGATGATCTGCAGCGCCGCCAGCCAGAATGTCGGCTGCGAGAATTGTGCGAAGAAATCCACCCTGTCCTCCGTCCGCCTTGGCCCCTTATGATTACGGGGTGGCCCTCCCAAGCCGCCGCATCATCGCCATCGCTAGACTGGAATACAATATTTCAGGAATGCTGTTATTTTCTGAGTTTCGGAATCGCTGTTATCCGACGATCTCATTCCCGGAGAAAAACTGAGCGATTTCAATGACCGCGGTTTCCGGGGCGTCGGACCCATGCACCGAGTTTTCCCCGACCGACTTGGCGTGCACCTTGCGGATTGTGCCCTCGGCGGCCTTCGAGGGATCAGTCGCGCCCATCACCTCACGGTATTTGGCGATGGCGTTCTCGCCTTCAAGCACCTGCACCACCACCGGACCGGAGGTCATGAACGTGACCAATTCGCCGAAGAATGGCCGCTCCTTGTGGACGGCGTAGAACGTCTCCGCCTGCTCGCGGGTCATGCGAATGCGCTTCTGCGCCACGATGCGCAGCCCCGCTTTCTCGATCATCGCGTTGATCGCGCCGGTCAGATTGCGCGCGGTCGCGTCGGGTTTCAGGATCGAGAAAGTGCGTTCGATCGCCATCGAGATCGTCCTTCAAATGCTGGGAAAAGGGAGATTGTGAGGTCGGGCGGCTTATACCCACCGACCTTGCACCTCGCAAGAGCGCGATTTTACGGGGTTTTCCGAATTTTTGGGCCGGCATGAACCGGGGCGCGGCAGCCCGCGACGAACTTGCAGGATGTGAGAGGCACATCCACCGGACAAACAGGAGCCCCCTATGATCCGCAAGACTGTTCTTGGACTGGCCGCGGTCGTTGCCCTCGCCACTGCCGCGCTCGCCCCGACCGCCGCGTCGGCCCACTATTACGGCTACGGCCACAAGCACTTCTACAAGCCCTATTACGGCTACAGCTACTACAGGCCGCATTGCTACACCAAGAAGGTGTGGACCTATTACGGCTGGGACTGGGTCCGCGTTTGCCGCTAAGGCTTCCGCCCCTCTGACCAGGCAGAGCCCCGGTCTCGCAAGAGACGGGGCTTTTGCCTTTTCTCCACGCTGCGACGCCCGGCCGCACATTGCGCCCGCAAAATTTTGAACGCATCCGGCCCGCGCACCGACCCATGCACAGGATGTGAAGAACGCATCCCTGCAACATGGAGTTGGAAATGTTCCGCAAATTGACGCTCTCGGCTCTCGCCGTCGCCGCCCTTGGCATGGCGGCATTCGCCCCGACCTCGGCCGAAGCCGGCTTCAAGCACAAGCATTGGCACAACGAATGGCATGGTCACGCCTATTACGGCGGACCGGTCTATTACGGGGGCTACTATGCGAGCTGCTGGACCAAGCGCTGGGTGAAGACCCCCTATGGCCCGCGCCTGAAGCGCGTCTATATCTGCTACTAAGCGGCAGAAAACTCCGGCCATAACGCCGGAGTTTTCATTTTGTGACCAGTGCAATCAAATAATTTCATCATGCGCGGGCTTGACCCGCAAGTCGGGTTTACCCGACTTGCGCATGAAGGACTTGCAGAACTCGCGTAAGCGAGTTCTGCTTGCATCCATCTGCCTCGAATACCAATCTTCTTTGCACGAATGATGGATTGCCGGGTCAAGCCCGGCAATGACAACTTGGAATCACCATGCCCATGCCCCACCGCTACACGATGTTCGCCGGCTATAATGCCTGGGCCAATGCGCGCATCTACGATGCGGCGTCGGCCTTGTCCGACGCCGACTACCGCGCCGACCGCGGCGCCTTCTTCAAATCGGTGCACGGCACGCTCAATCACCTTCTGGTCGCCGACCGCATCTGGATGCGCCGCTTCACCGGCGAAGGCCCCTCGCCCACACGGCTTGACCAAATCCTGTTCGAGGATTTTTCCGGATTGCGCGATGCGCGCCGCGCGGAAGATCAGCGGATCATCGATTACATCGCCGGTCTCACCGACGCCGATCTCAACGGCCCGTTCCGCTATCGCACCATCACCAATCCCGTGACTATCGAGCAGCCGCTTGCGCTGGCGCTCGATCAATTCTTCAATCACCAGACCCATCACCGCGGACAAGTGCATGCGCTGCTCACGGCGCTGACCGGCAATGAACGAACGCCATCGCTCGATCTCATCATTTATCAGCGCGAAAGCGGAACGGCGGTCTCAAGAAAGGTGGGATAGCCCACATTTGTCATGCCCCGCGAAAGCACGGCTTCCAGTCATCACTGCAACGCGGTATTTACGGGCTCGCCCACTCGCAAGTCGGCCAAAGCCGACATGCGCACCTTGGGAACCGCTCCCGGGTAAAGATCGGCGCGGGCGATGACAATGATTGTGGATCGCGACGCTACACCTTCTTCAGAAACTCGGTTTTCAGCACCAGCCCCTTCACCTTCTCCACCCGGCCTTCGACTTCGCCCGGTTTTCCGGTCAGGCGGATATTCTTCACCACCGTGCCGCGCTTGAGATTCACCGACGTGCCCTTCACCTTCAGATCC
Source organism: Pseudorhodoplanes sp. (assembly GCA_032027085.1). Taxonomy (NCBI): domain Bacteria; kingdom Pseudomonadati; phylum Pseudomonadota; class Alphaproteobacteria; order Hyphomicrobiales; genus Pseudorhodoplanes; species Pseudorhodoplanes sp. The sequence goes on along the minus strand of JAVSMS010000001.1, from coordinate 2,970,816 downwards.
TTGATGAGCTGAACCGAATCGCCGTCGTTGAGTGTGGTGCCGTTGCTGTCCTTGACGTCCATGATGTCGCTTTCGCTGCCTGCCTGTCGAAGGCAGCGCTATAAAGCCTTTCGCGCGCGGCTGCAAAATATTGTGGGCGTGGCAGAGAAGGCGCACGCGCCGGGAACGGGTGAGATGCCACGCATACCGATACGTTGTTGCCGCGGCCAGAAACCGGCAAAATCAGCCGCGTCCACCTTCTCCGTTGCGGCCGGTTGACACCCGGCGCATGCTGCAAGCCCAACGCTCGCCGCGCAAATTTGTTCACGCTGCGCCTGGCCTTCACCGATTGCTAACGATGAAATCACACCGCCCGCGCGAGCGCGGCCGCGCTCACTATCCTGCGTTCCGATTCGGAGCCGACCGTGAGCGACACCGGCCGATTGATCAGACTGGACCCGTGGCGCCGAGCCGCCGAACGCCGGGCCGCCGAACAGCGCCTCGCGGGTCGTTCGCGCTGGCGTTGGAACCGGAGTTGGTGGCCGCATCTGCGGATGTGGTTTCCGCTGATGACGCTGGTCGCCGTCGCCGCGGCTTTGTGGGCGATGGTCGAATATCGTTCGCTGCTTCCGCAGCCACAGTCCTTGGCGAACAAGGCCGGCCACATTGTCGCGAGCCTGCCCGTGCCGCTGCGACCACACGCAAACGAAGAGCGGCGCATTCATGTCCGTTTCGATTATTGCGGCAATGGCTCTTCGCCCAATTGCGTGTTCGACGGCGACACCATCCGTTACGGTGGATTCAAGATCAGGCTTGCCGATATCGATGCGCCGGAATTGTTCAGCCCAAAATGCGCCTCGGAACTCAAGCGCGCCCGGCAGGCGACCCAGCGCCTGAATGCATTGCTGAACCAAGGCCCGGTGCAAATCCTCGCCATCGGCAGCCGCGATGAAGATTCGTATGGCCGCAAACTGCGTGTCATCGAACGCAATGGCCGCTCGCTGGGCGGAATATTGGTCGCCGAAGGACTTGCCCGCCCGTGGGATGGCGCGCGGCGGAGTTGGTGCGGGTGACGGACGTTCGGATCGTCGGACGGGGTTGAGCGCAACGAAACTCATACCACGCTGCCAAATTGATCAACCAATACGGCATGGTCGCAGCTCGCCATCATTGAACGACGCGATAAGCAATCGCGACTATGAGCAATGACACCGCGCCCGCCATCACAAACGCCACTCGACCTCGCGCAAAGAGTTTTAGCGTGAGGAACGAGAACTGCAATTCATTATCTTTATTGGTCACGGACTCCTCCATTAAGAATCAGCGTGACCGACGGGGGTATGGGGGACCGGCGGGACGGGTTCGGCAAGCATTTTCGGCAGGGCTGGAACAACTTTTAAACCAGCTGGCTGAATCCCTTGGGATTTTTGCAGGAGCGCCGGAGAGCACTCCCTTCATTTTTCACATTAGAAATCTGAAAGTCTGCGGCTCTTTGTGTTTAACCCTTTGGGTTACAGTGAGTTCTCATGATCAAAATTGAGATTTTCGCTTACCTGGCCCGTCAAAATGACTGACAGGTTGGAAAATTTGCGGACTTTCCCCGAAGTCTCAATATTTCTCTATGCGCGAAGGGAGTGCCCCTTCGGGCGTTCGTTCAGCACGCGTAGCCCGGATGGAGCGAAGCGCAATCCGGGATCATTTCCCTGCGTTCCCGCGAATTTGTCATCGGGCCGCGCTTCCCGCGCACCCGTTGGCTCCATGCTAGCTGCGAAAACTCTTGCTTGCGCGTGCGTTGTCGAAGTTCGGTTTCTGTCGACGCATTTTTCGCCATGCGCCTTGTGGCCGGCGCAGCGCAGGCACCTTGAGGTGCCGGCCGAGTGCCGTACATCCCTTCAAGGCGGGGCGTCGCTGCGTACCTCAGGATGACCGCGAAAGGTCAACGAGGTATTGACAATATTCGCACTTATATACTTGACATAGTGAGGCCCATCCCCTAGGTTGGCCCCATTGGAGCTGACCTATGAAACTGACCGACAAAATCTTCCACGACGAAGCCGCTGCCAGAGAGCATCTGGAGGCTCTGCGCTGGCCCGAAGGCCCGATCTGCCCCCATTGCGGCAATTCGGACCAGACCCGCATTCATCGCCTTGCAGGCAAGTCCCATAGGCCCGGCCTGCATCAGTGCAACGAGTGCTCTGAGCATTTCACCGTGACCGTTGGGACGGTCATGGAACGGAGCCACATTCCCCTGCACAAGTGGGTTCTCGGCTTTCACCTGATGGCCGCTTCCAAGAAAGGCGTATCAGCCCATCAGCTGCACCGGATGCTCGGCATCACCTACAAGTCGGCTTGGTTCATGGCGCACCGCATCCGCGAGTCCATGCGTGATGCCAAGCCCGAACCTATGGGCGGCAAGGGCTCTGAAATTCAGGCCGATGAAACCTACTACGGCAACACGTCCAAGCGCGCCAAAGGCTATCGCAAGGGCCTCAAGAACAAGTCCGGCGTCGTCGCCCTCGTCGAGCCGGAAGGCAATGTCCGCGCCTTTGCAGTCAAGACCGCCACGGCTGAGGTTGTCCGTGACATTCTGGTCCGCAACGTTGACCGCAAGTCGGTACTCGTGACCGATGAAAGCCGCCTCTATGTCGAAGTCGGCTCAGAGTTCGGCGCACATGAAACCGTGCTGCATACCGGCCGCGAATACGTCAACAAGCGCGGCTATTCGACCAACAATGTCGAAAACTTCTTCGGCATCTTCAAGAAGGGCATGGTCGGTGTGTATCACTTCTGCGGTGAACAGCACCTACAGCGTTATCTTGACGAGTTTTCTTTCCGCTACACGCAGCTCTGGCGTCGGCATTACTGACGGGGAACGTGCAGCCCTTGCCATCAAAGGCGCGGAAGGCAAGCGGCTGACGTATCGTCAAGCTAACTGAGCTAAACCCCCGTTGGCGACGGCATGCTGCCCTTCGCTTTCTTAAATGGCGACGGAAGTTTACTTCTTAACCGTGCGCATAGCCCAATCCTCTTTTTTGGTGGGTTATTCTTCCACTTCTCGCACATCTTAATGATGTGCGAGAACTCATCGGGTCCGATGTCCATCTTCTCCCGCAGATCGCTAGTTAAATAATCAGTGATGTGCAGGTTGGTGGTTTCTTCGAAAAAACTAAAAACTAGGTACTCATCATAAACGCCCTCATCTACGCCATTGAAAACGGACTCGATGTAATTCAATAGCGTGGCGGCATCTATCCTGTACTTGCGCGGGTTATAGTGGATGTCGCGGGTTCGCCAGCCCTGAGACAAATTACGCAAACAAATATCTAGAACCGGGTCGGTATCGTATCGCTCACAGACCGCCAAGGTCCGCGATCTTTTGTTTTCATCCCTAATGGCCACCAATTGATACCAAGCAACCGCTACTAGGAGAAACGTTGCGAGGGCTAGTGCAACGGTCCCTACAGCAATCCAACCATTTGCGGTTAGTCCCAAAAACTCGTCAGGCGGCAATCGCATCCCCATCCCCTGCTGGGATGGTGCCCCACGGCGGGGACTAGTTCAATCGGCCTTCTTCTTGGTACGCTTCTGCGATTTTGCAGGTTTTGTATGTGGTTTGGGGGGCGTCATTAGCGCCCGCCGCAATGCGTCGTCGCGGCGCTTCGCCGCTTCTTTCTTGCTGTACTCGGTATCGATCTTGTCTTTTGCCATGAGGCCAAAATGTCCGATCCGATTAATGATGCCCCCGCCGGAAACATCGATGTATTTGAGGATATCGTTGGCAACCAGATTATCCGAATCCAGACCGTTCTCCCTAAGGAGAACCCATATTACAAGTTGATTGGTCGAGTTGCATCCTATTGGACCCATTTCGAGCACATGCTCGATGAAATTATATGGGACATTGCACAAATCCCCGATGACCTGCCTCCGGTTTTCTGGACTGCGCTAAGCTGGAAAATTCCAGTTTTGCGGCAACGGCCGGAGGACGGAGCGAACCATGAAGAGATCGAAGTTTTCGGAGGCGCAGATTGCCTTCGTGCTGAAGCAGGCGGAGGACGGCACCGCGATCGGCGAAGTCTGCCGGAAGGCAGGGATCTCCGAAGCCACGTTCTACAACTGGCGTAAGAAGTATGCCGGTCTGATGCCCTCGGAGATGAAGCGCCTGCGTCAGCTCGAGGATGAGAACGGCAAGCTCAAGAAGCTGGTCGCCGACCTGTCGCTTGATCGCGCCATGCTGCAGGATGTTCTTCGCCGCAAACTATGAAGCCTGCCCGGCGTCGGCAGTTGGTCGATCATGCGCGATCGACCTGGAAGGTCTCGATCCGTCGCGCCTGTTCAGTCCTGGTGACGGAGCCCTCGACCTACCACTACAAGAGCCGCCGCGCTGGGCAGGCGCCCCTTTGCCACCGGATGAAGGAGATCGCCGCAACACGGGTGCGCTACGGCTACCGGCGGATTCATGTGCTGCTGCGGCGTGAGGGCTGGCCGGTGAACGCCAAGCGCGTCTATCGGCTGTATCGCGAGATGGGCCTGCAATTGCGCAACAAAACGCCCAGGCGCCGGGTCAAGGCCAGGCTGCGAGACGACCGTCAGCCAGCGACCCGCTCGAACGAGATCTGGGCGATGGACTTCGTGCACGATCAACTCGCCACCGGCCGCAAGTTGCGCGTGCTCACCATCGTGGACACGTTCTCCCGGTTTTCGCCGGCGACGGAAGTGCGCTTCAACTTTCGCGGTGCCGATGTTGTCGAGGTGCTTGAACGTGTCGGCCGCCAGCTTGGCTATCCAAAGGCCATCCGGGTCGACCAGGGCAGCGAGTTCGTCTCGCGCGATCTCGATCTCTGGGCCTACCAGCGTGACGTCACGCTCGACTTCTCCCGGCCAGGCAAGCCCACCGACAACGCATTCATCGAGTCGTTCAACGGCAAGTTCCGGAGCGAGTGTCTGAACGCACACTGGTTCATGAGCCTCGACGATGCGCAGCGAAAATGCGAGGCTTGGCGTAGACACTACAACGAGGAGCGACCACACAGCGCGATCGGCAACCGACCGCCGATCGACGTGCTGAATCGATCAGCGGCGCACGGCCCGCCACTGGTCAACAGGCTGGAAATTCCCCAGCCGCGTGATCCAAAGACGGGGTGCAGCTCACCGAAGATGTTGCGCTCTGCATCACGGGTCAAATGATGGGGGCCACACCTCGCTTCAAGGCTATCGAGGCACTCGGAAAGCACGTTGGCATATCTGAAGAACTCTTAAAGAGAGCCCGCAAGCTAAAAGGCTCTCAGTACGAGGTGGCAGAGGACCGTAATAGAGTCGTGCATGATCCCTGGTTCTATATCCGCGAGCAGGGCGAGGGCGATAGCGTAAGACAGCTGAAGGCTTCACCCCCGGGCTATGTTCACGCCTCGGAGGCGGAAATAACCGAAACCATTAGCCGCATCCGCAATCTCATTATCCAAGCCGCCAATCTACAAATCGAATTCAAGCGCGAGCTGCACACATTGCGGCAAACACAGCTCTGACGGCCTCGCGCATCTCAGCGCGACGAGGCTCAGTGATGTCGTGCGAATAAAGCTCGTCTAATCCCGCCTCGATCATCTCTGGCGTGATTTCACATTCCTCGGTGGGGGAATTGCCCCCCATATGCACCGGCCTGTCGGTGCCCATCTACCACCTATAGTCACTATGTCAAGTATATAACTGCGACAATATTCCTAACTTGGATTATATTCCTTTTCACCTCGTCCGCTGAGGGGCGCTTTCATGAGGCGTCATGACGGCGGGACGAAGGAAGGGGTGCCGTGGAGATGCGCGGCACAGCCTTCCTGGACGGCGCCCGGCAATTCCGGGCCTCGGCCGGTGCGGCGCCCGCGGCTGTGGTTCGCAGCCACAGACTCGGGCGACGTCGGGGCTCCGCCCGAGGCCACTGATGGGCCTCTGCCAGGAGCTGGCTCATCCATCCGCACAGTGCGGCTCTGGAGACGCGCGGCCCGACGTCGGAGTGAGAACGCCGCGATGGTGCGTCGAGAGGCGCCGCGTATCCGGAGATGGATACGTGCACAGTCAGGATTTGGTCGCGCCACTCGGCGCACCATCCCCCTCTCTTTGGAGAGAGGGAAACGAGAGTGAAGGCGATCCCGGCGCCTCAAACAATACGGGCGGTGGCGCTTGGCCTGCTGACAGCGCCGTTCATTCCAACGCATTCATCCAGAGAGACACCAATGACCGACACATCACACGCACATCCTGCTCACGCTCATCATCGATCTGTTCGCGAACAGAAGATTGACGCGAGCATGCGCAACTGGGCCAGACACATTCGCCTTTGGCACGTCTGCGACAACGCAGCCTGCCGGACCGCGCGGGCCTGCCGTGGGGATGTGCCGTCCTGCTGGCGCAGCAATTTCCCGAAACTGCCGGAATTTGTCCAGCTATGGGCCTTCAGCATGATGACCGCAAAGGAGTGTGGGATGACAGGTGAGGAGATGCTGGCCGCGCTCGATGAGACGCCGTTGACGACCGCCTTCGTGGAGTGGCTCGAGACGACGGACGCATCCCGCCCCGCTCCGACGCAGCAGGCGTGAAGAGGACCAGCTCACACCAGCGCCATCACCCGCGCCGGCCCGCCGGTTGCGCCCTGCACCTTCGCGACGCCGGCGACCAGCGTCGCGCCTTTCGCCGGCACCTTGTCGAGATTGGCAACATTCTCAAGTCCCCAGCGTCCGGACGGCAGCCACTGCTTATGGGTTGCAAAATCCTTCGACGGGCCGTGATCAAGCGACAGCGTGTCCACCGCGATCGCGGTAGCGTTGCGCTCTTTCATCAGCCATTGCGCCGCCTCCGGCGCGAAGCCGGGAAAGTGGAACACGCCGGCGGCATCCTTGCCGGTATATTTCGCGCCGTCATTTGCGTAGCGGGCCCAGCCGGAATTCATGGCGATGCAAGCGCGCGGCGGGATTTTTCCGTGCCGTTTTTCCCACGCCTGAAGATCAGCACGCGACAATTGATAGTCGGGATTGCGCGCCGCGGCGGCGGCCACGCTCACCACAACCAGCGGCAAGACCAGCGCGTCGGCTGCGATCGCTTCCAGCGTCGCGCCATTTTCGGAGAAATGGATCGGCGCGTCGAGATGCGTGCCGGCATGCTCGATGATGCGCCACCAGTTGAGATTGAAGCCGTCCTTCTTGATGTCGAACTGCTTTTCCAGCGTCACGCCCGGGACGCCGAAAAAGGTCGGGAAATCCGGCGACATGGTGTGGGTCAGATCGACCACCTGCGTGAACTTGCGGGTCGCCGCCTGCGCCTCGCATGGCGCAATTGCGGTCGCGGCGAAGCCGGCCGCCGCCGCGCCCAAAGTCACGTTCTTGAAGAAGCCACGCCGCGTCAGCGCCTGCCGCACCGCCTCTTCGCATCCCGGAACGCACATGACTGCCTCCCTGCTGGCCTGAAGCCAGCAAGCATCGCGCCGTGTGAGACCAGGCGCAACGGCGCTGCGATATGGGTCCCCGCTTTCGCGGGGCGACCCGAAGCGAGAGGTTGCCTCCGCGCGTCGTTCCGGCCAAAAGGCGCCCCATGTTGATGATTGAAGACCTCTCCGTCCGCATCGCCGGGCGTCTGCTGCTTGAGAACGCCTCGGTGCGCGTGCCGGCGGGCTCGCGCGTCGGCCTGGTCGGCCGCAACGGCACTGGCAAGTCGACGCTGTTCAATGTCATCACCGGCGATCTGCACGCCGAGACCGGCAGCGTGACCATCCGCCCGCGCGCCAGCATCGGCCGCCTGGCGCAGGAAGCGCCGAACGGCCCCGAGCCGCTGGTGGATGTGGTGCTGAATGCCGACAAGGAACGCAGCGCGCTCCTTGCCGAGGCGGACACCGCGACCGACCCGCATCGCATCGCCGACATCCACACGCGCCTCGCCGACATCGACGCGCATTCCGCCCCCGCCCGCGCCGCCGCCATTCTGTCGGGCCTCGGCTTTTCCGCGGAAGACCAGCAGCGCCCCTGCTCGGAATTTTCCGGCGGCTGGCGTATGCGCGTCGCGCTGGCGGCGGTGCTGTTTTCCGAGCCTGATCTGCTGCTGCTCGACGAGCCGACCAACTATCTGGATCTGGAAGGCACACTATGGCTCGAGGATCACCTCGCGCGCTATCCGCGCACGGTAATCGTGATCAGCCATGACCGCGATCTCTTGGACAATGCCGTCGATTCCATCCTGCATCTGGAGAACAACAAGCTGACGTTTTACCGCGGCGGCTATTCCTCCTTCGAGCAGCAGCGGCGCGAAAAGCTGATCCTCGACCAGAAGGCCGCAAAGAAGCAGGAAGCCCAGCGCAAGCATCTGCAGGCCTTCGTTGATCGCTTCCGCGCCAAGGCAACGAAAGCGCGCCAGGCGCAATCGCGCCTGAAGCTCCTGGCCAAGATGGAGCCGATCGCGGCGGCGGTGAACGACGAAGTCTTGCCAATCGTCATTCCAGAGCCGGAAAAACTCCTCTCACCGCCGATCATCGCGCTCGACGGCGTCTCGGTCGGCTACGAAGCGGACAAGCCGGTGCTGCGCAATCTGTCGCTGCGCATCGATGACGATGATCGCATCGCACTGCTCGGCGCCAATGGCAACGGCAAGTCGACGCTGGTGAAATTGCTGTCGAAGCGGCTCGCGCCGATGGGCGGCAAGATCACCCGCGCCGACAAGCTGAAGATCGCCTATTTCGCGCAGCATCAGCTCGACGAGTTGCGCCCCGCCGAAAGCGTCTACGATCATGTGCGCACGCTGATGCCGGACGCGCCCGAGAGCAAGGTACGCGCCCACGCCGGCCAAATCGGGTTTTCCGGCGCGCGCGCCGACACGAAAGTGGAAAGCCTCTCCGGCGGCGAGAAGGCGCGGCTGATGCTCGGGCTTGCCACATTCGGCGGACCGAACCTCGTCATTCTCGACGAGCCGACCAACCATCTCGACATCGACAGCCGCGCCGCGCTGATCGAGGCGATCAACGACTACAAGGGCGCGGTGATCCTGGTTTCGCACGATCGCTATTTGCTGGAAGCCTGCGTCGAACGGCTATGGCTGGTCGCGAATGGCGATGTCGTCCCCTTCGACGGCGATCTCGACGAATATCAACGCCGCGTCTTGTCCGACCGCAGGAGCAACGGCAAGACCGACAAGGCGGCGAACGGCAACAGTAGCAAGGCGGACGCGCGGAGGAATTCGGCGCAGAAGCGATCCGAACTCGCCGCTCTACGCAAGCGCGTCAGTCAGGCGGAGGCGGCAACGCAGAAATTGGGCGAAGAGATTGCCAGGCTCGACGCCGCCCTCGCCGATCCGAATCTGTTCACGTCCGATCCGGCGAAAGGCGCCGCGCTGTCGAAAGCGCGCGCGGAGGCCGGCGTCAAATTGGCGGCAGCGGAACAGGACTGGCTGGAGGCGTCGGATGCGCTGGAAGAGGCGTCGGCGTGACGGCGGATCAGGAGCGCGGCGCGATCCGCGTCGGCCCGGATGCGGGCTTGGCCGATTTCGGTGCCGGCTTCTTGGTCTTCGGCGGCTCGGGGACGGCGACACGCTCAATCGAGACCAGGCGGCCGCCGCGGAAACGATAGAGGCCGGGCCACAGGCCCTGCGTGTAGGTGATGGTCGTCACCCGCTCCTGCCCGTCCGCCCCGATCTCAAACTGGGTGGGAACACCGGCGCGCTGCACCACTTCGCATTCGGTCATGGCAAGCCCGATGCCGCCGCTCACCTGCGGCAGCGCGCCCTGCCCCTGCAATGCTTCGACATTGGTTTCCGGCACGCTGCCGTCATTCTCCGTCAGCGCAGTCGCCTGGCCTTGCGCCACGCAACTTCCGTCGGCGCCGATCAGATCGTTCGGGGTTACCGTGCGCTGCACCAGCGGCTTGTTGCTGCTGCCTGTGAATTTCGCCCAGTCAGGCGTGGCGAAAACATCGGACAGCTTGGCGGTGGAACTGGCAGTGGGCGCCGGGCCGTCAGTCTGCGAGGCGCAGGCGGCCAGGAGGGCCGTGGCCGCAAAAAGCCCTGCGCGCGCGCAGCTCGCTGCCGTTTTCACCCGCAAAATCACGCAAACTCCCCCGGCCGCCGGTTGATCCGGCATTTAAGACAAATTCTTAGACATCATCGTGGCGCCCGGCAACCGAGCCCCGCACCTTCCGCCGCCATCGTTAATGCCGGCTTCAACGAAGAGATGCTGGGCATCCCGCAACCATTTGGGATTGCAGCACAAGCGCTGCACACCCGCCGCCTCCCGCCTGCTGGCCGCCATTGCAGCCGGGCCCCGGCAATGGAACATCGGCGATGGGAGGATCGTCGCCATGCAACTCATGTTTGTCTATGCCGTGACGCTCATTGTCGCGGAAGCGGTCGCAGTGGGACTCGGCGAAATCGTCGAATTGTATTTTCCGAGCGCGAGCCTGATCGTCTTCATGGCCTTGTTTCTTGCCATGCTGTGGGTCGCCTGGATCATCGCGCTGCGCCTGACAAATCCGCGCGACGCCTGACCTTCAGGCCTTCTTCACCCAGCGGCCCTGCTCGTCCGGCTGCCAGTAGGTCGCCGCAAAGCCCTTGTCCTTCGCCTGCGTCCAGCGCGCGCGCGCGGCGGCAACTGCGTCCTCGTCCTCGCCGTCGAAAATCAGGACGATGCGCTCGTAAGATTCGGCGTCGTCCGGTAGCGGCGCGCCGTCGATCAGGAAGCGTACATTGGCGCTGTTGCGATTGTCGCTCTCGACCGTCAGCAGGATGGGCTGCTCCGCCGCATCGCCCCCCTTCGCCGTGCCGTGCGGCAGGAAGCTGGAATCGTTATAAGTCCACAGATGCGCGTCGAGCGCCTCGATGCGCTCATCCGACGACGCCTGCACGATCACGCGCCAGCCGCGCGCCAGCGATTTTTCGAGCAGCGTCGGCAGGACGCGCTCGAGCGGCTGATGTTGCAGATGATAAAAGAGGACTTCAGTCACGCGGCAATCATAGGATGATCACGTCGCCGAGGCGAGTGCCTGCCCGTCGCGAATGTATCGGCGATCATGTGTTCCACAGCCCGGACGCCGGCCGCGATCTCCTCGGACGCGGATGCCACGGCTACATAACGATCCGGCCTCAGAACAATCACCGTCGGCTTTTCGCCGAGCAAGGCGCCGATCTCTCCGCGCTGGTCGCGCAGCATCCCGCCCAGAGGCTTCGCCGCGAAAGCCAGCGCTCGCGGCAGACAGCCGACAAGCGTGGCACCGAGCTTTTCCGGCAATCCGTCGACTTCGCAGCAAGATTCGCCGGCTCGGCACCGAAACACAAAACGGCAAAACCCAGCCCCAGCACATCGTCCAGCTGCACCAGCAGGAACCTATCCCTCGTAATAATCCGCCACGAGCTGATTCAGCAGACGCACACCGAAGCCGGATCCCCAGCTCTTGTTGGTGTCGGTCTGCGGCGATCCCATTGCGGTGCCGGCGACGTCGAGATGCGCCCAGGGGATGCCTTTGTCGACAAACCGCTGCAGGAACTGCGCGGCAGTGATCGCGCCACCATTGCGCCCGCCGGTATTCTTCACATCGGCGAATTTTGAATCGATCAGCTTGTCGTATTCGGGGCCGAGCGGCATGCGCCAGACTTTCTCGCCGGTCGCCTGGCCTGCCGTCGACAGCCGGTCCGCAAGCTTGTCGTCATTCGAAAACAGGCCGGCATATTCATGGCCGAGCGAGACAATGATCGCGCCGGTCAGCGTCGCCAGATCGATCATGAATTTCGGCTTGAAACGTTTGGCTGCGTACCAAAGCACATCCGCTAGCACGAGCCGTCCTTCGGCATCGGTGTTAATGATCTCGATGGTCTGACCCGACATCGACGTGACGATGTCACCCGGACGCTGCGCTTTGCCGTCCGGCATGTTTTCGACGACGCCGATCACACCGATCGCGTTGACCTTGGCCTTGCGCGCGGCCAGCGTCTGCATCAGACCGACGACACAGGCCGCGCCGCCCATATCGCCTTTCATGTCTTCCATGCCGCCGGCTGGCTTGATCGAAATGCCGCCGGTATCGAAACAAACGCCCTTGCCGATGAAGGCGAGCGGCGCTTCGCCTTTCTTGCCGCCGTCCCAGCGCATGACAACCATGCGGCTGTCATGCTCGGAGCCCTGCCCCACACCAAGCAGCGCGCGCATGCCGAGCTTCGCCATCGCGCGTTCGTCGAGCACTTCGACCTTCACGCCGGCCTTCTTCAACGCTGATGCGCGGCGGGCGAATTCGGCCGGATACAGAACATTGGCCGGCTCGTTGACCAGGTCGCGCGCCGTGGTCACGCCGTTGGCGACGGCCTGGCGCTCGCTCCATGCTTTGCGTGCCTTGTCCGGATCGGCGACCCCGATGCTGACATGGCGCGTTTTTTTGGGTTCCTCCTCGCCCTCCTTGCGTTTCGTCTTGTAGCGATCGAAGGAATAGCCTCGCAGCGCCATGCCAAGCGCGAGATCGGCCGCCTGTTCGGGCTTCATGCTGCCGTCCGCCCATTCGGCGAGGACAGTGATGTCGGTGACGCTTGCCGGCACCCGCCCGAGCGCCTGGCCGCCAAGCTTGATGAGATCTTCCGGCTTCCCGTCGGCCTTGCCGGTGCCAATCACGATCAGCCGCGAGGCCTTCAGCCCGGCCGGAGCCACGATGTCGATAGCGCTGCCGCTCTTGCCGTTGAAACGATCGGCCGCCGCCGCCCGCGTCAGCAGGTCGCCGGCCGGCGCCAGCACCTTCTTGGCCGACGGGCCAAGCTTTACCCCCGACTCGCAGAACAAGACGAGAACACCCTTGGTCGGGGCAGCAGGCGTGGAGAATCCGATCTTGAGGGCGTCGGACATGGCAGATTTTCCTGGGGCTGGCAGTCGAAATTCATGAATGGCCGCGGGAATGCGGCCAGCTCATGGATATGGGGCGAAAGTTGCGCGCAAAGTCAAATCAAGGGGTCTTCGGGACCGTATGCCCTGCAGGGGCGAAGAAGATATTAACCATAGGAACCAAGTCACTTCCGAGGGGCGTGTCAGGGGCGCCACAGGCTCTAAAATCTTGCCAACGGCTTAACTTTTTTCGGTGCATTTTCAACGCTTTGCCATTGCCCGGCCATTTTGTGAAACGATGAGAGGGGCCGTGGTTCCGGGCGGCCAGCGCCCGGGCCGTTGTGCGTGCGAACGGGGTCGCGCGTGTTAGGCCTGCCGCGCGGCAGCCAAAGGGGACGTCGCAAGACGATGGGGTCGATCGGCCTTTACATCTTCCGCACCACCTTTGGTGCGTTCCTCGTCGTGCTCTTCAGTCTGACATCCGTCATCTGGATCACGCAGGCGTTGCGTGATATCGATTTGATGACCGGCCGCGGACAAACCATTCTGGTGTTTCTCGGCATTACCGGCCTCATCATACCGATGCTGATTCTCATCATCGCGCCGATCGCACTGATGATCGCGATCGTGCACGTGCTGGGCAAGCTGTCGACGGATTCCGAACTGATCGTGATGAACGCCTCCGGCATGTCTCCCTGGGTGGTGTTCCGGCCGTTCCTCCTCATGGCGGTGATGGTGGCGATGATTGTTGGGATCATCGGCGCCTGGCTCGGGCCGCTCGGCCTCAAGACGCTGCATGCCTGGGCCAACGAAGTGCGCGCGGATCTCGTCACCAACATCGTGCAGCCCGGCCGCTTCAACGCTTTCGAGCGCGGTCTCACCTTTCACATCCGCGAACGCCAGGCGAATGGTGTGCTGCTCGGCATTCTGGTTGACGACCGCCGCAATCCGAAGGAGCGGTCAACCTTTCTGGCCGAACAGGGAACGATCCTCAAAGACGAGCGCGGCACGTTTCTTGTTCTGGAAAATGGCAGCGTCCAGCGCATGGATCTCACCGAACGGGAGCCCGGCAAGGAACGCGATCCGGCCATTGTACTGTACGACCGTTATGCGCTTGATCTGTCACAGGCGCCCAACACCAGCCAATCGAGCGGTCGCGCATCATCGCGCGATCGTTTCATCTGGGAGTTGATGTGGCCTTCTGCCGAAGACGTCGGGAAACTGGGATGGCCACAGATGCAGGCGGAAATCCACGACAGGCTTCTCGCTCCGCTCTATCCGATCGTCTTCGTCATCCTGACCTACGCCTATCTTGGCGCTCCGCGCACAACGCGCCAAAGCCGCGGTATGTCGCTGGCGGGCGCAATTTCCGTTGTGTCCGGCCTGCGGCTGCTCGGCTTCGTCGTGATCGTTCTGTCGGTGAATCACTGGTGGACGCCGTACCTGCAATATGTGGCGCTCGCGGCTGCAACGGCTTTTGGTCTCTATGCGATTGACCGCGGCTTGATCATCGAACCGCCGGCCTTCATGACAAACGCCGTCGACGCCATCGCGCAGCGCTTCGCGCGCCGCACAGCGTCCGCGACCACGTGAGGTCATTCGTGCGGATCGCAGTCACCATCTGGCGATATTTCGGAATGCGTTTCGCGGTGTCTGCGCTGGCCGTATTTGCGGGCGTGCTCGGGCTCGTGGCGCTGCTCGATTCGGTCGAGCTCATGCGCCGGACGTCGGGGCACGCGCACGTCACCGCCTTGCTGGTGTTCAAGACTTCGATTTTCCGCGTGCCGATGGTCACCGAACGGATCATGCCGTTCTGCGTGCTGGTCGGGGCGATGTCCTGCTACGTCAATCTCTCGCGCCGCAACGAGCTGGTCATCGCCCGCGCGGCCGGCATGTCGGCTTGGCAATTCGTGGCGCCGGCGATCGCCGTCGCTCTGACCCTCGGCGCCGTGGCGACCGCAATCTACAATCCTGTCGCAGCCTATATGCTCGAGCAATCCAAGGTCTATGAAGCGGAGATTTTCGGAAAACGCGAATTCGGGATGCAGGAGACCGGTTTCTGGGTGCGTCAGCGCAGCCCGGACGGGCAGTCGATAATCAACGCGCGTTCCGCCCTCGGCCAGGGCCTGCAACTTACCGGCGTCACGGTATTCACATTCGACCATGACGGGCGCTATCAGGACCGCATTGAGGCCAAGAGCGCGGTGCTGCGGGACGGCGCCTGGATCCTGTCGGAAGCGAAGGTCTATCCAACCAACGCCGCGCCGCAGGACTTCGCAAGCTATCCCCTGAAAACGAATCTCTCGCCGGAACAGGTGCGGGAAAGCTTCGCCACGGCAGAAACCCTGCCCTTCTGGGAGTTGCCCGATTACATCGCCACCGCGGAGAATGCGGGTCTGAGCTCCGCCGCCTACCGCCTGCAGTACCAGAAGCTCTTGTCCCGCCCGTTTTTGCTGGCTGCCATGGTGATGCTGGCCGCCGCCTTCAGCCTGCGGTTCTTCCGCATGGGTGGGGTCCAAACCATGATCCTGGGTGGCATTTTATCGGGCTTTCTGCTTTATGTGCTGTCGAAAGTCACCGAGGACATGAGCAAGGCTGAGTTGCTGTCCCCTGTGGTGGCGGCTTGGGGACCCGTCTTCATTGGCGGTTTAACGGGGTTCTTGGTGTTGTTGTATCAGGAGGACGGGTGATGGCCGCATCGACCACCGCTCGTCCGCCGGCGCGAATGGCCTACAGGCGCGCCCGTCGAATCGTCTGCCTGCTGTCTGTCGCCGCAGCACTCTGCCTGGCGGACGGTTCCGCCATGGCGCAGACGAACTATTTCCAGTTCGAGCAGCGTCCGAAACCGCCCAAAAAATCGCAATCCCTCGCCAAGCCGACCGACCAAGGCGACAAGCAGATGCTCGTCCAGGCGCGCGAGGTCCAGTACGACCATGTGAACGAACGAGTGTCGGCTGTCGGCAACGTCCAGATCTATTATGGCGGCTCGACCGTCGAAGCCGACAAGGTCATCTATAATCAGAAGACCAAGCGTCTGCGGGCTGAAGGCAATGTGCGGCTGACCGAGGCCGGCGGCAACATCACCTATGGCGACATCCTTGAACTGAACGACGATTACCGCGATGGCTTTGTCGATTCGCTGCGGCTGGAAACGCCGGATGCGACCCGCTTTGCGGCGGCCCGCGCCGACCGGTCCAGCGGCAATTACACCGTGCTGCAAAGCGGCATCTATACTGCCTGCGAAGCATGCAAGGAGGATCCGAGGAAGCCGCCGCTCTGGCAGGTCAAGGCCGCCCGCATCGTCCATGACGAAGGCGAGAAGATGATCTATTTCGAGCAGGCCCAGCTCGAATTCTTCGGCAAGCCTGTCGCCTATTTCCCGTTCCTGTCAGCGCCCGATCCGACGGTGAAGCGCAAGAGCGGCTGGCTGATGCCAATCTTCGGGACTGACTCAAAAACCGGCTTCTCGATGGAGGCGCCGTATTTCTGGGCGCTGGCCCCGAATTACGACGTGACGCTCACGCCGACGATCACGACTAGGCAAGGTCCGATGATGCAGGCGGAGTTCCGGCATCGCCTCATGAACGGCGCCTATGCCGTCCGCGCCGCTGGCATCCGCCAGCTCGACAAGGATTATTTCATCTACGACGACGGCCCCCTCAAAGGATCGCCGACACCGGGCCATCGCGACTGGCGCGGCGCCGTCGAATCAAGCGGCCAGTTCGCGCTGAACCAGCGCTGGGTCTGGGGCTGGGATGCGCTGCTCGTCTCCGACAAGACATTTTACCAAGACTACAATCTGTCGACGATGCGGGCCAATAACCGCGACCCCTTCAGGACCGGCACCTGGACCGGTAACGACGCCGGCGTGTCGCAGCTCTATCTCGCCGGCGCCGGCAACCGGTCCTATTTCGACGCCCGTGCGATCCACTATTACGGTTTCTCGGAAGCCGATCGGCAGAGCGAATTGCCGGTCGTGCATCCGGTGATGGATTATTTTTATACCTTCGGGCAGCCCATTCTCGGCGGCGAGCTGACGTTCAGAAGCAACTTCACCAGCCTGACACGCGACAGCGCCTCGTTCGACCCGATCACTCTTGCCGCCTCCAATACAGGTCTCTGCGGTCCGACCTCGGCCGACCCCGCTCAGAAAAACCTCAACAACTGTCTGCTGCGTGGCGTCGCCGGTAACTACAGCCGCTTCTCGGCGGAAGCGAGCTGGAAGCGCTCGATCACTGACCCCTTCGGTCAGGTCTTCACGCCCTTTGCGTCGGTTCGCGCGGACGCCGTTTCGATGCATCTGCAGCCTGAGGCCGGCGTTTCAAATTTCATCGATACCGGCGAATCCAATCTCGTGCGCGCCATGCCGACCGCCGGCATCGAATATCGCTACCCCTTCATCAGCGTTCAGTCCTGGGGCACGCACACCATCGAGCCAATTGCGCAAGTGATCGTGCGTCCGGACGAGCCGGCGGACCGGCGACTGCCGAACGAGGATGCGCAAACCCTTCTGTTTGACGACAGCAACCTTTTCCGGGTCGACAAATTCTCCGGCTGGGATCGCATTGAAGGCGGCGGCCGCGCCAATTACGGTCTGCAATACACAATGCAGTTCAACCAGGGCGGCTTTATCAACGCCCTGTTTGGCCAGTCCTATCACCTGTTCGGCACCAACTCCTTCGCGACCGGTGACATCACCAATACCGGTCTGGATAGCGGTCTTGAAACGCGGCGCTCCGACTATGTCGCCCGCCTCTCCTATCAGCCGGATCGCATCTACTCGCTGAGCACGCGCTACCGCTTCGACGAAAACACATTCGCGCTGCGCCGGTTCGAGATCGAGGGTCGTGCAAATTATGACCGCTTTTCGGTTTCCGCTTTGTACGGAAACTACGACGCTCAGCCGCTCCTCGGTTTCCTTACTCGTCGTGAAGGCATCCTTGGCAGCGTGAATGTCAAGTTATCGCAGAACTGGGTTTTGCAGACCGCTGCCCGCTATGACATCGATGCCGAGAAGTTCGACCAGACCCGCATTGGCGTCGGATATGTGGACGATTGCCTGATCTTGGGTCTGAACTACATCACCAACTATACTTACAGCGGCAATCCGGAAGCCGACCACAGGATCATGCTGCAACTCAGCCTGCGTACCCTGGGCGAAACAGCCGTCTCCACCGGAGTGAGCGGTCTGCCCGGTGGGCTGTAACGGGTTTTGGAACGTCGACGGCGCGGCAGCTCTCTGAGGAAGCCCGCCTAGAATCTTGAGCCAGGAGACCGGCCAAGTGAACCATAAAGTGAACAATCAAGCGAACAGCCAAGTGACCAGATCAAGACACTGGATGACGATTTCTTCCTCTTGCCCTGCATTGCGTTCAGGCGCCCTCGGCGCAGCCATAGCAATTGCCATTGTCCTGTTTGCGGTGCAGCCGGCCCCGGCGCAGGTAGCGCTGCTGGTGAACGGCGACCCGATTACGAACTACGATATCGAGCAACGCGGCCGGCTCATTCAGATCTCGACTCGTAAACAGCCGTCCCGCCAGCAGATCATTGAAGAGCTGATCGGCGACAAGCTGAAAATTCAGGTTGGAAAACGATACAACGTTGTTGTCTCCGACACCGAGATCGACAATGCATTTGCTAATATTGCTCGCAGTTCGGGCACAACGGCGGACAATTTTGCAAAAGGTCTGGAGTCGGGAGGCCTTAACCCGAATACGCTGAAGGCGAAACTTCGGGCCGATATCGCATGGGGGCAGATCGTGCGCGGCAAATTCGCGTCCCGCCTCCAGGTCGGCGAGAAGGATATTTTCGAGGCTATGGAAAAGAAGACCGACGGTAAGGATGTGGGGCACGAATATCTGTTGCGTCCGATTGTCCTTGTTGTCCCGCGCGGCTCGCCGGCCTCCTTCGTCGAAGCCAGGAAGAAAGAAGCCGACGCGCTGCGGGCGCGTTTTCAGGATTGCGCGACAGGCGTGCCGTTCGCACGGGCGCTTCGCGATGTCGCCGTGCGTGAGCCGATCCGGCGCAATTCCGCAGATCTTTCCCCCCAACTGCGCGAGAACCTGAGCAAGATCGAGCTCGGACGACTCACGCCGCCCGAGGTCACCAATTCCGGTATTGAGATGTTCGCGGTCTGCGAACGCAAGGAGACCGCGTCGGAAACGCCCGGCAAGCGCCAGATTCGCGACGAGATGTTCTCGGAGCGTTTCCAGGAGCAGGGCAACAACTATCTCAAGGAACTCCGCGCCGGCGCCATGATCGAATACCGGTGACGCGTGAGGATGCGAAAGCGCGCCGTGTCTCAATCAACGTCGCAGCGGCTCCCGCTGGCGCTCACCATGGGTGAGCCCGCCGGAATCGGCCCGGACATCACGCTTCTTTGCTGGCAGCGGCGAAAGGAATTCGACCTTTCCCCTTTTTATATCGTTGCCGATCCGCAGCATCTTGCCGAACGC
This sequence comes from Pseudorhodoplanes sp., assembly GCA_032027085.1. Classification (NCBI taxonomy): domain Bacteria; kingdom Pseudomonadati; phylum Pseudomonadota; class Alphaproteobacteria; order Hyphomicrobiales; genus Pseudorhodoplanes; species Pseudorhodoplanes sp. The sequence goes on along the minus strand of JAVSMS010000001.1, from coordinate 2,951,562 downwards.
ATGGTCCTGCTCGGCCTGCAACTTCACATCGAGACGGTCGAACCGGAACAGGCATTCGATGTGTTCGAGACCGCGCTTCCGGTGGTCGCCCTGGAACACACGGCGACGGCAAAGCCTGGAAAACCGGACGTATTGAGCGCACCGGCGGTGATTGCCGCAATACGCCGCGCGGCAAACGATGTCACCCAAGGCCGCGCGGCCGCGATCGTCACCAATCCGATCGCGAAATCAGTTCTCTATGCGGCGGGATTCAAGGATCCCGGACACACGGAATATCTGGCGCGGCTCTGGCGGGAAATCGGCGGCGAGCACGCCCATCCGGTCATGATGCTCTGGAGCGATGACCTGGCGGTAGTTCCGGTCACCATCCACATTCCTCTCCGGGACGTGCCGTCGCGGCTCACTCAAGACTTGATCGTCGAAACCGGCCGCATCGTGGCGCATGATTTGGCACTGCGCTTTCGCGTTCCCCGCCCGCGCATTGCGGTCGCCGGGCTCAATCCGCACGCGGGCGAGAACGGCGCGCTGGGACAGGAGGATCTGCTGCTTGTCAAGCCGGCCGTGGACAAGCTGAGAGCCGAAGGGATCGATGCGCGCGGACCCTTGTCGGCGGACACGATGTTCCATGCGGCAGCGCGCACGACCTACGATGTCGCATTATGCATGTATCACGATCAGGCGCTGATCCCCCTCAAGACTCTCGCCTTCGATCATGGCGTCAATGTTACACTCGGCCTGCCCTTCATCCGCACATCGCCCGATCACGGAACCGCGTTCGACATGGCCGGGAGCGGCAAGGCCAATCCGGACAGCTTGGCCGCCGCCTTGCGGCTCGCCGCTCGCTTGGCAGACAATGCAGCGTTGCCCTCCGCGGACCCTCAATGAGCGCGATCGACGATCTGCCGCCCCTGCGGGACGTGATCCGCCGGCATGATCTCGTCGCAAAGAAGTCGCTCGGCCAGAACTTCCTGCTCGATCTCAATCTGACGTCCCGGATCGCCCGCGCCGCCGGACCGCTGCGGGATGTCACTGTCATCGAGGTTGGCCCCGGTCCCGGCGGGCTCACCCGCGCGCTGCTCGCTGCGGGCGCGAAGCGCGTTATCGTCATTGAACGCGATCATCGCGCCATCGCCGCGCTCAAGGAGATTGCGGAACATTATGGCGACCGGCTGCAGATTTTCGAAGCCGATGCCACGACCTTCGACCCAACCCCGCATCTCTTGGGGCCGGCACGTATTGTCGCCAATCTGCCCTATAATATCGGAACGGTGCTGCTTGTCCGATGGCTGACGACCGAGCCGTGGCCACCTTTCTATGACCGGCTGGTGTTGATGTTTCAGCGTGAAGTCGCCGAGCGTCTGGTGGCTGAGCCCGGCTCGAAGAGCTACGGCCGTCTCTCCGTGCTGTCGCAATGGCGCACCCAGCCCAAGATCTTGTTCGATATCGCACCCAGCGCCTTCGTTCCCCCGCCCAAGGTCACCTCCTCGGTGGTCGAATTCATCCCTCGCAACACACCCTTGCCCTGCGACCGCGTCGCCCTTGAACGAGTGACCGAGGCTGCCTTCGGCCAGCGACGCAAGATGCTGCGGCAAAGCCTGAAATCTTTGGGTCACAGTCCGCAGGCGCTGCTGGCCGAGGCGGGTATTGCCGAAACCGAGCGCGCGGAAAATATCGATATTGCCGGTTTCGTGCGCCTGGCCCGTGCATTTTCGGCTAGCATCGCACAATGACCAAGCTCATCCGACAATCGCTGATCGCCTATGCGGTGCCGCTCTGCGAGACCACCGTCGAGTGCCCGTCACCGCAGGGTACCGAAGTCTTGGTGCGCGTGAGCCGCTGCGGCGTGTGTCACTCCGATATCCACATGCAGGATGGCTATTTCTCCCTCGCCGGCGACAAGAAGCTCGACGTCACCGCCGGACGAAAATTGCCTTTCACGCTCGGCCACGAAATCGCGGGGGTCGTCGAAACCGCCGGCCCCGATGCGGCTGTCGCGGCCGGACGGGAAGTCGCGATCTATCCCTGGATTGGCTGCGGCACCTGCGGTGCGTGCAAGGCTGGCGAGGAAAATCTTTGCTCCGCGCCGCGGCATCTCGGCATCTATGCCGATGGCGGCTACGCCACGCACGTGCTCATCGCGCATCCGCGTTATCTGCTTGACTATGCCCCGCTTTCACCGGCTTTTGCCGGCGCCTTGATGTGCTCGGGCCTCACCGCTTTTGCGGCGCTGAAGCGCGTTGCGGATCGCGTCAAACGCGGACCACTGCTGCTGGTCGGCATGGGCGGCGTCGGCATGATGGGGCTAGCCTTGGCGCAGGCCATGTTCACGGACGCGCCCATTGTAGCCGACATCGATCCGGCTAAGCGGGAAGCGGCGCTCAAAGCCGGCGCGCGCGTTGCTTACGATTCCGCCGATCCTGCAACGCGCAAGACGTTGCTGAAAGACACCGGTGGCTTTGCCGCCGTTGTTGATTTCGTGGGCGCAGAACAGTCGCTCGCCTTTTCCACGTCGCTCCTTGCGCGCGGCGGCAAGGTGGTGGTGACGGGCTTGCTCGGTGGAAATTTTGCGATGCCGGCGGCGATGTTCTCGCTGAAAGGCATTGGCATCGAAGGCATCATCACCGGCACGTTGAGTGAAGCGCAGGAACTCATGGCCCTTGCCCGCGCAGGCCGAATCCAGTCTCCTCCGATCATCGATCGGCCGTTGCGCGACGCGCAACTATCGCTTGACGAGTTGCGCAAAGGCCAAGTCGTCGGTCGCATTGCGCTCAATCCTCAAGGCAGCATATGAGGCAATTGCGATTTCAGTTGAATTATTTGGCAGGCCGCTTGAGCTTGTTGCGACACCGTTTCATGGCGTCAATTTCTTCAAGTCTGCCAATAGCTTGTCCACAAACCCCTGGATGTCTTCCTTTTGCACGCGTTTAAGGCGTTCGGCGGTGAGAATGCCCCGCAGCCGCGCGAAGCTCTTGTGGAGGTCGCGATTGACAAGGACGTAGTCATATTCGCCCCAATGCGGGATTTCCTCGGCCGCGTTCTTGAGACGCCGCGCGATGATGTCACTGCTGTCTTCCGCCCGACGTTCCAGACGCGCCTTCAATTCCTCCGCCGTCGGCGGCAGCACGAACACGCTGACCACGTCAGAACGCATCCGTTCATAGAGCTGCTGCGTTCCCTGCCAGTCAATATCGAACAGGATGTCTCGCCCCTCTTCCAATGCGCGCTCAACCGGTTCGCGCGGCGTGCCATAATAGTTGCCGTGCACTTCTGCCCATTCCAGCAACTCGCCGCCGTCGCGCATGAGCTCGAATTTGCGCCTGGAAATGAAATGATAATGAACACCGTCAATCTCGCTGGCGCGCCGCTCGCGGGTGGTCACCGAGATCGACAACGAGACATTCTCTTCCTGCTCCAGCAGATTGCGCGTCAGCGTCGTCTTGCCGGCACCGGACGGTGACGACACGATCAACATGATTCCGCGGCGTGCGATGTCGATCTGGTCGCTCATTCGAGATTCTGCACCTGCTCGCGGAATTGCTCGACCACGCTCTTGAGCTCAAGCCCGATATTGGTCAGTTCGACGTCGTTCGATTTCGCGCAGAGCGTGTTGGTTTCGCGGTTGAGTTCCTGCGAAAGGAAATCCAGCCGCCGCCCGATCGCGCCGCCGCCCGCCATCAGCTTGCGCGCCTGCGCGATATGCGCGGCGAGACGGTCCAGTTCTTCGCGGATATCGGCCTTGGTCGCGAGCAGGATCGCTTCCTGATGCAGGCGATCGGCATCGAAACGGCTCGATTGTTCGAGCAAGGCTGCAACCTGTTCGCCCAGCCGCTTCCTGATCGCCTCCGGCTGCCGGCCCGGCACGGCTTCCGCGCGTGAGGCGAGAACCGCCATTTCATCCAGCCTTGCCGCGAGCAGCTTGCCGATCGCATCGCCCTCATGCCGCCGCATCTCGCTGAGGCCGGCAAGCGCCTGTGTGAATGTCTCGATCATGGCCGCTTCCGCGGCCGCGCGGGCGTCTTCGCTGTCCTCCTGCTCGATGACTTCGACCACACCCTTCAGGCCGAGCACGCCGTCGAGGCGCGGCTTTTCTGCATCAACCCGGCCGGACAGATTCTGGATCGTGGCCAATAGTGCCGCGAGAACCGGCTCATTCACCCGCACCACCGGTGTGACACCCTCGCGGCTGATGGTCAGGTTGGCGTAGACATTGCCGCGCGATAACCATTCCGCCGCACGGGCGCGCGCGGCGACTTCCACCGCATCGAAACCCGGAGGCAGCCGAAACCGTAGGTCCAGCCCCTTGGCGTTGACGGATTTGATTTCCCAGAACCAGACATAGGTTCCGCTCGCGCCGTGGCTGCGAGCGAAGCCGGTCATGCTCGACAGCGCCATCGGCTGATTTCTCGCTTGAACGGAAAGGAATCGGAACGCGCCAGACCTTAATCGGGGCTTTCCCGGCCCACAAGACGGCGCTAAGGCGCCCAAAACACTCCGGCTATTGAGGCTTGGGCGCGCTCTGACCACGCGGCCCATTCGGCGCCGGACGCGGCATGACGGTGCGGTTGGGCGAAGCCGCGGGCGGTGACGCTGGCGCGGCTGCCGCAGGTGCCGCCGGGGTGACTGCCGTCGACTCTCCCCGCTCGATCGCACGCAGGCGCGCGACATGCTTGAGATGCTGGTCGTAGGTCTCTGAAAAAGCGTGCCCGCCGGTGCCGTCGGCAACGAAATACAATTCCTTGGTTCGCGCCGGATTGGCGGCCGCTTCGATCGACTGGCGGCCGGGATTGGCGATCGGACCGGGCGGCAGCCCGTCGATGATGTAGGTGTTGTAGGGCGTCGGCTGCTCGATTTCGCTCTTCATGATCGGCCGCCCGAGCGAGCCCTTGCCGCCGACCAGGCCGTAAATGATGGTTGGATCGGACTGCAGCCGCATCTTCTGCTTCAGGCGGTTCACGAACACCGCAGCAACACGCGTGCGCTCCTCCGGCTTGCCGGTTTCCTTCTCGATGATCGAGGCGAGCGTAACGAGTTGCTCCGGCGTGCGGATTGGCAGGTCGGGCATGCGGCGCTCGAACGCCTCCTGCACCACCCGGCGCTGGGACTGCTGCATGCGCTTGATCATTTCCTCGCGCGAAACGCCGCGCGTGAAGCGATAGCCCTCCGGGAGCAGCGTGCCTTCGCGCGGCACCTCGCGGATATTGCCGCTCATCGCGTCATTTTCGAGCAGGCGCGCCACGATCTGCTCCGAGGTCAGGCCTTCGGGGACCGTGAACAGATGCTGCACCACCTTGCCCTCGATGATGGTCTCGGCCACATCGCGCATGCTGGCGCCCTTGGCGAACTGATATTCGCCGAATTTCAGATCCTCGCCGCGCGCCTTGAGCGCCAATGCGCCACCGACAAAGACCCAGGGCTGCTCGATGACTCCCTCACGCTGCAGGAGCTCGGCAATGTCGCGCACACCGCCGCGCGGGATGTTGACGATCTTGTCCTGCGCCAACGGACCGGGCGCCTCGAAACGCTGCTTGCCCCAGAAGACGATGCCGCCGAGCACCACCGCCACCAGAAGCACAAGGGTGAAGATCGCATTTCCGATGATCACAAGCGGGTGCCGCGCGCTGCGCGAGCGCTGTGGCGGCAACGAGACCCGTTCCGGTTCCAGCGCAGTGCGCGGTGAGCGTGGTGGCGTGATCCTGTTCTGGTCCATCAGGCGTCAGATCGATCGATTTCAGACAAATGGAAATACAACATTTCTCGCGAACATGCCGAAGCATTCGTGCAGTGCGGCAACAAGCCGTGATTTCCGGTCAGCTACTTCCCCTCGCTTATGCATAGGCGTCAAGCACAGCCGGTGTCCAGATGCTCCTGCCCAACGAATTCATTATAGCAATTAATAGCCTGTTAGGGCGCGGTTGTGGCCGAACCGCGACAGTCCCTGCGACCCTTCACTGCAACTCCCGCGGGCAGACTAGTGAACGGCGCGGAAGATCAGCGAGGCATTGGTGCCACCAAACCCGAATGAGTTGGACAGCGCCACCTCCACATCACGCTTGCGCGCCTGATGCGGGACCAGATCGATCGGCGTTTCGACGGAGGGATTGTCGAGATTGATGGTTGGCGGGACGATCTGATCTCGAATCGCAAGAATGGAAAAGATCGCCTCCACCGCGCCTGCAGCGCCGAGCAAATGCCCGATCTCCGACTTTGTGGATGACATCGATATCTTGCCGGCGGCGTTGCCGATCACGCGCTCGACCGCGGCGAGCTCGATCGTATCGGCCATCGTCGAAGTGCCGTGCGCATTGATATAGTCGATGTCGCCCGCCGTAATTCCTGCGCGCTTGATGGCGGCGCTCATGCAACGGAACGCCCCGTTGCCGTCCGGCGAGGGCGCCGTGATGTGAAAGGCATCGCCCGACATGCCGTAGCCGATCAATTCGGCATAGATTTTCGCGCCACGCTTCTTGGCATGCTCATGTTCCTCGAGCACCACGGCGCCCGCGCCCTCGCCCATGACGAAGCCGTCCCGGTCCTTGTCATAAGGACGCGACGCCCGCGTCGGTTCGTCGTTGAAAGATGTCGACAACGCCTTGCAAGCCGCGAAGCCCGCGAGCGACAGCTTGTCGATCGGCGACTCCGCGCCGCCCGCGACCATGACATCGGCGTCGCCCAACGCGATCATGCGGCCGGCGTCGCCGATGGCATGCGATCCCGTCGAACAGGCAGTGACGACGGCGGAATTCGGACCCTTCAGGCCGAATTCGATCGAGACGTAGCCCGACGCCAGATTGATGATGCGGCCCGGGATGAAGAAGGGCGACAGACGGCGCGGACCTCGCTCCTTCACCAGGATCGCGCCCTCCGCGATTCCGCCAACGCCGCCAATGCCCGAGCCGATCATCACGCCGGTGGCAAACTGATCCTCTTCGGTGGTCGGATTCCAGCTGGCGTCCTGCAGCGCCTGCCGCGCTGCGCTCATCGCGAAGACGATGAAGTCATCCACTTTCCGCTGCTCTTTCGGCTCCATCCACTGATCAGGATTGAACGTGCCGTCGCTGCCGTCGCCGCGCGGAACCTGACAGGCGATCTTGCACGACAGATCGGAGACGTCGAATTTTTCAATTTTACGGGCGCCGCTCTGCCCCTGGAGAATGCGTTGCCATGTCGTGTCGACGCCGCACCCCAGCGGCGTCACCATTCCCAATCCTGTGACGACAACACGTCTCATATTCTGGCTCCACGGCCGCGCGAAAGAATCGCCTCCGGCGATACGCGGCGCCATCTGGGCCCCGCGTTCTCAACCGGATTCCAACGGCCTGACGGCGCTTTCAGCTTTTTGCGTTCTTCTCGAGGAACTTGGTCGCATCGCCGACGGTCAGGATGGTTTCGGCGGCATCGTCGGGAATTTCGCAGCCGAATTCCTCCTCAAAAGCCATGACCAGCTCGACGGTGTCGAGAGAGTCGGCCCCGAGATCGTCAATGAAGCTCGCCTGCTCGGTGACCTTGTCAGGTTCGACTCCGAGATGCTCCACGACAATCTTCTTCACCCGCTCGGCAATATCACTCATCGTTCGAACCTCTGCTTTTAGTGATGGGGTCCGATCGGCACTGCGATCGCAACCGTCGTGGCATGGCCAAACCAATTCGCACAAGCAAGTCGTGTCGCACAAGCCCGTATTGACGGTGGCGTATTCCGATCCCGGACGGTGAGAATGTCCGCAGAACCTGAGCGCCCCCCGGCCCAGCCGAAGGTTCGGTACCACACTTCAAAACCGTTGACCAGCATGCGGATACACCTGTTAACCGCCTCAAACCACTGACCTTTCACTGTCAGATCATGGCCATTCCACCGTTCACATGGATGGTTTGGCCGGTGACATAACCGGCTTCGTCCGACGCGAGATAGACCGCCGCGGCGCCGATATCGTCGGGCGTTCCCAGCCTGTTGGCCGGAACCATTTGCAGGATCGCCTCGCGCTGTTTGTCGTTGAGCTTGTCAGTCATGGCTGTGGCAATGAAGCCGGGGGCGATGCAGTTCGCGGTCACGCCGCGCCGCGCGTATTCCTTGGCGATCGACTTCATCATGCCAATCATGCCGGCCTTGGCGGCGGTGTAATTGCCCTGCCCCGGATTGCCGGTCACGCCGACCACCGAGGTGATGCCGATGATGCGGCCAAAGCGGCGGCGCATCATGGTTTTCATGGCCGCGCGCGACAGGCGGAAGGTCGAGGTCAGATTGATCTCGATCACGCTGTCCCAATCCTCATCGCGCAACTGCACGAACAGATTGTCCTTGGTGATGCCGGCATTGGCGACCAGGATGTCGAGCTTCTCCATCTTCTCCTCTGCCTGCGGCACCAGCGCCTCGACCTGCTCCTTGTCGGCGAGATTGCAGGGCAGAACGTGCACGCGATCCTTCAGGTCCCCAGCAAGCTGGTCCAGCGCATCGCGCCGCGTTCCGGAAATCGCGACTGTCGCACCCTGCTTGTGGAGCGCCCGCGCGATGGCGCCGCCGATGCCGCCCGTGGCGCCGGTGACGAGCGCAGTCTTTCCGGTAAGCTCGAACATTGAAATCCTCCTCAAAGCGCTTCCCGGGAAAGACGACCCCCCGGATTTCCGTGAGAAAGCGCGATAAACCAAATAGCTTAGCTGCGCGATGCCTTGTAAGCGGCAATGTCTTCGGGGGTTCCAATTGCTGTACCGGTCGCGCCGCCGGCGATGCGCTTCACCAGGCCTGTGAGCACCTTGCCTGCACCAAGTTCGTAGAACTCGGCGACACCGTGCTGGACCATATATTCTACGCATTCGCGCCAGCGCACCGTCCCCGTCACCTGCGCGACAAGCGCCTGTACGATGTCCTGAGGATCGCTGAGCGGCCGCGCCATGACATTCGCGACTACCGGCACGGCGGGGGCATTAACGGTCACTTTTGAAAGCGCATCCGCCATCACATCCGCCGCCGGCTGCATCAGCGCGCAATGGAAGGGTGCGGACACCTGCAGCAGCATCGCGCGTTTCGCGCCCTTGGCTTTGGCAATCTCGCAGGCGCGTTCGACCGCCGCCTTGTTGCCTGAGATCACGACCTGTCCGCCGCCATTGTCGTTGGCCGCCTGGCAGATTTGGTCTTGCGCGCCTTCACGCGCCGCAGTCGCGGCATCCTCGAATGAAAGGCCGATCAGCGCCGCCATCGCCCCCTCCCCGACGGGCACCGCCTTCTGCATGGCATCGCCACGCGTGCGCAGCAGCCACGCCGCATCGCTCACGCTGAAGGCCCCGGCCGCCGCCAGCGCCGAATATTCGCCAAGCGAATGACCGGCGACAAAGGCGACATCCCGTTTCAGATCAAGACCGGCTTCCGCCTGGAGCACACGCGTCACCGCAGCCGACACCGCCATCAAAGCGGGCTGAGCATTCTCGGTCAGGGTCAGCTTATCAGCCGGCCCCTCCCACATGATCGCGGACAGCTTCTCACCCAAGGCCGCGTCCACCTCGTCAAAGACTGCCTTGGCCACGGGAAAGGCTTCGGCCAAGGCCTTGCCCATCCCTAAGGCCTGGCTGCCCTGTCCTGGAAATACGAAAGCTGCCGCCATTACGCCCCCGGCGCCTGGATTGCCTAAAACCGGGCGGAAAGACACTGCAAGGTGGCATGTGTCAAGCGTAGCGATCTCCTTTCCACCTTGCCTTCCGAGCAAAAATCCCTATAACCCCGGCTTCCGCTCGTCCCGGCCGGGGGCTGAACGGACGGCCACGTCTCGCAAGGGTCGTCGGCAGGGCCAATCGGTCCGTCGTCCCGTGTCTCCGCCATCAGAGCGTCGAGCCTTTCCGAAGGTCTCGTTGGGCTTTGCGCCGGGTGAGCGATGCAACCAGAGGAAAGGCATTCATGCCGTTATACGAGCACGTGTTTCTGGCGCGCCAGGACGCCAGCGCACAGCAGGTCGAAGACCTGACCAAGCAGTTTCAGGGCGTCATTGAAGGCCTCGGTGGAAAGGTCACCAAGAACGAATATTGGGGCGTGAAGTCCCTGTCGTTTCGCATCCGCAAGAACCGCAAGGCGCATTTCACCTTCCTGAATGTCGACGCGCCGCCCGCCGCGATCAGCGAAGTGGAGCGTCAGGAACGCCTGAACGAAGATGTTCTGCGCTTCATGACCGTGCGCGTGGACGAGCTGGAAGAAGGACCGTCCATCATGATGCGCAAGGCCGATCGCGACGAGCGCGAGCGTGGATTTGGCGATCGCGGCTTTGGCGGCGGTGGCCGATTCGATCGCGGCGATCGTCCGCGGCGGGATCGCGATGATCGCGCTCCCCGCGGTGACGACGGCGGCGACGCGCAAACGACGGAGGAATAAGCCATGGCATTCGGTGGTGGTGGCGGCGGACGCCGTCCTTTCTTTCGTCGGCGCAAGACCTGCCCCTTCTCCGGCGCCAATGCGCCGAAGATCGACTACAAGGACGTGAAGCTCCTGCAGCGTTACGTCTCGGAGCGCGGCAAGATCGTGCCGAGCAGGATCACGGCGGTCTCGACCAAGAAGCAGCGTGAACTCGCCCAGGCGATCAAGCGCGCACGTTTCCTTGGCCTGCTTCCATATGTGATCCGTTGATGGTTGAATAACGAGGCGCCCAGATTCAATCCGGGCGCTGATGGTTGGGACGGACGGGGTTTAGGACCTGCGATCCGTCTCTAACCGCTGCGAAGCGGGACAGCTTGTGATGATGCAGATTCTTCTGATCGGACTGGGAGCTGGCGCAGCCTCTGCGCTGCTGTTCGCTTCTGTTGCGTCCGGCTCGATCATCTCGATCCTGCTCTTCTATCTTGCGCCGCTGCCGATCATGATTGCGGCGCTCGGCTGGAGCCATTGGTCGGCCCTGTTCGCCGCCATAGTCGCCGCCGTCGGCCTGTCCGTGGTCTTCGGACCTTTTTTTATAGTCGCGTTCCTGATCGGGGTCGGTCTTCCCGCATGGTGGCTCGGCTATCTGGCCTTGCTCGCACGACCTATGGCCGACAGCCCGGATGCGATGGAATGGTATCCTGCCGGCCGGCTGGTCGTCTGGGCCGGAATCATCAGCGCCCTGACCGTTGTCGCCGCGATTCCGAATTTCGGAGTCGACGAGGAGTCGTTCCGCTCGGGTCTGCGTGCGTCGTTTGAGCGTGTGCTCAAGATGCAAAGCCCGGCGGACATGCCCGCGGATATCCGCAACATCGATCCCGACAAGGTGCTCGATCTGTTGGTAGCCGTAATTCCCCTCGCCGCCGCCGTGATCGCGACCTTGACCAACACCGTCAATCTCTGGCTGGCCGGCCGCATCGTCAAAGTCTCGGGCAACCTGCGCCGGCCGTGGCCCGACATTCCAGACATGCGTTTTCCACCATTTGCGCCGGCAATGCTTGCTGTTGCCGTTGCGCTGTCGTTCCTGCCCAGCCTCCTCGGAACGGTAGGATCGATTCTGGCGGCCAGCCTGCTGATGGCCTATGCGATTCTCGGCTTTGCGGTTCTGCATGCGCTGACGCGGGATGCAGCCGCGCGCGGTTTCATTCTGGCCGGCAGTTATGTCGCCGTGGTGGTGCTGTTCTGGCCCATCCTTCTGATGAGTCTCGCCGGTCTTGCCGACACGGCTTTCGATATTCGCGGCCGCCTCGCGAAAAAAAGCAGGCCGCCGATGGACCGCACCGATTGAATTTGAACGACACAACAAGGAGAAAGAACATGGAAGTCATTCTGCTCGAACGCGTCGCCAAGCTTGGCCAGATGGGCGAGACCGTGCGCGTGAAGGACGGGTTCGCCCGCAATTTCCTGCTGCCGAAAGGCAAGGCTCTGCGCGCCACGAAGGAGAACAAGGCACGCTTCGAAGGGATGCGCCAGGAGCTCGAAACCCGCAATCTTGCCGAGAAGAGCGAAGCGCAGAAGATCGCCGACAAGCTCGACGGCAAGAGGTTCACCGTGCTGCGTCAGGCCTCCGATACCGGCCAACTCTACGGTTCGGTTACCGGTCGCGACCTCGCCGCGCTGATCACCGAATCTGGCATCGCCGTGAACCGCAGCCAGATCGCCCTTAACGCGCCGATCAAGACCATCGGCCAGCACAAGGTGCAGGTGGCGCTACATCCTGAAATCGATGTCACCGTCACTGTGGCCGTCGCCCGCAACGCTGAAGAGGCCGAGCGTCTGGCCCGCGGCGAGGACGTGACCGTGCGTCGACAGGAAGGCGAAGAGCCGGCGGAAGAAGTCGCGACGGAAGCATTCTTCGAAGAAGCCGCTGCTCCGGCGGAAGAAGGCATGGAAGCGGCCGAGGAAGCCGGGAAGACGGCCTAGTTCCGCTAAATCCGGATTTCGGGTGGCGGCGGCGCGGCGGGCCTCTCCTCAGCGGGAGGCGCCGCTGGTGCCGCTGGTGTTTCCGACTCCGCAGCTGGCGCGGTCGGCTCCTCAATCTGCTTGATTTCAGGCGCAGATTTGGGGGCGCGCGCGGTCGCCGCCGGCTTGCGCTCGGACGGCCTGCGGCCCTCATCCCGTTCCCGGGAATGGCGACGGCTGGCCGGCGCGTCGCGGTCGACGGGCCTGCCGGCCTCAGTCGCAGGCTTGCGGCGGCCCTCACTCGGCGCGGCATCAGCGTCAGGATCAGCCGCGTCAGGCGATTGGCGGCGTCCAATCAATGCCGGCGGCCGGTCGACTGGCCCGCGCTCTCTCGCACTGGGGCGTTCAGGTACGCCGCGGTCAAGGCCGTCCGATGTCAGATAAGCCGCGATCATTCCGGCCTGCTGTGTTCCTGTCGTGTAGTGCTGACGCAGGAAATTTGCGAGCTGGCCGGTATTGCGGCCCTTGGCCAGACCATTCGGCTTCTGATGACAGACCGCGCAATCCGAGGCGAACATCTGGGGCGCGGTTTTCCCCTCATTGAGGTCGATTGCTTCGGTCTGGTGGCCCGACTGAGGCAACTCGGGAGCCGGTCGCGGGGCAGAGGCCGATCTAGGCTGCTGCGCATCGGCCGGATGGTTTCCGAGCCAAACCGAGGTCACCGCCGTCAGAACGATCAGAATCGCTCGCAATCGCCGCACCGAGACACCCCCGACCTATGAGATTAAGACAAATCTGGCCTGCAGCGGCCGGGCGATACCGACACCGCGCGCAAAACGGCCCTAACGAACGAATGTGGCCCCTTTTCGGATGTCCCCTGCCTCATTGCCGGTTCCGTTAGACTTTGTTCTAATATGTTCTTGGGTCCAGATTTTCTTTAGCGAGCCTGCTGGCAAGCCAAAGATTGGCGCCGCTCCAGCCGGTTCAAAGCTGTCCGTGGGACGGCAAAGCGCCAAGGGAGGCGGCCGGTGGAGCGGTTGCTTCAAACAGCACTGGCACGCTTTATCCGCAGCGGCAACCTGCGGATCACCACCGCCAACGGAAATTCATTCCTGTTTGGAGATGGCAGCGGACCACCCGTTGATGTCCGATTGACGTCCCGCCGGGCCATGTACGGAATTCTCCTCGACCCCGAGCTGCGGCTGGGGGAAGCCTATATGGATGGCGGCCTTGTGATCGAACAGGGATCGCTCGCGGACCTGCTGAGTGTTCTTCTTACCCAGGATCGCAGCGGCAAGCCGCCCTATTTCGCCCGACCGCAATGGCAGTTGCGCTACCTGACGCGCCGCCTGGCGCAACTGAACCGGCGCCGCCGCTCGCGGCGCAATGTCGCGCACCATTACGATCTCGACGGGCGGCTGTACTCCCTCTTCCTGGATGCCGACCAGCAATATAGCTGCGCCTATTTCGAGAATGGGGAACAGTCCCTGGACGATGCCCAATTGGCCAAGAAACGTCACCTTGCGGCAAAGCTGCTGATTGAACCGGGACAGACGGTCCTTGATATCGGCTGCGGCTGGGGTGGGTTGTCCCTGTATCTTGCAGAATATCTTCGCGCGAAAGTCACCGGCATCACCCTGTCGGAAGAACAGCATAAGAGGGCGGTCACGCGGGCGCATGAAAAGAGGTTATCCGGATCTGCAAAGTTCCTGCTGCAGGACTACCGCGACGCCAATGGCCCCTATGACCGGATCGTGTCGGTCGGCATGTTCGAACATGTCGGCGTCGGATATTACGATGCCTTCTTCCGTAAAGCGGCAGGATTGCTGGCCGACGGCGGCGTCATGGTTCTGCACTCGATCGGCCGGTCCGAGGGACCCAATGTCACCAATCCCTGGATCGCAAAGTATATTTTTCCCGGCGGCTATATTCCGGCCTTGTCGGAGGTTCTGCCGACCATTGAGCGCTCTGGCCTTCTGGTCACCGACATCGAAATCCTCCGTCTGCATTATGCCGAAACCTTGAAGGCCTGGCGCGAACGCTTCCTCGCACATGCCGGCGACATCAAGCGGATTTACGACGAGTATTTCCTGCGTATGTGGGAATTCTACCTGGCGGCATCGGAAATGGCCTTCCGCGAACAGAACATGATGGTATTCCAGATCCAGCTTGCTAAACGGCAGGATGTGGTGCCTCTCACGCGCGACTACCTCCTTCGGGAGGAACAGCGATTGCGGGCGCTGGAAGGCCACAGCCGCCAGCCCTTGCGGATTGCCGGCGAGTGAAGGCCGCCACGCGTGCTCAATGGCTCAGGTCAAGAAATTTCTGTGCAGCGGTCCCAAGCTTTTCACGCGCTGTGAATCGCGGCGAGAATTGCAAATAAGATCGCGCTTTTCGGACGGCGGTGTTAAAGCTCGATCAAGGTCGAAGGCAGTGAGTTGCGTGCGATGTATCCGTTACGCGTCGTCATTTCGACTCATAAAACAAGACTAAGACCAAAGAAGCTATTCGATCTATGGCTGCTCAAGACTCGTCCGTCCGCAAGCTCGCCGAGCTTGCACCGACCTATCGCATTGCGCCGCACAATATCGAAGCGGAGCAGGCGCTTCTTGGTGCCATTCTAGTCAACAACGAGGCTTTCTATCGGGTGTCAGATTTTCTTGAACCGCGTCACTTCTTCGAGTCGGTTCATCAAAAAATCTATGAAATCACCGCGAGCCTGATCCGCGCCGGCAAGGTCGCGAGCCCGGTGACGCTCAAGACTTTTTTGCCGGCGGATGCAGATATTGGCGGTCTGACGGTGAGCCAATATCTCGCGCGGCTCGCCGCCGAGGCGACAACCGTCATCAACGCCGCCGATTACGGCCGCACGATCTACGATCTGGCGCTGCGTCGTTCGCTGATTCTGATCGGCGAGGATCTCGTCAACGAAGCCTATGACGCACCAGTTGATTCTTCGCCCACCAAGCAGATCGAGGAAGCGGAGAAGAAACTGTATGAAGTTGCTGAAACCGGCCGTTACGAAGGCGGCTTTCAGCGTTTCGCGCAGGCGCTTACCACCGCGGTCGACATGGCCGCCAATGCCTATGCACGCGACGGCGGATTGTCGGGACTGGCGACCGGCCTGAGAGACCTCGACAGCAAGATGGGCGGATTGCAGCCGTCCGACCTCATCATCGTGGCCGGCCGCCCGGGCATGGGCAAGACCTCGCTCGCAACCAACATCGCCTACAACGTCGCCCGCGCGTGGCAAGGCGAAGTGCGGCCCGACGGGCATATGAGCACGGTGAACGGCGGCATCGTCGGCTTCTTCTCGCTCGAAATGTCGGCCGAGCAGCTCGCGACCCGTATCATTTCCGAACGGACAGGAATCACGTCTAGCACAATCCGGCGCGGTTCAATTACCGAACAGGATTTCGAGCTGATCAAGGATACCTCCATCGAACTGCAGAACCTGCCCTTTTATGTCGACGAAACCGGCGGCCTGTCGATTGCAGCGCTCGCCGCGCGCGCGCGTCGTCTCAAACGGCAGCGTGGCCTTGATCTGATCGTGGTCGACTATATTCAACTGCTGCAAGGCTCTTCGAAACGCGCCTCGGAAGGACGCGTGCAGGAAGTCACCGAGATCACCACTGGTCTGAAGGCGCTGGCGAAGGAACTGAACGTGCCGATCATGGCGCTGTCGCAATTGTCTCGTCAGGTGGAAAGCCGCGACGACAAGCGCCCGCAGCTCTCGGACCTGCGTGAATCTGGCTCGATCGAGCAGGACGCCGACGTCGTGATGTTCGTGTATCGCGAGGAATATTATCTGAGTAACAAGGAGCCGCGGCCGGGCACCGACGAGCACGCCAAGTGGCAGATCGAAATGGACGCCGCGCACGGCAAGGCGGAAATCATCATCGGCAAGCAGCGCCATGGCCCGACCGGCACGGTGCAGGTCCAGTTCGACGCCAACATCACCCGCTTCGGCGATCTGGCGCAGGAAAGTCATCTCCCCGCACGGTACGATTAAGCCTGCCAATCGCTCCGGCCAGTTGCTGAAAGCCGGCGATCCCGGCTACATGGCGGAGAATCATCGGCTCCGATCATGTCCGCGCAAGAAGCAGCCCCTGAACAGACGACGTTTGCCTATGGTCCGCCCGCCGCGGAGGCAGGCGGCATCCTGACGGTCGACTTGGGAGCGATCGAGGCGAACTGGAAGAAACTGCGCGGCATGGCCATCCCGACCGAATGTGCCGCCGTGGTCAAGGCCGACGCTTATGGCTGCGGGCTCGAGCCGGTCACCGCCCTCCTCTATCATGCCGGCTGCACTACCTTCTTTGTTGCCGATCTGGCCGAAGGCAAGCGCGTGCGCCGGATCGCACCGGACGCCGTCGTCTATATTCTCGGCGGTCTGCCGCCGGGCACGGCGCCGGTTTTTGCCGAGCACGCCCTACGCCCTGTTATCGGTTCTTCGGCCGAGCTCGCCGAATGGGACAGCTTCGTCTCCGCGTCGAACTGGCATGGCGGTATCGCCCTGCATGTCGACACCGGCATGAACCGGCTCGGTGTGACCATCGAGGAAGCAACGGCGTTGGCGCCGCGGATCAAGGCGGAAAATCACGGCATCATGCTGTTGATGAGCCATTTCGTAGCCTCCGAAATCCACGAGCATCCACGGAACAACGAGCAAATGCTCGCCTTTCGAGAAATTCGCAGCCTCTATCGTGGTGTCCCGGCATCTATTTCAAATTCTTCTGGCATATTTCTCGGCTCTTCCGCCCATCTTGATCTCATTCGTCCCGGCGTCTCGCTCTACGGCGTCAATCCGACGCCCGGCAAACCCAATCCCATGCGCTCGGTGGTGCACTTGGATGCACGCATTATCCTCACGCGGGAGGTCGCTTTCGGTGACACGGTCGGCTACGACGCTAACTGGACCGCGCGCCGCCCCTCGCGCATCGCCATCGTCGCCATTGGCTACGCCGATGGTTATTTCCGCATGGCGAGTGGCACCGACCTGAAGCAGGGCGGCGTTGTGCTGGTCGCCGGCCGCCGCTGCCCCATCGTCGGGCTTATCTCGATGGATCTGATGGCGGTGGACATAACCGACCTGCCCGGAAGCGCGGTGCGACGCGGCGATTATGTAACTCTGATCGGCGAAGGCTTTGATGTCGACGCACTGGCGGAGCAGTTCGACACCAATGGCTATGAAGTGCTCACCAGTCTTGGGCGGCGGTATGCCCGTATTTACAAGAGCACGGGCGGCTGACTTTCGCCGTTGACTTCGCTGCCCGACACCGTCTCGATACCAGCATGAGTCGCCGGGCCCTGACCTTCATCTGCCAGAATTGCGGTGCCGCCTATGGCCGCTGGCAGGGCAAATGCGAGGCCTGCGGCGAATGGAACACCATCGCTGAAGAGCAATCGGGTTCGCCGACACAGCCGCGCGGGCCCGGCAAGGCTCCGGGCAAAGGCCGTCCGTTTCAGTTGCAGTCGCTCGCCGGCGATGCGCAGGACGCGCCGCGATTGGCCACGGGCCTCAGCGAATTCGATCGCGTGACGGGCGGCGGGCTGGTGCGGGGTTCGGTGCTTCTTGTCGGCGGCGATCCCGGCATCGGCAAGTCGACGTTGCTTATTCAGGCCGCAGCCGCGCTGGCGCGGCTTGGTCATCGCTCGGTTTACATCTCCGGCGAAGAAGCGGTCGCGCAAGTCAGGCTGCGCGCCGAGCGATTGAAGCTCGGCGACGCCAAGGTCGAGCTCGCCTCTGAGACTTCGGTTGAAGATATCATTGCAACACTGTCCACCGGCGGCGTGCCGCGCCTTGTGGTGATCGATTCCATCCAGACCATGTGGACGGACACGGTCGAGTCCGCGCCCGGCACCGTGACGCAGGTGCGCGCCTCGGCGCAATCGCTGATCCGCTTCGCGAAGAAGTGCGGCGCCGCCGTCATCCTAGTCGGTCATGTCACCAAGGACGGGCAGATCGCCGGCCCCCGCGTCGTCGAGCACATGGTCGACGCAGTGCTCTCCTTCGAAGGCGAAGGCTCACATCAATTCCGCATCATGCGCGCGGTGAAGAACCGCTTCGGCGCTACCGACGAGATCGGCGTGTTTGAAATGACCGGGCTCGGCCTGCGCGAGGTCACAAATCCATCCGAGCTGTTTCTGTCCGAACGCGATCTTGGCAGTCCCGGCACTGCTGTCTTCGCTGGCATCGAAGGCACACGCCCCGTCCTCGTCGAAATCCAGGCGCTGGTCGCTCCCACCACGCTTGGCACGCCGCGCCGCGCTGTGGTGGGCTGGGACCAGAGCCGGCTGTCCATGGTCATCGCAGTGCTGGAAGCGCATTGCGGCGTGAGGCTTGCCAGTCACGATGTCTATCTGAATGTTGCAGGCGGGCTGCGCATTCAGGAGCCGGCCGCCGATCTCGCGGTGGCCGCGGCATTGGTGTCATCGCTGGTGAACGCCCCGCTGCCGCCGGACGCGGTCTTTTTCGGCGAGGTATCCCTGTCAGGAGCCATACGCCCCGTCTCTCAGACGTCGGCGAGGGTCAAGGAAGCCGCCAAGCTTGGCTTCACCCGCGCCTTCCTGCCGGAGTCAGCGCAGACGGAGGCCCCCTCCGAAAGCCGGTTCACGCTCAACAGCAACAGCAGCCTGGTGAATCTGGTTTCGGACATTGCCGCACGCGGCAAAGGTGCGAAACGGCCCACCCCGGCTATGCAGGACGATTAGGCCATTCACAAAGCGTCTGTGGCGCAAATCACCCATTCGCCGCGCTACAGTGCCGCCCCCAGGGGAACCGTGCGACAAGACGGGTGACGGAGGATTTGGAGGCGGTTATACAGGCCCGCCCGCCTGGTCCGGCCCTTTCGGGGCGCTCATTCGGGCCTACCGCCACAAAGATTGCCAATGCCGATCACTCTGCTCGACATCATCCTGCTCGCCGTGATGCTGATTTCGGGGCTCCTGGCCATGATCCGGGGCTTTATGCGGGAAATCCTGTCGATTGCGGCCTGGATCGCGGCGGCGCTGGCGACCTTGTATTTCTTCAATCGCCTGGTCCCTTACGCCCAGCAATATTTCAACAACGATATCGTGGCGAAGGCGGCCGTCATCGGCGGCGTCTTCCTCGGCACACTGTTGATCGTGTCGATCATCACCGTACGCATCTCGGACATGATTCTCGACAGCCGAATCGGCGCTCTCGACCGCACTTTGGGCTTTCTGTTCGGGCTGGCCCGCGGCCTTATCATCGTGGTCGTCGCCTTCCTGTTCTTCGACTGGCTGGTCCCGCAAAAGTCCCAGCCGACCTGGGTGACCGGCGCGAAGTCGCGGGTTGTGCTTGCAAGTACAGGGGATTGGCTTAAGTCCATGTTGCCGGATGACCCAGAAAGCACCATCTTGAAGCGGCTGAAAAGGCCCGCAAGCGAGGAGCCGGAATCGCCCGTGGCGACCCCGGGTCAACGTTCCGATATGGGACCAAGCCGCGTCCCCGCCCGGACCACCGGGGAAGGCTATGAGCGTTCCGACCGCGCCGGGATGCAGCAACTGATCGAGACACGGACCGCCCCCACGCGTTGACGGGTGGCGACAGGAGAGCTGGACGAGGCGATGACCGCAGCCACCACCGATTCCCCTCTCCCGCACCATGATGTCGACCTGAATGCCGACCGGCTCCGCGAAGAATGCGGCGTGTTCGGCATTTTCGGCCATCCCGATTCCGCCGCCATTACGGCGCTGGGCCTGCATGCACTCCAGCATCGTGGCCAGGAAGCGGCCGGCATCGTGTCTTTCGACGGCCAGCGCTTCCATTCAGAACGCCGCCTCGGCCTTGTCGGCGACACGTTTTCCGACCGCGCCGTCATCGATCGCCTGCCCGGCATGTCGGCGATGGGCCATGTCCGCTATTCCACGACCGGCGAGACGCTGTTGCGCAACGTGCAACCGCTTTTCGCCGAACTCGATCCCTTCGGTTTCGCCATCGGCCATAACGGCAACCTGACCAATGGCCTCACGCTGCGGCGCGAACTCGTGCGTGAAGGCGCGATCATGCAGTCCACCACCGACACGGAGGTGATGCTGCATCTCGTCGCCCGTTCGCACAAACCGCGCTTCGTCGATCGCTTCATTGACGGCCTTCGCGCCCTCGAGGGCGCGTATTCATTTGTCGGTCTGACCAACAAGAAGCTGGTTGGCGCGCGAGATCCGCTCGGCATCCGCCCGCTGGTGCTCGGCACGCTCGACGGTTGCCCAATCCTGGCGTCGGAAACCTGCGCGCTCGATATCATTGGCGCAAAATATGTGCGTGACATCGAGAACGGCGAAGTCATCATCTTCGACGACAAGGGCACGCAAAGCCACAAGCCCTTTCCGCCGATGCCGCCGCGCCCCTGCATCTTCGAGTACATCTATTTCGCGCGTCCGGATTCCATCCTCGGCGGCCGCTCGATCTACGAAGTGCGCAAGACCATGGGCGCGCAGCTTGCTGCGGAATCGCCTGCCGATGCCGACGTCATCGTGCCCGTTCCGGATTCAGGCGTGCCGGCGGCGCTCGGCTATGCGCAGGCCTGCGGCATCCCCTTCGACCTCGGCATCATCCGCAATCACTATGTCGGCCGCACCTTCATCGAGCCGACGCAACAGATCCGTGCGCTTGGCGTGCGGCTCAAGCACAGCGCCAACCGCTCGGCCGTGAAGGGAAAGCGCATTGTGCTGATCGATGACTCGATCGTGCGCGGCACGACCTCGGTCAAGATTGTGCAGATGATGCGGGATGCCGGCGCCAAGGAAGTGCATTTCCGCATCGCCTCTCCGCCAATTACTCATCCGGATTATTACGGCATCGACACGCCCGAACGGGACAAACTGCTGGCGGCCACGCACAGCCTCGAAGACATGCGCAAATTCATCGGCGCGGATTCTCTCGCCTTCCTGTCGGTTGAAGGCATCTACCAGGCAATGGGGGTCGGGCCGCGCGATCCGGCTCGCCCGCAATTCACCGATCATTGCTTCACCGGCGACTACCCGACGCCGCTTACCGACCGGAGCCTGACGGCGCATACGCCCCGACAGCTGTCCCTGCTCGCCGAAGCGAGCTGAGCCCTCCCCCCAGACCTCCAGATCCCCGTTGTTGCCGCGGCTCCCGGGCCGGCCGCCGCGGCTTGTCCAAAGTCAAGCGGCGGCGGCTCCAGGTCGGTTACAAAACTAAAGTATTAATACGCAAAGACGTACCAATTTACGGAATTGTCGATGCACGTTGTCGTCTGCATCAAACAGGTGCCCGATTCCAGCCAGATCCGGGTGCATCCGGTCACAAATACCATCATGCGTCAGGGCGTGCCGGCAGTGATCAATCCGCACGACCTGGTCGCCCTGGAAGAGGCGCTCCGGCTGAAGGACCGTCTGAACGCGCGGGTGACCGTGCTCAGCATGGGCCCGAAGATGGCGGCCGACGCACTGAAAAAGTGCATCGCCTATGGCGCCGACGAAGCGATCCTGATCACAGACTCAGTCTTCGCCGGCTCGGATACGCTCGCAACCTCCTTCGCCCTTGCCTCAACCATCCGCCGCATCGGTCAGGATCATTCCGTCGACATGGTGTTCTGCGGCAAACAGACCATCGACGGCGATACTGCCCAGGTCGGCCCAGGCATCGCGCGACGCCTCGGCTTCGAGCAACTGACCTATGTGGCGCGCATAGAGAAGATTGATCCCGCGGCGCGCGAGATCGTCGTGCATCGCCGCGCCGAAGGCGGCGTGCAAGTGCTGCAGTCGCGGCTGCCCTGCCTCATCACCATGATCGAGGGAAGCAACACGCTGCGCTTCGCCAGCATGGACGACATGTTTCGTGCGGCGCGCTACGACGTCATCGAGTGGAACCATAAGGCGGCCGGCATCGAAGCGCCGGAGCGCTGCGGCCTGAAGGGCTCGCCGACTGCGGTCAAGAAGGTTTTTGCGCCGCCGCAACGTTCCACGAAGGCCGAGATGATTGACGCGACCAAGGCAACGCCGTGTGAGGCCGCTGACACATTGCTGGCAAAACTGTTCGCCTCGCACCCTGCGCTTGAAAAGGAGATGGTGCGATGAGCGCGAAAACATCGCAGACCGCTCCGCACGGCCTTGAAGACTGGAGAGGCGTTTGGGTCAATGTCGAGCTCGAACGTGGACGGGTGCATCCGGTCTCCTGGGAGTTACTCGGCGAAGGCCGCAAGCTTGCCGACCAGCTTGGCGTCGCGCTTTCCGCCGTCGTCATCGGTGCGGATGATTCAGCCACCGATGCGGCCTGCGCCGAAGCGGCGTTTTACGGCGCCGATTCCGTTTACGTCGTCCGCCACCCGGTGCTCGCGCATTACCGTACCGACCCTTACACCAAAGCCCTTACCCAGCTCGTTGGACGCTACAAGCCGGAAATCTTGCTGCTTGGCGCGACGACGCTCGGACGCGATCTCGCCGGCGCGGTCGCGACCACGCTCGCAACCGGTCTCACCGCCGACTGCACCGAGTTGCGCATCGACAGCGAGACCCGCAGCCTTGCCGCGACCCGTCCGACCTTCGGCGGTTCGCTCCTGTGCACCATCCATACGCTGAACTGCCGACCACAAATGGCTACGGTGCGCCCGCGCGTGATGGCGATGCCTGCGCGCGACACGCAACGCACCGGCCAAGTGATCCAGGAAACCGTCGCACTCTCGGAAGACGACATCGCGACCAAGATTCTGACCTTCATCCCGGATGCTGCCGCCGAAGAGGCGCAACTTGCTTATGCCGATATCGTGGTCGCCGGTGGCCGCGGCCTCGGCGGCCCCGCAAATTTCCAGCACGTCAAGGAACTCGCCCGCCTGCTCGGCGGCGACTATGGCGGCTCGCGTCCGGTGGCGCAGGCCGGATGGATCGGCCTCGACCGCCAGATCGGACAGACCGGCAAGACGATCAGACCCAAGCTCTATATCGCGGCGGGCATTTCCGGCGCCGTGCAGCACCGCGTCGGCGTCGAGGGCGCCGACGTGATCGTCGCGATCAACAGCGATCCGAACGCGCCGATCTTCGGCTTTGCCACCTACGGAATCGTCGGCGATGCCGTGCGGATCCTGCCAGCACTCACCGAGGCGCTGCGTGCGCGTCTCCCCACCCGCGCTGAGGCCATCTAGGAGAGAGACGGAATGCCCAAGAAATTCGATGCCATCGTCGTCGGCGCCGGGCCCTCCGGCAATGTCGCCGCCTATCTGCTCGCCAAGGGCGGCATGAAGGTGCTGCAGCTCGAACGCGGCGAGTATCCCGGTTCGAAGAATGTGCAGGGCGCGATCATGTATGCCGAGGCGCTGGAAGCGGTGATTCCGAATTGTCGCCGCCAGGCGCCGCTGGAGCGCGCCATCGTCGAGCAGCGTATGTGGATGATGGACGACCGTTCGTATGTCGGCTCGCATTACCGCAGCGCGATCGACACCGGCGAGAAGCCGAACCGCTACACCATTATCCGCGCCAATTTCGACAAATGGCTCTCCAAGAAGGTGCGCGACGCAGGCGCACTTCTGATCTGCGAGACCACGGTGGTCGAGCTTCTGAAGAAAGGCAACCGCGTGATCGGCGTGCGCACCGATCGGCAGGGCGGCGAAATCCACGCCGACGTCGTGGTGCTGGCGGACGGCGTCAACTCGCTCGTCGCCACAAAGACGGGCTTGCGTCCGCCGGTCAAGGCGCAGGACGTGGCGCTCGCCGTCAAGGAAATGCATTTCCTGCCGCGCGAACAGATCGAGCAGCGCTTCAACATTTCCGGCGACGACGGCGTGGTGATCGAGATGTTCGGCAAGATCACCAAGGGCATGGTGGGCACCGGCTTTCTCTACACCAACAAGGACTCGATCTCGCTTGGCATCGGTTGCATGGTCGAGGATTTTAAGAAAGCGGGCGTCAGCCCCAACCAGTTACTCGAGGACATGAAGCAACATCCGGCAGTGAAGCCGCTGATTGCCGGCTCGGAGATCAAGGAATATTCCGCCCATCTCATTCCCGAGGGCGGGTACAACGCCATACCGACGGTGCATGGCGAGGGCTGGGTAATCTGCGGGGATTCCGGCGGCTTCGTGAATTCGGTGCACCGCGAAGGCTCCAATCTCGCGATGACCACCGGACGCTTCGCCGCCGAAACCATTCTGAATCTGCGCGCAGAAGGCAAGGACTTCACGGCCACCAATCTGCATGCCTACCGGGCCGCGCTAGAGGACTCCTTCGTCATGAAGGACCTGAAGAAATATCGCGACATGCCAGGCATCCTGCATCACAACCGGCAGTTCCTGACCACCTATCCGGAATTGCTGACGCGCGCCGCCGATACCTTCCTCAAGGTTGACGGCGTGGACAAGCGCACCAAGGAAAAAACCATCAAGCGCGAATTCATCACCCGCCGCTCGCGGTTCGGGCTGGTCGGCGACGCCATCAAACTGGTGAGGGCATTCCGATGACAATGCAAGTTGAGCAAAAGCTGTTCGAAAACCGCTACCGAATTGATGAAGGGCGCGGTCATATTGCAATCAAGGAAACCGACATCTGCCGCGATCAATGCACGACGAAAGCCTGCACGTGGTGCTGCCCGGCGGGATGCTACGGCACCGACGAGAACGGCATGGTCGTGCTTTCGACCGACGGCTGCCTTGAATGCGGAACCTGCCGCCTCCTGTGCGACCAGTTCGACAATATCGAGTGGTCCTATCCGCGCGGCGGCTACGGGGTGCTGTACAAGTTCGGCTGACAAGCGTGAACCGTCGCGCCCGGGTCCGCTGCGCCCCCGCATTACAGGCTGAATGCACAATTGTCGCCGGTCCAGCGGACTGGGCGGGAGGGGCCCTTGTAGCCAATTTTCTAACAATGCGGCCGGCAAAGCGCAGGGTTTGTGTTTCGGGAATGTGTCGACTATGCATTGCCCCTCACAGGTCCTTTCTTTGGCGGAAGCAATTTGAGTAACCCCCTCTCCGGCCGTATCGCCCTTGTCACCGGCGCCTCGCGCGGGATCGGCCGCGCCACGGCGCTGGCCCTTGCCAAATCCGGCGCGCATATCGTCGCAATTGCGCGCACCGTCGGCGGGCTGGAAGAGCTCGACGACGAGATCAAAGCAGCCGGCGGCTCGGCGACGCTGGTTCCGCTCGACATGAAAGATAGCGACGGGATTGCCCGGCTCAGCGCAGCGCTGCAAGAGCGTTATGGCAAGCTCGACATTCTGGTCGGTAATGCCGGCATTCTCGGCGTCCTGTCGCCGCTTTCGCATGTGGAGCCAAAAGTCTGGGACGACGTGTTGGCAGTGAATGTCACCGCCAACTGGCATCTGATCCGCTGGATGGAGCCGTTGCTGAAGCTCTCTGACGCCGGCCGCGCAGTATTCGTTACCTCTGCGCTTGCTTGGTACGGCCGCGCCTACTGGGCACCCTACGCCGTTTCCAAATCCGCCTTGAATGCCATGGTCCAATCGTGGGCGGCTGAGACCGTTTCGACGAACCTAAAGGTTAATCTGATCTCGCCCGGCCTCGTCGGCACGCGTCTGTTAAAGCAGGCTTTTCCGGGACGCGATTCCGAGGAATTTGAATCGCCGGATCAGATTGCTGAGAAAATCGTTGAGCTCTGCCTGCCAAGCCTGCAGGAGACCGGTTTGCTCTATTCCTATCTGGACAAGCGCTTTCTCAAGCTGGGCGAACCTACCGACGTCTAAAGGACACGTCAGGTTCTCTTCTTTCTGTCTGCATACGGATTCGCCTTTTCACGCAAGGTCAGGCGGATCGGCGTTCCGGGCAGATCGAATGTCTCGCGCAGGCCGTTTATCAAATAGCGGGTATAGGATTCCGGCACCGCATCGGCGCGCGTGCAGAACACGACAAAGCTTGGCGGGCGGGACTTTGCCTGCGTGATGTAATTGAGACGCAGACGCCGCCCGGAAACGGCGGGCGGTGGATTGGCCGAGGTCGCCTCTTCGAACCAACGATTGAGCGCCGATGTCGGCACGCGCTTGTTCCACACCGCATGCGCATCGATCACTGCCTGCATTAGGCGATCGAGCCCTTCGCCGGTGAGGCCGGACACTGCGACCACCGGCACGCCCTTTACCTGCGGCAGCCAGTGGTCGGCTTCGGCGCGCAATTTGTTGAAGGCATGGCGACCGGTTTCCTTCAGGTCCCATTTGTTCATGCCGATGACCAGCGCGCGGCCTTCCCGTTCGACCAAGTCGGCAATGCGCAGATCCTGTTCCTCGAAATCCTGGCCCGAATCCATGAGCAGCACGACGACGTCGGCGAAACGAATGGCGTTGAGGGCATCCGCGACCGACAGCTTTTCAAGCTTCTCGTCGATCCGCGATTTCCGACGCATACCGGCGGTATCGTAGATTTTGAACTTGCGGCCGTGCCAATCGAGATCGACGGAAATGGCATCGCGGGTAATGCCCGCCTCGGGTCCGGTCAGCAGCCGTTCTTCGCCCAGCAATCTGTTCACCAGCGTGGACTTGCCGGCATTGGGGCGTCCGACCACCGCCACGCGGATGGGCCGCGTCGACTCGTCTGCTTCTTCATCGTCATCCGCGGGGATGCGTTCGGTGTGTTCCGGCAATGCCGCGCGCAAGGCGTCGTAGAGATCCGACATGCCTTCGCCGTGCTCTGCGGAAATCGCCACCGGCTCGCCAAAGCCGAGCGCGTAGGATTCCAGCGCCCCAGCCTCGCCGCCTTTGCCCTCGCTCTTGTTGGCGACAAGAATGGATGGCTTGCCCGACTTGCGGATCAGATCGGCAAAGACGCGATCGACCGGCAGCAGACCCGCGCGCGCATCGACCAGGAAGAAGACGGCGTCCGCATCGGCAATAGCCGCCTTGGTCTGCTCCACCATGCGACCTGCCAGCGACGCCGCGCTCGCCTCCTCCAGTCCGGGCGTATCAATCACGGTGAAAGACAGATCGCCGAGACGCGCCTCGCCTTCGCGGCGGTCGCGCGTGACGCCGGGCATGTCGTCGACCAGAGCCAGCCGCCGGCCGACCAGCCGGTTGAACAAGGTCGATTTGCCGACATTGGGCCGGCCGATGATCGCAACAGTGAAGGTCATGCGGCGCGAGACTTTGCAGCGGAAGCCGTCAGACTGCTTCGCGCGAAGAAGAGGATATCAGCGGGTGAAAGTACCCGGCGCCGGGGCGGAGGGCCATGGTGACGGCTGCGTCGGCTGCTGTTGCGGCGCCGGCCAGGGCGAGGTCTGCTGTTGCTGCGGTTGCTGTGGCTGCGCCGGCTCGGGCTGCGGCTCCTGCCGCGGCTGCTGACGAACTGTCCGCTGCACCTTGGGTTTCGGCTTGGGTTTTGGCTTTTCCTCGGCCTGCTGCTGTTCCGCCGGCTGCTGCTGCGCCTGCGGATCAGCAGGAGCACCCGTCTGACCGGGCGCGGTCTGGCCTTGCACCTGCTGGTTGCCGCGCATCAGTTCGGGCGGCACCCCCTGCGTGACACCGGGCACGCCCTCCGGAAACAGCAGTTTACGCTCGCCGGGCAGCGGCTTCTTCGAATCCGGGATGAGATCGGCCATCTGCTCGCACGCGCCCAGCCCAAAGCCGGCCGCGGCCAGAAACGCCATGGCCACGCAACGGTGCAATGAGCGCGCTCGACGCATCAGCATCATCCTTTGGCTTCGCTGGTCAGCGCCAGCAGCGCCTCCATGCGCTGACGCATGCCGGCCGGGCTTTCGGCGTCGTTGATGATCAGATCGGACCAGCGCTTGGCGTCCGCCATGTTGCCGGCACGCCAAGCCGACAGCGCCAGCAATTCGCGCGCAGAATGACGGAAGGCGCGCTGTGGACCGGTCAGCGGCTCGAGCCGCTGCTTCATGTCATCGAAGGATGCTGTGTCCACCAGAATGAAGCCCGCGCGCAAGGCCGCAAGGTCCTGGAAACTGCCGCCAACCGAGGTATCGGCCGCCACGGAATCGAAGATCGCGATCGCCGATTTCGGATCGCTCTGCGTGAGTGCGGCTGCCTGCCGCAAGCGAGCCATGGTCCGATAGGTCGCCGTACCCGCCGTCTCGGCAACCTTGGCAAATGCCGCTTCTGCTTCGGCGTGCTTGCCGGCGTCGGCAAGCACCAGCGCCGCCTCGAACCGGGCACTGTCCTCGGCCGCCCTTCGCGTCTGCCAGTACTCGTAGCCGCGCCAGCCGCCGATGCCGACCACAATTAGCAGCGCCAGACCGATCACATAGGGCCCGAAGCGATCCCACAGCTTTTTCAGCCGCTCGCGCCGGATATCTTCATCTACTTCGTGAAAAATGTCGGCCAATGTCAGTCCCCGGCAGATGTGTGGAACGCCCCTCCCCAGAACGGGGCCAGACAGCAAGGTCAGGTCAGGGTCGTGGAATGGCGGGTAAAATAGCCATGTGGCGCGGGCAAGGCAAAGCCTGATCCCGGCAGCGTTAACGGCCTGATGTCAGGGCTTTTTCGCCTTCATGCCATAAACATTATCGGTGCCCGGAAAGGCACGCGAACGCACCTCGTCGGCATAACCCTTGATTGCGGCTTCGATCCCCGGCCCCAGGTCGCCATAGCGTTTGACGAATTTCGGCACCCGCGGCGTGAGGCCCAGCATGTCCTCCATCACCAGGATCTGCCCGTCGCAGGCGGCGCTGGCGCCGATGCCGATGGTCGGAATAGGAATTTGACCCGTGATCTTGCGCGCCAGCGGCTCGGCCACCGCCTCGATCACGACCGAGAAAGCCCCCGCGTCGCTGACCGCCTTCGCGTCATTCTCGATCGCGGCCCAGTCGGCCTCCTCGCGCCCCTGCGCGCGGAAGGAGCCGATGGTGTTGATCGCCTGCGGCGTTAGCCCGATATGCGCCATGACCGGCACCCCGCGTTCCGCCAGAAAGCGGATGGTGTCAGCCATGCGCGCGCCGCCTTCCATCTTGATGGCGCCGCATGTCGTTTCCTTCATCACCCGCGCCGCCGACGCAAAGGCCTGCTCCTTCGACGCCTCGTAGGAGCCGAACGGCATGTCGACGACGACCAGGGCACGTTGCGAGCCGCGCATCACCGCGTGGCCCTGGAGGATCATCATCTCGAGTGTCACCGGCACCGTGGTCTCAAGCCCATGCATCACCATGCCGAGCGAGTCGCCAACGAGCAGCACATCGCAATACTTGTCGGCCAGCCGCGCCGTATGCGCGTGATACGAGGTCAGCGAAACGATGGGCTCGCCGTTTTTGCGGGCGCGAATGTCCGGCGCAGTCAGGCGCCTGATCTCCGTTTGTGATGACATGATTTATCCCGTGAAGGCCGGAACGCCGATGACATAGGGATGGAACCATAGCCCCAGCCCCAGATAAACGACAATGCCCACCACGATCGCAGCAACATCGCGCGGCCAGCCGCCGATCGGGATTACGAGACCGCCGGGATCGGTGCGGTGCTTGAGCGAGATGCGGCCGAACACCGCCCAGCCAAGAATCGATCCGAACAGAATGATCGAGCCAAGATCGCCGTTGGCGATGAGATGCGCGGTCGCCCATAATTTCACGCCGACCAGCATGGGATGTTTCAGCACCCGTTTGATGTTGCCAGCGATGTAGGCGGCGACGATGCAGATGGTGGCGATCAGCATCAGCAGCGCGGCGAGATGCCGCGTCCATGCGGGCGGCGACCACATATCGATCAAGCCGGCCGCACGGTATTGCGCAAAGCCATAGACGATGAGCACGAGGCCTGCCAGCGACAAAAGCGAATACAGCCCCTTGTAGGGTCCCTCGCCGATGCGACCGATCAGATCGGCGCGCGCCTTGCGCTGCGTGGTAAAGACATGGGTGCCGATGAAGACGGCAAGCCCAAGGATCATGATCGCGAGGCCCATAGCGCCACCCGGCTGGCCAGACTGGAAAGGTTCCAGTAGAGGACGGCGGCGACCATGGCAAGCCGTGCGACCGCGACCGGCCGCTGGCATGGAACGCAATCGAGCGTTCCGACTTCTGTTGAGGTGACGCGACAAACATCCGACCTGGATTGCCTGATCATAGGCGGCGGACCAGCCGGGCTGACCGCCGCCATTTACCTCGCGCGCTTTCGGCGGAATGTGCTGGTGGTCGATGATGGCAAGAGTCGCACCGCACTCATTCCGGAAAGCCACAACTATCCCGGATTTCCCGCAGGCATTTCCGGCCCGTCCCTGCTGGGCAATTTGCGCAAGCAGGCGGAGGAATATGGCGCGCGTCTCGAACAGGGACGTGTGGACGCCCTTGCCCGCGACGCCGGCGCATTCGTCGCGCGCTCCCGCGCGCGGGTATGGAAGGCCAGACGCGTGCTGCTGGCGACCGGGATTATTGACGAAAGTCCGGAGTTGCCCGGCTTGCGCGATGCCGTCTATCGCGGCGCGCTGCGCTATTGTCCGATCTGCGATGCCTATGAAGCGAAAGATCGCCGCATCGGGGCGCTCGGCCGCGTCCAGATTGCCGGCAAGAAGGCCATGTTCCTGCGTACCTATTCGCGCGATGTCGTATTATTGCCCATCGATGATCCGACCAACATGGCGCCGGCGACCCGCGAGACCCTGAACAAGGCCGGCATTCGCTTTCCTGACTTGCGAGTCGTCGATATTGAGCGCGACGACGACAGAATCACCGCGGTGCTGGCCAACGGAGAGCGTATCGACGTGGACGTACTATATCCCATGCTCGGCTGCGACGTGCGCTCCGAACTGGCGACGGCGCTCGGTGCACGCAGCAACGACATCGGATGCTTGCACGTCGACGATCACCAGCGCACGTCAGTGGATGGCTTGTATGCTGCCGGTGACGTCGTCACCGATCTGCACCAGATCAGCGTTGCGACAGGCCATGCCGCCATTGCGGCAACCGATATTCACAACAGCCTCCCCCGCAATTTCCGCTGAACCCTGGCCGGGCAGCCCAGGCCTCTCCGCAAGACGTTTGACAAGGCCGACAGGAGCGGAATAGGCACATCCGCCGCAGGACCCGCAGATGAACGCAGCCCAGACCTTGACCGAGCCGGCACGTAGCGTTCCGGTCTTCGGGGAGTTTGACATCGTCGTGCTCGGCGGCGGGCCAGCCGGCATTGCTGCGGCAGCTGCTGCAGGAAATCTGAGATGCAATACGCTGCTGGTCGAGCGCTATGGGTTTCTTGGCGGCATGGGGACCGCGGCCGGCGTCACCAATTTCTGTGGCCTGCATGCCAATGTACATGGCGAGATCCGTCAAGTGGTGCGTGGCATCGCCGACGACCTGCTCGCCCGCATCGATCGGCTGGGCGGACTCAACAAGCCGCATTCGATTTTCGGCAAGACTTTTGCGCAGGCCTATGACAACGCTGCCTACAAGATCGCCGCCGACGATCTGCTGCTCTCTCGCAATGTTGACATCCTGTTTCATGCGCTCGCGGCCGGCGCGGTGGTGGATGGAGAGCGCGTGGACGCGCTGCTGCTCGAGACCAAATCCGGCCGTCAGGCGGTGCGTGCGAAGATTTTCATCGATTGTTCGGGCGACGGTGATCTTGCTGCCTTTGCTGGTGCACCGTTCGAAATCGGCGATGCCGATGGCGGCATGCTTTTCCCGACCATGATGTTCCGTCTCAGCGGCGTCGATCCAGATACGGCCGGCGAAGCGTGGAAGTCCATTCCGCTGCTCATGGACGAAGCGGAGAAGCGCGGCATGCGCTTCCCGCGCAAGGGCGCCATCGTGCGTCCTATGCTGCATCCGACCGAATGGAGAGTGAACGTCACGCAGATCAAGAGCGCAAACGGCCGAGCGCTCGATGGCACCGACGCTATCGAACTGAGCGCGGGGGAGATCGAAGGCCGCAAGCAGGCACTGGCTTTCTTCGAATTTCTGAAGGCAAACGCGCCAGGTTTCGAAAAGTCCTACATGATCGATATAGCGCCGCAGCTCGGCATCCGCGAGACGCGGCGCATTGAGGGCCTTTACAAGCTGACGCGCGAGGATGTGCTGAGCTGCGCAAGCTTCGACGACACGATCGGCGTCAATGGCTGGCCGATCGAGGCGCATGTCGCCGGCGACGTGAAATGGGAATGGCCGGATATTCCCGGCTCGCGCGGCTTCAACCACCTGCCCTACCGGATGCTGCTGCCGCAAAAAGTAGCCAACCTCTTGGTCGCCGGACGCTGCGCATCTATGTCTCATGAAGGCCAGTCCGCGGCGCGCGTATCCGGTCCCTGCTTCGCCATGGGCGAGGCTGCCGGGAGCGGCGCACATCTCGCTCTTGCCGGAAATGTCGATCCGGCCGACATTGATGTCACGCAACTGCAGAACACCCTCGAACGAAACGGTGTCTTTCTCGGGAAGGATGGACAATGAAGAAACTTGTCCTCGCATTCGCCGCCATGCTCGCTGTAACCGCTCCGGCCGCCGCCCAGGATTGGCCGGCCAAGACGGTGAAGATCATCGCTCCTTTCGGGCCCGGCTCCACCCCGGACATCGTGGCGCGTCTGATCGCCGATGAACTGCAGAAGAAGTATCCAGCTTCCAATTTCATCGTTGAGAACAAGGCCGGCGCCGGCGGGGTGCTTGGCACCGACATGGTCGCCAAGGCCGCCCCCGATGGCGCGACGCTCGGCGTAAGCATCGGCGGACCGCTAGCCATCAACACAATTCTGATGTCGAAGCTGCCTTACGACCCGAGAAGGGACATCGTCGCCGTCACCCAGCTTGTCACCATGCCGAGTGCGGTCACCGTCAACCCCTCGCTCAATGTCAATTCGGTCGACGAGCTTATCGCCTTGCTGAAGAAGGAGCCCGGAAAATACAATTTCGGCTCAATCGGCAACGGCTCGCTCTCGCATCTTGCGATGGAGGCGATCGGCATCAAGAGCGGGGCCAGGATGGTGCATGTGCCCTATCCATCCTCGCCCGCGGCGACAACGGCGCTGATCCGGGGTGACGTGCAGCTCGCCGCGATGCCCGCCATTGCGGTGACGCCGCATGCCGAGGCGGGAAAGGTGAAGATTCTTGCCGTAACACTCGCCAAGCGCTCGCCCTTCCTGCCGAATATTCCGACGCTGAAGGAATCCGGCATCGACGTGGAAGCGGACACCTGGATGGGCCTGATCGCGCCGGGCACAACGCCGAAAGCGCTGATCAAGAAGATCAACAGGGATGTCGTTGACGCGATCAAGTCGAAAGCGGTACGCGACAAGCTGGCGACGCAGCTGATGGAGCCGGTCGGCAATTCGCCCGAGCAGTTCCGCGCCGTGATCGACAGCGAGATCGAACGCTGGGCGCCGATCATCAAGGCGGCAAACGTACAGAAGATAAATTGATCGGCCAGTCATTGTGCCGCGGCTGCCAGATCAGGCGCCACGGCGGAAGCCACCTGCGATGTTGGCACGTTCAAGGCATTGGCAACCGCCTCGGCGACGGAGAATGCTGCGAAATCCGCGCCAAGTTTTGCGGTGGCCTTGAGCTTTTCGTTCATGTCTCCGGGATGCGACCATAGAACGACGCCAATTCTCAATCGGGGGCGCATCCTCTTCAACCTGCGAACCAGAAAACGACCGTGATGAAGTGAATCGGGGTTGAGGAAGCAAATAACGATCGTTTCCACGCCATCGACTTTCAGTTGCCGCAAGCGCGCCGGCTCTAGGTCGGCGTAACCCGACTCGGCGGCGGTCGCGCCGGTGACGCGCAGAACCTGGGCCAGCATGGAAGCCGTGGCGTCATCGAGAGGACCACGGCCGCCGACAGCCAAGACGCTTCGGCCGGTCCCGTCCGAAAGATCAATTTCGGCAGCCGCCTTGTCGTCGACGCCAGTCTCTCCCTGCATTTTGCTTTTTTCGCTTTTTGCTCGGCCCGCGCCCTCTTCCGGTAACCCGCCATTTTCCCTCTCCTCCGCCTCCTCCTCTTCTTCTTCCAGCGCGATCTCCTTGAGGTTGGAGACCAGCATCTGCGCACTGGCGGCGAGCCGCTGCTTTTGCTCTTCGGTCATCACCCCGCGGGCCCGATCCTGTTCCGCAAGCAGCATGGCAGGAATGGCGATCTGCTCGTAAAAATCAGCAAGCTGTTTCTCTTCGAGAAATTCCTCAGCCTGGTCGGTGGCTTCATCGGCGTCCCCGGCGAGAAGCCGCTGATACAGACGTGCTTTGGGATCGAGCACCGGCTCGCTGCCGAACAATACTTCGAAAAACTGAAATTGCGGTACGTGCTTGCCCAAGACCACGAGGCATACCGTCAGCGGTGTCGACAGCACAAGCCCGACCGGCCCCCAGATCCAGGTCCAGAAAATGGCGGCGACAATGATGGCGAGCGGCGAAAGACCTGTTTTCGATCCGTAAAGCCAGGGCTCCACAATGTTGTTGCTGATCACCTCCATCACGATGAACAAGGCGGCCGCCCACAAGACCAGGGACCAGCCGGGCGCCACCGCGACGGCCAGGAATAGCGGCAAGACCATTGCAATCACCGGTCCGATATAGGGAACGAAGCGGAGCACGATCGCCAGCAAGCCCCAGAGCACCGCATTCGGAATTCCGATCAGCCACAGCCCGATGCCGATCGGGACGCCATAGGCGACGTTCACAATCAGCTGCATCAGCAGATAGCGGCCGACACGCTGTCCGGCCTCTTGCAACGCCTCCGTGGTCCGATGAATGTCGTCATAACCGACCAGGCGGACAAACCGGTCGCGCAGGTCTTCGCGCTCCAGCAGCATGAAGATGACCACCACCAGCACAAGGCCTACCGTCGCCAGCGGGCTGACGAGCGGGGCAATCATGTTGGCGAGGATCTGAATCGGCCTGGCGGGCGAATATATTTCCACCAGAATCGGATCCGGTTCCGGCTTGGCGATGGTCTCGGCGGTAGACTCCTTCGGCTGCTCGATTTCCTTGCCGACGCGCTGGATGGCGTCGTTGACTCTCTTGATTACTCCGTCTTCGGTGCCGGCCTTCTTCAGGTTTTGTATTTTGGTGAGAATATTGGTCTGATAAGTCGGCGCATTCCGCGCAAGGTCCGCCACCTGCGTTGCGACAACGAAGCTGAATGCAGCGAGGCCGATGAAGGTCGCCATCACGACCAGAATGACGGCGACGATGCGCGGCAATCCGGTTTTGCGCACCAACGTCACGACCGGGGCGAGTGCAAATGTCAGCAGAAGCGCAATCGCCAGCGGCATGAACACTTCGCGCGCGAAATAGAGCACCGCGACGGCTATGCCGATCGTGACCACCGGCCAGATCTGCGCCGGCGAGACGGCTCGCGATGAGCCGTTCATGCTTGGCCTCACCGATTCAGGTTGTCGACTCGTTCCAGGCGATCTGCCGGCGCCGAGCAACGTTGGGTGTTCCTCAAATGCCCGGCCTGCGGAATTGTTCCCTTCTGGCGTTCAGCCGGTTCTGCTGATAGGTCGGACATGGGCGCGCGTTATCGCTGTATTGTTTGAGGCGCCGCGTCCGCCTTCGGTTGTTCTCTCAGCAATGAATGAGGGGTGCGGAGCGCCCCGAGGCGCGCCAAGTTGCACAGGGGTGCCGAGAGACGATGCACTCGTGTCACGCTCGCAAGCGCGGCGTTCTAATAAAGCGCGCGGCGCAGGTCTGATCCCACCACCCCCGGGTCACGCTTGGTCCGGCCTAAGCAGACCCGCTTTGCCCCCGGTCCTGGTGCGGAGGGACGGAGCCCCGTGGCAACCCGAGCGCGGGCGGATAGCGCCCGCATTCTGGGCTAGAGCTAGCAGCTCGCTTGAAGCGAAGGGAAATGCGGGACAGCGTACATGTGATGCAAGATCTCTCCTCTATTTCGCTGCATTCAACCCGGGCTACCGATCGCAAGTTCAAGACGCCAGCGCCGCGAGGATGCGCGCCCAGCTCCGCGTGCCTCTATGAAATGACGTGAGATCGTATTTCTCGTTAGGCGAATGCACGCGGTCGTCATCGAGCGCGAAGCCGACCATGAGCGTGTCCATGCCGAGGATACGCTTGAAATCGCCGACGATCGGGATCGAGCCGCCCATCCCGACCGTCACCGCCTTCGTTTCCCACTCCTCCTGCAGCGCCTTGCGAGCCTTCGTGATCGCCGGACTGTCGAAGGGCAGTTGCAACGCCGGCGCACAGCCGAAATTCTCGAAAGTGACTTTGCAGTCGGCAGGGATGCGTTCGCGCACGAAGGCGCGGAAAGCATCGCGGATCTTCTCCGGATTCTGGTCGCCGACCAGGCGGAAGGAGATTTTCGCTTTCGCCTGCGCGGCGATGACAGTCTTAGCACCCTCGCCGGTATAGCCACCGACAATGCCGTTCACGTCACAGGCCGGGCGTGTGGAAATCTGCTCGATCACCATACGGTCACTCTCACCGGAGGGGACTTTCAGGCCAACCTGGCCGAGGAATTCATCCGCAGTCAGGTTGAGCGCCTTTAGATCGGCTTTGATGTCGGCCGGCAATTCGGCAACGCCGTCGTAGAACCCGGGAATGGTGATGCGGCCGTTGTCGTCGTGGATCGCAGCGATGATCTTGGCCAGCACACGCACCGGATTTTGCGCCGCGCCGCCAAACAGGCCGGAATGCAGGTCGCGGTCGGCGGCGGTCACCGTCACCTCTTCATAGACGAGGCCGCGCAAAGAGGTCGTCACCGAAGGCGTGGTCGCGTTCCACATGCCGGTGTCGCAGACGAGCGCCATATCGCGCTTCAGTTCGGCGGCATTTTCTTCAACAAAGGGAAACAGGCTCTTCGAGCCACATTCCTCTTCGCCCTCGATCATCACCGTAATGTCGAGCGGCAGCTTGCCGGTCACTTCCTTGAAGGCGCGGCAGGCCTCGACGAAGGTCATCAACTGGCCCTTGTCGTCGCAGGCGCCGCGCGCAACGATGATCTTGCGGCCATTACCGAGGTCTTCGATGCGCGGCTCGAAGGGCGGCGTCGTCCATTCGTTCAACGGATCGACTGGCTGCACGTCATAGTGACCATAAAAGAGAACGCGCGGTCCGCCATTTGCCCTGCCACTTTTTGATTTCGCCACCACCACCGGATGTCCCTTGGTCGGGCGCACCTGCGCGTCGAGACCGAGGGTCGCCAAATCCTTTGCCACGAAGTCCGCAGCCTGCTTGCACTGATCGGCATAAGCCGGGTCGGTCGAGATCGATTGCAGACGCAGGAAGGCGAATAGCCGCTCTAGGCTTTTGTCGAGATCGGCGTCGATGCGCGCGAGGACTTTGGGGAGGGATTCACTCAAAGATGTCATAACAAACCTCTCAGTTCGTCATGGCTGGGCTTGTCCCGGCCATCCACGTCCAATTCGCAGCCAAGACGTGGATGCTCACGACAAGCGTGGGCATGACGGAGAAACTAGCGCCTCAATATTCCCCCAAGCGTGCCGCGCACGATGGACCGGCCGATCGAAGCGCCGTGCCGCCCGCCGATCTGCTTGCCGATAGATGCAGCAACACCGCCGATCACGGCAGTCGTCACGGTGCGGGCGACACTGCGCGCGACGTGCTGACCCGTCGTCAGCCGCTCGCCTCGCTTCTTGTTGGTGCCGAAGATGCCGCCGAGCCAGTCACCGACGCCGCCCGATTCTTCCTGGGCCGCCTCAGCAGGGGCGGCTTCGCGCGAGACCCGCTTGCCGAGTTTCTCGTAGGCGGATTCGGAGTCAATCGTGGTGTCGTATTTTCCCTTGACTGGGCTTTTTGCCATGATCCCCGACCGCTCGGCCGGCGTGATCGGTCCCATGCGTGCGGAGGGCGGGCGGATCATGCAGCGCTCGACGATCGACGGCGTGCCCTTCGCTTCCAGGAACGACACCAGCGCCTCGCCCTTACCGAGCTCCATGATCACCTGCCCGGTTTTGAGCTTCGGGTTCGGACGGAATGTGTCGGCGGCGGTCTGCACGGCTTTCTGGTCGCGCGGGGTGAAGGCGCGCAGCGCGTGCTGCACGCGGTTGCCAAGCTGCGCCAGAACCTTGTCGGGCACGTCGAGCGGATTTTGCGTCACGAAATAGACGCCGACGCCCTTGGAGCGAATGAGCCGCACCACCTGCTCGATCTTGTCGAGCAGCGCCTTCGGGGCCTCGTCGAACAGAAGATGCGCCTCGTCGAAAAAAAACACGAGCCTAGGCTTGTCCGGATCGCCGACCTCCGGCAATTCCTCGAACAATTCCGACAAGAGCCACAACAGAAAGGTGGAATAGAGGCGCGGATTGGCCATCAGCTTGTCGGCGGCTAGAATATTGATGTAGCCGCGGCCCTCGCGGTCGGTCTTCATGAAGTCCTTCAGTTCGAGTGCAGGCTCGCCAAAGAATTTTTCGCCGCCCTGGTTTTCCAGAACCAGCAGCGCGCGCTGGATGGTTCCGATAGTCTGCTTGGTGACGTTACCGTAGCTCGCGACCGCGCGCTTGATCTCGTCGAGTTGCGGGTTGCCGGTGCCCTCGTCCGCCTCCCTCTTGGTGCCGAACGGCGCGACCGCGTCTAGGATCGTGCGCAAATCCTTGAAATCGAGCAGCGCCAGCCCCTGATCGTCAGCAATCCTAAAGGCGATGTTGAGCGCGCCCTCCTGCACATCGTTCAGGTTGAGAAGCCGCGCCAACAGAAGCGGTCCCATCTCGGACACGGTAGTGCGGATCGGATGGCCCTGCTCGCCAAACAGGTCCCAGAAGATGACGGGATATTCGTCAGGCTGAAATTTAAGACCCATGTTGGCGGCGCGCTCCACCAGGAAATCCTTGGCCTCGCCCAGGGCTGCCACGCCGGACAGGTCGCCCTTGATATCGGCGGCGAAGACCGGCACGCCGGCACGCGAAAAGCCTTCCGCCAATACCTGCAGGGTCACGGTCTTGCCGGTGCCAGTGGCGCCAGTGACAAGGCCGTGACGGTTGGCGAGCTTGAGCGTGAGAAGTTCAGGCTTGTCACTTTTTCCGACAAATATCTGTCCTGGGGGATCGATTTCCGTTGCAAGAGCAGCCGCGGGAGCCTTCTGCGTCTCGGCGTCAGACGCAGTTTCCGCCCGGGATGATTTGGCAGCTTTTCCACTCGCGGTGCCTTTTGGCGTTTTTGATGATTTTGCCATAGCCAAACCTCTCGAAGCTCGCAGCTTTCAGACGTATCTTTCAGCCGTTGCCGTATCCGGTCAACCGCATGCGCAACGTTCCTTTGATCGCGCTTGAACGCAAGCAATGCTGGCATAGTGGCCATCGTGTCACACATGCGCGGAAACGCCCGCAGACGTGTTTTCCTCATTGCCGGGATTGATTATCAATAATCCGACGACCCGCCGCAGTGCGGGAGGGGGCAGAGGTCATGGACGAGCTTGTCACTCGACTCGTCGCAGAGGTCGGCATCGATCGCGATGTCGCCGAGAAGGCGGTCGGAATCATTTTAGCGTTTCTGCTCAAGGAGGGCCCTGCGGACAAGATGCAGGCGCTGCTCGCGAGTATGCCTGGTGCAGAAGCCGCGGCGCGAGCCGGTGAATCCGCCGGCGGCGGCTTCGGAATGGGCGGCATCATGGGGGTCGGAACCCAACTGATGTCCGCAGGACTCAGCATGGGTGAAGTGCAGAGCGTCGCACGCACCCTGCTCGCTTATGCCAGGGAGAAGGCCGGAGAGGACACCGTCGGCGAGATTGTCGCTGCCATCCCGGGCCTCAGCCAATTCGTCTAAGGCCGCTCTCATAGTTCGCAGCGGAAATTTCAAAGGGCGTGCTACGTGTCGATTTCGTATCCGATTAAAAATCTTGACGGTATCGATACTGAGACCGTCGCCATTTTCCGGTCGGTGGGGATTCGCACCACCGAGAAACTGCTCGAAGCGGCGCGCACCAGCAAGGGCAGGAAGCTTCTCGCTGAGAAAACCGGAATTGACGAAAAATGCCTGCTGCGGCTCGCCAACATGGCCGACCGCATGCGGGTCAAAGGCCTTGGCGCCGACTATGCCGAATTGCTGCGGGTCTGCGGCGTCGATACGGTGCGCGAGTTGAAATACCGCAATCCGGCCAAGCTCGCCGCAGCGATGCGCGGGGCAAACGAGAAGCGAAAGCTGGTCAAACTGTTGCCTTCGGACAAGACGGTCGGCCGCTGGATCGACCACGCAAAGAAACTGCCGCTGAAGATTACGTATTGAGCGGTCATTCCGGGACGGTCCGAAGGACGGGCCCGGAATCCAGACGAAAATATTGAGGTTATGTCTGGTTTCCGGGTTCGCGCCTCGGACCGCGCCCCGGAATGACGTTGAAAACATTGACACCTACCATCGGACCGCGCAAAGCGGCGGGCATGAGCCCTGCAACCGCCCTCGCCGACAACCCGTCCGCGCTCACCCGTCTGCTGGCGGCCGAGCGCACGCTGGTGATGGGCATTCTCAACCTGACGCCGGACTCTTTTTCTGACGGCGGGCGCTTTGTCGATCCGGCGGTAGCTATCGCGCATGCGGCCCGCATGGCGGGCGACGGCGCCGACATTATTGACGTGGGCGCGGAATCCACCCGCCCCTACGGCGGCGCGGTCGAGGTGTCGGCTGAAGAGGAATGCGCGCGGCTGAAGTCGGTCCTCCCCGCCGTCGTCGCGCTGGGCAAGCCGGTGTCGATCGACAGCATGAAGGCGAAAGTTGTCGCCTGGGCCATTGCCCAAGGCGCACAGATCGCCAACGACATCTGGGGCCTGCAGCGCGATCCTGACATGGCGCGCGTGGTGGCGGAGCATCGCGTGCCGGTGATCGTCATGCACAATCGCGTCAAGGCGGAGCCTAACATCGACATCATCGCCGACATGATGTCGTTCTTCGAGC
Organism: Pseudorhodoplanes sp.; assembly: GCA_032027085.1. Classification (NCBI taxonomy): domain Bacteria; kingdom Pseudomonadati; phylum Pseudomonadota; class Alphaproteobacteria; order Hyphomicrobiales; genus Pseudorhodoplanes; species Pseudorhodoplanes sp. Next base: position 2,910,573 of record JAVSMS010000001.1, on the reverse strand, counting down.
GCTCGCTCGCGATCGCCGATCGCGCCGGCATTGCCCGCGACATGATCGTGCTCGATCCGGGCATCGGTTTCGGCAAGACGCCCGCGCAAAGCCTAACGGCAATAGCGCGGCTGGAAGATTTCAAGCGCTTCGGCCTGCCGCTGCTGATGGGTCTCTCGCGCAAGCGTTTCATTTCGCATGTGGTGCCGTCCGAGCCGATGCAGCGGCTGGGCGGGTCGATCGCCGGCAATCTTCTGGCGGTGCAGAAAGGCGCGGCGATCGTGCGCGTGCATGACGTCGCCGAAACCGTGCAGGCCTTGCGCGTGGCCGACGCGATCAGAAAGGTGTCGCAATGACCGACACGATCTTCATCCGCGGGCTGAGCCTTCATGCCTATCACGGCGTGATGGCGCACGAGGCCAAGGTGGGGCAAACCTTCAGCCTCGATCTCGATCTCACCATTGACCTGTCGAGCGCCGCGCGCTCCGACCGGCTGGCGCATACGGTCTCCTACGATCAGGTGGTGGCAACGGCGAGCGAGGCCTTTTGCGCGATACGCTACAAGCTGATCGAGGCGGCCGCCGGCGCGGTAGTCGATGCCGTGCTGGCAAAATTCGACAAGATCACCGCCGTGCGCATCACCGTGCACAAGCCGCACGCCCCGATCGCCGCGACGTTCGACGATGTGGGGATCATCATCAGCCGCGCGCGGAAGGGCTAATGCCGATCGATCAACAATCACCGGCGTCATCCCAGCGCAAGCGGGGGTATTTATGGGCCCCCGGACACAAGTCGGCCAGAGCCGACTTGTGCACCTTGACAATCCGATCTCGGGTAAACCCGAGTTCGGGCGCGGGGACGACTGCGGAGAAAATAACGTGCCGCAGGCGCTGATTGCCTTCGGCGGCAATGTCGGCGACGCGCGCGCGACCATTGATCGCGGCATCGCAACCTTCTGTGACGGACGCGAGGTTCGGCTGGTGAAACGCTCCTCGGACTATGAAACGCCGCCCTGGGGCGTCGAGGACCAGCCCGCCTTCGTCAACGCCTGCATCCTGATCGAGACCAGCCTGCCGCCGCACGAGCTCTTGGCGCGCGGGCAGATGATCGAGCGCCTGTATGGCCGCGACCGGGCGCGAGAGACACGCTGGGGACCGCGCACCCTCGATATCGACCTCATCGACTATGGTGGCGAGGTCATCGAGGAGCCCGACCTCACCCTGCCCCACCCGCGCGCACGTGAGCGGGCCTTCGTGCTAGTGCCGGTTTCGGAGATTGTGCCGGAGTGGCGGATTGGGGGTGTGCCAATCCGGGATGCGCTTGCCCGGCTGGACCGGGCCGGAATCCGCCGCCTCCCGGACCGAAAGTCTTAACCCCGGTCATTTGGCGGAAGCCCGCAGGCATGGCATTTTCCGCCCATGACTGTGCCGGACAACCTGCCCCTCGCCGCCGAATTTCCCCCCGCAACTCGCGAGCAATGGCTCAAGCTGGTCGATGGCGTGCTGAAAGGCGCGCCCTTCGACAAGAAGCTGGCCCACAAGACCTATGACGGCTTGAAGATCGAGCCGCTGTATGAGCGCGCTGCCGGCGCCAGTCCCGTAGCCGGCCGCGCCGCCCTCGCTGCGCCCTGGCAGGTCATGGCGCTGGTCGATCATCCCGATCCGCAGGAAGCCAACCGGCAGGCGCTAGAGGATCTGGAGAACGGCGCCAACGGTCTGGTGATTGTCTGCCCCAGCTCGGTCGGGTCGCAGGGCTTTGGCATCGACACTTCGGCAGACGGCCTCGCCCGCATTCTCGACGGCGTCTATCTCGACGCGGGCGCGCCGATCGAATTCCAGCTCACCCGCGTGGCCAAGGACGTGCCCGAACATGTCGCGGAGCTGATCAGACAGCGTCGCCTTGACCCGGCGTCGTGTAATTTGCGCATCGGTTACGACCCCATCGGATTAATGGCCACGGGCTCTTCGTCTCCGGCTCCGTGGCAAGAGATTGCGCCGCTCTTTGCCGGCATGACGCAAAAGCTTGCCGACGAAGGCTTTCGCGGTCCGTTCGCGGCGGCGGACGCGCGGGTAATCCACAATGCCGGCGGTTCGGAAGCGCAGGAATTGTCCTACGCGCTCTCTGTCGCGCTTGCCTATCTGCGCGCGCTGGAAGCCGGCGGCATTCCGCTCGATCAGGCCCGGCGCATGATCTTCTTCCGTCTCTCGGCGGACGCCGACCAGTTCCTGACCATGGCGAAGTTCCGCGCCTTGCGGAAATTGTGGGGGCGTGTGGAAGAGGCCTGCGACCTTGCGCCAGAGCCGGCCTTCATCGCGGCGGAGACGGCGTGGCGGATGATGACGCGGCGCGACCCTTACGTGAACATGCTGCGCACGACGATTGCCGCTTTCGCGGCCGGCCTCGGCGGCGCCAATGCGATCACCGCGCTGCCCTTCACCTCGGCGCTCGGCCTGCCGGATTCCTTCGCGCGGCGCATAGCGCGCAACATGCAGCTCATCCTGCTGGAAGAATCCAATCTCGCGAAGGTCGCCGATCCCGCGGCAGGCTCCGGCGGCATCGAGGACTTGACCGACAAGCTCTGTCATGCGTCGTGGACGCTGTTCCAGGAGATCGAAGCGGCCGGCGGCGTGACCGCCGCGCTCGAAGCCGGATTGATTCAGGATAAAGTCGCGCAGACGCGCGGCCAGCGCGAACGCGCGGTCGCCATGCGCAAGGATCCGCTCACCGGCACCAGCGAATTTCCTCATCTTTCCGAGAATTCGGTCAAGGTCCTTCAAGCGGCATCGCAAGTCGCGCCGGCATTTTCCGAAAAAGCTCTCCCCTGCATTCGCCTCGCCGAGCCGTTCGAAAAACTGCGCGACGCCTCCGACCGCATGTTGGAAAAGGCCGGCGCGCGGCCGAAGGTGTTTCTTGCAACGCTTGGCACGCCGGCCGACTCCATCGCGCGCGCGACGTTCGCCAAGAACTTCTTCGAGGCTGGCGGGATCGAGGCGATGGAAGGCCATGGCGACATGACAGCCTTGGCCGCGGCGTTCAAACAATCCGGCGCCAAGCTCGCCTGCCTGTGCTCGTCGGACGCGATCTACGCGGCGCAGGGCGCGGAAGCCGCGAAGGCCCTCGCGGCGGCAGGCGCGACGCATATCTATCTGGCAGGCCGGCCAGCAGAGGCAGAAAACCTGAAGACAGCGGGCGTGCAATCCTTCATTTACGCCGGCTGCGACGTGCTGGCGACGCTGAAGGCGGCGCATGATATGGTAGGTGCAGAATGAGCCGCATCCCGAACTTCAGTACGATTGATTTCGCTCCCGTGCGCGGCGCTCAAGCGACTGCTATCGGCGCTGAACCCTGGCTCACGCCCGAAGGCATTCCGGTCAAGCCTCTCTATGGCGAGGCCGATCTGAACGGCATCGATTTCCTGAACACCTGTCCCGGCATCGCGCCCTATCTGCGCGGGCCCTACCCGACGATGTATGTCAACCAGCCCTGGACGATCCGGCAATATGCCGGCTTCTCCACGGCGGAGGATTCCAACGCCTTCTACCGGCGTAATCTCGCCGCCGGTCAGAAGGGCCTTTCCGTCGCTTTCGATCTCGCGACCCATCGCGGCTACGATTCCGACCATCCGCGCGTTGCCGGCGACGTCGGCATGGCCGGCGTTGCTATCGATTCCATCTACGACATGCGAACGCTGTTTTCCGGCATCCCGCTCGACCAGATGACGGTGTCGATGACCATGAACGGCGCGGTGCTGCCGGTGCTCGCGCTCTATATCGTGGCGGCGGAGGAACAGGGCGTTGCGCCGAAATTCCTCGGCGGCACCATCCAGAACGACATCCTCAAAGAATTCATGGTGCGCAACACCTATATCTATCCACCCGCGCCATCGCTCCGCATCATTTCGGACATCTTCGCCTATACGGCGCAGAACATGCCGAAGTTCAATTCGATCTCGATCTCCGGCTATCACATGCAGGAAGCCGGCGCGACGCAGGATCTCGAACTCGCCTATACGCTCGCCGACGGCATCGAATATGTGCGCGCCGGAATTGCCGCCGGCATTCCGATTGATTCATTCGCGCCGCGCCTCTCCTTCTTCTGGGCGATCGGCATGAACTTCTTCATGGAGGTCGCCAAGATGCGGGCCGCGCGCCTGATCTGGGCGAAGCTGATGAAGGGCTTCAACCCAAAGGACGCGCGCTCATTGTCGCTGCGCACGCATTGCCAGACCTCGGGCTGGTCGCTGGCGGCGCAGGACGTGTTCAACAATGTCGCCCGCACCATGATCGAGGCGATGGCCGCGACGCAGGGGCATACGCAGTCACTGCACACCAACGCGCTCGACGAGGCTTTGGCGCTGCCGACCGATTTCTCCGCCCGCATCGCCCGAAACACACAGATCGTGCTGCAGCAGGAATCGGGCACCACCCGCATCATCGATCCCTGGGGCGGTTCGTTCTATGTCGAGAAGCTGACCTACGAGCTCGCAAAAAAGGCCTGGGGCCATATCCAGGAAGTGGAAGAGCTCGGCGGCATGACCAAGGCCATCGAGGCCTCGATCCCGAAACTACGCATCGAGGAAGCCGCGGCCAAGACCCAGGCCCGCATCGACGCCGGACTGCAATCTGTCATTGGCGTCAACAAGTACAGGCCGAGTTCTGAGACGCCGATCGATGTTCTTAAAGTGGATAATTCAGCAGTCCGCACCCTTCAAATCGACAAGCTCAGCCGGCTGAAGAAGGAGCGCGATCCGCAAAGGCTCGAAGCAGCCCTCACAGCGTTGACCAACGGGGCAATGCAGGGCGGGAATCTGCTGGCGCTCGCCATCGATGCCGCGCGTGCCAAGGCGACCGTGGGCGAGATATCATCGGCCCTGGAAAAGGTGTTCGGCCGCCACCGTGCCGAGATCAAGGCCATTTCCGGGGTTTACAAAAGAGAGGCCGGCGAAATGTCCGACACCGTCGCGCGGGTGCAGAAGCTGGTCACGCAGTTCGAGGCCGACGAAGGCCGCCGGCCGCGAATTCTCGTCGCCAAGATCGGCCAGGACGGCCATGACCGCGGCCAGAAGGTGATCGCCTCTGCCTTTGCCGATCTTGGCTTCGACGTCGATATCGGCCCGCTCTTCGCCACTGCCGCGGAGGCCGCGCGGCAGGCAGTGGAAAACGACGTGCATATCGTAGGCGTTTCCTCGCTCGCGGCGGCTCACCTCACCGCGGTGCCGGAATTGAAGGCCGAGCTGGAGAAGCAGGGACGCGGTGACATCATGATCGTGGTCGGCGGCGTGGTGCCGCCGCAGGACTGGGATGCCGTGAAGGCCGCCGGCGCGGAGGCCATCTTCCCGCCCGGCACGGTGATCGCCGATGCGGCCGAAGACCTGATCGGCAAGCTCAACAAGCGCCTGGGTCACGGGCAAAAGGCGGCGGAATAGCTTCCCGCGCGCAGGCGCTTCCTCTATTTCTGGCTCATGGCCACCCGCTCCGAGTCGTCCTCCGACACGTCCGCCCTCGCCGCCCGCATCCGCGCCGGCGACCGTGCGACTTTGGCGCGGGCGATCACCCTGATCGAGAGCAAACGTGCCGATCACCGCAAGAGCGCACACCAGCTTGTGCAATCGCTCCTGCCGGAGACCGGCAAGGCGCTGCGCATCGGCATCACCGGCTCGCCGGGCGTCGGCAAGTCGACCACCATTGACGCGCTGGGTAGCTATCTGACCTCCGAGTCCCACAAGGTGGCGGTGCTGGCGGTCGATCCTTCCTCGACGCGTACCGGCGGCTCGATCCTCGGCGACAAGACGCGGATGGCGAAACTCGCGACGGACCCAAATGCTTTCATCCGGCCTTCGCCCTCCTCCGGCACCCTTGGCGGGGTGGCGGCGAAGACACGGGAGACCATGCTCCTGTGCGAAGCTGCCGGTTTCGATGTGATCCTGGTCGAGACCGTCGGCATTGGGCAATCGGAAACGGCCGTCGCCTCGATGGTCGATTTCTTTCTGGTGCTGATGCTGCCCGGCGCCGGCGACGAATTGCAGGGCATCAAGAAGGGCGTGGTCGAACTCGCCGACATGATCGCGGTGAACAAGGCCGACGGCGACAACCTCAAGCGCGCCAATCAGGCGGCGGCGGAATATCGCGCTGCGTTGCACATCCTGAAGCCGCAATCGGCGACTTGGGCACCGCCGGTCATCACCTATTCGGCGCTGACCGGACAGGGCGTCGCCGACTTGTGGAAACAGGCGGAAAAATATCGCGCGCAGATGAGCGCCACCGGCGAATTCGCTGCGAAGCGGCGCGAGCAGCAAGTCACCTGGATGTGGGCGATGCTGGAAGACCGGCTGTTCGCGCAACTGCGCAACGATTCGAAGCTGAAGGCGAAGCTGCCGCAACTGGAAAAGGCAGTGGCGGCGGGTACGCTGTCGCCGATGCTGGCGGTCGAAGAGATCGCCGAGGCGATGGGGCTGTGAATCGCAAGCGCACCGTCCTGATCACCGGCTTCGGCCCCTTCCCCGGCGCACCGTTCAACCCCTCCGGACCGCTGGTGCAAAAGCTGGCACGTCTGCGTCGGCCGGCCTTTGCCGATATGCGGTTGATCCCGCATGTCTTCGCGACGAGCTATCGCAGCGTCGATCAGGAGCTGCCAAAACTGATTTCGCATCATCGGCCGGATGCCATCGTGATGTTCGGTCTGGCCACACGTTCGCGCCATGTGCGGATCGAGACGCAGGCGCGCAATGCGTTATCGGCTTCCCCCGATGCCATGGGACAGACGGCCGCTACATCGACGATCAAGCACAGTCACCTCCCCCTGCCGATGCGCGCCCCGCGCGCTGCATTGCTGCATGCGGCCCGTAGCTGCAAAATTCCGGCGCGGCCATCGCGCGATGCTGGACGATATCTGTGCAATTACCTCTACTGGCGCGGGCTGGAAGCGGCTGGCCAGCCGCGCGGTCCTGAAATCGTGGTCTTCATCCACATCCCGAATATCCGCCGGAAGCCGGTCCGTCGCGGCGGCAGGCGCCGCCGCTACTCAGAGCATGACCTCGCAACAACGGGAGAAGCGATCTTGCGCGCGCTCATCGCTGCGCTGAGATCCCGCGCTTACCGCTAACCCTCAAATGCGAAAAGCAATGGCGGGCGCGCCTTCGCTGGTTCCCCCAGCTAAGGACCGATGCGGGCGCGTGAGCCGCTGATCACGCCGCCAATTTGCTCGAGAAAGATGCCGTTACGGGCGCCGGCGCTGCGCTCATTGCCAACAATCTATTTGCGGATACACAGCGCGGCGCGACTGTCGGACTGAAGTTGCGGAAAGCTGCCACCGGCGATTTCGCCAAGACGGAGCCAGCCGTTATCCGCAGCTCTCGATTTCGAGCAACCGGGTGCGTTGACCAAATCCGCCCCGCCCCGCAGACTGATCGACATTAAAGCTTGGCAATGTGACTGTGCCGCCATTTTTTCGGGCCAATATTGGGGTCTAGCTTTTCGCCATGACAGAATCCGCATTGCCACGTCGCGCCCGCAAGAAAATCGTGTTCCTGTCCATCCTCATCCTTTTTCTCCTGCCCGTCGCCGCGCGCGCGACCTTCTTCGCCTTTGAGGATCGTCCGCGCAGTTTCCGCGAGGCGAACTGGTCAAGCACGGGGACACTGCCTGCCGCAGCAGAACATCCGGAGGCGCGGGTGCTGGTCATGTCTGGCCGCACCGGCGGCTGGAAGGGTGTGGTTGCGGTGCATAGCTGGATCGTGTTCAAGCGCGAGAATGCGCCGCGCTGGAACCGCTACGACGTGGTCGGCTGGGGCAGTCCGGTGCGGCTGAACGGCTGGGCTCCGGACGCGCGATGGTATGGCACCCCGCCAAGCGTCGTCGCCGACATCAAGGGCGTGGAGGCGCAGACATTGATTCCGAAGATTGAGCAGGCCGTGAAGGAGTACCGTTACGCCAATCACGGCGACTACCGGATCTGGCCGGGTCCAAACAGCAATTCCTTCGTGGCGACGGTGCTGCGCGCCATTCCGGAAATCGGCATCACCATGCCGCCCAATGCCATCGGCCGCGATTTCCGTCCGGGACCGTATCTTGGATGGGCCGACAGCGGCACCGGCATTGAGGCGAGCCTGTGTGGCCTGCTGGGCGTAAAAATCGGCTGGGTGGAAGGTATCGAAGTGAATGTCCTCGGGTTGGTTGTGGGCTTCGACATCCGCGACCCGGCCATCAAGCTGCCCGGCTTCGGCCGTATCGGACTCAACATGTGGTCGGCAAGCGCGGCAACCCTCTCCCCGCGCTGACATCCGCTGATTTGCGGCGCCGGCGAGATCGTGAGACCCTTGGGCAATGCGAGGCACTTGGCCGCAGCTCGACAAGATTCCCTTCCCCGCCATTGCGCGCGGACCGGTCACGACGCTGCAGATCAATGTCGGCTACCGATGCAACCAGTCCTGCGTGCATTGCCACGTCGCGGCCGGCCCGAACCGCACCGAGGAGATGGCGGGCGACGTCGCCGATCTGGTGCTGCGGGTGCTCGAACGCCGCAACATTGCAACGCTCGACATCACCGGCGGCGCGCCCGAGCTCAATCCGCATTTCCGCAGGCTGGTGACAGGCGCGCGCAATATGGGCGTGCGGGTGATGGACCGCTGCAATCTCACGATTTTGCATGTGCCGGGCCAGGAGGACCTTGGAGAGTTCTTGGCCGGCGAGCAGGTCGAGATTGTCGCGTCCCTGCCCTGCTATTCAGCAGACAACGTCGACAGCCAGCGCGGCAAGGGTGTGTTTGATGCCTCGATCCGCGCCCTGCAAAAGCTCAACGCGCTGGGCTATGGCCGCGACGGGTCCGGCCTCGTGCTCAACCTCGTCTACAATCCGCAGGGACCCTCGCTGCCGCCGCAGCAGACAGCTTTGGAAGCCGACTACAAGCGCGTTCTCGGCGCGCAACATGGCGTGACGTTCACCAATCTCTATACGCTCGCCAATATGCCGATCCAGCGTTTCGGCTCGATGCTGATTTCCAAAAAGCAATTCGACGGTTATCTCGCGCTGCTGCGGCGCGCGCATCAGGACGCCAATCTCGACGGCGTCATGTGTCGCTCGCTGATCTCGGTCGACTATCGCGGCTATCTCTATGACTGCGACTTCAACCAGATGCTCGATCTGCCACTCTCGCGCGGAACACGCGATCGACTGCACCTGTCGGATTTCCTGGGAGATGATCTGGCAAACAATCCGATTCGCGTTGCCGGCCACTGCTATGGCTGCACTGCAGGCCAAGGCTCAAGCTGCGGCGGCGCGCTGAAAGAAGCCGCAGAGTAGTTGCAAAAAAGCCGGATCGCCCTCGGCCGATTCGGATATTCTGTGCTCATGCCTGAACTTTCCATCATCGTTCCCGTGCTGAACGAGGCGCAGCGAGTGGCGTCCACGCTGCAAATGCTGGCGCCGTTTCGGCAGCGGGGCGCCGAAGTCATTGTGGTCGACGGCGGCAGCAACGATGAAACGCCCGACATCGCCTATGACCTTGCCGACCGGGTGCTGATCGCGCCGCGCGGCCGCGCCATGCAGATGAATGCCGGCGCCAGCGTGGCACAGGGCTACGTGCTTCTCTTCCTGCATGCGGATACCTGGCTACCCCCCGACGCCGATACGCTCATTCTTTATGGCCCGGGGCGGGAAACCTCGGTCTGGGGACGTTTTGACGTTGAGATCGAAGGGCAGCACAGGCTGCTGCCGCTCGTCGCGCGGATGATGAATGCGCGTTCGCGAACCACCGGAATTGCGACCGGCGACCAGGCCATGTTCATGACACGCGAGGCTTTCATCCAGATCGGCGGTTTTCCGAATATCGCGCTGATGGAAGACATCGCGATGTCGAAGAAGCTGAAGGAGATTTCGCCGCCGCTCTGTCTGACCGCGAAGGTGCTCACATCGGGGCGGCGCTGGGACGAACAGGGATTGTGGTCCACCATCTGGCGGATGTGGCGGCTGCGACTGGCCTATTATCTCGGCGCCGATCCAACGGAACTGGCGCGCCGCTATGGCTACAAGCCGCAGCAGGACGATCTAGCTGAGCCTGAGGAGCAGAAGCCCGAACAGGATCAGCAGCGCAGCGACGAGCCGGGCCGGCCGGACTGGCTCTTTGAGAAACATCACCGCAATCGCCGCGCCGAATAGAACGCTGGTTTCCCGCAGCGCCGCGACAAGCGCAATGGGCGCCAGCGTCATGGCCCATATCGCAATTCCGTAAGAGAGAAGCTGCAGTGCACCGCCGCCCATACCGGATAGCCAGTAAGGCCGCATCATCGGCCAGAGAACCGGGCCGCGCCGCAAAAAAGCATAAAGCAGCATCGCCATGCCATTGCCGGCAAACATCGCCAGCGTATAGGGGTGTGGATCGCCGGCGATGCGGGCACCGATGCCGTCGACCAGCGAATAGGCGCAGATGGTCACAGCGGTAAAGAGCGCAAAGCCCAGCGCCCGGCGGTCCATTTTCGAAAGGTCGCCCCCACCGCGCGCCGAGAGCAGCACCACGCCGCACACCAGCGCCAGAATTCCGGCCCATCCGGTCGCATTCACCTGTTCGCCAATCAATAGAGCGCTGCCCAAGGCCGTCATCAGCGGCGCCGCGCCGCGCGCCAACGGGTAGACCTGACCCAGATCGCCGGTGCGATAGGCTTCGCTCAGGCCGATGAAATAGAATAGATGGATGGCAATCGAGGCGATTACCCAAGGCCATGCGGCCGCCGGCGGCACGCCGGTGAATGGCAGCAACGCGACCGCAATGACACCCGCTCCGGAGGTGATCAGCGTGGTCGCCGGCAGCGGATCGGGTCCCACCTTGATGACGGCGTTCCAGGCCGCGTGACAGGCGGCAGCGAACAGGACAGCCAAAAAGACGAATGCGTCCATCCGCGACTAGCGTGCGACGCGCAACTGCGCGCCCGGCCACAGTTTCGGTCCGGCGCGCAGATATTGCGGCGGTCGCACGACATCCGCCCCCAGTTCCTGGGCGGCATGCCAGGGCCAATGCGGATCGTCGAGCACGGCGCGGGCAAGCGCCACCATGTCGGACTTGCCGCCGGCGATGATGTCCTCCGCCTGTCTGGGGACGATGACAAGCCCGACCACACGCACGGGAAGCCCGCTTTCGCGCTTGACCAGCTCGGATATCGGCGTGTTGTAACCTGGCTCGGACGGATTGCGGATATCGGCGGCAAGACCTCCGGAGGAAATGTCGACAAAGTCGAGCCCGTCCTCCTTGAGGGCTTTCGCGAGTGCGACGGCATCCTGCCGTGTCACCCCACCCTCGCGCCAATCGTCGCCGGTGATGCGGGCGCCGAGCGGAATGCGTTTCGGCACCACTGCCCTCACCTGCCGCGTTACGTCGCGCAGCAGCCGCATGCGGTTTTCCAGCGAACCGCCATAGCCGTCGGTACGCGTATTGGACAGCGGCGAAAAGAATTCGTGCATCAGATAGCCATGGGCGAAATGCAGTTCGATAGAATCGAAGCCGATACGGACGGCGCGCCGCGCCGCCTGGACAAAGCTCGCAGTCACGCGATCGATGTCCACCTCTGTCGCCGCGCGCGGGAGATGCCAGTTAGGGCCAAATGGAATGGCCGATGGCGCAATCGTTTCCCAGGGCGCATCATTTGGCCCAAGTGCATTTCCGCCTTCCCATGGCCGCTGCGAGGAGCCCTTGCGGCCGGCATGGCCGAGCTGGATCCCGAATTTGCCGGCGCTGATCCGGCGCACGCGGTCGATGACGCTTTTTAACGCCGCTTCGTTGGCGTCGGAATAAAGGCCGAGACAACCATGGGTGATCCGCCCGTCGCGCTCGACCGCAGTGGATTCCACCACAATCAACCCGGCGCCGGAGTTCGCCAGCATGGCGAGATGCGCCAGATGCCAGTCGGTCGCCGAGCCGTCATCGGCGCTGTACTGGCACATGGGCGAGACAACGATGCGATTGGGCAATTCGAGACCGGCCAGCCGGATCGGTGAGAAAAGGGCGCAGGTCATGACGGACACCTGGGAGGATTTCGGACATGATTGGCGGGGCATTCAGGCGACTGACAGCAGTCGGTCTGTTGACATAACTCAACGCCCTTTCCGCCGCCAGACGGGAAACTGCTATCACTCGCTCGCGACTTGCAGCGGCCTCTATTCAGAAAGGATAGTCCGATGACGAATTGCAGACATCGCTCGGCGCGCGTCGTGTTGGGCGCCTTCGCCGTAACCGCGTTTTTGTCGCTCGCGCCGGCAGCCGCGCAACCGGGGCCCGGCCGCGGTCCCGGGATGATGGATTGGGGATTTGGCCCGGGCATGATGATGGGGCCGGGCATGATGCGCGGCCGCGGCATGTATAGCCGCATGTGCAGTCCCGGAATGGCCGGATTCTCAGCGTGGCGGATCAACGCGATTGAGCAGGCGATCAAGCCGGACGAAGCGCAGCAAAAGAAGCTTGATGAGTACAAGGCTGCATCCGCCAAGGCCGCCGAAGCCATGCGCAGCACCTGCCCCACCGATTTCCCGGCAACGCCAACGGCACGCCTGGAGTTCATGGAGAAGCGGATGGAGGCGATGCTGCAGGCGATCAAGACCGTGCGGCCGGCCTTCGATGATTTCTACAATTCGCTGAATGACGAGCAGAAACTCAAGATCAACGCCTCGTCTCCAGGCGCGCGACGCTTCTGGCACTGGCGCGATCGCTGGTAAGCAAACCGGTGCACGCGGCGCAGGCGTGGCCTCCCCGCCCCTGCGCCGCAGAACAACACGTTAGCGGGCAATCGGACGCAAAAAACCCGTATCCACTTGCTGATCGCGCTAGAGGCGAATGCGCAGCAGGGCCGCGATTTCACCGACGATGCCGCGCCGGAACAAAAGCACGCAGATCACAAAAATTCCGCCCTGGATCACCTGCACCCACTGACCGAACTGGGCGAGCTCGTTCTGCATGACGATGATGACAAAGGCACCGACCACCGGACCGAAGACAGTACCGAGACCGCCTACCAGCGTCATCAGCACAACTTCTCCCGACATGGTCCAGTGAACATCGGTAAGCGAGGCGAGTTGCAATACAATTGCCTTGGTCGCGCCCGCGGTTCCGGCCAGCGCCGTCGACAGCACAAAGGCCAGCAACTTGTAACGGTCGGTCTTGTAACCGAGGGAAATGGCGCGCGCTTCATTCTCGCGGATAGCCTTCAGCACCTCTCCGAACGGCGAATGAATGATTCGGTAGATCAAAAGGAAGCCGCCGAGAAATATGGCCACCACGGAAAGATACATCGCGTTCCGGTCGGACAAATCAATCAGCCCGAACAGATGCCCGCGCGGCACCGCCTGGATACCGTCTTCACCCCCGGTGAAAGGTGCCTGCACGGCGAAGAAGTACATCATCTGCGCCAGCGCCAGCGTGATCATGGCGAAATAGATGCCCTGACGGCGAATCGCGACAACGCCGGCGACCAGACCGAGCCCGGCGCCGACCAAGGTGCCGGCCACAATCGCCAGTTCCGGGGTGAAGCCCCAGGTCTTGGCGGCATAGGCACTGACATAGCTCGCCCAGCCGAAATACAGTGCGTGCCCGAAGGACAGAAGCCCTACATAACCGATCAGCAGATTGAAGGCGCAGGCAAACAGCGCAAAGCAGAGCACCTTCATCAGCAGCACCGGATAGACGAACAGCGGCGCCGCCAGCAGTACGACGACCATCAGCACAAAGCCGATCATCTCGCTGCGCGATTTTGCAGGTGCAGTCTTGATGACGTCCTGCTTCATGTCACGCTGTCCTTCCGAACAGTCCCGCCGGACGGATCAGCAACACGATCACCATGATCACAAAGATCACGGTGTTGGAGGCCTCCGGGAAAAAAACCTTTGTCAGTCCCTCGACGATGCCAAGCGTGAAACCAGTGATGATGGCACCCATGATCGAACCCATGCCGCCGATCACCACCACGGCAAACACGACGATGATCAGGTCAGCGCCCATCAGCGGATTGACGTTGTAGATCGGCGCTGCCATCACGCCGGCAAGCGCGGCAAGACCGACACCGAAGGCATAGGTGAGTGTGATCATGCGTGGCACGTTGATGCCGAAGGCGCGCACCAGTGCCGGATTCTCGGTCGCTGCCCGGAGGTAGGCGCCGAGCCTGGTGCGCTCGATCACGAACCAGGTTGCAAAGCATACGACGAGCGAGCAGACGACCACCCAAGCCCGGTAATTCGGCAGGAACATGAAGCCGAGATTTTGCCCGCCACGCAGCGAATCCGGAATCGGATACGGCATTCCGGACGATCCGAACTGGTTGCGGAACAGCCCCTGAATGATCAGGGCCAATCCGAACGTCAGCAACAAGCCGTAGAGGTGATCGAGATGATAGAGATGGCGCAGAAACAGCCGCTCGATCACCACACCCGTCGCGGCCACGATCAGCGGCGCCAGGACCAGCGCGACCCAGTAATTCAAGCCGAGATAGTTCAGCAGAAAGAACGCCGCGAAGGCGCCCATCATGTACTGGGCGCCATGCGTGAAGTTGATGATGTTGAGCAGACCGAAAATGACGGCGAGCCCCAGACTCAGCAACGCATAGAATGAACCGTTGATCAGCCCAAGCAACAGCTGGCCGAACAAAGCTTGCGAGGGGATGCCGAAGATTTCGATCATGATCTGCCGCGAAGTGAGGCGAGACGGGCCGAGGCCCGCCTCGCCCGTTCCCTCTCTGTCAGCTCTTCACCAGCGGGCAGCCACCGTCCTTGAGCGGACGGAACGCTTCGTTCGCCGGAATGGTGGCGCGCAACTTGTAGTAGTCCCACGGCCCCTTGGACTCTTCGGGTTTCTTTACCTCGAAAAGATACATCGGATGAATTTTGCGGCCGTCGGCGCGGACTTCACCCTTGCCGAAGAGCTTATCTTCGGTCGGCATTTCTTTCATCTTGGCGACCACCGCCTTGCCGTCGGCGTCGCTCTTCAGCGCTTCCAGCGCCTTCAGATAATGGGTTACCGCCGAATAGACGCCGGCATGCACCATTGTCGGAAAAGATCCCTTGTTCTGGGCAGCGAATTTCTTGGCGAATTCGCGGTTGTTATCGTTGAGATCCCAGTACCAGGCTTCCGTCATGATCAGGCCCTGCGCCGTCTTCAGCCCGAGCGCATGCACATCGGTGATGAAGGCGAGCAACGCGGCGAGATTCTGGCCGCCCTGCACGATGCCGAATTCGGCCGCCTGCTTGATCGAGTTGATGGTGTCGCTGCCGGCATTGGCAAGCCCGATTATCTTCGCCTTCGAGGTTTGCGCCTGCAGCAGGAAGGAGGAGAAGTCGGTGCCGGGGAACGGGTGGCGTACCTTGCCGACCACCTTGCCACCGTTCTTCTCGACCACGGCTGCGGTATCGCGCTCGAGCGCATGACCGAAGGCATAGTCGGCGGTGAGGAAGAACCAGGTGTTGCCACCGGTCTTCACAATGGCATTGCCGGTCCCGTTAGCAAGCGACCAGGTATCGTAGGTCCAATGGATGGTGTTGGGCGAGCATTTGCCGCCGGTCAGGTCCGACGCGGCCGCGCCGGACACCAGAAACACCTTGTTCTTGTCGCGGACGATTTCATTGACAGCGAGTGCCACCGAGGAAGTCGGCACGTCCACGATCACATCCACCTTGTCGACGTCAATCCAGGTGCGGACCACGTTGGAGCCGATATCGGGCTTGTTCTGGTGATCGGCGCCGAGAATCTCGACCTTCATGCCCTTCTTGGCCGCCCCGAAATCCTCAACCGCCATGCGCGCAGCCAGAACCGATCCGGGCCCGCTCAGGTCGGCATAGGTGCCGGACATGTCGTTCATGACGCCGATCTTGATGACACCGTCAGACCATTGCGCCTGCGCCGGCGCGCAACCGAGCGCGACGGCCAGAGCGGCCAAGCCGATAAGACGCTTCATTGTCATTCCTCCTTGTTATACTGACGCGGCATGCGCGCTGTATCAGACTCCAAGATACTCGTGCAGCTTTTCGAGATTGGCCTCGACCTCTGAATTGAGAAGTTTATCGATAATTTTGCCGTGCTCCATGACATAGTAGCGATCTGCGACAGTCTGCGCGAAGCGGAAGTTCTGCTCCACCAAAAGGATCGTGAACCCCTGCTCTTTCAGCGTGCGGATGGTCTTGCCGATCTGCTGGATGATGACCGGGGCCAAGCCTTCGGTCGGCTCGTCAAGCAGCAGCAGCCGGGCGCCGGTGCGCAGAATGCGGGCAATCGCCAGCATCTGCTGTTCGCCACCGGACAATTTCGTCCCCTGGCTGGACCCAAGCCGTTCCTTCAGGTTCGGAAACAGCTCGAAAATGCGGTCGAGCGGCAATCCGCCGGGCTTCACCTCCGGCGGCAACAGCAGATTTTCCTCAACATTGAGGCTGGCGAAGATGCCGCGCTCTTCCGGGCAGAATGCGATTCCCGCACGCGCAATCGCGTTCGAGGGCTTCTTGATCAGCTCATCGCCCTCAAACCGCACCGAGCCGGAGCGGCGCGCGACAATTCCCATGATGGATTTCAGTGTCGTCGTCTTGCCGGCGCCATTGCGCCCCAGCAGCGTGACGACCTCGCCCGGAAACACGTCGAAGGTCACACCGTGAAGGATATGCGACTCGCCGTACCAAGCTTGCAGGTTTTCGACCGACAGGAGAGCGTGGCGCGGATCAAGCATGGCCCGTCCCCATATATGCTTCCCGCACTTCCGGATTGCTTGAAACAGTCTCGTAGTCGCCCTCAGCCAGGATGCGGCCGCGCGTCAGTACGGTGATGTGGTCGGACAGATTGGCCACCACGCTCAGATTGTGCTCCACCATCAGCACCGTACGATCGGCGGAGACGCGCTTGATCAGTGCGGCAATGCGATCGATATCCTCATGCCCCATGCCGGCCATCGGCTCGTCGAGCAGCAGCATCTCCGGATCAAGCGCCAGGGTCGTGGCAATTTCCAGTGCGCGCTTGCGCCCGTAAGGCAACTCGACCGCGGTCGTGTAGGTGAAATCTGCGAGCCCCACATCATCGATCAATTGGATGGCGCGCGGATTGAACGTGTCCAGAACAGAGCGGGACCGCCAAAAATCGAAGGAGCCGCCCCGCTGCCGCTGCAACGCCACGCGCACGTTTTCCAGCACCGTGAGATGCGGAAACACCGCGGAGATCTGAAAGGACCGCACCATTCCGAGCCGGGCAATGTCTGCCGGTTGCAAGGCCGTAATGTCGCGGCCCTTGAACGAGATACGTCCGCGCGTGGGATTGAGAAATTTGGTCAGCAGGTTGAAACAGGTGGTCTTGCCGGCGCCGTTTGGTCCGATCAGGGCGTGGATCGTCCCGCGCGTGACGCGCAGATTGACGCTGTTGACCGCGACAAATCCCGCGAATTCCTTGGTAAGCTCCTCTGTTTCGAGGATTACTTCCTCACGCATCGATACGCTTCCCCCATCGAACCTGCATCTTCGGCATTTTTCGCGCCTGTCGTCCAGAGCAAAAATATGCACCCGCGAGCCTCGGCCGCTCCCCGCCCGGACCCCGTCGGAAAGCAAATTTTGCCAGTCAGGCGCGGCGATTACCACAGGACCATGGAACCTGAAACGTCGACGCGTCACGTTCGACTTTCTGCCAAGCCAGCACAAGCCGCCCGCGTCATCCGCGGCATCGTGGCCGATCTCAACCTGCTCAGCCGCAGGCATCAAATGTTAAGAAACCTGGACAGCGTTTCCGCTCTCCAGGTTTCACCCTTTCAGTGGCAAATCGTTGGGATCGATCTACCGCACGTCGATCCTGATCGCAGCGCGGCTGACCTCACGTTTCGCCGGCGGCGCCTTGGCGGTCTGCACCGAAACGGGGGCACCGCCTGACTTCTTCACATCAACCGCCAGCGGCTTGCCCTCAACTGCGATGGCGCGGGCCAGCGAACGGGTATAGTTCTGCACCGTGGTCAGGTTTGCCTTGCCAAAGTCGTGCTTGATGCCGTCGACATTGCTGCCTTCGCTGCAGGTCGCGATTACCGTCTCCACACCTTTATCGGCCATCCGGTACTGGAACGGCGCCCTCGGTCCCGGGAATTGCACTTCCTGACCGGCCTTCACCCGATTGTTCTGCTGGAACTTGTTCGGCAGAAGAACCGTCAGCGTTCCCTTCTCATCAAGATTGCTGAGGGTGAGGAAACAATCTTTGGTCGACACGACGGTGAAAACCGGCGTATCGCCCTGCGTGTAGCTGTCCCGATCGGAAATCAGCGACAGCTCGGCGCCAATGCCGGCGGCGGGCTTGGCCGCGGCCTTGATCCCGGCTGCGGCGGCAGCGGCGATCGTCACCTCTTCGTCGTCAGTGATGCTCTTGGCAAGATCGCGATAAGTCGCCTCGAACTGGTCGCGGGGAACCGAGCCCTGCTCCAGCCGGCGGATCAGCGCCTTGAACTTGCGGTCGGCATCACCGGAAGCGCTCTTGAATTCGTCCTTCGTCATTCCGAATTCGGCCGCCGCCAGATTGATGTCGACATCATCCTCATAGCGCTTGGCCAGCGCATTGATCATCTCGACGCCGTTCAGCTTGAGTGTGGGCTCGAGGCCGGCGCGGAACATTGCGTCGGCGAAGCGCTTGCCGTCATTCTCGATGAGTTGATCCATCTTCTCCGTCGGCGGATACAGCGCTTCGACCTGATCGCGCACGTCCTTCGGGAAGCTGCGGCCCGCGAGCACGACGTTGCGAATGTCGTCCTTCGCCTTGCGCATGCCCTGGTCATGGCAGCCCATGCAGGAGATGCCGTTAGTGACTGCTAGGTCCTTGCGAGACAGATCGCGCACGATCGTGGTCGGGCCCTTGTCGAGCTGATCGCCCTTGGCCGTGTTCAGGTAATAGGCCTGGAAGCCGTTGGGCAGGCTGTAAATGGTCTCGCCGCCGTCATGCTGGAAGGCATTGCGGCCGGTCGGACCGAGCGGATTCTCGAACAGGCTTTGCCGCGCCTTGTTGCCGGCGAAATCATAGGACGTCCAGAAATAGCCGCTGCGCGAGGGATGGCGCTCGATCAGGCGGTTGTTCTGGCTGACACCTGACTTCTGGAAGCCGGAACGCTGGGCGATGAATTTCCTGATGTTGCCTTCGACATCCACGCCCTGCTCCTTCGCCAGCGCCTGGAAGGTCTTCGGCAGCTTCAGCAGCTTGTCATAGAGCGGCGGCTGCGAGGCCGCGAAGGCAAACCAGTCCGCTCGCACATAGGGCATCTGTGTGCCGGTTGCGCTCTTGAGCACGCTGGTGAGTTCTGTCTCCGGCTGGGTGTTGTAAGGATAAGTGGCGAGCACAATGTCCCAGTCGCTCGCCTCCCAGCCAAGATCGTCGATGTTGATGCGGATGACGGTCTCGTCCGGATCGACCGTTTCAAGACGTACGACATCCGATGAGCGGCTCAGGCTGTTGACTAGCTTGATGGCGCCCTGCCGGAAAACTTTCATTGCATCATCGCCGGCGCAGGCATTCTTCAGATGCGTCAACGTCAGATAGCGCGTACCTTTCTTACGGGCGCGCGGCTGCTTGTCGAGATCGGACGCCATCAGGCCGATGATGTCCTCATGATTGACGAATTTGCGCGCCTCGCAGGCTGCGGCGGATTTGGTCCCGAGCTGCTGGATCCAGGTTTCGAGCGATTTCAGCTCATCCTCCGAAACATTGGAATAGCGGCTGTCGCCTTCATAATTGACGTCATAGGGCATTTCCTTGTCGGTGATCTGCTTGAACAGTTTGGATCCGAAGGGATTGCCCGGAAGGATATAGTTGGGGTTTGACGCGATCTCGTCGAGCTTGAGGATGTTGCCGAAATTCTTGGCTGGGCGTTCGCGCGATGTCAGCTTGCCGTCCTGGTGACAACGGGCGCAATGTTTGTCGAGTACATCGAAAGCCGCCTTCTCGACCGGATCGTTGGGCGGCGCCACTTCGGTCGCAGCCCACGCCGGCATGGCCGTGAGCGCGAAGCCGATCGCCGCCGCGACCGTCAACCCATGCACCCTCACCTGTTTACGACCGCTCATAGGGGTTCTCCCGTGAAAATCATTCTTCGACTCAGGGCGATATCCGCCGTGTCAGCCATTGGTCGCAAGCGTTGCCGCGCGCGTTCGAAGACACTCAAGCCAACGTGATCAGTTCAAGAGATTGACGACTTCGACGCGCCGGTTGCGCGGATCGTCAGGATTTATGTTCGGCAGCAACCGCGTACGTCCAAAGCCGACCGTCGACAGCCGCGCCGGCTCGATCTGCGCCGAACGCGCGAGAAAGCGCTGCACCGCAAGCGCGCGACGTTCCGACAGACCCTGATTGTAGCTGTCCGATCCGCGGGCATCGGTGTGACCGGCCAGCATGAAGCGGAAAGACTTGAGGCTGGGATCGCTTAACGCGTCGCCCAGGACACCCAGTTGCTGCATGCCGGCCGGCGTCGGCCGATCCGAATTGTATTCGAATTCGATGGCGAGATTGATTTTGGGCAGATCCTTGTTCTGATCGAGGACCTCGGCTTCCTTGCCCGGAATGACTTCGATTTTGCGTGTGCGCGTCAGCGAACGGGTCAGTCCCTGTGCCGGCTTGAGGGACTTGACGATGTCGTCCTTGGACATTTGCGCGCTTGCGCTCGACGTCAACCCAAAGCTTGCGGCGAGGAGCGCTGACCAAAGAAGCATGCGGACCATCGAACCCTCCTTCGATAACGCCGACGCGGCCGGCGCATCATAGACTATTTCGGAGCTCCCACTCTTGGTCCGGCGGCATAAACTGCACATGACGCCGTCACACATTTGTTAAAGACCCGCCCGGCGGGGACATTGCCGGGCGGGCCAAGCAGATCGGCGCTGGGTGGAAGGGGCGCGAGCGCCGACCGCGTTCCGGCGGCGCTTAGTGGCAAACCCGGACTTTGCCGATGTAGTAGCCGTAAGCGTCGTAACGCTTCACCCAATGACAGCGGACTGGAGCGTAGTAGCCGTGGCCGTAATACCCGCCGGCATAGGCGCCGGAGGCAAGCAGCGCACCCGCGCCGACCCCGACCGCAAGGCCCAGACCGAATTTCGAACCGGCTTGCGCTTCCTGGCTGGTCGCGACGAACGCGCCGGTCAGCGTCAGGGCCGCAATCGCAACGGCAGCAATTTTCGAACGGATGGTCATTTGTATCTCCCTTGGCATCGATGAGCCATTCGCGGCCCCATGCGCATTGGTCGCGGCACCAGAGGAGCAGGTTCAACGAATGATAATGTAATGGAGACAGCTATTTAGCTTGTTCGCCGGAGCTTGCCGGCCGCCAAAGCCCGCGCAGCCAGGCTGCCATGGCGTCTGCCTTCGCGCGCAACCAGATCTGCGCTTCACGCGAAAGGATTTCCCCACCCTCGTCCCGCGGATGTCCGTCACGCCATTGCCGCGGCGCCTGGAACGAGCCCGCCCACAGGCCGCGGCGGGCGGCCCGCGCTTCATTCTCGGCGGTCACATAGCGGCTGGTCTGTCTCCTGCCCTTGTAGGCGGTTGCCCAGCCGTTGCGGATCATTGTCTCACCAATGTCGCGCCCGCCGACGCGGCAAACTGCCACGAAACGGCCAAAGCGATCCCGGTTGGTTTTTTCGCATTTGACCGCCTGCTGATTCAGCAATTTGCGCAATTGATCGCGCGCCTCTCGTCCACATGCCCATGCGCGGCCGGCTCCGTCCTTGCACATCTGGTGCAATTCGGGCGCATCGATATCCTGCAGGCGATAGCGCTCTCCGTTCAGGCGAAAGGAATCACCGTCGGCCACGGAGATCGAGGCCGCATTCGCGCTCGCGCTGATCGCAAGAACGGCAAGCCCGGAAAAAAGTAATCGCAGCATTTGCCCGCAATTGCGCAAGTCGGTTATCGGGCGTCGGCGTCGTTCGATGAGATCGCCTCATTCTTGCCGTCGGCCGACACCACTGCCCGATAGGCATCGGCCAGTCCCATGCCGAAATCCTTGTCGCGGCCCTTCGGACCAAGATCTTTCGCGGAGGACAGCAGCACACGCCGCAAGCCGTCCGGCGACAGCCCGGGATCGCGTTCAAGCACCAGGGCCGCAATGCCGCTGACATGCGCTGAGGCGAATGACGTTCCCGACGTCACCTGATAACCGGCTCCCGGCGAGGGAACGAGAATGTCCACGCCCGGCGCCGACACCGCGACATGATTGCCGCGGTTGGCGGCCCGGAACAGCTTGTCCTCGGCGTCGGTCGCGGTCACCGCAATGACGTTAGGATCGGCGGCCGGATAGAGCGGCGGCGATTTCGGTCCGGCATTGCCCGCCGCGGCAATCAGCGCCACGCCCTTCTTGTGGGCGCCGGCGAGCGCGCGCGAAAGCGCGGGATCCTGCGGACCAGCGAAACTCATATTGATGACGCGCGCACCCTTGGTCACGGCCCATTCAAGGCCGCGCAGAATGCTGAACGTTGTACCTTGCGCGCCGCTTCCCGAAGGGTCGAAGGCGCGCACTGCCAGAATCTTCGCGCGCGGCGCCACGCCCATCAGCCGGGAATGTGCGGCAATCGTTCCGGCAATGCCGGTCCCGTGCGTATGCGGCTCCCCGCCGCCGCCAACAGAGTTGAAAGAATCGGCGATTACACCGGCGAGTTCCGGATGCGACGCATCGATTCCGGAATCGATAACGGCAACCAGAATGCGGTCGCCTTTGGTGAGGTTATGGGCTTCCGCCAGACGCAGCTTGCCGAGCGCGTATTGGGCAGGATCGCCATAGGCATGCGCGGTCTGCTGCAATTGATATTGATAGTTCGGCTGCACCGAGCGGACGCTGCGGTCGGCCTCAAGGCCGCGAATGACCTGGCGCACGGAACGGCCGTCGGGAATTGTCCAGCGGAACATCGTTGTTCCGGTCAATTCGAACGTCTGCGACTCAACGCGCGTTAGACGGTGTCGCTGCGCCAACGCATCCACCGCCTGGGTGGATGGCCGGCCGTCGACTTCGATCACCACTTCGTTTGGCACGAAGCGGCGTTCGTTCGCCGGCGGCGTGCCGCCCGATCTACGCTGCGCCGTTTGTGCGGCCGGCTCGGGTGCCTTGCTCTCATCGGGCTTGAGCGATCGCGTCTTGGGCTTCTGTCTCGGCTTGCTCTCGGGGGTGCTGAAACTTTGCGTCGAATACGTGCGCGGCATCCGGAATTCAGGCGCGCGCGGTCCGACCGACCCCATATTGACGCTAGGCGCCCGCATGCCGCCGGTACTGTAACTTTGCGCAGCGGCGATCTCGGGCAATATCACCGTGGCACATGCGGCGGCGCCAAGCGCCAGGAAAAAGTATCGCTTAAAAACTGTCTTGTGCGATCGCATGGTCAATGCCTCCATGACGCGCCCCAAACTGAGGCCTGCAAGACGCCCGATTTAAGGCGTCCGCCGCGCTCACGACTTTACTTTACTGGGCGGGCGCTGCCAGACCGACGGTCTTGTCCTGCTGCAAGCGCCGGACGATGTCGCCCAGTTGCTCTTTCGGCAGATTCGTCATCGAGACCTTGACCCGGTACATGCCTGTGCCCGCAGCCGGGCCCGACACGATGGACGCCTTGTTGGCCTCCAGGAAAGCCGTAATGTCGGCTGCGGTCGCCTGCGGATTGAAGCGCACCAGTACGAAGGCGCCCTGCTCGGTCGGAGCGCCGCGCTCGACCGCGACGGTGCGGAAACCTTCGCTGGCGGGCTGATTGACCAGCGAGGTCGTGATCACCGCCGCCTGCAGCACAATGGCAAGGACCGCCGCCGCGCCGGCATAGGCCAGGGTGCGCGGCGAGAAGCTTGCGACGAATTCGGTGACGCGGTTCATGAAGCCGACCGTCACAGCGCTCTGGCGCTGAACCGGCGCCTCGGCGTCGATCTTTTGGAACAGGGATTTCAGCGCGCGCGCAGACGGTGCGCCCAGTGATTCATTGATCCGAATGGTTTCGCCCAGTTCCTCGCGCACCATCTCGAATTGACGCGCAAGCTCGGCATCGTTGGCCAAAGCGCGCTCCACGCGCTCGGCGTCGCGGCGCGACAAGGTGCCGGCGGCAAACCATGGCAAAAGAGACTCGATCTCTTCACGCTCTGAGAGCTTTTCGTTCGTCATCATGGCCAACCTCTTTCGATTCCCGCCGCTTTGAGTTGCTCCGCCAGTTTTTTCCGCGCGTAGAACATGCGCGTCTTAACGGTGTTCTCGGGAATTCCAACGATTTGCGCCACTTCCTCGACGGATTTCTCGTGGTAGTAGACCAGATCGATGATCTCCCGATGTTCCGGGGAAAGCGTCTGAATGCATTTCCTCAGAACGTCGCTCGTATCCTTCTTCTGCATCGCGGTCTCGGGCGTGTCGGACACGTCCTCGATCGCTTCCGCCATCTCATCATCCAGTTCCGCCTCCGGTTTTTTCCGGAGCGCCGACAGCGCCTTGAACCGCGCTATCGCGAGCAGCCAAGTCGAGACGGCACTCCGTCCCTCGAAGCGTCCGGCCTGACGCCAGACATCGAGGAAGACCTCGCTGATCAGATCCTCCGCCGTCGCCTCGTTACGCACGAGACGGAGGACGAACCGGTAAACCCGTACATGGTGCCGCGCGAACAGCACCTGCATGGCAAGCCTGTCTCCGCCCGCGATCCTTTGGATCAGCACTTCGTCGGCTGTCTGCTGCATCAGGACGGTCGGCTCATGGTTTGGTCGCGGGGTACGCGGTTCCGGTTCAAATGGATGTGACTAAAGTTGAGCGTTATCAAAGCGGGGTTGTGGCCCCGGCTTTTCCATACATTTACAGACGGAATTCCCAAAGCCTTAAACTTGAGGACAGTTTCCCTATTGTTATCAATGGTTTTTGCCGGTGCACGGGGATCGCCGGTCGATATCGCAGCGCCGTTCAGGCACGACAGACTCAAAATGCGCTTTCTCCGATGCCTAGGTCCCGGCACCAGCAATATCGTCGAACACGCTTTGCGTAAGCAGTGGCTGCCGCGACGCAGCCTGTCGCGGCGCAATTGAATGCCATCAAGACCTCGCCGGGAGGCTCCCGGCGAGGTTTTCATCCCGGACTTTTCAGCCTCTGGCCGTCAGATGCGGCGGCGAGCGGTGCAGCATCCACACTTCAATGGCGGCGATCAGCGCGACGATCGCGCCGACCACGAGGTGAACTGCCATTGCTCTTGTATTTGTACCGGCAAATCCGAGAACCCAGGGCGATACGAACGTCCAGAGTCCCACGATCAGATTGAGCCATTCCTCCCATTCCGCGAACGCTGCCAGCGCCGCCAGCGAGAGGACCGCGATGATGATCCCGCAGATGACAGCGTTCTGGGTTTCAGCTCCGGCCGCAAAACCGAAGAGCCAGGGTGAAAACAGCAGGAACACTCCCAAAAGCAGGTTCAGAACGTCACAGATGCGTTCGTTTTTCCATTCCATTGCGACCTCCATCAGTCGCCGATGGCCGTCGCGAGGCCCAGTCAGGCCCTCGGCAGTGCTTTTTGATTCCATATCTTGGGGGGTGTTCCGGTTCCGGCCATATTCTGTGGCATTCGGACGCAAGACGGGTTGCCTTGGCCACACGCCACCCTTGCGCGCCATAACGTGGAGCAATGGCACATCTTGTGATAGCTAACGTGCCCGCTTCCGCTCGCCCGCTGCCCCGCCCCGCTGCCCTCTTAACAGGACTGAAACAGTGATCGACCTCTACACCTGGACCACGCCCAACGGCCGCAAGGTCTCCATCGCCCTTGAGGAAATGGGTTTGCCCTACAAGGCGCATGCCATCGATATCGGCAAGGACGAGCAGTTCGCGCCTGACTTCCTGAAGATTGCGCCCAACAATCGCATCCCGGCCATCGTCGACACCGACACCGGCATCTCGCTGATGGAGTCAGGCGCTATCCTGATCTACCTCGCCGACAAAACCGGCAAGCTGCTCGCCAAGGATGGCGAGAAAAGGTACCGCGCCATCGAATGGCTGATGTGGCAGATGGGCGGACCCGGACCGATGCTCGGTCAGGTGCATCACTTCGTGAAATACAACAAGGGCAAGGCGCCTTACGCGGAGGAGCGTTACCTGAAGGAAGCCCACAGGCTTTACGGCGTGCTGGACCGGCGACTCGAGGGACGTGCCTTCGTCGCCGACGACTATTCCATCGCCGACATCGCCATCTGGCCGTGGATCTCGCGCTTCGAATGGCAGACCATCGACCTAAACAAATATCCGAATGTGAAACGCTGGTACCTCGAGATCGCGAAGCTCCCCGCCGTGCAGAAGGGATATAAAGTGCCTAAGGATGTCGGCGACATCCCGATGCCATAAGCGGGAATTAACGATCAGAACGTAGTGTCCCGTACATGTTGCGCGCAACACTCACGGCGACTCTCGTTCTGATCGCATGCCTTGCTCCTGCTGACCGCGCTTCTGCGCAGCAGCATAATCTGCCCGATCCGATCTGGTCGGTACCGGAAGTTGGTGCCCTCCCCGACGACGAGCACGGCCGCCTGGTGCGGCGTGGCCGCGATCTGGTCACGGCCACTTACGCGCATATCGGGCCTGCCGTCGCCGATCCGGCCAAGCGTTACGCTGGCAACAATCTCGCCTGCAGCAATTGTCATCTGAATGCCGGGACGAAGAAATTCGGCATTCCGGTCTGGGGCCTGTGGGATGAATTCCCTCAATACAGCGCGCGATCCGGCGGCGCGATCAGCATCGAGGATCGCATCAATTCCTGCATGACGCGCAGCATGAACGGCAAGCCATTGCCGAGTGACTCGACCGAAATGCAGGCCCTCGCCGCGTACATCAAGTTTCTGTCGGCCGGCGTGCAGCCGGGGGAAAAGCTGAGCGGCCTCGGCGCCGGTAAAATGCCATTTCTTAAACGCGCAGCCGATCCCGTGCGCGGAAAAACCGTTTACACGCGCGCTTGCGCGTCGTGCCATGGTGCCGATGGTCTGGGAGTCCTGCGCAACCCGTCGCTGCCAGAATTCGGCTACATGGTGCCACCGCTTTGGGGAGCGGACAGCTTCAATGACGGCGCCGGCATGGCGCGGCTCACCAACGCCGCCAATTTCATTCACTTCAATATGCCGAACGGCACGAGTTATACGCAGCCGCGACTGACTCAGGCGGACGCCTGGGATGTTGCTGCCTACATGATATCGCAGCGGCGACCGCACCGTGCCGGCCTCGACAAGGATTTTCCCGATCTACTGCGGAAACCCATAGATACGCCTTACGGACCTTATGTAGACGGGTTTAGCGAATTGCAGCACAAGTTCGGGCCTTTTGGCCCGATCCGGGCAGCGATCGAAAGCCTGACAGTCCGCAGGAAGGCGCCGGCTGAGGAGCACTAGCCGCCTCTCTGACGCTCATTATCTGCGCAGGCGTCTGGCCGCCATTCATCTTTGATTGGCCCTGCCGCCTTCACAACGCCGAATTTGCGCCTTGGCGAACGCGGATCGATCAAAATTTAAAGCCGATGTTAACGGCAACTTCAGCAAGCGCTCACTGCGGTTTCCAGTTTAGATGTTGTGAAATGCCGGTCTCGTAGGCTCGCGAAGATGGGCCCGTCGAGATCGACTTCGTAACCATGCTTGCTCTCGTCAAACGCATGACCTTTCGCAACCTGATCGCAAGTGCGCTCGGCCTAGTAGGGCTCGGCGTCGTCGCGATTGGTTTGACGGTATGGGCGCTGCGTAGCGATGTCTTGCGGGAGGCCTATGTCGAAACCTCGAATATTGCAACCATCCTTGCACAACAGACAGCCCGGTCTGTTCGGTCGGTTGACCTCATAGCGACCGATATCCAAGAACGCTTTTCCCGCGACGAACAAATCGATGATGCAACTCGCAACAACGATATGCGGAGCGAGGCAACGTGGAACTTTCTGGTCGAGCGCCAGGCACGCCTTGTGCATCTCGATGTCGTTGCTTTGGTCGACAAGTACGGCAAGGTCGCCAATACAGTGCGGCAATGGCCCGCGCCGGATATCGACCTCTCAGACCGGGACTATTTCAAATATCATCAAAATAATTCCAGCAGCGAACTGCATGTCAGCAGTACGCTCGTAAATCGCCTGACCGGCGACCGAACCGTGTTTATGACCAAACGCATTCACGGACCAGGGGGCGAGTTTCTGGGCGTCGTGTTGCTTGGACTCAAGCTCAGCTATTTCCAGCACATCTATAACTCCATCACGTCGACCCGAAGCCAGACGCTTCTGTTTCTTCGCAGAGACGGTACCGTGATCGTACGTCATCCGGATATCCAGGGCATGACCGGACGCCGGATTCCGGCTGGCTCTGACTGGTATCGTGTGATCAGCGAGGGTGGCGGCTCTTATCGCAGCGAGGGTCATTTCGACGGTATCGCGCGCCTTGTCGCGACAAAGCCGGTGCAAGGCTTCCCCCTCGCCATCAACGTTGCCATCTCTGAGCATGATGCTTTGGCAAACTGGCGCCATCGCGCCATGTTGATCGGGATCGGAACGGCTTTGGCGGTTCTGTGTTCCTTGCTCTTGCTATCGGCCCTGAACAAGCAATATCGCCGCCTGCTGCGTTCCGAGGAATCGCTGGCCGAGCGCGAGTCACGGCTGGCCGAAAAAACAAATGAACTGCAGGCCGCCAATCGCCGCATTGATTCCGCCCTCAACAACATGCTGCAGGGCCTCGCGATGTTCGACGCCGACACGCGCATGGTGATCTGCAACAGGCCGTATATCGAGATGTACGGCCTGTCGGCGGCGATCGTCCGGGAGGGCGTCACGCTACGCACGATTATCGAACATCGCATAAAGACCGGGACCTTTTTCGGCAATATCGAAGATTATCTGGGTCAGGTTATGCGCATGCTCGCCACCGGCGAGCCGATGGTGACCTTCACCGAACTGCCGGACGGCCGCACATTCTGCCTGACCAACAAGCCGACCGGTGATGGCGGCTGGGTTGCCACACACCAGGACGTGACCGTGCAGCGGCGTGCCGAGAAGGAACTGCAGCGGACGCGGAACTTCCTCAACATTGTCGTCG
Organism: Pseudorhodoplanes sp.; assembly: GCA_032027085.1. Taxonomy (NCBI): domain Bacteria; kingdom Pseudomonadati; phylum Pseudomonadota; class Alphaproteobacteria; order Hyphomicrobiales; genus Pseudorhodoplanes; species Pseudorhodoplanes sp. The sequence goes on along the minus strand of JAVSMS010000001.1, from coordinate 2,881,599 downwards.
AGAACGTGCCGGAGACACTGGTTGTCAAGAACGCGAAGGACGGGCGCTACATCCTGGCAAACCGCGCCAGCGAAAGGTTTTACGATGTTCCGAGAGACGAGATCATCGGCAAGACTGCCTTCGATATCCTGCCCGAGGAAGTGGCGACTGTTGTTGCGGCGCGCGACCGCGAGGCGCTGGAACGCGGGCGCCTGACGGTCGAGGACTATTCCATATACACACCGAAATCCGGTCACCGCTTCGTCACCTCAAAGCGTGCCGCGATTCCCAGTGCAGACGGAACGCCAGAATTCCTTCTCACCATTTTGGAAGATGTGACGGAGCGCAAACGGGGCGAACAGCGCATCATCCACCTCGCTCATCATGATCCGCTGACGGACCTACCCAATCGCGCGGCGTTCAACGCGAAGCTCACGGAGGCGATCGAATCTGCGAAGGCGCGCGGCGAGAAATTCGCTCTCCTTTGCACCGACCTCGACCGCTTCAAGGAGGTCAACGATCTGTTCGGGCACGCTGCCGGCGACACCGTCCTGCTCGAAATTTCTCGCCGTCTCAAAATCATTGCCGGCGACGCTTTTCTCTCGCGCCTGGGCGGCGACGAATTTCCGATTGTCGTCAGCGGCATGCAGCCGGATGCAGCGAAGCAGATGGCGCACCGGCTCATCGCGGCGATGACCGAAGAGATCGACTATGAGGGGCGACAATTCCGACCGGGCATCAGCATCGGGATTGCGATTTATCCTGACGACGGTGCCGATGTCGCAACGCTGCTGCGCAATGCCGATGCTGCGCTCTATCGCGCCAAATCGGAAGGGCGTGGCATTGTTCGCTTCTACGAGGCGGAGATGGATCGGTTGCTGCGCGACCGCCGCGCCTTGCAGAACAACCTGGCGGTTGCGGCTGAGAAACACGAATTGATGCTTTACTATCAGCCGCAAGCGCGCGTGACCGGCCAGATTGTCGGTTTCGAAGTGCTGCTGCGATGGAACCATCCAGCGCGCGGATTTGTGCCTCCCGACACGTTCATTCCTTTGGCGGAAGAGAACGGAATGATTGTCCCCATCGGCGAGTGGGTGTTGCGGGAGGGCTGCCGGGAGGCCGCCTCCTGGCCGAAGCCGCTGCAGATCGCGATCAATCTGTCGCCCGTGCAGTTTCGGCACGGAGATCTGGTGGGTCTGGTGCACTCGGTCTTGCTTGAAACCGGGCTTGCGCCAGAACGCCTGGTGCTGGAAATCACAGAAGGCGCGCTTATGGACGATTATTCGCACGCGGTATCGATCCTGCGCCGGCTAAAGGCGCTCGGCGTGCAGATCGCGATGGACGACTTTGGAACCGGCTATTCATCGCTGTCCTATCTTCAGTCGTTCCCCTTCGACAAGATCAAGATCGATCAGACATTCATTTCAAATATGGAGCGCAACAATCAGTCCGCCGCCATTGTGCGTGCCGTGCTCGGGTTGGGGCAGAAATTGAACCTCCTCGTTGTTGCGGAAGGTGTGGAAAACCAGGAACAACTGGCGATCCTTCGCCACGAGCGCTGCGATGAAATGCAGGGCTATCTGATCGGCCGCCCCGGCCCGATTTCCGAGTATCCGGAAATGGTTGGGCGCAAGCCTCTTGAGGAGAAGCGAATTGGCGCGCGCTGAGCGCAATCAATTTTCATAAAAGGGATATGAAATTTTTCAATCGCATGTTCCGGAGCCGCGATATCACCTCTCCACTGCCGCAGGAATTTCACAAAACTGTCCGCTTCGCCAAGCATGAGCGCATGCGGAAGGGGACTTCACTTTTTTACCACAACACAAATCGCGGCGGCGCGTGAACTCACGCCGGAACGCGTTCGGACGAGTCACGGGATGCGTCACCTGCGCCTGCCTTTTTTGCTTGCCCTGTTCACTTTCGTCACCTGGGCTGACGAGCATGGTCGCGGCGGAATTCTCTTTTCGGACTGGGAACTCCGGCAAATCACGTCATCTGATCGCGCCGTGACGCCGTACACGTTTGCATCGCTGAAGATGGAACCTGTGGCGGCAGCCACATCTGCGGCTTCTGCCAAGCCCGCTGAAAATCAGCCGGAGAGCATGCCGGACGTCGAGGGTTCCGCCAATTCGGCCAGCGATGAGCCGGACTCAACTTCTGAAGCATCCGCAACTACAACGGGTCGGGGTGCGCCGCCGGTTCCGATCGAGGACATGTGCGTGGCTATGAGGTCGGCGGCCATCGCCAGCGAATTGCCAGTCGGCTTCTTTGCGCGGCTGATCTGGCAGGAAAGCAAATTCGGCCAGTGGGTCGTGAGCCGCGCCGGCGCCATGGGCGTCGCGCAATTCATGCCGAAAACGGCGTCCTGGATCGGTTTATCGGATCCATTCGACCCGTTCTCGGCTCTTCCCGCTTCTGCACGCTTCCTTCACATGCTGCGCGAGCAATTTGGTAATCTTGGCCTTGCTGCGGCTGCCTATAACGGGGGTCCCGGTAGGGTTATGAACTGGCTCGCCGGCCGCAGCGGCCTGCCGGAGGAAACCCGGAACTATGTTCGAATCGTCACCGGGCATGAGATCGAAAAATGGATGGAACCGCGCCAGATTGAGGTGTCCTACAATCTACCAGCGCGGGCGCCATGCGGCGGCCTGGCCGGGCTGTCGCATCAGGCCCATCCGCGGAAGATCGACGTTACGGTGGACCCGGCGATCGCCAAGCTGATCGAGGCAAAAGCCGAAGCGGCGGCCAAGGCCGCTGCCAGGCAGGCGGCCAAGAAAGCAGCAAAAATGGCCAAAAGCTCGAAAGGGAGCAAAGCCGCCACAAGCAAGAAGCTGGCCGGCAAGAAAGGGAACCGCGCGAAGGTTGCCGCCGGCGACAGGGGCGGCAAGAAAGGCGGCCGTGAGAAGGTGGCCGCGAGGGACAGGGGCAGCAAGAAATCGGATGCGAAGAAGAAGACGGCCTCGGGCAGACCTCTGAATATCGCGACAAATTAAGCAAACGCGACAACCAAAAAAACGGCCCTTTTCCTCACGCGGAAAAGGGCCGCAAGGGAACTTGACGAACGGGGCCCGCCAAAGAGACGAGCACGGAGTCTGACTAAGGGGTTCGTATTACAGACGGATGACGGCCGCGTGACTGTGAGTTTTTTGAGCCTGTCGCCCCGAAAATTCCCCGGAAATGTCAACGGCCAGCCAAAGCGAAGGAATCTGAATTTCCTTCCCCTATAGGGAGGGTGATCCATGAAAGCGTACGGCGTCATCGCGGCCGCTCTTGCGGCATTCGCGATGGGAACTTTGCACATCACACCATCTCTTGCATGTACGGATAGCCGGTGCCCGCAAAAGACGGTCGTCGCTGCGGGCAAGCCGCTGCAACTCACCAAGCAAAAGGATTCAGCGCGCGCCGTCGTCAAGGAGAGCCGGCGCAAGAAGCGATCGCGCGCCCCCAAGAAGGCGCCGGTCGAGGAAGCCGTTGCAGCAGAAACAGAGACCGATTCGGACAAGCGGGCTGAAGCCGCGTCTGACAACCGGTCCGACGATACGCCGTTGCCAGTCTTGGTGGTGAGGACGACACGCGAGAGCAACGAAGAGCCGGTGGTGTCGGCAGAGGAACTGAACGATCTCGACCGTGCCGCGTCGCCGACCTCGCTGCTGACGTCGACGATCGCGAATTATCTTGGACGGCCCGACATCACGGACGAGTTCGATGCCCCTCCCGCGGTGAGCGCCGAGGACTTTTCTTCCGAAGCAAAAGAAGCGTTCGCCGCCGCGCCTGAACCGCAAAAGCCGGCGCGTGTGGCGCTCGAACACATCCTGATGACGTTTGGCGGCGCCCTGGCCGCCGCCTCGGCAATCAGATTGTTCGTGGTGTAGCCGGGCGGCGTCAGCGCGACAGGCGCTCGAGCTCGGGGAAGGGATGGTAGACGGCCTTGCCGCACTGATCGCCTTTGGCCGGCAGCATGGTATCGAGGCGTCCGGCGAGAAAAATTACGAGCCGTTCCTTGCTGCCTTCATATTCGCCGCTCGATTTCCTGGCGTTGAATTTCGCGCAAGCGACGTAGCGCTGAACGCCGCCGATCTGCATCAGCGCCGGTTCGGACACGAACGCTCCACGAATGTGGGTGGGATCGTTCAGATAGGTGCGAAGGAACGCCAGAATTTCAGGCTTGTAATTGACGGGCACGACATTGGGCTCGGCCGCTTCCCTTGGCTGATTGTGCACGCCGCCGCACGCGCTCAGGGCAAGCGCGAGACCAGTGAGAGCCATCCCGTGCGAAATGATCCGAAACATCCAGCCCTGCCGCAATCGCCGTTCACCGCTCTTTTTGCGAGTCCTGGATTGCGCGCCAGATTTTTTCAGACGTCACCGGCATGTCAATGTGCTCGACGCCGCATGGAGACAACGCGTCGACGATCGCGTTCACTACCGCGGGCAAGGCGCCGACCGTGCCAGCCTCACCTGCGCCCTTGACGCCGAGCGGGTTGGTCGGCGTCAGCACTTCGTTGCTTTCGCAAATGATGTCGGGAAAATCGGATGCGCGCGGCATCCCGTAATCCATGAAGGAGCCGGTCAGGAGTTGGCCATCGTCGTCATAGGCGATGTTCTCACGCAGGATCTGCCCGACGCCCTGCGCCACGCCGCCGTGAATTTGACCCTTGACCAGCTTGGGATTGACGATGCGGCCAACGTCATCGACCACGCAGTACCGAACGACGCTGCAGCGGCCGGTTTCGGGATCGATCTCCACTTCGCAAACATGGCAGCCGTTGGGAAATGTCGGCGCGGACGGCGCGGCGACGACCTTTTCCGCCAGGCCGAAATCGCCGCCAAGGCTCTCGTCGCGTAATGTATAGGAGAGACGCGCGACTTCCTTGAGTGTGACGCACTTGTCGGTGCCGGCCACGGAAAACTGGCCGCCTTCGAACACGATATCGCCGGGATCGGCCTCGAAATGCACGGCGGCGATCCTCTTACCGCGCTCGACAAGGCGATCTGCCGATCTGATCAGCGACACGCTGCCGGCGATGACGGAGCGGCTGCCGAAGGTGCCGGTGCCGTGCTCGATGCGATCGGTATCGCCATAGCGCACCGAAATATCGTCAAGACCGAGCCCCAGGATATCGGCCACGATTTGCTTAAAAGTGATTTCGTGCCCCTGCCCGTGCGAATGCAAGCCGAGCACCACGGTGACGCTGCCGGTCGCATCGAAACGGATTTCTGCACTTTCGGTGAGCGGCGCACCGACCGGGCCTGCCGAAATCTCGATGGCATTGACTACGGCGATCCCCGCCAGTTTCCCGCGTTTTAATGCTTCCTTGCGACGCTTGGGAAAATCGGCAAATCGCGTCACGGCGAGCGCGATATCCATGTTCTTTTCGAACTCGCCGGAATCATATGTGAAGATGAAGCCGGTATTGTAAGGCATCTCGTTCGGCGCGATCAGATTGCGGCGCCGCAACTCCACCCGATCGAATCCCAACCGCTGCGCGGCGACATCGATCACGCGCTCGATCGCATAGGTGGCTTCCGGCCGCCCCGCCCCGCGATATGGCGCGGTCGGCGGCGTATTGGTGAACACACCGGTCACCTGTGCGTGAATGTGGGGCGTGCGATAGACGCCCGACAATCCGCCCAGATTGTTGGTCGGCGAATGCAGCCCCATAGTGGCGATATAGGCGCCGATATTCGCAATAGTCTCGATGTCCAGCGCAATGAATGTGCCGTCGCGATCAAGGCCGAGCGTGACTGTCGAGACATTGTCGCGCGCGTGATAGTCGCAGGCAAAGCTCTCGCTGCGATCCGCCATCCAGAAGACCGGCCGGCCGATGATCTTCGATCCGATCAGCGTCAGCACATACTCGGCGAAGGGTGATTCCTTCAGGCCGAAGGCACCGCCGACATCGGGGGCGATCACGCGCACCTTATTGCCTGGCACCTTCAGGACACCGTCGGCAAGATCGGCACGCACGGCATGCGGGTTCTGCACGCCGCATTGCAGAGTGTAGAGGTCGTCTGTTGGATCGTAGGCACCAATGGCGATGCGCGATTCCATGGGCACGGCTGTGATGCGGTTGACATTGAAGCTGAGGCTGACCTTGTGTGCGGCCTTCTCCATCGCCGCCGCGACCGCGCCCTTGTTGCCCGCTTCGAAGGTGAAGCAGATGTTGTTGGGCGATTGCTCCCAGACTTGCGGCATACCAGGCTCGGCTGCGCGCCGCGTATCCGTCACCGCCGGCCGCGGCACCCAGTCAATTTCGATTTTTTCCGCCGCGTCTTTCGCCTGATCGAGCGTATCGGCGAAGACCGCGACCACGCCATCGCCGACAAACTGCGCCAGCGCGTTGAGGGCGCGGTAAGGCGGTTCGAAATTCGGTTTTCCGTCGGGCGCTTGCCGTTTCACTTTGGACGGCATCGGGCCGAGCGCCAGAATGCGGGGATCGTGACCGGTCAGCACCAGATGGACGCCTTCACTTTGCTCGGCTGCCGCGGTGTCGAAGCCGCGGATGCGCGCGGCGGCATAAGGGGAGCGCAGCACATAGAGACGGCAATGCCCAGGCGGGACGAGGTCGCCTGTGTAGCGGCCGAGCCCCTGGATCAGACGGACGTCTTCGGTGCGGGAGAGCGATTTTCCGATGAAGCGATAAGACATGCAGGCAACCGATACGACATGGGCCGCCCGGCGGCCGACCCTCACGGCTCAGTCTGCCTTAGAGCATCAACCCTGCCGGCTGCCAAACGAAACCGGCCGCCGGCATGCTCTCCATGCCTTCAATGCAACACGGCCCACATCCAAATGCGGGCCGTGCAAATTCCTTTGGGCCGTCGCCGGCTAAGCCGGCCTGGCGCGTTATTCCGAAATGAAGCCGTACCGGGCTTGCGCAGCGCGGGCTTCGGCCTTCGCCTCGGCGAAAGCTTCCGCCAGAAGCCTGACATACGCGATCGCCTTCAATCCGGTCTGACGCAAAGCCTCACCCCAAAGACCTGACAAACCCGGTGCCGGTGCTAAACGAGTGGCCATCTGAATTCTCCTCAATCTGCCGGCGCAATCGGGGGTCCGGCGTCCGCTAAACCATTGTTATGCATGCTGATATACAAAATAATTTTGCAATGCAATAGAAAAAGTACCGCAATGCAACATGGTCTACCATGCGCATTTCGAATAGCTCCGCAATCGGGAACCGCAACTCCCCCGAACACACTGTTTTCAAAAGAAAATGTGCTTCAGCGATGGGTGGCGCCGCCGTCGACCACAATCGACTGGCCCGTCAGGAAGCCGGTCAGGTCGGAGGCGAGAAACAGCACCGTGCCAACGAGATCGTTTGGCGTCTCGGGGCGAGGAATGCATTGCATGCCGACAATTCGCTCCTTCTGCTCGGGGGTGACCGTCTTACGCTCGATCTCGGTGAAGGTCGCGCCGGGCAGCAGCGAATTGACAGAAATACCATCCTTCCCGAGTTCCCGCGCCATCGAATAGGTCATGCCCTGTAGGGCGGATTTCGAGGCGATGTAGTGCATATAGTTCGGCCGACCGAGAGGAACGGCAGCCGAGGCAATGTTGATGATGCGGCCCCATTTGGCGCGACGCATGGCCGGCAGCACCGCGCACGTGCACAGGAACGGGCCGGTGACGTTGACCCTCAAGACCTGCTCCCATTCTTCAAGCGGAATCTGATCAAAAGGCCGCATCTCAAGCGTGGAAAAGATCCCTGCATTGTTGATCAGGATATCGATACGCTGGAACCGCTCATCAACTGCGGCGGCCATGCTTTTGATCGAAGCGGGATCTGCGACGTCGGTTTCAATCGCGAGCGCTTGCCCTTGATCGGCAAGGATCTCCTCGGCCACCGCCTGCGCCGTTTTCATGTTGCGTTCGGCAATGATCGGGATCGCACCTGCCTTGGCGAAAGCTTTCGCGAAGGTGCGGCCGATCCCCTGCCCGGCACCGGTGATGATGGCGACGCGGCCGGCCAGCGTTGGGAAAACGACGTCTTTCATATGTCTTCTTCCTGCTTCTCTTGCCCGCTCCTCGCCAGAGCAGCGAAATTCGATCGAAAACGTCAGGCCGCTTCCGATGACGCAAAACTTTCCAGCGCCATGCGCGCGTCGCATGGCGTCCACCACGGCTTGAGGCCGAGATCGCGCGCAATGATGCCGGCGGCGATGTAACTCGGGCCCCCTGATATGGCGCCGCCTGGATGCGCGCCGGAGCCGGCGTAATACAGGTTCGGGATCGGCGTGCGGTAGCCGAAGTGATTGTACATCACCTGCTCGGCATTGAAGGCGCCCATGAAGATATCGCCGCCGCGCATATTGGGCAGTTCCGCAATGTATTCGCGCGCCGTGTACACATACTGACCGATGACATTCTTCGCCGTCATGTTCGGGCAATAGTGCGCCCAAACCTCCATGATCTTCTCAGCAAACTCCTCTTTGAACGGCTCGTAATCCTTTTCCGGCATGTCTTCCAGAAGCGGCATCACGTGCCAGGCGTAGGTCGTGTGCTTGCCGGGCGGCGCTTGGGTCGGATCGAGCGCGCTGAGCGGCCCGGAGCCGAATTGCACGAGCTTCGGGATACGGCCGGCCTGCACGTCCTTATGCGCTTCGAACAGATCCTCCATCGTCTCGGCGCCGATGCTCCATTTCAGCGCGATGTTGATGTTGGGATCGAATGCTTCCGCTGCAAAGCGCGGGCTTTCATGCAAAGCAAGATGCAGCCCGTAAAGCGTCCAGGCGGTGTACTGGAACTTGTTGAGCTTGTCGGCGAAAGCCTTTGGCAATTGCTCGCGGCCGAGAAGATTCTCCAGCGTCTGATGCACATCGATGGTCGAGGCGACGAACTGCGTCGCCCGCACCGTGCGGCCATCTGTCAACGCGATGCCTGTCGCCCGCCCGCCTTCCACGATGATCCGATCGATCGCCACCTGCGGCTGATAGGTGCCGCCCGCCGCGATGAACGTCTCCATCAATCCGCGCGCCAGATTGAATGAGCCGCCCTGGCAGAGCTGATAGCCGCTTTGCAGATCGAAGGCGCGGATCACCGAGCCCATCGGACTGGTCTTCGACATAGTGTCGGTCAGCCAGGTACCAAATAGCGACACCTTGAACAGAAACAGCAGCCGCACACGCTCATTTTCGAACAGCTCCTCGACGACATCGAGCGGCTGGCGGTTGCAGACTTCGAGAAATTCGCGGCCAAGCGCGATGCGCGACAGCAAATCCTCGCGTTCTGATTTCGACAGTGGCTCGGCATAGCGTTCCGGCAGGAGAATCTTCGCCGTCATCTCCTCGGCCTTGCGATTCCATTCGCGGAAGGTTTGCGCATCCTTCTTTGAGAAGCGCGCGATGCTGGCGACGGTCTCCTCCAGATCGCGGCCGAGCACCAAAGCGGTGCCGTCGCGATGCGCCTGCCCGAACTCATAAGGCGGCGTGATGTAGGTGACTTTGTCGCCAAGCCTCAGGTCCTTGAACCAGGGCGTCTCGCTGATGTGGAAATGATTGATGGAATGCAGATTGTGATAGAAGCCCGGCTGCGTCACTTCGCGGGTGCACAATCCGCCGCCATAGGTGAGCCGCCGGTCGACCAGCAAAATCTTGAGCCCGGCCTTGGCGAGATACGACCCCAGCACCAGGCCATGCTGCCCAGCGCCAATGATGATGCCGTCATAACCTTTTTCCAGGCTCTTCACGTCGCTTCCTCCCGGCTTGTTGCCCCACCGCTGCCTTTCGAACATTCATGCAGAAAATGGAGGACATCAGAAATATAAATTTCGCAAATGTGTCATGCGCTCATAAGGTCCGGACAACACGTGAAGGACGCGGAATCAACCGCGGCATGAGGAACGCGAAGGACGTTCGCATTGCGAACGACGGCGCATGATGCGGACAATGATCAATGCAACGTAACTAATTGCGCAATCATTTTCGACGACCGCAGGGTGCGACGTATAACAGCCTCGCCAATACCACCGAAATGGCATAAAAACGGCGCGGCTGTTGGGACCCAGCCCCATCTCACGGATCGCCGAGTCCCAGCATCGTATCGCCATGCGATACAGCATTCTCTTGGGAGGAGAAGTAGATGAAGCGATTTCACTTAGCCGGCCTCGCTGCTCTTGCGCTTGTGATGAGCAGCGCAGCGCAGGCGCAAACCGTCAAGATTGGCGTGATGCTGCCCTATTCGGGCGTCAATGCGGATCTCGGCACGCAGATCGACAAGGCGTTCGATCTTTACGTCAAGCTACACGCCAAGGACATCGCTCCTTACAAGGTCGAGCTCATCAAGCGCGATGAAGGCCCGCCTTCCGGCGCGAATGCGAAGACCGTCGCGACCGAACTGATCACGCGCGACAAGGTCGACATTCTTGCGGGCGTTGTGTTCTCTCCATCGGCCATTGCCATTGCGCCGGTGCTGACCCAGGCGAAGAAGCCGCTTGCCATCGCTAATGCCGGCACCGCGTGGATTCCCGGCCTGTCGCCTTACATCGTTCGCTTCTCCTTCAGCATGTGGCACCCGGCCTATCCGATGGGCCAGTATGCGGCGAAGGATCTAGGCTGCAAAACAGCAGCGATGGGCTACACCGACTTCCCACCCGGCAAAGACTCGACCGAAGCCTTCAAGACCGGCTTCGAGAAAAACGGCGGCAAGATCATCGAGTCGATTCCGATGGGCAATCCGGCGCAGGTGCCGGACATGACTCCGTTCTTCACCCGTGTGAAGGACGCCAAGCCCGACTGCTTCTATGTGTTCATTCCGTCCGGCTCGCATGCCTCGGCAGTGGTGAAGTATTACGGTGAAGTCGGACTGAAGCAGGCCGGCATCAAGTTGATCGGTCCGATGGACGTCGCGCCCGACAACAAGCTGCCGCAGATGGGCGACGAGGCCATCGGCGCCATCGTGATGGGTCACTATTCGAAGGACCTCGACAATCCCGCCAACAAGGAATTCGTGAAGGCGTGGGAAGCCGAATACGGCAAGAACTTCATCCCCGACTTCATGTCCGCGCAGGGCTGGGACACGATGGCGGCGATCTTCGACACCATCAAGAAGCTGAAGGGCGACTTCAGCAACGGCGAGAAGGTTGTCGAGACCCTGAAGAACTACAAGGGCAATGGTCCGCGTGGTCAGATTTCGATTGACCCCGCGACGCGCGATATCGTGCAGGACGAGCACGCCATGCAGGTCGTCAAGAAGGCTGACGGCTCGCTCGGACTGAAGGTGCTCGGCACGGTCAAGCAGGTCAAGGATCAGTGCAAGGAGCTGAAGGTGGGCCGTTGCGGCGGCAACTGAGCCGCTGTAACAAATAGCCGTCTGCGAAATTTGTCGCCGCGGATCATCTTCCGCGGCGACTCTATATAAAAAGAAACAAAGCGGGATCGGGGACGTGATCGGGCAGATCGCAAATATTCTGGTGGACGGACTCGCATACGCGATGTTCCTGTTCATCGTGTCCGTGGGACTGTCGGTCACCATGGGTTTGATGGGCTTCGTGAACCTGGCGCACGGCGCCTTCGCCATGGCCGGCGGATATGTGGTGCTAACGGCCACGCGCTATTTCGGTGTTCCGTTCCTCGGTGCACTCGTAATCACTTTCCTGGTCATCGGCGCGATCAGCGTCGTCTTCGAACGCACATTGTATTCGCGGCTCTACAAGGCCGGCGAACTCGACCAGGTGCTGCTCACCATCGGCCTCGCCTTCATGGCCATTGCCGGCATCACCTATCTCTTCGGTCCGATCCCCCAGCACGTCGTGCTGCCGCATTGGCTTGCCGGGCATATCGATATCGGCCTGCGAACCGTGCCGACCTATCGCGCCTTTCTCATCGTCGTCGGCTTCCTGCTCGTGATCGCGCTGTGGTACGGCTTCGAGCGCACTACTCTGGGTGCCAAGATTCGCGCGGCCGTCGACAATCGCCGCATGGCGCAGTCGGTCGGCATCAATGTGGATCTGCTGTTCACCCTCACCTTCGCGATCGGCTCGGGCCTCGCCGCGCTCGGCGGCGGGCTTTCGATCCATCTGCTCGGACTGACGCCGACCTTCGCGCTGGTCTATCTCGTGCTCTTCCTGCTGGTGGTGTCGGTCGGCGGCCTCGGCAGCGTGAAGGGCACGCTGGTGGCCGCCCTGGTGCTCGGCATCTTCGACACCACCGGCAAATATCTCTATGCCGAAGCGGGCGGCTTCTTCATCTATGCCATCGCCATGGCGGTGCTGCTGATCAAACCGGCAGGTCTCTATGGCCGAGAATAAGACGCCCATGAGCAAGCCGACGGATTCGACCTTCCTCTTAGGGCGTCACGTCGATTTCCTGCTGAACCGCCATCGCTTCAAACTGGCGGAGGCCCTGCCCTGGATTCTGGCAATCGCGGCCTTTTTCCTTCTGCCCGACCGCCTGACATTTGGCTCGCAAGTCCTGATCATGGTGCTGTTCGCACTGTCGCTTGATCTGATCCTCGGTTATGCGGGAATCGTCACGCTCGGACACGCCGCCTTTTTCGGTCTCGGCGCCTATACGGTCGGCCTCCTCGTCATCCGCGCCGGCTGGAACGAACCGATCTCCAGCCTGTTTGCGGCCGCAGCCGTCGCCGGTATCGCCGGCTTCCTCTCGGGATGGGTCCTGCTGCGCTATCGGGGCTTCACGCTGCTGATGCTGACACTCGCGACCGGCGTGCTGCTGATGGAGCTCGGCAATCTGCGCTCCGATATCACCGGCGGTTATGACGGCCTGCCGGGCATGGTGATCGCGCCGCTGTTCGGCGTTTTCGAATATGACCTCTACGGCAAGACGAACTACATCTACGCGCTCGTCGTTCTCTTCATCATCTTCATGATCGTGCGGCGAATCGTTTATTCGCCGTTCGGCGAAGCGCTGACCGGCATCCGCGAGAATGTACGCCGCATGCACGCCATCGGCGCGCCGGTGCACCGGCATCTTGTCGTCGCCTATACGATTGCCGCGGCCATCGCCGGTGTTGCCGGCGCCCTGAACGCGCAGACAAACGCCTATGTCACGCTCGGCGTGTTCGAATTCGACCGTTCCGCCGCGGTGATGGTAATTCTCATCCTCGGCGGCACCGGCAGGCTCTATGGCGCCTTTGTCGGCGCGGTGATTTACATGGTGCTGGAAGATTATCTGGCGAAATGGAGTCCAGAATTCTGGCAGTTCGGCGTCGGCCTGCTGCTGGTCATGGCGGTGCTGTTCGCACGTCGCGGGCTGCTCGGCCTGTTCGAGGATATCGGCCGCTATATTTCGAAGAAGAGGACCTCGTGATGGCCCCCGTCCTCGAAATCCGCGACTTGAACAAGAATTTCGGTGCCATCCAGGTTTCGCGCAACATCAACCTGGCGATCGAGAAGGGCGCGCGGCACGCCCTGATCGGCCCCAACGGCGCCGGCAAGACCACATTGGTCAATCTCATCACCGGCGTGCTGCAAGGGACGTCGGGACAGATCCTTCTGAACGGCGAGGACATCACTTCACTCTCGCAGGCCGCGCGTACGCGCAAGGGCATGGCGCGGACCTTCCAGATCAACCAGCTCTTCCGCGGATTGAGCGTTCTGGAAAATGTCTATCTCGCTATTGCCGAGCGGATGCGGGTCAGCAGCGAGCTCTGGCGTCCGGCCGGCGCCGAGCGTGCGGTCATTGCCGAAGCGCTCGAGCATCTCGCCTCGCTGGGACTCGCCGACGACGCCGACAAGCATGTCAACGAATTACCCTATGGCCGCCAGCGGCTGGTCGAAATCGCCATCGCGCTGGCGCAGAAGCCGCGCCTGCTGCTGCTGGACGAGCCGGCAGCAGGCGTACCCTCCTCGGAAAGCCATCTCATCCTTGACGTGATCGATCGTCTCGACCGCGACATCGCCGTGCTCATCATCGAGCACGACATGGATGTGGTCTTCCGTTTCGCCAAAGAGATCACAGTGCTGGTCGCGGGCGCGATCCTCACCAGGGGAACGCCGCAGCAGATCGCCAAGGATGAGCAGGTGCGCGCCGTGTATCTCGGCCAGGACCATCACGAGGTGATGCCGTGACCGTTTCCACCGCGCTGCAACTCGACGACGTTTCGGCGGGCTATGGCCAGACGGTTGTTCTGGAAAACATCAACCTGTCGCTAAAGGAAGGTGAAAGCCTGTCGATCATCGGCCGCAACGGCGTCGGAAAGACCACGCTGCTGGCGACGGTGATGGGTCATACCACTCTGCATGGCGGCAGCATCAAGCTACAGGGCAAGGATGTCGGCGGCCTTGTTCCCTACAAGCGCAACTGGGCAGGCCTTGGCTATGTGCCGCAGGAGCGTGAGATCTTTCCGTCACTGACTTTGCGCGAAAACTTGGAAGTTGCGGTGCGTCCAGGCCGCTGGACCATCGAGGCAGTTTACAAGCTGTTCCCGCGCCTTGAGGAGCGGCAGACGAATTACGGCAACCAACTCTCCGGCGGCGAGCAGCAGATGCTGGCGATCGCCCGCGCGCTCGTCGGCAATCCAGCGGTGCTGTTGATGGACGAGCCGTCGGAGGGACTCGCGCCCGTGATCGTGGAAGAACTCACCCGCGCCGTGAAGCAGCTGGCGCAGGCCGAAGGCCTGGCGCTGCTGCTGGTGGAACAGAATACGCGCGTGGCGCTGCAGATTTCGCCGCGCACCATCGTCATGGATCGCGGCCGCATCGTCTTCGACGGCGCCAGCGGGGAATTGCAGCGCGATCCGATGAAGCTCGAAAAACTGATCGGCGTGGCGCACCGGTGAGCGCGATCAGAATCGAAGCGGCGTGCCTTAAGCTATCTCCGTCGCCCCGAGGGGCCGTCGCGAAGCGACGGCCAGAAATTCCCGTCATCCCTCGAGGCTCGCGAGCCTTGCTCGCTTGCACCTCAGGAAGACGGAGACGAGGTTACGTCAGCTTGCCCAGTACTTGCTCGATCTTTTCTTTGAGTACCTGCGGCGTGAACGGCTTCACCAGATAATTGTTCACCCCGGCCTGCGCCGCCTTTATCACCAGTTCGCGGTCGCCGCGGCCGGTCAAGAGAATGAAGGGCAGCTTGCGGATCGCCTGATGCCCGCGCACGGCCCGCAGCAGGCCGAGACCGTCCATTTCCGGCATGTTGAAGTCGGAAATGATCAGATCGAGCGGCTGAATTGTGGCCTGCTTGAATGCAACTGCGCCGTTCTCGGCCTCGTGGACATGGCGACAGCCGATTTCCTGCAGCGCGAGCTTGGTCATTTGCCGCACGCTGGTCTGATCGTCCACGACAAGGACTTTCAGGGCTGCTGCAAGGGGCATTCGTAGCACTCCGGATCAGGCAAGGACGGCGGCCCGAATCAAACAACGCCTTCTATAGCCGAGAAACCGTCCGTTGCACCTTTTGGCCATGGTCGGGCCTCGCGTTTCGACATGATACTTGCTGACAGAAGGTTAAAAATCGCTCGATTGTGGGAACCGCAGGTCCGCCCGGCCCGCATGGCGGCCCTTCGGTTCCCCGGCCCGAATGAATATGGCCGGATTCCCGCCAGAAGCGTCCTGAAGAGCGGGAAAGACGCCATCATCCACCGGGATGGCGACGGGACGAATACCGGGCAGACGAACCCGGATAATCGCATCAACCGCGGATGGTCGATATCCGCTTGGGTGAGATCCGTAACGACCAGCGTCGATGATACGCACGATCCGAAGCGGCGCTCTTTACGTCGAGATCGCCAATGGCGGGATACAGATCCCGCCGTTCGGTCTTAGCACCAAGGCGATGGAGCGGTTGTCCATGCCGGGCCGCGAAACCGCGGCCCTCTGGAAGACGGCGACGAGAGGTCATCTTTCGCGGCTATTGCAGCGCGAATGGCTTTGCCCGCATCGGCTTCGGCGATGCCGCGCTGCGGTGCGGCCTGAGGCGCCCTTTCCAACGTCGCACTATTACTTCATGCTTGAAGTAATTTGACTCCGGCCCCGCGCCCGGCAATTATATTCAAAAGAATATATCGAAGAACGGTGCCGGCACGTTTTGTGCAATTCCACGCGATCCAGGGGAGAAACTGCATGCGTAATCTTTTGCTGACCGGCCTGACGGCCTTCGCCTTGTCTGCAACCGCGGCATCAGCCCAAGAAGTGACCCTCCGCGCGGTTACGTCTTTCGCAGAGGGCACCCAGTTCTCGAGAAATTTCGAGCGCTTCATCGAGAAGGTGAACAAGGACGGCAAGGGCATCATTCAGATCAATTATATCGGCGGACCGCGTGCGATGCCGCCGTTCGAAGTCGGCAATGCGGTGCGATCCAAGGTCGTCGACATCGCCAACGTGACGGGGGCGTTCTACACGAACCTGCTGCCGGAAGCGGATGCGCTGAAGCTGATCTCGACGCCGATGAGCGAGCAGCGCAAGAACGGCACCTGGGAGTATCTCAACCAGTTGCATAACCAGAAACTGAACGCCTATTACCTCGCGCGTCAGTTTCATAACGTGCCGTTTCACATCTATCTGAACAAGAAGATCGACAAACTCGATTTCACCGGTCTGAAAATCCGCGTCACACCTGTCTACCGCGATATCGTGCAAGCCATGGGCGGCACGCCGATCACCACCCCGCCCGGCGAAGTCTACACCGCGCTCGAACGCGGCGTCGTCGAGGGCTATGGCTGGCCGATCACCGGCATTTTCGATCTGGGCTGGGAGAAGGTGACCAAGTTCCGCGTGGATCCAGGCTTCTACAGCGTCGAAGTGAACGTGCTGGTCAATCTCGACGTCTGGAAAGGCCTCAACGACAAGCAGCGCAAAGTGCTGAGCGACGCCGCACTATGGCTTGAGGGCCTGGACAGCGAGAATGTGGCAGCCATCAAGGCCGAGCGCGAGAAGCAGGCCAAGGCCAGCATCCAGACAATCGACTTCGGGCCTGAAGAGTCGAAGAAATTCGTGCAGCGGGCCAACGATGTCGGCTGGCAATCAGTGATCGCGAAGTCGCCGGAATCCGGCAAGAAATTGCGCCAGCTCTCCGGAAACTGACATCCTAGCGCCGGCGCAGCCGAGCCTGCGCCGGCGATCCAAACGAGAAATCCGTGACCAGATTGTCGGCAGCTTTCGGGCGGCTCCTCGACGGGCTCGCGGTGATCGCGGCGCTGATCCTGTTCGGCATGGTGGTCCTGGTCACCGCCGATATCCTTTTGCGCAACATTACCGTGCGCGGCTTCGTGTGGGCCAACGAAGTCTCGGAATACGCCCTCTATATGATGACGCTGTTGACCGGCCCGTGGCTGCTGCGGCGCGGCCAACACGTCCGCCTCGACCTCGTGCTGAGTGCGATTCCGCGGCGCCTCGCCTGGCTGATGGAAGCGGCCGGCGACGTATTCGGCTTCGTGGTCTGCCTCGGCATGGTCTATTACGGATTCCTGATGACATCGGAAGCCTGGCAGCTCGGCTCCATCACTATCAAGAACCTCGTCTTCCCCGAATGGTGGCTGCTGGCGCCGATGCCGGCGACCTTCGGTCTGATCGCCATCGAATTCATCTTCCGCTTCCACCGCATCCTCAGGGTGCGCGACCTCCGGCAGGAGGCGACTTCGGTCGCGTAGCCAATGCCCTGGATCGAGGCCAGCATTCTGTTGTTCGGTGGCTTGGTCGCGCTGATGGCGCTTGGCCTGCCTGTCGCCTTCGCCTTTCTCGCCATCAATATTGTCGGGGCCGCCATTTTCCTCGGCGGCCAGGTCGGGCTGATCCAGTTTTCGCGCAATGCGGTGCAGTCCATCACCATCTTCGCGCTGACGCCGATCCCGTTCTTCGTGCTGATGGGCGAAGTGCTGTTCCACAGCGGCGTGGCGATGAAGGCGATCGACGCCTTCGCCGTGCTGATCCGCCGCGTGCCGGGCCGGTTGTCGGTGATCGCCATCGTCGCCGGCACGGTGTTCTCCGCGATTTCCGGCTCCACCATCGCCACCACCGCCCTGCTCGGCAGCCTGATGCTGCCGACCATGCTGGCGCGCGGCTATCATCCGAAAATGGCGATGGGACCGATCATGGGCATCGGCGGTGTCGACATGCTGATCCCGCCCTCAGCCTTGACCGTGCTGCTTGGTAGCCTTGCCGGCATTTCCATCACCGGGCTTTTGATCGGCGGCGTGATCCCGGGGCTGATGCTCAGCGCGCTGTTCGTCGGCTACATCATTTCCCGCGCCGTCATCGATCCTGCACTGGCGCCGGCCGAGACGCTTGAAAAAACCCCGAGCTTCGCCGAACGCTGGCTGCCCTTCCTCACCTATGTGCTGCCGCTGCTGTTCATCTTCGGCCTCGTGGTGGGCGCCATGGCGGCGGGCTGGGCGACGCCGACGGAAGCGGCCGCCATCGGCGCCGCCGGCACCATTGTCGCGGCGCTCGCCTATGGCAGGTTGACCTTCAACAACCTGATGCAGGCGCTGCTGGGCACGGTGGCCATCTCCGGCACCATCCTATTCATCATCATCGGCGCCACAACCTTCGCGCAGGTCCTGAGTTTCTCTGGCGTGGTCAATGGCATTCTCGGCCTGATCACCGGCCAGGGCCTGCCGCCGATGACAGTGATCATCGGCATGATTCTGATCCTCTTGTTCCTCGGCTGCTTCGTCGATCAGGTGAGCATGATGCTCATCACGCTGCCCTTCTTCATGCCGCTGGTGCAGCAGCTTGGCATCGACCCGATCTGGTTCGGCATCATTTTCCTTATCTGCATGCAGCTCGGTCTGCTGACGCCGCCCTTCGGACTTCTGCTTTTCACGATGAAGAGCGTGGCACCCTCCTCGGTGAACATGGCTCAGATCTACTGGGCCGCCATACCCTATGTCGTTTTCGGAGTGCTGGTGCTGGCGCTGATCCTGCTGTTTCCGCCGATCGCGACATGGCTGCCCCGCATCCTGGGGGGATGATGAAGACACATCCGCATCTCGATGATTTGCCGCCCTATCTGATGAACCGGCTGATCGCGCGGATGAATCAGAATCTGAGCGAAACGCTGCGCAAGCATGGCTACAGCTTCCAGGACTGGCGGATTCTCGCCGTGCTGGCGGCGCATAACGGCATCAGCATCACGCAGCTCACGGAAGCCGCGGTGCTACCGCAGCCGACCGTGAGCCGGCTTGTCGCCGGCCTGAAGCGCCGGGGTTTTCTCGAACGCAGGAATGCAAAAAAGGATTCCCGCGTGGTCGAAATTTCAATCACGGCGAAAGGCCTCAAGGCTTACGAGAAGATGATGCCGCACGCGGTGACCGAATATCGCGCGGCCGTCAAAGGCTTCAGCACCAAGGATGACGAATATCTCAGTGAGATGTTGCGACGGATGATGAAGAACCGCAATGTCAGGCTTCTGCCAAGACTCACATAAAGAAACCTTACGTGAGGTTGGAGCCCGGCTCGCCTTCGGCGTCCAGAAAGAACGTTTCCATCAGGCCGGCGCCCTTCACCTCGAGCGGGCCGCGCGGCGACAGCATGAACTTGCCGTCGAGACGCTGTGCCACCGTCTTCGAGACATGGATGCGCCCGGGCAGGCCATGCGATTCCATACGGCTCGCAATATTTACGGTGCTGCCCCAGACGTCGTAAGCGAATTTGCGCTCGCCGATGACACCGGCCACCGCCGGACCGCAATGCAGGCCGATCCGCAGCCGCACCGGCGCGCCGGTTTCCACCTTGATGGTCTCCAGCGTCTCGCGCATTGCCAATGCCATGCGTGCGCAGGTCTCGGCATGATCCTCGCGCGGCTCGGGAATGCCCACCGCCACCATATAGGCGTCGCCGATGGTCTTGATCTTCTCCGCGCCGAACCGCTCCGCCAGCCGGTCGAATTCGGAGAAAATCAGATTCAGAAAACCGACCACCTCCGCCGCCGGCAGTCCAGCCGAGAACGGCGTGAAGTCCACGAGATCGGCGAACAGGATCGTCGCTTCCGAGATGTGATCGGCGACCATGTTGGCGCCGTCATTGATGCGGTCGACCACCGCTTTCGGCAGAATGCTGAGCAGCAAAGCCTCGTTGCGCTCCTTGGCGTCGCGGATTTCCTGCATCATCTGGCGTTCGCGGTCGTTCAGGAACTTATTTTCCAGCGAGGCGCGTATGCGCGCCCGCAGCAACGGCGGCGCGAACGGCTTCGGCAGATAATCGACGGCACCCGCCTCGATACAGCGCACGATGGAGTCAAGCTCATCCAGCGCCGAAATCATGATCACCGGGATTTCGCAGGTCGCGGCCTCGCCCTTGAGCCGGATGAGCGTCTCGTATCCACTGACGTCGGGCATCAGGACATCGAGCAGAATGAGATCAAAGCTCCGCTCCTGCAGGCGGGCAAAAGCCTCGGCGGCGGAAGCAGCCACCTCGACGGCGTGACCATCGCGCGTCAATTGCCGCGCCAGCAGATCGCGATTGGAGTCATTGTCATCGACGACGAGGATGCATCCGCTGATGGCCTTCACAGCGGGCGCCGGTCCCGTCGACTTGATCGCCTCCATGACACGCGCCGCGCCGTCCATCGCCATGGCCGAGGTCGGGTCGGTCTGCCCAGTATAGGCGACCAGCGCGTCCACGCGCGTCAGCAGATCCTCGGCGCAGGCGAGCAATCTCTGAAGGTCGGGCAGCAGCGCTTCGTGGCCGCCCTCGCTCGCATCCTCCAGGATCATCTCGCCATAGCCTTTGACGGCATTGATCGGCGTGCGCAGATCATGGCGCAGGCGCGCGCGATAGGCGTCGATATCAGCGGGATTCTCGGTCTGTCCGAGCACCTGATTAAGAAAGCCCTGCAAGGAGGCGCCGGCAGTTCTGATCCGCTCGAGATCGGCCTGGTAGTCGCTCAGCCCCAGACGCTCTGAGTCCTCCAGCAGAATATCGGTGAAGCCCACAATGGCGGCCGCGGGCGCGACGAACTCCTGGCGCAGATGCACACGCAGCGCGTTGTGGAGCCGCGCTACCTCCTTCCCATCACCCTCTCGCGGCGTGCTTCTCATGGGTTTCAGCCTGGCAGCAGGGCTTTCATCTTTCCGAGCAGGCGCGGCAGCTCGATCGGCTTGGTATCGAAATCGTCGCAGCCAGCCGCCAGCGCCTTTTCGCGATCGCTTTCCATCGCATGCGCGGTCAAGGCGATGACAGGAATGCCGGCCGTCGCCGGATTGGCCTTGAGCTGACGGGTGGCGTCCCAGCCGTCCAGCACCGGCAAACTCATATCCATCAGGATGAGGTCAGGCGTCTGGCTCGCGGCAAGGTCAATGCCCTCCTGCCCGTTCACGGCCATGATCACATCGAAGCCGTTGCGCAGCAGGCGCCGGGACAGCATGTCCCGGTTCATCTCGTTATCCTCGACCAGCAAAATCTTGGGCATGCCTTTGCCTCTCCTTCATTGCGCACTTTCCATCGCCTGCCGGGCGATGGCCGACAAAGCACTGCCGAGCGACGACAGCGGCTGCGCCCCTTTGGTCAGAACCAGCAGGGTCCGTTCGTTGATCAGACGGCGCTCGTCTTCGGTCAGATCCTTCGCCGTCAGCACCACGATCGGCACATGCGCAGTCGCGGGATTTTTCCGCACGCGTTCCAGAAACTCGAAGCCGTCCATCACCGGCATCATCAGGTCGAGCAGAATCAATGAGGGGCTCTGATGCGCGGCAAGCCAGTCCAGCGCCGCCTGCCCGTTCACCGCATCGGCCGTTTTCAATCCGGTCTTCTCGACCGTCGTCTTGACGATGCTGCGCACATCCGCATCGTCATCAACCACCAGAACGATGTCCTTTTCTGTCTGTGCGGTGAAGCGGCGCACCAGCTCGACCAGTCGCGTGCGATCGACAGGCTTCGTCATGTATTCGGAGGCGCCGAGCGAATAGCCCATGGTGCGCTCGTCGACGATGGTCAACATGATGACCGGAATGCGCGCGAGATCGGGATCGGATTTGAGTTCGCTCAAGACGCTCCAGCCATCGACGCGGGGCATCATCACGTCAAGGGTGATGACATCGGGGTGATGCTTGCGGACAAGATCAAGCGCCTCGGTGCCGTCATAGGCATGCAGCAGGCGATAGCCTTCCTTTGACAGCGTGATGCGCAGGACATCGTGGACGGCAGGATCGTCGTCGACGATCAGGATTTTACGGCCGACGGCGGACCCGCTCATGGCTGGCCCGTGATCGATCGCCGCGGTTGGCGTTTCGGATTTTCCGCCTTCCGGCAATGTGATCGTGAATACGGACCCCTCGCCCGGCTTGCTGGTCACGTCGATGCTGCCGCCGAGCATGGTGCAGAAATGCTTGGTGATGGTCAGGCCGAGGCCGGTGCCGCCGTAATTGCGCGTGGTCGTGGTGTCGGCCTGCGTGAACGCCTGGAACAGTCGGCCGATCTGCTCTTCCGTCATGCCGATGCCCGAATCACGGACCGCAAAGGTGAAGACCGGCTTGCCATCCGCGCCGGCCGCGCGGGCGAGCGTCAGCCCCACCCTTCCATCCTTGGTAAACTTTGCCGCGTTGCTGAGGAGATTGATCAGGCTCTGCTTCAGCTTGACCAGATCAACCCGCATGCTGCCGATATTCGCAGGCACGTTGATTTGCAGGGCGTTGCCGTTCTTGCTCATCAGCGGCGCCACCAGCGCGCTGACATCGGTCACCAGCTTCTTCAGGTCGACGTCCTCGAAATGCAGATCCATGCGGCCTGCCTCGATCTTGGACAGATCAAGAATGTCATTGATGAGCCCGAGCAGATGCTTGCCCGCGGCCTCGATCTTGATCAGATCCGCCTCGCTCGCATCATCGCCGCGGTCGACCGCGTCCTCGCGCAGGATTTCGCTATAGCCGATGATCGCATTGAGCGGCGTGCGCAGTTCATGGCTCATATTTGCAAGGAAAGAGGACTTCGTGCGCGACGCCGCCTCCGCCTCGTAGCGCGCCTTCTCCGCCTCCTCCCTCGCCCTGTGAATGTCGCGGGCATTCTCACGGAAAATGACGAGCGCGCGGCTCATGTCGCCGAGCTCATCGGCTCCGGCCGGTGGAATATCGGCATCAAGCTTGCCGCCGGCAACCGCCATCATGCTCGCCGTCAATGTTTGCAAGCGCGCCACGATGTAGCGGACAACGAAGAGCCAGACGATCAGGATCGCCGCCAGCAGGCTCACACAAGACAAAGCGATCAGCCAATAACGACTGTCTTCGAGCGCCGCGGCCGTGAGGGCCGTTGCATCCGACGCCTCCATTTCCGCCGCCGCGACCAGCGTATTGACCTCTGTCTCGAGGTCGGAGGCGAGTTTCTGCAACGCCAATTGCAGGTCATCGGCGCTTTGCTGCTGGTCGATTTCGGTTGCACGCAAGTGGAACA
Source organism: Pseudorhodoplanes sp. (assembly GCA_032027085.1). Lineage (NCBI taxonomy): Bacteria > Pseudomonadati > Pseudomonadota > Alphaproteobacteria > Hyphomicrobiales > Pseudorhodoplanes > Pseudorhodoplanes sp. The sequence continues at coordinate 2,858,344 of JAVSMS010000001.1, read as the reverse complement.
GACCGACATTCGGCCGGCCCAATGCGAGCAACACCTGCACCGACTGTCGAACGGCCGTGCGCGCATTCTGGTCCACTTCCGCTTCCGACTGCAGCGCATCGGAGACGTTCAATATGCGCAACCGCACGGTTTCGAATTGCTGCTGTAATGTCTTGAGCGTCACGGCCTTGCCGATCGACAGCGCCCGATGCAGGAGGTCCGCCGCGCGATAAATGTCGGATTGCAATTCGAGCGCGGATTTCGCCGTCGCACCCTGCCGCGCAAACGGCGTAAGGTTTTGCACCAGCGCTTCGGTCGCAACCGGAATCTGGGCGGACAGCTTGTCGCGCGCCGACACGGTGTAAATCTTGTCTCGGATGATGCGATCGAGCTGTCCCAGCCGCTCGTCAATCCCCGCGATCAGCGTCTGCAGCCGCATCATGCCGGCGGTGTCGCCGGACACCGCGCGCAATTGCGACAGCGCGCCCCACAGATTGCCGATTTTTTCCGTGGCCTCGGACATGCCGGTGAATCGCTGCAACTCGCTTGTGGCCGCAGCGAGCCGCGCCCCGCCGGCTGCGATGGCCTTGGCGTTGGTTTCGACCGCCAGCGAATATTTGACGGCCGGCAGGCTGGCGCCGGTCAGCCGGCTCATCACTGCATTGATGTTGTGAAACTGCACGAGCGCCACCAGCGTGGCGATCACGGTCAGGGCGGCGGCCAGGATAAAGGCAGCGACAAGCTTGCCGCCCACGGTGCTGTACCAGGAACGGTCGTCAGTCGGCGGCGAGAGCTTCTGTGCGCCCGTCATGTCGGTCCCGGACAGTGAATGTGGGCTGATTCGTCGTGCAGGGCGAGTTTTCTACCTCGTATCCCAGGCAATGGGAATGCGCCGCCCCTGTCACTTTTTGACCCCAGGCCCTGAGCAGACGTCAGATGCGGCGACCAAACAGCAGGATGGCGCCGACCGGGATCATCAAGCCCATGACCAGGACCACGATCAGCAGGACGCCGAGCTCGCCATAATCGCCGCGCTGAATGGTGAACAATTGATTGAAATATTTGGTCTGCAACTGTCCCGCCACCAGCGCCAGATTCATCAGCGAAGCCATCAGCGCGAACCAGGTCGCGCGCCGTCCCGGCGGCGCATAGAAGGCGATCAGCGTCAGCAGCGGCACCATGCTGAGCTGCACGAAGGGCGACGCCGTCGCCGCATCGATCATGGCGATGGTGCGCGCACCGAAGCCGAAACGCGCTTCCGTCCATTCAGCGAGGCCGTAGTAAAGACCGACATTCGGCAGCGCCAGCAGCGCCCCCAAAACGGCGAGCCAGAGCAACGTCCATTTCACCGGATATTCGGTGATCTGCTTTGAGAACACCCACAGCACGACAAGCCCGAGCAGCGCGCCTGTCTGCCGCAAGGTGCCGTAGAAGGCCTCGTCGAATTTCAGCACGTCGAGCGTCCACCAGAAATAACCATCGCCAACCGCCGGCGTCGCGCGAAACGCGAAGATGATCAGTGTCGTATATAAGATCGCCATGCGCGACTTGTGGTCGAGATCGCGCGTGACCCAGACCAGCATGGTGCAGATCACTGTCATCGACAGGACGAAGATCAGCTCCTGCCCATAGGGCAAGCCGCCAACCGCCAGCGCCACCACCACCGCGCCGAAAGCAAGGCCGGCGCCGAGGATGCGCCAGTCGAGCGGGCGCCGCTCGCCGGTTTCCTGCACGAGGAACACGCTGGTCAGTGAAACCGCCGGCACAACAAGTCCGAATAGGAACACCGTCTCGCGGTCGAACAACGTGGCAAGCCAGCCCGAGAGGCCCGCGACTGCAAGAATGCCGCCGGACAATGCGAGCCGCCCCAGCACCTGCACCATGCCGAGCTCGGCCTTGATCTCGTCCTCCGGACGCGGCGTCCCCTTCTCGTCGGCGCGCGGCACCACCTCGGTCGACATCGCATCAGCGACCACATCCTGGATGACCGTGCCGATCACGATCAGGATTGCGCCCAGAACAAAGAGCTGCTCGAGCCCGAGGAAAGCGAGCCAGCCGCCGGCTGCGCCGGCCAGGACGATCAGGCCCGCGGTCGTGAACGCGGCGCCGAGCATGATGTAGGATTTGCGCTGCGAGCCGAAGAGCGGAACGCTGTCGACCAGTTGCCCAAACACCATCTTGATGCTCCAGGGCAGCGTTAGCCACACGCCGATGCCGGCGAGCTCGGCCGGGCTGAGCGTCAGCTTCTCCTTCACCCACATGTCGCGCGTGACATCGGTCAGCCCGAGCGCGCCATAGGCGAAATAGACCATCACCACCGGCAGATAGCGCGGGCGGAAGGACTGGATCGGACGGACGAGATTGTCGGCAAGGTTTTGAAGAAGGTTCACGTGCGGCTCAGGCTGAATTGAAAAGCTTAATGGTCTTACGGGACGCTGCGAAGCATCGGACCCGGGATCACGCAGTGGTGTTTCGCAAGCGCTCCATTGAACGAATTCCTGAACTTCAAGAGGGATCCGGTATTGGAACCGAGGCGCCGCGGCAATCGGAATCGGACCTTATCACGCGGTCCGCCTCCCGCTTGCCTAATCCGACTGGATTATTTACCCATGGCGTCCGGCTCCCGTGAGCGATCGGCTTGCCCATTCCTTTCCCAATCATCCCTCCAGAGCAAGATCGTCCCCACCTATGACCAGATACACCCTGTGGGGCCTCAAGCTCGCGTTCACGCTCACAATTCTGGGCGCCATTGCCTGGAAGCTCGATTTTCACGCCATCGCGAAAGCCTTCTCCGCGCTGGCGCCGGCCGCCATTCTTGCCGCCTTTGTCGTCATCGTCCTGCAGGCGGTCTTCACCGGCCTCAGGCTCGCGCTGATTGTTTCAACCTTCGAGCATAGCATCTCGGCGCCGCACGCGATCCGCATCAGCATCGAAAGCATCTTCTTCGGCCAGACCTTTGTGTCATTTCTCGGCAGCGATGCGCTGCGTGTCTGGCGTGTCCGCAAATCCGGCCTTGATCTTGAAAAGGCCGGCGCCGCCGTTGCTCTTGATCGCGTTACCGGCATCATCGTCAATCACGTTCTCCTGCTCGCCAGCCTGCCGTGGCTCTTCGCGCGCATCGACAACGATGCAGTCCGGCTGATTCTGGCGCTGCTCGCCTTTGCCGGCGTGGCGGGCACGGTTACGGTGTTGCTGTTCGGATATTTTCGCCACCATGTCCTCAGGATTGCAGGCCGCATCACCGGACATCGCGCCGCAAAGATTGCAGGCTTCATCGCCCAGGCGGTGACCGCGGGACAACATCTCTTGCGCCCTCATCCGCGTCTCTGGCTTGCCGCCGGCGTCAGCCTGCTCAGCGCGCTCTGCAACTCGCTTGTCTTCTTCGTTCTGTTTCTCGGCTGGCATGTCGACACGACCTCCGCATTGCTGGCGGCGCTTCTGGTGCCGGCGGTGCTCGAAATCGCGATGCTGCCGATCTCGATCGGCGGCTGGGGCGTGCGCGAGGGTGCGGCCATCATCGCCTTCGGCACGGTGGGGGTTCCGCTGGCCGTCGCCTTTGGCGCCAGCGTCGCCTTTGCGCTGCTCAGCCTTGCGCTCGGCCTGATCGGCGGCGCGGCTTGGTTGTTCGGCCGCAGGCCGGACATGCCGCAGGACGAGACCCCACTGGCACCTGCTGAACCATGCGAGGTATCCGCCAAGCGCCTGCAAACGGGCGTCCCGGAAAGAAACCTGCGCGCATAACGGCATTGCGAGAATGGAATTGCTGAATGGGGGAAATATTTGGCATTCAAAAAGCCGCAAATCACCCTAATTTGGCGCCTCGCCACCCGACCTCACTGAAGCATCCCGGACATCTCTTTTGAGCAATCTCAACAAGGAAACGGTCCTCTCCGTCAGGCATTGGACCGACAGTCTCTTCTCATTCACCGCCACGCGCGATCCCTCCTTCCGCTTCGTGAGCGGCCAGTTCGCTATGATCGGACTGGAGGTGAACGGACGACCGCTCTTGCGCGCCTACAGCATGGCGAGCGCGCATCATGAGGACAATCTGGAATTCTTCTCGATCAAGGTCCCGAATGGCCCGCTCACCTCGAAACTGCAGCATCTGAAAGAAGGCGACATCATACTGGTCGGCCGCAAGGCAACCGGCACGCTGGTCCAAGACAATCTGCTGCCGGGCCGTCGCCTCTTGCTGCTGTCGACGGGAACCGGGCTCGCGCCCTTTGTCAGCATCATCAAGGATCCCGACACCTATAGCCGCTTCGAGCAGATCGTCCTGGTGCATGGCTGCCGCCAGATCGCGGAGCTGGCCTATGGCGAAACTATCATCGCCGATCTCTCGGAGCATGAATTCTTCGGCGACTACGTGCGCGAGCAGCTCACGTATTACCCGACAGTCACCCGCGAGCCGTTCCGCAATCGCGGGCGCATCACCCACCTGATCGACAGCGGCCGGCTATTTGCCGATATTGGCCAGCCGCCGCTGAACCTCGCCGAAGACAGGGTGATGCTCTGCGGCAGCCCGGCGATGCTGGCGGATCTGCGTCCGCTGCTGGACCGGCGCGGCTTCACCGAAGGCAGCTACGTCGAACCCGGTCATTTCGTGATCGAAAAGGCCTTCGCCGAGCGCTGACCTGCACCATCTGCTGCCAGCTGACCCAGGCCCGATAGAGTCTCGGCAAATTTCTGCGACAATTGCCTGCGAAAGGCGCGATCGCGTTTCAAGTGCCATTCGCGGCTCATGGCCGCTGTCCGCGTCTCGAAACACTCCGAATGCAGGAGCACCCAGACGCGGCCGCGGGTTGATCGTGCTCCCCGACCGGAATTGTGCTGGGTCATACGGCGGGCGAGATCGAGCGTCCACCCGACATAGGTCTTGATGCCGCCGCGGCCATGACTGGCGAGCACATAGACGTAGCACTGCATGCGGCGATCTTCCTAGGCCTCGTGTGGTGGTTCGGAAATTCGCTCGGTTCTTGCGGCGTGTTCTGTGAGCGATTTTCCGAACCAAGCCACACCAGAATCAAACATTTGCTAGTGTCCTTCGATTCCGACGTTCGCTCCAGAGCTGGCAGCAAACTCTCGCGAACTTCGGAATCGGGACCCATGATAGATTTACGCCAATTGGCCATCCTCATGGCCCGCTGCTGCCCGGCCTGCCGGCGGCGCAGCCCGAGCAAGAGACGAGCCAGAATCGGGTGCACGGGCGAATACGTTCGCCCGGCCAATCCGGCGCATCAACCGATTTATGAAAAGCTGAAGCAGCAGCCGGGCTGGAGCGCTTGAGCGAATTTCTTGCGCCCTTCCGCCTGCCGAAGAATCTGCTGCTGAAGGTCGAAGACTGCGACGGCAGCGTCAATTCCTATTACGAGGCGGCGGTGGTCACAGTCACGCGGGCCGGCCTTCGGCCGGATCGGGTGACGCGGGCATGACGAAAATTATTGAGCGGTTACAGACGAGGTTGACTCTTGCAACACTTGGGGGCTTTAGCCTTTCGAGCTTTCTGGCGCCTGATGAATCCCGCATTCAGTTTTGCCCCGCCTCTGCCAGCGTCCGTCCCTGACCGATTGGCCGGCGCTCACCCGGCTCGTGCAGGGCATGCATCCGATCGAGGCGTAGCCGGCCTGCTCCAGCGGATGACGCGGAAGATCGAACTGCGTGAAGGATTGCTGCACCTCCTCCTGCGTGACATGTGCCAGCGGGTTGAATTTCAGCCTTAGTCCGTCGCTTTCCACCACTGGAATCTGACTGCGCGCGTGACCGTGAAAGCGCTTGCGCCCATTGATCCAGCCGTCGAATGACACAAGCGCGCGTGACAAGGGCTCGACCTTGCGCAGCGAACAGCAGGCATCGGGATCGCGAAACCAGAGATCGCGCTCGGCATCGCGTTCCGCAACGGCAAGCGAATTCGGTTTCAGGACTCGTATGTCGGAGAGTCCCAGTCGCGCCACCAAAGTGTCGCGATAGGTTAGCGTTTCCTCAAACAGCCAGCCGGTGTCGAGAAACAGCACCGGAATTGCAGCATCGACATCGGCGACGCATTTGAGCAGCAGCGCCGATTCCGCGCCGAAGGATGACGTGACTGCGAGCCGGCCTTTCGGCACGGCCGATTGCGCCGCACGAATGATCTGCCTCGGCGATGCTGATTGCAGAGCTTCGTTCAGTTCGGCGGCGAGACGATCGCGCGCCTCGCGATTACGGTTCGCATCGGCGCGCGCGGTGTCCGTCCGCAGATTTTCATCGCCGGGCGACTCGTCATCCAACTGAAAATGCATTGGGAAAATATCCGATTGACGAGATTTTTTTCCATATAAAACGAAAAAATAGGACTTGGATAGAAAAATTTTCTACTGCAGATGAAACGCGTTTTGGAATGTCCAATGACCTTTCCCGCTGAAATCGAGACGATTTTTTTTCTCGCCGGATTGCCACGGCTGCGCATGTGCGCGCGGCGTCCCTGGTCGACGCACGCAACCGGTACGGAATAGCACTCATGGATCGTCTCGACGAACTGGAAGCGCAGAGCATCTACATTTTTCGCGAAGCCTTCGCGCGCCTGAAACATCTCGCCTTGCTGTGGTCGCTGGGCAAGGATTCCAACGTGATGATCTGGCTCGCGCGCAAGGCGTTCTTTGGCCGCGTGCCGTTTCCCGTGCTGCATGTCGATACCGGCAAGAAGTTTCCTGAGATGTATACCTTCCGCGACCGCTACAGCGCGGAATGGAATTTGAAACTGCTCACCGAGCCCTGCCCACCCATCGAGGCTGTCGATAACTCGCTCCCTCCGGCCGCGAGATCCGCGGCGCGCAAGACCGAAGGCCTGAAGCTCGCGTTAGCGAAACATGGTTTCGATGGATTGATCGCCGGCATTCGCCGTGATGAGGAGCCGACGCGGGCCAAGGAACGCATTTTCTCGCCGCGCGGCGTCGAAGGCCAATGGGACGTGCGCAGCCAGCCGTTGGAATTCTGGGATCAGTTCAACCCCCGCCTGCCGGCGGGCGCGCATTTGCGCGTGCATCCGATCCTGCATTGGACGGAAGCCGATATCTGGGCCTATACGCGCCGCGAACAGATTCCGGTCATCCCGCTCTATTTCTCGCAGAACGGCAAACGCTACCGCTCTCTCGGGGACGCCGACATCACCTTTCCTGTGTCTTCCCACGCATCGACCATCGACGAGATCATTACCGAACTCGATGCCACCAAGGTGCCGGAGCGATCCGGGCGCGCCATGGATCATGAATCCGAGGACGCGTTCGAGCGTCTGCGCCTCTCGGGATATCTCTGACCGTCGTGACCATCCCTAGCCAGCGCGTGGCACCATGAATGCTCCCGTCTCGCCTCTCGTCGCCTCCCCTCAGCCGCTTCGCCCGCGCCCGCTCGTGCGCATCGTGATTGTCGGCCATGTCGACCACGGCAAGTCGACGTTGATCGGCCGCCTGCTGCATGAGACCGGCAGCCTGCCGGACGGCAAGATGGAGCAATTGAAGGCGGTGAGCGCTCGCCGCGGCATGTCGTTCGAATGGGCGTTTCTGCTCGACGCATTGCAGACCGAGCGCGATCAGGGCATCACCATCGACACCAGCCAGATCCGTTTCCGCACCGCCTCGCGCGATATCGTTCTGATCGACACGCCCGGACACACCGAATTTCTCCGCAACATGATCACCGGCGCGTCGCAAGCGGACGCCGCCTTGCTGCTGATCGACACCAGCGAAGGCGTGCGCGAGCAGACGCGCCGGCATTGCCACCTGCTGCAACTGCTCGGGGTTCGCCAGATCGCTGTTGTCATCAACAAGATGGATCGCGTCAATTTCGATCCGGCGCGGTTTGCGACAATCAAAACCGAAATCGTCGGCCAGTTGCACCAGCTCGGTCTCATGCCGACCGCCGTGATCCCGATCTCGGCACGCAACGGCGACGGCGTTGCAAAGCACACCTCTTCCACAGCCTGGTATTCCGGACCCGCGGTGCTGGAGGTGCTCGACAGTTTTGCGCCGGCGCGACCGGACGCGGAACTTCCCCTGCGTCTGCCGGTGCAGGCGGTCTACAAATTCGACGACCGGCGGATCATCGCCGGCCGTGTAGAGACCGGGCGCATATGCGTCGGTGATGACATTGTCGTTGCTCCGACAGGACAACGTGCGCGCATCCGCGCCATCGAGGCTTGGCCTGCGCCCGACAGGTCAGCGGCCTCGCAAACGGCAAGCGCGGGGCAGTCGGTCGGCATCACCCTCGACAGCGAAATCTTTGTCGACCGCGGGCATGTCATTTCGCCCGCCTCCACGCCCGCCAAGGCGGTGCAGCGTCTACAGGCGCGCGTCTTCTGGCTGCAGCAGGCGCCGCTCGAATCCGGATCGAACCTCACCGTCCGCATCGGCACGGCCGAAGTGCGCGGACAGGTCACCGCCATCGCCAAAGCCATCGATCCCGGACAATTGTCGGCGCAGGGCGCCGACGCGATTGCGCAGAATCATGTCGGCGAAATCGAAATCACCCTCGCGCAGCCGCTGGCCGGGGACATCCATGATCTGAACCCGCGTACCGGCCGCATTGTGCTGGAAACGGCGGGTCATATCGGCGGCGGCGGAATCCTGCTCGCGACCGATGAGGCAAAACCGCAAATACCGGCGCAAGCCGATATCATACCGGTGCCCTCCGCCGTCGCAGGCGGCGAGACTGCTGAGCGCTTCGGCCATCGCGGCGCAGTGATCTGGTTCACCGGTCTGCCGGCCTCCGGCAAGTCTACGCTCGCCCGGGCGCCGGAGCGGCGGCTGTTCGCGCGCGGTGGCATGCCGATCTTGCTCGACGGCGACACGCTGCGCACCGGTCTCAATTCCGATCTCGGCTTTTCGCGTGCGGATCGCGCCGAGAATGTGCGGCGTTTGGCGGAAGTCGCGGCACATCTGTCGAAGAGCGGCATCATCGCGATAGTCGCCGCCGTCTCCCCGCAAGCCGAGGATCGTGCGCGCGCCCGGCAGATTGTCGGACCGGATTTCTATGAAATCCACGTCGCAGCGCCGCTCGATGTCTGCGAGAGCCGTGACCCGAAAGGGCATTACAGAAAAGCGCGGTCCGGCGCTCTCGCCTCATTCACCGGCGTCGGCTCGGATTACGAAGCTCCCTCCAATCCCGATCTGCGCATTAACACTGCGGAGCGGGCTGTCGATTACGCAATCGCGGATATCGAGACGTTGCTGGCCCGGCGCGATGTGTTGCGGTAGACGTTACCGTCTATCGCCGTCGCCCTGAGGTGCTCGCCGGCTTTGCCGTCCTGCACCTCAGGATGACGGAACAACACTAAGCGCACAAAATACGTCCCTGCCGAGGAACGGCTCAGGCCTTACACCAGCATGGTGACGGGGTTTTCCAGGTAACCCTTGATCGCCTTCAGCACCTCGGCCCCCACCGCGCCATCCACCACGCGATGGTCGCAAGACAAGGTGATGCTCATCTGGCTCTGGAATTTCACCAAGCCATCCGCTGCTTCCACCGGAGCGCGCCGCGCTTCGCCGACGGCGAGGATTGTGGATTGCGGCGGGTTGATGATGGCGGCAAATTCGCGCACGCCATACATACCAAGATTGGACACCGCCGACACCCCGCCCTGATATTCAGAGGGCTTCAACTTCCTGTCGCGAGCGCGCGCGGCGAGGTCGCGCATTTCGTTGGAGATCGCACCGAGTGATTTGGTATCGGCGTTGCGGATGACGGGCGTGAGCAGCCCATCCTCAAGCGCCACGGCAACGCCGATGTCGGAATGCGCGAAGCGCAAGATGCGGTCCTCGGCCCAGACCGCATTGGCGGCCGGCACGCGCTGCAAGGCCAGCGCCAGCGCCTTGATAATGAAGTCATTCACCGAGATGCGGTATGCCGGCGCGCCGTCCTTCACCGGCGCCGCGGCGTTTGCGTCCTGGCGCAGGTTCAGAAGCGCGTCGATTCCGACATCCGCGGTCAGATAGAAATGCGGCACCGTCTGCTTCGATTGCGTGAGGCGCGTCGCGATGGTCTTGCGCATGCCATCGAGCGGGACTTCCGTGTAAGCCGCGTCGGCATAGACCGCCCTCACCTCGGACAGGCTCAGGCCGGCCGCAATCTGACCGCCGCCGCGCGCCTGCGGTGCGGCATTCTTGATGTCGTCGGCAACGATACGGCCATGCGGTCCGGACCCCTTGATCCGCGACAGATCGATGCCGTTTTCGGCGGCAAGTCGCCGCGCCAGCGGCGTCACCGACACGCCGCCCAGCCGCGCTGGTCCGTAGTTGCGCTCGGGCGTGCGCACTTCACGATAGGGATCCATCGGAGCCGCGGGTTTGGTTGGCTGGAAGGTTGATGCGGCAACGGGCGACGTCGCAGACTGCGCGGCAATCGGAGCAACAGCCTTGGCCGAAGCCGCAGCCGGCGCACTCGCGGTGGCACCGGCGCTGCCGCCGATCACAGCCACAACGGTGCCGACCGCCGCCACCTCGCCCTTCGCGACGCGGATTTCCGTGATGAAGCCTGCTTCGATCGCGGGCACTTCCATCGACACCTTGTCGGTCTCGATCTCGAACAGATTGTCGCCCGGCTTCACCGCGTCGCCGACAGTCTTGAACCAGGTGCTGATCTTTCCCTCGGTGACGGTTTCACCAAGCTGCGGCATCAGGACGTCCATGCTGCTCCCCGCTCCGACGCTTTCTTACCAGTTCACCGAGACATATTGCGTCTCGAGGAATTCCATCAAACCTTCATGCCCACCCTCGCGGCCAAGGCCCGACTGCTTCATGCCGCCGAACGGCGCCGCCGGATCGGAGACGAGACCGCGATTGAGGCCTATCATGCCGAAATCGAGCTTCTCCGAAACGCGCAGGCCGCGTGTCAGGTCCTTCGTATAGAGATAAGCCACGAGGCCATATTCGGTGTCATTGGCGCGCTTGATTGCCTCGTGCTCCGACTTGAAGGTCTGGATCGACGCGACCGGGCCGAAGATTTCCTCGTTCAGCATCTTGGCGTCGTCGGAGACATTGGTGATGACCGTCGCCGGATAGAAAAAACCCTTGCCCTCCGGCGTCTTGCCGCCGGTGAGCACTTTCGCGCCCTTCGCTACAGCATCGTCGACCAGCTCGATCACCTTGTCGCGGCCTTCCTGGTTGACGAGCGGCCCGAGCATCACGCCCTCATCGAGGCCGTTGCCCATCTTGAGGTCGGCCATCTTGGCGGTGAGCTTCTGGGCGAACTCGTCGTGCACCTTCTCGTGCACATAGAAGCGATTGGCGGCGGTGCATGCCTCGCCCATGTTGCGCATTTTGGCGATCATCGCGCCTTCGATCGCGGCATCGATATCGGCGTCCTCGAACACCAGGAACGGCGCGTTGCCGCCCAGTTCCATCGCAGGTCGCACAATATTGTCGGCGGCTTCTTGCAGCAGCTTGCGGCCGACTTCGGTCGAACCGGTGAAGGATACGACACGTACGCGCATATCGTGCAGCATGGTGCCGACCACCTTACCCGACGAGCGCGAGGGAATGACGTTGACGACGCCGGCCGGAACACCCGCCTCTTCCAGGATCGGCATCAGCGCCAGCATGGTGAGCGGGGTGTCGGAGGCAGGCTTGAGAACCACCGTGCAGCCGGCTGCGAGCGCCGGACCGATCTTGCGAGTCGCCATCGCCGCCGGGAAATTCCACGGCGTCACCAGCACGGCGACGCCCGCCGGCTTGTGTTGCACCAGAATGCGCGCACCGGACGATGGCGCGGTCGAGAGCTGGCCGATATTGCGCACCGCTTCTTCCGCGAACCAGCGGAAGAACTCGGCGGAATAGGCCACCTCGCCGCGCGAATCCGGCAGCGCTTTGCCGTTCTCCAGCGTGATCAATTTAGCGAGCCGCTCAGCGTCGCGCATGATCAGGTCATAGGCCTTGCGCAGGATTTCCGCGCGCTCGCGCGGCTTTTTCGCGGCCCAGGCCGGGCCCGCGGCCGCGGCCGCATCGACGGCGGCCTTGGCATCCTCGACCGTGGCGCTGGCGACGGACGCGATCGTGTTCTCGGTCGCCGGATCGATAACGTCGAAACGCTCGCCGTTCGAGGACTTGCGCCATTGACCGCCGATCCAGAGGTCGGTCGGGACGTTTGCAAGCAGGTTGTCGTACATGGCGTCTTCCTCTTACTCCGTCATTCCGGGGCGGCGCACCGCGCGGAATCTGCAATCCAGATGCAAACTCAGAACCTGTTGCTGGTTTCCGGGTTCGAGAGCTTCGTTCGCGCCCCGGAATGACCAGAAAAACTAGCTATTCAGCGATCGTTTCACCGTCTCGGCGATACGATCGACTGTCGGCAGCACGACGTCCTCCAGGATGTCGGCGGCCGGCAGCGGGATATGCGGCGTGGTAATGCGCACCGGCGGGCCGTCGAGATCATAGAAGGCCTCGTCAGCCACGATCGACACGATCTCGGCGCCCCAGCCGCACAGCCGCGGATTCTCCTCGACCGTGAACAGCCGATGCGTGCGGCCGACCGAATTCAGGATCGTCTGCGTATCGAGCGGCACCAGCGAGCGCACGTCGATGACCTCCACATCAATGCCGTGCTCACTCTGAAGTTTCTCGGCGGCAGCCAGCGCCCGCGGTACCATCAGGGCGAGCGCAAGAATGGTCGCGTCCTTGCCGGGACGCACGATTTTCGCGGTGCCGAGCGTATCGACGATCTCGCCGTCGGGCACTTCGCCTTTCACGGCATAGAGCGACTTGTGCTCGAAGAAGATCACTGGGTCAGGATCGCGCACGGCGGCCGCCAACAGGCCGATCACGTCGCGCGGCGTCGACGGCGCGACAACTTTCAACCCCGGGATCATCATGCACCAATTCTCGACGCTCTGGCTGTGCTGGGCGCCAAAGCGCGAGCCCGCGCCGTTGCCGGTGCGCACGACGAGCGGGCATTTGGTCTGCCCGTTCGACATGTAGCGGCTCTTCGGAAATTCGTTGGCGATATAGTCGAAACAGACCGCAATGAAGTCCGAAAACATGATTTCGGCGATGGGCTTGAGGCCGGTCATCGCCGCCCCCATAGCTGCGCCGAGAATAGCCTGTTCCGAGATCGGGGTGTCGCGCACGCGCAGCGGACCGAACTGCTCGTAAAGCCCGACGGTCGCCTTGAACACGCCGCCGGCTTTCGCCACGTCCTCGCCGAGGAAGACGACGTCGGGATCACGGCTCATTTCTTGGGCGATGCCGCGCGCCACAGCCTCGCGGTAGGTCAGTTCCGCCATGCCCAGCCTCCATCGGCATAAACGTCGGTGGTCAGGATATCGAGTTGCGGCATCGGCGCCGCCTTGCAGGCCTCGGTCGCGTCGTCGACTTCACGGCGAACTTCGGCGTCGATCCCGGCAATCGTGTCCTCGCTGACGCCGAACTGTTTCAGGCGTTCACGATAAACAATGACCGGATCGCGCTCTTTCCATTTCTCCAGCTCGCCTTCGGGACGATATTTCGCCGGATCGGCGCGCGAATGGCCGCTGTGGCGATAGGTCAGGCATTCGATGAGCGTCGGTCCCTCCCCGGCGCGCGCCTTGGCGAAAGCTGCCTGCGCCGTGCGGTAGACGACATCGGCGTCGTTGCCGTCGATGATGATGCGCTCGAGGCCGTAAGCGGCCGCACGGTCGGCGGCGGGATGCGGCACCGCCGTCACTTCGCTGATCGGCGTGTATTCCATGTAGAGATTGTTTTCGCAGACGAAGACCACCGGCAGCTTCCACACCACCGCGAAATTCAGCGCCTCGTGGAAGGCGCCGATATTGGTTGTGCCGTCGCCGAAGAAGCAGACCGACACGTCCTTGTGCCCCTTGTATTGCGCCCGCCAGGCGGCACCGCAGGCAATCGGCAGATGCGCACCGATGATGGCGTAGGAGCCCATCACCCCATGCTCCTCGGAGGTGAGGTGCATGGAGCCGCCCTTGCCGCGCATCAGACCGTTGTCGCGCTGCATAAGTTCGCCCAGCACCTTCTCCACCGGCACGCCGCGCGCCAGTGTATGCGCATGGCCGCGATAGGTGCAGAAGGACAGGTCGCCCTTTTGCATCGCCTCGGCGAAACCGGCGGCAATCGCCTCCTGCCCGAGCGACAAATGGCTCGTCCCCTTCACCAGGTTCTGCAGGAACAGGTCGAACGCCCGCTGCTCCGCCTCGCGCAGGCGAACCTGCGAGCGATACAAGGCGAGACGCTTGGTCTCGCCGATGTCGTCATTCAGACCGCCACTGGTCGATTGCTTTGATGGCTTCATGATGAACTCGTGCGGGTCGCGGAAAGGGGACGATCAGCTTTCGAGGCCGGTGGGAACGTTCTTGTTTTCGCTCACAAGCTTCATGCCGGCAAGTTCGGCCATGGTCTCGGCCATTTTGGCGAAATCCTGGGCCAGAATCTCCTTCGCATTGGGCTGAGAGAGCGCCTTGCCGATGTGCTGTTGCAACACTTCGCGAGTGGCGGCCGTCACCGGCATGGGCACGTCCCATTCACGGCCCAGCTCAAGCCCGAGATCAAGGTCCTTGCGCAGCAATTCCGGGGTGAAGGTCGTGCTCCAGTCGAGGTTGACCAGAGCCGGCGACTTGTAGGCGGTGAACATCGAACCCATCACGCCATTATTCATGAACGAAAGGAAGGCATGGCGCGGCACGCCCATCTTGTTGGCGAGCAGCGTGATCTCGATCAGGTTCTCGATCACCACGCCGAGCATGACGTTGTGGGCAATCTTGCAGATGCGCGCGAGCTCGCCGTCGCCCACGTAAGAGACGCCCTTCGGAGCAAAGACCTGGACCAAGGGCATGACCGCCTTGGCCGAGGGCTCCGGACCGGAGACCACTGACGACAGTTTGCCAGCCCTGATGACATGCGCATTGCCGGAGACAGGTGCGGCAACGAAGTCAACGCCCTTCTCTTTCAAACGCTCGCGGATGCGAACCGAATCCTCAACCGCAATGGTCGAGCAGTCGACGAAGATCTTCGGCAACTTGCTCTTGGCATTGGTCACGATGCCGTTCTTGCCGAAATACACCTCTTCGAGGTCCGGACCGGCGGACACGATCGCAAACAGGATGTCCACGCCGGCGAGATCGACCGGGTTGTCCACGATCTTACCGCCGAGCTTGGCCAGCGGCTCGGCTTTGGCCTTGGTGCGATTCCAGATCGACACATCGTGACCCGCCTTGAGCAGGCGCTCCGCCATCTGATAGCCCATGCGGCCGACACCGATCCAGCCGAGCTTTTGATTTGACATCAACCACTCCTATAGAAAGACACACGAGGGCGCGACGCGCCGGAGGACAGGCTCAGTAACGACTCGCAATCGGTAAATCCTCGGCCGGGAACAGCGAGATCACCTTGCAGCCTTTGTCGGTCACCACAACCTCCTCCTCAATGCGCGCGCCGGAATATCCGTCGGTTGCCGGGCAATAGGTTTCTATCGCAAACACCATGCCTTCCTTGATTTCGGTTGGGTGATCCATCGAAACCACGCGCGAAATGATCGGTCGCTCATGCAGCGCGAGGCCGAGGCCATGCGCAAATTGCAGACCGAAAGCTGCCATTTCGTCGGGGAAGCCAAATTCCGGAGCCTCCGGGAACGCTTCGCAGATATGCGCGGTGGACGCGCCCGGCTTGATCCGCATCATCGCATTATCCAGCCACTCGCGCGCCTTTTTATAGGCGTCGCGCTGTGAATCGGTCGCGCGCACGACATTGAAGGTTCGGTAGTAGCAGGTGCGATAGCCCATGAAGGACTGCAGGATATCGAAGAAGGCCTGGTCGCCGGGTCGGATCAGCCGGTCAGTGAAATTGTGCGGATGCGGATTGCAACGCTCTCCGGAGATCGCATTGATGGCTTCTACGTCATCGGAGCCGTGCGTATAGAGGAACTTGTTGACCTCGGCGACGATGTCATTCTCACGTACGCCCGGGCGCAGCTTCTCGTTGATAAGATCATAGGCGCCGTCCACCATCGCCGCAGCGCGGTTGAGCAGCGCGATCTCGTCGGCCGACTTGATTTCGCGCGCTTCCAGCATGACCTGCTGGCCGTCCTTGATCTTGAGACCGGCCTTCTGCAGTTCGAACATCATCGGCGGCTCGATGATGTCGACCCCGATCGGCATGTCGGCGACGCCCGCCTCGCGCAGCAGGGCGGCGAGTTCCTCGGCGTGACGCCTCATCAGGCCGAAATCGGGATGCACGGTGCCACGCAAGCCGACGAGACCGGCCTTGCAGTTTTCCGGCTTTAGCCAAGGCGCGTAAAGCTTGTGATGGACGGCAGCCGAACCGAAATCCCAGAGGATGGGATCGCCGCTGCGGGTCAGCAGCGCCCAGCGTGACAGCTTGTCGCGCTCCCACTCGCCGATCTTGGTCGAGGTGATATAGCGGATATTGTTGACGTCAAAGACGAGCAGCGCGCCGAGATCGGAATTCTCCAGCGCCTGCTGCGCGCGCCCAAGCCGGTATCTGTGCAGCCGGCGGTAGTCGACCCGCTCTTCGAAATCGACGCCCATGATGCCAAGCGACGGCAGCGCCCGGCCCCAGTTGTGGCGCGGATTGATGTCTTCTGCGCTGATCTTGCGGATAGCCTGATCCATGATGGCCTCCTTGTCTGTCCGTCTGCAAATTTGGCAAACGTTTGCACTTCCTTGATGCGAGAGTCAATCGGCGCCAGCCTCTTCCAGAAATTATTACTCTACAATCAATCGCTACGCTGTGCATTGCGCTTGCGCATATCGGTGCGCACCTGAACTGTCGGTCGCAGTGCTGTGGTCGAGGCCCGCACGACCAATTCGATCGGGAGGACCAGATGCTCCGCCTTGCGCAATTTTTCCGGCGTTTTCAGCGCCTCTACCATCAGCAAAGCGGATTCGTGGCCCATCTTCTGATGCTGCACCCGCACGGTCGTGAGCGGCGGCTGCAACCGATCGACTAAAGGAATATCATTGAAGCCTGTTACCGATATGTCGCCCGGACATGACAGGCCGAGGCGATGCAATGCGGCGATCGCGCCGATCGCTAGTTGATCATTGGCGCACACGACGGCGGTGAAGTCACGGCCGGCAGCCAGTAATTCCTCGGCGCAGCGCTCGCCCTCCTCCTCGCTGAAAGTCCTGGCAAAAACAACGAGACCTTCGGCGCGATTGATATCCAGCAATTTGCGATAACGCTCAAAGGCGCTGTAGCGCATGAATCCGGTGGAGACCTCCTGCGGGCCGGCAATGTGGGCGATGTCGCGATGCCCCAGCGACGCAAGATGCGTGAGCAATTGCCTGATCCCCTCGTCCTCGTCGTGCACCACCGACGAAAATCGCGCGTCGTCGACCTGGCGGATAATGGTGACGATCGGCTTGCCCTCGGTCAGTCGCGAGATCAGCGCATCGCGCCGCTTGGTAGTGGCGAGAATGAAGCCATCTACGCCGCGCGAATTTAATGTTTCCAGCACGCGCTCTTCGCGGCGGGCATCGTTGTCGGTATTCGCTACGATGGAAACATATTCATGCAGACCAAGACCGTCTTCGATCCCGCGAATGATCGGAGGAAAGACGGGATCGGACAGGTCGGGAACGACAACGCCGATCGTGCGGGTCCTGTTGGTCTTGAGCGTGTAGGCGGCCGCATTCGGCTTGTAGCCCAGCTTGCGGCTGGCGTCGCGAATCTGCTCGGCGAGTTCCGGCGACACATTGTGCGTGGATGCCGGGTCCAGCGCGCGTGACACGGTCGACACATTGACGCCGACAGCTTTGGCGACGTGTTTCAATGTGACACGCTTGTTTTTGTCGCGCACAGGATGCTCCACCTCTCGGCTGCTGGATCAGGCAACCGCCCATTGCCGCATTATCGCAGGCCTTTCCGGCATTGGCAATCGTTTGCAGAATTTGCCCTGGCGCACCATCCCCAATGCCGAGACCGACCGTTAGGACTATCCAACGAACAAGGGCGACAGACTATAATGACACGTCGCATCGCTCATGGTGGCTCTCATGCAGATCGTTTTGAAGATTTGGCGTTCAACACTCTTCGCCGCAACCGCCGCTGCGCTGTCCACCATCCCCGTCGAAGCCCAGGAAGCGATTGGGATGAAGCTTGAGGCGGCGGGCTTTGTGATGCGAGAAGCCAACACGCCGCGAAGGATGGAGCGGTTGAAAACGCTGCCGCCGCATAGATTCGTCCGCCGGATGAAAAACGGCGCGCCCTATTACATTTACGCCGATCCGACCTATTGCAAATGCGCTCTGATCGGAAATCAGGACGCGATGAATTCCTATCGCGACATGGTGAAGCCGATTTCACCGCCTCCCGGCTATCGCGACTTTGCCGGCAATATCAGTGGGTCGGGCGAATCGGTCGAGAGAGACATCTTCAATGATATGAGTCACGACGGCGATGCCCAGATGGAAGACGACATCTTCCATCTGGGCCTCTAACCGGGCCGCAATTATTGCTGATGCTTTCTCAGCCGGAAGGCAAGCATCACCCAGGTGATCCCGAACGCGATCGAATAAGCGGCAATCGCCCAAATCAGGCCAAGCGCGCCCGCGCCCGGTGCGATCAAGACAATCAGACCGAAGATCACCGACAAGACGCCGCCGAGAATGAGCCACCACTCATTGTCGATTTCCTTGCGTAACTGGATGGCGCCGATGATCTCGAAAATGCCATGCACGACCGCCCATGCGCCGATGAACATGACCAGCACAATGGCGGTGATGCCGGGCCAGAGGAACGTGACGACGCCGGCGGCAATGCCCGCCAGACCGACCAGAACCAGCCACCAGGTCGGCATCGGCTTCAGCCGTCCGGTGAAAGCGCCGATCAGCGCCACAACGCCATCGACCAGGGCAAAAGCGCCGTATAGCAGAACCAGCGTGAAGAGAGTGATCGCCGGCCATACGAAGGCCAGCACGCCGAACACGATGGACAGAAGGCCACGCAGCAACACCAGCCACCAACCCTTGGCAAGCGCATGCAGCATCGGACGTGGGGTAATCGAGGTAGTCGCCGAACTGACCGACATTTTTACCTCCTTTAATATTGGCCCGGACAATATGGACCCGGAACTGTCCGGACCGAAAACAGCCCTGTCACAGCCGAGGCGCCGAACGGAGATTTGAATTGCCGCAGAGTTAACCGATCTCCGCCAGCTTCGGCCTAAAGCGAACTGAAAT
The DNA here is from genome assembly GCA_032027085.1 of Pseudorhodoplanes sp. Lineage (NCBI taxonomy): Bacteria > Pseudomonadati > Pseudomonadota > Alphaproteobacteria > Hyphomicrobiales > Pseudorhodoplanes > Pseudorhodoplanes sp. The sequence continues at coordinate 2,839,206 of JAVSMS010000001.1, read as the reverse complement.
CGCGAAAATTATACTTCAACAGAGCCGGATCGCGAGAACCTCTCATCGCTTTCCGATCACAATGACTTGCACGCGCCGGTTGGCGCCGGCGCCGGCCTTGGCGCGATCCTGCAATTGCTCTTCGCCCAGCCCCAGCGCGAGAACACGTTGCGGGGAAATCCTGAACGTGGTCACAAGCGCCTCCCGGATCGCATTCGCACGCTTTTGGCTGAGCTCCAGATTGTTCTGACGCTTGCCGGTCGCCTCGATGTGATCGACCACAAGAATTTTCCGGTCCAGCAGATAAGGATGATACAGCGCGTCGGCGAGCCGGCCGAGCGTCTGGAAGGATTCCGGGCGCACGATGGCGGAATCGGTATTGAACTGAATATCCAGGATCAGTTGCGGTTGCTTGTTCAGCTCCTCCACCAGAGCGGGCCGGTCCTGCGGCTTTTGGCCGGATTTCTTGATCCGCTCCAGCGCTCGTTCGTGAATCTCCTTCACATCGATGTCGATCGGCGTGGCGGCGACGCGCAAGGCATCTACAAAATCGTCCGCCGTCAGTTTCGTCTGCGCAAAGGACGGCGCCGGCCAACACAAGCTAATGGTCAGGAGCAATAGTGGAAATGCGAGGTGTTGCATCAGCCGGATCTCTCTTGCGGTCATGCGGGGCCTTAGCGGAAATTTGCTTCGGACATGGCCTGGCTGCATCGCCACCCGAGACGCTTTGCCAACAAGAGACATTCAATCGTTGCGCCGTCTTCCTTTTGCGCGGCGGCACACAGCTTCTTTGCATCCGCCTCGCAGTGTTTCAGCAGCGCATTGCGCGACCGCGTCCGCTTGTCGATCAGACTGAAGACCTTGCCATAAGTATCGCGGCAAGCGGGCGTCAGCGTCGCCTGATTGCGGCTCAGACAATTCTTTAGCCGGTTGTTGCCGAGATTCACGCCCGCACAATTCGTGTCAATGTCCTTGCCGCAGGCCGTCGCCAGCATCGTCAGCGAGTCCGCAAAACTCGTGCTCGGCGCCGGCTGCTGTGCCAGCGCCTGCCCAGCATTTGCGAAAACCAAACCAGCTAAGACAGCAATAAATCGATGCATGAATCTGCGCATGAGGCCTCTGACGCGTTGGAACCCCAAGTCATTCTATCATGACCCTATAATCAAATCCCGCCAAACGCTTGCTCAGGCATTCTCTTTTCCGGAAGATACCCGAAGCGGCGTTTCCGCGACGTTCAGCCGGTCACCCGCTTCGATCACCCGCAGCAACATGGCGGACAGCGCGCCCTGTTCCTTGTCCGACAGACAGGCCAGCAGGGCGCGCTGATGCAGCCGCAGGCCCTCTTCGAAATGTTGCAAGGTCCGGCGACCGCCGGATGACAGATGAATGGCGAAAGCCCGGCGGTCGTCCGGCACACGGCGGCGGCGGATGAAACCGAGCTTGAGCAGCCGGTCAACCAATTGCCACAGCGTCGAGCCTTCCACGTTGAGCAAACGCGCGAGCTCGATCTGGGTCAGCCCGGGATTTTCATCGATCAGAATCAGCATGCCGCACTGAAGCGGCGTGATCGTCACCCCCTCGTCCCTGAACTGAAGCGCCCAATGCGCGCTGAAGACGTTGCTGGCGCGCCGCAACAGATAGCCGACCTGGTCGGAAAGCCGGCCAAGCCGGGCCGATTTTGCTCCAGCCGCCGCGAGTTTGCCGGCTATCCTGGCCGGTTTCGGCTCTTTCTGCATTTTGCGTGGGGCAGAACGCTTGGAGGCAGGAGCGCGGGGGCTGGGCATGGTGCTTTCCATCGGATTTCAACGAAGCCGTGTATGGAGCGTTTCTTCATCCAAAGAATGCAACCGCCCACGATTCGGGACAATGCCGAGGGCGGCTTATGTGGGTTGCGACCCCGGCATGAAAGCTGATCTCGCCCGGGATGTCGGTTTGGCGGGGGATTCTGCAGCATCGCAGGCCGCAAATGCGCCGCTTGAGCCCTCATCAGATCGAGACTATTAGGGACCCAAATCATTTGGTGGGACCCGAATGCCGACCTCTGCGTCAGATCCGATCCTCATTGCAGGAGCGGGTCCAACCGGCTTGACCCTGGCGCTCAAGCTGGGACTCGTCGGCGTTCCGTGCCGTGTCCTCGAAGCCGAGCCCGCACTGACGCATGATTTGCGCGCCGGCTCCTTTCACCCGCCGACAGTCGAAATGCTCGCCTCGCTTGGACTGGAACAAGACATGCTGGGGCGCGGCATCAAGGTGCCGGTCTGGCAGATCCGCGACCGAATCGAGGGCGTGGTGGCCGACTTCGATCTGTCGCTCTTGGCGGACGTCACGCGCTTTCCCTATCGCCTGCATCTGGAGCAGCATCGGCTGACGCCGCTGCTATTGGATCGAATTCGGACAGCGACGTCCTCAGTCAGCATTGAGTTCAACGCACCGGTCGAAAGCGTCTCACAGGACGGCAACGGTGTAACTGTGCAGGCCGGCGGCAAGACCTGTCGCGGCTCCTTCGTTGTCGGATGCGATGGCGCCAGGAGCGTTGTCCGCCAGTCCGTCAAGATCGATTTCGAAGGTTTCACCTGGCCCGAACGCTTTTTGGTGGCCAGCACGACATTTAATCTGGGCACGCTCGGTTTTGCCGGCGCGGGCTATGTCGCCGATCCGGAACACTGGGCCGCAGTGTTTCTTGTGCCGGACGATGGTCCCCCCGGCCTCTGGCGCATTGCCTATGGCACCGATCCGGACATGTCCGAAGCAAGCGTGTTAGCATCCGGCGCCATCCAGTCGCGGCTGAAGATCATTCTCGAACATGTTCTGCCGAAGGCCGATGACTTCGCGCTGAAATATGCGTCGACCTATCGGGTGCATCAACGCGTGGCCGGGCGCTTCTGTGCGGGACGCGTGGCGCTTGCGGGCGATGCCGCGCATATCAACAATCCGCTCGGCGGCTTCGGGCTGAATGGTAGCATCCATGACGCGATGAATCTGGGCGAGAAACTGATCGAGATTCATCACAATCGGGCCGAGTACAATGCGCTGTTCGATCTCTATGACCGTCAGCGGCGCCCGATCAATATCAAAGCTGTGCAGGCCATGAGCATCCGCAACAAGCGTCTGCTGGCGGAAAAGGACCAGACCGTGCGCAAGGCATCGCTGGCGGATCTGCGGGCGACGGCGGCCGACCGGGACAAGGCGCGCGCTTTTCTTTTGAACACGTCGATGATCAATTCGGTGTGGGAGGCGGCGGCCATCCGTTGAGCCGATTCAGAGTGAGGATAGCAAGCATGCGTCTCTGTCGTTTCGATGAAAATCGCATTGGCATTGTCTTGGAGCATGAGATTGCGGATGTATCAGACGCCCTCGATTTGCTGCCGTCACAGCGATGGCCGATACCCCATGGCGACCTCCTCATTGCCAATCTCCCCAAAGTCCGCAGCCGCGCCGAAACACTGGCGGCGACGGCGCCGCGCAGGAAACTCGACGCGGTGAAGCTGGAGAGCCCAGTCGCCAACCCGAGCAAGATCATCGCCGCGCCGGTTAACTACATGAAACACGTCGAGGAAGCGCGCGCTGATGCCGGCATCAATTTCGGCACCGACATCAAGACTATCGATCATTACGGCCTGTTCCTGAAGTCCAACACGTCACTGATTGGCCCGGGCGATGCCGTGCGCCTGCCCGCGCTGGAACGGCGGATGGATCACGAGATTGAACTGGCGATCGTCATCGGCAAGGAGGGCTATCGCATTCCGGAAGCACGCGCGCTCGACTACGTTGCGGGCTATTCTGTGTCGCTCGACATGGTGATCCGCGGCACCGAAGACCGGAGCTGGCGCAAGTCCTATGACACCTTCAGCGTGCTCGGCCCCTGGCTGACGACGCCCGAGGAAGTGAACGATCCGAACAATCTTGATTTCTGGATCAAGGTGAACGGCGAGACCAGGCAGGCGTCGAACACGAAATACCTGATCTTCGGGCTGGCAAAGCTCATCTCCTATGCCTCGCAGGCCTACCGCCTCTATCCCGGCGACATCATCATGACCGGCACGCCGGAAGGTGTCGGCCCGGTCGCACCCGGCGACACCATGGATTGCTGGATCGATCAGGTCGGGGAGATGCGGGTGGCAGTGACGCTGGCGAGTTGATTGTGGAGGAATTTTGCGTGGGCAAGGTGCGCAGCGCCGTGCCCACGTCATTCAGCCCACCCTTCATCGTTATTCAATCACCCCAGACTTGGCAGCTTGAGCTTGTGTTCCTTGGCGCAATCAATCGCGATGTCGTAGCCGGCATCGGCATGGCGCATCACGCCTGACGCAGGATCGTTCCAGAGCACGCGTTCGAGCCGCTTTGCCGCTTCCGGCGTGCCGTCGGCGACGATCACCATGCCGGCATGCTGGGAATAGCCGATGCCGACGCCGCCGCCGTGATGCAGCGACACCCAGGTGGCCCCGCTGGCGCAATTGATCAGCGCATTGAGCAGCGGCCAGTCCGACACCGCATCGGAGCCGTCCTTCATCGCTTCGGTTTCGCGATTGGGGGACGCAACAGAGCCGGAATCAAGATGATCACGGCCGATGACGATGGGCGCCTTCAGTTCGCCCTTCGCCACCATCTCGTTGAAGGCAAGTCCGAGGCGATGCCGGTCTCCCAATCCGACCCAGCAGATACGCGCAGGCAATCCCTGAAACTTGATGCGGGTGCGGGCCATGTCGAGCCAGTGATGCAGATGTTTGTTGTCCGGCAGCAGCTCCTTGACGCGCTGATCGGTGCGGAAAATATCCTCCGGGTCGCCGGACAAAGCGGCCCAGCGGAAAGGCCCGATTCCTCTGCAAAATAAAGGTCTGATGTAGGCCGGCACGAAGCCGGGAAAGTCGAAGGCGTGCTCAAGCCCCTCTTCCTTCGCCATCTGTCTGATGTTGTTGCCGTAGTCGAGCGTGGGGATGCCCATGCGGTGGAAGTCGAGCATCGCGGACACATGCTCGACCATCGACCTCTTCGCGGCTTTTTCCACCTTCTTCGGATCCGAAGAACGCTCTTTCTCCCATTGTTCCAGCGTCCATCCCTTCGGAAGATATCCGTTGAGCGGATCATGCGCCGAGGTCTGATCGGTGACCACGTCCGGTCTCACGCCGCGGCGGACGAGGTCGGGAAACACCTCGGCGGCATTCCCGAGCACGCCAACCGAGATCGGCTTCTTCTCCCTGCAGGCCTTGTCGATAATGGCCAGCGCCTCATCGAGGTCCTTCGCCTGCACATCGAGATAGCCGGTGCGCAGCCGCATCTCGATGCGGCTCGGCTGACATTCGACCGCGAGCAGCGACGCACCCGCCATGGTCGCGGCCAGAGGCTGCGCGCCGCCCATGCCGCCCAGACCCGCGGTGAGAATCCATTTGCCGGAAAGATCGCCGCCATAGTGTCGGCGGCCGACCTCGACGAACGTCTCGTAGGTGCCCTGCACGATGCCCTGCGAGCCGATGTAAATCCACGACCCGGCCGTCATCTGGCCGTACATCATCAGGCCTTTGCGATCGAGCTCGTGGAAGTGGTCCCACGTCCCCCAATGCGGCACGAGATTGGAATTCGCGATCAGCACGCGCGGTGCATCGGCGTGCGTGCGGAAAACGCCGACCGGCTTGCCGGACTGCACGATCAGCGTCTCGTCCGTTTCCAGCGTGCGCAACGCATTCACGATGCGATCAAAACTGTCCCAGTCGCGCGCGGCGCGGCCGATGCCGCCATAGACCACGAGTTCGTGCGGCTTTTCGGCGACGTCCGGATCAAGATTGTTCATCAGCATGCGCAAAGGCGCTTCCGTTAGCCAGCTCTTTGCTGACAATTCCGGCCCGTGCGGGGCGCGGATCACCCGCGCATTGTCGATTCTTCTCATGAGCTCACCTTCACCTTGTTGCGCGCTTCCGCGAATTGCACGCAAGCGCGAAGAATGCGCAGCAGCAGATTGCGCATCGGCTCGGCAAAAGCCGCCTCGTAAGGCGCCGGCCAGTCATTCTCCTCCAGCGGTCCCATCGGCTCGCGCATATAGGAACGACAGGCCAGTTCCATCTGCACGGCATGCACGCCCTCGCCCGGCCTGCCGTAGTGCCGCGTGATCCAGCCGCCCTTGAAGCGGCCATTCACGACATGGCTGAAGGACGAGGCAGAGGCGAGCTCGGCAATGGTCTCAGTCAATTGCGGATCGCAGCTCTGCCCGGAATTGGTGCCGATATTCATGTCCGGCAGCGTGCCTTCGAACAGGCGCGGAATGACCGACCGGATGGAATGACAATCGTAAAGAACGACGTGATCATGGATCGCGCGCAGACGCGCGATCTCTCCGGTCAGCGCATCATGATAGGGTGTGAAGTATTGCCGGCGGCGCTCCGCAATGCCGGTTTCATCAGGCCCTTTCTCCTTATAGAGAGGCTCGCCATCGAAAGTCGTGGTCGGGCATAGTTCCGTCGTGGCCTGACCCGGATACAGCGAGACACCGGACGGATCGCGGTTGACGTCGATGACAGTGCGCGAAATCGACGTATGAATGATAGTGGCGTTGAGGCTGGCGGCAAAATCGTAAAGCCGGTCGATCCACCAGTCGGCGTCCTTGCGTGCGAGCCAGATCGAAACGAGATCGTCCTGATATTCCTTCGGGATGGTGGTGCCGGTATGCGGCAGCGACACGATCAGCGGCGAGGCGCCGCGCCGCACGGTAATCCAGTTCATTGTCCTCTCCAGATGCGCTGCACCAGCGGATTGAACCCCATCCGGTAGACCAGCTCCGCCGGCCGCTCAATTTCCCAGATGGCGAGATTGCAATACTTCCCGGTTTCAAGCGTGCCGATCTCCGGCAATTTTCCGAGCGCACGCGCGGCCTCGCGCGTCACGCCGGCGATGATCTCGTCGATGGTCATGCGGAACAAGGTTGCCGCCATGTTCATGACCGTGAGTAATGACGTGATCGGCGACGTGCCGGGATTACAATCGGTCGCGACCGCGATCGGAACCTGATGTTTGCGAAACAGATCGACCGGAGGAAACTGTTTCTCGCGCAGCATATAGGCCGCACCGGGCAGCAGCACTGCGACCGTGCCTGCCTTGGCCATCTCGGCGGTGGCCGCCTCGTCCGTATATTCCAGATGGTCGGCCGACAACCCGCCGTATTGCGCGGCGAGCGCCGCGCCATGCAAGTTGGACAACTGATCGGCGTGCAGCTTGACCGGCAGGCCGGCCGCTTTCGCCGCATCGAATACGCGCGCGGTCTGTTGCGGCGAGAAGGCGATGCCCTCGCAGAAGGCGTCAACGGCATCGACCAGCCCTTCCTGCTTCAGCGCCGGGATCATGCTGCAGACAAAATCGATATACTCGTCCTGGTCGGCAAACTCCAACGGCAGGGCGTGCGCACCGAGGAAGGACGTCGCGACATCGATCTTTCGCTCCCTGGCCAGCCGCCGCGCGGTGCGCAGCATCCGCGCTTCCGTTTCCTGATCAAGTCCATAACCGGACTTCACCTCGATCGTGGTCACGCCCTCCGCGATCAGGCGATCGAGGCGCGTCAGCGCGCTGGCCAGCAATTCATCTTCGCTGGCGGCACGCGTCGCCTTGACCGTGGACAGAATGCCGCCGCCGGCCCGCGCAATCTCTTCATAGCTTGCGCCTACCAGCCGCATCTCGAATTCGTGCGCGCGGTTGCCGCCATGGACGAGATGCGTGTGGCAATCGACAAGGCCGGGCGTGATCCAGCGACCGTCGAGCGGAATGCGCCGTTCGGCGTCCCAGTCCGCCGGCAAATTGGCTTGCGGCCCGGCAAACGCGATGCGGCCTTCCTTCGTCGCGACCGCGCCGTCCTTGATCACGCCGAGGCCGGGCAAATCGGTCCTCAGAGTCGCGAGTCGCGCATCGAGCCAGATCGTGTCAAATCGCATGTTGGTTCGCCGCATTCCGGCGCATGAAGATGGACTGGTCTCGTCTATACATAATTGTAACCGCCGCCGAAATTGTCTTTACATAGAGCTCTCTGCGGGACGCGATATCTGATGGCACAGCAACCAGCGGCAGCGAACACCTCGCTGTTTTTTGAACACGCCTTCCTGCCGACCGGATGGGTCCGCGACGTCCGCGTGACGGTCATAAATGGCATCATTTCCGCCGTACAGGCCAACGCAGCAGCGGATGGCAGCCGCCGCGTTTCCGGCATCGCCCTGCCCGGGCTGCCCAACCTGCATTGCCACACCTTTCAGCGCGCCATGGCCGGGCTCGCCGAGCGGCGCGGACCGGCGCATGACAGTTTCTGGACCTGGCGCGAGGTCATGTATCGTTTTCTCGGGCAGCTTTCACCGGAGGATATCGAGGTCATTTCCGCTTTCTCCTACATGGAGATGCTGGAGCGCGGCTTCACTTCGGTTGCCGAATTCCACTACCTGCATCACGCACCGGACGGCACGCCTTACGCCGATCTCGGCGAAATGGCCGTGCGCATCGCGACGGCGGCGGGCATCACCGGCATCGGCCTGACACTCCTGCCCTCGTTTTATATGTATGGCGGCTTCGGCGGCGCGCCTGCGGTGCCGGGGCAGCGGCGTTTTCTCAATGATCCCGACCGCTTCCTCAAGCTGGCCGAACGCGCGCGCGCAGCCGTCGGGGCATTGCCCTCCGCGCGCGTCGGCATTGCGCCGCACTCGCTGCGGGCGGTGACGCCGGACACCTTGCGTGCGGTCGTCGCCGCGACTTCGGATGGACCGATCCACATTCATGCCGCCGAGCAGACCAGGGAGGTCGAGGATTGCATGGCATGGTCGGGCAAGCGGCCTGTGCAATGGCTGCTCGACGAAATGCACGTGAACCACCGCTGGTGCCTGATCCATTCCACGCACATGACCAAGGATGAAACGCGCAGGCTGGCGCAATCCGGCGCGGTGGCGGGATTGTGTCCGCTGACCGAAGCTTCGCTCGGCGACGGCTTTTTCAACGGGCAAGATTTTCTCGCGAGTGATGGCCGTTTTGGAATTGGCACCGATTCCAATATCGACATCGACGCAGCCGTCGAACTGCGGCAGCTCGAATACAGTCAGCGGCTGCTGCATCGCGGCCGTAATGTGATGACTACTATCGAAGGTGAATCGACGGGACGCCGCCTGTTCACGCAGGCCCTCATCGGCGGTGCGCAGGCGCTGCAGCGCGAGACGGGAGCGATTGGGCCCGGAAAGCGCGCGGACATTGTTGTGCTCGACGGCCATCATCCCGATCTGGCCGCAGCAAAAGATGATGTGTGGCTCGACGCGTGGGTTTTCGTTGCGGGACGCAGCGCGGTGAAGGATGTGTTTGTGGATGGCGCGCAAATTGTCGAGAATGGCCGGCATCACCGGCGCGAGACTATTGAGAAGCGCTATCGCGCAGCCTTGGCGAAAATCTCCTGAAACTCTCGGTCACCCTGAGATTGCGCGGCGAAGCCGCATTATTGAAGTCCGATCTCGGATTACCCGAGATCTGCGGCGACGGCCCGGGAGTCGTTGCCCGTCATCCTTCTAGGGCGGCCTGCGGCCGCCGCCTCAGGATGGATCTACACTCCCGCCGCCAGCACTGCTTCGGCGCGGATCTCCTCGGTCAGCCGCGCCTTGATGGCGGAAAATTCCGGACTGGTCTTGACTGTGTAATGCCGCGGGTAGCCGAGATCGATCGGAATGTCGGCCTTGATGCGGCCCGGCCGCGCCGACATCACCACAACGCGCGAGGCGAGAAAGATCGCCTCCTCGATGTCGTGGGTGACGAAGAGGACGGTCTTGCGCTCGCGCTCCCAGATGCCGAGCAGCAATTCCTGCATCAAGGCGCGGGTCTGGTTGTCGAGCGCGCCGAACGGCTCGTCGAGCAGAAGGATCGCCGGATCATTGGCGAGCGCGCGCGCAATCGCCGTACGCTGCTGCATTCCGCCGGACAACTGCTTGGGATAGTGGTTGGCGAAGCTGGTCAGCCCGACGCGCTCAAGCCATTGCTTCACGATCTCGGACCGCTCGCGCTGCGGCATTCCCTTTTCGCGCAGGCCGAAGGCGACATTCTCCGCGATCGTCAGCCAGGGAAACAGCGTGTAGGACTGGAACACCATGCCGCGTTCGGCGCCGGGCCGTGTCACCGGCATGCCGTCGAGCAGAATCTGGCCGGCGGTCGGGGTATCGAGACCGGCCACCATCCGCAGCAAGGTCGATTTTCCGCAGCCGGAGGGTCCGAGAATGGTGACGAAAGCATTCTCGCCAATGGTCATGTTGATCGGCTGCAGCGCCCTCGTCGGCGTTCCGCCCCGCATCGCGGGGAATATGCGCGAGACATTGTCGATCAGAAGCTTGCTCATGCGCCGGCCGTTTCTTGTCTGTCGTCCGGAGCGCACGCAAGCGCGACACGGGTCCGTGAACCACGACATGCGGCGCGCGATCCCGGCGCTTTTGCTCCACAAAAGGCCGGGATGACGAAAACGATTTGCGCCGTCATGCCAGGCTCCAGGGGAACATCCGCCTGTTCGCGGCCTTGAACAGATAGTCGGAAATCAGTCCGATGACGCCGATCACGATAATGCCAAAAATCATCTGGCCGGTCGCAAGCAACGCCTGGCTGTCGATGATCATGTGGCCGATGCCGGAGGACGAGCCGATCAGTTCGGCGACGATCACGTAGGTCCACGCCCAGCCGAGCACAAGCCGCAATATCTCGGCGATGTCGGGCGCAGAGGACGGAATGAGCACGCGCCCCAAAATGCCCTGGTCCTTGGCGCCGAGCGTGAGCGCGGCCTCGACAAGATCACGGCGCACCGAGCTCACCGTCACCGCCACCATCAGGATGATCTGAAACACCGAGCCGATGAAGATCACCAGCAGCTTCTGCAATTCGCCGATGCCGGCCCACAGGATCAGCAGCGGAATGAAAGCCGATGCCGGCAGATAGCGTGCGAACGAGACGAAAGGCTCAAGGAAGGCCTCGATCGGCTTGTAGGCGCCCATCAAAATGCCAAGCGGCACGGCCACAAGCGCGGCGAGTATAAAGCCGCCGACCACGCGCCACACGGTGACGCCGATATCGAACGAAAAATTGTGCCGGGTGAGCAGCAGCCAGCCGTCTTCCAGCATCGTCACCGGATTGGCCAGAAAGGTCGCCGACACGAAGCCGCCGAAGGTGGCAAAGGCCCAGCCGGCGAAGAACAGCACAAAAAAAGAAATGCCGAGCGCGATGCGCAGCGGATTGGAAATGGGGGCAAGCGGGCGCATCGTTCTAAGAAAACATGCCTCTCCGACGTCATGCCCGCGCTTGTCGCGGGCATCCACGTCTTAGTGTCGATCCTCATTCAAGACGTGGATGGCCGGGACAAGCCCGGCCATGACATGAAGCGTAGCGTGCAAGGCGCTTATTGAACGAACCGCGGATCTGCGAGCTTGGAGAGATCCGGAATCTTCTTGATCACGCCGATTTCCAGCAACAGATCGGCAGCCTCCTTCGAGAACTGCGCATGTTCGCCCGCGAAGAATTTCTTATTCGCGGCCTGATCCTGCCAGCGCAAATATTTGGCGGAATTACCGAACTGCTCGCCCGACTGCTTCACGTCGGCGCCCATGATCTCGTAGGCCTTCTTCTGATCCTTGGCGATCATGTCCACGGCCTCGAAATAGCTCTTGGTCAGCGCCTTCACCGCCGCTTCGTTATCGGCGATGAATTTCGGCGTGCAGCCGAACGTATCCATGATCATCGGATAATCGAGCGTGGTGGCGATGATTTTGCCCGCTTCCGGTTTGGCGCGCACCGCCGACAGATACGGCTCGTAGGTCATGGCGGCGTCGTTCTGCCCGGCGATGAAGGCCTGCGCCGCCGGCCCCGGCTCCATGTTGACCACGGTGACATCCTTCACGCTCAGGCCGTTCTTCTTGAGGAACCAAGCGAGCGTGAAATAGGGCGCGGTGCCGGGCGCCGAGGCCGCGACGGTCTTGCCCTTCACATCCTTGATCGAATTGACGTTGTTGCGCACCACCATGCCGTCGGCGCCGTAGGACTTGTCAAGCTGGAACAATTGCGTTGTGGCGACGCCGTTGGCATTCCAGACGATCCAGGTTTCAACCGTGGTGGCAGCGCATTGTACGTCGCCGGATGCGATAGCGAGATGCCGGCTGGCCTGCGGGATCTTCTTGATCGTGACGTCAAGGCCGTTCTTGGCGAAAATGCCGGCTTCCTTGGCGAGCGTCAGCGGCGCAAAACCGGTCCAGCCGGAAATGGCGATGGCAACCTTGGTCTGCGCCTGTGCCGGTCCCGCCACAAATGCCGGTGCCGCCGCAAGTGCCACTGCTGCCGCCGCAGCGATAACGCGTATTCTCATGATCCCCTCCAGAAAGTCACTGCCGGGATGCCGGCTTTGTCTCATGCAAGCATGGGCGAAAGCCCAAGGTCAATCTGGCCATACGACGCTGGATTTCCATGTCCGCGCGCACCAGACTGTGCGACATGGCACAACAGCTTGTTCTCACGCCCGGCCGCGTTTCGCTCGCCGGCTGGCGCGCGATTTATCGGGGCGCCGGCGCGGTTCTTGATGACGCCTGCTTTCCGGCGGTCGCCGCCAATGCTTCGGCAGTCGACGCCATTATCGCGGGCGGAGCGGCCGTCTACGGCATCAATACCGGCTTCGGCAAGCTCGCCCAGGTCCGGATCGGCACCGACGATCTCGCCGCCCTGCAACGCAACATCGTGCTGTCGCACGCCGCCGGCGTCGGCGCGCCGATGCCGGCTGCCATTGTGCGGTTGATGATCTCCCTGAAGCTCGCCAGCCTCGGCCAGGCCGCTTCCGGCATCCGGCCGGCGACGTTACGGCTGCTGCAGGCGCTGCTCGACAAGAACCTCATTCCAGACATCCCCTGCCAAGGCTCAGTCGGCGCGTCCGGCGACCTCGCGCCGCTCGCGCATTTGAGCGCCGCCCTGATCGGCGTCGGATTCATCAGCGGGCCAAAGGGCCGGCTGCCGGCGGCCGAAGCGCTGGCACAGGCCGGCCTGGCACCGGTCGGGCTGGGCGCCAAGGAAGGCCTCGCGCTGCTCAACGGCACGCAATTCTCCACCGCCTATGCGCTGGCCGGCCTGTTCGAGGCGGAAAACCTGCTGCGGTCGGCGCTGGTGACCGGCGCATTGTCGACCGATGCCGCGCGCGGCTCCGACACGCCGTTCGATCCGCGCATCCACGACCTGCGCCGGCATCCGGGACAGATCGCGGCTGCCGCCGCCTTGCGCGCCCTGCTCTCCGGCAGCGCCATCCGCGCCTCGCATCTTGTCAACGACGACCGGGTGCAGGACCCCTATTGCCTACGCTGTCAGCCGCAGGTGATGGGCGCCTGCCTTGACCTGCTGCACAACGCCGCCACCACGCTGCAGATCGAATCGAACAGCGTCACCGACAATCCGCTGATCTTCACCGATGGCCCGGCCGCCTTGTCCGGCGGCAATTTCCACGCCGAACCGGTCGGCTTCGCCGCCGACATGATCGCCATCGCGCTGTGCGAGATCGGATCGCTCGCCGAGCGCCGCATCGCGATGCTGGTCGACCCCGCCCTGTCCGGCCTCCCCGCCTTTCTGACGCCGAAGCCGGGGCTGAATTCAGGCTTCATGATTCCGCAGGTGACCGCGGCAGCGCTCGTCTCAGAAAACAAGCAGCGCGCGATGCCCGCCAGCGTCGATTCAATTCCGACTTCGGCCAATCAGGAGGATCACGTCTCCATGGCGGCGCATGCCGCGCGGCGTCTGTTGCCAATGACGGACAATGTCGCGGCAATTATCGCGATCGAGCTGATGGCGGCGGCGCAAGGTTGCCATTTCCATGAGCCGTTGATGACCAGCACGCCGCTGCAGGCGGTCATCAAGCTGTTGCGGCAACACGTGCCTGTGCTGGACGAGGACCAGTTCCTGCATCCACACATCCAGAGCGCAACCGGCCTCGTGACCTCCGGCAGCATCGTCAATGCCGCCGGAGTGGACCTGCTGCCGGCGATCTGCGGCGCATAGCACATGATCAGACGAAGCGACTCCGCTTCCTCTGGTCATGCGCCAAACTGTAGAATTGGCGCGCGATCGGACGCAAAACCGGTTCCCACTTTTGCTGATCGCGCGCCGGAATCGATCAAAGTGCGGGCATCAGGGAGGAATTTGATGCCGCGCGCGTCTGGGTCTCAGTCGCACTGACAGTATCGGGAGTCCCGGCAGCAGGCCGTTCCGGAAAGGTGGGATAGACACCGTTCGCGCGCCCCATTTGCTGGACCAGAGCCAGCACACTGTCGATGAACGGCGTTTCGATGCGCGCCATACGTCCCATCTCCTGGACGGCCTTCAGCAGCGCGTCGATTTCAAGCGGACGCTTCTTGTCGAGATCCTGCAGCATCGAAGTTCGGTGTGCGCCGACCTTCGCAGCACCATCAATACGGCGATCGACATCGACCCGGAAATGCGCGCCGAAATGGCTGGCTATCTCCCGCGCCTCCAGCATCATGTTGCGCGACAGCGCCCGCGTGCCGGGATCGGTCGCGATCACGTCGAGCGTCGCATGCGTCAGCGCCGAGATCGGATTGAAGCAGAGGTTGCCCCAGAGCTTGAGCCAGATATCGTCGCGGATATCGTCATAGATGCGCGGTTTCAGGCCGCCAGCGGCGTATGCGTCCGCAAGCCGGCTCAGGCGTGCGCTGGATTGGCGGTTGGGCTCACCCAGTCCGAACTGGTTGCCATAGATGTGCCTGATCACACCCGGCGCAGAAATTTCCGTCGCGGGATAGACCGTGCAGCCAATGACACGCTCAGGCCCGATCGCATTCCATTGCCTGTTGCCGGGATCGACGCTCTGCAGCCGCAGATGCGAATAGACATCGTCGAGCCCATAAAAGTACCACCAGGGCACGCCGTTCTGCGCGGTGACCACCGCGGTGTCGGCACCGAGCAAGGGCTGCAATTGCTCGGCGGCTTCCCAAGCCTGGTGCGCCTTGAGTGCGACGATGACATAGTCCTGCCGGCCGAGGTCGCGCGGATCGCTGGTCGCCGGCAT
The DNA here is from genome assembly GCA_032027085.1 of Pseudorhodoplanes sp. NCBI lineage: Bacteria > Pseudomonadati > Pseudomonadota > Alphaproteobacteria > Hyphomicrobiales > Pseudorhodoplanes > Pseudorhodoplanes sp. The sequence goes on along the minus strand of JAVSMS010000001.1, from coordinate 2,824,202 downwards.
TCGCTCTCTCTTCTCGTCGTCGCCGATGAGAAGCGTGAGACCATTGGCCTTGATCGCGTCGAGGTGCGCGCCGCGCGCGACCAGCGAGACATCGGCGCCGCCCTGCTTCAGCAGCACCGCCAGATACCCGCCGATGGCACCGGCTCCATAGATGCAAATTCTCATCACGCGTCCTCCGACCATTCCCCCTTACGCGGCTTCTGCCGCCTTCACCGCCATCTCGTAGCCGGCGAGCATCTCCAGCGCCTTGACCAAAGCCGAGTGATCCCAATCCGCCCCGCCATGTGCGGCGCAAGCGTTGAAGAGTTCCTGGGCGGTCGCGGTGTTGGGCAGCGAGATGCCGAGCGCCCGGGCGCCCTCCAGCGCCAGCTTGAGGTCCTTCTGGTGCAAGGCAATGCGGAAGCCCGGCGCGAAGGTGCGCTTGATCATCCGCTCGCCATGCACCTCCAGGATGCGCGAGGAGGCGAAGCCGCCCATCAGCGCCTGCCGCACTTTCGCGGGATCGACACCCGCCTTGGAGGAAAATAGCAGGGCTTCGCCGACCGCCTCGATGGTCAGCGCGACGATGATCTGGTTGGCAACCTTCGTGACCTGGCCGGCCCCGGCCTCGCCGACCAGTGTGATGTTCTTGCCCATCAGCTCGAACAGCGGCTTCACCTTGTCGAAGGCCTTCGGGGAGCCGCCGACCATGATGGTAAGGCTTCCGGCTTTCGCGCCGACTTCGCCGCCGGATACCGGCGCGTCCAGATAATCGCAGCCCTGCTCGGAAATGCGCTGGGCAAAGACCTTCGTCTCGATGGGCGAGATCGAGCTCATATCGACGACAATCTTTCCGGGATTGAGGCCGGAGGACACACCATTCACGTTGAAAAGAACGTCCGCGACCTGCGGCGTATCCGGCAGCATGAGGATGACGACATCGGCCTGCGCCGCGACCGCGCGCGGCGTCGGCGCGCAGACCAGCCCCTTCTCCACCAGCGCCTTCGGCGCCGGCTCGAACATCGTGGAGGTGATCAGGCGGTGTCCTGCAGCGAGCAGATGGCCCGCCATCGGCGCCCCCATGATGCCGAGCCCAATGAATCCGATGGTCGTCATGTTGTTCCCCCGTTGCTCGTTTGAATCAGGCGCTGCGCGCCGTGCGCAAAGGTGCGGTGCGCGACAAAAAGGGCGCGAACCAGCCGAGCCCGCCGATCGTCGTCGCCGACGGCTTGTATTCGCAGCCGATCCAGCCCTGGTAGCCGAGCTTGTCCAGGTGCCGGAACAGGAAGTCGTAGTTGATTTCGCCGGTGCCGGGCTCGTTGCGCCCCGGATTGTCAGCGAGCTGGACATGCGCAATACGCGGCAGATGCGTCTCGATGGTGCGCGCGAGATCGCCCTCCATGATCTGCATATGATAGATGTCGTACTGAATGAAGATGTTGTCGGAGCCGATCTCGTCAATGATCGCGGCGGCATCGGCAGTGCGGTTGAGATAGAAGCCGGGAATGTCGCGCGTATTGATCGGCTCGATCAGCAGCTTGATGCCGGCCGCCTTCAGCGCACTTGCAGCGTAAGACAGATTGGCGATCAGCGTCGCCTGCAGCAATTTGCGATTGGCGCCCTGCGGCGCGATGCCGACGAGGCAATTCAGCTGGCGGCAGCCGAGCGTGCCGGCATAGTCGATGGCGCGCCCAACGCCGTCGCGGAATTCAGACACGCGCTCCGGAAAGATCGCAATGCCGCGCTCGCCCCTCGCCCAGTTGCCGGCCGGCAGATTGTGCAGGATTTGACTCAACCCGTAGGTCTTGAGCCGCAGCAGAATGTCTTTCGCAGCAAAGTCATAAGGAAACAGATATTCGACGCCGGTGAACCCGGCCTTGGCTGCGGCCTCGAAGCGGTCGAGGAAATTCACCTCGTTGAACATCATGGTCAGATTGGCGGCGAATTTCGGCATGGCGTGTGTTCCTGAAAGTCCGGTGTGATGAGATCTCGTTACGATGATCCGCAGTCGTCCCCGCGAAAAGCGGGAACCCATAGGCACATGGCCATCGAGGTGTTCATGGGCCCCTGATCACAAGTCGCCTGTAGCGACTTGTGATCAGGGACAATCCGATCTCGGGTAGACCCGAGATCGAGCGCGGGGACGACGGGGATGGCAGGTTCATGCTTCACTCCGCTGGCTCCAGTTGCCGCGCCTTGGCAACCTCCAGATCGAGCACCTCCTCGAACTCGACAATGTTGTCGATCTCGGTCCCCATCGCGATGTTGGTGACCCGCTCAAGAATGACCTCGACCACCACCGGCACGCGATGCTCCAGCGTCCAGTCGCGCGCCTGACTGAAGGCATGCTGGAATTCATTCGGGCTGCGCACGCGGATCGCCTTGCAGCCGAGTCCTTCCGCCACCGCCACATGATCGACGCCATAACCGTTCAGGTCCGGCACGTTGATGTTCTCGAAGGCGAGATCCACCTGATAGTCGATGTTGAAATTGCGCTGCGCCTGCCGGATCAGGCCGAGATAGGAATTGTTCACGACAACATGGATATAGGGCAGCTTGAACTGGGCGCCGACCGCAAGCTCCTCGATCAGGAACTGGAAATCGTAGTCGCCAGACAATGCGACGATCTCGCAATCCGGCCGCGCCGCGCGCACGCCGAGCGCCGCCGGCAACGTCCAGCCGAGCGGCCCTGCCTGACCGCAATTGATCCAGTTACGCGGCTGGCCGACTTTGAGGAATTGCGCGCCGGCGATCTGCGACAGGCCGATCGTAGTCACGTAGCAGACGTTGTCGCCGAAGGCCTTGTTCATCTCCTCATAGACACGCTGCGGCTTCAGCGGCACCTGATCGAAATGCGTCTTGCGCAGCATGGTCTCCTTGCGCCGCAGACATTCGCCCGCCCAGGCGCGGCGGCTGCGCAAACGCCCTTCCCGCGCCCATTCTTCGGCGACATCGACGAAAAGCGCGAGCGCGGCCCCTGCATCGGAGACGATTCCATAATCCGGCATGAAGACGCGACCGATCTGCGTCGGCTCGATATCGACATGCACGAACTTGCGGCCTTTGGTGTAGACCTCGATCGAACCGGTATGGCGGTTGGCCCAGCGATTGCCGATGCCGAGCACGAAGTCCGACGCGAGCAGCGTGGCGTTGCCGTAACGGTGGCTGGTCTGCAGCCCGACCATGCCGGCCATCAGCGGGTGCTCGTCAGGAATGGCGCCCCATCCCATCAGCGTCGGGACCACGGGAATGCCAGTCGCTTCGGCGAACGCCACCAGAAGATCGGATGCATCCGCATTGATGATGCCGCCGCCGGCGACAATCAGCGGCCGGTCCGCTTCATTCAGCATTTCCATCGCCTTCTCGATCTGGCGGCGCGACGCGGCGGGCTTGTAGACCGGCAGCGGCTCGTAGGTCTCGTCGTCGAATTCGATCTCCGCAAGCTGCACGTCGAGCGGCAGATCGATCAGCACCGGCCCGGGCCGGCCGGACCGCATGATGTGGAAGGCCTGTTGGAAGACTCTCGGAACGAGCGCCGGCTCGCGCACGGTCACCGACCATTTGGTGACAGGCTTTGCGATCGACTCGATATCGACCGCTTGGAAGTCTTCCTTGTAGAGGCGCGCGCGCGGCGCCTGGCCGGTGATGCAGAGGATTGGGATGGAATCGGCCTGCGCGGAATAGAGACCGGTGATCATGTCGGTGCCGGCTGGCCCGGATGTGCCAATGCAGACGCCGATATTGCCGGCCTTGGCGCGGGTGTAGCCCTCGGCCATGTGCGAGGCGCCCTCGACATGCCGCGCCAGAATATGCGCGATCGAGCCGCGCGCCTTCAGCGCCGAGTAGAGGGGATTGATCGCTGCGCCCGGCACTCCGAAGGCCTGGGTCACGCCCTCCCTTTCCAGCACTCGCACCGCCGCATCGATCGCTCTCATCCTGGCCATGTCACTCACCCCGACGCTCATTGGCGTTGGACGCATGGTGACAAGGGGTGATCACAGGAGTCAATTTTTCCAGAAAACATTTCCATGATACGGAAAAATATGTTTTGTAACTCAAAATCAGTGGCTTATATTTTTGCAAACGGTTGATAGAGCCAATTTATGAAACGATTTTCCAGGATGATGGACATGCCTCGGAGCGAGCCGAAGAAACTGCGCGGGCGGCCGCGCGCCTTCAAACCGGCGCCGGACAGCGGTGCATCCGTTCAGGCGATCGATCGCGGGCTTGCGGTCCTGTCGGTCATCGCGGCGGCGGACGGCCTGACGTTGAGCGATCTCGCGCAGCGCGTCGGCCTCGCGCCTTCGACCGCGCATCGCATCCTTGCCAGCCTGCAAGCGCATCGCTTCGTGCAGCACGACGAGCAGCGGGGGTTGTGGCTGATCGGCGTTGGCGCCTTCGAGGTCGGCACGGCCTTTCTGCGCAACCGCAGGCTTGCCGGCATCGGGCGCCTCGTCATGCACGGTCTGATGGAACGCACCGGCGAAACGGTGAATCTTGGAATCGAAGACAACGGCGAAGTGGTCTTCATTTCGCAAGTTGAAAGTCATGTCGCGCTGCGAGCGTTTTTCCGCGCCGGCTCCCGCGCTGCCATTCACGCGTCTGGCGTCGGCAAGGCGCTGCTGGCGCAAATGCCGGAAGAGCGGGTGAAGCAGATTCTGCACAAGCGCGGGCTTGCGAAGTTCAATGAGCACACGCTGGTGGCGCCAGCAGATCTGTTCAGGCAACTGGCCGAGATTCGCCGCCGTGGCTGGGCGGTCGACGATGAGGAACGCAATCTCGGCATGCGCTGCGTAGCAGCGCCGATCTTCAACGAATATTGCGAGGCGATTGCCGCCATCTCCGTGTCCGGCCCCACTGTCCGTGTCACGCCAGAACGTGCCGCTGAATTTGGGCCGCAGGTCGCGCGCGCGGCGCAGGACATCACCGCATCCATCGGCGGGAAGGTGCCGCCGCGGTAGGAGGCTTTCTCCGTTCATTCCCGCTTGGCGGAAATGAACGGAGCATGAAAGCTCACGCCGCACGTTTGGTCAGCGCATCGCGCATCGTCGCGCCCACGAGATGCGAACTGGGCGCGATGATGACGCCGACTGCTTCAAGATCGGCGATCTTGTTGCCGGCATCCCCCCTGCCCAGCAAGGTCAGCGTGCCGGCATGCCCCATGCGGCGCTGCGGCGGCGCATATTGGCCGGCGACAAGCGCGACCACAGGCTTCTTCAGTCCGCCAGCACGCAGATAGCGCGCAGCATCCTGCTCCTCGTTGCCGCCGATCTCGCCGATCATGACAACGGCATCCGTCTGCGGATCGGCGAAGAAGAGATCGAGGCATTCGACGAAGCCCATGCCGTGCACCGCATCGCCGCCGATCCCGATCGTGGTCGACTGACCGAGCCCCGCGGCGGTGAGCTGCGCCACCACCTCGCTGGTCAGCGACGCCGAACGCGACACGACGCCGATATGGCCGGGCCGCGCCCGATCGGTCGCCATGACGCCAATCTGGCAGACGCCCGGCGCCAGCACGCCTTGCGAATTGGGGCCGACCAATCGCGTGTTCGAGCCTTTTAGCGCCTCGCGCACGCGCACCATGTCGAGCGGCGGGATGCGTTCGGTCACCACCACGATCAGCGGCATCCCGGCTTCGATGCTCTCGATCATCGCCGCCGCGGCATGGGCCGGCGGTACGAAGACGCAACTGGCATTGGCGCCGGTCTCTCGCATCGCTTCGGCGACTGTGTTGAACACCGGCACATCGATATGCGACTTGCCGCCCTTGCCGGGCGTGACGCCAACGACGACATTGGTGCCGTACTGGATCATGCGGTTGGTGTGATAAGTGCCGGCCCAGCCGGTCATGCCCTGGCACAGCACTTTCGTATTCTGATCGACGAGAACAGACATCATGCCCTCCCCGCTGCGATGGACACGGCACGCGTGGCGGCCTGCCACATGTCGCCGCATTCGATGGCGTTCAGATTGAAATTGGCGAGGCGTAGCCGCGCCAGATCTTCGTTGTTGCCGGTGAGGCGCAGCACGATGGGCAGCGACTTGCCCTTGCGCTTGATGGCGATGCCGAGCCCTTCGATGATGGTGTCGCAGGGCTGCATGCCGCCGCCATAGACATTGATCAGCAGAACCTTGGCACGCGGATTGTCGAGCACGAGGCCGATGCCTTGCGCGATATCGAGACTCTTCGCCGTGGTGCGGATATCCATGAAATTCGCCGGCACGCCGCCGGCCGCGCGCACGAGATCAAGAGTCGCGAGCCCGAGACCTGCGCCGTTCACCACGACGCCGATATCGCCATTGAGCTGCACGAAGTTGACCTGGTGGCGCTGCGCCTTCAGTTCCACGTCGTCGGCATCGGCCGGCTCGCGCAAAGCTTCGAGATCGGGATGCCGGAACATGGCATTGTCGTCGAGGATGACTTTGGCATCGAGTGCGATCAGTTCGCCGCTCGTGGTGACAATCAGCGGATTGAGTTCGATCATGCTGGCATCGAGTTCGATGAAGGCGCGGTGAATCTTGCCGACGACATCGGCGCAATTGCCGGCCGCCACACCGGTAAGGCCGAGCCTCCGGCAGAAATCGGCGACATCACCGGACAGGACTTCCCCGCGCGTGCCGAGCAGCAGTGTTTCGAGCGGCGGCTGACCCTGCGCGCTGCGTTCCTCTACGTCGGTGCCACCCTCGCCACCCATCACCATGAGCGAGCCGGACGAACCGTCGACGATCATAGCGAGATAAAGCTCGCGCGCGCCCCGCACACCGGCCTCGACGAGGACGCGCGAGACTGTTCGTCCGCGCGGCCCGGTCTGCTCGGTGACGAGCGTCTGCCCCAGGAGGTCCTTTGCAGCGGCTTTCGCCTCGGCGGCGGAGCGCACCTTGCGCACCCCGCCGGCCTTGAAGCGGCTGCCGGCATGGATTTGCGCCTTGACGAAGAGGTCCGGTGCGCCGAGCGACGCGGCCACCCTTTCCGCTTCCTCAGGGGTGGTGGCGATCTGTCCCGGCGGACAACCAAGCGCGTAGCGGGACAGCAGCTCTTTCGCTTGAAACTCGTGAAGTTCCATGGCGTTAGCCCTCCTTATCGCGATGTCTTGTTGTTGGGGCGGTCGGCGCCCGGTGCCGTTTTGGGAGGCCAGAATGCCTTCAACGGACTTCTGGCATACATAATACCAGAGCGAAGGGGCCAGCTCAACGGGATTCTGATCCGACCGGCTTGGCTCACCAATTCCGGCACGTGCAAAAGGGTCCCGAATTGCGGGCGGCGCCCGCTCGATCCGGCTTCACCTTGTTGTGCGTCAGAGAAGAGTCGCCCAACGCGGGATTCGCGCACACGCGGACCTCAAACTGCGCACCGCCTGAGGCTTGCGCAGAGCCCTGCGCAATGAAGAAAACTGGTCGTAATTTTATGACTTCGGGCGCGTTTTCATTTATGCCCGCCGGCAAATGGAATGACGACTGCAGCAATGAACCTTTCTGGTTTCAGCCAAGGCCTCGGCGTCGATCGAACGCGTCCAAATCCCGAGGCGCTGCCCTCCGCGGACGCGGTTGCCGCCTTGCGGGTGCACCCGAAATTCTCCGAGGCCGTGCGGCTCGCGATGAACAACATCATCGGCATTTACCAGGGCAACCGGTTGCTCAATCAGGTGATGAACGACCGCGGCCGCGTCGTTTTCGGCATTCTTGCGCTCTACCTGCATTATTCGCGTCATCCCAATGATCCATCCAGCGGCCTCACCGCCTCCAGGATGAAATCGCTCTGCGTTGAAACGGGGCTGTGCAGCGCCGGCCGCGCCGCGGCCATGCTCCTCCTCATGCGCTATGCCGGATATCTGACGCCGGCGGAAAGCGAGGCCGACCGGCGTACCCGCCGGCTGGTGCCAACCGAGCGCATGCTCCATTCGCAATGCGAGCGGATCGCCTGCCACTTTCGTGCGATGTCGCTGCTGATGCCGGAAGGCACCGAAGGTCTGGCGCATTTGCAGCGTGAGGATTTCACCGCCGCCATGGCTCGCCAATTCGGCGAAACCTTCCGCACCGGCTTCCGTATCCTCGACACATCCCCCGTTCTCTATCCCTTGGCGGAGCGCAACGCCGGGATGATGATCCTGTTCAATCTGCTTCTGGCAACGCGTCCGGACGCCGCTTCGCTACCGGCGCAGCCGGTGGCGATATCCATTTCCGCCTTGTCGCGGCGCTTTGGCGTGTCGCGTCCGCACGTTCTCAAATTGCTGCGGGACGCCGAAGCCCTCGGCTTCTTGAAGCGAAGCGGTGAAGGCGAACAAATCATCATTCATCAGTCGCTGCTCGACGCCATGCAGGACTTCTTTGCCACGACGTTCCTGTTCCTGCGGCAATGTATCAATGTCTCACTCAAGGACATCCACCAGTCACCTGCTGTACATCCGGCGCGATCGGGATAAGGGAAGCCGATCCCACTTCGCAGGCTGTTCGTGAAAAGGCATCCTGCCATGCTCTCCGGAGGCGCAACCACATTCTGCATCCGACTCCCGTCTCGCCCCTGCCGTGAAGTTTCGGCACAATGACACCGATGAAGATCAGCATCCTGCCCGCCACGAGCCAGATCTGCACGCGCCTCTTTGCGTCTGTGCTCGACCGCCTGTCGGGCGCGCTGCAATGGCTTGGCGCCGGCATCCTGGCTGTCCTTTTCATCCTGGTGATGACATCGGTGACGCTGCGGTATGTCTTCGGCAGCGGGCTGATCTGGTCCGAAGAACTGGCCATCTGGCTCAATATCCTGCTGGTCGCGGTCGGCGCCCCGATTGCGATCACCGGTCCCCTGGCGATGCGGCTGGACGTCATTGTCCAGATGTTGCCGGTGAATCTGCAAAAGATCGCCCGCCTCATCGCCGACGGTATTGCGATCGATGCCGGCCTCATTCTCGCGCTTGGCGGCGCCGATGTTGTTGCAGCCATCGGCGGCACCTCGACCGTGCTGGGCCTGCCGGAATGGCTGCGCTTCGCCGCGATTGTGACCGGCGGCGGATTGATGGTGTTCATCTTGTTCGGCCGCACCCTTGTCGAAGACGGCGTCGCGCGCGCGCTTGCAATCCTCGCCGTCGGCATCGCCCTCTATCTCGCCGCGCATCATCTGCAGGCTGTCACGCTATCCGCGCCCAGCCTTGCGGCCGGAATTGCGGCGGCCATCGGGCTCGTTCTGGGTGCGCCGCTGCCGCATGCCCTGCTGGTCGGGGTGTCGCTCGCGACGCCGTTCGGCGCATTGCTGCCGGAGCCGGCACTGGTTCAGAACACCGTCGTCGGCATCAGCAAATTCCTGCTGCTGGCCATTCCCTTCTTCCTCCTGGCCGGCGAGATTCTCACAGTCGGTGGATTGGCGGACCGTCTGGTCCGCTTCGCCGCCACGCTGGTCGGACATTTGCGCGGCGGACTGGCGCAGACCACGCTGGTGTCGAGCGTGATGTTTTCCGGCGCGTCGGGTTCCTCGATCGCCAATGCTGCCTTCGGCGCCAAGGTCATGGTGCCGGCGCTGGTTGCGCATGGCTATCGGCTGCCGCGGGCGGCAGCGATCGTCGCCTCGACGGCGATGCTGGACAACATCATCCCTCCGTCGATCGCCTTCCTTATTCTGGCGACGGCGACCAACCTGTCGGTCGGCTCGCTTCTGGTCGGCGGCTTTGTTGCCGGGGCCGTGCTGGCCCTCGCTCTCGGCATCGGCCTTTACCTCACGTCCCGCAGCGACAAGCCGCTGCGGGAACGCGCATCCGGACCGGAACGGGCGCGCGCATTCATGTCGTCCCTGCCCACCATCGGTCTCGGCGTGATCGTGGTGGTCGGCATCCGCTTCGGCATCGTGACCACGACCGAGGCGTCGGCTCTCGCCGTCGCCTATGCGCTTATCGTCTGCCTTGTCATGGGTAGCATCGGCGGCCGCTCGATGGCCGAGGCGTTCCGCAACTCGGCCGTAGAAGCGGCCGCGATCGGATTTTTGATCGGCACAGCCACGCCCTTCGCCTTCCTCTTGGCCGTCGACCGGGTGTCCGACCTGGTGACATCCCTGATCACCTCATTCGGTGGCGGACCGTTTGCGGTGATGCTGCTCGCCAATATCGTCCTGCTGATTGCCGGGCTCGTGCTCGATATCGGCGCCGCCATCCTGCTGCTGGCGCCGCTTCTCTTGCCGGCTGCAACCATGGCCGGGATCGATCCGATCCAGTTCGGCGTCATCCTGGTGGTGAACCTCATGATCCACGGGCTCACCCCGCCGCTGGGCATTCTGGTCTATGTCGCAAGCGGCGTTTCGGGAGCGCGGCCGGCGCAGGTGTTCCGCGAGGCGATTCCACTGCTGCTGGCTTTGCTTGCGGCCCTGGCTGTGCTTTGCATTGCCTCGGCGTTATGGGCGGCGCCGTCCCGGATCTAGAACCACGGATTGAATTGACGGAGAATAGATGAGCCGCACATTGAACCGCCGCGCATTTTCGAGCCTGCTCGCCGCAGGCGTCGCGGCGCCTTTCCTCGCCCCGGCGCGCACGGCCCGCGCCGCCACGACCTTCACCGTCGCGTCGCTGTTCGGCGCCGACAAGCCGGAAACCAAAATCTGGCTGAAAATCAGGGAGATCGTCGATGCCAGGCTGCCCGGCCGCTTCGATTTCCGGATCGTGCAGAACGCGGCTCTAGGCGGCGAGAAGGAGGTCGCCGAAGGCATTCGCCTCGGCTCCATCCGGGCCAGCCTGTCCACGGTGTCGGCGCTGTCGAGCTGGGTGCCGGAATCGCAGGTGCTCGACGCCCCCTTCGTGTTCCGCGACGCCGGACATGTGCGGCGCGTCCTTGATGGACCGATCGGCACGGGTCTGAAGGCCAAATTCGCCGCGCAGAATTTCATGGTCCAAGGCTTCATCAATTACGGCGCGCGGCATCTCCTTGCCAAGGAACCGCTGACCAGGCCGTCGCAACTTGCCGGCAAGCGCATTCGCGTGATCCAGAGCCCGCTGCATACGGAATTGTGGAAGGCCTTTGGCGCCAACCCGACGCCGATTCCGATTCCGGAGACATACAACGCGTTGCAGACCGGCGTGGTCGACATGATGGACCTCACCAAGTCGGCCTATGCGGGGTTCAAACTGTACGAAGTCGTGCCCTATCTGATCGAGACCGGGCACATCTGGGCGACCGGCGTGGTCTATTTCTCCGCGCCGTTCTGGAAATCATTGAAGGACGACGAGAGGACGGTGTTCGCGGCCGCCGCTGCAGAAGGCGCGCTCTATTTCGACCAGCTTATCGTCGAGGACGAGAAGGTCTCGATGCAGAAAGCCGCCTCAGCCGGCGGCAAGACAGTTGCCATCGAGGACCGTGCGGCCTGGGAGAACGGCGCGCGCGGGGTCTGGGCCTCGCTCGCGCCCAAGGTGGGCGGGCTCGACAAGATCAAGGCCATCACCGAGACATCATGACGCTCATGGATCGCACATGGCCATGACCTATAAGGTCGCAGCGCTTTATCAGTTTATCGCCTTGCCGGATTTCCGCGATCTGCGTCCGCCCCTGCGCGCACTCTGCGAGCGGCTCGGGCTGAAAGGCACGCTGTTGCTGGCGCCGGAGGGAATCAATGGAACGCTCGCCGGCACGGCGAGCGCGATTGATGCACTGGTGCACGAGCTGCAGCACGGCGCAGTGTTCGGTGCACGTCTCGACAATCTGGAGCTGAAATTCTCGACCGCAGCCGAGATGCCGTTCCGGCGGCTGAAAGTTCGCCTCAAGAAGGAGATCGTCACGTTCGGGGATCGGCGCGCCGACCCGAGCCGCGCCGTCGGCACCTATGTGGATGCGGGGGCCTGGAATGCCCTGCTCGACGCGCCGGATGTTGTTCTGATCGACACCCGCAATCGGTTCGAGGTGGACATGGGGACGTTCCAGGGCGCGATCGATCCGAACATCCGCCGCTTCAGCGAGTTCCGCGATTTCGCGGATACCAAGCTGGATCCGGCTCGGCACCGGAGGATCGCGATGTTCTGCACCGGCGGCATCCGCTGCGAGAAAGCAAGCTCCTATCTCCTCGCGAGCGGCTTTTCCGAAGTCTATCATCTGAAGGGCGGCATTCTGAAATATCTGGAGGATGTCCCGGCCGAACACAGCCGGTGGAATGGCGAATGCTTCGTCTTCGACGAACGCGAAGCGCTTGGGCACGGCCTTGTTGAGCGATCGCGAAATGGCCGCACTAGCGGTGATGCCGATGAGTGACATTGCGAGGCTGATGACTCGGATCGAGGCGTTGGAGATGCGCGCTGCGCATCAGGACCAGGTGATCGAGGATCTCAACACGGTCGCCACCGAGCAATGGACGCAGATCGATCTGCTCAAGCGGCAGATCGAGCAGCTTCGCGACCGCGTTCAGGAGCTTGAAAACAGCCGCAATGCTGCCGGCCTGCCCGAGCCGCCGCCCCCGCACTACTGATGCGCTCAGTCCGTTCGCAGACAATGACGAGATAGCGTATGCAATCCTTCGTTTACAACGGCCTCCCCGCCCGCGTGCTGTTCGGCAGCGGCACGCGCAGCCAGCTCAGGTCAGAAATTGAGCGCGCGAAATGCACGCGCGCGCTGGTGCTCGGCACCCCGGAGCAGAAGGCTTCCGCGCAGGAGCTCGCTCACTCGCTCGGCGCGCTTGCGGTCGGTACCTTCACCGAAGCCGCCATGCATACGCCGGTCGATATCACCGAGCGGGCGCTGCGGATTGTGGACGAGGTCAAGGCCGATTGCACAGTCGCGGTCGGCGGCGGCTCGACGATCGGGCTCGGGAAGGCCATCGCCCTGCGCACCGATCTCGTCCAGTTCGCCATCCCGACCACCTATGCCGGTTCGGAAATGACGCCGATCATCGGCGAGACCAGGGACGGCGCCAAGACCACGCAGCGCACGCTCAAGGTTCTGCCGGAAGTCGTGATCTACGATGTCGATCTGACATTGACCCTGCCTCCGAAGATGTCGGCGACCTCCGGCATGAACGCCATCGCGCATGCGGTAGAAGCGCTCTACGCACAGGACCGCAATCCCGTCATGTCGCTCATGGCGGAAGATGCCGTGCGCGCGCTGGCACGCGCGCTGCCGGTCATTGTCGCAAACCCGAAAGATCACGATGCGCGTTCGGAAGCGCTTTACGGCGCCTGGCTTTGCGGCATGTGTCTCGGATCTGTCGGCATGGCGCTGCATCACAAGCTGTGCCATGTGCTCGGCGGCTCCTTCGACCTGCCGCATGCCGAAACGCACACGGTCGTGCTGCCACATGCCTTCGCCTATAACGCGGCCGTCGCGCCAGAGGCGGCGGAGCGGCTGGTACGGGCACTGGGCGGGACGGATGCGGCCACCGACCTCTTTGAACTTTCGGGCAAGCTTGGCGCGCCGCGCAGTCTGAAATCCCTCGGCATGCCGGAAGACGGCATTGACCGCGCCGCCGATATCGCCGTCAAAGATCCCTACTGGAATCCGCGCCCGATCGAGCGCGACGCCATCCGCGATCTGATCGCCCGCGCCTGGGCCGGCGAGCTGCCGCTGCGGAGTTGAGCGAAAGCCGCATTACGTTGCGGCACGAACCATATCGATGGTGCGTCCCGCGAGCCCGCCGTGTGCGGCGGCATGCGTCATGACGCGCTCGTCAAAATAATGCTCCCATAACGGCATGACGCCGTCGGATTCACGTCTTTCGCTCATGTCGAAGCCGAATCCGTCATATGGGCTTCCGAAGCCGAGATCTGCATTCAGTTCGGCGACATTTCTGTACAGCTCCAGATCGATCGCGATCGCATCCCGGCAACCGCGCTCAAAGTCCCTGTCCCCCGTCGTACAAAGGTGTAGGGTCTCCTCGCCGATCAGATCGGGTTTCATCCCCGTGATCTCGCCCCAGGCGCTGCATTGAACGAGACCGAGCGCTTGCGTGTCCAGCGCGTTGACCTCTCGCCGCGCGACCAGCGTGATGAACATCATCATGAAGCCCACAAGATAGGGATCGAGCCAGGCCGTATCCGGGATGTCCGACAGGCGCTGCCGGCTGCGCGCGACCAAAGGCGCGATGGCGGCGACCGCGGCCTTGCGACCGCAGCGGGCTTTCCAGAGCCCCAACAATAATGGCCACATCTCGCCTGCTCCGTTCTGGAAAGGCGCGGTCCGAAGACCCGCATTCCAACGCACGAAGGCGCTTTCACGTCGGCAGCCGGGCCTTGTTAAAAAAACGGTTTTGCTAGACGATGGCGGCAGCGACCAACCAGCCGGTGCCGACCGCCGGCCCTTCCTCCGGCTGCTGTTTCAGCGACTGCTGGTCAGCATATGTCAGATCGGGGGCCGACCCAAGCAGCGGAAGGGGATGTGGAATGTCCGGTCAGCTTCCTCCGATGCCCGATTTCGAAGCGATCGAGGCCGTCGCCCCCAAATCTGCGGATCACCGCACGTCGATTCTGGCTTTGATCGGCAACCTCGTCTTCAGCTGGTCCAACAACGAAAGCCTTTTCATCTACCTGCTGATGCTGCTGCTCAGGACCGATCAAACCTCGGCGGCCATCGTTTTTGCGACGCTGAACACCACCAGAGCCCGGCTCGATCTGATCCAGCGTCTCGCAAAGGTCCAGCTTCGGGACCGCGCGCTGGACAAGGCCCTCAGCGACCTGATTGAGCGGTTCAACGAATGCACCCGCATTCGCAACGAGTTCAACCATTGCATGTACATGGTGGATGGCCGCGGCGAGATCACGCACACGCATTCCATCAAGATCGTGGAAACGAAGAAACGCCTGCAATTCGGCGAAATCCGCCCTATGGACGAGCGGCGGATCAAGGAGATGACGGCGGCGACCCAGGAATTGAAGAAGCTCAACCGGGATATCTGGCAGTTTCTGCCGCGTCTGCAAAAGCATCTGCAGCAAATCCGCCAGACAAGCATTCCCGCGCCTGAAACCTCACCGCCCCAGGCCTAGTTTTTCCGCCCCGGTCGCAACGGCCTACGCTTTGCGGCAAACCTACCTCCTCCGACGTAGTCACTTTGAGGTATCGCACCCCGTCTCGGCGCGCGAACAATTTCGAGTAAAGTCTTTTCACCAGGAGATAGCATGCACCGGATCAGGTTGTGCAAGCCGTTGGCTCGGGTGCCGCAAAGATGGCGCGGTCGCTAGGAGGCGTCATGCAGATCCGCGTCATCGACAATCTGCAGGCCTTCGCCGAGCTGCGCGCCGAGTGGGATCGCGTTTACGACAACGATCCGGACGCACATTTTTTTCTCTCCTGGACGTGGCTATCGCAATGGCTTCCCGTGCTGACAGGCTCGTGGTTCATCCTGGCGGCGAAGCCCCCCGGCGCGGAGCACCATGTCGCCTTTCTGCCGCTCAGAGTCCGGCTCAGGGAAAGAAAACAGGGCGGCTTCCACAACGAAATCTACATGGCTGGAAATTATCAGGCCGACTATACCGGCTTCATCTGCATGCCGGAATTCGACAAGCTCGCCATTCCGGCCCTCGCCAAATATGTCGGCAAATCGCCCTGGGCGCGCGTCAATCTCGACAATATCCGGACCACCGACGAGCGGCTTCGTCTGTTTCTCAACCATTTTCCAGACACGAAGTTTGTCATCAAGCGGCAGGAGCGGATCAACAAACCCGAAAACATCAACAACTGCATATGTCCACTGGTGACGTTGCCGGATAACTGGGAGACCTATCTGAACAACAATCTCGGTTCGGAGACGCGCCGTACGGTCAAGCGTTTCATGAAGCGCGTCGGCGAGACCGGCGACCTTCGCATCACGCACGCCGACGCGACCACCATTGAAAGGGATGTGAAGATATTGCTCCGCCTGTGGACCGTACAATGGGGCAAACGCAAGGGCGACAGATTGCAGACAATTCTACGCTCTAACTTCCAGGCGTTGACACGAGCCTTCGCAGGCGGCTCGCTCTTCCTTCCAATCATGTGGAACGGAGACACACCGGTTGGTGCGCAGGCGACATTCATTGATCCGGCGAAACGATCACTGCTGGCTTTTATGGGCGGTCGCGACGAGACGTTTGGCAAGCCGTCCCCAGGCATCGTCCTGCACGCGCACAGCATCCAATACGCGATCGAAAACGGCTTTACCACATACGATTTCCTCAGGGGAAACGAAGCGTACAAATACTCCTTTGGGGTGCAAGAGCGCCGCATCTTCTGCGCAATTCTTAGCACCAAGAACGGCCGTAATCCCGGCGACAAACTGGATACCAGAACCATTCCCGAAGCGCTGGAGCGCGCGACGCGGCTGCACAAATCCGGCCATTTCGCACGCGCCGAGCAGGCCTACCGCCAGATCATTGAGACCGATCCGAAATGCGAAGATGCGTTGTATCGCCTCGGTCAGCTCAAGGCCTCGACGGGAAGCCACGGCACAGCGAAACGGATTTTCAAGTCGCTCGTCGCCATCAAGCCTGACTCCGAAAAAGCATGGCTCAGACTGGGCCATTCGCTTGAGGCGCGGCGCCGGTTTTCCGAAGCTGCCGACGCCTACCGGGAGGTCATCACACGGCATCCGAATCTGGCCCTTGCGCACAACAAGCTGGGCAATGTCCTCTTCAAGGCCGGCCATTACGAGGAGGCGATCAACGCTTTTGAAAAAGCGGTCAGCCTGCAGCCTGGCTATCTCGAGGCGGAAGTGAGCAAGGCGAATACGCTGCACATGCTCGGCCGATTGCCGCGGGAGACACAGCCGCATTACGCAGCGCTGAACGCAAAGCTCGGCGACAAGTTCAGGGAAGCCGGCGCCGTCGCGTTTGCCGTGCATTGCTATCAGCAGGCGCTCAAGATGCACCCTGAGTTGGTCGTAGCACATTACGGTCTCGGCCTCGCATTTCATATGCAGCGCGAAACCGAGAAAGCCGTGCAAAGCTATCGGCACGTCGTCGCGCTTGATCCGCATCATCGCGACGCGATGGCTCGCCTTTTTGAACTCGCGCCATCTCCGGCCCACCCCGTCAGTGTTCTGCACGCGAACCCGTAAGCGCTCACCTCTTCCAATCGCGTTGCAAGTATCGCCTCCAAGGAGGTAGCCCCGCGCCGCGTCTCTGTTCCACGCCTCCGTTTTGGTCAGACGCGTCTACCGCCAATGGGGGATACCCTGCCCCAATGCGCCTCTAGGCAGTTTGCTGCCGATGCGCAAGCCTCTCACCCGCAAGCATCCTGACATATTTGGACCGCAACAGTGGTTCCAGACGGGGAAAGGTGGCCGATGGCCCGTGTAGCAGAGGGAGGCGCCGCACCAGACAAACTCATCGTGACAATTCTTCCGGCCGCAGCTTGAGCAACAGGCTCCTTGCGTTGCGGGCTCCTGTTATCAGGCCGGTCGCATCCACCCACTCAACTGAAATCATCAGTTGCATCGAAAGAGTGAGTGGTCGCAGACGCAGAAGATCAGCGATCACGAATGAAAGCGATGCTCCTGATGCCAGCAGGAGACATTGTTATGTCGCTTCAAGGACAAGCCCAAGGCGAGCTTCAAGGCCAGCTTCAGGGACAAGCCGAGCTTCAAGCCCAGCTTCAGGGACAGGGCCAAGGCCAGGGTCAAGGCCAGGGTCAGTACCAGTTCGCAGTCCAGTCGATCGACTCCAAGGTCGAAAGCGATAACGAGAATGAAAACAAGAACGAGAACGAGAGCAAAAACGAAAACGAAAACGAGAACAAGAACGAAGTAAAGAACGACGTCGACAACGAACTGGACAACAAGGTTGACAACGACGTCGACAACGATATCGAAAATAAGGTCGAGAATACGGTTGAGAACAAGGTTGACGTGGAAGTCGACGTCAAGGTTGATCTCGATCTCTCCGCCTTCGATCGTCCTTACGACAACGATGTCATCGACATCGACGAGATCAAGGACATCGACGGCAGCGTGGTGATGCCGGATGTGGTGTACCAGACCCTGAACGGCGACGGCAGCCAGTTCAATATCGATCAGGTGAACAACCTGGTTGACAAGGACTTCCTGTGGAGTGCCGAAGTCAAGAATGACGGCAAGTTCGACGTTGAGCAGAAGGCCGAGGGCGGCGACAACAAGTTCGACGACCCGAAGATCGAAATCCGCATGGACGACGGCAACACGGTCGGCGACGGCCTGCAGGCAACAGCAGACGGCATCGCCAGCGTCGAAGCCTTCACCCAGAACATTGTGCTGGGCGCCAATATCCAGTTCAACAGCATCGAGCTTCAGAACGCCGGTGACAATCTCACCGACGGCGACTTCTAACTGACGCTTGGCCCCGCGCGGCACACCCCGCGCGGGTTTTTTTCTTCAACCCGAATGAGACAACCTCAAACTCGATAATGATCTGCGGGGGTGATGCGGCCCCTGACGTCACAGAAAAAGGGAGGCTCTCATGGTCCCCGGCGGCGTGACCGAGATCGTTTACCACTTCGCAGGCTATCTCCAGCTCATCACCGAGACCGCCCAAGACCGCATCATCTATGAAGACGGCGCCATCACGGTTCGGCCGGACGAATACGTCGTTGACCTGAGAGACAATGTCGTCCGCCCCGATCTGGAGGAGATCAAGACCGAGAGAATTCCCGACAGCCCGTTCGCGCTTTCGGACCCCGCCACGCCATTTGAGATTCACGCGTCCTTCCTGCGCCCGCTGAAGCCGCTCCGCCAAGGCGAAGAGGACGTTGATGACCCATCCATCAAGTTCCCCTCGCTAGCCAAGCCCGTCGTCGCCGGCAGCGCCGATTTCAATCTGAAAATCAACCTGACCTACCGTGACGGCGGCGACCAGCAGATGCTCGACGTTCTGCAGCTCAACACCATGCAGGACGATGATCTGCTCGGGGCGCTTGAGGATTCTGCGGTCAGCAATCTGCATGATTTCGATATCGATGCAAAACTGGAAAAGCTGATCGAAAAGGCGGAAGGTCAAACCCCGGACGATCTCGCCCTCCCCATTTCAGGATCGGAAGCTGCCGCGGAATTCCTGGCCACACGGGATGCCGCCATCAAGGAAGACGGCGGCGACAGCGAGCATTCGGTCGATCCGGGCTATTACGTCAACGGCGAATTGCTGGAAGCGCCGGAGGACGAGCCGGTGGCTGAAGATGAGCCCGCTGCTCTCGATCCCACCCTCAAGGGCCAGTGGGCCGAGCTCGGCGCCAATGAGGCGACGAATGCCGCGCTGATCGTCGATATCAAGGAAGCCAGCAACACGATGATCGTGCTGGGCGACTATTTCAAGACCAACGCCATCGTCCAGACCAACGCCTATGTCGACGATGACAATGTTCGTGTCGCGGGCGGCGAGAGTTATGCGCCGATCATCGGCGGCAACAACACCGCGGACAATATCGCCGAGTTCATCCAGAATGACGGCATCTTCCCGCAAACGCCGGTCCTTCACGCCGGATTGCAATGGAACATCACCGTCGTCGACAGCGATTTCTACGACATCAATGTCGTGTATCAGAAGAATGTCCTGCAGGACAACGATGTCGCCGTGCAAGACACGCAATACACGCACTATGAGGCATATCTCGGCGAAAACGAACAGCTTAACCTGTTCCAGCTCTTCAACGGCGAGGTGAAATACGACCTCATCGTGGTCTGCGGCGATTTCCACGCCGCCAATCTGATTTTCCAGTACAATGTGCTGCTGGACCAGGACATTCTGAAGATCGCAGCCAACGAAGAGGCCGGTGACGGCACCTCGCAGTCCGCCTCCAGCGGTGAAAACGAGCTCCTGAACAACGCCGTGATCGTCGGCTATGGCGACAATTTCTTTGCCGTTCCCGGAGACGAGCTGGATGTCATTCTCGAAGCCCTCGCCTCTAGATCGACATCGCTCGATCCGTCGCTGGGCTGGCTGGTGCCGGGCAACGGCTCCGGCGTGCTCGACGTTCTCTATGTCACCGGCGACTATTACGACATCAACGCCATCTGGCAGGTGAATGTGATCGCCGATGTCGATACGGCGATCCAGTATTTCGGGCTTGCCAACCCGGAGGACGGAGAAACCTTCACTCAGGCCGCCTCGACCGGCAGCAACGCCCTCACCAACGACGCCGCGATCGTCGATGTCGGCGCTAACAACTCGCTTGTCGCCGGTGAGGTCTATCAGGACACGATCCTCATCCAGGGCGATCTGGTGACGGACAATAACGACAAGATTGTCCACGCCGATCCCAACACGCTGGTCAATGAGGTCATCGCCTTTACCGGCGACGACACCGATCAGACACCCGAAACGGAGTTGCCGGAAACCGGCAATACCGATCTGAACGGCGATCCGATGGGGAGCATCCTGACCTGACCACGTGACGGATGGCGACTGGGAGATACGGGGCATGCGTTGGCGGAAAGCAAACGGCTCATTGCACAGCGTGAATGGCCACGCCGCGCCATCCACGCCGGAAAAGCAGCCGGAACAGGCCGACGGTCATGCGCCCCGCTCCGACACCGCGCCCGAAACAAACAGTCGAAAGGCGTTGAGCGATCGTCCGCTGTCGATTTCGGAACGGCTTCGCGAGCTCAAACAATCCAATATCTGGGACGCACCGATCGACGCAGCCAGGACTTTGCAGCCCCTTGATGCGGCCCCGATGACTGCCGACGACGCAACCGAGGATGCAGCCGAGGCTGAAGACGTCAGCCCTGCCCCGCAAGACGCGCCACCTGCCGCGCAGTCGGAACCCGCGATGGAGGCCGTTGCAACGCCGACAACTACGGCGCCTGCCGCTGAAATGCCCCCGAGCGCGCGCGACGCCGCAGATGCGCCGCCGCCCGCAGCGAAGGCCGGCGGCAATGGCAACACGCCTGTTCGCAAGTCCAACGGCAGCGGCGGCAGCGGCGGCGGCTCGCCGCCACTGGAACAGCGCTCCGGCGACAAGGATTTCCGCGAGGTGTTGCGCTCGGGTCTCGCGGTCTGCCGGCGCAATCTGGTGACGGTCGGTATTTTCTCGATCGCGGTGAATCTCCTGATCCTGGCGATCCCGATCTATCTCTTCAATGTGTCCGACCGCGTGCTGACCAGCCGCAGTACCGATACGCTGATCATGCTGACCGCCATCGTGGCCGGCGCCATCGCCGCTCACGTCCTGCTCGACATGATGCGGCGCTTCATCCTGATGCGGATCGCCGTCGAGACCGAGAGCAAGCTCGGCGCGCCGGTGCTCAGCGCGGCCGCCAAATCCGCCCAGGGCGGATCGAGCCGCGACTTCCAGACACTGGCCGATCTGCAGCAACTGCGCGCATTCATCACCGGGCCGGTGATCCTGACGATGTTCGATACGCCGGTCTCTCCCGTCTATCTCCTCGTTGTCTTCCTGATCCACCCGCATCTCGGCTTTATCGTCACCACGGCTGGCGTGGGACTGGTCGCGGTCGCCCTGATCAACCAGAAAGTCACGGCTGTCTCCTTCGCCCGCGCCAACGCCTATTCCACGCGCGCCAACCTGCAGGCGGAAGCGATGGCGCGCAATGCCCAGGTGATGAATGCCATGGGCATGATCCCCGAAGGCGTCGTGTTCTGGGGACGTGAAACCGCGGAGTCCTTGAAGGCGCAGGTTCAGGGCCACGACCGCAACATCTTCATGACCGGGATCTCGAAGTTTCTGCGCCTGACGACGCAGATCCTGATCCTCGCCTGGGGTGCGGTACTCGCACTCGAGAGCCACTTGACCGGCGGCATGATCATTGCCGCGTCGATCGTCGGCAGCCGCGCATTGGCGCCGCTGGAGGGCACGATCGAAGGCTGGCGCAACTTTGTTCAGGCCCGCACCGCCTATGCCCGCATCAAGAACTTGCTGCAAAACTCGCCGCTGAACTATGACCGGCTCCGCTTGCCGCGGCCGGAAGGCCGGCTCAGCGTCGAGCGCATTCTCTATGTTCCGCCGCCCAACAAGAAAGTCATTCTCAACGGCGTGACCTTCCAGCTCGAGCCCGGCGAATCGCTTGCGATCATCGGCGCATCGGGAACCGGAAAGTCGACGCTGGCGCGGATGCTGGTCGGCTCGATCGCTCCGACCGCGGGCAATGTGCGCCTCGACATGATGGACCTGCGCAACTGGGATCCGCGGCAATTCGGCGAGAATGTCGGCTATCTGCCGCAGGACGTGCAGCTCTTTCCCGCGTCGATCAAGGCCAATATCGCGCGCATGCGTGAGGATGCCACCGACGAAGCGATCTTCGATGCCGCCGAAATGGCCGACGTGCACGAGATGATTTCGGAATTTGCGCAAGGGTACGAAACCATGGTGGCCATGGACGGCAGCCCGCTGTCGGGCGGCCAGAAGCAACGCATCGGCCTCGCGCGCGCCTTCTTCGGCAATCCGCGGCTCATCGTGCTCGACGAGCCGAACTCCAACCTCGATTCACGCGGCGAGCAGGCGCTCGCCCGGGCCTTGCTGCGCGCCAAGGAAAAATCGCTGACCATCGTCACGATCACACAACGCCCGTCGCTGCTGAAGAGCGTCGACAAGATCATGATCCTGACCAACGGCGCGGTGCAGGCCTTCGGCAAGCGCGACGACCTTCTGCCGCTGATCGCGGGTCAGAAGCCGATCAATGGACCCAAGCCGCCCGTCGACGACGGCATGCCAATCATCGAGGGATAAGGGATCGCAGGGAGAATTCCTGATGGCTCCTGGTACGATAAAGGGACGGCCCTGGTACGCGGATATCCCCCGGTCGGCGCGGACGCCGACGCTGTTCGGCGTTGTCGTGCTCGGCGTCTCTGTGCTCGGCTTCGGCGTTTGGGGCGGCACCGCTCCCATCGCCGGCGCCGTGGTCACCTCCGGCATGTTTGTTGCGACCGGGCAGAACAAGATCATCCAGCATCTCGAAGGCGGCGTCATACGCGAGATCGCCGTGCGCGAGGGCGACCGGGTCGAGCCCGGCCAGACTCTCGTTCATCTCGACGAGACCGCTCCCCGGGCGGAGTTGCGCCGGCTGCAGTTGCGCCACATCCGGCTGGTCGCCATGGATGCACGCCTGCAAGCCGAGATGCGTGAGCAGTCCGAGGCCTCTTTCCCGCCCGAGATTCTCACCATGTCGGACGATCCGGATGCGAAGATGATCGTCGAGAACCAGCGCCTCACCTTCGAGGCGCGCCGACGGGCGCTCGACAGCGAGATCGCGACCATCAGGGATGGCATCAACGCCCTGAACGAGCGCATCAACGGCAGCAAGATCCAGGTCGCCGGCGTCCATGAACAGCTCAAATTGCTGAGCGAGGAAATCGAGGCGAAGAACCACCTGCTGAAAAGCGGGTTCGTGCGCAAGCCGGAGCTGCTGGTGCTGCAGCGCGCCTACGCCAATCTGCAGGGTGAAGTCGGCCGGCTGCAGGGTGAAATGGGCGACGCGAGGGAACGCATTGCGCGCGCCAATGAGCAGATCGCCGGCGTCAGGAAAACCGCGATCAAGACCGCGGTCGAGCAACTGCACGAAGTGCGCTCCGAACTCAACGACGTGCGTGAGCGCATTCGCGCGGCCAAGAGCGTCCTCGACCGGGTCAAGATCACCGCGCCGGTCAGGGGCGTCGTGGTCAAGCTCAGATATCACACGCCGGGCGGCGTCATCGAGGCCGGCAAGAACATCATGGAAATTCTCCCCCTCGATGCGGAGCTGATCATCGAAGTGCGCGTCCGTCCGCAGGATATCGACAGCGTCAAGCGCGGTCAGCACGCCATGGTT
Source organism: Pseudorhodoplanes sp. (assembly GCA_032027085.1). Taxonomy (NCBI): domain Bacteria; kingdom Pseudomonadati; phylum Pseudomonadota; class Alphaproteobacteria; order Hyphomicrobiales; genus Pseudorhodoplanes; species Pseudorhodoplanes sp. The sequence goes on along the minus strand of JAVSMS010000001.1, from coordinate 2,800,567 downwards.
CGCCTGACCGCGCTCAGCCAGCGGATCACGCCGATGATTGCGGGAGAAGTCATCTATGTGTCGGCGGACGCCTTGCCGGATGAGAAAAAAGGCGCCCAGCAGACGCCGAGCGACATCTATGTCGCGCGCGTGAAGCTCGACGCCCTTCAGGCATCCGCCCTGCAGGGATTCACGCCGACACCCGGCATGCCGGCGGACGTGTTCATCACGACGGTGGAGCGGACGTTCTTCGAATATCTGACCAAGCCGATCCGCGACAGCATGGCTCGCGCATTCCGGGAGCTGTGATGATGCGGAGACAGAACAAGGGAGTTTCATAGGATCGCGCCCTCGCACCAGTCATTCGAGACAGCAATCTCGGTCGTCTCCTTGCCCCCATCCCCGTGACCGAGATTGCGCGACCGGCTCTCCCCCGGAGCCGGTCGCACTTTTTTGGGACACGCGTTGGGAGGCAGATTCTATTTTTTCGTCACGGTCGGGCCCGTCCCGGCCACCCACGGCTTTCTTGCGGCATGACATTGAGGCGTGGGTGTCCGCGACAAGTTTACATTCCGGCCGGCTTTCGGCCGGACCGGGGTGCGGGCATGACGCTCAACGGCAAGGCCTGATTTCATTGGCTACATTTTGGGTCAGGCCCTGAGATGCGTTCGCAGAAGAGGCTCGAAGCGGGACGGCCATCCACCGATCTCGGGTTTATCCGAAATCGGATTGAGACCATCGCAAGCCGGCCAAGGCAGGCTTGCGATGACGCATTCCTTCGCAATGCTCCTCAGGATGAGGCCGATTGGGAGCAAGGCTGCGCCAGTGCCGTGTTTTCAGACATGACGGCCTGCAGAAAGCGGGGCTTGATCTGGTTGTGACGTGAGCGCGGCACTCAGCTCAATGAAGCCATCGGCCCCGCAGAGGGGTCCAGTCGGCGCGCTCTTGAATGCAAGCCGGGTCGGCCTAGCCTTCGGCGGTATCCGCAAACATTTCATGCGCAAGGATTGCAACTTCAGTGCGGTTCTTTGCCTTCAGTTTCTTCATGATATTGCGGATATGCACCTTCACGGTGCCTTCCCGCATGTTCAGCTCATAGGCGATGCGCTTGTTGGCCTTGCCCTGCCGAAGGACGGCAAGGACGGCGGCCTGGCGCGCCGTGAACAGATTCTTGGCGTGGCCGTTCTGCACCGGCTGAGCTTCTTCCGTTCGCTTCCACGACATCATCGTGCTGGCCGGCGCGAAGGTGCCGCCCGCCTCCACAAGACGCATGGCTTCGACCGCGACATCAAGGGTGACGCTTGTCGGGATATAGCCGCGGGCGCCATTCTCCAGCGCGGCGACCACGTGGTTCATATCCTCGGCATCGGAGATGATGACGACCGGGACATCTATGCCGCGGCCCGCCAGAACCGACAGCTCGGTCCCGATCTGCGCGTCGACGGGTTTGCGGTCCTGCACGCAGAGTACGATCACCGCCGGCGCCGGATGGTCTGCCGCCCCGGCCAGCCAGTCCATAACGCTGGCAAAGGCCAGGACGAGGCAATCCTTGTTGGCCGTCTTCAGGCAGCGGACCAAACAATCCCGGATCAGCACGCGCTGATCGATGATCACGATCGTTCCGGTGTCCGTGCTTTTGAGGGACGGACCGTCTGCCTCTTCGATCCTCGGCAACTTGTCGAGGTCTTGCGTCTTCCCTCGCGGGATAAGGTTGCTCGCCGTCACCCGCGACGTGCCGTGCATGCGCGTCGTCATGTCGTAGCCTCCCAGGCACTCCCGTTTCGCAGTTACCGGCCGGGTTCTTCGCCTGACCGGTTATGTTTCCACCTCGCTATTAACTGCGGCGAGAGCATTCACTACCGAATGGTCCTCCTAAGCCTTCTCATGCGAGTCCCAAGTTTCATGTCGACCAAGCCGTCGAAAATTCCGGCAAGTAGGCTTCCGGCTCCCGCGGCCGGCCCGGCGCGCAGGAGCGAAAGCGCACAAAATTTGCGGGTGATGAGCGCTGCGGCGCAGACGACGCATCCAAGGCGCGCGGCAGCCCATAACGAAACTTGTCAGGAAAAAGGCGAAGAGAGATTGCGGCGAAAAAAGCTTGCGCTGTTCCCGAAGAGCGAACAGAGGCATTGCACCCTGGCCGCCCGGCTACTGACAAACTATACGCTACGCATCTCATGGTAGTCCCTTCTTAGACGCGGACTTACCTGATGGAACAACTCTACTCTGTGATTTATCTCACAGACCGGATGGCCTGTGATCATCGGTCAAGTTTTCGCGTCCTCCAAGTCCAGCCACCCATCTGCACATTTTCGATAATTCTTTGTCTTTTTAATGGTTACGTCAATTGCATAGATGATTATGGGCCATAAATACGTTGTCGCGCAGGAACTTACGAATGCACGAGGATCATTTTCCTAACTGGCCTCGGAAACATATGCAAAAAATGGCATCACGAATTGCGTTGATTTCGCGACCCTGCGACAGCCGTTTTTGTTCACTGCGTTGTGATATGCGTTTCGCGTATCGAAAAAAATAATCAGTTCACGCAGCCGCCTTTGCGTGACGTCAGGCCGAGCGCGCCAAGCACCGATGCATCCAGTTCCCGGTTGCGATCGTCCCGCACCAGCGCGAATGGTCCGTCGTAGCTGAAATAGGCCCAGCTAAAGCCGAACTGGTCCGCTGTCTGCCGCACATCGGTGAGCCAGCGAATCCGGTCTTCGCAAAGCGCCCCGGGTGCGTCGCCGTTCTTGCGCAGCACGCCAAACTCCCCGATCAGAATCCGCGACGGCGGGATGCCATTGTGCTTCGCCCATTTTGAAACCAGCGCGAAGCGGTCTTCGATCAGTTGGCGGCCGGCGCCGCTGGCATGGAATTTCTTGAGATTGATCTGCGCCCCGAGCGCCGCCTTGATGCGAGCCGCCGCATCAAGATTCTTCGCGCGCGCGACATGGTCCTCGATCTTCTGCATCGATGCGTCGATCGGCCGGGCATTCGCCGGCCACGGCACTTCGTCAAGATATTTGTCCGGCCAGGGAATGAAGGCCGCGCCCTGATGCGTGAAGCTAAACGGCTCATAATAATGGAAGGTGTAAATCAGATTCTTGTCGCCCAGCTTTTTCGGCTCCAGCGCAATCAGGCCGTCGAGCGTTGAGATACAGGAGCCGGTCACCACCAGCGTGAGATCGGGCGCCGCCTTGCGGGCGCGCTGCACAAGATGCACGAGCAGTGTTTCCCAGTGCGACTGTTCCTCGCCTTTGCATTTCAGGCGCGGTTCGTTGATCAGCTCCAGCGCCACTTTATGTACATTGTGACGCGACAGCCGGCGCGCCATCTCCTCGACCACGCCGGACAATTGCACAAAGGCCGGTGCGTCGACGCCTTTGACCACGGCATGCTGCCCCCAGACCGGATGCCGGCTGTTCGGATGCAGATCGACGATGACATTCAGCTCCGCCGCCTGAATGCGTCCGATCGCCTCGAACAGCATGCGATACACGGTCTCGCGCCGCTCGCCTTCAAACACGAAAAACGGCGCGGGATCGACCGGCAAACGCACCGTATCGAATCCGGCCTGTTTCAGCGCCTGCAAGTCGCCGCTGTCCAATGGCCGCGGAGTCTCCTTGTAGGGCGGCCACATGATCCCGGTCGCGGGCGGCGCCTCATAGCGCGGCCATGTGAACCATTGCGCAACGTTGACGGCGCGACGCATCTCCAAGGCCGACGCGCTTGTCGCCGTCATGACCATGACAAGAAGAACGATGCACGGACGAAAACGGTACGCTGATGCCAACATCGAATGCGATGGTGTCATTGAACCAACCTTGTCGCCGACTGCGGAGAGGTTTTGTTAGCAATGAAGTAGGACAGCTTCATGTCAGGCAGCTGTCTTTTTCGAATCCGCATTCAAATGAATCGCAGTCATCGGATCAGCCGAACTTTGTCGCACTTTCGCCACGCAAGCCGCCGATCCTCACGATACCACACTCTTCCAACAGATTTGCCCCACAACATGGTGGCGGAGGGCCATTGATGCTGCGAACTTATATTCGCTCGTTGCGATTTCTGTCGCGATCAGTCCGGAACGCGTTTGGCAAGTTCCCGCGCGAATGCCCGCTTTGTGGTTACCACGGCAAGTTTCTGGGCTACGGCTATCCGTATGTCTGCGACGTCTATTGTCCGCAATGCGGTTCGCTGGAACGGCATCGTCTGCTCTATCTCGCCGACCGCGACCACAACTTCTTCGCCGGTAAGACTGTCCTGCATTTCGCGCCGGAGATCGCCGTGCGCAAGCTCGTTCTCGAGCAATCGCCAAAGTCTTATGTTACCGCCGATCTTTTCGCCGAAGGCGTCGACCGCAGGGAGAATATCGAAGCATTGACGATCGAAGACAACGCCTTCGATGTCGTGATTTGCCTGCACGTGCTCGAGCATGTCGACGATCGCGCGGCCATTGCAGAGCTCTACCGCGTGATCAAGCCGGGCGGGCTGCTGATCGCCATGTTCCCGATCGTGGAAGGCTGGTCGGAGACATTCGAGGATCCCACAAAATCCGAGCCCGACGAGCGCCTGCTTTATTTCGGCCAGCACGATCACGCCCGCTTCTTCGGCAGCGACGCGCGGCTGCGGCTCGGCCTTCCAGGCTTCAAGGTGGATGAATATACCGCCGTCGAGCCTTTCGTCTCCCGGCACGGTCTCTCGCGCGGCGAAAAGATCTTTCTGTGCCGCAAGCCGGCGAATGACCGGCCGTCAAACGGGTCAGTGACCGCGCCGTGACGGTGAACGCATAATGAGCACCGCGGTGACAAAAATGCAGGCCACCGCGGCCGCTCTGCGCGAGCGTTCTCGGATGTCGGTCGCGCGGCTCGCCGCCGTCGGCGACCAGGTCGTCGTATCCCTAACGAATTTCGGGCTGACGATTGCGATCGGCCGCGCTTTCTCAGCAGAGGAATTCGCCTCCTACGGCATCGGGCTCTCGATCGGATTGATGGTGCAGGCCCTGCAGCGGCACGCCGTCACCATTCCGCTGATGCTGCGGCCGCATGAGCGGATCCGTCAGCGTCACCAGGCGGTATTGGCCGAACAATTCATCATGCTACTGGCGGTTCTGGTGGCGGGCGCAGCGGCCATCGGCGGTGCGTCTCTTCTCGGCGTCAGCCGCTACGGCCACATGATCACCGCGGCCAGCGTGGTCTGCCTCGTCGTTTACATCGAGCTGGAATTTTCAAGGGCCTTTCTAATCAAGATCGGCAAGCCATGGTTTCTCCTGGCCAGCGCCGGCTGGTACGCGCTGGTTTCGCTTCTCCTCGCCGGCGGCGCGCTGGCGCATCGTCTTGACTATGAAACGCTGCTGTTCGTTCTTGGCGGCGCGATGATCCTGCATGCTTTGTCGCTGATCGCCGTCGCCGGACGGCCAGCCTGGCGCAAGGGCGCCCGCCTGCTGCGGCTCGACATTGCGCGCTACGGCGGCTGGTCGGCGGCGGCGACGCTGACTTATACCGGCTACAACCACGTGCCGCTGCTGCTGTTGGGCGCATTGGCGGCGCCCATTCATGCCGCCGCCTTTGTCGCCGCCCGCAGTCTGCTGCAGCCGCTGCAGATCATCCTGCGCGGCCTCGACATCGCCGATAAATCGATGTTCTCGGACGTGGCGAAGCAGCCTTACACGCGCGAAACCTTTGCCGTCACCATCACACTGGCCGCGCTGTATGCCTGTGTGGCCATCGCTTTCTGCGCGATGGCCGGATTGTTCGCCGATCGTCTGCTTGCGCTCACCTATGGGCCGAAATTCGCCGATTTCGTCCCCGCCCTGCTCGCCTGGATTCCGGCTTACGTGTTGTTGAGCGTCGCGATGCCGCTGGAGTCGCTCGTCTATGCACGGCGAGATTTCCTGCGCTATTTCCAGTTGCGGGGAATTGCTTCGATTGTTGCGATTGCCGCCAGCCTTCCGCTGATCATCGCCTATTTTGAGACCGGCGCCATTCTCGCCTGCGCGCTTGGCTGGTTCCTGGCCGTGAGCGGCACGTTCATTCGCCTCCTGCGGGGGACCCGGCCATGACCATGATCGGGCGCGAAACTCTGCTCGTTGCCTTGCTAGGGCTTGCCTTCTTCACCGCGACGCTGGCCTTCGAACCGTCGGCCGTGATCGCAATCGCCGCCGCGCCCCTTGTGGCCAGCGGCGTCGTGCTGCTCTGGGGTATCCTGCATGGCAGCCGCACGGCCACATTGACCCTTCTGTTCTGTGCGACCTTCCTGATGCAGGCCGTGTTCCGCGTCCGCGACTATCAGGACAAGGACGTCGATTTCCAGGTCCTTATCAAGATCGGCGTCTGGATCATGGTCGCAGCCATCGCGCTCCTGCACGCCCGGCGCTGGATCGGCCTCTTGCGTAATCCGGTCAACTTGCCCTGCGCTTTCTTCCTGGCTTGGCTGTTCGCAACGACGCTGGTGTCTCCCAACCCGGCTTATACGGCCGCGTCCGCCTTCACCATTTTCGCCTGCGTTGTTTTCTCGGCTTATACCTTCTCCAAATTCGATCCTGTCACCGTTTTCGCCACCATGCTTCTGTCGATGATCCTGTTCTGCGGGGTGTCGATCGTCGTCTATTACACGCTTCCTGAATTCGGTCACTATGTCTACTGGGTCAACGAGGAGCGCTTCGTCAGCCCCCGCCTCGCCGGCATCGCCGGCAGCGCCAATAATATGGCGCTGCTCGCCGCCTTCGGTCTGGTGGTGACCGGCCTCTACGCACGCGATCTGCACCGGATCAGCCGGCTCATCGTTCCGCTCTCCGTGCTACTGTGCGGCGCCGCGTTGCTGATGACCAATTCCCGCGCGCCGCTGGCCGTGGTCGTCATCATCCTGCTCGCTACTTATACATTCACCTGGCGGCGCCTCTATGCCGGGCTGTTCTTGATCTCGGTCGCCATTCTCCTGCTCGCTGTCATTCTGCCCTTCGGTCAGGAGACTTTGCTGAAGGCGGTGTCGCGCAGCGGCGATGTCGGCGAAGTGACGTCATTCACTGGCCGCACCGACATCTGGTACGGCGTCCTCAAGCTCGTCGAAGCGCAGCCCTGGATGGGTTACGGCTATGCGAGCTCTGTTTTCGTGCTGCCGCAATACGTGAACGAAATCGGCTTCACAACATCCCACGCGCATAACCTGATGCTGCAGCTCCTGCTCACCACAGGCTGGGTCGGAGTCATTCTCTTCACGCTCACCGTGATGGGCGTGATTCTGCGGGCGATCATCTACAGGGACCGCGTCACCTTCGCCATGGTGGCCTTCGTGCTGCTCAACGGCATCACCGAATCCAGCGGCTTCACCACGCTTGCGAATGTCTGCTCCCTCGCTTTTGCCATCGCGGTATCGCTGCCGACCGGATCTGGGATTCAAGACTATGAAGACGATTATTCATATCAGCGCCGATTTTCCTGATCCGCTGGTGCCCGGGAAGACCAGGGCCGTCGCCAATCTGCTGACGGCCAGCCCCGGATTCCGGCACGTCGTCTATTCGCTCAATCGCGTGCCTTGGCATCGTGGCGTTGCGCTGACCCATTTCGGCGATGGCCACGCGGCGATCACCTATGGAGCACCGCCCTATGGTTTGGGGCTGGCGCGCTTCCTCAAGCCGGTTGCCGGCGCCATTGCCCAAGACCTGCAGAAACGCGGGATCGCGCCGGATCTCATTCATGGCCACAAATTTTCCGTTGAAGGGCTGGTCGCGGCCGACGTCGCCGAGAATGCCCGCCGCCCCTTCATCTGCAGTTTGTGGGGGGATACCGACATCAAGATTTTTGAATACAAGCCCGGCCTGCGCCGGCGTTATCGCGAGATCGCGGCGAATGCCGAATTGATGCTGCCGGCGGCGCCGTGGACCGCCGACTATTTTTCCCGCGTCCTCAATCAGCCGAAAGACAAGATGCCGGTTCTGCCGGTGATCACCGCCGGCGACAAAGTCATCCGGCCCGAACCAAGCTATTCGCCGCGCCTGGTCAGCGTGTTCCACCTCGATAGCTGGAAGCGTAAAGGTCTCGATATTTTGGCAAAAGCGGCGGTCGAGGCCGCCGGCGATATTCCGGGCCTGACCCTCGATATTTACGGGACGGGACGCGATGCCTCCATCAATGCCGTGTCCGAAATTCTGCGGAGAGCCGGCGCGATCAAGATCGTGCGTCTGATGGGCCAGGCTCCTCACAATCAGGTGCAGCATCTGATGAACGGTTACACCGCCTTCGTCATGGCGCCGCGCCGCGAAACCTACGGGATGGTGCATGTCGAGGCGGTGCTGGCCGGCCTGCCGATCCTGTGGTCGCAGGATCGCGGCATCGACGGGCTGTTCGGGGATCACCCCATTGGCTACAGGGCCAATCCGGAATCCGTCGAGGACGTCGCACGCGGTCTGCGCTTTCTTGTCGCCAACGAGCGGCCGCTCAAGGCGACAATCGCGCGGTTGCAGCAGGAGGGCGCGTTCGAGCATCTGCGGTCGCCCGCGATCGCTGCGCAATATTGCAGTCTGCTCGCCGGTGTCGCCGCCTAGTTACCTTTGTCATGCGCCGCTTTTGCGGGGCATGACAATGAAGGGGCACCTTCTCAATCCGGAATTCCGACCGGTATCCTGTAATCCTCGATGCGGATGCCTGTTCTCTTAATCACACCAGGCACCCCTGCCACCAGCGCATGCGGCGGCACGTCCTTCAGCACAACTGCATTGGCGCCGATCACGCTGCCGCGCCCGATCGTGACCGGCCCAAGGATCTTCGCGCCGCACATGACGACCACATCCTGCTCGAGACGCGGACCACCTTTCCGCGGCCAGTTGCTGCCGAGCAGGACATGCATTCCGATCTGGCAGCGCGGACCGATAGTCGCCTCCTTGGTGATCACGACGGCCAGGGCGTTGTGACTGAAATGCACGCTCGGATCGATGTCCGCTTCCGCCGGGATGCGCGCGGCGTAAACGAACCGGATCACCTGTTCGATGAGCCGCGACAAACGGCGAAACCGCAGATCCAGCAGCCGGCGCGACACCTTGTGCAGCCGGACAATGCCCTGCACCTCCGCCCCTGCCGTGTTGGGCGCGCTTTCCGGCAGCGGCACGCTCGGCACGACCGCCGGCGATCCATCCGGATCCTGAACTACAGCCGATTCTATTTTCATCGACGCCAGATCCCCCGCGTGTCGTAGATGACTGCCCCGTTGCGCTGATGCGAGGAGACGCGCCGGAACGCTTCATGATCGACCAGTACGATCAGAATTCCGGCCTCCTTCAAGGCATGGTCCAGATCGATCTTGCGCACGCCGTGCTCGGACAAGGAGGATGGCAGCCCGTCAATGAACGGCTCCACGACGGAAATCCTGCCGCGATAGGTCGCGGCCAGATTCTCGGCAATTTCCAGTGCCGGGCTCTCGCGCAGATCGTCGACATTGGCCTTGAAGGCAAGCCCAAGGCAGGCCACCGACCGATCCGGATACGCTTCGATCAACTGCTTGGCCTGTTCAGTGACGTAACGCGCCTTGCCGTCATTGACCTCACGCGACATGCGGATCAGCCGCGCGTCATGCGGCGCGGCATCGACGATGAACCACGGATCGACCGCGATGCAATGGCCGCCGACGCCGGGACCGGGCTTGAGGATATTGACGCGCGGATGCCGGTTGGCGAGTTCGATCACATCCCAGACATTGACGTCCACATGATCGCAAATCACCGACAGCTCGTTGGCGAAGGCGATATTAGTGTCGCGATAGGCGTTCTCGGTAAGCTTGACCATTTCCGCCGTGCGCGCATGCGTCTCGATGCAGGTTCCTCGCACGAACAATTCATAGAATTGCCGAGCGCGGTTGGCGCAACGCGGCGTCAGGCCGCCGACGCAGCGGTCGTTCTGCACCAGTTCGATCAGGATGCGCCCCGGCAAGACCCGTTCCGGGCAATAGGCGATGCAGACATCCGCCTCGGCTCCGGGATCGTTCACATCGGGGAAGGTCAGTTCGGGCCGCAGTTTGGCGAGAATGTCGCAGATCTGCTCGGTCGTTCCGATAGGACATGTGGATTCCAGGATCACCAGGCTGCCCGGCGTCAGATACGGGGCGATCGAGCGCACCGCGCTGAACACGTGATCGACGACCGGCTTCTTGTTGCCGGAGAGCGGCGTCGGCACCGCGATCAGGAACACATCCGCGCGCTCCGGCTCGCTGCGCGGCACCAGCCGGCCGGATACGACGCATTTCTGCACCAACCCGTCGAGATCGGCTTCGGCGATGTGGATACGGCCGTCGCCGACCGTCGCCACCACCGCGGGGTTGGTATCGACGCCGACCACGCGGATGCCGCGGCTCGCGATCAACGCCGCCGTCGGCAATCCGATATAGCCGAGACCCAGCACACAGACCGAGGAGACTTCAGGATGCATGTTTCAACTCCGGATTGCTCTTGATCAGGGTTTCCTTGGAAAGAATGCGGATGATGCGCTGGCTGGCGCGGCCATCGCCGAACGGGTTGTGCGCGCGGCTCATCCGCTGATAATGCGCGTGATCATCGAGCAGCCGCAGCGTCTCGCGCGCAATCAGCTTGGGATCTGTGCCGACGAGCAGCGCTGTTCCAGCCTCCACGCCCTCCGGCCGCTCCGTCGTGTTGCGCATCACCAGCACCGGCTTGCCAAGCGCCGGCGCCTCTTCCTGCACGCCGCCGGAATCGGTGAGCACCACGTCGCAACGCGACAACAGTCGCACGAAGGGCACGTAATCCTGTGGTGGCAGCAGCCGGATGCGCGGATGATCGCCGAGCATGGCGCGCATCGGCGCCAGCACATTCGGATTGGGATGCACGGGGAAGATCACCGTCACATCCTCACGTTCCACGATCTGCAGCAGGGCGGCGGCGATGCGCTCCATGCCGCCGTCGAAATTCTCGCGCCGGTGCGCGGTCACCAGTACGAGGCGCCCCTTGCGTCCGCCATCCAGCACTTCATCGTCGATGCGCTCGCACAAATCGGAAAACACCTCGATCCGCTGTTGCGTCTGCAACAACGCATCGATGACGGTGTTGCCGGTAACGAAAATCCGCTCGCGCGGCACATTCTCGTTCGCCAGCGCCTCCGCCGCCCGCTCGGTCGGCGCGAAATGCAACGCCGCGATCGAGCCGACCACCTTGCGATTCACCTCTTCTGGCCAGGGCGAATAGATGTCGCCCGAGCGTAATCCCGCCTCCACATGATCGACCGGGATTTTGTGGTAGAAGGCCGACAGCGCCGCCGCCATCGCCGTCGTGGTGTCGCCCTGCACCATCACGCGATCTGGTGCGACCTCCTGCAGCACCTCATCGAATCCCTTGAGAATGCGCGAAGTCATCTGCGGCAGCGACTGGTTCGGCTGCATGATGTCGAGATCAAGATCGGGCGCGATATTGGCGATCTGCAGCACCTGATCCAGGATTTGCCGGTGCTGCGCGGTGACGCAGACCGTAACGTTGAAATCGGGATCGCGTTTCAGCGCATGGATCACCGGAAACAGCTTGATCGCTTCCGGGCGCGTACCGAAGGCTACGAGAATATTCATGCGTGGCCTCCCCGCACATGATTGGCAACGCCGCCGCGCCCCATGGCGCGCGCGATCATCGCTTTGCCGAGCAGGCCGGCGAATACCGCGTTGGTGGAAGCATAGCGCCACCACATCCGCCGCGGCTCCTGCCAGGTGCGGTACAGCCATTCCAGGCCCGCCCGCTGCACGCCCTGCGGCGCGCGCCGGACATGCCCGGCGAGAACATCGATACCGCCGCCGACGCCCATGATGAACGGCACGCCCAGCGCGTCGCGGTATTGATGCAGAAAACGTTCCTTGCGCGGCGTCGGCATGCCGATGAAGAGGCAATCCGGCGCGCAGAAGCGAATGTCCTCGACCACCTGCGCCTCGTTCTCGGGCGTGAAATAGCCGTCGCGATAGCCGGCAAAGGTCAGGCCCGGCCAGCGATGCAGCGCATTCACCACCGCGCGATCCAGCACGCTCCGGCGCGCGCCGAGGAAATAGGGCCGGAAATCATGCGCGGCGCAGATCGCGAGCAGGCGCTCCATCAGGTCCACGCCCGGCACCCGGTGCGGCACGGAAATGCCGAGCGCCCGCGCGCCCCAGACGATGCCCATGCCGTCGATGCCGACAATATTGCTTTCGCTGACGTCGCGATAAAGCTCCGGATCGTGCCGCGCCTTTACCAGCTTGGCGACGTTCATGGCGACGTGATGCGTCGTCTTGCGCGTCAGCATGGCGTCGATCGCCGCCGAGACCGTCTCCTCGAATGTCAACACATCGATGGGAATCCCGAGAAATTCCGCTCGCATTCCTGCCGTCCTCCTCGACTGAACTTCCATATTCAACCGGGCAAGCCTCTCCCGTTCGGGCGGACGGCGTTCTTGCCGGTCCCGTTCACAGATTGGCCTGCCCCTGAACCCCAGAATTGACGCTATGGATCGCCGCGCGCCGGACTGTCCGGCGACATCGTTTCCCAATCCCACAGACATCCGAAGCGATAGGTCTTGATGCCGCTGCGCACGATGCGCGCCGGATTTCCTGCGACGATGCAGCCGGGCGGCACATCGCGCGTGACCACGCTGCCGGCGCCGACGATCGAGTTGTCGCCGATGCTGACGCCTGGCATCAGGATGCTGTAGGCGCCGATGAAGCACCGCTCGCCGACGCGCGTGTCGGCGTAAAGGCCGCGGGTCATGTCATGGGTCAGGATCACGGCGCCGAAGGCGACATAGCTCTCCCGGCCGATGTGAATGCCCGAGGGATGCGTACGATCGAGCTCGACGCGCAGCGAAAAATGCGCGGTCGGATCGATGCTCATCTTCCAGACCTTGACGAAATAAAGCCAGCGCAGGCGGATCAGCACGCGGCGGATCTGCAGCAGGATGGCCCGCAACAGACCGCGCTTGGGCTCCCGCACGGCGACCGGCACATACCCATCGCGGTCGCGCTCGCCGGCGGCGTGCGAAACGGCATTGATCCTGAGAACGGCGTGAGGCGATTTAATACGCATTGCGATAGGACCTCGGCGAAAACAACGTCATCAGCATGATCTTGAGATCAAACATCACCGACCAATGATCGATGTAATAAAGGTCGTGCTCGACCCGCCGCACCATCTTGTCGATGGTGGAGGTTTCTCCGCGCAGACCGTTCACCTGCGCCCAGCCGGTGATGCCGGGCTTGACGTTGTGGCGGCGGGCATAGAGGCGGATACGCTCCTCGTATTCGTTGTTGTGCGCGACGGCGTGCGGGCGCGGACCGACCAGCGACATGTCGCCGAGGATCACGTTGATGAGTTGCGGCACCTCGTCGAGATTGGTGCGGCGGAGTAAGCGGCCGACGCGGGTGACGCGGCTGTCATTGACCTGCGCCTGCCGCACCACGTCGCCGTCATCGAGCGTGGTCATGGTGCGGAACTTGAACACCCGGAATTCGCGCTGGTTGAAGCCGTTGCGCCGCTGCCGGAACAGCACCGGCCCCGGCGAATCGATCTTGATGGCGACGGCGATCAGCGCCAGCAGCGGCGTCGCAGCGAGCAAGAGGCCGCTCGCCACCAGGATATCGAAAATCCGCTTGAGGCCGCGATCCTTCTGGGTCAGCGGCGCGCGCGACAGGCGCAGCGTATGCGTCCGCCCCACCCGCGCCAGAACCGGCTCGCGGATCCAGACCCAGCTCGGGTCAGGCGCCAGATGAATGGTGGCCGGGATGGTCGACAGCCGCTCGACCAAGGCGCGGACGCGCTCATGCTGCCGCCACGGCAGCGCGATCACGATCTCGTCGATCTGAACGCGCCGCGCCAACGTCTCCAGGCGGCGCAGAACCTCGTCCTCGTCGTGCGGCAGATCCGGCGCCAGCGCGATCGTATCCACGATCTCGGCGCCGGGGCCGTCCTGCCGCACCCTTTCCAGAAAATCCTTCATGTTGGCGGCAAGGCCGATCGCCACCACCTTGCGCCCGCGGATCACGCCGCGCGTAAGCCAATGATCGACGATGCGCGACATGGCGAGCCGCAGGAAGATCGCGGCAGCAAGCCCCGCGAGATATTGCGAAATGATGGAACCGCGCGAATAAAAATCCGTCGCCTGGATCATGAACAGGACGACGACAAAGACGGAAAACGCGATATTCCAGTGCTTGAACACCGAACGAAGCTGTTCGCGCGCATCCGGCAGCCGCTTGATGGAGTGATCGCGCGCCAGGCTGCATTGCAGGACAAAGCCGCCGACCAGCCCGAGGACGGCGAGGAGATAAAAGACCGGCCAGGGCAGATGGTCGAACATTGCATAGTGATAGACCGCGCCCGCTTCGAAGGTGACGGCGGCGAGAATGATGAACTCGGCGACGGCGGCGAATATCGGAAGGGTGCGCGCGTTCAGCGTCAGCGCCTGCTGCAGCTTCGCCAGCGGCGCCAGAAATGCGAAAGGCGATTGCTGCGCCGTCGCCGCCCGCCACAGGTTGCGGGCCGACAAGCGCCGGGTCCATTCACGCGACGCCGGCGGCTCCGCCCAGTCGTAATCGGCCGAAAAGCGGGTCGCCGTCGTCACCTTGGAATTCAAGCGTCGATCGATGTGCATGCCACCTGCCTAGGACTTGATGTTGATCGAGACCGTCTGGTCCCCGTAATAGCGGTCGAACTCGTCGGCGGCGCCGTTCAGCACAACGCCGACGATCTTGTCGGCAAGCTCCGGATTCTCCTGCAGGGCGGCTGTCACCGCGTCGCGACTCGTGCGCTCGGAGGCGACGACCATGACCGCGCCGTCGGCCTGCTCCAGCAGCAACCGCGCGTCCGCGACCGGCAAGAGCGGCGATGCATCGACGACCACGAGATCGAAGATGTCGCGCGCATGATCGACCAGCCGCTTCATCCGCAGCGATGTCAGCAGCGACAGCGCGTTGGCGCCGGACACGCCCCGCCCGCCGGCAATGGCATAGAGATTGGTGCGCGGCTCGTGCTTCACCGCCGATTTGAGATCGCTGCGGCCGGCCAGAAGATCGGCAAGGCCGATATCGCCGGGCAAATTCAGTGCACGTGCAAGCGCCGGGCGGCGCAGATCGCCGTCGATCAGCAGCACATTGTCGCTGGCCTGCGCCGCCGTGCGCGCGAGGTTGAGCGCGACCGTCGACTTGCCTTCACCCGGAAGCGCCGAGGTCACCAGCACCACCCCGATCTGGCGGTCGGAGGCCTGCTGTTTCAGGCTGAGATAAAGCGTGCGGATGCTTTCCGAGAATGCGGATTCCGGCTGTTCGATCACCACGTCGCCCAGCAAGCCGTCGACACCCCATTCGTTCGCGTCATCCAGCCTTCTGGCCCGCAGGTTGCGCAAATTGAATCCCGTCAGCAGCGGCCGCTGCGGCCGGCTGGGCTCCGCCATCACGCGCGGGATCGACGCCAGTGGCTGCAATCCAAATTCGCGCTCAAGCTCGACTGGGCGGCGGAAGCCGCGGCCAAAGGCGTCGCGCGCCAGTGCCAAGGCAATCCCCAACCCGAGACTGCCGAACAGGCCGAGGCCAAGAACCAGCCCCTTCTTCGGATAGCTCGCCGCGGTCGGCACCCGCGCCGGCGACACCACGCGCGAATCCGGAATTTGCATGCTGAGTTCGGACGTCTGTTTCGCGCGGGCGAGGAAGGATTGGAACAGATCGCGGTTGGCCTGCACATCGCGGTCGAGTTCGCGCAGGCGCACGCTCGCCTGATTGTATTGCGCCGCCCGCTCCTTCAGCTCGTCGAGACTCGCTTCCAGCGATTCCTGGCGCGCTTTCGCGATTTCATATTCGCTCTTCGCGCTGGTCACGATCCGGCTGATTTCCGCGGTGATCTGCCGCTCCAGATCGGCCACCTGCGCACGGCCGGTCGTCACCGCGGGATGCCCCGATCCGTAACGCGCTTCCCGCTCGGCCTGCTGGCGTGCCGCGTCGGCATATTGTCCGCGCAGATTGGACACCACCGATGACTGCAGCACGTCGACCGAGGCGGCCGCCGAGCGCAGGCGCTCCGGCGTGACCTGCCTGAGCTGTTCATATTTGGAGCGGGCGGCGGCGGCCTTGGCGCGGGCGTCGACCAGTTGGTCGGTGAGTTGGCCGATCTGCCGGTCCGACAGGTTTTCGCCGCCGGGATCGAACAGCCCAGCCTCCGCCTTGTAGGCCTCCAGCGCCTTTTCGGAGGCGGCCAGCCGCCCGCGCATTTCCTCCACGCGCCCGTTGAGCCATTCGCTGGCGCGCTTCGTCACATCGGCTTTTGCGGCGATCTGGTCCGCCAGATAGAGCTCGGCAAATGTATTGGCGATCTTCGCCGACTTGTCGGCTTCGCGCGACCAGGCATTCAGCTCGATCACATAGGTCAGCCCGCGGCGCTTGGCGCTGGTCGCTTTCTGCAGCCGGTCGATGACGCCGGCGAGCGGATCGCCTGAACTGTGCGACCCGAACACCGTGCGAAAGGGCAGCATTACTACTGATTTCAGCCGTGCCAGAAAGCCGTCCGGCGCGCCGAATTCATCGTCGCTGCGCAGATTGAGCTTCTCGGCCACCTCCCGGGTCAGCGCATCGGATTGCAGCAGCTCCACTTCGCTCTCGATGGCGCCGTTATCGGTGCCGGGACGTCCGACCACTTCCGCATCCTGCAGCAGCTTGGTCTGGCGCGGATCGACCAGGACGGCGACCGTCGCCCGGTATTGCGGGGTGATGGTGAGAATAGCCGCGATCGCGATCGCAGTTCCGATCACCGTCGTCGCGATGATCAGCTTCGCATTCCGACGTAGGCAGCGGATAATCTCGATGACCGCATCAGTTTCGGCCTCGTGACGGCGCGGCTGCGCCCGCACCAGTGCGGGCCGGCTGACGACGGAATAATGGTCAATGTTGCGCTGTAACATTGAACATCACCACATGTTTGTCGAAGCTGAAGACAGGCAGCGAGGAATCGCGGCTGATGAAATCGTAGCGCGCGCCGACCCGCAGATGCCGGTTCATGGCGTAGTCCACTCCGGTGGACAGACGAATCACCTCGTCATTGCGCGGAGAATCCTGAAAATCCTCGTTCTTGAATGACGCGCTGCCAAAGACAATGACGTTGCGCAGCAGCTCATAATCGATCTGCGCCTTGAAGGCCGTATCAAGCCGCGGCCCGAACCCCGGCGTGAGTGTTTCCGCGATGGAGCGCTCGGCTGCCGCCTTGACGGTGATCAGCGCCGTGGCGAGCCAGACCAACTCGCCCTTGAACGAAAATCCGTCAACCGGTGCAATGAGCGGGTTTTCATAGGATTGCGACATGTAGCCGACCTCGGCGCTGCCGGAGATCAGCGGCGTGATGACGAAATCCAGACCGCCGCGCACGTCGTAGCCGTCCGAATTCCGGTTCTCGGTGCCGGTCGCGGCATAATCCCGCCGGTTTCCTCCCATGCGAACGAACGCGCGGTAACCGGGAGAGAATTCGTAGAATGGCTTGATATAGGTCGAGTAGATCGTCCCGTCGCGCCCGCTCTGGTCGAGCACGGTGCCGTCGAAGGAATCGACATTCTCGTAGGTGAGGTTCCTGATGCCGGCATTCAGCGCCACCCCAAAGCGCCCCAGCGTCTTCGTCAGCGTGGCCTCGCCGCGCAGATCGTTATAGGGCACCGGCTCCGCGGCTGTGATCGGCGACCCGGATTCGCCGCGCTCGATATGCTTACGCGCCGCCTCGAATTTTGTATCGAGTTCCAGGTCGTGGGTGATTTCCCAGTTGGTGGCGAGCCTTGCTCCGCCATCGACCCGGTTTTCGCCCTTCAGCTCGCGATAGCGATAGATGTCGGCGCCGAGATCGAGCTTGTAGGAAAAGCGCGAGGGACTGAATTGCGCTCCCGGTGTGCCGCGGCCATAGACGACGGTGAGCTGAGGCGACAGAATTGCCGACCAATCGGCCTGCGCATTTGTTTCGCTGGCATAGACATTGGAATCGTAACGCGCGGTCGCCAGCAGTTGCGGATAGAAGAAGATGTCGCCGAGCCGATAGCCGATCGCGTCATATTCGGGATGCGGCCGGTCCCGCACCGGCAGCCGCGACAGCTCATAGTCCGGCAGCGCCTCCTCACCGAAGCCGGCCGTGCTGGTCACTGTTAATCCTACAACCACGATCCACCCAATTCGCAAGCAGCGACTCCACCAACAACGAATGCAGACCCCTCGTCATTACCACTGGCACCAAGACAAGCGATCCTGTGCTCCTTGCGTTTCCCCGGCCGCGGTCTCTTTCTTGTTGCGCTTTGTTTCTGCGCTTCAGTTCCGAGCGTGTGCTAATGCGGTGCGCGTCTCTCCGTTCCGTTCGTGCGTTTCGTTTTTCCTCGTGGCGAACATCCAGTCTCCGATTGAGAACAGCATCCATCGTTCGCGGACATGACAACGTCCGCGTCCAATTCTGTTCATCGTGAAATCAAGCGATGCCGGTGACGGCATCCGCAGGCGAAAGCGCCGTAGCTCCCGCGCGCTTTAAGCCTCGCAACTCGACTTGATCGTGCAGCGCATTTCGTCCCCTTCAATTTCTTAGAAGTAGCGTTCCGGCACCCGGATATTGTCGCCCGGCAGAACCGTGACGCGCTCGCCGTCCGTTCGCACCGTGCGCTCGCCGCTGGCGTCGGCGCGACGCACATAGAGCGTGCGCGTGTTGGCGCGATAGGTGTAGCCTCCGGCCATGGCGACGGCGTCCTGCACCGTCATGCCCGGCCGATACGGATATTGTCCCGCATTGCGCACTTCGCCGACCACATTGAATGGCCGATAAGTCACCACCTCCACCGCCACGCGCGGGTTCTTCACATAGCGCCCGTTGAGCGTCCTGGTCAGCGACCCCTTAAACTCGTCGACGCTCTGTCCCGCAGCGGGAACTTCACCCGCCAGCGGGAAAGCGACATTGCCGGAATCATTGACCTGAAATTCCCCCGTCAGGTCCGGCTCGTTGAAGACCGTCACCTTGACCTTGTCGCCCGGCGAGAGCCGGTACACAGATGCCTGTTGCGCGCTCGCCATGGCGTCTGCCGCCGAGACTGTTCCTCTCGGCCCATCGCATCCGCCGGCGACCAATCCGATGATAGCGATCGCGCTCACAAACTGTCCCCTGATCATTGTCGCCGCATGATCCCCGTCATCTCGCTTAAGGCAACCCGCGTTTGCAACTCACACCTGGCGAGACGTAACTCGAAGAGGCTACCGATCACATGCGACCGTCATGTGTCATTCGACGATCGCGCGTTCGTTCATCCATCCCGAATGAAATTCAGCCGTCCGAATTTGTCGAAGGTTTGGCACAGCAATGCAGATTCTTCGCTGTTAGTGAGAATCTGGAACTTACATCGCGCGATAAGTCACCTGAGTACCGATTGCGAAAAAATTAAACATCATGCGCGCGCTCAACACGCATCATGATCCAACGTGCGCCACTACCATGATGCTGGCATGTGCATCATGTTGATACCAGTGAACGCAGGCGACTGCAGCATCGCACCATTGCGCCACAATGATACAGGCGCACTAGCGCGCTCACATGCACGCGCTGGAATGTCTCTGCAGATTCGCGCAAGGCAGTTCGTCAGACCGGCGGCCCCAGGCGACGGCTTGCTTCGGCAGCGATGCTGCGCAATGTCTCCGCCACGTGTCCGTTCCAGCGTGCATCGAACACGGGCTGCATGCCGAACGCGGTCAACACCATCACAGCATGGCCGTCATGCGCGAGGATCGGCGCCGCCAGTCCGGAAATGCCGGCCATCAGATGACCTTCGACGCGCGCCAGTCCGCGCTTGCGCGTCTCGTTGCGGATCGCATCGGCATCGATTGATTCAAGTTTCTGCTTCGAGCGCCGCGCCTGCTCTTCCGATGCAAGTTTTCGAACGCGCTCATCGTCGCGCCAGGCGAGAAAGGCGCGGCCGGTCGCCGATGTCAGCAGCGGCATGACTGAGCCGACGCGCACGGAGACCGTCACCGGCTGGCTTGCTTCGACAAAGCGGATCACGGTCGCGCCATGCGTGCCCCACACCGCAAGCAGCGCATTGGCGTCGACCTCGCTGCGCAGCTTGGTCAGCGCCGCGGTTCCGATCTTGACGGCGTCGATGCGGCCGAGCGCGGTCAATCCGATCTCCAGCGCGCCGATTCCCAGGCCATATTGTCCGCTCACCGGGTCCTGCTCGACGAGACCCGCGCGCCCAAGGCTGACGAGATAGCGATGCGCAGTCGACGCGGCCATGCCGCTCGCTTCCGCGATACTCTTCAAACTCGCATCAGCAGGCATCGCCGCCAGCGCCTTCAGGACGCGCGCGCCGATTTCGACCGACTGGATCCCCTGCTGCTGCTTCTTGATCATTGCCCGCCCATCCCGGCCCGCGCCGCCGCTTGACAAGGCTGGTCGGCACTATTCTAATTTATGAAATAAATTGCATAATATAGAAAAAGAGGAAATGCCATGGGCGCCGGCGCGGCTGACACGCAACCTCCGATGCGTTTGTCCTATTTCTCGGTGCAGGACCATTACCCTGATCGCGCCCGCACCGTTACCGAACTTTACGCACAGGTGCTGCGCCAGGGCGAACTCGCGGACCAGCTCGGCTATGACGCCTTCTTCGTCGCCGAGCATCACTTTCACGAATACGGCACGGTGCCGAACCCGGCGGTAATGCTGTCGGCGCTTGCGCAGCGCACGAGGACATTGCGGCTCGGCCCAGCCATCTCCGTCCTCACCTTCCACCATCCGCTCACCGTCGCCGAGAGCTACGCGATGGTGGACGTGCTCTCGAACGGCCGCGCCATTCTCGGCGTCGGTTCCGGATATCTGAAACACGAATTTGAGGGCTACGCCGTGGCGCCGGCGGAAAAGCGCACGCGTTTCGACGAAAATCTCGCTGTCCTGAAACTGGCTCTGTCGGGGAAGCGCTTCAGTTATGAGGGCGTGTATCACACCGTCAAGGATGTGCAGCTCAACGTCGTGCCGGTGCAGCCCGCGATCCCGATCTATGTCGCGATCCTGGCGCGCGAGGCCGCCTATCATGTCGGCAAGCAGGGCAACAATATCGTCTGCGTGCCCTATGCTTCGCTCGACCGTTTCGCTGACATGACCGCCTTTGTCGGCGAGTTCAAGAAGGGCCGCAGCGAGAGCAGCGTCCCGCCGCAGCCCTATGACAACATCTTCGCCTTCCACACCCATGTCGCCGAGAGCGACGAGGCCTGCCGGAAGAACGCCGCCGACGCCTTCGATCTCTATGTCGCCACCCGCCTCTACGCGAAGCGGCAGACCTATGACGACATCATGCGCAGCGAGCTCGGCCTGTTCGGCTCGGTCGATACCGTCGTCGACAAGATCGTCGAGCTCTATCGGATGGGCGTCACGCATATCATGACCCTGCAGAATTTCGGCTTCCTCGCCGAAGCGAAGGTGCATGACTCGATGCGGCTGATGGCGGAGGAAGTGATGCCACGCGTCGCCCGGCGCATCGGCCAATCCGCCGCGGCGTGAAGGCTCACCCCTAACGAGACGTTGATCAGAACTGCCAATCATGGAAGCATGACCGCAAAGCCGTCACAGAACGGTCCGGTCAAAAGATGGGAGGATTTCAATGAAACGTTCGCTATCCAGGCTGTTTGCGGCTGCTGCCTTTTGCATTGCAGCAAGTTCCGCGCAGGCCGAAATCAAGATCGGCGCCGTGCTGTCCGTCACCGGCCCCGCCTCGTTCCTGGGTGATCCCGAGAAGAAGACCCTGGAAATGTATGTCGCCGACATCAACGCCAAGGGCGGCGTCAACGGCCAGCAGATCAAGCTGTTCGTCTATGATGATGCCAGCGATCCCAACCAGGCCCGCACCTTCGGCACCCGCCTGATCGAGCAGGATAAGGTCGATGCCCTGCTCGCGGGCTCCACCACCGCGACCACCATGGCGATCATTCCGCTCGCCGAAGACGCGGAGATTCCGCTGATCAATTTCGCCGGCGCGGTGCAGGCAGTGCATCCGGTCAAGAAATGGATCTTCAAGACCCCCCACACCGACCTCATGGCCTGCGAGAAGATTTTCGAGGATCTCAAGAAGCGCAACCTGACCAAGATCGCCATGATCTCCGGCGCGGATGCCTTTGGCAAATCGATGCATAGCCAGTGCATGACCGTGACCAAGAAATACGGCATCGAGGTCGTGCACGAGGAAACCTATCAGCCGCGCGACAACGACATGACGCCGCAGCTGACCAACATCAAGGGCAAGGCCGGCGTGCAGGCCGTGGTCAATCCCGGCTTCGGCCAGGGCCCGGCGATCGTGACGCGCAATTATCGTCAGCTCGGCATTCCCTACCCGCTCTATCAGAGCCATGGCGTCGGCTCGAAGCAGTTCATCGAGCTGGCGGGCCCTGCCGCCGACGGAGTGCGTCTGCCGGCTGCCGCCTTGCTGGTCGCGGAAAAGCTGCCCGACAACGATCCGCAGAAGAAAGTCGTGGTCGACTACAAGAAGACCTACGAAGCCAAGACCGGCCAGCCGGTCTCGACCTTCGGCGGCCATATGTATGATGGCTTGATGATCCTGGTGGACGCGATGAAGCGCGCCAAGAGCGCCGACAAGGCGAAAGTCCGCGACGAGATCGAGAAGACCAGGAACTTCATGGGCACCGGCGGTGTCGTCAACATGTCGCCCACCGACCACCTGGGTCTCGATCTCTCGGCCTTCCGCATGCTGGAGATCAAGAACGGCGACTGGACGCTGGTCGCGGCCGGGTCGTGAGTTACACGACACTGATCGCGGCCGGGCCGTGAGTTTCGCGACGGACTCGGCTAACCTCCCCCTGCAAGGGGGAGGTCGGCGAGCGTAAGCTCGCCGGGTGGGGGTCATCATATGTCCCGCTTCAATCGCACGCTCGACAAAACGGGCCTTGCCCGAAAATTGCGTCGCGACGGAACTGATGTGGAGATGCGCCTGTGGCAGCGGCTGAGAAACGGCCAGATATGCAACACGCATTTTCGCCGACAGCATCCAGCCGGGCGCTACATTCTAGATTTTTACTGCCCTGCTTTGGCCCTCGCTGTTGAGCTCGACGGAGGCCAACATACCCAAATGGGAATACGCGACCGCGAACGCGACGATTGGCTGAAGCAAAGGGGCGTGACAGTCCTCCGCTTTTGGAATTCGGATGTCACCGAAAACCTGAACGGTGTACTGGAAGTCATCGCTGCGAAGATCGGCGAGCTAAGCTCAGCGCCGGTGCAGTATCGTCCGCGTTGGCACAGCCCGCGCGTTTCCGACCCCCACCCGGCGCTGACGCGCCGACCTCCCCCTTTCAGGGGGAGGTGACCCATGGAACGCGTGGTCCAGATGCGACTGTCCGCCCCCTCCAGGGGAGGGTAAAGTGGCCGAATTCCTGCAATTCGTGTTTTCCGGTCTCACAGTCGGCGCCATCTATGCGCTGGTCGCGGTCGGCTTCACGCTGATCTACAACGCCTCCGACGTGATCAACTTCGCCCAGGGCGAATTCGTCATGCTGGGCGGCATGATCACGGTCTTCGCGGCGGCCGCCGGCGTGCCGCTGCCGCTCGCCGCCCTGCTCGCGGTCGTCGTCGCCGTCGCCGTCGGTCTTTTGCTGCACCGATTGGCGATCGAGCCGGCGCGCGGCGCATCCGCTGTCACGCTCATTATCATCACCATTGGCGCCTCAATTCTGCTGCGCGGTCTCGCCGCCGTGGTGTTCGACAAGAATTTCCACAGCCTTCCACCCTTCATCGGCGGCGGCCCATGGCAGATTGGCGGCGCCGCCCTGCTGCCGCAGAGCGTGGTGGTGCTCATCGGCACCGGCATCATTGTCGTGCTGCTGTGGCTGTTCATGGAGCGGACATTGATCGGCAAGGCCATGGTCGCAGCCGCGGCCAACCGCATTGCGGCGCGGCTCGTCGGCATCAACATCTCCTCGGTGCTGGCGCTGTCCTTCGGGCTGTCGGCCGCCATCGGCGCCGTCGGCGGCATTCTGGTCACGCCGATCACCCTGACGAATTATGACGTCGGCACCCTGCTGGCGCTGAAAGGCTTTGCCGCCGCCATGCTGGGCGGCATGGGCAACCCGCTCGGCGCCGTGGTCGGCGGCCTGATCGTCGGCCTGCTGGAAGCATTCGGCGCCGGCTATATTTCCTCGCAATACAAGGACGCCATCGCCTTCCTCGTCATCCTCGGCGTGTTGTTCGCGATGCCGCAGGGACTGTTCGGCCGCGCCGGCGTCGAGCGGGTGTGACGATGCGGCGCCTCCTTAAAAGCGGTCACAGCGTTGTCATCCTCACGGCGCTTCTCGTTGCGATCATCCCGTTCCTTGTACCCTCGACCTTCCATCTGCGCATCGCCGCTTTGGTCTTCATCTTTGCGCTCGCGGTCGTCGGTCTCAATCTGCTGATGGGCTTTGCCGGCCAGGTCAGCCTCGGTCATGCCGGCTTTTTCGGCATCGGCGCCTATGCCGTCGCGGTCGGACCGGCGCATTTCGGCATTCCGTCCTGGGCCGCGCTGCTGATCGGCCCCCTCGCCGCGGGTGGTCTCGCTTTTCTCATCGGACGGCCAATTCTGAAACTGCGCGGTCATTATCTCGCCGTCGCAACGCTCGGCATGGGCCTGCTGATCGCGATGGTCTTCACCAATGAAGCGCGTTTCACCGGCGGTCCCGACGGCATGCCGGTGCAGCGCCTTGAGCTGTTCGGCTGGCGCGTGCGCGGATCGCAGAGCTGGTACTGGCTATCGGGCGTGACGCTGGTCATCGCCTCCTGGATCGCCGTCAACATCATCAACAGCCCGACCGGCCGCGCCTTGCGCGCCATCCATGACAGCGAAGTGGCGTCGCGCGTGCTGGGGATCGATGTCGCCCGCTACAAGCTGATCGTCTTTGTGATCTCGGCGGTCTATGCCGCCGTCGCCGGCGCCTATCTCGCGCTGTTCGACGCGCTGGTGACGCCCGCAACCGCCGGCTTCCTGCGCTCCATCGAATTCGTCACCATGGCGGTGCTCGGCGGGCTCGGCTCCATCCTCGGCAGTCTTGTCGGCGCCGCGGTTCTCGTCGTGCTGCCGCAATTGCTGACCGTGTTCCACGATTACGAGCACATCGCGCTCGGCCTTATCATGATCGTGTTCATGATCTTCCTGCCGGCGGGGATCGTGCCCTCGCTCGCCCGGCTGATCATGCGCAGGCTGCCGTCATCATGACCCTGCTCAGCGTCCACGACATCGGGATCACCTTTGGCGGCGTCAAAGCCGTCGACGGCGTGTCGTTCTCCGTCGAGGAAGGGGAAATCTTCGCGATCATCGGCCCCAACGGCGCCGGCAAGACCACCCTGTTCAACATCATTTCCGGGGTCTATGTCCCGAAACGCGGCCGGGTGTCTCTGCGCGGTGAAGATGTCACCGCCCTAGAGCCACATCTTCTCGCCAGACACGGCCTGTCGCGCACCTTCCAGAACCTGCAGATCTTCTTTCGCATGACCGCGCTGGAAAACGTCATGGTCGGGCGGCATCTGCATGAAAGCCACAACACGCTGGCGCATCTCTTTCCTCTGCCCTCGGTGCGGCGGCAGAACGAGATCACCCGCGAGAAGGCGCAAGAGCTTCTGGATTTTGTCGGCCTGTCGTCTGCGGCATCACGCATCGCCGGCACCCTGCCCTATGGCGGCTTGCGCCGGCTTGAAATCGCGCGGGCGCTGGCGACGGAGCCGAAAATATTGCTGCTCGACGAGCCGGCCGCCGGCTGCAACACGGCCGAGGCCGACGATCTCGACCTGCTCATTCAAAAGATTGCGGCATCCGGCGTAACCGTCGTGCTCGTCGAGCATAACATGAAGCTGGTGATGAAGATTTCCAGCCGCATTCATGTGCTGGATCAGGGCCGCACGCTCACCGAAGGCAAGGCCGCGGAGGTGCGCGCCAACGAGGCGGTGATCGCCGCCTATCTCGGCACCGCGGAGGCGCATCGTGCTCAGGATTGACAGGCTCGTCAGCCGCTACGACCGGATTGAGGCGCTGCACGGCGTGTCGATCAACGTCGTGGCCGGCGAGATCGTCACCTTGGTCGGCAACAACGGTGCCGGCAAGACAACGCTGTTGCGCGCGATTTCCGGCGTGCAGCCGATTGCGTCGGGCTCGGTCATCTTTGAAGGCGAAACCATCAATCACATGCCCGCGCATGTGCGCGTGGTGCGCGGCATCGCCCAGGTGCCGGAAGGCCGGCAGGTGTTCACCCCGCTGTCGATCGCGGACAATCTTAGGCTCGGCGCCTTTGCCCGCCGCGACGCGCATATCGCCCGCGATCTTGAGCGTGTCTATTCATTATTCCCCGTGCTTGCCGAAAGGCGCGCGCAGCTGGCGGGCGGCTTGTCCGGCGGCCAGCAGCAGATGCTGGCGATCGGCCGCGCGCTGATGAGCAATCCGCGCCTGCTGTTGCTGGACGAACCGTCGATGGGCCTTGCCCCGGTACTGGTCGAGCAGATTCTGGCGACGCTATCGTCGCTGCGCAAAGACGGCGTCACCATTCTCCTGGTGGAGCAGAATGTCGCCGCCGCTCTCGCCATCGCCGACCGCGCCTATGTGCTGGAGACCGGCCGCATCGTGCTCGACGGGATGGCGCGTGATCTCGCCCGCGACCCGCGCGTGCGCGATACGTATCTGGGGGTGTGAGCCGTAGTCCGCAGGATCGCGAGCGAGGATTACGAGGATCGAGCGAGGATTGCGAGGACCACGTGCTCACGCCGTGCTCGCGACCGAGGATCGCGGTTTCTATGAGCATGAACGGCGCACCGCCCCGGCTACGCAAGAGCGGGTCAATAGGAATTTTTTCATGTGAAACATTGCTGGCGATGGCGCTTATTTCCCAGCGCGGACAGTGCGTTACGCCGCGGCTCACACCTTGCGGCTTTGCGCGTTCCAGTTCCGCTCGAGATTGGCGATCAGCGCCGGGCTGAAATGGCAATAGGCCTGTTCCCGCGCGTAAACCGACGCATAATTCAGAAACATATCAATGGGTTCCTGTGGCACGCGGAATCCGCGCCGGTTCGCCACGGCGCTCACCACGCCCGCGCTGGTCAGCCCCTCCACCACCCGCGCCAGCGCCGCATCCATTTGATCTGGCGGGGCAATTTCGTCGCATATCAAGCGGCCTTCCGGGCTGTCGCAGTCGAGCCTGCGCCCATACATGATCGCCTGCCGCGCGATGCGGTCGCCGACAAAGCGCGGCAGCCGCATGTTCGACGCGCCCGGAATGATGCCCTCCTTGCGCGCCGGCAGAGTCATGTAAGCATCTGACGCGGCAAGGATATAATCCATCACCAGAAGATGCTGGCAGCCACCGCCAATGGCGAAGCCGTCCACCGCCGCGATCCAGGGCTTCTCGATCGTCTGCCCGACGCGTTCGTCCGGCGAGAAATCCGGTTTCGCTAGGCCGCGCAGCCATTTGTTCTCAAATCCGAGCAAGTGCCTGATGTAAAACAAGAACGATATCTTGCCCTGATACAGCAAAGTGAGGTTGATGCCGGCGGAGAACAGCCTTTTGCCTGCATACTTGGGGTTCTCCACGACCCCTCCCCGCAGCACAGCGATCATGGTCTCCGGATCGAGAATGGCGAGATCGGTTGCGATCTCAATCGGATCACTAGTGGAATCGTCCATCGCATTGAGAAAGCGCGGATTGTGCATTTCCAGAACCGACGCCTTGCCCATGCGCGACACCCGCGCCGCGCCAAGATCGATCTCGCCGCGTTTCAGGAAATGCTGCAAATGTTCGGTCGTTTCGGCGCGCGGTAGCAGCATGGCATGCAGCAAATGCCAGCCGGCGACGGGATGGCCCAGCACACGCGACAGGAAAATGCCCTGATCGATCTCGAAACCGTCCTTTTCGCTCAGCATCTTGCGGTCGTCGCGCGCGACCACCTCACGCGCCGGCGTCAGGCCGGGAAAGCTCTTGGCGGCGTCGTAAACCAGTTTCTCGGCGCGCACGAAATTCCGGTAGTCGTGCGTCAGCTTGCCATAGACGCTCTCGACGTGCGCCGCTAGAAACTGCTCCCGCGCGGTCCGCTCGGCTTCGAAAATCAGCTTGCTGGCTGCCGCCTGTGCCGCGTTGCGTCGCGACTTTTCCGGCAATTTGGCGCGCAATTCGGCGCCTTCCAGCCAGAACGCGGAGAAAGCCCTGGCGTCCCTCGCGAAATCACCGCTGATTGCGGGCTGGGCGTTACGCCAAGCATCGGCGATGTCTCCGGGGAGGCCTGCGCTGGCAAGAACTGCGCTTTCCTGTTGCATCCGTGTCTCAATCCCTGGGCCGCAGATCGACAATACGGCGGGCCTTTCCGACCGACCGCTCGACTTTTCCCGGATCGCTGACAACCACCTCGGCGGTCACGCCGATATTGTTCTTGATATGGGCGGCAAGAAGCGCCGCCTGGGCGTTGCGCCTAGCCTCATCGGCGTGAGCAGGCCGCGCCTCCACCAGCAGCCGCATGACATCCAGTCGCTGGTCGCGCCGCAATTCGATCTGGTAATGCGGGCTCAAGCCCTCACAGCGTAGAAGTTGCTCCTCAATCTGCGTCGGGAAGACATTGACGCCGCGCACAATCATCATGTCGTCCGACCGGCCGGTGATTTTTTCCATCCTCCGCATGCTGCGCGCAGTTCCCGGCAGAAGCCGCGTCAGATCGCGGGTGCGATAGCGGATCACCGGCATGCCCTCTTTGGTGAGCGAGGTGAAAACGATCTCGCCATATTCGCCATCGGGCAGCACCTCGCCCGTCGCCGGATCGATGACTTCGGGAAAGAAATGGTCTTCCCAGATATGCAGGCCGTCTTTCGTCTCCACGCATTCATTGGCGACGCCAGGTCCCATCACCTCGGAAATACCGAAGATATCGACGGCATCCATGTCGAACGCCGTTTCAATTTCGCGACGCATAGAGTTCGTCCACGGCTCGGCCCCGAAGATCCCGATTTGCAGCGAACTCGCCACCGGGTCGACACCCTTGGCGCGGTATTCATCAAGGATCGCCAGCATGTAAGAGGGCGTAACCATGATGATGTCAGGCTCGAAATCCTGGATGAGCTGCACCTGCCGTTCGGTCATGCCGCCGGAGACCGGGATCACCGTGCAGCCAAGCCGCTCCGCACCGTAATGCGCGCCGAGCCCGCCGGTGAAAAGGCCATAGCCGTAGGAGACATGCACCTTCATGCCGGGTCGCCCGCCCGAGGCGCGGATGGAACGCGCCATCAGGTCGGCCCAGGTGTTGATATCGCTCTGCGTATAACCGACGACCGTCGGCTTGCCGGTCGTTCCGGACGACGCATGGATGCGTACGATCTTGTCTCGCGGCACGGCAAACATGCCGAAGGGGTAGTTCTCGCGCAGATCCTGCTTGGTGGTGAACGGAAATTTCCGCAGATCGTCGAGCTGCCGGAAGTCGTCCGGATGCACACCATGCCGGTCGAACTTTGCCCTGTAGGCCGGCACATTGTCGTAGGCCTGCCGCAGCGTCTGTTTCAGACGCTCGATTTGCAGCGCAGCAATTTCGTCGCGTGAGCCCTTTTCGATCGGATCAAGGCCGTAAGGCACATAGGCGGACTTGTCGAGCATCACCCGGCACCATCTTTATGCAATCTCAGAAACTATTGCACAGGATGGCAGGCGGGTGAAACCCGATCCAGCTTCAGACGCTTACTACTGTTTCTTTCCGCTGGCGTCGAACTGCTTCAGAAAAGCGGTCAAATCCTTGATCTTTTTCTCATCCTTCAGCCCCGCATAGACCATCTTGGTGCCAGGAATTTTGGCCTTGGGATCCTTGATATATTCGGCGAATGTCGCCTCGTCCCAGGTGATGCCTGATTTCTTGTTGGCCTCGCTGTAATTGTAGCCCTCAACTGATCCGGACTTGCGACCGATCAGACCGTTGAGCTTCGGGCCGACGACATTCTTTGCGGTTTCTCCAACCTGATGGCAGGCGCGGCACACCGCAAAGACCTTTTCTCCGGCCGCAGCATCCTGGGCCTGCGCTGTAGCGGTTAATCCAGCAAGCAAAATCATGGCAACAAGTGTTTGCTTCATCGTCTGCTCTCTCTTGGAGGGTTGTTTCAGGTGGGAATAAAACGAAAAGCGGTGCCGCTCCGTTCAACCATGCCCTGGCCGGGCCACGTCAGATGGAACCCGATCAGCGGAATGCGATCGGACGCCAGCTGACCCAGCATACGCCAGCGCGTCTGCGCGCCCAAATCGCGGTCGAAATCGCTCCCGACGCGCCACTCGGGCCTGGCAAACGACACAGCGTTGTTGCTGAATACGTCGCCACCGACCAGCAGACGCTCTTTACCACTTTCTACCATCACCGCCATATGGCCCGGCGTGTGGCCGGGTGTCGCAACAAAAGTCAAGCCCGGCGCGACCGCCTCGCCGTCCTTGCGGCGTTCGACCTTCTTTTCGATCAGCTTGAGGATGCGCGCACTGCCGATGGCCATGCCTTTCAGCCAATCGGGAACTTTCGTGGGGGTGTCCGGATGGGTCCAGAAGTCCCATTCGGGAGCGGAGATCACATAGGTCGCATTGGGAAACCGCTCCCCATCGTCGAAATCGTCGATGGCGCCCCAGAGATGATCGGCATGGCCGTGCGTGAACACGACCTTTGTGACCTTCTCCGGGCTGATTCCGGCGGCTTCCAGATTTTCAGACAATTTGCCTGCGGTCTGCTGGAACTTCGGGCCTGAGCCGGCATCGATCAGCACAACCTGATCGCCGGTTCTGACCAGTGTCACATTGGTCTGGACCTTCCCGTCTGCCGGCAACCCATGCGCGGCAAGCAGGCTTGCAGCCTCCGCGCCCGGCGTCTCCGGAAGCGAAAATGACAACGGCACCGACAAGGTACCGTCGCTGATGATCATGATCTCGACCGATCCGAGCTTGCGATGCGCTGGCGCGGCGGCGAGAGACGCACGTGGCGCCAGTGCCGGTACCAGCGCCACCGGCGCCGCCACTGCCACCGGTGCCGCCAGTGCCGCCCCGAAGCCGGCGATAAAGTCGCGGCGGTTTGGCCGCGACCTTGGGAGCGGCGAAATTCCGTCAGGCACTGGACCGGCTTTTCCCTGCATCAGGAAAAAATATCGGCGCTAATGCCGGCATACCAGCCCATATTCTCCTCCTGCGTCTGTTTGCGCACCATCTCGGTTTCGCCGGTCTGGGAAATGAAGGTTTCGACCGCCGCAATCTTGCCGTTCTTGGGCTCGTAACGACCGCCGACTTTCACCGTATCGTCCGTCTCGATCATGCTCCAGCAGGTGTTGACATAGCGCGCCGGGAACGTCTTGGCGCCCGAGAGTTCTCCGCGGATCATCAGGGCTGCGACCTTGGCCTGGCTGTTCGCGGAGAAGGCAGATTTGGGCATGTCACCCGCAATACAAGCATCGCCGACGACATAAATATTTTCATCGAGGGTGGACTTCATATTGTCGGGATTGATCGGGCAGAAGCCGCTCTTGTCGGCAAGGCCAGCGTTCAGCGCGATCTTGCCTGCCGTTTGCGCCGGAATAACGTTCACGAGCTGCGCCTTGTATTCGGCAAGATCGGTTGTCACCGTCATGCTCTTGGGATCGACGGACTTGATGCCGCCATGCATCTTTGGATCCTGCCATTCGACCATGCCGGGATAGTGTTTTTCCCAGCCTTGCGCGAACAGGGCCTGCTTGGAAAAATTTGTTTTCGGATCGAGGATGACGATCCTCGTATTCTTGTGCCCCTTGCCCTTGAGCACATGCGCCATCATGGATGCGCGCTCATACGGTCCGGGCGGACAGCGATAGGGATTGGGCGGCGCGACCATCACAATCAGGTCGCCGTCTTTCAACGAGTCGAGTTGCTTCTTGAGTAGCTTGGTCTGCGGGCCTGCTTTCCAGGCATGCGGCATGATCTCGCTCGCCGCTTCCGAATATCCCGGAACAGAGTCGAATTTGATGTCGATGCCAGGCGCGACCACAAGCCGGTCATAGGGCAACGTCGCACCGCTTGCCAGGCGGACCGTCTTGCTGTTGCGGTTGATTGTTGCGGCTGCTTCGTGAACGACATTGACGCCGTATTTGGCCAGACCCGAATAGGAATGGGTGATGGATTCAAGCGGCCTGAAATCCCCCAGATAAAGATTGGAATGGAAGCAGGTGATGAACTCCTTCGCGGGTTCGATCAGCGTAACGTTGATCGCCCCTTTGGAATCGCGAGCGACATATTTCGCAATGGTCGCGCCGCCCGGCCCGCCACCGACCACCACAAGCCGCGGCTTGGCTTGCGCTATGGCCGGGCGGGACAGGCCGGCCGCGACCGCGCACGAACTGACCCCGCTGAGAAACTGCCTGCGACTGGTTGACATTAATTTTTCCTCCTCTTGGGAACCCCTACTTGCCTACCTTGGATAGCCTAATGCGCCGGTTTGAGGCTTCCAAAATACAGGGCAAGCGAAGCAATTTCTTCTTCCGAAAGCCGTGCGGCGATCATTTGCATCACCGGGTTCGGTCTTTTCTTGTGTCGATACTCCTTCATGATCTCGATGAAGTTCGCCTCCGGCCAGCCCACGATGGGCGGTATGCCTTTAAACTGACCGCTCAGTTGATGGCAGGTGACGCATTCCGACGAGAGATATTCCCCAAGGGCCTTGTCGCCCTTTGTCGGTTCACTGAGAACGAAAGTTGTCATGAGCGGCATAGCAAGCGCCATGACAGTGGCAGCAGCGGCTAGATGTTGCGCCCTGACCATCCGCATTATTCAACTTTCGGGCCTTTCCCGGCTTCCGGCGTCACGTCGATGGTCCGCGCGCGTCCGGTGATCCTGGGCTCTCCCGGCAAGCAGTCCTTCATACATGGATCTTTCCGCCAGAACGCCTTTTCGGCTGTCTCGCGATCATCATCGATGAAATTGGGCTGATTGGGAAGTTTGACGGTTATAAAGTTCTTGTCGCTGAGCTCAAAATTCTCGTCCTGGATGACGTCATTCAAATACAGGACATAGGCGGTGATGGCGTACAGATCGTCATTCGACAGTGTTTGCGCTGCGCCAAACGGCATCGCCCGGCGAATATAATCGATCACCGTTGTTGCATAGGGCCAGTAGGAGCCAATCGACTTCACCGGATCATGGCTCGCCAGTGTCCCCGCGCCGCCCGCCAGGATCGGCCAGCGGCCGGCACTTTCGCCGAACTCACCATGACAGGCTGCGCAGCGCTCGACATAAAGGGTTTCACCCTTTTTCACTGTTCCCCGGCCAACCGGCAGCCCCTGGCCGTCCGGCCGAACGCTGATATTCCACCCGGCGATTTCCGCAGCGGTCGCTTCGCGGCCGATACCAATCTTCTTAGGCGAGTTCTGCTGGGCTGCGACGCCGGTTGTCTTCTCCCCCGCATCAGCAACTGTCACCCCGGCGATCAGTGAGGCCAGCAGAATGGCAGCGGAGAGATCAGGAAATTTCGACATTCTCGACCTCTCCGTTCTTGTGCAGATACCAGGTCTGTATTCCGTTGTTGTGATAAATTGAATTGACGCCGCGGATCTTGCGCAATTCGCTTTTGGCCGGCTGCACATAGCCGGTCTCATCCATGGCGCGCGATTGCAGCAGAAGCTCCCGGCCGTCCCAATCAAACTCGTAATAGAAACGACTCAGCGCCTTGTCCCACACAGGTCCGTCAATTCGCGCCGGGCGCCAATTGCGTCCGCCGTCAAGCGAAACATCGACGCGCGCGATCTTGCCACGGCCTGACCAGGCGATTCCCGACAGGACGGTGAATCCGGACTTGTGATTAAGCGGCGCCTGCGGGCTGGGGTTGGTGATGATCGATTTGGCATCCATCACGAATGTGAAGCGCCGCGCCTTCCCGTTCTCCAAAAGGTCTGTGTATTTCGATGTCTCTTCGCGGTGATGCCAGGGCTGGTCGCCCACCTCGATGCGGCGCAGCCACTTGACCCACATGTTTGCTTCCCAGCCCGGGATCACCGCCCGGGCCGGATAACCATGCTCGGGATAAAGCATCTCTCCGTTCATGCGGTAGGCAATGAGAACATCATCCAGCGCCTTTTGCAGCGGCAGCGAGCGCGTCATCGCCGCTGAATCTCCGCCCTCGAGGAGAAGCCATCTGGCGTTGGGCTTGAGGCCGGCTTCCGCAAGCAGCGTCTTCAGCGGAACGCCGGTATACATTACGCAATGGACCATGCCGTGCGTGTATTGACAGCCATTAAGCTGGGCGCCGCGCCATTCCATGCCGGAGTTGGCCGCGCATTCGCAGAAATACGGACGGCTGACGCGCGGAATGCGCTTCAGGTCGTCGAGCGTAAAGATCAGCGGCTTGTCGACCAGTCCATGCAGGATGAGGCGATAGTCGGCCGGGTCAACCTCGGCGATACCCGAGTGATGGCGCTCAAAGCCAAGCCCGTTTGGCGTGATGATGCCATCGAGTTCATGGATCGGCGTGAAGCTGACAGAGCTCTCGCGCGAGGCCGTGAGCCATTCGACATCGCGACGAATCACATGGGCTTCGTGCTTCGAGGGTTTGCCATAGGGACGCACGGCGACGCCCTCGCCCAGGCTGTGCGTCCACTCAGGAACATTCGGCGGCTGATTGGCGGGATCGCCGGTCTTTCCGGCAAGTGCAGATGACCCGAAAGCGACCGTACCGCCGGTGGCAAGCCCTGCCTTGAGGAAGGCGCGCCGTGACTGCGACTTGCCGCCTTGTGAAGGTTCCTGCTCACGCATCATCGGCTCCCTGAGTTCTTGTTCTTGCTTATGCAACCATTCAATTATGCGATTTTTTGCATGTGTTTGGCAAAATTTTTTTAGCCGCCGATCACCTGAATATTTCCACTGCCTTGCGGCGCGATCACGCGCTGCTTTCGGATATGGCTCACGACCACCTCCCAGATCGGCGGGCCTTCGGTTCCCTCATTCACACTGGCCCAGCCAGCAACGGTGTAATTCTTGTCCGCTTCCAAGGGTTTGCCGGTTCGCACCGACTTCATATCCGAGAGCCGGTTCCCGATGCTCTTCCCCGGATCGATGGTGTAGGACAGGCCGCCGACGCGGACCATGTCGCCGCCCTGTTGGTAATAGGGATCGGGATTGAACAGATTGTCCGCCACATCCTCGAGAATTTCCTTCAGCCGGGCACCCGTCATGCTCATGCGATAGGTGGCCGGATAGGTGATGGCGGTGGCGTTGTAGATGTCCTCAACGGTGATGTCCTGCCCCGGCAGGATCGATGTGCCCCAACGGAAACCGGGCGAAAGTGCGATTTCCGCATCGCGCTCGGCGAGCAGCGCGTCGCAGATGACGTCGTCTAGCGTGCCGTTGAAATTGCCGCGCCGGTACAACAAGGACTCCGCCTTGCCGATACGCTCGCTCAGCATCTTTTCATGCGGGGCGCGAACCTTCTGGATGGCCGCCGCCATTTGCGACTCCGGTACGATGACGTCGGAGAAGACCGGGATCAGCTTGTAGCGATAGCCTTTCACCTCGCCGCCGCGCACATCGAGGTCGAGCCGCGACACGAATTTGCCGTGGCAGCCGGATGCAATCAGAAGCGTCTTGCCGACCTTGACCACGTCCGGCAATGCGTCGTGGGTATGACCGGTCAGAATGACGTCGATGCCCTTCACGCGCGCAGCGAGCTTACGATCGACGTCGAAGCCGTTATGCGACAGCAGAACAACAAGTCCTGCCCCCTCCCTGCGCGCCTTCTCAACGTTGGCGCGCAATTCGTCTTCGCGAATGCCGAATGACCAGGTCGGAATCATCCAGCGGGGATTGGCGATCGGAGTGTAGGGAAAGGCCTGCCCGATCACGGCGATTTTCACACCGCCGCGTTCGAGCATCGTCATGGCCTCGAAGGCCGGCTCATTCCATTCGGTGTCCCGGACGTTCTGCGCCAGGAATTTGAATCCCAGCTGATCGGTGATCTCCTTGACGCGCTCGGTGCCCAGGGTGAATTCCCAATGCCCGGTCATGGCGTCGGGTCTGAGCAGCTTCATGCAATCGACCATATCCTGGCCCGTGGTGACCAGCGAGGTGTAGCTGTTCTGCCAGGTGTCGCCGCCATCGAGAAACACCACGCGGTCGCCGCGCTCGGCGCGAATGGCGTTGAGAATTGTTGCGATGCGGTCGAGGCCGCCGAGCTTGCCGTAGCTTTTTGCCAGGGCGGTGAAGTCCTCCGACGCCAGCGCATAGGCGTGTGCCGACCCCGGCGCGATCTTGTAATGATCAAGAAGCGCCTTGCCGGTGAGATGCGGCACCAGCCCCTGCGCTTCGCCGACGCCGAGATTGGTCGATGGCTCCCGGAAAAGCACCGGCACCAACTGGCCGTGAATGTCGGTGACATGTACAAGCGTGACATTCCCGACCGGATCGAACCGCAGCAACTCGTCCTGGGTCAGCTTTTGTTGCGCAAAGGCCTGTGACCAACCACCCGGCAAAAAAGCCGCCGTCGCCGCGGCAACCTGCAGGAAATCACGTCTGGACAGCATCTTTCCTCCCACGCATCCGGCGGATCGTGGCCAACCTTCTTCGAACGACAACAGGATGCGAGCGAAACCGGCCGTCAGTTGACGGTTATCTTTTCCTCGCCGACGAGTTTGGAACCGTCATCGTCAACCCAGGTCAGAACCACCGGCCCCGATTCCTGCGCCTTGAACTTGAACTGGATGTAGGGGTTGGCGGAAATCGCCGGTTCGAAATCGGCAGAAAAGACTTCCTTGCCGTTCACCGTGCAGACGAACTTGTTCAAAATCTTGCGCGGAATGGTCTTGCCGGCGCTGTCCTTGCGTTGACCGCTTTCCATGACGTGCGAAACCAGGGCCTTCACTTCAACCAGGTCTCCCTTCTTCGCTTCCTTCTTGTCCAGCTTGATGCGGGGTTTGACGGCCATTGATATTCACTCCTAACGGATACGGGTTTTAGATGCGTCGCGTCTCAGCCGCCGCATCCGCCTATCGTCACCTTCACCAGCTTCTTGGCCGTGAAGAACGATCCGTCGTTCATCTTCGCCACGGCGATAACATTCTGCGTAGCCGCCAGCCGGATGCGGGTATTGGCTTCAGCCACTCCGCTAGCAGGCGAAAAATGGAACATAGCGACGCCGGCGCGCGGATTTTCGTCAGTCACGACCAGAACGTCGGTCACATACGACTGCTCTGTCATCGGGCTGTCGACGGAGACGGTCATCGGCACGGTGTTGCCGTTCTCGGCGATTTCCGGAAGATCAAGCTTCACCTTGCCATCCGTCGGTTTCTTGCCGCCGGTGAATTTTGCGATCACCTCGTCGGAGTCGTTCTTTGCATAAGCCGGCACCACAGGCAGACCAAAAGCCGCTGCGGCCGCTGCACCAACGCCGATCGTCAGAACCTGACGACGGTCAAAACTTAGCTTCATGTCAACTCTCCTGCCCACACGGCCCATCCAAGCCGCATGGCGCGGCTTGCCTTATCCATAAGTGAGAACGCAGCCAATTGGCTAGCCCCAATAGACGTCCTTGATCGGGAATCTGGGCCCAATCGCATGAATGCGCTTCCTCTTCGCCTGCGTTTCTCGCAAGACATATTCAGTTATTGATAACTGTCTAATGTATCCCGCACCGTCCCGCAACCCAATTTAGAGAGAGTGCAAATCTCATCTTCCCATGCCAATAAAGCTATGTTTTGTATGGGAAATCAAAAGATGAACTTTCACCATCGTGATGCATCGCACAACAACGTCCGACTAAAAGTTGGCACAGAAAGAGAAGATTCTTTTTCAAGCGGAGGGACCAGAGAGTGAGAACCGCACACATCCTGTTTGCTGCGGCGTTCGGGGCATTCGTTTCCGGGGCATTGATCGCGAATGCGCAAGACGCCGACACCGAGAAAGCAATCGAGAAATATCGCCAGATGCTGAAGGAAGATCCCTGGAGCAATCCCGGACTTCTCGACGCCGATCGCGGTGAGACATTGTGGTCAACGCCGCGCGGGCCGAAGAATGTCTCGCTCCAGAAATGCGATCTCGGCAAAGGACCCGGCGTGGTCGACGGCGCATTCGCGGAGCTGCCGCGTTACTTTGCCGACGCGCAGAAGGTGATGGACGTCGAGGCGCGCATCCTGTGGTGCATGGAGCAATTGCAGGGATTCAACCGCGCAGATCTGGTGAAGAGGCCGCATCCCGGCGGCGGCCAGCCAGTGAAAGAGCTCGGCGCCATGGCGACTTATGTCGCCAGCAAATCGAACGGACTGAGGTTTGCCGCCAAGCTCGACAAGCCGCAGGAAAAGGAAGTGGTCGCGCTGGGCGATGCCCTCTTCCACCGCCGGTCCGGCCCGTTCGACTTCTCATGCGCGACTTGCCACGCGGCGGAAGGATTGCGTATTCGTCTGCAGGGGCTGCCTTATCTGGAGAATCCAAAGGAAGCGAGCAAGGTCGTCGGCGAATGGCCGGCCTATCGCGTTTCATCGACGCATGTGATGACCATGCAGCACCGCATGTATGACTGCTATTGGCAGATGAGGATGCCGCAGCTTGAGCTCGCTTCCGACGTCAGCGTCGCGCTCATTGCCTATCTGACAAAGAATGCGGAAGGCGGAGAAATCTCCGCACCCGCGCTGAAACGCTGAACGGGGGGACGGGACCATGAAGAAACTTGCACTCCTGATCGGCGCCGTGGCGCTGACCGGCATTGCTGCCGCACAGGCGCAACAAAAGACGCGAGTTGATCCCGCCAAGGTCGATGCCGCGATCAAGGCTGCCTTCCCTGCTGCGCCCGAGGACTGGGCGCCGCGGCTCACGCAAGACGAAACCATGAAGCAGTGCTCGGCGGCGCGGAACAACCCCGACAAGAAAACCGCCGACGCAATCGTTGCGCGGGAAAAAGCGAGCATCGAATATCCCGCCGATGGCAACTATGTGGGCGACTGGAAAAAGGGAGAGGCGCTGGCGCAGAGCGGCTACGGCCTGCGTTTCACCGATTATCCGCCGCGCCGCGCCAATGGCGGCAATTGCTACGCCTGCCATCAGCTGACAAAGAAGGAAGTGAGCTACGGCACGCTCGGCCCGAGCCTGTTGGAATACGGCAAGCTGCGCGAATTCAAGCCGGAGGCGATCAAGGCGACCTACGAGAAAATCTACAACTCGCATGTCGCCCAACCCTGCTCGAACATGCCTCGTTTCGGCGCCAACAAGGTCCTGACCATTGATCAGATCAAGGACGCCGTCGCGCTGCTGATGAGCCCGGACAGCCCGGTGAACAAGGGAGAGTGATCTCCCTCGGCGGGCCGGTGGCGTATATTGGAGACGAATGAACCCTGCCGCTTGGCGGCAGGGTTCCGCTCTCAGGAGAGTCGTCATGACCAGCACCAGCCGACGTGGCTTCCTCGGGGCGCTTGCCCTGTCCGGTGCGACGCTCGGCGCTTCGCGCGCCTTCGCCAACCCGGGAAAGCTCGATCTCGCCTCACTCAAGAAGGAAACCGACGTCGCCTGTCTCTAT
Source organism: Pseudorhodoplanes sp. (assembly GCA_032027085.1). Taxonomy (NCBI): domain Bacteria; kingdom Pseudomonadati; phylum Pseudomonadota; class Alphaproteobacteria; order Hyphomicrobiales; genus Pseudorhodoplanes; species Pseudorhodoplanes sp. Next base: position 2,761,122 of record JAVSMS010000001.1, on the reverse strand, counting down.
CACTGCGACTTCGGCGATCCTGCGCGCTTCTCGCAGATGCTGACCAATATCAACAACCACCTGTCGGTCTACGAATTCGATCCGATGCGGATCAAGATCGTGATCGTCGCGCATGGCGCCGGCATCAAATTCTTTCTTGAGGACCTGTCCGGCACCACCTGGGCAAACGACAAGATCGACCCGGACATCTACAAGCGGTTTGTCGGCCTGACCAAATTCGAGGTCGAGGCCTATCTCTGTCAGATCACCTATACCCGGCAGAAGATCGATCCCGCCAAGACGCGCAAGGATGCCTTCCTGAAATTCGTTCCGTCAGGCGTCGCCACGGTCGCCGAATTGCAGAGCAAGGGCTTCGCCTATCTGAAAGTCGGATAGCGTTCAGCTATTCGCCTTGAGGAAGTCTATCAAACTGGTCTTTTCATAGGCGCGTTCGACGACAAAGCGGAACATCGCCCGAAATTGCGCAGGGGCCAGGTAGCCTTGCGCGCGCGCGACTTCGCGGTCGCGCGGCTTCCTGCCTGCGAGACCCGCAACCGCTTCTGGAAAAAACTGGAAAGTTGGCGTGAAGCGGACGCCGTATTTCTCCGCGAGTCGCTTTTCCGACAGCTTTTCGCCGTCAAAGTCGGTCACTTCGCGGTCGCCGATAATGTTGAGCTGCAGGATGTCGAAGCGCTCCTTGACATATCCTTCGATGTCCGGCCGCGCGAAATTGATCAGATGGGTGTCCTTGCAATAAGGACAACCGCGCAGTTCCCACATGATCGCAAAGCGCTTGCGCGCTTCGGTCGCGGCCGTAAGATCATCCTGAAGTTCAAGAAGACTCTGCAGGAACCAGGGCTGGCTATAAAGCCCGTCCTCGGTGAGCACGGCGGCGCTCTGTGCAGGCCGCCCCACAAGCGCGACGGACGCGCCGACAAGGCCGGCCGCAAACATGCGGCGCGAAAGCAAAGAGCCATTCTTCATGTCTTCATCCGATCGCATTCGTTTCTTCGCAGGTCAACCGATCCGGCCCAGCGCGGGAAATATGTCCAGCAGCCAGTTGCCGACTGCGGGCATCAGGCCAAAGAACACCAGCAGTCCGGTCGCGATCAACGCGATACCCATCACTTTTCCGACAACCGGCAGCACGCGTTTGAAACCGCCGAGCGCGCGCAGGACCGGCCCGCTGAAGGCCGCCGCCAGCAGGAACGGAACGCCGATGCCCGCGGCATAGGCTGCAAGCAGCGCCGTTCCCTGCCCGACCGTTGCGCTCGTTCCCGACATCAGAAGAATGGAGGCCAACACCGGACCAACGCATGGCGTCCAGCCGAATCCGAAGGCCAGACCGACCGCGAATGCGCCCAAAAGCCCGGCCGGGCTCGATGACATGTCGAAACGCAACTCGCGCAACAGCGGGCTCCAGCGGAAAACACCCGTCACGTGCAGGCCCAACACCACAATGACGACGCCTGCAAGCTGCGTGAGCACCGTCAGATGATCCGAGACAAGCTGCCCCGCCGCCGATGCACTTGCCCCGAGTGCAATGAAAACACATGTGAACCCCAGCACGAAAGCTGCGGCGCGCGCAACGAGCCGCACGTTGCGCCCATCGGCCGGCGCATTCACCAGCGACGTGCCGGCAAGAAAGCCCAGATAGGCGGGAATCAGCGGCAGAATGCAGGGGGACAGGAATGAGATCAGACCCGCGGCAAAACTCGCCAGCAATCCAACTTCGAGCGGCATCTTTCCTAGCCTGTCAACATATTCATTTTCTAGTATATATTTCCGGCGCCGTCTAACGGCGCGTTAAACGGATTTGTCCACATCATGATCCGCTTCCTCTGTGCCGCGCTGCTTTTCCTGTCCGCGCATACATCCCTCGCGCAGGCGGCAGAACTCATCATGTACCGCAGTCCCGGCTGCCCCTATTGCGCCGCCTGGGATCGCGCCATCGGCCCGATCTACCAGAAGACGGATGTCGGCAAGCGCGCCCCCCTGCGCCATGTTGAGGTCGGCAGCCGCAATCAGCCAGCCATTGAGCTGAAGAGCCCGGTCCGTTTCACGCCGACCTTTGTGCTGGTTAACGACGGCCGCGAGCTGGGACGCATCGAGGGCTATCCGGGAGAAGATTTCTTCTGGGGATTGCTGGAGAGATTAATGCTCCAACATCAATTCTAAACTTGGAAGAACATTTTACTCCCTCTGCGCTAAATATTCCTTATTCTGAATGAATGGGGAGCACCCAAATGAGCGTTGCAGCGATCTCGCGCCGGCCAAAAAAAGCGGCGCCTGACATCGATACGCTCCTCGAGAATGCCCGGGAAGCCAGCGAATTTCTCAAGGCCCTCTCACATGAGGCGCGGCTCGTGATTCTTTGCCTGCTGGTCGAGGGTGAGAAATCCGTCACCGAGATCGAGCAGACCCTGTCGCTGCGTCAACCGGCTGTGTCCCAGCAATTGGCGCGCCTGCGGGCCGACAGGCTGGTGGAGGCGCGCCGGGACGGAAAAAACATCTTCTATTCGCTCTCGCGGCCGGAAGTGCGGCAGGTGATCGAAGCTTTGCATGACGCCTTTTGTGAACCACGGCGCAGGCGCTGAGCGCACGGCCGATCCGGGATAGCTGATATGGAAGACTTTCCCCTCTCCGTTCTTCGCCTGCTGCTGGGCTTCGGCCTGGGAGTGGCGCTCGGCTTCGTCGCCCGGCGCGGCCGCTTCTGCACACTGGGCGCCATTGAGGATGCCGCCTATGCGAATGACAACCGCCGCCTGCTGAGCTGGGTCGTTGCCATCGGCGTCGCCATTGCCGGCGTGCATGCGCTCGAACTTTGGGGCGGCCTCGATCTGTCGCGCTCGATCTACCTCAGCACCAGGCTCGAATGGGGTGCGCTGATCCTCGGCGGATTGCTGTTCGGAATCGGCATGGCGCTGAACGGCACCTGCGGCCTCGGCACGCTGCGGCAGCTGGGCGGCGGTGACCTCAAGGCGCTGGTGAGCTTTCTGGTCATCGGCGTCACCGCCATGATGACCATGCGGGGGCTGACCGGCGTCGGACGGATCGCCGTGACGGAGCCGTTCACGCTTCAATTGCCGAACGGATTTTCCCAGCGTCTGCCGGAAATCGCCGGCCTGACCGGGGCCGGCGTCGCGCTGGCTGCCATTGCGGTCGGCGTCCTGATCGTCATTGGCGCGCTTATCCAGACCGGATTTCGATCCAATCTTCGCTTTGCCGTCACCGGCGCCGCCGTCGGCGTCATCATCGTGTCGGGCTGGTGGGCGACCGGCATCATCGGCTTTGATGATTTCGATTCCCGCCGCGTTGAATCGTTCACCTTCGTCGGTTCGCTCGGCGAAACGCTCTATTATTTCATGCTCGCGACGGCCCTGCAGCCGGACTTTCCGGTCGGCGCCGTCATCGGGGTGGTGACCGGCGCGTTCATTGCCGCCAAGCTGAGCGGCACCTTCAAATGGGAAATCTCGGCCAGTGCCGATGACATGAAACGCCGTCTCCTCGGCGCCTTCATGATGGGCGTCGGCGGCGTCACGGCGCTTGGCTGCTCGGTCGGCCAGGGCGTCACCGGCCTGTCAACATTGTCCATCGGATCGGTGCTGGCGACAGTTTCGATCGTTGCGGGCGCGCGACTCGGGCTCTATTTCCTGGTGGAAATGCGCCGGCCGGCGCGGCTGGAAAAAGCGTCACAGGCGTCCCTGGTGACTGAGCGGATCAGTTGCACCGATCCCTGAGGCCCGGCGACGGCTTGCACATGCTACGGCGTGCGTCGCATTCGCCACGCTTCGATCAGCCGTCCAACATCCGGGTGCTCTTCGAAAATGACGCTGTCTTGCGGGATATGCACCCAAGGCTGCGCGCTGCGCGTCCAGATATGGCCGACCGGAAGCAGCCATCGCGTGTCGTCGAGTGTGCCGGGCTTCAAGATCGCGACCCGCTCATTGATGTGCGGATAATGGGCCAGGCGCGTCCCGCAGGTTGGACAAAAATCCCCATCCAGCACATTGCCGCGCTCGGTCGTTCGCGACCATCGTTGTGGATTGCCCGATAAAACGACAAGCGCCGGTCGCGGCACGATCATCGACATGGCGAAGGCGCTGCCGGACTGCCGCTGGCACTCCGTGCAGTGGCACACATATACAGACAGCGGCTCTGCCCTCACCTCGTAGCGGACATTTCCGCATTGGCATCCACCCGACAACGGCAGCTTCATGCATCGCCCCCAACCCAGCGGTGATTTGTCCGCAAGCGAAGACTAGCTTCTGAGCTGAAGTTTACAAACCATGAACGATGAGCGGCCTTTCACCGACGAGAGATCAGCCCCCTCAGGAAGCCCGCGACCTCATCTGTCCTCACGTTCCCGCCAGGGAATGTTGAACAGGTCGTCTGCTGTCAGGTGAAGTTCGAGCGGCGGCGCGGGTTCGGCCAGCAGCAACTTCTGAGACGCCAGCGCGGTGATCGCGTTCCAGTTCTCCCGAACCGCGTCAGCCATCGGTTGCTCGACCATGGTTCTTGCCTGCCATGCCGAGCGCTCGACCAGGCAGCGGATGCGCCTGTCCTGCTGGCCGGTCATGGCAAACCACACGCCTTCTGGCGTTTCTTCCAGGGTCCTTGACACGGGTCGGTAGTGGTGCGCGGCGAACTGCATGGGAGCTAAATTCGCGATCCTTCACCCTGTTCCCGAGATTTCGGCAAGCCGCCTCACAAAATCAATCAGAAGGTGCCCTCGGCCACATCAGCGGTGCCCCTTGGCGCTTTCTCAGGGGGCGGCGCCCGCTTGACCACGCGGCCCTGCCGGATTTGGAACCGGCAGGGCCGCTCCCTGTTGATAAGCAGCCTCGACCGCCCTCCAGGCGAGGGCAACAGATAGCCGGTCCGGGAGCAACAGGTGCGAGATGGCCAGAGAACCGATCATTCAGGACGATGACGATCTTCGCACGGAGGACGACATGCAGCAGGAAAAGCTGGGCCCGCGCGGAGTTCCGGGACAACCATTCCCGTTCCGGATTACGCCGGAGCGGGAAAAGAAGACGCCGCAAAATGACGACCCCGGCCATACAGCCTAGCTGTCTGCAAGCCCAAAAAGCATTTCCGTGAATTTTTGCCGGGACGCGATCCGGATGCGATCTGTTGAAGGCTTGACGGAGGCCGCCATGTCACGCCAGCCGCAGAAGATCCAGAACCGGGATGAAAAACGGCGCAAGGAGCATATGCGCGAGGCGGAGACGATGGGCCGCAATGCGACCCTGTGGACGGGCCTGGCCATCGCCGCCGCGATCGTGGTCGCCGTTATCGCGTTTGCGAATATGGCGGATGACGACAATGTCGCCTCGGACGCCAATCGCCCCGCTAACACTGGCACGACGGGCACAGCGCCATCCGCGGACAAACCCGGAGCGCCGGACATAGGCCCAACCGGCAATTAACCGCCGCTGCCGGCGTCAGCTAACGGCGGCTTCCGGCGTCAGCGCTTTTCAAAAAGCAAAGCGCGGCTGGAGCGAACGAATTTAAGCGCGTCGATCGTCAGGCGCCGAGGATCGCGTTCGCCGCGTTGCGCGAGTTCGATAATCCGCTGGGCCAGAAGTTCCGAAACAGCTTCGGACGGTTCGCGCAGTTCTCCCGTACAAAGCAGGATTTCTAAAACCCGGTCATAGGAATCGCCGAGTGATTCGAGAACCTCGGGTTCGATCGCATCGGATCGGAAAATTGGAGTGCTTTGTCCCATCACACGCCTCCACACGCCTGTGCCGCAGAGGTCTCATCGCCTGACTTTCGACTTGAAATGTTACTCTAATCCCCGTCCCGGATCGGGTGCCAGCAATTTCATAGCCGCAATGCAGCATCCGGGTGGGTTCCACATACCTCCACTCGCCTCATCTTGCGCCGCCACACAATCGCCCCGTGAACGGAACTTCACACTTTGCTCAAACGTTTGGAGGCTATGATTAAGGAAGAAGCTTCAAAATTTGCGGCCTTGCTTCGCTCGGATCCAGACGTCGATCGCAAGTCGCGCGCAATTCTCAATGCTTTTCGAAAACTCGCGCCCGCACTCGCCCCCTCCCCGACGCGCCAACGATTGGGCTTGCCTCTGGCCTCCCGCAAGCTCGATCGACGAGACGATCGGAAATGAGACTCAGCGCTTTGCGGATTTGACGCGCACCAGCCAATCACGCGAATGAGTTAGCAAAGCGCTTGCCCTCTTGGCTATCGTTCAGTTTATAAAACACTGTTCAATCCCAGATCAGCGTTGCGCGGGTTGATACGTTACGTCCTTCGACGCGCGCGCCTCCATCAATCCAAACCACGCGATGTAAAGCGTCGGCAGGAAGACCAATGTCAGGATGGTAGCGACCAGCAATCCGCCCATGATCGCAAACGCCATCGGTCCCCAGAACACGGTCGGCGCAATCGGAATCATGCCCAGCACTGTCGATACGGCAGTCAGCATGATGGGCCGGAAGCGCGAGGTGCTGGCATCGATCGCCGCCTGCCGCACATCCTTGCCTGCCGCGCGTTCAGCCTCGATCTGTCCGATCAAAATCACCGCGTTCTTGATAATCATGCCGAACAACGCCAGGATGCCGAGGATGGCGACAAATCCGAGCGGTCGGTTGAAGATCAACAATGCTCCGACCACACCGATCAAGCCGAGCGGCGCCACACTGAGCACCAGGAACAGGCGCTGGAAACTCTGAAGCTGGAACATCAGCACTGTTACCATGATGAACAGCATCAGCGGCGCGACGGCGAGGACCGAGGCTTGCGACTCGGCTGCGTCCTCGACCGTGCCGCCGACCGCAATCCCGTAGGATGGTGGCAAGCCTTTGCGCAGTTCCTCGACCGCGGGCGTGAGCGCGTTGATGGCGGTCGCCGGCAAGACCCCTGAAACGACATCGGCCTGTACGGTCAGCGTCGGTACCCGATCACGCCGCCACACCATGGGAAAATCCTGCGCATATTCGAATGTCGCGAACTGGCTGAGCGGAACCGTGCGCCCATTCGGCAGCGCCACCGGCAGGGTACGCAGCGTCTGCAGCGATACGCGCTGCTCGTCGGTTGCGCGCAGAACTACATCGATCAGGTAAATGTCGTCGCGCACGTGAGAGATGGAGGTTCCCGACGTCACCGTGTTGAGGACATCGGCAAGCGCTTGTGAGCTTATTCCCAGCAGTCGCGCCTGATCCTGATCGATGCGGATGCGCACTTCCCTGGCCGGCTCAATCCAATCGAATGTGATCTGGCCGATCTGCTTATTGCCGGACACGACGCGCGCGAGCTTGATTGCGATCTCCCGCACCTCCGCAATATCGGGTCCACTGACGCGGTACTGCACCGGCCAGCCGACCGGCGGTCCAAGCTCCAGCGGCGAGACACGGCTCACAAGACTCGGAAACTCCGCGGCTAACCGTTCTTCCAGTCTGGTCCGCAGCCGCTCTCGCGCTTGAAGATCCTTTGCGACCACCACGGCCTGGGCAAAGAAGTTACTCGGGAGTTGCACGTCCAGCGGCAAATAGAAGCGGATTGCGCCCCTTCCGACATAAGTGCTCCAGCGTTCAACATCCGGATCGCTTTTGAGCGCCGCCGCATCGAAACGCTGGGCAACGTCTTCCGTCGCATAGATCGACGCATTTTGCGGCAACCTGAGATCGACCAGCAGTTCCGGCCGATCGGACGAGGGAAAGAATTGGTTTGGAATGAGCGGCAGCGCAAGAATGGAGCCCACGAACAGGGCCAGCGTGACGGCGATTGTCAGCCACCTCACCTTCACCGCAAATGTCAGAAAGCGCTGATAGGTGCGGATGACCCAGCCGGGCCCGGCATCCTGCGCTGCGGCCGGCGGCTTCAGAATGAGTACGCCGAGCAGGGGCGCAAAGATCACCGCCACAAACCAGGACACGACCAGCGCGATGGCGACGACGGCAAAAAGGGTGAAGGTATATTCGCCGGCGGCGCTGGCCGCGAAACCAACCGGAACAAAGCCGGCAATGGTGACAAGCGTGCCTGCGAGCATGGCGAAAGCATAGGTTCGGAAGGCGAAGGTGCCGGCCTGCACCTTGTCCTCGCCCTGTGCCAGGCGCGTCAGTATCGCGTCGGTTACGGTCATGGCGTCATCGACCATCAGCGCGAGCGCGATGATCAGCGCACCGAGCGAGATGCGCTGCATGTCGATATTGGTCAATTCCATGACCGAGAAGACCACGGCGAGTGTCAGCGGAATCGACACGGCGATGATCAGCCCCGGCCGCACGCCGAGGCTGATGAAACTGACGACAAGGATGATGGCGATCGCCTGCCACAGCGACGTCATAAATTCCGCGATTGCACCCTTCACCGTCACCGCCTGATCGGCGACCATTTTCGGCTCGATGCCGAGTGGCAGGTCGTCGGTGAACTGCCTCATTGAACGCTTGATGTTCTGGCCAAGCGCAAGAATGTCGCCGCCGTCGCGCATCGCAATGGCAAGCCCGATGGCCGGCTCGCCATTGACCCGGAAGAGCGGCTGCGGCGGATCGGCATAGCGGCGGCGGACCTGCGCAATGTCAGCGAGTCGCAGCATCCGGTCGCCGGCGGCGAAATTGATGTTCAGGATATCCTGCTCGGAGCGGAACGCGCCGGAGACGTGCAACGATAAGGTCTCATCGCCGGTCTGGATGATGCCCGCCGGCCTGACGATGTTCTGCGTCTGCAGCGCGGCCACCAGCGCGGCGCGATTCACGCCTAGATTGGCGAGCTCCTTCACAGAGAATTCGACAAAGATCCGCTCATCCTGTGCGCCCAGAATTTCGATCTTGGAGACATCCGGCAACTGCAGCAGCTTCGAGCGTGCGCTTTCGACATAGTCGCGCAGCTCGCGGTGCGTGAAGCCGTCGGCGGTGAAGCCATAGATGATGCCGAACGTGTCGCCGAACTCGTCATTGAAGCCGGGCCCGACAATGCCGGCCGGCAGCGTGTGGCGCATGTCGCCGATGCTTTTACGGACATGATACCAAGTGTCGGCGACCTGCCGCGCATTGGCATCGCCCTTCAGATTTACAAAGATTGTGGTGACGCCCGCCGTCGTGAAACTGCGGATAAAATCGAGATACGGCGTTTCCTGCAGCGTTCGTTCAAGCCGCTCGGTGACTTGATTGAGCGTGTCGTCGATGGTGGCGCCGGGCCAGGCCGCCTGCACCACCATGGTCTTGATGATGAAACTCGGATCCTCGTTCCGTCCCAGCCGAAAATACGACAATATGCCCGCCAGTACCGCGACAATCATCAGATAGGCGACCAGAGATCGGTGATTGAGCGCCCATTCCGAGAGATTAAATCGCATCAGCGCCCCGTTCCGAGCACGCGCACTTTCTGACCTGGATGCAGCGCCTGCACGCCTGCCGTCACCACGATCTCCCCGACATCAAGGCCCTGCGACACAGCGACCGTCGCCGGATCAAACCGAGCCACGTCAACATTGCGGATGGAAGCCGTGAGATTGGACGGATCGATGACCCAGACTGCGGGCTGCCGGCTGAACCTAGTCAGCGCAGATGCCGGCAGCTCGATCAGCGGCACAGCGTCCATCTGCAGTGTCCCGGTCACGGTCGCGCCGAGCCGCATCGCATTCGGCGGATCGGTGAGCCCAACCCGGACGGTAAATGTCCGCGTCACCGGATCAGCCTGCGGCGCCACCTCGCGGATGCGCCCCGTCGCCTTCACAGACGGCGCATCGGTGAGAACGACGGTGATCAGTGGATCCGCCGGCGCGGAGCGCAGCATCTGCGCCGGTACGTCGAACACGGCGTCCCGTCCGTCCTGACGGGCGACGCGGATGATCATCTGGCCCGCCTGCACCACCTCGCCTGATTCGGCGCCGACGCTTGTCACCACGCCCGGCGCGTCCGCCTTCAATTCGGTGAAGCTGACGAGGTCATGCGCGCTTTTAAGTTGCGCCTCGGCCGCATCCACTTGCGACTGTGCAGTCGTGGCTGCCTTCTTGGCCTGATCGAACAAAGCCGCCGTCGTCCATCCCTGTCCGAACAGCGTCTCCTGCCGTTCGAAATGGTTGCGTGCCTGCGTCAACGCCGCCTGCGCGGCGACCAGATTGGCCTTGGCCGCGCGCAAGGCGTTCTCCTCGTTCTGCGGCTCAAGGCGACCGATGATCTGTCCGGCCTCGATACGGTCGCCGACATTCACTGGACGCTCGATCATGCGCCCGGATATGCGAAAGCCGATCGCAGCCTGATCCTGCGCCTCGATGCGGCCGGTCATGATGACCGGCGTGCCGGCTTCCTGCTTCGCGGCGGTGACGGTCCGCACTGGACGCGCCTCGGGGGCGCTCGTGTCGGCTTCAGGTCTGCACGAGGCCAACACCACCAAACTCGCCATCGGTATCATTTGCGCCAAACGCAATGGCAATCCCATCCAGCGTCTGTGCGCAGGCAAAGTGTGGCCCGCTTTCATGCCCATCATCGAGCGCGACCTCGTTCCTCCCCTATTTTCGGGCTGGCGGCGGATTGGCCGGTATCTCTCCCGGGATGTAGTTCGGCAGTTGGCTGGCCGGAAAAATTGCAAGCATTGACAGACCCGCCAGGATGAGAAGCGCGATCTTCAGCGCCAACAGACGCGATTCCGTGTTGACGCGCACGGCTTCGGCGACCTGGGCCGGAGAGGCCGTGGTGCCGGCCAGCACGGTCTGCAAGCGGTCATTGCTGACGAAGTTGATGTTGTCGAGATCCACCTGCGCCTGCAGTTCGGGCGTCAGCTTCGGGGCGGCCGCAATGTTGCCGAGCATGATCGTGGTCAGCAACCCGACAGCCAGCGCACCGGCCACGGCCGTTCCAACAGCTGCGGCGAGATTTTGCGTCGTGCCGCGCAGCGAACCGACATCGCCGGCAAGCTCCTTGGGCGAAGCGGTGACCAGCACGTTGAACAGCAATGTCACCAATGCGCCTTGCCCGATGCCAAACGTAACGAGGCCCAACAGGACGGGCACCTCGCTCCAGTCATTGCGCACGACAAAGGCGATCCACAAGAGTCCCAAGGTGCAGAGAATGAACCCATAGCGGCCGATCTGCCGCGGCGTCAGATTCGAATAGACTCTGACAACCAACATCGCTGTGAAGAACACCGTGAGGTTGAACGGCATCATGGCCACTGCCGTAGCAATCGGCGAGCGCCCCTGCACGATCTGGATGTAGAGCGGCACGGTGAAATTAAGCGCTGCCTCCAATGCCACGACAACAAACAGCGCATACACTGCTGCCCGCTCTTTTGGTGAATCGATTACATCGAGTGCCAGGAGCGGCGTCTTCCCTGCTTCCTGACGGCGGTGTGTCCACATCAGGGACGCCTGACCGACCACGATGCCGACCACGATAAAGATCGGCGCTGGAGACAACCCAAGCAGGTTGAACGGCGCATTGTCCGTGGCAACTCCGAGCCCCCACCGATTCAGGTTATTGAAACCGAAGCTGATGAGGACGATGGCGGACGCCGCCAGAAGCACACCGACCATGTCGATCTGTACATCCGGCCTGCCGTCGACCTTCTTGAGACGGAAGCTGAGGAGGAAAACAATAGCCGAAACGGCAATCAAAATGCCAAAGGCCGGACGCCAGCCGATGAATGTGCCCAGCACGCCGCCGATCACGAAAGCCAGCACTCCGGCGCCGGCGCGCGCGGAACCCAGCGCACCCACCGCCGTTGCCTGCTGACGCCCGTGGTAGTTTTCGGCGATGAGCGCCACCAAGGCCGGCACGATGACGGAAGCGGCCGCGCCGATGATGGCTTGCGCCGTGATCATCAGCGTTGCGGTTGGACTGACGGTCATCAACGCCTGGCCGATGCCGAACACAACGACAGCCGCGCGGAACACGAGCGCGGCCCCAAAACGCTGGACCAGCTTTGCACCGAGCATGACGAAGCCGGCAACGAGCATGGAATAGGCCACGATGCCGGTGGCGACGGTGGTCGGCGGAACGTTGAAGCTCTTCACCATGCCACTCAATGCCACTGGCAGCGAGGCGACGTTGAAGGACATGATCATCTGGCCGAGCGCGATGGCGATCATCGGCACCCAGGAGTCGCGTGCTTCACTATGTGGCTGCGCGGTTGCCGATATTGTCGTCATGGCCGTTCCTTCCCTGTTTGGCCGACGTCATGCCACGTTGAGGCCGCGGCAATGCGCTGTGAATTCATTCCTCAGGTTGCGAGACGAACAAATCCATTCCCAGCCGTTGCGACAGATATTTCGCGACAAGCTGGCCCTTCACGCTGTTGCCGGCTGCATCGAGCGGCGGCGCAAAGGTGCCAACGCCGCCCTTGCCAGGGGAGACAGTGACAATGCCGCCACCGATGCCACTCTTGCCGGGCAGGCCGATGTCGTAGAGCCAGTCGCCGGAGGTTTCGTAGAGGCCCGCCGTCGTCATCACCGCCAGCGCGTAGTGGCAGACCATTGGGTCCACTACGCGCTCTTTTGTCACCGGATTGACGCCGCCATCGGCGAGCGTCGCGCCCATGACCGCGAGGTCCCTGGCGCTGACATTCAGCGAGCATTGCCGCGTGTAAAGATCCACCGCCTCCATCGGCTCGCAGTAGATTCTGCCGACGCTCTGCAGGAACTGCGCGATGCTGCGGTTGCGGAAATTGGTTTCCAGCGCGGACTGGAGAACCTCCTCGTTCATCGGCAGCTTGCGGCCGGCAAATTGCGACAGGCCGTCATGGATGAATTTCCATTTCTCGGCATGCGTCGCGCCCGGGACCAGACTGGTGGTGGCGATGGCTCCGGCATTCACCATTGGGTTGGTGCGGCCGTCCAGGGCGCGCTCAATGCCCGCAACCGAATTGAAGGCAAAGCCGGTGGCATTGGCGCCGAGCTGCTCACGCGCCTTCTCGGGGCCGATCAGCTCGCAGATCAGCGCGAACAGGAACGGCTTTGACACGCTCATGATCGAAAATTCGTAATCGATATCGCCGGCGGCGTAGACCCGGCCGCTGGTGCCGACGACGCAAATGCCGAACAGATTGCTCGGCACTCTGGCAAGCGCAGGATAGACCTGCGAATTCTGTCCATCGCTGTTGGATTTGAAGCGCGCATAGGCCTCATCCAGCAGCTTCTGGACCTCTTCAACCGGCGGCAGGTGCCCGGTCGAAACATAGGGGCGATCCCTGGGAGGCAAGTCGAGCCTGTTCATCGGCGAGCCTTCCTTTCCGAGAGAATTCTACAGCGGCCGCTTAAGAAGCGGCCCAGCATTCGTTAGAATTCGCGATGAGCTCGTCGACGATTCCATTCACTTGAAATCGAATGGTATTGTCGTCGTCGGTGCGGACAGCCAGCGCGCAGACCAAAAAAATCGACAATCCGCAAACAACTCAGCGAAACCAACTCGGTCCAAGCAATCATCTTCGACGCTCCGCCTCTGTTGCACAAAGCAACGCCGGTACCGTCGCAACAAAATTTGAGTTCCAATTAGCTGCCGGAACGAAAAGGCTGTCAAGAAGGATTCTCAGTCTCAAGTACATCAACGCATGCATGCCCGCGGCGAGTGCATGAAAGGCGACCCGAAAGGGAACGCGGCAGAGGTGTTTAGTAACCGCGCGGGAGGCGCAATGAAGCATCGCATTTACAAAAAATAGCGCTTGTTCCGAGACACTTTGAATATACCGTTGTGCGTTGCACAGTACGGTCGATGAGCCTCACGCTAGCTTTTAACGTGGCGCTCGATTGAATGTTTTTATTGAAAGTTCTTTTTCATCTTGAAAAGAGATCGGCGAACATGGATCTCATTGGCATTCTGTTCGGCCTGACGTTGCTGATTTGGCTTGCCTTTCGCGGATGGAGCGTTCTGATTTTGGCGCCTATTGCGGCGCTGTTGGCCGCAGGGATTTCCGGCGCGCCGCTGCTTGCGAACTGGACGCAAACCTTCATGTCCGGCGCGTCCGGTTTCGTTGCACAGTTTTTGCCATTGTTTCTGCTTGGCGCAATTTTCGGCAAGCTGATGGACGATAGCGGCTCAATCCGGGCAATCGCCGATTCCATACGGACCAATTTCGGACCGGCACATGCCACCCTCGCGGTTGTCATCGTTGGGGCGCTTGTCACCTATGGCGGTGTCAACCTGTTCGTCGCATTGTTCGTTATTGTGCCCATGGCGCAAGGCCTGTATGAGGCCGCGAATATTCCGCGCCGGCTGATGCCGGCCGCTGTCGGTCTGGGCACCTTCACCTTCACGATGTCGGCGTTGCCCGGTTCGCCCGCATTGCAGAACGCAATTCCGATGCCGCATTTTGGTACTACGCTGTTTGCCGCGCCCGGGCTCGGGCTCATCGCCGCTGCAGTCATGCTGGGCTTCGGACTGTGGTGGCTGGGCCGCGCGGAGGCTGCCGCCAAGCGCAAAGGCGAAACCTTCACTTCTGCCGCCCAACCTTTGTGCGCGGTCAGTGTGTTGCGCGAACAGACGATGACGTCATTCGAGTTCGACGTCGCCGAAATTGATCACGGCCACCGCAGCATGGACGCGCCGTCGGTAGGTGTCGCCGCATTACCTCTCGCCGTTGTCCTATGCGTCAATATTGTCGTGTCAATCCTAGTGCTGCCGCGGCTCGATGCGTCCTTTCTTGCAGAAGAACGTTGGGGCGCAACGTCCCTCGCCGCTGTCGGCGGCGTATGGTCTGTGCTCATCGCACTCGCTGCGGGCATCGTGATCTTGATCGCGCTCAATTGGCAGCGCCTCACCGCGCTGCGGGAAACAATCGATGCCGGCGCCAATGCGTCCGTTGTGCCGCTCATCAGCGTCGCAAGCCTGGTCGGTTTCGGCTCGGTGGTGGCCGGGCTTCCGGCCTTTGAAACGGTACGCGATTGGGTGATGTCGATCGAAGGAGGGCCGCTCATTTCTCTTGCCGTATCAGTCAATCTGCTGGCCGCCCTCACCGGCTCCGCGTCCGGCGGCATGGCCATCGCGCTCGATGCTTTGGGAGAAACCTATTTGCAACTTGCGGCTCGGCACGGGATTGACCCGGCCCTGATGCATCGCGTGGCGGTAATGGCCTCGGGCACGCTGGATGCGCTTCCCCATAACGGGGCGATTGTGACGCTTTTGAGCGTCTGCGGCACGACGCACCGCGACAGTTATGGTCCGATCGTCATGACGGTGATCGTCGGACCTGTGCTGGCGCTGATCGCGGTGATCGCACTCGGCGCAATGTTTGGCAGCTTCTGAATGACGGCTGCAACGGAATCCGGTCTCTTACCAGTAACGCCAACCGCATACCCGACGGCCGCGGCGCCACCAGCAAACCCAACGACGACGGTGCCAGCGACGACGACGTGGCCCGACGATCACGACCTGCGCCTTCTCCGCCGGCTCGCCGCCCCTCAGCGCATTGATCTTGTCCATGGTGAGCGGCGCAGCTTCAGCGACATTCTGCGGTGCAAGACTCAATCCGATTCCTGCGATGGCGGTGACGCCGGCCGCCGTAACAATTGCGCCGGGCAGGACATCTCTGAGCAGGCTTCGACGATCAATGGCAGCCATTGTCTCGCTCCCTGTTTTCTGCACGCCTGAACTCTAGGTCCCTCCTGAGCAACTGCATAGCCAGACATTTGCAACGCATTTCACGAAGCGGTGAGCCAAGCTTGAGCGAACCGGGCTGCAACGAAAATACCTTCCTGCAATTCAATGAGCTTATGTCGTAACGCTCACTTGCGATTCACTTGCGGCTCGCGCCATTATGCCTCGCTTTCGATCCTCCGCGACGTACCAAGTATTTGGAGCCGCATGACAAAAGATCGTTGGGTCCGCGTGATGATCGGAATCCTTGCGATCATCACGGTTTTCGCAGCCCTCAGCGTCGCCAGCTCCGTCTTCGCGCCCGTGGCGTGCGCGATTTTCATTATTGCCATCGTCTGGCCGATGCAGCGCCGCCTGCAATCGCATCTTCCGCAATTGCTGGCGCTGGCCATCGTTATCGCGGTGACGGTGACCGTGTTCGTGGTTTTTGCCTCGCTGGTCAGTTGGGGCTTCGGCCGGATCGGCCGGACGGTGGTCGCCGAAGCCGGGCGCTTTCAAAGTCTCTACGGGCAGATGACGGCGTGGCTTGAAGCGCATGGCATCGTCATCGCCGGGATGTGGGCGGAGCATTTTGACATGCGCTGGCTGATCCGCACCATGCAGGGCATTACGGCGCGGCTGAACACCACTGTCACATTCTGGCTGGTGGTGATTGTCTATGTCATCCTTGGTCTGCTCGAAGTGGATGACGTGCGGCGGAAGCTGGAAGCCATGCATGACCGCATGCCCGCGCGCATTCTCCTCGACGGCAGCGCAACCATAGCCGCCAAATTTCGCCGCTACATGCTGATCCGGACGATCATGAGCCTGGCGACCGGCACGATGGTCTGGGCGCTGGCGGCTTTGTCGGGCCTGCAGCTCGCCGCCGAATGGGGCGTCATCGCCTTCACGCTAAACTATATTCCGTTCATCGGCCCCTTCATCGCTACCGTGTTTCCGACCCTGTATGCACTTGCGCAGTTTGAATCCTGGCAGGCGGCCTTTGTCGTCTTCGCCTGCCTGAACGTCATCCAGTTCGTCATCGGCAGCTATATAGAACCGCGCGTCGCCGGCAACGCGCTCGCCATGTCGCCCTTCCTGGTCCTGTTCTCAGTCTTCTTCTGGACCTATCTCTGGGGCTTCTTCGGTGCTTTCATTGGCGTGCCGATCGCGATTGCGGTACTGACATTCTGTGCGCTGCATCCGTCAACCCGCTGGCTGGCCGATCTGCTAGGGGCGCCCGGCAAAAAGCCGGAGGTGGAGAAAAAGGCCTAGTCGGCAGTTCCATCAGAGCCCGCAATTTCGATCTGTTCAGGCGCAAGCAGCAAAAGCCTGCCCCGCGGATCACTCGCGAGCGTGTGGATATAGAAACAGGTCGGCATGTCATCGGTTGCTTCCATCACCGGGGACGGCGCCGAAACGATCCGAACGCCGCCGCAATCACCAACCCAATCGATGTGACGATGCCCGTGCATGACGACGATGCGGTCGCCGCCCAGGGCCTGCAATTGCCGTACAAACCAGCTTCCGTTGATCAGCGCTGTCCCGATCCGCTCCGAAAAAGCTTTGGCGGGCTTCGGATATTCGACGAGGTGGTGATGCCACGCGACGATCCAGAGACCACGCGGGAATTGCCGGGCCATCGCGGTGACAGCCTTGGCCTGTGCCGCCGAGATGAGCCCGAGCGCGTTGGTGAAGGAAAAATGCGCCTCCGCATTGGAATTGAGCAGGAGGACGCCCAGCCCATCCTCGGTATCCGGCGGCAGCAACATCGGAAAAATATCGCTCCATACCTGCTCCAGGCGGAAGGACTGGCGAAGCGTGCCTGTATCGGCAAATTCCGCGATATCAGACCGGTGCGGCGCCAGCGCTTCGGCGAGCGTGCCGCCCTGCCTCTGGGTCGCGGGATCGATGACACGCATCCTTTCGCCTTGCAATGCAGCCATCGCCGACAGAGCGCGCATCTGCCGAAGACGCTTTCCGGGGCTGGTCGGAAGGTCGAGCCGCGCCGGATTGGTACGATCCACGACATTAAGATCGTGATTACCCGGCAGTATCAGCGATCGCGCTCGCAATTGCGGATGTTTATCGAGCGCCGCGAAGAATTCCGCCCATTCTGCGGACCGGCCGGCATCGGTGATGTCGCCGGTGATGAGGATCAAATCGAACGGTTGTTGCGCGTGAATGTCCGCAAGCCGGGCCAGCACCCGCTGCAGCCGTTCATTGCCACGCGCGCCGGACCGGCCGCTTTCGATGCGACAGCCGAAGCGTTCGCCGACGACATGCAGATCGGAAAGATGGACAATGCGCCACGATCGGCCGGCCGGTTGCGGCTGGTCAAAGGCCGCGAGATCGCGCGGCTGCTCCATGGTTGCGTCGGCAAAGCCCCAGACCAGCGACACTGCCGCCAGATAGCTACCAATAAATACGACGCTATTCGCAAGCGCAGGAACAATGAGTCGCAGCGGCGAGACGAGATCCGCGACATCACCCAGCCAGCGCGACGTCGGCCAGGCAAGCGATACAAATCCCAAGGCGACCACACACAGGATCAGACCTGACCCGGCCGCTGCCGCCGAGCGCAGGCGCCCGCGCAACCCGGCATCGGCGCCTGGAATCAACAGCTCGCCGAGGTGCCGCAGGCTCTCTCGGCAGAACGCATAGCCCGGCTGCACCGCAAGTGAATTCAACGACCAGAATCCGCGCTCGGCCGCACGAAATAACGGCCGTCCACCCAGCCAGCCGATGGCAGCGATCACGATGAGTACAAGGAGTGGCCAGATTCCACTGAACGGAGACGCCATCTGCCGGGACAGCGCCGCCAGCCAGCCTGTCGCCATCAGCGGCGCAAGCCCGAGCAGCACGCCTGGAAAAATGATCAGCAACAGCCATGCCAGCACCAGTTTGGGCAGGCTGATCTCCGCCAGCAGGCTGCCGGCGATAGCGAGAACCGAGCGCCGCTTGGTGCTCAATGCATCGTCTTCGACGTCTCCGCGGCGCGGATCAATCAGCGGAGACATCGGCTGCTTCTCCGACATCGCCAATCTTTCTTATGCGGCGCGAAGACGCGCGCCTGTCGCAACCTAGCGGCAATAACGATGTGAAACCGGATGGAATTCACCATTGCGGAAGCGAACCCAGCAGCGGCCATTGTACAAGTAGTAATTGCCACGGCGGCGCTCCATCTGCCCGCCGATCAGCGCCCCCGCACCGATACCGATGGCCGCCCCGACCGCTGCGCCGCGCCCGCCGCGGGTTGCGCCACCAATATGTTCAATCCTCCACTCAACTCTGCATATCCATTCTATGGGCCTTGCGTGGCCTTGCAATGCAGATTGGCGAAGCGCGTTCGCGCCGCAAGGCTGCCATTCGGAATACAGGCAAATGTATGATATTGTTGCGTCGTGCAAATGCTGGAGCATTCATGCCGACCCGGAAGCAGATAATTGCTGGAGCGCTTGCGTGTCTTGCTTTGCTCTGCATCGCGCATCCCGCGTCAGTGCAGGACGCGCCGCCAGCGAAAGGGCGCGTCCTGAAAACCCATCAGCTGGGCCAATGCGACCTTCTGGGGTGACGACATCATCGTCTGCTACGAATATTTCGAGTTCATCATGAAATTTGCGCCGACCGAGGAGCGCCACGGTTTGACGCCGCGCGACGCGCTGATCGGTCCGACCGTCGATGTGTTTCTGCACGAAGTCGGGCACGCGGTGCTGCAAATCCTGGAGATTCCATTCTTTGGCGGCGAAGAGGATGTTGCCGATTATTTTGCGACCTACGTCATGCTGAAATTCAACAAGGAGGATGCGCGGCGGCTGATTCTCGGCGCCTCCTTCATCAGCGGCGGCGAGGCGCTGAAAATCCAGAACGAGGCGCCGGAATTGCGGCTCTTGGCAGCGTCGCATTCCCTGCCGGCGCAACGCCATTTCAACAGGTGGTGCCTCGCTTATGGCTTCGATCCCGTGCTGTTTGCGGACGCCGTCAGCCGCAACATGATGCCGCGCAGCCGCTCGGCCAATTGCCGCTACGAATATCTCACCAATGAGCGCGCCTTCAACGCGCTGATCATGCCCTATATCGATCAGACGCTGATGAGAAAGGTGCTGGCAAAAAAATGGTTCGAGTTCGAATCCGACGCGGCAAATGTGATGTATGGCGCGACTGCGCAGCCGGAGAGCAAGCAATAGCGTAATGGATTTGGCCGACGCCGATCAGACGTTACGCGACGTGCGGGATCGGCGAGGACTTGCCGGTCTGGGGCCCGTTTGCAGGGATGCCGACGGCACTCGATCCGGGCGGGACCGTGAGCGGCGCGAACTCGGCAATTCCTCCATGCGCCGCCGACCATTTCGCCGGCTCATGCAGGAAATTCTCCACTTCACGCAGCACGCCGGCGTCGAAATGCCCGCTGCGCTTGGCGACCTCAAGTACGTCCCACCAGGTCGCGAGATAATGCAGCGTGACGTTGAGATCTTTCAGGTTCTCACGGCTCATAGGGAAAATATCGTAGTAGAATACGACGAAGCAGTGGTCGACCTTAGCCCCAGCCTTGCGCAGCGCGTTGCAGAAATTGATCTTGGAGCGGCCGTCGGTCGCGAGATCCTCGACCAGGAGCGTACGGGCGCCGGTCAGCACCTCGCCCTCGATCTGCGCGTTGCGCCCGAAGCCTTTCGCCTGCTTGCGGATATATTGCATCGGCAGCATCAGGCGGTCGGCGATCCAGGCCGCGAAGGGAATGCCAGCCGTCTCGCCGCCGGCGATATAGTCGATCGACTCGTAACCCACTTCGGTGAGGATATTGCTTGCGGCGAAATCGATCAGTGCGGAGCGCAGCCTGGGATAGGAAATGATCTTGCGGCAATCGACGTAAACCGGGCTCGCCCAACCGGAGGTGAAAACGAACGGCGAATCCGCATTGAAGTGGATCGCCTGAATTTCGAGCATCATCTTCGCTGTCTGATGCGCGATTACCGTCTTGTCCGTAGGGGGCGAGAAGGTATTCATCGAGTGGGCACTCCTGTGTCGTCTCACGGAGGCCGCGCGTAGCAAATCGCCGTCGGTTTTCCCCCGACGGCGGCCATAAGGCTTACGCGACCGAACCCTTATCCTCTCAGACCGCCGACCAGTCAACCTGCCCGCCGCCGAATAAACAGATCAATTCGCCCTCCTCCGACACCGCGAATTTTTTCGGCACGTCGGCGGATTTGCGGACGAAAGTGACCCTCTTTTCGTTCGGCGGCAGCCCGTAGAAAGCCGGGCCATGCAGCGAGGCGAAACCCTCGAACCGGTCGAGAGCGTTTTCTTCAGAGAAAACATGCAGATAGGCCTCGATCGCGACCGGCGCGCTGAACACGCCGGCGCAACCGCAATCGGCCTCCTTCAGATGGCGCAGATGCGGGGCGGTGTCGGTTCCGAGGAAGAAACAGGTCTCGCCTCCGGTCGCCGCCCCGCGCAGAGCGCGGCGATGTTCCTCGCGCTTGAGGATCGGCAGGCAATACATGTGCGGTCGCAAGCCGCCCTGGAACAGCGCGTTGCGATTGAACAGCAAATGCTGTGGCGTGATTGTGGCACCCATACGCGCCTTGTTCCGGCGGACGATTTCGGCACCCTGCGAGGTCGTGATGTGCTCCATCACGACCTTCAGGCCAGGGAATTTTTCCAGCACCGGTTCCAGCACCCGCTCGATAAACACTTTCTCGCGGTCGAACACATCGATCGCGGCGTCAGTCACTTCGCCATGCGTCAGCAACGGAATGCCATGCTCCTCCATTGCTCCGAGCACACGATGGATTTTCGTGATGTCGGTGACCCCGTGCTGGGAATTGGTCGTCGCATGCGCGGGATAAAGCTTCGCCGCTGTGAAAATTCCTTCACGGTGCCCGGTGACAAGATCGACCGGGTCGGTGCTGTCGGTGAGATAGCAAGTCATCAGCGGCGTGAAATCGACGCCCGGCGGCACCGCCGCCTTGATCTCGTTCCGATACGCCGCCGCCATCTTTGCTGTCGTCACCGGCGGCACGAGATTCGGCATCACAATGGCGCGGCCAAACTGGCGGGCGGTGAACGGGACCACCGTTTTCAGCATCGCGCCGGAGCGGAAATGTACGTGCCAGTCGTCAGGCCGGCGGATGGTGATCTGGTCCATTCAGAGCGTCTCCGAAACGGCAGTGTAGAGGATATCGACGCTCTTGAGGAAGTCGTCGATATCCATCGCCTCATTCGGATTGTGCGATCCGTTGGCGTTGCGGATGAAGATCATGCCGGAGGGCACGCCGCCATTCGCAAAAACCTGTGCGTCATGCCCAGCTCCGCTTGCGATCAGCTCAGTTGGCAGGCCGAGCTTTTCCGAGGCTTTGCTCAGCGCCTTCACGATCGCCGGATCCATCGTCGCCGGCTCGGTATAGATGCGGTCGTCGAACTCGAACCTCACGCGTCTTTGGTCCGAAACTGCGCGGCACTCCGACCGGAACAGCTCGTAGAACGCCTCGAGCGTATCGTGGCTCTGGCTGCGCACCTCGAAGCTAAAATTCACTTCGCCCGGAATCCGGCTCATGGCGTGTTCGTTCGGATTGGTGCCTACAATCCCGACCGTGATGACAAGGTCAAGTCCACGCTCGAGGAGCCGCATCCAGTGCTCGTCAAGCCGCGCGATCAGGTCGGAGGCCGCAAACACCGCGTCGCGCCGCAGCCAGCGCGGCACCGCGCCCGAATGACCTGCCTCACCAATGCAGGTTATCTTGCGATGCCTGATATTCCCGCGGATGCCGGTCACGATCGCGGTCGGCAGTTCGCGCGCGATCATCACCGGCCCCTGCTCGATATGCACCTCGAGATAGGCGCGTGCGACCGCAGAATCGAACAGCCGCTCACCGGCCTCGATCGGATCGACGTTGATGCCCGCGCTCGTCATCGCTTCGCGCAAGGTCTTACCGTTGCCGCGCGCCTTAGTGTCGAGGTCTTTCGTCGTCAACAGGCCGAACAAAGCGCGCGAGCCGATATTCGCCCGTGCATAGAAGGCGCTCTCCTCCCCGCGCAAGATGATGACACGGACGGGATCGTCGCCGCGGGCATTCTCGCGCCGCCGGCGAATCATACACAGAAGTCCGGCGATCACTCCTGCCGCACCGTCGAAATTGCCGCCCTGCGGGACGGAATCGATGTGCGAGCCGACATAGATGGCAGGCCTGCTCTGGTCGTCGGCGGGATCAGAGATGATCAGGCTGCCCGCGGCATCAACCTCTGTGGTCAGCCCTTCGGCTTCCGCCGCCTTTTTCATCAATTCGATCGCGCGAATTTCCCCCTCGGCAAAGCATTCGCGCGTGATGCCGACGCCGTCATGGCTGATGCGCACCAGTTCGTCGAACAAATATTCGGCGTGATCGCGCAGAGCCATATTGCCGAGATTGGGAGAAGCGACAGCGGCGACGGTCACGGCACAGCCTCCAGATCGTCGACCGCCATTTCGGCATCGCCAACGGCACCGATCAAATCGGAAACGCGAGCGATCCCCTTGCGTTGGCAGAACGCCGTCAAACCGTCGATCACGTCGGTCATCGCGGAGGGACGCAGGAACGTGGCGGTGCCGACCTGCACTGCGGTCGCACCGGCCAACATGTATTCGACGGCGTCTGCCGCGGTCGAAATGCCCCCGCAACCGATGACGGGGATGCGCACGGCCTTCGCGCATTGATAGGTCATGCGCACGACGATCGGCTTGATTGCGGGCCCCGACATCCCGCCCATAATGTTGCCGAGTCGCGGCTTGAAGGTCTCGATGTCGATCGACATGGCGAGGATGGTGTTCGCGACGACGAGCGCATCGGCGCCGGCGTTTTCCGCTGCGCGCGCCACCGCGGCGACGTCGCTCGTGTTGGGGGTCAGCTTCACCCACAAGGGCAGACGCGTGGCCTTGCGCAGCTTGCGCACAGCCATATCGGTCGAGCGCGGATTCATTGCGAACGCCTTGCCGTCTTCCTCGATGTTCGGACAGGAGATGTTCGCCTCGATTGCGGCGACACCCGGCAGCTCGAAGCGCGCTGCAAGTTCGGCAAAGGCGTCGGCCGAGGGCGCGGAAATACTCACTACCAGCGGGCTCTTGAACTTGCGGTAGAAGGGCAGCGATTTCTGCACGAAATAATCAACGCCGCTGCTCGGAATGCCGATGGAATTGAGCATTGCCTGGTCGAGCTCGGCGACGCGGGGAGTCGGATTGCCGCCGCGCAATTCGGCGGTGATGGTCTTGGTCACCAGCGCGCCCAGCCTGTCGAATGGCACGATCTGCGCGAGACCGTCGGCGAACGTGCCCGACGCCGGCATCACCGGGTTGCCGAGCGTGAGCGAACCGATCGTGACGCGAAGGTCTACCATGACATCGCCTCGTCAAGACGGAACACCGGCCCGTCCCAGCAGACCCGGCGGCTCACGACCTCATTGCCGGAGCGGAAATTGCGGACGCAGCAGAAGCACATGCCGATGCCGCAAGCCATCTGCTGCTCCAGCGCGACCTCCCCCGGAATACCGAGTTCTCGGCCGAGCCGCTGCATCAGAAGCATCAGGCGGTTGGAGCCGCAGGTGTAGAACGCGTCCGCGTTCCCCTCGTCTGCGATCTGGCGCAGCAACCGTTCGACATTCTTCACATCGCTCGAGCCGTCGCTGTCCAGCACGGTCTCGATACGGGCACCTGTTTTCGCGAAGCGCTCGACCGACATGACCTGGGCGGGGCCGCGGGCGCTGAAAATTGCGGTCACGCCGACTCCATCGGCCGCCGCCATCTCGGCCAGCGGCGCCAGCGTCGCAAGGCCCACACCGCGGCCGAGCACGACGATGTTCTTCCAGTTCTCATCAAGCGTGAAGCCGACGCCTAGCGGCCCAAGCATGCGCAACGTGTCACCGGGGCGGAGCGTCGCCAGGCCGCGCGTGCCAGCACCCGTCACCTTGTAGAGGAACTCGACTTGCCCTTTCCGCGGATCGGCCTTGTAGACGCTCATCGGGCGCCGGAAGAACGGGTGATCTGCTCCCACCTGCGGGCATTCCAGATGGAAAAACTGTCCGGCCCGAGCCTGCGGTGCCGGCTCCGGCGCGTCGAGGATGAGATGCTTGTATTCGCTATTGGCCCATTCATGTGCCGTCACGCTGGCAACGACATCGTCGGCCGTCCGCTGCAAAGCGGATGGTACGTGACTTCGGGTATCCAATAACGCTTCCACGATACACTCACCTTCGTCAGCGGATAACGGCCAGAATGCCCGTCGAGATCTGCGGCACATAGGTGATGAGCAACAGCACAAGAATATTCGTGAGAATGAACGGCCAAATGCCGCTAATGATCAGTTCGACCGGTCGACGAAGCGTTGAGGACGCGACAAACAGATCGAGCCCGAATGGCGGCGTAATCATTCCGATGCAGATATTCAAGCATACGACGATGCCGAAATGTACCGGGTCGATGCCGAGCGCGGTCGCCACCGGGAAAAATGTCGGCACCAAGACCAGCAGGATCGAGTTCGGATCGATGAACATACCGGCGATCAGCAGCACGACATTGACGATCAGGAAGAAGACGATCCAGTTCACGTTCCACGCGGCAAACAATTGCGTGAAGAAACTCGGCACCTGTGCCAGCGTGATCAGGAAGGACAGCATCGACCCCATCGCCAGCAAAATGAAAATGACAACGACGGTGATCGCCGAGCTTTCGGCAATTTCCCCAAGAACCTTAAGGCCGAACGAGCGGTAGATGACCATTTCAACAAGGAGCGCGTAGACCACGGCGACGGCAGCCGCTTCCGTTGCCGTGAAAATGCCGCCATAGATGCCGCCGAGGATGATCACCGGCATGCCGAGTGCCACCAGCCCGTCGCGCAGCGCAAGCAGGCGTTCGCTGCGCGACGCACGCGGAAACGAGCCGGCGCCGGTGCGCCATGTCACGATCTGCACATAAATCATGAAGGCTGCGCCGAGCACGATGCCGACAATGAGACCCGCAGCGAACAGGTCGGCGATCGATGTTCCGGTAAGCCAACCGTAAATGATGAGCGTAATGCTCGGCGGAATGAGCAACGCGCATTCGGCGCTGGAGGCGATCAGCCCGAGCGAGAATTTTTCCGGATAACGCGCCTTGAGTAGTTCGGGGTGCAAGAGCCGGCCAAGAGCCGCGACCGTGGCGGGTGCCGAACCGCAAATCGCGCCGAACCCCATGCAGGAAACCACCGTCGTGTGGCCGATGCCGCCGCGGATATGGCCGAGATTGGTCTTGACCAGATCGGTCAGGCGTTTGGCAATGGTGCCGCGCGCCATGATGTCGGCGGCGAAAATGAAGAACGGGATCGCCAGCAGCGTGGACACGTTCACGCCGCCAAGAAGTTTCTGCGCCAGCGCTATCGGCGGGATGGTCGGAAACAGGAAATACCAGGCGAGAAGGCTCGGGATGCCCATGACGAGGAACATCTCGAAACCGAGTGCCAAGAGGACGGCCGCCAGGACACAGAGCAGGATAACGGTCATCGCGCGGCGCCCATCAATGATCCGCAATCACGTCGCGGATGAGGAACCGGCTCTGGAGGCCGACGAGCTCCAGCAGATAGCGCAGCGACAGAAGTGCAAACCCGATCGGCAGCGGCGCATAGAGCCACAGCATGGTGGTGCCCAGCGTCGGGCTGATCTGGCCGCTGTTGAAGATAAAGACAGCCAGATCGAAGCTGAACTTGGTGAAGATCAGGCAAAAGGCGAGTCCGGCAAGATTAATTGCAACCCCTACGACACGTGCTGCAGGCGCCGACATCTTGTCCAGGAGCGCTGTCATCGCGATATGCCGCCGCCGCTCCAACGCGAGTCCAAGACCGACGAATACGAGCCATGCCAGTCCGAACAAGGTGGCCTCGTCAATCCAAGCGAGCTCAGTGGCAAGCCTCGGGCTGAAGAACCGCACGGCGATGTTCACGAAATACAGGAGTGACATCGCGATCAAAACAATCGCGATGAATGTCCTTTCAATGACGCGAATCGCATTCATCGCGCGGACAAGCATGGCAATCCTCATTGAGGTGTCTTAACGGACAGCCACACCGTTGGCCGCCGAAACGATATGGCGCGCCGGACACCCGGCCGGCGCGCCTATTTTCGTCAGGCGCCGAGCTTCTTTAGCTCCGATCTGTAGAGATCGATCGCCTTCTGGCCTTCGGCACCAGCGCGCGCGATATAGGCCGCTTCCGCCTTCGGCACCATCGCGGACTGCCAGGCTTTGCGGTCAGCGTCGCTGAGTTTGCTGATCTCCGTCTTGCCCGCAGCCTTGATGATCTCAAGCGCCTTTACCTGCGCCTCCGCCTTCATCTTCTCCACTTCAGGGCGGATTTCGACAAAGGTGTCGGTGATAATCTTGCGATGACCTTCGGGCAGGCTCTTCCACCAGGTCGGATTAAACAGCACCACGTCCTCCATCGCGCCGTGCTCGGAGACAACAAGGTGCTTCTGGACTTCGTGGAATTTCATGGTGGAGATCGTGTCGAGCGGATTCTCCTCGCCGTCGACAACGCCGGTCTGCAACGCCGTGTAAAGCTCACCGAACGGGATCGCTATGGCGCTCGCGCCGACCGCGCTGAACTGCTCGATCAGGATACGCGAATCCATGACGCGGAACTTCTGCCCGGTGAAGGCCTGCGGCGAGTTGATCGGCTTGTTGGAGGTCAGGCTCTTGCGGCCGTTCGACCACAGAGCAATCGCCACGAGCCCCCGGCTCGTGAACGAGTCGAGGACATACTGCCCGAACGGCCCCGTGCGCAGCGCGTTCGCCTTGGCCGGGTCGTTCGGCAGCAGGAACGGGATGTCGAACACCGACACCACGGGATTGAATCCGCCGAGGAAGGCAGCCGGCATGACGTTGCATTCGAGCGAGCCGAACTGCGTGCCCTCAATCATCTGGCGCGCGTTGCCGAGCTGAGACGCCGGAAACAGCTTGAATTCGACCTCACCCTTGGTGCGGTCCTTGACCAGGGCCGCCACCTTTTCCAGGCCCCGGTGACGCGGCTGGGTCGGGGCTTCGAGGTGCCCGATCTTGGCGGTATATTTCGCCGACTGGGCCCATGACACGCTTGAGTTGGATGCGGCGGCGGCAAGCGCCCCGCCGGTGATTTTCAGAAAGTGACGCCGTGAAGCCATAGCCTATCTCCCTGCACACGCCGGACTGTCTCAAAATTTAGATTGCGCCAGAAAACCTGTCAATCGCGGTATTTGCCTAATCGGCGGCATCCGATCGCGCCGGCGGGGCGACCAATCCGTATCCGCCTCTCTGAATTTCCTGTCATTTCGGGCGCACGGAACCCGCAGGCGGACCTGCCTGCGACACAATCAACGCGGCGTTTTATCGAGCAGTGATTGCAGGATGCGTGCGCCGGCCTCGCCCTTATGCGCGACATCCCACAATCCGGTGATCGTGTTCTTGAAAAGACGCACGGCTTCCGGTGCGGAGGTCGCCATCGCGATGCCGGACGATATGTTTGGCTGATCGCCGAGCCGGTAGGGGCTCAGCGTGACCGCCGGCGCCTCATCGATCTCGAACACCTGGAAGGTTTGGGTCGGCGGCATGTCGACGACGACGCCGACCTGCACACCGATCGGCGCATTCTGCATCAAATGAATGAATCGCTCGATCTCCTCGCGTGCGGCACGCCGCCGCTCTGCTGCGACCGCGGGCGGAAGGTCAAAACGTCCGATCAGGCCGAGCCTGAGGAAGCGTTCCACGTCGCGCGAGCCGACGATGCTGACCACCGGCGTGCGGCGCTTCTTTGCCGCCGCGCGGCGCTCGCGCAGGATCCCGAGAAGCTTTTCGATATGGCCATCCGGCCCGCCCGCACGTGGGTCTATGTCGCGCAGCGACTCGTTGAGCATGACCCGCAGGTGATCGATATAATGGTCCGACAGCAGGAGAAACGAGATCGGCGAGAAATTGCCTAGTACATAGGTCGCGCTCTCCTCAAGCTGCCGCATACGCTCGAAGAAAGCGATAGCGTTGTTGTAATACTCGACCTCAACCCCCATCAGCGAGGGCAGCGAGACATCGAGCAATTCGGAGAGCTTTTCGATGGTCTCGATCTTGACCAGTTCGCCCTTTTCCAACCGGTAGACCGCCGCGCGCGAGACACCAATGCGTTTGGCGATTTCGTTGGCGGTCAATCCCTTTCCTAGCCGATAGGCGCGGAGTCGCTGCCCGATTTCGTGGAATTTGCTCGCCATGATGAAACGATCTTGCGGTTCGTCTCATTTTTGATACAGTCCGGCGAAGGAAATTTCCATCTTTTTTGAATGCCTTCAGGACGTTATTTCCACCGACTGTGAGAGCGACCATGGACGAGCTGCTGCATTGGCTGAAGCAACAAAATAGCGGGATCCGCACATTCAGCGGCTATCAGCAGCGCACCCTTGCCCTTGGCGAAGCCGATCAGGCCAATGCCGCGCATTATGCCCTCCTGAGCACACTCGCGGGTCACTTCGTCTCTTCCTACAATGGAGCGCCACTGCCGGCCGACGTTGCCGCGCGCGCCTATTCGCAGCTTGTTGCCTATACCGAGGAAGCGCAGAAATCGATCGCCGGCCCGGCATCGGACAAGCTCGCCTTTCTCAACACGATCGCCGCCGCCGAACTCTGACAAGCCGGATATCCAATCGCATATCGACCGGATCTTCGGGCACCGATGTCCATTTCCGGCAAGGCCGAAATTCCGCAGGAGGAAGAATTGAAAGAATTGCACACCTGGCTGTCGACCCAGCATAACGGCCTGAAGACCTATAACGCGTTCCAAAGCAAGGTCTTGCAGCTTGCAAAGGAGCAGCAGCAGAACGCCGCTCTGCTGCATCTGCTGGCGATGCTCGCCGAACGCTTCGTCTCCTCCTATGATGAAGCTCCGTTGCCGGTCGAGGTTGCCGACCGCGCCTTCGCAAAGCTGAAACAGCTCGTGCAAAAAGGCACCGAATGGGAACGCGCGCCCGACGCCAAAAAAATCGCACTGCTTAACGAGATTGCACGCACCGAGCTTGGGTGAGCGGCGGATGGTGTGACCCTCCGTCGGATGGCGATCCGTTGGAGGCTCGAACCGAAGCTTGCATCGCGTTACAGTAGAAAATCATTCTGATGCAGGCTCGCAGCCGTCACGTTGCTCAACCTAATAGTGTGCTGGTGCCATCCCGTGTGGGAACTTTGGTGATGGCGTCAGTCCCATCCCCGCTGACGCCAGCTACAGACGTATCTCGCCCAGATTAATGCTGGCGCCGAGGACAATCTCGACGGTTTTCTTGCCCCCGCCTTTTGCCGTGATCTCCACCAAGTAGGTGCCCGAGTTTTCATCCAACTGATCAAACTTGAAGTCGCCGAAATTATCGGTGGTGGTTTCCGAAATAACCCGGTTGTCTTTCTGCAGCCGCACCGTCGCGCCTTCGACGCAATCCACGACGCCGTCGCCGGTCTTGGTCGAAACGGTGCCCCCGATGAAGCATTTCGAATAGCGCCATAGGTTCTTGTAATATACCCGCGGCTTGGTGCCCAATTCAGGCTGCATCACTTCGAGTTGCTCTTCGCGCTCAAGGCGCTGCATCTCCGCGTCTTCGATATTGACCGCGCGCATGGCACCGGTCGGGCATGATTGGTGGCCGCGGGTCTGCTTCCAACCTTGGTCAATCAGATGGGCGTCGAACGTCCAGATTTGCGGCAGCTTCAGTTCTTCGTTCCACCAGATGTGACCATAGGGGCAGGCATCGACCAGTTGCTTCTGTCCCTTCGCCTTTTCAGGGTCGATCAGCACAATCCCGTCTTCCCGCTTGCGGATCGCACCGGTCTTGTCGGCTTTCATGCAGGGCGCGTCGTCACAATGATTGCACATCGTCGGAACATAGGCGACGTCGATCATCGGCACCTGCCCGCGTTCCTTCTGCAGAATGTTGATCCACTTGTGGCCGTGCTTGGGCATCGCCGCCGAATAGCCGGGGAACTCGTTACCAACATATTCGTCCATCGCCGCGAGCGTGCACAGATTGCAGTTGGTGCACTCAGCAACGTCGATGATCATGTTCCATTTTTTCATCGTCAACTCGCAGCATTCAAGCGCGCCAGAGGCGTTGCGGCTTCGTGATCACCACTGTCACTTCGGGATCTGTGGTACCATTAAATGAAACAACTTCAGCGACGTCCCCGCTGCCGCCTGGAAAGTTGCGGCTTCGGTGGGTCCGAGATAGATGCCGCCGCCCTTCTCGATGTCATAATCCTTGTTGTTGAGCCGGATGCTGCCCTTACCGTCCATCACGTAGATCAACTGGTGCTTGTCGGCGGCATCCGCCGTAAAGCTGTCCGCGCCCTTGAGCCAACGCAGCGAGCCTTGCACATTCTTGGCGCCGCACAGTGCCTCGTTCAGCACTTCGGTGACTTCGCCTTTGCCGGCCATTGCTTCCTTCGGCAGCTTGTTGGTATCGATAAATGTCAGTGACATGGTAATTCCCTCGATGATTCCCTAGGCCTCAGCTCTGCATCCAGACCTTGCCGTCCTTGTGCTCCCAGCGCAGATCGTCTCCCGTGCCCTCAAGAATTGTGGTCTTGAAACGGTTCGGCGCCTGGAACTCGAAATAGAACAGCGGCTCAGTGGCACGCAGGCGATGCTTCTCTTCGGCCGGAATGAAGATCATGTCGCCGGCACCGACTGGACGAACTCCTTCATCCGATTCCACCGTCGCCTTCCCGGTGATGATGAAGTAGAAATGTTCGCAATTCTCATGCAGATGCAGCGGCGAGGCCGCGTCTTTTTTGTAGTGCATGACGCCCGCGAGCATGTCGTCGATCTTGGCGAGGTCCTTGTTGACGAAGAAAATTCGTTCGCGCGCCTTCTTGGCGTCAATCAATGCGGGCAGCTCATCTTCTTTGAAGATATAGGCCATTGGATGCTTCTCCTTTCGTTCGACCGCAACTCCTCGCCGCGACCACAAATGTCTCACTTTGCCGGAACGAGGCTCTCGGCGCGGGCCGATTGGCCTCGTGCGGTCTTTTTCGCCTCGGCAAACGCCTCCGAGATATAATCGGTACTGCCGTCCCACGGCTCGATTTGAACCAGGCCCTGCGCGCCGGCGAGCGAATGCGTGGACTTGGTCTGCGACCGGTGCGGCATCAACAAGTTGACGGCACCGCCGCGATCGACCGACCGGCCTGGCTCGCCCATGGGATCGTACAGCGCCGAGGCCTCGTAGCTGCTGGCGACGCCGCGCGGCAGGCGCTGAGTCGGCACCGCTGCGCAAATCACCGCGCCACGGTCATTATAGACCTTGACCAGATCATGCAGCTTGATTCCGCGCTCTGCCGCGTCCTCCGCGTTCATGCGTACGACCCAATAGTACCAGTCCTTCACCTTCACCCGGTGATCGGGAATGTTCAGCAGGAAGCTGTCCTTGCCGTCCCCCTGGGTGTGAAAGCTGTACTTGCTGTGCGGCGTCAGCAGTTGAATCGGATACTTGCGGAACAGTTCGCCTGATTGCGGGCCCTCCCATGACGGGACGTATTCAACGACCGGCGGCCGCTCGGGATCTTTCGCGCGCTTGAGGCTGTTGCACTCGAACTCGAGCTTGCCCGACTGCGTCTGCAGCCCCTTGAGGAACTCGACTGAATAATCGGACGGCAACGGATGCGGCTCCGGCACGTCCTTCTTACGGCCTTCCCAAAACCAGCGGAACGACACCGGCGTGCGCAGCTTCTCCTTTTCGGTCGGCACGACATAGTAGCCGCGCTTAATGAACTTTTTCCACGAAATCTTCTTCGGCAGGTCCGACGCATCGAACAGGCGCTTTACCCAATCGATCTCATTGACGCCTTCGGAGAAGTAATTGGCAAGCCCAAGCCGTTTGCAGATCTCGTTGAAGATCCAGAAGTCCGATTTGGACTCCCCGAGCGGTGCGATGGCCGGCGCCTGGAAGATAATGACACGATGATTGAGCTGCTGCTGGCCGTGATGGCCATAGCCGCCAAGTCCGGCCCATTCACTGATGTCCACACGCTCGAAATTGGTGCAGGCGGGCAGAATGATGTCCGCGAACTTGGTGTCGCCCTCAAACCAGATCGCCTGGCTGACGATGAATTCCAGATTTGATGACTGGAACATCTTCACGTGACGGTGCGTGTTGTTCATGGTCGAGATTAGCGATCCGCCATACTTGAACAGCATGCGCACCGGCGCGTGCCCTGGCGCCGGGTAGTTGACCTTGCTGAATTGCGCTTCGATCGATTTACCATTCCAAGCGTATCCGCCCTCGGCTTTGCCTTCAAGAATCGCTTCCGGCAGATAGATGCGCGGGATTTTCTGCTGCGGCGTGTTCATGGTCGGCAGCTGCGGCATGCGCTGGAACAGCTCGACGGCCATCGCGGTCTTCTCGATGTCGCCCGACATGCCGCCGTCGGCATATCCCGGGAAGAAGAAGTTGAGATCGACCGGGGCGCCCCATTGCAGATTGCCCATGTTGACGCCGGGCTTGCCCAAACCCTGCATGGCGATCAGGCACACCATGGTGCGCGCCCACTGAATGCCGGTCTGGTTGCGGCAGGCGCCGCCATGACCGTTGCCCCAGCCGCCACAGCCGAGATAGGTTCGCTTGGTTCCCCATTCGCGCGCCAGCGCCCGCACGTCCTTGGCCGGAACGCCGGTTTCCTTCTCCTGCCATTCCGGCGTCTTCGGAATGCCGTCTGTCTCGCCCATGACATAGGCCTTCCAGGCGTCAAAGCCGACGGTGCGCGTGGCGACGTATTCCTTGTCGTAGAGGCCTTCCTTGATCCAGACATAGGCAATGGCCAGAGCCAGCGCCGGCGACGTCGTCGGCTTCGGGCAGATCCATTTTCCCGGCAGGAATTGCGCCGACGAGTTGTAATGAGGGTCGATGTGGACGACCTTGATACCGAGCTTCTTCAACCACTGCCGGCGCACCGTGCCTTCCTGGGCGCCGTAGGAACCGCTGTTGGTTTCCGGATCGGCCGACCAGAACACAACCATTTCGCAGTTTTGTAGAAGATCCTCGACGGTGCCGTAGGTCTCGCTCTGGCCGACACGCATGGTGTAGCCCCAATGATGCGAGGCGCCCCAGTACCAGCCTTCCCAGCTATCGGGATTGTGGTGCACCGGAGTGTGGCCGACGGCGTTGGCAAACCGATACAGCGCGCTGAGATAATAGCCGATGTGACCCCAGGTGTGATGCGAGCCGTGTGAAACGGCCATCGCGCCGGGACCGTGGTCATGCTTCACGCGCTGGATTTCGCCGGCGACGATGTCAAGCGCCTCTTCCCAGCTAACCCGCACGTAACCGGACTTACCGCGGTTTTGCGGATTGCGCGCGCCCTTCGGATCGAAATCGACCCGTTTCATCGGATAAAGCAGGCGATCAGGCGAATAGATCATTGATTTGCTGTTTTGACCGTGCGGCGCCAACGTCGTCTTCCGCGGCGGCGTGAACTCCATGCCACGCGCCGTGATGGTCCAAGGCTGCGTATCATCCTCATCAAAATCGATCGGCGTGGTGCGGATAATCTTGCCGTCCTTGACGTAGACAAAAAGCGGCCCGCCGTTCGCCATGTTGCAATAGCGCATGGTACCGTCGGAAAGCTGGATGCCGAACTTCCAGCCGACGGTCTGCATCATCATCAGAGTCTGCGCGAACCAGTTGGTCAGATCTTCAGGCCCATCGACCGTGAGCATGAAGTCCTTTTGCGCATTGATCTGGTCGAGCCAATTGATCGGCGGCGTCAAAAGGGAGACGCCGAGCGCCGCGGTCTTGAACGACAGCGTTACGTCTGGGGCGGCATGCATGCCTCTTCCCGAACTGACCTTGCCGTCACGAAAGGCGATCCAGCGTCCGATCTCCTCGTCCCGCGCCCTGATTTGCGCCACCAGGTTGCGCTCCTTCAGTAGCGCGGCGAAAACGGGATACTTCCACGCGGTGAATTTGAGCATCACCGACATGCCAAACAGAAGAATCGGGAATTTCAGCTTCGAAAGCATCATGCGCACCTTCTTGGCGCGGTGACGGCGTCATACGTCCTGTCAAGCCGCATCAAATTAGAACGAATTATATCTGCCGACCTGATCAAAAAATGATGCAGATTGCTCGAAGTTTGATCGATTCTGGCGATCACTGTCACCCTCTCACCGCACTTGCAGCGACCTTCTGGGAAACGACGGCTCCGGTGGCGACGCGCTCGATTTCGTCAAGGAACGCGACACAAGCGGCCGACAATTCGTGCTTTGCCCGGGATATCACGGCAACCTGCCAGGGCGGCATCGGCGTATCGAGCTCCAGCAGCGCGATCGACGAGGGCTTGCGGTCGTCGAGAAAGAGCTGTGATGGCATCAACGTCACGTAGTCGCCATTCTCGACAAGAGCGCGCGCACAGGCAAAGGACGTGCACTCGATCGTGCTCTTGGGTGGTGCGAGGCGGTTGGATGTGAAGGTCTTTTCGAAAACGTCGAGCCCAGTATGGCTCCGACCGTAAATGATCCAGTCAAGGTCAAGCAGGTCCGCAAGCTTGAGGTCGCGCGCGCCGACCAAGGGATGATTGGCGCGAACCACCGGCACTAGTCGTTCCTTGACCAGATTGACAAAACTTATTGTCTCGTCACGCGGCCGCGAAGGCACCAGGCTGATGGCAACATCGACCTCGCCGCTACGGATCGCCGGCAGCATGTCCGGGTAAACAGCTTCCGAAATGCGAAAGCTCACTCGTGGACGCGCGCTCTGGAACTTGGCCACTGCCCGCGGCAGCAGGCCCATGGCAACGGTGGGCGAGGCAGCCACGCGGATTTCGCCGATCTGGGCGCCCTGGATCATCTGTACATCGGTGCGCGCATGACGCAGCTCCGCTTCGATGATCCTGGCGCGCGCCAGCAGTGCCTCGCCCGCAGCGGTCGGTACAACCCCGCGGGCTCCACGATGCAGGATCACGACGCCGATCTCGTCCTCCAATTGCTGCAGGCTCTTGCTAATAGAGGATTGCGAGAGACGCAGGTTCTTGGCGGCCTGACGGAACGTGCCGGCTTCAATGACAGCAATGAAATTCCGGAGTTGAATTAATTTCATTCGGATCACCCCGAAACAGTTTTCGAGACCTCACGCCATCAGAGTCCTGCCAGGACCCTGCCACTTTCACGCAGGAGCGCGCGCAGGATTTTTCATAACCCCGCCGTCACTCGTGTGCTCTGGGTTGATGACATTTTCCCGCCCTTCCTCGCCTTGTCCCGACGCACCAAAATACGCGGCCATTCTGTCGGTATCAGCGGAAAGCTCGGCTGAAGCTCCATCGTACATGATCCGCCCGCGATCCAGCACAATGGTGCGCGGTGCAAAGCTGAGGGCAACATTCACATATTGCTCCACAAGGATGATGCCGAACTCTCCAGTATCCCGCAGCAGCTCGAAAACCTCGAACAGCCTCTCCACGATCACCGGCGCAAGGCCTTCCATCGGCTCGTCCAAAAGCAGAAGCCGGGGATTGCCCATAAGCGCCCGACCGATGCTCAGCATCTGTTGCTCGCCGCCGGATATCTCGAGACCGCCATTGCGGCGGCGCGACTTCAGGTTCGGAAACAGCTCGTACACGCGTTCGAGATGCCACGGTCCGGGTTGCGCGGCGATGAGCAGATTCTCTTCCACCGTCAGCGAGCGAAATATATCGCGCGTCTGCGGCACGTATCCGATGCCGCCGCGCGCACGATAATAGCTGGCGAGCGAGCCAACTTCCCGCCCGCGAAATTCAATGCTCCCGGCGTGCAATCGCGTCTGCCCTGCGATCGTCTTCATCAACGTGGTCTTTCCGACGCCGTTGCGCCCGAGCACCGCCAGCACCCCGCCCGGCTCCAGCGCAAACGAGACGTCCTCGACAATGACGGTCTGACCGAATCCGGCTGTCACCCGGTCAAGCCGCAGCAGAGCGGCCATGTTTGCTGTCTCCAAGATAAACTTCGCGTACGCGCGGGTCAGCGGCGATATCGCCAGGCGCCCCTTCCACCAGGATGGAGCCTTGCACCAGAACCGAAATCTGTTGGGCGAAACGGAACACCAGATCCATGTCATGATCGATCAACAGCACCGCTATTTCCTTTGGCAGAGTCGCGATGATGTCGAGAATGACGTGGCTTTCCGCGGTCGGGATTCCGGCGGCGGGCTCATCAAGCAGAAGGACTTTGGGACGCAGCGCCAGCGCGATGGCGATCTCAAGCAGTCGTTGACGGCCATAAGGCAATAGCTGTGCCGGCACATGAGCGACATCGCTCAAACCGACGCGGTGGACCAATTCGTCGACGTGGACAAGCTGCTGGCGATACTTGAACACGGAGCGCAACAGATTGCCGGCGATACCCTCGGATTCGGCGACCGCGAGAAACACGTTTTCACGAACGGTCATCTTGGGGAATAGCGAGGTGATCTGAAATGTCCGGCCGATGCCGAGACGGATACGGCTCGCTTCATCCAAAGCGGTGATGTCGGCGCCGTTAAGCAGCACCGTGCCGGACGAGGGTCGCAGGCGCCCGGTGAGAAGATTGACGAATGTCGTCTTGCCCGCGCCGTTGGGGCCTATCAGCGCCCGACGCTCGCCGGGCCGAAGCGTGAAGTTCACGTTCGCGATGACCGGGTTTGAGCCGAACGAGCGGTTGAGGCCGCGGGTTTCCAGCGTCGCAGTGTCCATCATGGGTTCCTGCGCCGCTTCATGGTTTCGACAACGCGCTCGGCGATGCCAAGAATGCCCCCCGGCGCCAACAACACCAGGGCGATGAGAACGATGCCTTGACCGAGGAACCAGTTCGCAGGGTCCTGCTTCGCCAGCAAATCCTGGGCGACCATGAAGACAGGCACGCCGATAAAGGCGCCATAGAGACGGCCCGAACCGCCGAGGATCAACATAATCAGGATATTGCCCGACAGTTCGAAGCTGAGCGAATACAGCGCAACGAACTGGGTGCTCTGCGCTTGCAAGGCGCCTGCCAGGCCGGCCAGCGCCGCCGAGATCACATAGACGATGAGTCGCCGACGCATGATCGGACAGCCGATCGCCGCCATGCGCGCATCATTTTCGCGGATGCCACGCAGCGACCAGCCGAACGGCGAATTGATCAGCGCCCGCACAAAGACGAAGACCAGAAACAGCGCGGCCAGACTGTAGAAGAACGCAGTCTTGCCACGGAAGTCGAACTCGAACAGACCGAGCACCGGTGCAAAGGAGACGCCCTGCAGCCCGTCTTCGCCGCCGGTCAGACCGGTTGCCATGTTGGCGATCTCGTACAGCAGGAAGGCCGACGCCATTGTCAGCATCAGCAGCGTCAGTCCCTTGGTGCGAAGAATGGCGACGCCGAATATCAGGCCGGTGACGGCCGCCAGAGCCATTGCGCAGAGCGCGGTCAAAATCGGATCGGTAAAGCCGTGCACCGAAAGAATGCCGGCCGTATAGCCCCCGACGCCGAACAACCCGGCATGACCAAGAGTGACAATGCCCGCATAGCCCACCAGCAGATCGAGCGACAATGCGAACAGGATCATCACGAAAACCTGGGTCACCAGCGGCTCGTATCCCGGCAGCGCCAGTGGAAGTGCCGCCACGGCCAGCCATGGCAGCAGTTTCAATGGCTGGGTAAGAGCCGCAGGCACGGCCGGACCAGTGACCGGCGATGCAGAAACCATTGTCATGATGCGCCCCTGCGGCGTTCCATGATGCCGTTCGGCCGCCAAACGAGAAGGGCAAAGACAAAGACAAAGATGAAGATCGATCCGACTTCCGGCACAAAATACTTGCAAGCAGTGTCCGACAGTCCAATGGCCAGCGCCGCCACAAAAGGTCCCTTGATGTTGCCAAGGCCGCCGACGGCGACCACGATCAGAAAGTAAACGATGTACTGGAGCGGATAGGCCGGAGCAATGGCGAGCACATCGGCACCCAGACCACCGCCCAGCGCAGCCAGGCCGGTCCCGAGACCGAAAGCAGCAGCAAACAGCCGACTTGTATTGATGCCGATCGATTGCGCCATGGCGCGATCATCGACCGCAGCGCGGATGCGCGCCCCGAACAGGGTACGGTCAAACACGAACCAAAGCCCGGCGATCACCGTTGCGCCGAATCCGACCAATGCCAGCCGATAGGTTGGCAAGGCCAGATCAAGGATCGTCACCTGACCTTTCAGATAGTTCGGCAACTGGATCGGCTGGGCGAGCGGCCCCCACGCGATGCGCACGAGCGCAACCGCGACCAGTATCAGTCCGAACGAAAACAGCACCTGGTCCAGTTCCGAGCGGCCATAGAAGCGGCGATACAGCGTCCGCTCCAGC
Organism: Pseudorhodoplanes sp.; assembly: GCA_032027085.1. Classification (NCBI taxonomy): domain Bacteria; kingdom Pseudomonadati; phylum Pseudomonadota; class Alphaproteobacteria; order Hyphomicrobiales; genus Pseudorhodoplanes; species Pseudorhodoplanes sp. Next base: position 2,722,291 of record JAVSMS010000001.1, on the reverse strand, counting down.
ACGAAGCCGAGCGCGGCAACGAGGATGCAACCGATCGCCAGCGAGAGCAGGAACGGCACGCCAAGCCGGTTCATGAAGGTCACGGTGGCGTAGCCGCCCAGCATGGCGAAGACGCCGTGCGCAAGATTGACAAAGCCCATCAGACCCATCGTCACCGACAGGCCGACGGAGATCAGATACAAGATCATGCCGTAGGCGATGCCGAAGAAGAGAATTGTGATGAGTGTTGTCACGGTGTTGAGCCCGGCGTTGTCTGCGTACGCTTGTTCCTATTTCTTGTTGAAGGTCTTCCACGGATCGCCAAACTGGCCGACCGTTTCGAACTCAATGTTGACGAGAACCCCGTTCTTCTCCTCCACCCGGCGCAGATACAGGTTCTGCACCAGATCACCCGCCTCATCGAGCCGGATCGGCCCGCGCGGACTGTCCGGACTCGACCAGCTCCGCAGGAATTTCATAGTCGCATCGGGGTCGATCTTGCCCTTCTGCGCTTTAATGGCATCGAAGATCGCGCGCATGCCGTCCCAGCCCGCCATGCCGAAGAAGGTGGGAACCGAATCGGCACCGTATTCCTTTTTCCAGGCGGCAACGAATTCGAGATTGCTCTTGCGCGTCGCCGCCGGCGAATACTGACCGAGCGTGACCACACCGAGGGCGCTGCGGCCCATATTCGGTAATTCCTCATCGTAGGTGATGTCGGCCGGGCCGATCAGCTTGATCTTCGACTTGACGATGCCGACGTCGTCGAACGCCTTCATGAAGGCAGTGGCCTGCGGACCACCGGGATTGAACACATAAACGACGTCCGGATTTGCGTCTTTCACCTTCTGGAAATACGGCAGATAGTCGGTTGTCTTCAGCGCGATGCGCACCGAGCCGGCGATCGTGCCGCCGCCTTCGGTAAAGCCCTTGATGAAAGCAGCCTCGCCGTCATGCCCGGGAGCAAAGTCGCTCACCACCGTGTAGGCATTCTTCCAGCCTTGCTTCGCCGCCCACACGCCCAACGGATAGCTGGTCTGCCACAGCGTCCAGCCGGTCCGCACGACGTAAGGCGATTGCAATGTCACCGCGCTGCCGCCCGCGGTCATGGTGACGAAGGGCACCTTCGCCTGCTTGGTCAGCGCGGCAACCGCCATCGCGTTCGGCGTCCATTGTCCGCCGGTCAGAATCTGCACCTGATCGCGAAGCACAAGCTCCTGCGCAAGCCGCTTGGCAAGGTCAGGATTGACGCCGGTATCGTCACGCTTGATCAGTTCAACCTTGACGCCGGGCGGCAGGTCTTTCTCGTGCAGCTTGACGTACAGGTTGACGGCGCGATCAATCTGCTCGCCGAGCGCGGCATCGCGCCCCGAGTAAGTCAGGATCATGCCAATCTTGATTGTCTGCGAGACCGCAGGAGTGGCGGCAAGCCCCAGCGTCATCGCCGCACCAATGACGACTGCGCGGCGTGTCAGTCTCGCGCCGGACATTCCTATGAAGCTCATGATCCCTCCTTGAATTTTGACACTTCCCAAACCCGCCTAGCGTTCGCAGGCGAGCCCAACAACCATCAGTTGCTTCTGCCGCCCAGCGCACGCATGAGCGTCGGCAACTTTAAGGAAATGATGGCATCTGCGATCGCCTTGCGGCTTGTCATCGATCAATTTTACAGTTCGGACCGATCAAAAACTGATGCAGATTTTTGGAAAAATGATCGATACTGGCGATCGGGCGCCAGTGCTAAGAATGCTGGGCGCGGTGCCAAAACGCGGTGGGTAAACTGAATTTCCGCTGGAAAAACAATGCCCGCCCGGAGAGCCGGCGGCGAGGACGAGCAGCCGTCTCTCTCGGGATGGCTGCTCAGGCTCTGCGGAGTGTGGCTTGTTCTTTAGGTCTCTGAATATTCTAGCCGATCGAAGATGCGCGCTGTCGAGCACCGCTTGGTTGGCGGATATCGATCGCGCGATTCGGTTCAAGTCCGACAAGTTTTTATGGCAATGATCGCATTAAACTATCAGTGTTTTCTCACTCTGCATTACAGGGCGATCGCAGACTGAATAAACTGGCCAGAGTTCAGCCCGTTTGCTTCTAATGACACAGTCGAAGCCGCTGATCCCGCGGGCGAGACAATTGCGAGGATGATGCATGAAGTACAATCGACCGCAGGCAACCGCATCCTGGGGAATGATCGCCAAGGACTGGGAAAAGGGCATCGACTACGACCGGCTGGTGAAGGAGCGCCTCAAGCGCGCACAAAGTGCCATCCGCCACGCGGGCCTGGGCGGCGTCATCGCCTTCAATTTCGACAATATCCGTTACATCACCGGAACCCATATCGGCGAATGGGCGCGCGACAAGTTCATGCGCTACGCACTGTGCCCGGTCGAAGGCGCGCCGTTCCTGTGGGATCCGGCGCCCCCCGCCAAGCGTTTGTCGTCGCCCTGGATCGCCGACAATGTTGCGGCCCCGATCTCCACCATGCAGGGCGGATTACCCCTGCAGATGAACGTGCAGGGCGACTTCGCCAAGCAGATCAAGAAGGCGCTGGTCCATTTCGGCATCGAGAAGGAACCGATCGGCATCGACATCATGGAATTGCCGATGCTGCGGGCACTCGAAAAGGAAGGCATCGAGGTGGTCGACGGGCAGCAGGCGATGCTCGACGCGCGCGAGGTCAAGACCGCTGACGAGATCGAACTGCTGAAAATGGCCTGCGCCATGGTCGACGCCACCTATGTCGATATCGCAAGGGCCATCAGGCCAGGCACGCGCGAGAACGAGTTGGTGGCGATCGCACACGATCGGCTGTTCCGCATGGGCTCCGAGCGTGTCGAATGCGTCAATTCGGTATCGGGCCCGCGCGGACGGCCGCATTCCCACACCTTCTCCGACCGCATCATCCAGCCGGGCGACATGGTGTTCCTCGACATCATGCATTCGTTCAACGGCTACCGCACCTGCTATTATCGCACATTCATTTGTGGGGAGCCGAACAAGCATCAGATCGACGCTTACGAGACCGCGTCGAAATGGATCAGCGCGTCGATCGACATGATCCGGCCCGGCGTGACGCCCGACCAAGTCGCGCAGGTCTGGCCGGACGCCCGCGACTTCGGTTATCGCGACGAGGCCGAAGCTTTTCTTCTGCAATACGGGCACGGGGTCGGGCTTTCGCTATGGGAGCGGCCGATCATCTCCAAGCGCTATACCGGCCAGAACACCCCGCTCAAGGAAGGCATGGTGTTCGCGCTCGAGACCTGGAAAGGCGCCGAGGATGGCTCCGGCGCCGCCCGCATCGAGGAAGAGGTCGTGGTGACCAAGGACGGTTGCGAAATCATCACCAACTTCCCGTCCGATCGCCTGATCTCCTGCGGCCTACCCGGCTGCGAGGTGTTTTGACGCCCGTTGCACGGCGTCGTGTGCGGGGCTGGGCTTGTCCCGGCCTCCCACTTCTCTATGTAAGATTAGAGGGTGCATGCCCAGTGCGGGTGCGGGCATAGGGCCAATTGCGAGGCACGATGCCGCATACTCCGGTCACGATCCTTACCGGCTTTCTTGGCAGCGGGAAGACGACGCTGCTCAACCGCGCGCTGCGCGACCCGGGCATGACCCACACCGCCGTGGTGATCAACGAATTCGGCGAGGTCGGCCTCGATCATGCGCTGGTCACACGCAGCGACGACACCATCATGGTGCTGGAGAACGGCTGCCTGTGCTGCACCGTGTTCGGCGATCTGGTCGCGACACTCAACCGACTTTACCACGCACGTGAAGCCGGCGAGATTCCGAATTTCGATCGCCTCGTCATCGAGACCTCTGGCCTCGCCGACCCGGCGCCGGTGCTGCAGGCCTTCCTGTCTGACCCGACCTTGGCTGGTCTCTATCGCGTAGGCGCGGTTATCGCCATCGTGGACGCGGTGAACGGTCCCGGGACCCTCGATACCCATATCGAGGCGGTGCGCCAGGTTGCGCTCGCCGATCACATCCTGATCACCAAACGCGATCTGCTCGCCGCCGACCAGGCGAAGACGGTCGCGACGGAGCTTGTGGGGCGGTTGCGCCGGCTGAATCCGGGGGCGCGCATCACTTGGAGTGACGCGCCCGACTTCGACGCCGTCGCGCTGCTCCAAAGGACCGGATTCGATCCGGACTCTGCTTCCGCCGACGTGCGCTCCTGGCTCAATGAAGCCGCCTATGCACCGCATGCGCACTTCGATCATGCGCACGGCCCGGACGATGACCACGATCACGATCACCACCCGCATGACCGCGACATTGCTTCGTTCTGCTTTGTGCGGGAGCAGCCGATCGCGCGCGAGGCGTTGCGGCTCCTGCTCGATTCACTTCAGCAGAATCTGGGGCCAAGCCTTCTGCGGGTGAAGGGCATCATTCATGTCGCCGAAGAGCCCGAGCGGCCCGCGGTCATTCAGGGCGCCCAGCATCTGCTGCACAATCTGGCCTGGCTCGACCGCTGGCCCGACGCCGACCGCCGCAGCAAGATCGTGTTCATCACGCAAGGCTTTGAGCGGTCCGAAATCGAGGACATGATCGCGTTGCTTGATCGTGTTGCCGCACGCACCGCGGCCGCCCGCGCACGGGCGCAGGGCCCAGCCTGATCGCCAAATACTATCGGTCCTTTCTCATTCTGCATAACTTGGCGATCGCTCTCCTTGGTAGAATTTTTCCAAACCAGCGCGACCATGCGCCCGGAGAGCAGAATGAACATTCACCAACCGCACATCACCGGCACAAACTCGTCCACGACCGTCCTCAAGAGCGTGTGCCGCTCATGTCATGGCGGCTGCGGCGTGCTGATGCATGTGCAGGACGGCGTGCTGGTGAAGGTCGAAGGCGATCCTGACTCGCCGCTCAATCATGGCCGCCTTTGCCCGATCGGAACGGTGACGAAGGATCTGGTCTATCACCCCGATCGTCTGAAATACCCGATGCGCCGTCTCGGCGAGCGCGGCTCCGGCCGCTGGCAACGCATCTCCTGGGACGAGGCGCTGAACGAGATCAGCGAAAAGCTGCTTGCGATCCGCGAAGAGTCCGGCCCGGAATCGATTGCGCTTGGCACCGGCACCGGACGTCATCACATCCGCTGGGTGTCCCGCTTCGGTCACGCACTGGGCACGCCTAACTGGTGTGAGCCGGGCTTCGCGCAGTGCTTCCACCCGCGCGTCAATACCACCATCCTCACCATGGGCGACTTGCCGGTTTGCGACTACACCGGCAACGTGCCGCCCAAATGCATCATGTTCTGGGGTCACAATCCGCTCAATTCCGGCCCCGATGGCGAGACACGCTTTACCGTGCGCGAAGCGCTGGCGCACGACCCGAACATCATCGTCATCGATCCGCGCGAGACCGAACTCGCCAAGCGCGCCAAGCTATGGCTGCAGGTCCGCCCCGGCGCCGACGACGCGCTGGCGCTCGCCATGCTCCACGTCATCATCGGCGAGCGGCTGTATGACGAGCCCTTCGTCCGTCAATGGACCCACGGCTTCGAGCAACTGGCCGAATGCGTTAAGCAACATACGCCTGAATGGGCCGAGCCGATCACCTGGGTGCCGGCAGACAAGATCCGCGCCGCCGCGCGGATGTTCGGGCAGGCACGGCCGGGAATGCTCGAATGGGGTTGTGCACTCGAACACACACCGAAATGCATCCAGACGATCCGCGCCACCTCGATGCTGCCCGTACTTACCGGCAATATCGATGTGCCCGGCGGGTGGGTATTCGGCATGCACGGGCTCGGGCGCTTTCCGAGCCTGATCGAAAACCTTACACCTGAAGCCAGCGCCAAACGGCTTGGCGGCGATCGCTTCAAGCTCCTCGGGGGAGAAGGCGCCGACCTGCCGGCAGCACATATTCCAACGCTCATCGAGGCGATGCGTGACGGCAAGCCATATCGGGTAAGAGCCTTCCTGGTCTTCGGAAACAACACGCTGACCACCTTCGCCAACGCCTCGACTGCCTATGAAGCGCTAATGAAGCTCGACTTCATGATCTGCGCCGATCTGTTCATGACGCCGACGGCGGAGCTCGCCGACATCGTGCTTCCGGCGGCCTCCTGGCCTGAGATTAACCAGATCGCTGGTCTGCCGACGATCGCCGCGAATGTCGTACTGGCCAATCAGAAAGCGGTGCGCACGCATGAGTGCAAGTCCGACGAGGAGATCTTCGTCGAACTGGCGCGCAGGATGAAGTTGCCGGTCTGCACCGAGTCGGTCGAGGAGGTGCTGGATGCCCAGCTCGCCGCCGGCGGCCTTGGCATCACGTTCGACGAATTGAAACAACGCGGCTTCGTCAATATTCCGATCAAATACCGCAAATTCGAGCAAGGCGGATTCCGCACGCCGACTGGAAAGATCGAGCTCTACTCAACGCGCCTGGAACAGTTCGGCTATTCACCCCTGCCCTATTATGTCGAAGCGCCGGAAACTCCGATCAGCGCACCGGAGGTCGCCAAGGAATTTCCGCTGGTCCTGACCACCGGCGGACGCATTCCGCATTACTTCAATTCAGAACATCGCCAGATCGACAAGCTGCGAAAGGCGCATCGCGATCCGATCGCCGAAATCCATCCCGAGACCGCCGCCAAGTATGGAATCGTCAACGGCGGCTGGATGTGGATCGAAACCCGGCGTGGCCGCATGCGACAAAAGGTGAAGCTGACCAAAGGAATCGATCCCCGTGTCGTCAGCGCCCAGCACGCGTGGTGGTTTCCGGATCAGCCGGGGCCGGAATACGGCGTTTGGCAGTCGAATGTGAACCTGCTCACCGACAATCAGCCGCCCTACGACCCCGCCATGGGCACTTATCAGTTGCGCGCCTTGCTGTGCCGCGTGGCTCCTGCCACCGCTCCGCAATGAAGACTCTGCCTGCGATTGACGACACCTGGCACAAGACCTCTCCCTAGTCGCCGGGTGCCCTAGGACCGTGTGCCAACATCGAACTGTCGGCATGCGGTCTTTTTTATGCAGCATTTGTCGTTACGACGCAGCAGACTCCGTCTACAGGGCGAACCCGCTGATGAACGGATGAAACTTCACGGTCTCGCCCGGCAATATGTCGCCGGAGTTCTCGGGCAGTTCGGCAAGGCCGTCCGCCTTCACCAGCGACAGCAGACGATGTGATCCGCGCGGCAGCGACGCTACCCGCGGGCGGCCCCACGCGTCGATCGACGACGTCACGATCACCGGGACGAATTCCGTTCGGCCTGGGCTGTGGCGAAAGACTTCGCCCGCGACAGCGGCAATGCCGGAAAGCTCTTTCGGCTGTTCGCCTGCGAGCGCCCGCAGCAGAGGCCGCAGAAACAGAACCGCCGTCACCAAGGCTGACAGCGGATTTCCCGGCAGGCACATGATACGCGTCGCATGCAGACGGCCGATTCCGATGGGTTTGCCGGGACGCAGCGCGACCTTTAGCTGGCGACAGGTGCCGCCAGCCGCGCAAATGGCCGGAGCGATATGATCGGCATCGCTGCCGCAAATGCCGCCGGTCGTGATCAGCAGGTCTGTTTTGGCGGCGGCATCCCGGATTCGCTCAGACGCAGCCTTCCGGGAATCCTCGACAATCCCGAAATCGTGCAACTCGACGTCGGGCACTGCGAGCAATGCCGAGAGCAACGGCCGGTTGGTATCGACGATATGATGCGCCCCAAGTGCCTCTCCAGCCGAAACCAATTCGTCGCCGGTTGACAGTAAGCCGAGCCGCACGCGCGGTGTCACCGGAACATGGATGAGCCCAGCTGCCAGCAGCAATGCGATGTGCCGCGGATCGAGCCGAGTCCCCGCCTGCAGGAGCGGCTGCCCCGCCACCATATCTTCGCCTGCCCGGCGGATGTTGTCGCCAAGTGCAATTGGAGATTCGATAATAACGTCGTTGCCGGCGCGTCGTGTCTGTTCATGCGGCACGACGGCGGCCACGCCGGCCGGGACAGGTGCACCGGTCAGAATCTGCACCGTCGTGCCGGCGGCCAGTGCCGCAACCTCCCTATGCCCCGCCGCAATCCGGTCCGTCAGGCGCAACGGCGCGGCGCGGGATATATCGTCGCCATGGATTGCATAACCATCCATGGCCGAGTTGTCGAAACGCGGCAGCGGCATCTCGCTCGCAACCGGCGTAGCGATGACACGGCCTCGCGCCTGCGCTACCGGCAGAATCTCTATGCCAGAGACCGGTCCGACACCGTCCACAATCGCCGCAAGCGCCTCTGCGATCGAAACGAGCCGCTGCTGTGCCGGCAATTCGCAGCCGCATTCAGGCGAGACGGAAGCGGGGATCGCGATGATCATTGCCATTCGGCCGGCTGGCGCGGCGTGTCACTAGCGAACGCGATCATGCGCGTCCCGCGGGCTTCAATGCCAACGCCCAGATCAGCGACCGGCGCAGCAACACCAGTCCGGGTTCGGTTGATTGCCCCATCTGGCCGATCACCGTGACCCATTCCTCGTCACTCGCGGCCGAGGAAAACTGCTGCACAGCGGCACTTGCAAACTCGCCGGCAGTGATCCCCTCCTGCGTAGCGGCTTCGCGAATGCGCGCCGTCAAATGCAGATCATCAAGCGACAGAAGGGCCTCGGCCACGACAGCTTCATCATCAAAACGTGCAATCAGATCACCCAACAGCATCGTACTGCCTCAATTGACCCGGTGCTCGGCCGCACCTGGCATATCGATGCCGGTCACCGTCGCGGCGGATACCAGCCGGGCGATATATTGCGCGATAGCGCGGTGGTGCACGCTGTCGGCGAGATAATCCGCGATGCGGTCCGCCACCATCTCGAACGGCAGGTCCTGGCCATCAATGCGCCGGTCAAGCCGGATGACATGAAAGCCGTAGCGGGTCTCAACCGGCACCTGCGTCAAGGCGCCGGGGGGGAGCGCGAGCAGCGCCTGCTCGAATTCCGGAGTGATTTGCCCGGCCGAGATCTGCCCCAGATTGCCGCCTTGCGCCGCCGACGAACAAGCCGAATGCGCCCGTGCCAGATCGGCAAATTGCTCCGGTCGTTCGCGCAATTGCGCAATCAGGTTGGCTGCGAGCGCGCGGGCCGACGCGTAGCCTTGCGTGTCAGTCCGCTCCGCCGGGATCAGGATATGCGCCGCCTCGAACAGGTCAGCTGAACGGAACCGGCGACGATTCTGCTCGTAATAGCGCCGGCAGGTCCCAGTGTCCGCCACCGGCGTCGCAACCTCTTGCTCGATCAGGGCGCGGATCAGGGATTCCTCCTCAGTCTCTCGCCTCCCCTCGCCATCATCGAGCGGAACAGCCGCAACGCCGATCCGCCGCGCCTCCTGCAACAGCAATTCCCGCACCACCAGCGCATGCGCTGCCGCCTGCCAAGCTTTGATCGGCGACGCCGAAGGATGATTCTGGCTTTCGCGCGCGATCGCGTCGCGCGCGATGACGACACCGTTCACGACGACGAGGTCCGTTTTCGGCAGTAGTGCGTCGCGGACCGAACAACTCATGACGCTTACTCCGCGGGCGCCGGGCTCGGCGATGGCGAACGCGCCTGAATCACTTGCATTTTTCCGCCGCGATGAACCGGGACATTCTGCGGCGCTGCACGCGTGCTGCGCACCACTTGGTAGCCGCGCCGCCCAAGATACCAGATCGGCGCGCTCCAGACATGCACCAGCCTTGTGAAGGGAAAGACCAGGAAGATGGTCATGCCCAGGAACAGGTGCAGCCTGAAGACCGGATGGACATCGGCAATGAGCGCGGAGACGCCCGGCTGCAACGTCAATATTCCCTGCGCCCAGGTCATGAATTTCACCATTTCATGCCCGTCGAGATGGTTGAGAGACACTGGAATGGTCGCAAGTCCGACGATCAACTGGGCATAGAGCAGCAGCAGGATCGCGGTGTCGCCGAATGACGAGGTGCTGCGAATGCGTGAATCGAATAGCCGGCGGTGCACCAGCAACGTGATGCCCACAAAGCACATAATGCCGGCCACGCCGCCAATGACGATCGCCATCCATTGTTTGGCGGTATGCGATATACCCATAAAATCGAACACCCAGATCGGCGTCAACAATCCGACGAAATGTCCGAAAAAGATCACCAGAATTCCGACATGGAACAAATTGGAGCCCCACATCAATTGCCGCCGGCGCAACAGCTGGCTGGAGCCGGTCTTCCACGTATATTGCTCGCGGTCGAAGCGGAGCCAGCTTCCAACGATAAAGACGGTCAGGCATAGATAGGGATACCAGCCGAAGACGATGTAGTTGATGGCGTCGCGCATGGATCGTCTCCTCAGCGTGTCGGCAGAACAGGTCGTGAAGTTTCTGGCATGCCCGGAGCCGGACGAAGGCCGGCGCGGACGCGCGCGATCAGGCCGTCCTTGCAGCCACCACCGGCGTTTGGACCGAATTGCACCGGCGCGTCTTCCCAAGCGGCGTCAAGCGCAGCGAAATCGTCGGCGTCCGGATCTGGCTCGCTGAGAATGGCGGCGACGTCCTCGCCTTTCGGCTTGGCCTTGGCCAGCGAGACCAGCGCGCGGAAGACGGATTCATAAGATGAATCCCGCTTGCGCAGCCGTTCAGCAAGCGCCGCCAGGATATGGACTGGCTGACCCAGCAGATCATAGGCTTCGGCGCGCGGCCGCGTCGACAGGAATTCAAGGAACAGCGGCACGAAATCCGGCAGTTCCGAGGTGCCGATCTCGAGGCCTTTTTCGGCATAGAGATTCTGCAGATCGATCATCGCCTGGCCGCGATCACGGCTCTCGCCGTGCACGTGCTCGAACAGATGCAGTGAAAGCGACCGGGTGCGGTCGAACAGCAGCACATAACGCTCCTGCAGGTCGTAGAGATCGCGGCTTTCGATCTCGTCGAGCAAAGTCAGCACCGCACGCAGGACAGCCGCCGGCAGGAGCTTCTCCGCTGCGAGGACGGTTTTCATCTCACCCGCGGCCTGCTGCAGTTCAGCGGTCGGATAGCTGAGCAGCGCCGATAAAACCTTGAAGGTTCTGGTCATCACGCCACCTCCATGGGGGTTTTGGCGCGAGATTTCGGCGTGCCAAACAGATTGACCTCACTGGTGCCGCCGGAGCACCCGTTCCCGAACGAGAAGCCGCAGGAGCCGCGCAGATCGTAGGCGTCCTCGCCCAGTTCGCGATGCGCAGTCGGGATCACGAAGCGGTCCTCGTAATTGGCGATCGCCATGATCTGGTACATGTCCTCGATATTCTGGCCGGTGAGGCCGACGCGCTTGGCGATGTTCTCGTCGAGCACGCCGTCGACCGTTTTCGCCCGCATGTAGGCCCGCATGGCGAGCATGCGTTCAAGACCGAGCGCGACCGGCTCCTCCTTCCCTGCCGTGAGCAGGTTGGCGAGATATTTGAGCGGGATGCGCAGCGAACGCACATCCGGCATCTCGCCGTCATGCCCGATCTTGCCGGCGGCAGCCGCCGACTGGATCGGCGACAGCGGCGGCACATACCAGACCATCGGCAGCGTGCGGTATTCCGGATGCAGCGGGAAGGCGACTTTCCATTCCATCGCCATCTTCCAGATCGGCGAGCGCCGCGCGCCTTCCAGCCAGGCGTCGGGAATGCCGTCCGCCCGCGCCTGCTCGATCACCCGCGGATCGTTGGGATCGAGGAACACCGACAGTTGCGCCTCATAGAGGTCCTGCTCGTTGGGAACGCTCGCCGCCTCTTCAATGCGGTCGGCATCATAAAGCACAACACCGAGATAGCGGATGCGGCCGACGCAGGTTTCCGAGCACACGGTCGGCTGACCCGCTTCGATGCGCGGGAAGCAGAAGATGCATTTTTCGGATTTTCCGCTCTGCCAGTTGTAATAAATCTTCTTGTAGGGGCAGCCCGAGACGCACATGCGCCAGCCGCGGCACTTGTCCTGGTCGATCAGGACGATGCCATCCTCCTCTCGCTTGTAAATGGCGCCGGACGGACAAGCGGCAACGCAGGCCGGGTTGAGGCAATGCTCGCACAGCCGCGGCAGATACATCATGAAGGTGTTTTCGAACTGGCCGTAGATATCCTTCTGCACACCCTCAAAATTGTAGTCCCGCGAACGCTTGGCGAATTCGCCGCCGAGGATTTCCTCCCAGTTCGGGCCCCATTCGATCTTCTCCATGCGTTCGCCGGTCACCAGCGAGCGCGGACGCGCGGTTGGAAACGCCGGCATTTCCGGCGCCTTTTGCAGATGTTCGTAATCGAAGGTAAAGGGCTCGTAATAGTCGTCGATTTCCGGCAGATCGGGATTGGCGAAGATCTTCGCCAGCACCCGCCATTTTGAGCCGATCTTCGGCTCGATCTTGCCGTTGCGCTTGCGCACCCAGCCACCGTTCCAGCGGTCCTGGTTTTCCCAGTCCTTTGGATAGCCAATGCCGGGCTTGGTCTCGACGTTGTTGAACCATGCGTATTCCATGCCTTCGCGGTTGGTCCATACGTTCTTGCACGTCACCGAACAGGTGTGGCACCCGATGCACTTGTCGAGATTGAGCACCATCGCGATTTGAGCGCGGATTTTCATTCTGCAGCCTCCAGATTGCGGGCGACGGCCAGCGGCTCGGGCTGATCGGCGGTCGGCGTGTCGAGCCAGTCGACCTTGCTCATCTTGCGCACGATCACGAATTCGTCTCGGTTCGTGCCGATCGTACCGTAATAGTTGAAGCCATAGGACAGCTGGGCGTAGCCGCCGATCATGTGCGTCGGTTTCACCACCGCGCGTGTCACAGAATTATGGATGCCGCCGCGCTGGCCAGTCATTTCCGATCCTGGCACATTCACGATCTTCTCTTGCGCGTGATACATCAGGCACATGCCTTGCTTGACACGTTGAGAAACCACGGCGCGCGCGACCAATGCACCGTTGGCATTGTAGGCTTCGATCCAGTCGTTATCGACAATGCCGGCCGCCTTGGCGTCAACCTCGCTGATCCACACAATCGGACCGCCGCGCGACAAGGTGAGCATCAGCAGATTGTCGGTATAGGTGGAGTGGATGCCCCATTTCTGATGCGGCGTAATGAAGTTGAGAACGATCTGCTTTTCGCCGTTCCGCTTCAGGTCGATCACCGGCTTGACTGCCTTCAGATCAACCGGCGGCCTATACACGCAGAGCGCCTCGCCAAAGGCTCGCATCCACAGATGATCCTGATAGAGCTGCTGGCGCCCGGACAAGGTCCGCCATGGGATCAGTTCGTGGACATTGGTGTAGCAGGCATTGTAGCAGACCTTCTCACTCTCCAGCCCGGACCAGACCGGTGATGAGATGATCTTGCGCGGCTGCGCGACCACGTCGCGGAAGCGGATCTTCTCGTCCTCCTTCGGAATGGCGAGATGAGTGTGGTCGCGGCCGGTGGTCTTGGACAATGAATCCCATGCCTTGACCGCGACCTCGCCGTTGGTTTCGGGCGCCAGCGTGAGAATGACCTCCGTCGCGTCGATGTCGGTGTTGATCCGGGCAAGCCCCTTGGTCGCGCCTTCCTCAGTTACGACGCCGTTCAGCTTCTTGAGGAAGTCAACTTCATGCTCGGTGTTCCAGGCCATGCCCTTGCCGCCGTTGCCGAGCTTCGACATCAGCGGGCCGAGGGAGGTGAAGCGCTTGTAGAGATTCGGATAGTCGCGCTCGACCACCGTGACCGCCGGCATGGTCTTGCCGGGGATCGGCTCGACCTCGCCCTTCTTCCAGTCCTTCACATCCAGCGCCTGCGCAATTTCGGCCGGGCTGTCATGCATGATCGGCGTCATCACCACATCTTTCTCCGCGCCGAGCACTTCCGGCGCGACGCGTGAAAACGCCTTGGCGATGGACTTGTAGATTTCCCAGTCGCTCCTCGCCTCCCATACCGGGTCCACCGCCGCAGTGAGCGGGTGAATGAAGGGATGCATGTCGGAGGTGTTGAGATCGTTCTTCTCGTACCAGGTCGCGGTCGGCAGAACGATATCGGAATAGACGCAGGTCGTGGACATGCGGAAATCAAGCGTGACCAGCAGATCGAGTTTCCCGATCGGCGCGTCATCATGCCAGACCACATCCTGCGGCTTTTTCCGACCGCTCTCGCCCAGATCCTTGCCCTGCACGCCATGCGTCGTGCCGAGCAGATGCTTGAGGAAATATTCGTGGCCCTTGCCCGAGGAGCCAAGCAGATTGGAGCGCCAGACGAACATGTTGCGCGGCCAGTTGTCCGGATGATCCGGATCCTCGCAGGCCATTTGCAATTCGCCGGATTTCAGCGCCTTGGCGACATAGTCCTTGGCATCGAGCCCAGCCGCTTCCGCTTTTTTCGCAATCGCGAGCGGATTCTGCCGGAGCTGCGGCGCCGATGGCAGCCAGCCCATGCGTTCGGCGCGCACATTATAGTCGATCAGCGCACCGTCCCATGGCCCCGGAGGCGCGGTCGGCGACAGGATTTCCTCGACGCCCACGGTCTCATAACGCCACTGGTCGGTATGCGCATAAAAGAATGAGGTTGAGTTCTGTTGGCGCGGCGGCCGGCCCCAGTCGAGCGCGAATGCCAGGGGAAGCCACCCCGATTGTGGCCGCAGCTTCTCCTGCCCGACATAATGAGACCAGCCGCCACCCGACTGACCGATGCAACCGCACATCACCAGCATGTTGATGACGCCACGGTAATTCATGTCCGAGTGGTACCAGTGGTTCATCGCGGCGCCGATGATCACCATCGAACGGCCCTTGGTCTTCTCGGCATTCAGCGCAAATTCGCGCGCCACGGTGATGATCTGGTCGCGCGGTACGCCGGTGATCTTTTCCGCCCAGGCCGGCGTATAAGGTACATTCTCGTCGTAGGATTTGGCGACATGGCCGCCGCCGAAGCCGCGATCGACGCCGTAATTCGCGACAAACAGGTCAAACACGGTCGCCACCAGCGCTTCGCCGTCGGAGAGCTTCACCTTCTTCACCGGAACGCGTCGCTCCAGCACACTGGGGTGCGCGTCGCCGACGAAATGTTCGTGATCGAGATTGCCGAAATATGGGAAAGCCACATCGACGATCTCATCATGCGCGCTTTCCAGAGACATGCGAAGGCTGGTGTCACGTCCTTCGGAATCCTTCTCCTCCAGATTCCACTTGCCTTTCTCGCCCCAACGGAAGCCGACCGAGCCGCGCGGCACAACGATACTTTCCGAAGTTTCGTCGAAGGCGACGGTTTTCCATTCCGGATTGTTGGTCTCGCCGAGGCCGCCGGCGAAATCGGAGGCGCGCAGCATGCGCCCCGGAACCAACTCGCCGTCCTTCTTGTCGAGACGCACAAGCATCGGCATGTCGGTATATTGGCGGACATAGTCCTCGAAATACTGCGCCTGACGGTCAATGTAGAATTCGCGCAGGATCACGTGCCCCATCGCCATGGCCAGCGCGGCGTCGGTGCCCTGCTTCACCGAAATCCATAGGTCGGCAAATTTCGATGCTTCCGAATAATCCGGCGTGATCACAACGCTCTTGGCGCCGCGATAGCGCGCCTCGGTGTAGAAATGCGCGTCCGGCGTACGGGTCTGCGGAACGTTGGAGCCCCAGAGGATCAGGAAGCCGGAGTTATACCAATCCGCGCTTTCAGGCACGTCGGTCTGCTCGCCCCAGGTCTGTGGAGAAGACGGCGGCAAGTCGCAATACCAGTCATAGAACGACATGCAGACGCCGCCGAGCAGCGACAGATAACGCGAGCCCGCTGCGTAGGAGACCATGGACATGGCCGGAATCGGCGAGAAACCGATGACGCGGTCGGGTCCGTGCTTCTTGGCGGTGTAGGCATTGGCCGAGGCGACGATCTCAGTCACCTCGTCCCAAGTGGCGCGCACAAAGCCACCAAGACCACGCTTGGTGGTATAGGCCGCGCGCTTTTTCGGGTCCTCCACGATCGAGGCCCAAGCCGCGACCGGCGTGCGCATCGCCCGTGCCTCGCGCCACAGCTTGAGCAGGCGCGAGCGCACAAGCGGATACTTCACGCGATTGCCGGAATACAGATACCAGGAATAGCTGGCGCCGCGCGAGCAGCCGCGCGGCTCGTGATTGGGAAGCTCGGGGCGCGTACGCGGATAGTCGGTCTGCTGCGTTTCCCAGGTGACGATGCCTCCCTTCACGTAGATTTTCCAGGAGCACGAGCCAGTGCAATTCGCGCCATGCGTGGAGCGCACGATTTTGTCGTGCTGCCAGCGCTTACGATAGCCGTCCTCCCAGCGCCGGTCTTCGCGCGTCACGATGCCGTGGCCATCGGAGAAATCGTCGACGACACGATTGAAGAAAGTCAGGCGATCCAGAAAGTGACTCATTATCGCATCCTCTCACTGTGCCGGCTGCGTGACCGCGGGCAGCTTGCCGCCGCGTTCGA
Source organism: Pseudorhodoplanes sp. (assembly GCA_032027085.1). NCBI lineage: Bacteria > Pseudomonadati > Pseudomonadota > Alphaproteobacteria > Hyphomicrobiales > Pseudorhodoplanes > Pseudorhodoplanes sp. The sequence goes on along the minus strand of JAVSMS010000001.1, from coordinate 2,705,976 downwards.
TATCGCGAAGCAGGCCACCCCGCCGCGTGTAATAGAACCACGTTGCCAAAACGCATGTGACATAGAAGCCCATAAAGCCCCAGAGCGCGGCTTCCGGCCCCCCGGTCAGCGCAATCGAGGAGCCATAGCTCTTTGGAATGAAGAATGCGCCATAGGCCGCCACGGCGGACGTAAATCCAATGATGGCCGCCGATTCCATGTCGGCCTGCCTGTTCCGGTCAACCGCGCTCATTTGCGGCTCCAGGCGCGGCATTTCAGCACGCATGATGGCGGGAATCATCTGGAAGGTTGAGGCATTGCCCACGCCCGTCGCGAAGAAGAGAATCATGAACATCACGAAGAAGCCGGTGAAGGCGTAGGGCTGATCCTTGATGCCGAGGAAGTAGAGCACGCCCCCGACCGCGGCAATCATCAGGAGGAAAACCCAGAAGGTGACGCGCCCGCCGCCATAGCGATCCGACAGCCAGCCTGTAGCCGAGCGCGACAGCGCGCCCACGAGCGGTCCGAGAAACACGAGTTTCAGCGAATCGACCTGCGGGAACTGGGTCTTGGCCAGTAGCGGGAAACCCGCCGAATAGCCGATGAAGGAACCGAAGGTGCCGGTATAGAGCAAGCACATGATCCAGTTATGCTTGCGCTGGAAGATCACCGCCTGATCGGCAAACGAGGCCTTCATCGCGGAAATGTCGTTCATCCCGAACCACGCCGCGAAAGCGGACGCGGCGATGAACGGCACCCAGACGAATCCCGCATTCTGCAGCCACAGCTTGGTGGTGCCGGTGGCGTCGGCCGCCGTCTGCGGATCGCCGCCGAGCCAGCCGAACACCCCGGCGGTGATCACCAGCGGGATGACAAACTGCACCACGCTGACGCCGAGATTGCCGAGGCCGGCGTTCAGCGCAAGCGCATTGCCCTTCTCCGATTTCGGGAAGAAGAAGCTGATATTGGCCATCGACGAGGCGAAATTGCCGCCGCCGAAGCCGCACAGGAGCGAAAGCACGAGGAAGATGATGTAAGGCGTGTCCGGATTCTGCACGGCAAGACCGATACCAACCGCCGGGATCATCAACGACCAAGTCGAAACCGAGGTCCATAACCGACCGCCAAAGATCGGCGGCATGAAGGAATAAAAGATACGCAAGGTCGCGCCGGAGAGACCCGGCATCGCCGCGAGCCAGAACAATTGGTCGGTCGTAAACTTGAAGCCGACCGCCGGCAGTTTGGCGACGACCACCGACCAGACCATCCAGACCGCGAACGCAAGCAGCAAGGCGGGGATCGAAATCCAAAGATTGCGGCGGGCAATTGCGCGGCCTTTCTCGGCCCAGAACGTGGGATCTTCCGGTCGCCAATCCTCGAGCAAGTGCGGCCCGAGCTGGCCGACATGCTTCGGTTCATGGATCGGCTGCATTTCAGGCAGTTCGGGCAGACGTTCGAGTTCGGTCTCGGTCGCTGCGCGCTCCATGCGCCGGATGGCGAGATGCATCCATACAAGCGCCATGGTCGACAGCACGAACAGCAGCATGAAGCAGCTTGTCCATACGCCGGTGAGATCGTTGAGGGCGCCAAAGGCGATCGGCAGCACGAAACCGCCAAGCCCGCCGATCATGCCGACGAGGCCGCCGACCGAGCCGACATTGTTCGGATAATAGACAGGGATATGCTTGTAGACCGCAGCCTTGCCGAGGCTCATGAAAAAGCCGAGCACGAAGGTCAGCGCAATGAAAACACCGAGCCCGATCTCCATGTGGAACGCGATCGGGCCGCGGATGCCTTTTACGACATATTCAGTTGGCGGGTAGCTGAGGACGAAGGTTGCAGCCACCGAGACCATAAAGGTCCAGTACATGACGCGGCGTGCGCCATACTTGTCGGAGAGATGACCACCATAGGCACGGAAAATGCTGGCCGGGACGGAATAAGCGGCGCCGATCATGCCGGCGGTCGCGATATCAAGGCCGTAGACGCCGATGAGATAGCGCGGCAGCCAGAGCGCCAGCGCAACGAAGGCGCCGAAGACGAAAAAATAATACAGCGAGAAACGCCAGACCTGCACATTCTTGAGCGGCTCGAGCTCGAGCCAGGTGCTTTTCGGCTTCTCGCTCCGGGCGCGTCGCTCCACCAGGACGGGATCGTCCTTCGTCGTCAGCCAGAAAATGATCGCCATGATCGCAATCGCGGCCGCCCAGACTTGCGCCACGGCCTGCCAGCCATAGGCAATCAGCACAAACGGCGCCAGAAACTTTGTGACGGCGGCGCCGACATTTCCGGCGCCGAAGATGCCGAGCGCAGTCCCCTGCTTATCGACCGGATACCAGCGCGACACATAAGCAACGCCGACTGCGAACGAGCCGCCGGCAATGCCGACGCCGAGTGCCGCGACCAGCATCTGCGGATAGGTTGTCGCGTAAGTGAGCAGGAAGGTCGCAACCGCCGCCGCCAGCATGGTCAAGGTGTAGACCAAGCGCCCGCCATACTGATCGGTCCAGATGCCGAGAAAGATGCGGATCAGCGACCCGGTGAGGATCGGCGTACCGACGAGAAGACCGAATTGGGTTTCGTTGAGACCGAGATCCTTTTTGATCTGGATGCCTATGATCGAGAAGATGGTCCAGACCGCAAAACACACGGTGAACGCAATGGTTGACATCCAAAGAGCGGTGCCTTGACCGTCCGGTGCCGTTTTCGCCTTGGCTTGCATGGAAAACCCCTGCCTGTGCCGACGTTATTTCGCAACGCACACAAATCATCAGGAGTAAGGGCAGAATGCTTTGCGGTATCTCAAAGTACGCAAAACAGAAAACGCGCCCGTTTAGTTGCGTTTCTTACTTGTTACTTAAAAGTATACCCGAACAAGCGATATCCTGCACAGTCTTGACAAAAATCAAGCTTTTGCCCGTCGCTGCGCGCGCAATCGAATCAACCTGGGCGCGACCTGCCGCTCGATACAATTCATCAATACCGAGCGTCATCAAACACCGAGCACGATGTCACCAAATTAACACTTCCATTTTCGCAGCTTTTTCACGCCGGCGTCGCAAAGCCCTAAACGTAACCAAGCCAGCGCCAGTAGGTCGCGCCGAGCAGCATGACCAGCGCAAAAGCCGCAATGGTAAGCACCAGGCCCGTGCGCACGAAGTCCTTCGCTTCGAAGGTTTCGGTGCCGTAGGCCACCATGTTCTGAGGCGCGTTGACGACCAGAATGAAGCCGAAACTCACCACGAATTGCAGCACCATGGTCATGCCGACAATATTTATTCCCGCCGTTGCAACGCTTTGCAGCACGGCAATCACGATCGGAATCATGGCAGAAGCAAGCGCCGTGGCGCTTGCGAATCCAAGATGAATAACGATCAGGAACAGGCTCATCACGCCAAGGATGAACAGCGCGGTGGCGTTCTTCAGCCCGAACTGGGTCACGACAAGGTCGGCCAGCCAAGATGCCCCCTTGGTTTGCAGCAGGGCCGTGCCGACGCTGATGCCAATTCCGAAGAGCACGATCGTGCCCCACGGAATCCTGGGCTGTGCGTCCTTCCAGGTCATGATCCCGATGCCCGGCAGAAACATCAGCGCGACCGCCGCAACGGTCGTTGACGAGGTATCGAACCGATGCAGCACACCCTCGGTCGCCCAGAATGCGAGCAAGGTCAGCGAAATGGCGAGCAGCTTCTTTTCGGACGCTTTCATCGGGCCAAGTTCGGCCAGCGATTTTCGAATTGAGTCCCGCCCGCCGGGCACCTCCTTCACCTCGGGCGGCATCATCCGCGTCATCACGAAATAGAGCGCCACCGTCATCAGGATACCGAAAGGACCGGCGGCAATGAACCATTCGAGCCAGGTGATGGAAGCGTGCAACGTGCGTTCAATGAAGCCGACAGCAACCATGTTTTGGGCCGCGGCGGTCTTGATGCCGACATTCCAAATGCTGGCGGTCTGTACCGTCGTGATCATCAGCATGCCGGCAAATGCGCCTTTCTTGTTGACGCCGAAGGCGGCGATGATGCCGAGCATGATCGGAACGAGGCAGGCAACGCGCGCGGTTGTCGATGGCACCAGGAAGGCCATGACAAAGCCGACTACGATCGATCCCATCACGACGTGACGCGTCTCTGTGCCGACGCGCGAAAGGATGACCAAGGCAATGCGCTTGTCCAACCCGGTGGCGGTCATGGCGGCCGCAAGGAAAAGCGCGGCGGACACAAGAGCCAGCGCCGTATTGGCAAAGCCGCTGAAAGCAAGCCCCAGGGCACGGCTCGTTCCCAGCAGAATCTTGGGGTTTGCCACGTCCGGCGCCAGGCCCAGCATGAAAGCCATCAGCGCCGCGATCACGGTTGCTGAGACGGCGTAATCGAGAGCCTCCGTCATCCACACGATGACGGCAAAGGCCAATATGGCCAGCATACGGTGCCCGGCGATCGACAACCCCTCAGGAGTCGGCATCATCGCCACAACGATCAGCGCCGCAACCGCAAACAGAAGCCCCCAGTTTGACCGAACCCAAGAGACTTGATTTGACGACTTGGCCGAAGCCGGTCCTGCGTCTGCCTGAGTCATGAAGGTCCCCGTTTGGAAAAGCGAGGGCTCCAAATTGTCACTCCGACAAGTCCGCTCCATTGATGAAGGTCAATACAATTCCTGCCGTTATAACGCCTGCGCACCCGCACAAATGTCAGATGCAGCTAAGGGCTGTCCTTGAGACCCAGCCTTCCTCATGGACTGAGCTGGACGATGCGCCCGCCGCCACTGGAAATCACGCCAGACCCGGCCAAGGCTCTACTCAAATGGAAAGGATTCCAGTTGAGGGCGGGCAAGAGAGACTCGAACCGACGAGTACGATTCACCAAAAAACTAGGTGACCCACCAAGCTCATTGCTTGATCCTTAGACCGTGGCCGGGCTCATTCACGGTGATAATCATCCCTTGGTCATCTATCCGCGGCCACCCCTCAAACGCCTCTTCGATGAGCGGGAATTCTTCGAGCAACAAGGCACCACCGAACGAGCCGTTGAGATGCACAAACAGGCCTGGCAGGAAGTGTGGCGCCACGACTATGCCCGCCTTGGCCGCAAGACGCGCAACCTCGCGGCATGGGGTCAGCCCGCCCGCCATTGCGAGATCGGGCTGCACATAGCTGCAATAGCCATCGGCGATGGCAACAGCAAACCTGTCGATGCCTTGCAAGTGCTCCCCGGTGGAGATCGGGGCGCGGCTTTCAAGCGCGCCAAGTGAGCGATAGCCCAACGGGTCTCCCGAAGGCAGTGGCTCCTCCACAAAGGCGACGCCAAAATCTGCCGCACAGGAAAGGAGTCGCGCCGCGGTTTCCGCCGTACCCTTCTCATTAGCGTCGACCATGATGGCAATGTCATCGCCGACTGCTTTGCGAACAGCTTCGATCACCGCCGCATCTCGCTCATTGGCATTGACTCGCGGTTTCACGCCTCTGAAACCCAGTGCCGCATAGTGCTGCGCAAGATTGACAGAGGCCCCGATCTCACCATCCGGACTGAAGCCGCCGCTGGCATAAACCGGCACCGCGCCCAGATTCCCGCCAAGGGCACGAACCAGCGGAACACCTTCACGCCGGGCCTTCAGATCCCAGTTCGCAACATCAAGCGCGGCAAGCGCGATGACGTTGGGGCCCCCGCCAGTGCGGTTGAAGCTCTTGTCGATTTCCGCCCAGTGCGAAGTGGGATCGGCAACCCGTCTACCGATCAGGAAGCGGTCAGCCAGACCTTGGGCAATGCCGGCGATAAGACCGCCTGCCCCACCGCCTATCACATAGCTGAATCCAAATCCTGCGGCGCCGTCGCTATCCGCGATATCTGCGGTGACGATATCAACCCCTGTGACCCGCGATCCACCGCGAGGCTTGTCGAAACGCAGCTCAACAAGTTTGACCGCAACCGAGGAGATTGTCGCCATGGTGCACCACGCCGCGGCTCGCACGCATCTAGGAAACGCTAACCCGCATCGTGCCAATCCGATCGATCCAGGCCTCCATCACATCGCCGGAATTGACGGGCGCGACGCCGTCCGGCGTTCCGGTCATGATGATGTCCCCTGGATACAGGGTGTACCAACGGGACGCCAGACTGATCAACTCTGGAATACCGACAAGAAGATTGCGCGTTGAGGATTGCTGACGCGTCTCATCGTTGACCTTGATCCAGAATGGAAGGTCATCGGGACTTTCGATCTCATCCCCTGTCACAAGGTAAGGTCCCAGCACGGTGTAGCGGTCCGGCGATTTACGGAAGCTCCGGTCCTCGGGCCCACGCACGGTCATGTCGAGTCCGATGCAATAGCCAGCAACGTGCTTCATACTCTCGCTCGGGCTCACATCCTTTGCTTCCGAGCCTATAACGACGACCAGTTCAATCTCGTGGTCGTTTCTCCGGGTCGGATGAGAGAGCCGAACGCCATCCGACATGCCGCAGACCGATGAATTGGCCTTGAGAAACAACCCGAGCTTATCGATCGGCGTGCGATAACCGTCAAAGCTCGTGTTGAAGGTGTTGTGGTGGATCGCCTCGTCCCTATTCACCTCGCTGACATGCATCGCGTAGTTCAACGGGGCGGCGATCACCTTGTTGGGATTGGCCACCGGGCTATCGAGATGGACTGATGCAAGCGGCACGCTATGGCTGCCCGACACGGCTTCTGCCGCATAGCGCGAGATCGCGCCGATATGGCGGATGATGTGGTCGCCGGGGAGTAGCGGCCAGCGCAATCTAGGCAGCGTGTCGAGAACGGCGGTGATGTCATACACGCGATCGGCCTCGATGACGCCAAGCTTGGTTCCGTTAAACCGGCACAGTTTCATCGACGCACCCTCAGGCTTCCGACGGACGCACCGTAGCGGGCGCCGTTCTTGCAGCGCCGACAAAGGGCAACGCCAGGACGCACACGGCTGCAATGATCGCCGGCAGACCACTGAACAACAGCAGGCGGTCAATGGTCAGGCCAGCAGCGATCATTGTGCCGCCGATCATCGGTCCGACGATCGAGCCGATCCGGCCCACGCCCAGCGCCCAGCCAACGCCAGCCGACCGGCCTGCCGTCGGATAGAACTGAGCCGCGACTGCGTTGGCGCAAAATTGCGCGCCGATCACGAAGAAGCCTGCAAAGAAGATGGTAGCCAGCGACAGTGGGATTGAGGTGACCGCCTGGCCGATAAGCGCCACGAAGACTGCTGCAAGCATATAGGAAAGAGCAAGCACCGCAAACGGTCCGACCTTGTCGCAAAACCGGCTGAGCACAAAGCCCCCGATTACGCCGCCGAGGTTGAGAACGGCGATTGCAACGATGGCGCGTTCCAACGAAACACCGGCAGTCGTCATTACGGTAGGCAGCCAGTTGACCAGGAAGTACAGGATCAAGAGATTCACGAAGAATATTATCCACAGTAGGGCAGTAGCCAGTGCGCGTCCTTCGGTGAACAGCACCCTGACTGGGGAGACCTGCGCAGAGTCCTTCTCCAGAATATCGATTTGCGCGGCGTCGACTTTGGGCCTGTAATTAAAGCGAGTGAGGATCGACGCAAACTGAGCAGACGACCTGTCTTTTTTGGCAAGGTAGCGTACCGATTCCGGCAGTAGCAAAAGAATGATCGGCAACATCAGCAGTGGTGCGATGCCGCCGACATAGAAGATCGACTGCCAGCCGAACAAGCTGATCAGCTTTCCGCCCGCAAGGCCGCCGACGACGGCGCCGATCGGAAACCCGATGAACATGAGGGTCACCATCGTCGTACGGTTACGCTTCGGAAAATATTCCGATGTTAACGCGATGACGTTGGGCATTGCTCCCCCCAGTCCAATCCCGGTCAGGAAGCGGAACAAGAGAAGCTGGTGATAGGTCTGCGCCCAGGCTGTCGCCAGTGCGAAACTGCCAAAGATGACAACAGAGATCAGCAGAATTCCCTTACGGCCATATATATCGGCGATTGGCCCGAACATCAGAGCTCCGATTGTAAGGCCAAACAGTCCGGCCGCGAACACGACACCCATGCTATCGGGCGCAAGCTGCCAAGCCTGCGAAATCACCGGCGCAACGAAGCCGATGGCCTGGGTATCGAAGCCGTCCAGCATTGCAATGCAAAAGCAGATCGCGAAAACAACGACCCGGATACCCGGTGCACTGGAGTCATCAATTACATCATCAAGCGTTATTTTCCGCTCGTCCGTCATTGCGCCCACCCTAGTTTTGTTTGTTTGTGTTTCGTGACTGCCTGCTATTTGCTATGCAGCCGGAAGAATTTCGAGCACCCGGTTTAAGGCCACCGCCGATGCTTTCTCATCGAAAACTTCGGCGCGATGATGATTGAAAAATCCGTGCTGCCCACCCTTGTAGATGTAGACGTTGATGTTCTTCCGGCCGGCCACGCCCGACAAAATGGTCTCAATCTTTTCAAATGGGATGTGCGTGTCTTGGTCGCCGAAATGAAGCTGCGTTGGCATTTGCAATGCGCGCAACTGATCGAGATTGTTCTCAAGCGCCACCCCATAGAATGACACGACCGCGGATGCGGACGGCTCAGCAGCGCCCGCCATAACCGCCAGTTTTCCACCAATGCAGAAGCCGACAAAAGCGGGCGCACCCCGGCATTCCGGACGGCTCTTCAAGGCGTCGAATGCGGCTTTGATGTCCTCGATCCCCTTGGCATGGTCGAAACCCTGCAGCAGCTTGAAACCCTCAGCCCTGCCGGCATCGTCGTAGTGCAGTTGCACATTCGGGCTCTGCCGCCAAAACAGGTCGGGCACCATCACCACATAGCCATGCGCGGCAAGCTTGTTTGCCTTTTCACGCATAGCCCTGTTCACCCCGAAGATTTCCTGTAACAGCACGATGCCGGGGCCGTGCCCCGCCTCTGGGACCACGAGATAACCGCTCATGTGGCCGCCGGAAACAGGAATAGTGACAGTGGAATCTTTCATCGAGGTACCTCAATGTCGGTGAAAAAATGCACGCCGGAGCTGTGACCTGCGCGAAAGAGCGCGTCCGGCGCAGGCATACGCCGGCACCCAAATCAGCTGGGAAGTGCGTTGCCGATTGCAACGATCTCGCCGGTGGCCGTCTTTCGCTCCTCCCACAGGAGGCCGAGCTTTTCGAGCGCCGGCGCATCGGAGACGCAATAGAGAACGGCATCGTTCTTGTCGCTATCGTTCACATGCTTGTGCCAGTGCATCGACGGCACGCAAAACACGTCATTTTCGGCCCAAGCGAATTCCTCGCCGTTAATGATGGTCTGACCGCTGCCTTCGATACAGACATAGACGCCGCCGTTTGAATGGCGATGAGACATCGTGTGCTCGCCGGGGCGCAGAAGCTGCATGGAAAAGTTCTGCGTCTTCTGGATCGGACCACCAGTCATCACGTCGACATAATCGACTATGACGCCATCATAGGGATCGCCTGGCTCGTCGCGCACGGCATTCAGCGCGGCGCGGACATCGGCATATTTCCAATGAAGTTGCGGAGAGCTTGTTCGGTTGCCGACCTCGGTCTGCGCGAAGCGGGGCCGCACGCCACCAAAGCTGAAATGCCGCTTCGAATAGAGGTGGGAGCGCGTTGCCGACTGACGATCAACCTTTTTGCCGTTTTCTTTGTAGTCGAAGCCAAATTTCGCCGCGTTGAACAGCACCGGTACCGGAATATCAAGCATATCAACCCAGATCATTGGAATCTCGCCTTCGTTGCCGTGGTCGTGCCACGACCCACTCGGCGTAATCACCAGATCACCGCGGTCGAGATAACATTTTTCGCCTTCGACCGTCGTATATCCCTTGCCGTCACTTTGCAGCAGCATGCGGCTCGCCGAGGGCGTATGCACATGCGGCTCAAACACCTCGCCCGGCAGATAGAAGCTATAGGCAATATATTGAGTATTGGTCGTATAGGGCTTCGTCATGTCGTAGCCCGGATTGTGCAGAACGAAGGCGCGGCGGTCTGCGAGTTCGTGGGGCACGATGGGGCCCGCCTTCTGGATCAGCGGTTTGAAATCTTTGAAACGCCAGACATGCGCTTTTTCGCGCACTCGCGGCTCGCGTGGCTCCATATCGCCCTGGATGAGCCAGAACGGATAGGCGTTCAGCTTGCTTACCGAATTGTAGATTTCCTGACGCTGAGATTCGACGTCCGACATGACACCCATCCTTCCCTAAGATTCTTTTTGTCTTATATTTTGTAACCTGTATTACTTAATATGACGCACCAGCAGATGTCAACAGCGAGCAGCTGCTAGCCCGTCCAATCTGGTTATTCACCAAGAACGCAGGCAAAACGTGCCAAAGCAGCCCGCCAAGAGACCCCAAGAGGATGCCGACTTGAAAGACGCCGACGACGATCGCCTGGGAATTCAATCAGTTGAGATCGCTGCAACAATTCTGCGCGCGTTCGCTGATCGCGGCGGACTGATGCATCTGCGCGAAATTTCCACGGCAACAAAAATGCATCGTGGCAAGGTGCATCGGTATCTGACGAGCCTTACACGAGGCGGGCTTCTCTACCAGGACGATGCAAGTGGCGCGTACGGCATCGGTTCATTGTCGATCGCGCTCGGCCTTGCCGGTCTGCGGGGACTCGATCCGGTTCGTCTTGCACTGCGCGAAATCCCGGCATTTGCTGACGAGGTGAATGAAACGATCGTGGTGTCGATCTGGGGTGACGTCGGTCCAACGGTGATAGCCATTCAGGAAAGCCGACGGCCCATCACTTTGAACGTACGTGCCGGCTCGATCCTGCCATTACGCCGATCGGCTGCGGGACAGATCTTTGAAGCCTTCATGCCCGAGCAACTGACGGCGCCTGTCCTCGAACGTGAACTAAAGGCAACACCCCAGCAGATGCGGCTGTCAAAGCATCTTCTGCCGCTGGCCGAAGTCCGCCGTCGGCAGATGGCCTTCGTCAAAGGCGATCTCATTCCTGGCATTCACGTGCTTGCCGCACCGGTTTTCAATCACATGGGTAAGCTTTCGCTTGTCGTGGGTGTGCTCGGTCAGCAGGAGACGCTCGATGTCGGTTGGACGAGCAAACCTGCTTTGATGCTCAAGCAGTTCACTGAACGGCTTTCATCTGAACTAGGCTTCAAAATGACAGCATCTCATTCGGCTGACAGGTAAATCACGGGCGATCTTCGACGCCGGTCTCCGCCGCGTGACTTCAAGAAAACGGGAATTTCCTAAAGTATCGTGAGAGATTGTCGTCGAAATCCGAAGTTCTAGACTAAACGGCTGAGGGACGGGCCCGATTCAGGGCTTGTATGGATTTGCGACTGAAAGGATCGGCTGCACCGGAAAGCGATTTACGATCCGATACTTGAGGTATTGCCTTGTGCCGTAAATCGACCTAGATCGTCTGCTGAATTGGCCTCAACGATCTTGGCGCCCGCAACCTTATGAAGCGCGTTGGAGCAGTTTTCTGGCTGTTCGGCTTTGTGGCACTTCTGGCCGCGAGCGTGCCGTCTGTTGCCCATGCGCATGCTGGCCATAGTCACCAGGCACATGTGCATCACCCTGTTGTCAGCACGCCCCAATCGCATGAGCAGGCCGTCACACAACGCTCCGCCGCGGAGTACTCGCAGGCGGCGGCGATAAGCGCCAGCGATTCGATTCCCGTCAGCGATTCGTTAACGATGCCAGACTGCGGTGACCGCGGATGCTGCACCGCCAGTCATTGTACGTCGTGTGCAGCCGTCATCCAACCAATGGTCGGCGATGCCTGGCCTGCCGCCGGCAGCGTTGCCTACGGTGCTTACATGGCGCCGCCCGTGACGAGCGCTCCCGCCAACGGATTGAGGCGGCCTCCCAGATCCCTGTCCTGAATCGTTGGTCGCGCCAAGGCGCCGTCTCGCAAGCGAGATGGTCGCCGTGTCCGGCCCCGTTCACGGATGGAGGGATCACCGACATGTTTTCCGCACTTTCACTCGGGCTGCGCGTCACTGCGCTGGCACTGTTCCTGGGCACCGGCTTCGTCAACGCGCATGAAGGGCACGATCATGGCGACCAGGCCGCACCTTTGCCGACGAATGTCTTGCCGCGCGGCGAAGCCTCATCGTCCGCCCTTCAGCTGGTCGTTGTCGCCAACAAGGACCGGTTGACGCTCTACCTCGACAGGTTCGCGACAAACGAGCCCGTCGCCGATGCCAAAATCGAGGTTGAAACACCCAACGGACCGGTTCCGGCCCTCGCCCAGCCTGACGGCACCTACAGCCTGGACGCGCCATGGCTGCCCAAATCCGGTCGTGCCGATATCGCGCTCAGCGTCACCGCCGGTGACGATATCGATGTGTTTTCGGTCAGCCTTGACATCCCCGGCGATGCAGACGCCGGCGAGCGGGGCGATGCCACGGACTGGTCGGGTACCAAGGCGTATGTGGGCAAGATGCTCGCACCACTTATGCCGGTCACACTCGGGATCGGCCTGGCCGCAGGGTTTGCGCTGGGTCGCCGGAGGTATGGGCGACGCGTGCTGCTGATCCCGCTGGCAGTTGCCGCCGCGACACCCCTTTTCCTCGACAAAGGCCTGTCGCACGAAGGGCACGATGACGGAGTGCAGGCATCGCCAGCGGTCAGCGCCGGACAAAGCGAACGCGCACAGCGGCAGCCTGACGGCGGGCTTTTCGTTCCCAAATTCGTCCAGCGCATCTTCGGGCTGCGCACGCTGGTCTCGGGGACCGGCAGCTTCCAGCGTGCGGTCGAGCTCCCAGGTCGCATCATTCCGGACCCGAGTGCCAGCGGCTACGTGCAGACCGCACTGGGCGGCCGCTTGTCGCCACCGCCCGGCGGCTTTCCCCGACTTGGCGCTGTGGTCAAGGCTGGCGACATCCTTGGCTACGTCACACCACCTGTCCAAACCATTGACGTTTCCGACATGCGCCAGCGCCAGGGCGAACTCGATCAGCAGATCGCCATCGTGGAACGCCGGCTCGCGCGCTACGAGCAGCTCGCTGCCAGCGGCGCCGTTTCCCGCACGCAGCTCGATGACACGCGTCTTGAACTTCAGGGCTTGAAGGACCGGCGCGTATCGCTTGATCGGGTGCGGCGAGAGCCGGAGGCCCTCGTGGCGCCGGTGTCCGGCGTTATCGCGGAAGGCACGCCGGTCGCCGGACAGATCGCGCAGACCAATGCGGTGATCTTCCAGATCGTCGATCCGCAGAAATTGTGGGTCGAGGCGCTGAGCTATGACGCGTTGAACGGGTTGCAATCAGCGACGGCGACGACAGCGGACGGCAAGACCCTGCAGCTTGCCTTTCGCGGCGCCGGCTTTGCAGACCGCAGTCAAGCGATCCCCATCCATTTCGCCATCGAAGGCGACACCAGCGGCATTCGGCCGGGACTGTTCGTCACCGTGTTTGCCGCAAACGGCAAGCACAGGAGCGGCATTGCCGTGCCGCGCACCGCCGTCGTCCGGACCGCCAACGGGCAGGAGCATGTCTATGAACAACCCTCTGCCGAAAGATTCGTGTCGCGTCCGGTGCGAACCGAGCCGCTTGACGGCGATCGTGTGTTGATCCTCGCGGGGCTCAAGCCTGGCAAGCGCATTGTAGTTCAGGGCGCAGAACTCCTCGATCACGTCCGCTGAGCGCTCGCACCATGTTCACATTCCTCGTCACGCAATCATTGCGCAACCGCATGCTGGTGCTCGCCCTGAGCGCGGCGCTGATGATCATGGGCGCGTTCAGCCTGACCCGCCTGGCGGTCGACGTGTTCCCCGATCTCAATCGTCAGACCGTGACCATCATGACCGAGGCGGAAGGCCTTGCCCCGCCGGAAGTCGAGTTGCTGGTGACCTTCCCGATCGAGACGCAGATGAACGGTGTGCCCGGCGTGACCCGTGTGCGATCGGTGTCGGGCGTCGGTCTTTCCGTCGTATATGTCGAATTCGACTGGGACGCCGACGTATTCCGCAACCGCCAGCTTGTGGCCGAGCGGCTCAACCTCATTCGCGAGCAGCTGCCCGCCAATGTCACGCCAATGATGGGCCCGATCAGTTCGCTGATGGGACAGATTATCATGGTGGCGGTCACCAGCGACCACGCGACACCCATGGAGTTGCGCGAGGCCGCCGACTTCACCATCCGTCCGCGGCTGATGAGCATCCCCGGTGTGGCGCAGGTCATCCCGATGGGCGGTGAGGTCCGGCAGTATCGCGTCTCGCCGCAGCCCCCCGCCCTCCGCGCGCTCGGCGTCAGCTATGAGCAGATCGAGAAAGCGCTGGCCCAGTTCGGTACCAATGCCGGCGGCGGCTTCACCGATCTGAACTCGCGCGAGTATCTGATCCGCAATATCGGCCGCACCACCAGCCTCGACGATCTGCGCAATATCGTCGTGGCCACGGTCGAGACCCGCCCGATCTTTCTGCATCAGGTGGCGACCGTCGAATTCGCGGCGCGTCTCAAGCGCGGAGACAGCGGCTATATGGGCAAGCCGTCCGTGGTCGTCGCTATCGAGAAGCAGCCCCATGTCGACACCATCGAGCTCACGGGCAAGATCGAAGAGGCGCTGAAAGATCTTAACAACAGCCTGCCGCTCGGCATCAAGGCGGACAATCTGATCTTCCGGCAGGCGAATTTCATCGAGTCCTCGATCCGCAACGTGCAGACGGTGCTAATCGAGGCAGCCGCAGTCGTTTCGATCGTACTGTTTGCATTCCTGCTGAATTGGCGCACCACGGCCATCTCGCTCACCGCCATTCCGATGTCGCTCTGCGCCACGGCGGTTGTCTTCTATTTCGCGGGCCTGTCGATCAACACCATGACGCTGGGTGGCATTGCCATTGCAATCGGTGAACTCGTGGATGATGCCGTGGTCGACGTTGAGAACATCTTCCGGCGGCTGCGAGAGAACCGGGCGCTCGGCAATCCGCGTTCGACTTTCGATGTGGTGGTCAGCGCCTCGCAGGAGGTGCGTTCCGGCATTGTCTACGCCACCGCTATTATCGTTCTCGTATTCGTCCCGTTGTTCGCGCTGTCGGGCATTGAAGGCAAACTGTTCGCGCCGCTTGGTCAGGCCTACATCATCTCCATTCTTGCAAGTCTCGCGGTTTCGATCACGCTGACGCCGGTCATGGCCTATTACATGCTGCCCGGCCTCAAGCGCCTGGCAGAACATGAAAGCCCGCTCGTTGGTAACCTCAAGCGCTGGTATGGGGCGGCGCTGGCGGCGGCCTATGGGCAATCGCGTGGCATTCTTGTCGCTACTGTCATCCTGGTCACCGGCGCCACCCTGGCGGCACTGGCACTGCCGCGCACGTTCCTGCCGCCCTTCAACGAAGGCACTTTCACGGTCCTGATGACGTTCAATCCCGGCGTCTCGCTGTCCGAATCAAACCGGGTGGGCACCATCGCCGAGCGCATCATCCTCAGCATTCCCGAGGTCAAGTCGGTCGGGCGTCGCACCGGGCGCGCCGAACTCGACGAGCACGCCGAAGGCATTCATGTCTCCGAACTTGAAATCGACCTGCGGTCATCGCAGCGAAGCAAGAGCGAGATTGTTGCCGACATCCGCAGCCGTCTTTCGGTGCTGCCCCTCTCGATCAATGTCGGCCAACCGATCTCCCATCGGCTCGACCACATGCTGTCCGGCATCCGCTCGGAACTCGCACTCAAGGTTTTCGGCGATGACCTCGATGCCATGCGCAGCAAAGCCGAGGAGCTGCGGGAAATGATTTCCCGTATTCCCGGCGTGACCGATCTTCAGGTTGAAAAGCAGGTGCGCATTCCGCAGCTCGAAATCCGCATCGATTACGGACGCGCGGCACTTTACGGCGTGCAGCCTGCGGCCGTGGTCGATCAACTGAGCAGGCTATCGAATGGTCGCGTAGTCTCGCGCGTCATCGACAGTTTTCGCCGGTTCGATGTAGTCATGCGGCTGCCCGACAGCTTGCGGACAGCGCAGGGGCTTGGCGACCTCCTGCTTGAAACGCCGCGCGGCTGGATTCCGGCGCGGCAAATCGCAGACATCAGGGAGACCGAGGGCCCCAACCAGATCCTTCGCGAGAATGGCCGCCGCCGCATCGTCGTGCTCGCCAACAGTGACGGCACGACGGACCAGGCCGCTATCGTCGCGGCGATCCGGCAGATCCTGCGCGATACCCGATTGCCCGAAGGCATGTTTGCGAGCCTGGAAGGCACATTCCAGGCGCAGGAACAGGCCGCGCGCAGCATCGGTCTGCTTTCCCTGGTGTCACTGTCGCTGATATTTGCGATCCTCTACAGCCGCTACCGCTCCGCGATCCTGGCTCTGATCATCATGGGCAGCGTTCCGCTCGCGTTGATTGGCTCAGTCGCGGCGCTGTGGCTGGCCGGCCAGCCGCTCTCGGTCGCCAGCATGATCGGCTTCATCACGCTCACCGGCATCGCCTCCCGCAATGGCATTCTCAAGATCAGCCACATCATCAATCTTGCTCTCAACGAAGGCACGCCTTTCGGGCGGGACCTGATCACGCGCGGCTGCCTCGAACGCATGACGCCGGTCCTTATGACCGCGCTGGCGGCAGGCGTCGCGTTGATTCCCCTGCTGGTCGATCCGGCCAGCCCCGGAAAGGAAATCCTCTATCCGGTGGCTGTGACGATTTTCGGTGGGCTGATCAGCGCAACACTGCTCGATGCGTTTGTCACGCCGCTCCTCATTCTGTGGCTCGGCCGCAAGCCGATCGAGCGCCTCCGTGCAGGCGCCGCCAAGAGACAGGCGGGCCCGGCAGCCGAGGCCAACCCCGTGCAATCCTTCTAGTTCAACAAGGAGACATTGATGTTCAGAGCGAAATCACTTGCTGTCCTCGCGTTTGCGGCGACGATCGTTCCGTTGGCGGCCGAAGCCCACGACCCCAAAGCGAGGCACGGCGGACGCATTGTTCAAGCGGGAAACTATCATGTTGAGCTTGTGACGAAGGGAACAACTGTCGAGGCGTTCCTGGTCGGCCATGACGACAAGCCGGTCCGCGTCGACGGCTACAAAGGCGTCGCGATCCTCGTGGTCGATGGCAAAAGCCATCGTGTTCCGCTCTCACCTGCCGAAGATAATCGGCTGAAAGGAGATGCCGCTGCCAAAGTTCCAGAGAATCCGAAGGGCGTCGTTCAAATTACGAATCCTGCCGGTGCGACGGCCAATGCGAAGTTCAATTGAGTCTTAGAAAGATGTGGGACTGGTACCGCAATGCGACGCCAGCCCATGTCGACCGAGTGGCTGTAAATATCTGCCGGCCGCGCCGTTTCACTGCGTCCGGCTTCAAAGACCATGCGCAACTAAAGAACCTGCGGCAAGCCGGGGACCAGCCAATACTCTCACCAACCGGCATTCATCCTTGCGTGCGCGGCGCCTCATATCTTGGAACAAAATGTTGTTCTCCAAGTGGATATGCTCCATCAGGTCGCTGGTCAGCTTAGCTGTTCCCGCATAAAGCGCCTGCCATGAGCGGCACGCACCTTCGGGAAGTTGAAGCCGTCGGTGACCCTGGCTCATTGTCGCAAATGTTCGCCGTGACCATCATGATCATGATGCATCTGCGCGTGGGCAGTGTCGAGTCGCCCCTCCGATCGGGTCGCATCGCGCGGAAAAAGAATGAGTCCTTCCTTTTCATGTACAGTCTGATTTTTGGAACGCTCGAGGCAACGGCCAAAGAGCGGTACTC
Organism: Pseudorhodoplanes sp.; assembly: GCA_032027085.1. Classification (NCBI taxonomy): domain Bacteria; kingdom Pseudomonadati; phylum Pseudomonadota; class Alphaproteobacteria; order Hyphomicrobiales; genus Pseudorhodoplanes; species Pseudorhodoplanes sp. The sequence goes on along the minus strand of JAVSMS010000001.1, from coordinate 2,688,348 downwards.
GTTCCCTTAAAACGCGCCGCCGAAGAGATCCGCGCACAGACATCCGCGCGTTGATGTTCGCGTGATTGGGTGGCCGTGTCCTCGGCTCAGGCCAATCTCGCCAGGCGCCGCTGGATCAAGCCGCCCGCGAAGGATTTGAAGTGCTGGGAGAAGTCCGCCGCGCTAAGGGGCTTGGCAAAAAGATAACCCTGAGCATAATCGCATTCATATTCAAGCAGCAAATCCAATTGATCTTTTGTTTCCACTCCTTCCGCAACAACGTGCATTCCCACATCGTGGGCGATACTGATCACTGACCGAACCAGCCGCTGCTGGAGAGATGAGTTGAGATTTGTGATAAATGACCTGTCGAGCTTGAGATATTTTGCGGGAAGACGCGTCAGATAGCTCAGTGAAGAATATCCCGTTCCGAAATCATCGATTGCGATCTCCGCTCCGGCCTCGACCAGACGGGCCACACGGGCAAACTGGGCGCCCTCGTCGTGCATCAGATGGGACTCGGTTATCTCCAGTATGAATTTGGTATTGTCAGCCCGATGCTTTTGCAGAAGATCTATGAGGGATGCGACCTGCTGATCGGACCGCAGGTAATGGGCGGAAATGTTCACCGAGATCTGAACCTCGATGCCTTCGCATCTCCACAGGTCTGACTGGAGAACCACATTTTTAATGACCCATCCTTCGATTTCGGGCATGAGGCCGTAAGTTTCTGCGACCGGAATGAATTGTCCGGGATTGAGGACCCCTTTGCTGGGATGATGCCACCTTATGAGCGCCTCACATTTCCCAAGCACGTTCGACCTGAGGTCGATGATCGGCTGAAACACCAGTCCGAGCTGGTTCTCAACCAGCGCGGTATGCAATTCCTCAACAAGGGAAACCTTTTCCTGCAGCTTCTCATTGATGGCGGACGAATAGAAGCATACCGCTTTCCGGCCCGCATGCTTGGCCGCATACATTGCCGCATCAGCAAATAGGAGAATTTCATCAACCGTTTTGCCGTCGCTCGGGAATATGCAAATTCCGATGCTGCTCCCAAGATGCAGCTCGCGCTGCTCCACCTCAAACGGCCGCACAAGCGCTTTCTGGATCTTTTCCGCTACGAGACTTGCGTGTTCAGGCCCAATATCGTCCAGCAGCACGAGAAACTCATCTCCGCCGAAACGTGCGACCGTATCCTCATGCCTAACGCACTCCTTGAGCCTTTGGGCGGCGGCAATGAGRATATCGTCGCCGGCCTTGTGACCCAGGCTATCGTTCACATTCTTGAAGTGATCGAGATCMACCATCAGGACTGCGCCGGTCCTGCCATCCCGCATTCTGCYATTCAGCGAGTGCTCAAGCCGGTCCTGGAACAATCTTCGGTTCGGCAGCTCGGTCAGCGTGTCATATTGGGCTTGCCAGAGCAGCCTGAGTTCGGCGGACTTTTGCTCTGTAATRTCGTGYACCGTTCCAACGGCRCGTAATGCTCGTCYATTCKSGTCAAAYTCAATATCAGCCTTCTCGCGCACATACCGGAGCTCACCATCGACAGTGACCCGGTGCTCGACATYATAGTCCTYMCCCTTCAGCGCCTGTTGCCASGCGTGGTYRACACGAYCTCGRTCGTCAGGATGCACTTKCGCCAGGAATAGGTCATAATTGAGCGSCGTACCCACYGGCASACCGAATATCCGGTAGGTCTCATCCGACCAGCGCAGCCGGCTTGTGGTGAGGTCCAGGCTCCAACTCCCCACCTTCGCGACCGCCTGCGCCCGCTTCAAATGTATCTCGCTCTCYCTCAGCGCCTCCCGYTCATAYCTGCGCGCTGTGATGTCGTAGCGGACGGACAGATACTGATTGATCCGGTCATGTCTATCCAATATCGGAACGATGGTYGTATCRACCCAATATAGCSTYCCGTCTTTGGCRCGRTTACATASATCACTAGTCCACAATTYTCCGCTTCTGATGGTGCGCCACATTTCYCGGAAGAACTCCGGCGRATGATGTCCTGAGTTTATGATRCGATGGTTYTGGCCGATCAACTCGTCGCGRCTGTACCCRCTGACCTCGCAAAACATGTCGTTGACCTTCAGAATCTTGCCGCGGAGGTCAGTTACGGAGATGATGGCTTTCTTTGACAGAGCAGCCTCATAGGCGAGAAGCTGGCTGAGCGTGCGTTGCGCTTCTTCACGCGTTGCGACCAGCRTCCGCGCGTGGGCGTCCAGGCGCCGATGCTGATGATACACGACCCAGGCGACTGGCAGCACAAYATTCAGCGTCCCGATTACAAGCATGATRATRAGRAGAATGCCGAACCGTGTGACTTTCTGAGTCGTCTCCAGCATGTGCTTGTTGGCGCTCGCGCCCAAGATGGATACGACACGCTCCATGACATCCGTTAATTCGTCGGCGATCGACTGGACCCGGTGAGCGTCCGAACTCTGCAGCGCATCCCGGCCGGCGATCTGGGCCAGATATTGTTCCGACGCTCGCCAGAGAGCACGCCGCACATTGCTCATGGCACGCAGGGTCTGCGCCATGGGCTCCGAATCGRCCTTYCCGACTGCGGGCAGCGAAGAAATCAGTGCGTCCAGCCGCGCGGCATCGAGTCTCATGTGAGACAGGACGCTTTCCATYYCCTCRATATAATCATGCGGCTGGCGTTCGATCAGCGCRGCGTAGCGCGCTATCTGCTGGCTGAGCATCCGTTGCCGACCTGACAGATTGATCAGGTCCGCGTTGCGCTCGATCTTTGATCGTTCCTGCGACCAGATCAGCGTTGCTGTCAGGCCGGCGACGGCAAAAAAGCCGAGCAATGCAGCCATTCCAGCCAGTACCAGCACATGCGGACGGAACTCTGATTCGACGGCGCCATGTGCCTTATCAGGTATCGCCAGCGTTTGTTCTGCATTCAAGGCCAACCACAGCATCCAGCCGACAGGCGGAATTGCGGCGCCAGAGAGCGACAGGATCGAAAAGACCAAGCTGCTCGTCGTGCCAAGCGTGACGTTTAGCGCGCCGACCGATTGTTGCAGGATCAGTTCCCATGCGGCGACAACGCATCCTGCAATGAGGCCGGCAATGAATGCGTAGCGGCGCTTGACCGGGGAATGGGATGCAAGATTGACCCAGACCGTCAGGGCCGATATCGTGGCTATGACTACCGGCATCAGAATATTGTCGATCAGCGTTGCCGTCTGATAGGGCGCGCCAACGGCGCCCCAGTTTGATAGCGACGCTTGCAGGATTTTCACCGCGGCAATGCCGACGGTGAGCAAGGCCAATGCACGAATGAACACAAGCCGAGTACTCGGCTTGGAATGGCTTGGCTTTTGCGCTGCTGTCTCGGTATGCATCAATGCCCGAAGCAAATTGTGTGATTAACGACATGGCCTGCACGGCCAAGTGCCGGAATAAGAGCAATAACCTTCTGCAATGGTGGAGGCGACAGCCTGCGCCATCGCCTCCGCAGGTCTGCTAATGACGCGGCCAGGTCTCCTCGTCAGTTGCGAGCGCAAGGGCCCCGTGCACGTGACCAGCCGGCTGGCTTCGCCGCCTGACATTGCGCTCCGACATGACGGCTTGTTCAGAACTGATCGAAGGCCTGCTGTCCGCCGGCGAGCCAACCTCATGTCGGCTGACATCGTCGGCAAACTTAAAATAACGCACCTGCTCGTTCATGACCGATTGCTGGTTCTCAAGTGTTTTTGCGGTGGCGGCATTCTCCTCGACCAGAGCCGAGTTCTGCTGCGTCACCTCGTCCATCTGGCTCAGCGCCTTGTTGATCTGTTCAAAGCCTGAGGCCTGTTCCATGCTGGCGTTGGCAATGTCGGCAACGATAGCGGCGACGTTCCTGATCGACTCAACAATCTCGTTGAGCGCCGCGCCTGCCCGACCCACGAGTTCAACGCCTTCCTGCACCTGTCCCGATGAGTTGATGATCAGGTCCTTGATGTCCTTGGCCGCCTGCGAGGAGCGTTGTGCCAGTGTGCGCACTTCGGACGCGACGACGGCAAAACCGCGGCCCGCCTCACCGGCGCGCGCGGCTTCGACGGCCGCATTCAAGGCCAACAGATTGGTCTGGCGCGCGATCTCRTCGATGACAGAAATGATATCGGCGATCTGCCGCGAGGATTCCTCAATGCGCGCCATGGCCGTAACCGCTTGCGTCACCACTTCGCCGCCGCGATTGGCAATAGCCTGCGTGCCCTGCGCCAGCTGATTGGCGTGCTGCGCATTCTCGGCATTCTTTTTCACTGTGGCCGCGATTTCCTCCATTGAAGCTGAGGTCTGTTCCAGGCTCGCCGCCTGTTCCTCGGTGCGCTGGGAGAGGTCAGTGGTGCTGGTGGAGATTTCAGCGGCGGCGCTGGAGATTTCCGCCGAGGATGTGGCGATGCTGCGGACCGTCTCCTGCAACTGCCCGATCGCCGAGTTGAAGTCGTCCTGCACCTTCTTGTAGTCGGCTGCAAACTCCTCTGTGAGCCGGTAGGTCAGATTGCCGCGCGCCAGATTCTCCAGCCCGTCGCCGAGCGCGGACACGACCCTGGCGACCATGCGCGCCATCTCGGCGTCTTTGCGGGAGCGCTCGTCCCGCTCCGCCTGTTCGCGGCGGGCAATTTCCTGCTCCTTCTCCGCATCGAGACGCATCTTCTCTTCCAGCCTGATCTTGAACTCGTCGACCGCCCCAGCAATGTCGCCGATCTCGTCTTTGCGGCCGACGCCGGGCAACACCACGTCGAAATTGCCGCCGGCAAGCTCCCGCATGCCTGCGGTCAGCCGCTTGATCGGCGTCGCGATCGAGCGCGCGGTGAGCCAGGCGATCAGTGCCGCCGTCAGCAGGCCAAGCCCGAGCAGGACCCATTCTGTCTTCACCAGGCCGTCCATGCCGGAAAGCGCCGCACCGGATTCCTCAGCGAGCATTATCTTCTGGTTGCTCTTGATGCCGCCGGAGCGCGTCCCGTCGGCTCCCTTCGGGCCGTCGAGAAGATCAAGTATCCGCACAACGCGCGGAATCGCTTCCGTATTCAGAACCTGCACCGGCGCGTTCCATCCCGCCGATTCGCGGATGGCGACCATCCTGTCGGCAAGCGCGACAAACTCGCCATGCGCCTTCATGAAAGACTCGAACGACGTTTTTTGCGACCCGGTGAAAAAAGCCCTCTGAGCGTCAAGCGCGGCGAGATGCTTCTCGAAAGCCTGCCAGATCTGCGTGAACTGCTCCTTCACCGGCGCATCGCCGGTCACGATAAACATGCGCAACTGAGCGGTGGCGGCGGCAAAATTGCCGCGCACATCGGCCATCGTCTTGAGCAGCCGCTTGCGGGCCGGCGTCGCCTCCTGCCGGTCCTCTTCATCGATCATCTTGCTGATCTCGACGAACATGGTGGCAGCGCGCGGCGCCGCTTCCGTTACCAGAAGCTTGGTCGCCGGGAACGCGTCGGCGGTGCCGGAAATCGCTTCGGCCTTCTCCTGTGCCGAGCGGAATTCTTCCAGCAGGTTCTTGGCCTCGGCCCATTTGCGCTTGTTCTCGGGATTCGTGAACTGTTCCACTTTCTGCCCGAATGCATGGGCTGAGGAATCCAGTTCCTTCCACATCGCAGCGCGGTCGGCCTTGCCCTGTTGATTGCCGGTCAGGAGATAGCCGCGCAGCGTAGCAAGGGTGGAATAGAGATTGCCGACCATCTCGCTGCTTTCCATCGCGACGGGCGCCCGTAGGTTGACCATGCGGTCCACCGTCTGCGACACGCCGCCCACCACGTAGATCGTGTATCCGACGGCCAGCGCCAGAATGAGACAGAGRGCGGCGAAGCCCGATATCAGCTTGGTGCTGATCTTGCGGTCAGTGATCAGACTCACTCCACGAAAACCCGTCGCAGCGCGCGCAATTGCCATGATGCTCAGTCCTCATTGCTGTCCCCCGAAGGCACGGCGAACATTCCGATAAGTTCATATTCCTGCGCCGATCCGCGCCTGCATTTGGCAGGCAATTCGACGCCATTGTAACAAGACGCGTGGACTCGAGGACGGGCAATGATAATGACAACCGCCGCGTCCCCGTCTTAGAGCTCCTCCCATTCCTCCTTCACCGCGAGCGCGGGCGCTCGTCATTTCCGGCGCTTGACGGCGTCGGACGCGCAGAGGCTACGAACCGCATGGTAAAATGATAGTTAGCACCAGAGATAACTTGGGTTATGTTTTAAGCAAATGCTCTGCGGGCCAGCAGGCGTAAAACGCAAACGCAACTGTCGGCGCCTTCGCCGACTCTCTGTCATCGTAAGGAGCCGATGCGCTCTAGTTCGTCGGCGTCGAGAACAGTCAGGACTCCGCCGGACAGATCAATCAATTCGCGCTCGCGAAAGGTCCTCATCACGCGGCTTACGTGAACCGGCGTGAGACCAATCATGTCGGCTATATGCTGCTGACGCAACGGAAATGGAAATTGCTTGAGCGTCGGAACACGGGCCAGCAGACGCCTGATGAAATGAAGGAACAGATAGGCGAGCCGCTGTTCCGCTGTGCGTTGGCCGAGCACGGTAATCAGTTCGTCCACATCATTGCCCTGTTCGATGCAGCTCTTGGCCAATGCAGCATAAAGCTTGGGGTCAGCCGCGAGCCTGTCCGCAACCGCCGCGCGGTGGAACCGGCTGATGCGCACCTCGGTCAATGCCTGCGCGGAGAAATGCAGTTTCTCTTCGAATGCGGTGACGGCAGAAAACAGATCCCCGTCGAGCAGGACCTGCAGGATCTGCCGGCGACCATTCGGTAATCTGTGATATCGAAATGCCCAACCGCGGCAGAGGACATAGACATAGTCTGAGACGCTGCCGCGGATGACGATATTTTCTCCGGCACGCAGACTACGGAATTCCTGCCAGCTCGGCTTTTCGGTCAGGCCCTGCTCCGATGAATGCTGACCCAGTAAGGCGCCGCCAAAACCCAGATTACGTACCGGACAGGTAGCACACGGCCACTTCTGCTTCATTCCAAAATTGCTCGACAGATGCAGTTCTGTAAAACGCCAAAGGCGCTTTACTAACGTGAATTGCGATAACGGATTTGATGTAAAACAAAATTTCAGTTCATCGCACGCAATGTAAATTTATGTTATTGACCCAAGTTAGCTAATTGATGGCAGCCCCTCGCCAGCACCGCTTTCGGCGCGAGCCACGCAGCGGAAGCCTTGGGGTCGAATCGGGAAAGCTTGCCTCATAGTGAAGAGTGAAATCCGGACTGAACCGCCCGGGGCTAGCGTCAGTCGGATCTAGCGCGCAAGTAATCGCAGCAATGACTTCCACATTGCTGCGAACAGTGCGGGGCAAAACCGTCGTGGATCAGTCCACCATGATCGCTTTCGACACAGCGTTTCAATTCCATCGCTCTGCGCGACCGACTTTTTCTTATTGCTGGGCGCATGCTGATTGCCATCAAGACAGGTCTCTCCCGATCCGCAAAAAATGCACGCGGCGCGGGCCTCCCAAGGGCGGCAAACTGATAGGGGAGACGCCCTATGTGGAATCCGCTCGGCCGCATCCGGGTTTTATGGAGCCGTTGCGGATAGCCCTATACTGAACGTCACAGCTTGGACAATGACTGCGCCGGTCAGCAATCCAGGGCACCCTGCTTCACCAACATACGCCTGCGGCAGTCGTGACGCATGGTGGCAACGACCCGTGCAACCTCGGACTGCAGGGCGTCGCAATACACTACCACCAAGTCAAACATCGCTGTCGCCGCGGCAATATTCCTCAGGAAGGCCTGTATTACCATTGCCGGCGAGGCTGCCCAGACCAGAGCCGCCTCATCGAATACAACAGCCGCATGGTCGGCGAGCAGCGGAACGAACGCGCGTGGCAAGGTCTGTTTGGAAAAGACGTTTGCCGGGCCAACCCAATCGTTGAAAGGCACTAGGATCAATTCTGATGGGATGCAGTCGCGCAACTCTGGCACAACTGCAACCAGGCTTTCGATGTCGGCATGGAGTTGCGTCCGCGAGACGACGCGTCTTGCGGCCAAGGGCTTCCTTGAGAGTGTTGATGCTCTGGGCATCGCCGCAAGTTGCTTTTTCAGACCACGGATCGTTCCAATCCCGCTCAGGAGATCGTCAAGCAAGGCCCGGCCGCGGGCGGGATCCTTTCGGCTGATCCGGCCGATGGCCTCCACGGCCGCCACCGGCAGCCGCTCGATATTTGCGGGGAAGCGAGTGATTCCGAAACCTTCAAGGAACTCGGCAGCCGCGATATAGCGGCGCAGCGTATTGGCGCTTTGCCCCTCCTCGCGCGCGAGTCTGTCGATGAATTCCTTCTGCTTACCCCACGGCAATGTGCGGTATAGATCGAAATGCGGACGGATGAAGCTGAGCCAATCGCTGGTCGGCGCGGCGCGCCTTGGACCTTTGCCCTTGGCGCTAGATCGGGGCGTGTTGTGGTGCCGTTGTTTTGCCATGTGGAAGCCTAATTGGGCCAATTATATGGCTTAAGACCGGGCGGAATGCAATCAGATTTCTTGAGTTTTTGATACTGATACGGAAAATGTGGGTTTGGTAAGCGATTTGGCGGGTGCCCGGGGCGCGTTCGGTGCGCGACCGGCAGCAAATCGATGTCGCGGGGCGCAAGGCCTGCGCGATGCAGAGCGTTACCTTCGGAGTAACGGGGGAGCAGCGGCGGTCAGCCTCGCCTGTTGACGCGGGCGCAGCTTAAGGCATCCTGGTGAGCATGGTGACGACGACAACCGCGACGATTGGACTGTCTGGCACAGCGGGAATGTGCGCTGGATCGGAGAGCCAAACCGCGCGAATCGCTCGAAACGTCACTGCTTGGGATGTGCTTGGGATGGACCGGAATCCCGGTCCGGGGCACATCGAAAAAGGCCCGGAAACGATGGTGGGCGCGACAGGGATCGAACCTGTGACCCCTACCATGTCAAGGTAGTGCTCTTCCGCTGAGCTACGCGCCCATCGTCGCCAGATGTGAGGCGCCCCCTATATATTTTCCCCTCCCCAGTGGCAAGCCGAGGCTGAACCGGGCCTCCCATCCGCGGACCGCCGCAAAAACTTCCAGAATGGCACGTGGGATAGAAGCGAGCCTGCTGGTGTAGGAATTGAGGCTGCCAAAACCGTTCCGAATAAGGCCAGCCCGAAATTGCCGCCTGGAAACGCCTGAATGGGAATGCATCATCAATTGGGAGCGCCATAATGATTTCCGGTCTTGTATCACTTCGCCCTGCTTTTTATGCGCTGGCCCTCGGCGCCGGCCTGCTGACTTCCGCCGCACTGGCGGAAGAGCCCAAGCTGGACGTCATTTATGTTCCGACCCCGCAAGACGTCGTCGACCGCATGCTGGACATGGCCGAGGTGAAGCCCGGCGATTTCATGATCGATTTCGGCTGCGGCGACGGCCGCATGGTGGTGTCGGCGGCCAAGCGCGGCGCCCGCGGCTACGGCGTCGACATCAATCCGGTGCGCATCAAGGAAGCCAACGAGAACGCCAAAAAGGCCGGCGTTACCGACAAGGTCGAGTTCAAGATCGCCAACCTGTTCGAGGAAGACCTGAGCAAGGCCGACGTGATGGCGATGTATCTCCTCACCGACATCAATCTGCGCCTGCGCCCGAAGATTCTCGACACCATGAAGCCTGGCACGCGCATCGTCTCGCACGCCTTCGACATGGGCGATTGGGAGCCGGATCAGAGGGACGTCGTCTCCGGCAAACAGATTTTCTTCTGGATTGTGCCGGCCAAGGTGGAAGGCAAATGGGTGATCGAGGGCGAGCCGAAAATGACGCTCAGCCTCACCCAGCAATACCAGATGGTCGGCGGCAAGGCGGAGATCAACGGCAAGCAAGTGCAGGTGACCGGCGGCCGTCTCAAGGGCACCGAACTGACCTTCACCGTCGATGGCAAAACCTATCGCGGCAAGGTGAACGGCAATGTGATCGAGGGCGCGGGTTGGAAGGCCAGCAAGGCGTGACGGCGTTTGCCCTTTCACGTAACGCGTTGCTGTAGTGACCCGCGGGCGTGTCCCGCGGGTTCCGCCTGGGACGCGGTCCTCCTCATCGCGCTGGCCGGGACAGACCCGGCCGTGACAATCTCGGGCGATCGAATCGACCCGCCAGCCCCTTTCAGGAGCGCCTCGATATAATGAGCACACAACAATCCAGCGCTCCGCGCGCCAGCCTTTCGGTCACCGACGGCGCGCTGATGATGGTCGGCATCATCATCGGCATCGGCATCTTCAAGACACCGCAACTGGTGGCGCTCAATGTGGGCAGCGAAACCGTCTTTATCGCGGTCTGGGCAGTCGGCGGGCTGATGACACTGATCGGCGCGCTGGTCTATGCCGAGCTTGCCGCGGCCTATCCATCGACCGGCGGTGAATACACGTTTCTTAGCAAGGCCTATGGCCAGCCGGTCGGTTTCCTGTTCGCCTGGGCCCGCACCACGGTCATCCAGACCGGCGCCATCGCTGCCGTCGCTTTCGTGCTCGGCGATTATGCCCAGCAGTTGCACGCGCTTGGCGATTATGGCCCGGCGATCTATGCCGCGGCTGCCCTGCTCTTTCTCACGCTGATCAATCTGGCGGGCACCTATCAGAGCAAGACCGCGCAGAACATCTTCACGATCCTGGAAGCGGCAGCGCTGGCCGCCATCGCCGTGGTCGGCTTCCTCTATGGCGGCGGCGTGGCCTCCGCCTCCGCATCGTCGGCGCCCGAGATCGGCGCCGTCGGCCTCGCCATGGTCTTCATCCTGCTTACCTATGGCGGCTGGAACGAGGCGGCCTATCTGTCCGCGGATCTGCGCAATGTAAAGCGCGACATGATCCGCATTCTGTTGATCGGCACCGCCGTCGTCACCGTGCTCTATGTGCTGATCAACCTTGCCTATCTGCATGTTCTGGGTCTCGACGGGCTGCGCAAGAGCAGCGCCGTGGCCGCCGAGGTCATGCGCGTCGGCTTTGGTCCGGCCGGCGCCATCATTCTCAGCCTGATCGTGGTCTGCGCCGCCTTATCGACGATGAACGCCTCGATCTTCACCGGCGCGCGACTCTATCATGCGTTGGGCGAGGATTTGCAGCTCAAGCGGCTGCGGCTGTGGAACACCAAAGGCAACAATCCGCGCAACGCGATCATCGCGCAAAGCATCATCGCCTTCGCCCTGGTGCTTTTCGGCGCCACGACGCGTGAAGGCTTTTCCGCCATGGTGGAATATACTGCACCAGTCTTCTGGTTTTTCCTGCTGCTGGTCGGCCTGTCGCTGTTCGTGCTGCGCCGGCGCGATCCGCAACGCGAGCGCCCCTTCCAGGTGCCTCTCTATCCCGTGGTGCCGCTCCTCTTCTGCGCCGTCTGCGCCTATCTGCTCTACGCGAGCCTGGTCTATACCGGCTATGGCGCGCTCGTCGGCATCGCTGTGCTGCTCGCCGGCATTCCGCTGCTCGGCTTCGTACGCAAGAAGCGGCAACTTGCAGCAGCGGAGTGATATACGCCCCGCCGCCGCAATAGTCAGTGAGCCCAATCGCGTCAGTGTGCGAGCCGCGCCTTGGTAAGCTCGCCGCTCTGTGCGCTGAACTTCGCCTTCACTTCGCCGCCAAACTGGCGCTCAACGAGCCACACCTTGAAAAGCCCGTCGTCGACCTTGATGCGTCGGACGTCGTAACCGAGAGCGCTGATTTTCTGTTTCATCGCCTCGATCGATATCGCCGGCCTTCGCAGATCGGACTCGCCGGCGTGCTTGTCCTCGCCGGCTGACGCCTGTCCGGCTGCGATGGCGAGTGCGGCGGCCGCCGCCAGGATTGCAAACTTACGCATTGTCTTTCTCCCGTTGCTGAGCGGCGATCGCCGCTTGTCCGGTTTCATACGCCGGAATGTCAGTCGGGCCGCTGACGGCACGCGTCAGCGAATTGTCAGGTGCCGGTTAGCGAGGCGGGGACCGGGGCGGTGGACGTTGCCGCGCGCGGGCCTGGTGCGGCTTTCCGTGTAATCGTCGCCTTGAGGCCGCCGAGTTCGGAGCGCGTCAGATCGAGCCGCCACCCGTAAGCGTCAAGAACATCCTGAACGATGGCAAGCCCGAGACCCGCGCCTTTCCCGCGCTGGTCGAGCCGCACGCCGCGTTCCAGCACGCGCGGCAACAGGGCCGGCGCGATTCCCTCGCCATCGTCCTCGATGGTGATCGAGGGGTTGTCTTGATCCATATTGGCGGCGATCCGGACGCGTGTGGCGGCATGGCGCGCTGCATTTTCCAGTACATTACCGAGCACTTCCGCGAGATCGGTCCGCTCGAAGGGAACGCGCATGTCCTCAGGGATTTGCAGTTCGAACGCGATCCGCATGCCCGCAGGCGTGCGCGCCAGAGTCTCGGCCAGCGAGCGCACAAGCGGCGCCAGCTCGGTGACCTCGCGCAGGCCGCGCCGCAGACCAATGGAGACGCGCGCGCGGGCCAGTTCGCGGTCAACATGGCGGCTCATCGCATCGCCGACCGCCTCGATATCTTCCGCGATCGCGTGCTCGCCGCGCGCGTGCAAGCGGGCGGCGTCGGTGACGAGCGCCGCGAGCGGGGTCTTCAGTCCATGCGCAAGATCGGCGGCACGGCTGCGTGAGCTCTCCATCTCCCGTTCCTGAGCGTCGAGCAGCGCATTGACCTCCTCGACAAGTGGCCGCACCTCCGCCGGCACCGCCGCCGGCAGATGACGGCTGCGCCCCGCCCTGATGTCGGCTATTCCACGGCGCAAGAGATCGAGCGGCCGCAGACCGAGGCCGACCTGAATCGAGGTGGCGGCCGCGAGCACGACTCCAAGCACGGCGAGGGCGACGATCAGGTCTTTTGCGAAAGCCGCAGCGGCGGTCGAAATCCGCGCGAGATCGGCCGCCACCGCAACGCGGACGCGCACCTCCCGCCCGCTGATCACAAGTTTGATCACCCGCTCCGCAACCAACATGCGGCTGCCGCCGGGGCCGGCGGTCTCGTGGTGATGCACTTCGCCCGGCCCGGGATCGTCGAGGGGCAATGCCATCGTCGTATCCCACAGCGACCGCGAGCGCAGCATGTCGCCACGTTCATCAGAGACTTGCCAATACAATCCGGAGAGCGGGTTGGCAAAGCGCGGATCGACCGGCGGACGCGTGATCTCAAGCTGCTCGTTGGCGTTTACGTCGATGCCGGCGAGCAATTGTTTGAGATGAACGTCGAGGTCGTCGGCAAGTGTGCGGGTGACATGGCGCTCGAACAGCAAAGTCAGCCCGGCACCGGCGATGGTGAGCGCGAGCAGGATCGCGGCGATGCCACCGGCCACAAGGCGCAGTCGCAGCGACCCCCAGCTCATTCTCGCGCCTCCGGCACCATGTAGCCAAATCCGCGGCGCGTCTCGATGATGTTGCTCCCCAGCTTCCTGCGCACACGGCCGACCAGAACTTCGAGCGCATTCGAATCATGCTCCTCGCCGTGCCCGTAGACATTCTCGTCCAGCTCATGCTGCGAGACGACGCGACCGCGGTGGTGAAGGAGGTAGGCGACCAGACGGTACTCGAGAGGAGACAGCGCGATCGGCACACCGCGCAGGCTCACCTTCATCTGCCGCTCGTCGAGCGTGATGTCTCCCGTTGCAATCACCGACGACGCATGTCCGGCGGATCGGCGCACGATCGAACGCAGCCGCGCCAGCAATTCCTCCATGCGAAATGGTTTCGGCAGATAGTCGTCGGCGCCGGCATCGATTCCATCAACCCGCTCGGCCCAGCTTCCGCGCGCCGTCAGGATGAGGACAGGCATGCGCCGTCCATTCGCGCGCCACCGCTTGAGGACCGCCAGACCGTCCATGCCGGGCAGCCCGAGATCGAGAATGACGGCACCGTAGTCCTCAGTGTCGCCGCGGAACCACGCCTCCTCTCCATCGCTGACGGTGTCGACGACGTAACCTGAGGCTTCGAGCGCGCTGGCGACATCCGCCGCAATCCGCCGGTCGTCCTCAACGAGCAGCACGCGCATCATTTCTCCTTCACGCGCTCGATCTCGCCGCTGCGCGCGTCGACATAGACTTCAAAGACGCGCCCTTTGCCATCCACGGCACGGAATTCGTAGAACCAGCGGGCATCCTTGCGGTCGACCTCGACGCCGACGATCTCGCCCGGCAGCTTGCCGCGGAGATGATCGAGAATGTCGCTGAGCGAGCGGATTTCGCCGGTCTCGACGGCGCGGCGAACCGCATCGTGATCGCGCGCGGCCGCCGGCCCTGCCGCCAGCAATACTGCCGTCAGGGCGAGCGAGCACAGTTCCAAGTAACGCCAAGACATCGCGGCTCTACCAATAGTTCTGTTTGGAATTGTCGTTTAAAATTGCCACAGCCGACCTGACAGTTTGCTGACATGGATCAACAGACAGCCGTCAGCGCCGTTTGGGCAATCTCCCGCCATCGCCCGCTGCATGGTGCAGCCGGGCAAATTTCGGGAGACCCCCATGCGCAAGATCGTCATCCTCACCGCCCTGGCGGCAGTTCTCGGCGCCGCCACCGCCGCCCAGGCCGGCAGCCTGGGGCGCCCCTGCACCGCCGCTCCGGAAAGCCAGTGGCTGCCCTTGCAGCAACTGCAGGCCAAGGTGGAAGCGCAAGGTTACAAGGTGCAGAAGGCCAAGCTGAAGAAAGCCTGTGGCGAACTCTATACCATCGACAAGACCGGCAATCGCGTCGAGCTGTTTGTCGATCCGACCAGCGGCCAGATCGTTGGCCAGCTCTGACAACCATGAGCATGATCAACGAAACGATCGAAGCCGGCGGCGCGACGCCGCCGGCGACGGTCAAGGTCTGGGACCCCTTCATCCGGGTTTTTCACTGGTCGCTCGCGATACTGTTTCTGGTGGCCTACGCGACCGGCGATGAGATCGAGCGCCTTCACATCGCCGCCGGCTATGTCATTGTAGGTCTTATCGCACTCCGCCTTGCCTGGGGCTTCGTCGGACCGCAACACGCGCGATTTTCAAGCTTCGTCCGGCCGCCGCGCGACATTCTCGCCTATTTGCGCGACATTGCCATGCTCCGGGCACCACGCTACCTCGGGCACAATCCTGCCGGCGGTGCCATGGTCGTCGCGCTTCTCGCCATGCTAGGGGGAACCTGCGTAACTGGCTACGCGATGACGACAGATGCCTTCTGGGGTGCCAAGTGGATTGAGGAGGTTCACGAAGTTTGCGCCAACCTCACTCTCGGGCTCGTGATCGTGCATGTGCTTGGGGTAATCGTCGCCAGTTTCGAGCATAGCGAAAATCTGGTGAAATCGATGGTCACAGGCCGTAAGCGGGTCTGAGCATCGGCACAAATGACTCTCGATAATTGAACGCTTGATCTGCTAAGCCGCTTGCGGGATCCGGGGCCGGTGCGAATGCGCCGCCCCGGAAGACTCAATTGGTGAGCGCTCGCAAATGCCAGATCCTTTTGATGTCGTGATCATCGGCGCCGGCCATAATGGCCTCACCTGCGCCGCCTATCTCGGCATGGCCGGGCTGAAAGTGAAGGTGCTGGAGCGCCGCGATGTCGTCGGCGGCGCCGCGGTGACGGAAGAATTCCATCCCGGCTTCCGTAACTCGGTTGCCGCCTATACCGTCTCGCTGCTCAATCCGAAAGTGATCGAAGATCTTGATCTGCACCGGCACGGCCTGAAGATTGTGGAGCGTCGCGCACTTAATTTCCTGCCGACCGAGGATGGCCGCTATCTGCTCACCGGCGAGGGCCGGACGAAATCGGAGATCGCCAAATTCAGCAGCAAGGACGCCGAGCGGTACGACGCCTACAGTGAAGAACTGGAGACAATCGCCAACATCCTGCGCGGCCTCGTGTTGCAGGCGCCGCCCAATGTCGTGCGCGGATTCGGCCGGCGATCCTTGGGCGAATTGCTCAAGCTTGTCCGCATTGGCCGGAGGCTTCGCCGCCTGTCGATCGAACGCCAGCGTGCTTTGCTCGATCTCTTCGCCAAATCCGCCGGCGACTATCTCGACGGCTGGTTCGAATCCGAGCCGGTGAAGGCCGTGTTCGGCTTCGACGGCGTGGTCGGCAATTATGCCAGTCCCTACACGCCCGGCTCCGCCTACGTGCTGCTGCACCACTGCTTCGGCGAGGTGAACGGCAAGAAGGGCGTCTGGGGTCACGCACTCGGCGGCATGGGCGCGATCACCCAGGCGATGGCGAAATCCGCGCGCAGCCACGGCGTGGAAATCGAGACCGGCGCCGATGTACGCGAAGTCATCGTAGAAAAGGGCCGCGCGGCGGGCGTCGTGCTCGGGGATGGGCGCGCATTGCGGGCCCGGGCGGTGGCCGCGAACGTGAATCCGAAGCTGCTCTACGACAGGATGGTGCCACAGGAGGCCGTGCCGGCGGACTTCCTCGCCCGCATGATGCGCTGGAAATGCGGCTCCGGCACCTTCCGCATGAATGTCGCGCTCGAGAAACTGCCGAGCTTCACCGCCCTGCCCGGCCATCAGCCTGGCGATCATCACACCGCCGGTATCATTCTCGCGCCCTCGCTTGCCTATATGGACCGCGCCTTTCACGACGCGCGCGAAACCGGCTGGAGCAGACAGCCGATCGTGGAAATGCTGATTCCGTCCACGCTGGACGATTCACTGGCGCCGGACGGCGCGCATGTCGCCAGCCTGTTTTGCCAGCACGTCGCACCGCAGCTGCCCGATGGCCGCTCCTGGGACGATCATCGCGACGAGGTTGCGGATGTGATGATCGCGACCGTCGACCGTTTCGCGCCCGGCTTCAAGCAAAGCGTGATCGCGCGCACGTCGCTCACCCCGCTTGATCTCGAACGCACCTTCGGCCTCATCGGCGGCGATATCTTCCACGGCGCCATGACGCTCGACCAGATTTTCTCCGCCCGCCCCATGCTCGGCTATGCCGACTATCGCAGCCCGCTCAAGCGGCTCTATCTGTGCGGCTCCGGCACCCATCCCGGCGGCGGCGTCACCGGCGCGCCAGGACACAATGCCGCGCAGGCGATCGTCCGCGATCTGAAACGGCGTCGGCTGCTGCGCCGGAAATAGTGCGCTCGATCACCTCGCAGGCCATAGGGCATCGACGAAGGTCATTGCAGCGTCTTTCAACTGCTTGCGGCTGTATCCGGCCCGTTCCAGCACGGCGAGCCCTCTGGTGAAGGTGACGACCACGGGCGCAAGCCTGTCTGCACGGCAAGGCGCCAGCGATGCCACCCGCCCGCCGGCGCCCGGCAGCCTGAGCAAAA
This sequence comes from Pseudorhodoplanes sp., assembly GCA_032027085.1. NCBI lineage: Bacteria > Pseudomonadati > Pseudomonadota > Alphaproteobacteria > Hyphomicrobiales > Pseudorhodoplanes > Pseudorhodoplanes sp. The sequence goes on along the minus strand of JAVSMS010000001.1, from coordinate 2,671,147 downwards.
TCAGGACCGCTTGGGCCGCCGCTTCGCCTTCACCGCGCCGAGATGCGCGTGCGTCAATTCATACACGCGGTTCACCACGAAGCTCTGCAGCTGCGGAGATTCGTCGATATTGACGTGATTGAGATTGCTGTCGCCGGACAGATCGAGATTGCTGAATTCGCCTTTGAACCCAGGCGCCGGACTGGCCACCTTTCCGAAACCGTTGCGCTGATAGAAATTGATGAAGCGCGTGACATTGCCGGGCACGACCAGAGGCTCGGTCACGTCGAATGTCACCGCGAGTCCGACCGGGATATTCTGCTGCGCCAGAAGATTGGCTATTTGAATGACGGCGTTGGAGCCCAGCGAATGTCCGATCAGCACCAGCGCGCGCGCATCGCCGCGCTGATGCCTGGAAATGATTTGTTCGGCAATGGCTGGCGCGCTGTCCCAGGTGGTGACGGTCGGCGCATACCCCTGCGCGCGCAGCTTGGCCGCCAGAGAATCCATCCCGAGCGAATAGATGTTGAACAAGCCGCGCAGCAGATAGATGTCGGCCTGGTTTGATGCGTTGGCCGGTGCGGGCTGCGAATGGCTGTGGTGTGACGGGGTAAAGAACAACACGCTCGCCACGGTAAGGGCAAGGCAAGAACGCAGGACGGCACGCATGGCGCTCTCCCAGAAGCGATGCGTCAGTCTAGGAGCCGGCAGATACCGGCTCAAGCGCCGTTGCGTAGAAAGACCGCCTCAGGCGGCCAGCATCTTCTGCACTTCGGTGACCAGATCGCGCAGATGCACCGGCTTCGACAGCACCTTGGCATGCTTGGGCGCAGCCGAATCTGCGTTCAAGGCCACCGCCGCAAAACCGGTGATGAACATGATCTTGATGTCGGGATCGAGTTCGGAGGCGCGGCGCGCCAGTTCGATGCCGTCCATTTCCGGCATGACGATATCGGTCAGAAGCAGTTCGAACGGTTCTTCGCGCAGGCGATGATAGGCGGACAGGCCGTTATCGTAGGACGCCACATTGAAACCGGCATTCTGCAGCGCCTTGACCAGAAAGCGGCGCATGTCGGTGTCGTCTTCGGCAAGCAGGATTTTGGCGTTTTCGTCGCTCATCGGACAATCATCTCACACGCGCGCTAACGTCTCGTTACAGCATGGTCCGTCCGGCCCTGTCTCTTGCAACGAGAGACCTTGACCAGCAGGCCTGTCGGTTCTGGAAAACCCGTCCGCCCATTAACCCGGGCGCGGGTAAATATCGGGTGAAAACCGCCAATTTGCGGGCGCCACCCGGCATGGACAAATCCAAGCCACAAACCGATAGTTCTTCAAGTCTTTGTTCGCCCGGAAACGGCCAGATGGCGCTCTACGACGAGCTCGACCCGCCCTTTGACATCCTTGAGCCGGCGCATTGGCGCGGGCCGGTCGTGTTCAATTCACCGCATAGCGGGAACGTTTATCCGCCGGATTTTCTGGCTGCATCGCGCCTCGACATGACGGTGCTGCGGCGCTCGGAAGACAGCTTTGTCGATCAGTTGTTTGTGGGCGTCGTTGAGCGCGGCTATCCGCTGATGCGGGCGCATTTTCCGCGCTGTTACGTAGACGTGAACCGGGAGCCGTATGAACTCGACCCGCGCATGTTCAATGGCCGGTTGCCGTCTTTCGCCAATACCCGCTCAATGCGCGTGGCGGGCGGGCTTGGCACCGTGGCGCGGGTGGTCGGTGATGCGCAGGAGATCTACGACCAGCGGATTTCGGTGGATGACGCCCTGCAGCGGATCGAAAGCCTCTACAAGCCGTATCACCGGGGGCTCCGGAAGCTGGTCTCGCGCGTCCACCAGGACTTCGGCGCCGCCATCCTGATCGACTGCCATTCAATGCCGTCAGCGACCGGCCGTGACGACCGGCCGCGCGCGGATGTCGTGCTGGGGGACCGTTACGGCACGAGCTGCGTCGGCACCGTCATGGAGGTTGTGGAGGCGACCTTGCGCGGCCAAGGCTACACCGTCAGCCGCAACAAGCCCTATGCCGGCGGCTTCATCACCGAGCATTACGGCAATCCCAGCGCCGGCCTGCATGCCATCCAGCTTGAGATCAACCGGGCGCTGTATATGGACGAGCGCAGCTTCGCCCGCAGTGCGTCGTTTGACCGGCTGGCCGCGGACCTTGAATTCCTGTCCGACCGGCTGGCCGAAATCCCGCTGGAGGAGCTGCGGCCCTACCGGTCAGCCGCCGAATAGCCCGGCTTACCATTGGTGCATAGCAGCATCCCGCGAGATGCATCGCCAGAAAATGCGCGGCTCTGCCATTGATTCTTCGGCGGCCCCAGACCCCACTTTGGACCGGTCCGGCCAGAGCAGCAGGCTTGAGCTAACGAAGGCGTCAAAAACCCCAAGAAAAAAGGGCCGCTTGAGTAAACAAGCGGCCCAAGTCTAGGGAGGAAACGCCCAAGGAGGGCGGCGGGAACGTGCGGAGCACGTTGCCGCGCTGCAGCAATATTGCACCGCGACGCACAAAATGCAAGTTGGTAAGTCAGCAATACTTACCTATCCGCTATGCAGTTTTACAGGGTGTGATTTTTCCGGCACGATTCGTTTCAATGATCGGAACGCGGGTTTCAGACGCGCGTCACGTCATGCTGTTCGCGCCAGGGATCGCGCACCCCGAACAGGTAGATCGCCGCAGCAAGGATCACCACCGCCGCCTGCAGCCCGAAAACAAGCCGGTAGGCCTCGAGCGCGTAGGCGCCGTCCTTGACCGGAAACAGGTCGATCAGGAAGCCACTGATGACCTGGGCGATAAACACGCCGCCCATTGTTCCCATATTGAGCAGCGTCATTCCCCGCCCCACCAGATGCGGCGGAAACAGCGACTTGCCATGCGCGATCATCACCGGCGTATAGGCGGACAGCGCCCCGACCAGCACGAACCAAAGCAGCAGCCCGCCGGGCGGCAGCACGCCAAAAATGGCGACCATCGCAAGCACCGCCGCTGTCGAGCAGGCGCCGAGCAGCACCGGCTTTTTGTAGCTGCGGAAGAGCCGGTCGGTCGGCCCCCACAAGAACGCCGCGGCAACCTGCGCCACCGCAGCCGCAAACAGCATGTTGCCGCGTTCCGTCAGATTGTAGCCGTAGATATGCGTCAGATAAGGACCGCCCCACAGACCGACCACCAGAACGAAGCTTGCATGCGTGACAAGGTGCAGGCCGAAGATCTGTACCACCGACGGCGTGCGGATGGCGGCCATCAGCCCTGACAGACTCTCGGAAAGCCGTTCCTTCTTCGGCTCGAAGCGCGGCGACCGGCCGTCCTCGCGCACCACGGCCATGACGCAAACTGTCACCAGCACCATCAAGAGGGCGATGCCGATAAAGGTTGCCCGCCACCCGACCGCGGCAACCGCGAACGCAAATGGCGCTGTCGCGATCAAGGTGCCGATGCTGCCGAGACCCATCTGAATTCCGGTCAGCGACGCGAACTGGTGCGGCGCGTAACGGCTCGCATACAGCGCCAGCGGCGCCATGAGATAGCATGAGGAGCCAAGCCCCATCAGCACGCGGGCCGCAGTCAACCCGCCGGGCGAGGTCGCAAGCGCAAACATCACCGCGCCGGCAGCCGCGATACCGCCGCAGGCCAGCATGCAGGCTTTCGGTCCATAGCGGTCGAGCGCGATGCCGAGTGGAATTTGCGCCGCGGCGAAGGAAAAGAAGAAGGCGCTGGCCAGCAGCCCGATCTCGGATGCGCTGAGATCGAGTTCGAGCGCGAGATTGGGCGCGATGACGGCGACCGAGTTGCGCAGAAACTGGCTGACCATGTAGATCGACCCGAGCGTGCCGACCAGAATGATGGTCGCGCGCACGGGGATCGTCGCCCTGGCGATGGGCTCGCTCTGCGTGGTCATAAACCCGGCTTTCCTGACCTGCTGAAAACCTTCGTTGCATGGCACAGGCCCTGCAGCAAGCCGTCGGCGCAGTTGCCCGATATGCGACTCTTGGATAGGTGTGAGTTCCTTGATCTCATCGCGCGCCTGGACGCGCTCCGACGGCCCGCCGGCATGACCGCCATCGACTTCGCAGCTTTCGTCGACCAACTTGCGACCGTCTCGGGCGATACCATCCTGCCTTTTTTCCGCACCACACTGGGCGTAGATGACAAGAATGCCGGCGGGCGCTTCGATCCCGTCACCGCCGCCGATCGCGCCGCCGAACAGGCCATGCGCGCGCTGATCCGGCAGCATTTTCCGGAACACGGAATCATTGGAGAGGAATTCGGCAACGATCGCGGCGACGCAGAATATGTCTGGGTGCTCGATCCGATCGACGGCACAAAATCCTTCATCGCCGGCATGCCGGTCTGGGGCACGCTGATCGCGCTCACCCGTTTGGGAGAGCCGATCTTCGGCATGATGCATCAGCCGTTCCTGCGCGAACGTTTCACGGGCGATAGCCTAGCCGCGCATTATCGCGGGCCGGCGGGCAAGCGCGACCTGCATGTACGGCCCTGCGCGTCGCTCGCGGAGGCGATCCTGTTCACCACCAGCCCTCTGTTGATGAACGAAGAAGATCGCGCGATTTTCCGGAGCGTGGAGCACGGCGCGCGGCTCTCGCGTTATGGCGGCGATTGCTACGCCTATTGCATGCTGGCGGCAGGACATGTCGATCTCGTCATCGAGACCGAATTGAAGGCGCACGATATCGTCCCGCTGATTCCGATCATTCGCGGCGCCGGCGGCATCGTCACCTCTTGGGATGGCGGTCCCGCGGAAGCCGGCGGCCGCATCATCGCCGCCGGCGACAGGCGCGCGCATGAGGCTGCGATCAAACTGTTGAATCAATAAGGCGGCGTGCCGGGCACGAAAGCGTCGAAGGCCGCCCAGAACTGCGCGCGATAGCGGTCCTGCTCCTGAATGATCTCGTGCTTGGCGCCGGCAATGATCAGATGCGATCCGGCGCGCAGGCGCGTCGCATAGGACTCGATCTTGGGCGTCGACACGATCACGTCGCGTCCGGCAGCGATCATCAGGATCGGCTGGTGGATTTTCGCGGTATAGGCAGGATTATCAAACCTGCGCATCGCCTCGAACGCTGCATAGGCCCACCCGACTGTTGGCGAACCAACACCAAGAGCAGATTCCGCTTCAAGCACGGCCACCGTTCTTGCGTAACGTACCGGATCGGAGGTGACGGGATTTTCGATGAATGGACGCAGCGCAAGAATCTTGCTGTCGCCGCCGGGAATGTAGGAGTGTCCGAGGCCAATGCCCTTGAGGAATTGGACCACAGGTGCCGAATAGCGCGCGAAGGTCTGTGTCGACAATTCGAGCAACGGTGCACAGAGCACCATGCGATCGAACCAGCGATAGCCTTTCGCGCCGATGCCAAGCAGCACCGCTGAGCCTGTCGAATGACCGAGCGCATAATAGGGCGGCGGACAATCCGGCAGCACGACCTGCTTCATGAATGTTTCGAGATCGATTTCATAGTCGCGAAAATCCTCAACATGTCCTTTGCGTGGATCGGACAATTGGCGCTGCGACAATCCCTGCCCGCGAAAATCGATCGTCGCCACGGCAAAGCCGCGGCTGCGCAATTCACGCACGGTCTCGAAATACTTTTCGATGAATTCCGTGCGGCCGTGAAAGATGCAGACCGTGCCCTTGCGGCCGGGCGGCGGCGCCCAGCGGGCGAACCGCAATTCGATATTGTCCGGTGTCTTGAGGACACCAGTGACGACATCGTCAGGGACCGGATTGGCTGGGATTGAAACAAGTTTCATGAAAAAGCTGCGGCGGCAGGATCAGGCCTTATAGCAGGCTCAGACACCGGCTCAATTCCGCGGCCGGGCGTGGCAGGGGGCGAGACATGCCGCTTAACTAATTGATTTATTTGAATTTCGAACCCCTTGACCTCTCCCGCCGGCTTCCTAAATGATAATGGCGCAGACCAAAAGGTTGCGCATAACCCCGGTCCGGCCCCTCTGGGTGGACCTCATTCCGATGTCGCTCAAAGGAGGACATACGATGCGTACTTTCGATCTGACTCCCTTCTACCGTTCCACCGTCGGCTTCGATCGCCTGTTCAACCTTCTCGATCAGGGCGGGTTTGACAGCGCCCCGGGTTATCCGCCCTACAATATCGAGCGGACCGGTGAGAACGACTATCGCGTCACCGTTGCGGTGGCCGGCTTCGGCGAGAACGAGCTCAACATCGAGCTGAAGGAAAACACCCTGACCATCAAAGGCGAAAAGCAGAGCAAGTCGGAGCAGAAAACCGGCGAAGTCCTGTATCAGGGCATTGCCGCCCGCGCCTTCGAGCGCGTCTTCCAGCTTGCCGATTTCGTCCAGGTCAAGGGCGCGGCTCTTGAGAACGGGCTCCTGCATGTTGATCTCGTCCGCGAGATCCCGGAAGCCAAGAAGCCCCGCCAGATTCCGATCAATGGCGGCAAGGCCATCGAAGGCAAGACTGTCGAGACCAAGCAGGCCGCCTAAGGCGCGGTTTCAAGAAGGGAGCGCCCCGGATTTTCCGGGGCGCTTTTATTTTTGCGCGACACATTTTCTGAAATGATTCTCAATTGAGATTTGCAATCGACGCGCCAAAAACATGTTCTCTCATCCGCATGTCGCGCAGAAGAAATTGCTTCAAATCGTGTCATCGCGCGTCACATCATCTTGCGTGAGATTTTTCTGCATCACTGTTGCTACGCGTTCGTGATGTCGATGACAACACACGCTCACGAAAGCGTGTCGCAACATTCCAACTAAAGTAGCGCTTTGCGCACGAGCATATTTTGCATCGCACCCTAAATCCCGGCGACCGACGATCATTCATCGCCGGCAAGAAAAAGGAGATGAGTTATGTTGAAAACTTCAAAAGCGGTTGTTGCCGCTCTTCTCATCGCTGGCTCTGCTTCCGCCGCTTTCGCCGATGGGCGGTTCGACGTGGATTTGTATCGCAGCAATCCGGCGCCTGAGGCGATCTATGCCGCGCAATATCGGAACACGCAATCTCCCAATCAGGCTGCGCGGTCGGCATTCGCCTACGCGCCGCGTGCGGAGCGCGGATACATCGCGCGTCCCAATGCGGTTGTTGTCTATGAGAACGGCCAGTATGTAGGCCAGGATCCGGACATCAATGTCCGCCTGCAGTTGCAGCGTGAAACGCCTCCTCAGTAAGTGAGACCATATGAAAACGCCCCGGCCTTGGCCGGGGCGTTTTCGCGTTTCTTGTTGTTGGTACGGCTCAATCAAACCAACTGGCGCAACATGTCAGATGCGCGGTTCGGGCTTCTTTATCTCGATGATCCTGATGGCGGATTTTGGAGCTTCGGTTGCCGGCGCTTCGGACTTCGCCGTTTCCCCTTTGCCCGTCTCGCCATTTGCGTCGGCCGGCTTGGCGGCGTCGGATTTTGCGTCAGGCGCGGCATTGGGCTGCACCGTCTCTGCTGCGACGGCTGATGTCTGCTTTTTGTCAGGTGCAGACGCAGCTTCACTGGCCGGTCGCGCCGGCCGCGGGCGCGGCAACGGCGTTCTCGGCGGCGTGACCGCTGCGCTGCGCGTCAGCGGCGACGCAGGCAAGGTTCTCGGCGCTCCAATTCGCGGCGCATCGCGCGGCGGCAACGATCCGGTTTCACCCCAATCATCGGCGTCCAGTTCGTCGGCCCCTTCGTCGAAATAATCATCATCAGGCGAAACCCGCGGCGCGCCGTAGCGCGGATCGGACGGCACGGCGCGCGGCGGCACATAACGCGGCTCGGCTTCGATCACACGCGGCCCCGAAACGGGCGGCGGACCGGGGTCATATCGACGGTAAACGGGTGGGCCGTCATAGTCTCTTGCCGCCTGTCGATCGAGCGGACGGACTGAAACCACACGCGCCGCGTGAGCGTCCACGACGACGCGAACGTCCACGCCACGCGGATCAACCGCATGCACGACATAGAAACGGCCGCGGTAATGCGGACGGCCAAGCGGCCGCATGCCCATCGAGCGGATGATTGTGAAGACTTCATAAGGCGGAACGATATCGGCGGCGCGCACCTGCGCCAGCCGCGTCGGCTCGGCCGCGGCAGGCGCCACGCCCGACACGCCGAGCATCACTGCGATAACGATGGATGCTGACTTCACGATGCGCCCTCCCGCGCAAGCCGCTCACTTCCCCGGCGGCGGTGCAAGAGTCGGATTGGATTGGGGCGGCGCTGCGGCGGAATTTCAGCCGTTTTGAATCAGGTGGATGAAATTCTCGATCTCGTTCTCTGTGGTTGCGAAGGACGTGACCATGCGCGCCAGCACGGCGCCATTCTCGCGCACGTCGGGAGGCAGCATGTCGGCGCGCCGCACGTAATAGGCCGCGCCGGCCGCCTTCAATTTCCTGTCGAGTTGTTCAGGCAACAACGCGAAGACAAGATTCGCCTCAACCGGCCAGACGATCTGCAGACCGGATTTGCGCAAGCCGTCCGCCAGCCTGTCCGCCATCGCATTGGCATGGCGGGCGAGCGTCAGCCAGTAATCATCCGCGAGAAACGCATCAAACTGGGCGGCCAGAAACCGGTGCTTGGACAACAGATGTCCGCCGCGTTTGCGCCGCTCGGCCATCGCCTCCGCCTGTTTCGGATCGAAAAAGATGACAGCTTCCGCACCCATGGCGCCGCCCTTGGTGGCCCCGAAGGACAGCACATCGATACCTGCTCTCCAGGTAGCTTCGGCAGGCGAGACGTTCATCCTTGCGAGCGCATTGCCGAAGCGCGCGCCGTCCATATGCACACATAGTCCACCGGCACGCGCGACGCCGGCCACCCCCGCCAGTTCATCGACGCGGTAAATGGTTCCGCCTTCGGTCGCCTGGGTGAGCGAGAGGGCGGCAGCATTGACCTGATGCGGCACATGGCCGGAATAGCGCTCGATCGCGGCCTTCACGGTCTCGGGGGAGAGCTTGCAGGCTTCGCCCGGCAATTCGAGCAGCTTGAGGCCGCCGCCAAAGAATTCGGGCGCGCCGCATTCGTCGGTAACAATGTGGGAACTGGCATGGCAGAGGACGCCGCGCCAGGGCGGGGTGACATGCGCCAGCGCCAGCGCATTGGCTGCGGTTCCGGTCGGCACCAGAAATGCCGCCACCTCGCGCTCAAACAAGTCGCTGAAGCGCCGCTCGACCCGGCGGGTGAGATCATCATTCCCATAGCCGAGGGCAAAACCTTCGCTGGCGCGGCCGATCGCATCCAGAATGCGCGGCGCAACGCCGGCGGTATTGTCGCTCGCGAAATTCATAAGTGTCCCCGATCCTCCTCCCGGCCTTCCAAAGACCCGCTTTGAGCCATCCTGGCAAGGACAAGGGAGATTAGAACCGGGTGGGCCAGATTCTGCTTGTTTCAATACAGCGGTGGCGCGACAAATATCGACCAATCACGCGCCTGTCATTCCGGCCTTGTGTGCCGGAGGGAAATTTGGCAAGTTCGTGATAGGACAGCAATGCTGTCCCAGTTTGCAGGTCGCGGCGACGGTGGACGAGCCACGTCCGTCAGCCAGGGGCGAAGCGGTGCGGCTCGGCATCGGCCGCCCGGACCCCTGCAGCCCAGCAATGGCGCGGATGCGCGCCGGCGACGGCTGCCGTTCCGAGCAGAGTTCTTAGCAAGGCGCAGCGCCGTCCCGGCGCGGCGAATGCGGTGAATAACCGCTGGGTGGAAGATGATGACTGCTGGGTTCAAGAGGCCATATAAAATCAAACCATTCTCAGCGGCGGATTTCGTTGATTCCGCCGATCCCGGTTTGCCGCCGGCAACCGGTCTGTATGACCCCAAAAACGATAAAGACTCCTGCGGCGTCGGGTTCATCGCCGATATCAAGGGCCGCAAATCACACCAGATCGTCGAAGATGCGCTCAGCATCCTGCTCAATCTCGAGCATCGCGGCGCGACCGGGGCCGACCCGCGCATGGGCGACGGCGCCGGCATCCTGGTGCAAATCCCGCACAAGTTTTTCGCCCGTAAGGCAAAGGACATCGGCATCACCCTGCCGGCGCCCGGCGAGTATGCAGTGGGCTATCTGTTCCTGCCGCGCGACAAGGAATGGCGCGACACGATTCGCGCACTCTATGAAGAGGTCGCGGCGCAGGAAGGCATGAAAGTGCTCGGCTGGCGCGAGGTGCCGACTGATAACGCCTCGCTCGGCGAATCGGTGAAGCCGACGGAACCCTTCCATGCGCAGGTATTTGTCGCGCGCGGTGCGGGCATCAAGACGGAAGAAGACTTCGAGCGCCGTCTCTACATCATGCGCAAGGCGATCTCGAACGCGGTCTATCAGCGGAGAGAACGTCGCCTGTCCGGTTACTATCCGGTGTCGCTGTCCTGCCGCACCGTCATTTACAAGGGGATGTTCCTCGCCGACCAGCTGGGGTCCTACTATCCGGATCTGCACGAGGAAGATTTCGAATCCGCGCTGGCGCTGGTGCACCAGCGCTTCTCGACCAACACCTTCCCGACCTGGTCGCTGGCGCATCCCTACCGGATGATCGCACATAACGGCGAGATCAACACGCTGCGCGGCAACGTCAACTGGATGGCGGCGCGGCAGGCATCGGTATCCTCGCCGCTGTTCGGCGACGACATCAACAAGCTCTGGCCGATCTCCTATGAAGGCCAGTCTGACACCGCCTGCTTCGACAACGCGCTCGAATTTCTGGTGCAGGGCGGCTATTCGCTCTCGCACGCGATGATGATGATGATTCCGGAAGCTTGGGCGGGAAATCCGCTCATGGATGAGGAACGCCGCGCCTTCTACGAATATAACGCCGCGCTGATGGAGCCGTGGGACGGCCCCGCGGCCATTGTTTTCACCGACGGCACGCAGATCGGCGCCACCCTCGACCGCAACGGCCTACGCCCGGCGCGCTACATGCTCACCCGCGACGACCGAATTATCATGGCGTCGGAAATGGGCGTGCTGGCGATTCCGGAAAAGGACATCGTCAAGAAGTGGCGCCTGCAGCCTGGCAAGATGCTGCTCGTCGACCTCGAAAAGGGCCGGCTCATTCCCGACGAGGAACTGAAGGCGGAGATCGCAAAGAGCCATCCCTACAAGGAATGGCTTGAGCATACGCAGATCGTTTTGGAAGACCTGCCAGCTGCCGCCGACCACGCGCCGGTCTCATACCTTGCGCTGCTCGATCGCCAGCAGGCCTTCGGCTACACGCAGGAAGACATCAAGCTCTTGATGGCGCCGATGGGCACTACCGGCGAGGAAGCGGTCGGTTCCATGGGCAACGACACGCCAATCTCGGCGTTGTCGAACAGGGCGAAGCTGCTCTTCACCTATTTTAAGCAGAATTTCGCGCAGGTGACGAACCCGCCGATCGATCCGATCCGCGAGGAAATCGTCATGAGCCTTGTTTCCATCATTGGACCGCGGCCGAATCTGTTCGACATCGAAGGCACCTCCAGGACCAAGCGTCTGGAAGTGCGCCAGCCGATCCTGAGCGACGCCGATCTGGAAAAGATTCGCGCGATCTCGGACATGAACGACAATCAGTTCAAGTCGGTCACGCTCGACGCCACGTTCCCGGCCAACCGGGGTGCGACGGGCCTCGAGCCAACGTTGAAGCAGCTCAAGGCTGACGCTGAAAAGGCGGTGCGCGAGGGCTTCAACATCATCATCCTGTCCGACCGCATGACCAGCGCGGACCGGGTTCCGATCCCTTCGCTGCTCGCCTGTGCAGCCGTGCACCATCACCTGATCCGCGAGGGCCTGCGCACGTCGGTCGGCCTTGTCGTCGAGTCCGGAGAGCCGCGGGAAGTGCACCACTTCGCCTGCCTTGCCGGCTACGGTGCCGAAGCGATCAATCCTTATCTCGCTTTCGAGACTCTCGTTGCGGCCAAGGATCAATTGCCGCAGAAGCTCGACGAGAAGGAAATCGTCAAGCGCTACATCAAGGCAGTCGGCAAGGGCCTGCTCAAGGTCATGTCCAAGATGGGCATCTCGACCTATCAGTCCTATTGCGGCGCGCAGATTTTCGACGCCGTAGGGCTGAAGGCGGATTTCGTCGCGACTTATTTCACCGGCACCGCCACCCGCATCGAGGGTGTCGGTCTCAAGGAAATCGCCGAGGAAGCCGTACGGCGGCACCGTGACGCCTTCGGCAACGCCGAGATTTACAAGAACGCATTGGATGTCGGCGGCGAATACCAGTTCCGCACGCGCGGCGAGGACCATGCATGGACCGCGGCGACCGTCGCGACCTTGCAGCACGCTGTGCGCGGCAACTCTCAGGAGAAATATCGCGCTTTCTCGAAAATCCTGAACGAACAATCCGACAAGTTCGTCACCATCCGTGGCCTGTTCCGGATCAAGGGCGCGGAAGAAGATGGGCGCAAGCCCGTGCCGCTCGATGAAGTCGAACCGGTTAAGAACATCGTCAAGCGTTTCGCGACCGGAGCCATGTCCTTCGGCTCGATCTCGCGCGAGGCGCATACCACGCTGGCCCTGGCCATGAACCGGATCGGCGGCAAGTCGAATACCGGCGAAGGCGGCGAGGAGGCCGACCGCTTCAAACCGTTGCCGAACGGCGATTCAATGCGCTCGGCGATCAAGCAGGTGGCGTCGGGGCGCTTCGGCGTCACCACCGAGTATCTCGTCAACTCGGACATGATGCAGATCAAGATGGCCCAGGGCGCCAAGCCGGGCGAAGGCGGCCAGTTGCCCGGTCACAAGGTCGATCGCATCATCGCCAAGGTCCGCCATTCCACGCCGGGCGTCGGCCTGATCTCGCCGCCGCCGCACCACGACATCTATTCGATCGAGGATTTGGCGCAGCTCATCTACGACCTGAAGAACGTCAATCCGTCAGGCGATGTGTCGGTGAAGCTCGTCTCCGAAGTCGGAGTCGGCACCGTCGCCGCCGGCGTGGCAAAGGCGCGCGCCGATCACGTAACGATTTCGGGCTTCGAAGGCGGCACCGGCGCCAGCCCCCTCACCTCGCTCAAGCATGCGGGTTCGCCGTGGGAAATCGGCCTCGCCGAAACACACCAGACTCTTGTCGCGAATCGCCTGCGCGGCCGCATCGCGGTGCAGGTGGACGGTGGCATCCGCACTGGCCGCGACGTCGTGGTGGGCGCGCTGCTCGGAGCCGATGAATTCGGTTTTGCGACGGCCCCGTTGATCGCGGCCGGCTGCATCATGATGCGCAAGTGCCATCTCAACACCTGCCCGACCGGCATCGCCACGCAGGATCCGGTGCTGCGCAAGCGCTTCACCGGTCAGCCGGAACATGTCGTCAATTATTTCTTCTTCGTCGCGGAAGAAGTGCGCGAACTGATGGCCGAAATGGGCTATCGCACCTTCGACGAGATGGTCGGCCAGATGCAGATGCTCGACCAGCGCGCGGCGATCGAACACTGGAAGGCCAAAGGACTCGACTTCTCGAAGCTGTTCACCAAGCCGGTGGCGTCTGACGATGTCGCGATCTATCACTGCGAGAAGCAGGATCATAGACTCGAAGCCGTGCTTGATCGCAAACTGATACGGGAAGCAACGCCTGCGCTCGATCGCGGAGCGCCCGTGAAAATCAGGACCGAGATCCAGAACATCAACCGCTCCGCCGGCGCAATGCTGTCCGGCGAAGTCGCGAAGCGCTATGGCCATGAAGGTCTGCCCGAGGATACGATCCACGTCACCCTCACCGGCACATCCGGTCAGGCGTTCGGGGCGTGGCTCGCCAAGGGCATCACCTTCGAGCTGCACGGCGAAGGCAATGATTATGTGGGCAAGGGCCTCTCCGGCGGCCGCATCATCGTGAAGCCGACGGCGGACGCCGGAATTGTGCCGGAAGAATCCATCATCGTCGGCAACACCGTGCTGTACGGCGCGATCGCGGGCGAGTGCTATTTCCGCGGTATCGCCGGCGAACGCTTTGCCGTTCGCAATTCCGGCGCCACCGCCGTGGTTGAAGGCACTGGCGATCATGCCTGCGAATACATGACCGGCGGCATCGTGGTCGTGCTCGGCCGCACGGGCCGCAATTTCGGCGCCGGCATGTCCGGCGGCATCGCCTATGTGCTGGACGAGGATGGCACCTTCGAGAAGCGCTGCAACCTCGCCATGATCGAGCTCGAGCCGATTCCGGCCGAGGAAGAGATCAACGACCGCATCTATCATCACCGCAACGATCTCGAGACCAGCGGCCGCATCGACATTCTTACCGACATGACGCAGTTCGACGCCGAGCGTCTCCGCTACCTCATTGGTCAGCATGTCCGCTTCACCGGCTCGACCCGCGCGCAGGACATCCTCGCCGGTTGGGCACGCTATCGCGGCAAATTCCGCAAAGTGATGCCGGTCGAATATCGCCGTGCGCTCAAGGAACTTGCGGCGCTGCAAGAAGAAGAACTTAAGCTGGCTGTCAGCGCCTGAGCACCATCATGGGTAAGATCACTGGTTTTCTCGAAATCGAACGCGAGGATCGCGACTACGCTCCGGTCGAGGAGCGGATCAAGACCTGGCGTGAATTCGTCATCCCGCTGTCCGAACAGGAACTGCGCGATCAGGCCGCGCGGTGCATGGACTGCGGCATCCCCTATTGCCACGGCACCGGCTCAGTCGAGCCCGGCACGCCAGGCTGCCCGGTCAATAACCAGATCCCCGACTGGAACGACCTCGTCTACAAAGGCGACTGGGAAGAAGCCGCGCGCAACCTGTATTCGACCAACAATTTCCCGGAAGTGACCGGCCGCATCTGCCCGGCGCCGTGCGAGGCATCCTGCACCCTCAATATCAACGACAACCCGGTTACCATCAAATCCATCGAATGCGCGATCGCCGATAAGGCGCACGAAAGCGGCTGGATCAAGCCTGTTCTCGCACCAGAGAAAACCGGCAAGAAAGTCGCCGTGGTCGGCTCCGGCCCCGCCGGGCTTGCCTGCGCGCAGCAGCTCGCGCGCGCCGGGCACGAGGTGCATGTCTACGAGAAGTCTGCCAAGGCCGGCGGCCTGCTCCGCTACGGCATCCCCGACTTCAAGATGGAGAAGGACGTCATCGATCTCCGCATCGATCAGATGCTGGGCGAAGGCGTCGCCTTCCATTACAATACGCATGTCGGCGTGAACCTGCCGGCGGAAAAGCTGCTGGCGGATTACGACGCGGTGGCGCTCACCGGTGGCGCGGAAGCACCTCGCGATCTGACCATCCCCGGCCGCGAGCTTGATGGCATCCATGTCGCCATGGATTTCCTGACGCAGCAAAATCGCCGCGTCTCCGGCGAATCGCTGGGCGACGTCACGCCAATCCTCGCCACCGGCAAGAAAGTCGTCGTGATTGGCGGCGGCGACACCGGCTCCGACTGCATCGGCACGTCGATCCGCCAAGGCGCGGTTTCGGTGGTCAATTTCGAGATCATGCCGGAGCCGCCGCTGAAGGAAAACAAGGGCCTGACGTGGCCGAACTGGCCGCTCAAGCTGCGCACCTCATCAAGCCATGCGGAAGGCGCGAGCCGCAAGTTCTCGGTGATGACGCAGAAATTCACCGGAGAGAACGGCAAAGTGAAGACGCTGCATTGCGTCAGCATCGATGACAAGTTCAAGCCGATTGTCGGCACCGAATTCGAGATCGAAGCCGATCTGGTGCTGCTCGCCATGGGCTTCGTCCATCCGGTGCATGAGGGACTGCTGAAGTCGCTGAATGTCGCGCTTGATGTGCGCGGCAATGCGCGGGCAGCGACCAGCGATTACAAGACCTCGATCCCGAAAGTGTTCGCCGCCGGCGACATACGGCGCGGACAGTCGCTCGTCGTCTGGGCGATCCGCGAGGGACGCCAGTGCGCCAATTCCATCGACACGTTCCTGATGGGATCGAGCACGCTGCCGCGCTGATTACCAGCGGCCGCCGAATAATCCGAAGAATCCGCCGCGCGGACGGTCTTGCCAGGCCGGAGGCGGCCGGCGCCAGAAGGGAGGCGGCGCGCCTTGCGGCCGCTGCGGTTGTATCTGTCCCTGCAGCACCGGTTGCCCCGCGACGCGGGTGCCGCCCGCCGGCTTTGGCTCGGCGACCTTCGGCTCGGCCGGCTTCGGCAGCGGTCTTGACGCATAAATCGGCGCGCCGCTGGGCGGCAGCGGCTCTGTCAGGACAAGATTCGGCACGCGAGGCGGCCAGGAAAAATCGTCGGCGCGGCCCGCTGCGGCATCCGAGGCTTCGCCTTTGACCAGCACACGCGTTGCCATCTCGTCGGCTTTGGGGCGTGCAGTCGGGCTGCCAAGAAGTTCTTCTTCATGGGGCGGCGACGCCAGATACAGGACTGGGCCGGCGAGCGGGCGCGCGGCAGGCGTGCCAGTCCCGCCAGGGGTGCCAGGTGCCGGTTTCTGCACCTGGGGCTGCGCATCGGCGGGCGTGGTCAGCGCCACCGGCATCGGCGCGGTGAGAACGCGGCGCAATTCGCGCTCGACATAATGCGCGATCTTGCGCGCGCCGTATTTGGTGAAATGCACGCCGTCGCCCGTGCGCAGGGCACGGATCTGACCTTCCACGTCCGGACCGCGCGTGGCGTAGCGTCCCTGCTCGTCGACAAAGCCGTCCCAGACATCGACATAGATGATGCCGGCGCGATCGGCCGCCGCGCGATAGAGTTCATTCAAATATTGCGCATCGCTGGTCGAGCGCGTGCCGCGGATCGACGGCAGACCAACCCACAGCACCGGCACGTTTGCGGTCTTCAGCACCGCGATCATGTCGTCGATCTTCTTGCTGTAGAGTTGCTCCCAGCGCTCCGAGCGGTATTCATGCGTGCCGGACGTGCGGCCGCGCTGCAATTCGGGAGCGGCGATTACCGGCGTCTGCTCGGAATCCTGCGAATCCTGATTTTGCTGATTGGCGTTCCCGGTCTGCGGCTGGGCGGGCGCGCCCGGCTTGGCGGGCGGCGGCGCTTTCTCGCGGATCGCCTGGCGATCCTGCACGCCGAGCAGCACCACGATGGCCTGCGGCTTCTCCGCGGCGATGGCTTCGCGCGCCACCTGCGGCCATTCGGCGTCGCTGCGGCTCTCATAGCGGATCAGGCCGGAGAAGGCGCGATGCTTGCGGACAATGCCGATCTCCGGCGTTTCCGACAGCGCGTCTTCCAGACCATAGGCCAGCCAGTCCGCGAGTGAATCGCCGAAAACCACAATCTTGGTCGTGGGCTGGGTGTCGGTCTTCTTCTGCGCCGGCGCACGCGAATAGTCGACGGGCTTCTCATCAGGAACGAAGTCCAGGAACCGGCGCTGCTGGAACGGATAACGATCCTCAAAGAACTGTGCGGAGGCCGGCGCAATCAGGACCGCAACGGCCGCCAGACCGGCAATCGCCGCCGCAGAAACCGCCCAACCCCTTTTTCGCGATTTTGCGTATGTCGCCCGCATTCCGGACCTGCCTTGCCGCAAGACATGCGCCTTACAACGCCTCAGGGTCAAGTAACGTTCAAAAATGGCGGAAAAAGGCGGTACGGCGCCTATCGTGCGGTGGCCGATTGCCCGCGCAGCCGCATTAGCACCGTTTGGGTGGCGAACCCGTCGGGGGTCAGCCCGGCGGCGGCCTGATAGTCACGGATAGCCGCGCGGGTTTTGCTGCCGAAACGGCCGTCCGGCTCGCCGGCATTGTAACCGCGCTGCGCCAGAAGCTGCTGCATCTCCGCGCGCTCGCTGAGCGAAAGCACGCGTTCATGCCGCGGCCAAGCCTGCACAAAAGGCTCGCCGCCGCGCAACCGGTCGGCAAGATGGCCGATTGCGAGCGCATAAGCCTCGGCCTGATTGTAGCGCATGATGACACGGAAATTATGCAGCATCAGAAAGCCGGGGCCCTGCGCGCCCGCAGGCACGAAGAGATAGGCGCGGTCGCCGTGGCGCGGGAATGGCTTGTCGCCGACGCGGCGGATGCCGAGCCTTTCCCACTCCGCGAAGGTCATCTGCTTCGAACGGTCAGCGAGCAGAAAATTGAAACTCTTTGGCACAATGACTTCGTAGCCCCAGCTCTGCCCACGTTCCCAGCCGTTGCGCCGGAAGAAATTGGCAGTGGAGGCGAGCATATCCGGAACCGAGTTGATCATGTCACGGCGGCCATCGCCGTCGGCGTCAACAGCGTGATTCTTGTACACCGTAGGCATGAATTGCGTCGGACCGAACGCGCCGGCCCAGGAACCCTTGAGTTGTTCCGGTCTCACATCGCCACGTTCCAGCAATTCGAGCGCGGCAACAAACTCATTGCGGAAGTAATCCTGCCGCCGTCCCACGCAGGACAATGTCGCGGTTGAGCGCACGACGGGGCGGTCGCCGCCCATGGTGGAATATTTGGATTCGATGCCCCAGATCGCGGCAAGGATGTAGCGGTCGACACCATAGGTGCGCTCGGCCGCGTCGAACGCGGCGCGATGTTCGGCAAGGATTTCGCGGCCACGCTGGATGCGGTCTTCGCTCACCAGGAGGTCGACATACTCCCACACCGCCCTGGTGAATTCCGGCTGCGAATCCATCAGGTCCATGATCTTGAGTTCGGGTCGCAGACCGCGCGTATGCGCATCATAAGTCGCGCGCGAGACGCCGCGCTTGGCCGCTGTCGGATAAAGACTTTCGATGCAGCGATCGAAATTCGCCGCCGCGTTCTGGATGGCGTCGGCGGCCATCGCCGGATGCCCGGACGCGCCCGACTGGCCGCTCCAGCCGGAGGCGTCCGGCGCAAAGGCGGAACGACCGACCGACGCTGTCGCGACTGGATTGGAGTCGGCGGCGATCGGCGCGCAGCCTGCGACAAGCAGCAAGCCGGCCAGGGCCGGCGCGACCTGCGATTCCCACTGACGCAATCGACTCATCCCCTCACCCGCTCCCCGTCACATCAGGCCACGCAGTTGGTCATGATCCCGCCCTATGGGGAACGGATATGATTGCAAGATTATTAAGGGCGCCCACAATCCCGTGGCAGCAAGGATGTCGGAATGATTTTAACCTGCAACGCCATAATATCGCACCTCTCCTGTTCCCTGACCGAGACCTGTTTTTCCGCATGAAACCCATTCGTAAAGCTATTTTCCCCGTCGCCGGCCTCGGCACCCGTTTCCTGCCCGCCACCAAGGCGATGCCGAAGGAGATGCTCACGGTCGTCGACCGGCCGCTGATCCAGCATGTGGTGGACGAGGCGCGCGAGGCCGGGATCGAACACCTCATTTTCGTCACGGGCCGCAATAAATCGGTGATCGAGGATCATTTCGACCGGCAATTCGAACTGGAGGTGACGCTCAAGGAGCGCGGCAAGAAGAAAGAGCTCAAGCTGCTCGACGACGACATGCCGGGTCCGGGACAGACGAGTTTCACACGCCAGCAATCGCCGCTCGGACTGGGTCACGCAGTCTGGTGCGCACGCGACATCGTCGGCGACGAGCCTTTCGCGGTCGTCCTGCCGGACGTGCTGGTGCAGAGCAAACGCGGCTGCCTCGCGCAGATGATCGACGCCTACGCAAAGTTGAAAACAAAGGCCAACATCATCGCGGTCGAGGAAGTGCCGATGGAGCGTGTGCATATGTACGGCATCGTCGGCGTCGGCAAGGGGAGCGGCAATTCCATGCCGATCATCCGGATGGTGGAAAAGCCGAAGCGCGAGGACGCCCCCTCCAATCTCAGCATCACCGGCCGCTACATTCTGCAGCCGGAGATTTTCGATATCCTGGAAAACCAGCAGACCGGCGCCGGCGGCGAAATCCAGCTCACCGACGCCATGATCGCGCTCGCGAAGAAGCAGCCATTCCATGCGCTGAAATTCGAAGGCCGCTCGCACGATTGCGGATCGAAGATCGGATTTCTCACCGCCAATGTTGCCTATGCGCTCGAACGCGACGACATCGCGCAAGAATTCCGCTCTGAACTGAAAAAACTGCTTGGCGAGAAATGATCTCTTGTCTCTCCCCGCGCTCGCAGGGACAAGATCACCGCTGGAAGCGGAGCCCGACCATCGCGATATTGGCCGTGTAGTCGACGCCCTCGACATTCGAGCGTAGCCATTCGCGCCGGAATTCGCCTTTCAGGTGCACTTCGCGGGTGAACTTGTAGACCAGCGCGGTCGATACCGAATAGCGATCATCGACGCGCGGTGAACCTTCGTAGTCGTCCCGGCCGTAGCCGAACTTCAGCGTGCCGATCAGCCAGCGCCGGAAACTGTGATCGATCTGCAATCCGACCTCCCGCGTGAATGCACCCGAGACGCCGGGCAATACCGATTCATCCACCCGTGAGTTCGCAGTCAGCTTCAGCGTGGTCAGCGGCGTCGCGTAGTAGATGAGCGACGCGTCGTAGATCAGGCCATGAATTTGTCCGAGGGTCGGATCCTTGTAGTCGCGCTGCAGCCAGCCGATCGAGGCTTCACCGACGAGATGCCGCGTCAGTTCGAAGGTCGAGCCGGCGCGGATGACCTTGCCGTCGGAGTCGCGCTGTATTCCCGAAAAATCATATTGCAGATCGTGGATGCGCCGGTCGATACCCCCTTCCACAAAGGGCGTGACCCCTGGATAGACTTCATATCCGGCGCGCAGCAGGCCGGTATATTGATCGTAATTGCGGTCTTGCAGACTGATGATCGAACCATCGTTCAGCTCCGCCTCGTCATAGGCCGTACGATCGAACAGGCCCTTGGCCGAAATTTCCAGCCGGTTGAATTGATGCGCGAGCCCCGCGGTCGCGCCAGTCTGATAATAGATCGGCGGCTTGGCGATACCCAGTGGCAGATTGGGATCGCTCGGCGAATCTGCGAGCAGCTTGTAGCGGCCTTCCAGATTGGCGCGCGTCTGCTTGCTGATATCGATGCGGGTCTTGGCGTTGAGATCGACATCCGGCTTGTTGAAATTCTCCAGCTTATTGTACCAGGTGTATTTGCCTTTCAGATCGGCGGTGAATTCGTGCCGCGACCAGTCCGACTTCACCTGCAGTTCCGGCGCGACGGTCTGGAAGGCGGAACCGGCCGGATTGGGTGAGAGCGGCGGATTGCTGTCGTGCCCGGCATAGACTTCGATCGCCGGGCGCAGGATCAGAGATCCCGCGCGGATCCCGACAGGACCGAACGGATCTTCCTCCACGTAAACCTTTCGCACCGGGCGCGGCGTCGTGCCGACGATCTCCGGCGAGCCGGCGCTGCGGCTGAGCGCTCGGCTCGTCGCCACGCTTGTCGGAACCGGGCGGAACATCGGTGCGACAGTCAGATCGGGCACCCGCGCAACCACCGGCTGCGCGGTCACCGCCTCGACTGCTCTGCGACGCCGGTTGTCTTGCTGCACGCGCCGCTTGCTGCGCATGTTGGTAGAATCGAACCCGGTCGTGCCGGCGCCGAAGCCGGCCGAGTAGCCATATTGCGGACGACCGAAGCGCTGCGGATTATTCGGGTCGCCATCGATCAACGGCCGGAACAAACGAGAATCGGCAGGGTCAGCCTGGATGCCGCGCTCCTGCGGCAGGGCCTGCGCAATCGCTATCCGAGCACCGCAGATCAGCATTGCGCAAACAATGCCGGCCCCGAGCGGTATTCCCAGACCGTGCCGGCGCAATCCCGCC
This sequence comes from Pseudorhodoplanes sp., assembly GCA_032027085.1. Taxonomy (NCBI): domain Bacteria; kingdom Pseudomonadati; phylum Pseudomonadota; class Alphaproteobacteria; order Hyphomicrobiales; genus Pseudorhodoplanes; species Pseudorhodoplanes sp. Next base: position 2,649,637 of record JAVSMS010000001.1, on the reverse strand, counting down.
ACCTTTGAACTCCCAATATCCGCCTTGAGTCCCGCGGACCAACCGACAGCAACCGGCCTCGCGGCCGGCGAAAATGGTTAATGGAGTTAAAAGGCTTATGGTTAATGGGAGGTTGAAACTGGTTAACAGGAGCTTGATGGGCTTTGTGCCGCGCTTCGTAGCAACCAGACATTCCCTCAGCGATCCAATCCGCTCCGTCCACGGCTGCAGACTCCTCTGCATCCTCGGAGCGCCCTCGCTTCAAGAACCGAAAGGCAGAGATAAGTGATTAGCAGGCGAGCCTTTGTTTTGGGCGTTCCGATGATCGCCGCCGGTTGCGTTACCCGCTCCGAACCCCCGCTGGTGCAGGGCGTTCCGATCGATCCCTATTATGCGGCGATGTATGGTCCGATCGACTCGGAGCCGTTTCCGCTCCCTCCAGTTGATCTCAATGACGTCGACCCGCGCTTCTGGCGCCGCGAGGTGAGATACACCACGCCCCACCAGCCCGGCACCATCGTCGTCGATCCGTACCGGCGTTACGCCTATCTGGTGACGGAACGCGGCCGCGCGATCCGCTACGGCGTCGGCGTCGGCAGGACCGAGGCGTTCAACTTTCAGGGCGACGCGGTGATCGCGCGCAAGGCCGAATGGCCGCGCTGGACGCCAACCGCGAACATGGTCCGACGTGAGCCGGAGCGCTACGGCCCCTATGCGGACGGGCTGGAAGGCGGGCCGCACAATCCGCTCGGCGCCCGCGCACTTTATCTCTATCGCAATGGCCGCGACACGCTTTATCGCCTGCACGGCACCAACGAGCCCTGGTCGATCGGCCAGATGGTGTCATCAGGATGCGTGCGCTTTCTGAATCATGACATCATCGATCTGTACCGGCGCGTGCCGATAGACACCAAAGTTGTCGTGCTGGGCGGCCGGCCGCTTCTGCAGAGTTAAGCGTCATTATCATGCCCCGCGAAAGCGGGGCATCCAGTAAACTGGAGATCTTGTGCTACTGGATCGCCGCTTTCGCCGGCGATGACAGCATTTGGGCTAAAGCCAGCCCAGCAGCTCACGCTCGACAAGATGTCGGATCACCGCCATGCCGAGATCGGAATCATTCAGGCAGGGGATCGCCGCGAAATTCTGCCCGCCATTCGCTCTGAAGATGTCGCCGTTTTCGACGGCGATCTCCTCCAGCGTCTCCAGGCAGTCGACTGAAAAGCCAGGAGTGATGATGGCAAGGCTTCTTACGCCGCTCTTCGCCAGCGCCTCCACCGTCTTGTCGGTGTAGGGCTGCAGCCATTCGGCGCGGCCGAACCGTGACTGGAAGGTCATCAGCAACTTGCGCTCGTCCATGCCAAGCGCTTCCCGCATCAGCCGCGTCGTCTTGGCGCAATGGCAATGGTACGGATCACCCTTGTCGAAATACTCCTTCGGAATGCCGTGATACGACGCAAGGATGACCTCGGGCTGAAACGGCAACTTTGCCAGCTCCGTCCGCAGTGACGAGACGACGGCGTCGATGTAGACCGGATCGTCATGGTAGGGCGGCGCAACACGCAGTGTGGGCTGCCAGCGCATGCGCATCAGCTGGCGGAAAGCTTCATCGCACACCGTCGCCGTCGTCGCCGCCGCGTATTGCGGATAGAGCGGCGCGATCAAAAGCCTCTCGCAGCCTTGCGCCGCCAGCACCTCGATGCGCGAGGCGATGGATGGATTACCATATCGCATCGCCCAGTCGACGACGATGCGTCCATTGCCGAGCATCGCGGCCAGCTTATCCGATTGCGAGCGAGTGATGGTCTTGAGCGGCCCTTCGTTCTTCTCGCGGTTCCAGATCGTGTCGTAGTCGCGCCCCTTGGCTCGCGGTCGCGTGGTCAGAATGATGCCGTTGAAGACCAGCTTCCAGACCAGCGTGTTTTCCTCGATCACGCGCTTGTCGGAGAGAAACTCCTTGAGATAACGCCGCATCGACCAGAAGTCGGTGGCGTCGGGGGTGCCGAGATTGACCAGCAGCACGCCGATGCGGCCCCACTGCACCGGCGGATGATCCTTCGGCAGATGGCTGGCATCTGGCTGAAACGGCTTTTCGAGTCTATTCATGGTTCGCACACCCTCAAAGGGCATGACCCCTTTCGTTTGCGGCCATGCTAAGCCACACAAGACTAACGGAAATCAATCGCTAAAATGCCGCTTACCCGCCGCCTGTTTCTGCTCGGCTCGTCCTGCCTCGCACTGCTCGCGGGTTTGCCGCGCCTCGCCCGGGCCGAGACCGCCTGGATCACGTTTATTTTAGTCAATGACATCTACCTCATGAACGAGGAGGAAGGTCCGGACGGCAAGAAACGCGGCGGCTTTCCGCGCCTCGCCGCCATCGTCAAGGCCGAACGCGAGAAGGCCGCGAAGTCGGGCGGCCGCGTGATCTTCGCCCATGCCGGCGACACGCTCTCGCCGTCGCTGATGTCCGGCATCGACCGCGGCTATCACATCGTCCAGCTGCTGAACATGATTCCGCCGGACATCTTCGTGCCCGGCAATCACGAATTCGATTTCGGCAAGGACGTATTCCTGCAGCGGATGAGGGAGGCGAAATTTCCGCTTTTCGCATCCAACATGCGAAACGGCGATGGATCGATGCTCCCCGGCTTCAAGGACCGTGCCATTCTCGAGATCGACGGCGTGCGCATCGGCCTGACCGGCGCGGCGCTGACGGAAACGCCGCAGGTGTCCAATTCCGGCGACGTCCGCTTCTCGCCGCTGGTCGCTTCGGTACGGGAGCAGACCAAGGCTTTGCGCTCGGAAGGCGCCGACTTCACCGTCGCTGTCGTGCACGCGCCGCGCAACCAGGATGTGGACCTGTTCACCAGCCACGCCGCCGATCTCGTCCTCACCGGGCACGACCACGACCTGTTCCTCGACTATGACGGCCGCACCGCGATCGTGGAATCGAGCCATGACGCGCATTACGTCACGATGATTGATGTGACGATCCGAACGGGCATGGCCGAGGGCCGCCGCATCACGTCCTGGCACCCGAAATTCCGCGTCGTGGATACCGCCGATGTCGAACCCGATCCGGCCGTGCTCGCGATGGTGCGCGGTTACGAAGCCGAGCTCTCCAAAGAGCTCGATGTGCAGATCGCGACGACGGCTGTGCAGCTCGACAGCCGCACGGCGACGATGCGCACGGGCGAAGCCGCCATCGGCAATCTGTTCGCCGACGCCATCCGCACGACGACGGACTCCGATGTCGCGCTCACCAACGGCGGCGGCATACGCGGCGAAAAGGTTTATGCGCCCGGGTCAGCGATCACGCGGCGCGACATCCTGGCGGAATTCCCGTTCGGCAATCACGTTGCGGTCCTGGACATCAGCGGCAAGGCCTTGCGCGCGGCGCTGGAAAACGGAATCAGCCGCCTGCCGGATGCGGCCGGTCGCTTCCCGCAGGTTTCCGGCATGCGCTTCGAGGCCGATCTGTCGAAACCCGCGGGGCAACGCGTGCTGTCGGTGCAGGTCGGAGGCACGCCGCTCGACGAGAGCAAGAAGTACAAGCTCGTCACCAATGATTTCCTCGCGCGCGGCAGCGACGGCTACACCATGTTCCGCGACGCCAAGACGCTGCTGCCCTATTCCGACGGCCCGCTGCTGGCGAACGAGGTGATGGTGTATCTGAAGAAGATCGGCACGGTGAAGACGGGAGTCGAGGGGCGGATTGTATTCAAGTGAACGAACCGTCACCCTGAAGTGCGCGCAGCTCAGGATGACGGATCGAGTTCAACGCCCAAATCTCAGCTCCATCCCCGCAATGCCGGCGAACACATTCAGCCCGACCTGACCGCCGACACTGAGGGGCTGCAAGGCGAAGGAATTATTGGAGCCGCCATAAAGCACATTGGCACCGAGGCCGGCGCCGACGGTAGCTCCGGCGGTGACACCGCCGTAATTGCCGGAAAGGTCGCCGAGGCCGATCTGCTGCGTCGGCGCGAACACGCCCCAGACAAGGCTCGACACCGCGGTGGCGCCGAGATCGACGCCGGCGCGACGGATCGTGGCCCGGTAGGCCTGCCGCGGCCCGACATCCGGACGATAAATGCAATTCAAGTCGGTGACCGAGCCGATGACAAAACCGACGGTCTCCCCGCCGGTGCATTCCAGCACACCGGCCTGCACCTGCTGCGCGGAAGAAGGAACGGACGACAGCGCGAGCAGCGCCAGTCCGGCAAATGTCGAAAGAAAGCGCATGAGACTATCCCGTTACTGAGATCCTGGCGTCGCTGCGGCAGCGCGCGCATGGTGCGCACCCTAGAGGGCGATCGTCACCGATGCGATAAGACTTTGCTTCAAATTTCCGCGTTTTGTTTCACTTCTCCCCGCGCGCGGGGAAAGGTCGATTTGCGAGCGAAGCGAAGCAAAACGGGTGAGGGGGCATCTCAAAGGCACGTGCCATTGGAGATGCCCCCTCACCCGTCTTCTCCTCGTAAACGGGGAGAAGCAAGCCGCTTACTTCAAATTTCCGCAAAAGCGCTGGATACGCTTGCAGGCCTCTTCCAGGTCTTCCGTCTTGGTGGCGTAGGAGATGCGGAAGGCCGGGCCCAGGCCGAAGGCCGAACCCTGCACCACCGCGACGCCCTCGGCCTCCAGCAACTCGGTCACGAAATCCTGGTCGGTTTCGAGCTTCTTGCCGGTCGATGCTGTCTTGCCGATGGCGCCGGCGCAGGACGGATAAACATAGAAGGCGCCTTCCGGCGTCGGGCATTTGATGCCATTCGCCTGATTGAGCATCGAGACCACGAGATCGCGGCGCTCCTTGAAAATCTTGTTGTGCTTCGCGATGAAATCCTGCGGCCCGTTCAGCGCCTCCACCGACGCCCATTGCGAAACCGCCGACGGGTTCGAGGTCGACTGCGACTGCAGCATCGCCATCGCCTTGATCAATGGCTCCGACCCGCCAGCATAGCCGATACGCCAACCGGTCATGCAATAGGCCTTCGACACGCCGTTCAGCGTTAGCGTGCGGTCATAGAGCGACGGCTCGACCTGTGCCGGAGTAGTGAAGACGAAATCGTCATAGACGAGATGTTCGTACATGTCGTCTGTGAGCACATGCACATGCGGATGCTTCACCAGCACGTCGGTGAGCGCCTTGAGCTCGGCGCGCGTATAGGCGCCACCGGAGGGATTCGACGGCGAGTTGAAAATCAGCCACTTGGTCTTCGGTGTGATCGCCTTTTCAAGCTGTTCCGACGTCACCTTGAACCCGGTTTCCATCCTGGTCTCGATCGCCACCGGCACGCCTTCCAGCAGCGACACGATTTCCGGATAGCTCACCCAATACGGCGCCGGGATGATCACCTCGTCGCCGGGATTGAGGGTCGCCATCAGCGCGTTGAACAGCACCTGCTTGCCGCCGGTGCCGACGCTGATTTGCGAGGGCTTGTAGTCGAGTCCGTTCTCACGCTTGAATTTCTTGACGATGGCGTCCTTCAGTTCCGGGATGCCGTCGACATTGGTGTATTTCGCGGCCTTGCCGCTTTCGATGGCGCGGATCGCGGCCTGCTTGATGTTGTCCGGCGTGTCGAAATCCGGCTCCCCGGCGCCCAGCCCGATCACGTCGCGGCCCGCCGCTTTCAGCGCCCGCGCTTTGTCCGTCACGGCGATGGTGGCAGAGGGCTTGATGCGCTTGAGCGAGTCCGCGAGGAAGGCCATTTTTCAGTATCTCCGGTAGGAGCGCGTCAGGACGCGCGACCAGGCAAAAAACCGGGCCGTTGGTAAAACGCCCTGCCCGCAGGGGCAAGCCAGAAACGCTGATGCGCCCATTCCTTTGATTGATGGCCGGGATGCCTGCCCCGCCTCCCGGGGACAGGCCAATGGCCGCTCCAAATGACAGGCGAATGACGCTTTACCCGAATTTGAAAAAACAAAATGGAGCGGCTGTAAAACGGACTTCGGTTGCAATGCAAAAGAGAACAGTTTTCCGATTCAAGAAGATGTGACGCGCAAATCCGTCTTTCTTTTCGCATCGCCCCATCGCCGCCTTGCAATTGCCGCCCTTCCCTTCTCTTGTCCGCCGCGTCACAATCCACCTCATTCGGACCGGCGACGCCGAATCTCTGTTGGAGATGCGCATGCACAGACTTTACTCGATGCAGCGCTCGGGCAATTGCTACAAGGTGCGCCTCGCGCTCGCCCAGCTCGACATCCCTTATGAGAATGTCGAAATCGACATTCTCAAGGGCGAGACGCACACGCCCGATTTTCTGGCAAAGAACCCAAACGGTCAGATCCCGCTGCTGGAGACTGCACCCGGCCGCTATCTCGCCGAATCAAACGCCATCCTGTGGTTCCTGGCGGAAGGTCACCCGCTTCTCGGCGAGGACCCGGTGCAAAGGGCCTGCGTGCTGCAATGGCTGTTCTTCGAACAGCACGCCATCGTCCCGAATATCGGCGCTGCCTATTTCTGGCTCTGTCTGGTGCGCGGGGGACGCGACCTGCAGCGCCATGCGCTCGATGACTGGATGGAGGAAGGTCAGCGTTCGCTCAATCTGCTGGACAAACATCTCAGCACTCGCCGCTACATTGCGGGCGACCGCTATTCGATCGCGGATATCGCGCTCTATGCGTATACGCATCTGGCCGAGCAATGCGACTTCGACCTGTCACCGTTCCCGGCCTTGCGGGTGTGGCTGGCGCGTGTGGCGGCTGAGCCCGGGCATATCGGCATGGACTGGACGCCGATCTTGCTGAAGACCGCGGCGGAGTGACGATTTAACCGTTTATTAACCAAAAGCCTTCGGATCGCCACGATCCCTCAAAAGCTTTGCCGCTTTCCGGCCGGAAGCTGGCCTGCTTCCCCTACGATAATGCCTTCAAGACCTGATTCGTTTTCGGAGCTTGAAGACCATGAGGAATCGGATCGCCGGGATCGGATTCCAGCATCCTGTGCGCAATATTCGCCGTCTGATGGCGCGCCGCGTTGCGTTCACCGAATTGCTGATGACCGTCGTGTTGGTGGTGTGCCTCGCCGTCGCGCTCACCGCCGTCTCCTTCGGAATGGCGCGCGCCGATACCTTGGGCGCGATCGTCGATGGCCGCGACGGAGCGTTGGCGGTGACGACATTCTTCGCCTTGCTCGTCGCGGGCATGGGCGGCATCACCGCCGTGGTGACGCGGCGCGAAAGGCGACGCGACTGAAGGGACTACCGGAACTGTTCAGACGTTCTTACCGTTAGGAGCCAAGCCTTCGACGGAGATTGCCGATGCATGCGCGTCTGACAGCCGGCCTTGCCGGCCTTGTTCTTGCAGCCAATGTTGCAGGCAATCCCGTATCGGCGCAGACGCCCGTTTTCAAAAGCGAAGCCGGCAACATCCAGGTGGAAACGATCGCCACCGGCCTTGTGAACCCCTGGGCGCTCACATTTCTTCCCGACGGGCGCCTGCTGGTGACCGAACGTCCGGGGCGGATGCGGCTGGTCTCGCCCGACGGCAAGCTTTCGCTGCCGCTGGCGGGCGTGCCGAAGGTGGCGGCGTCGGGCCAGGGCGGGCTCCTCGATGTCATTGTCGACCGCGACTTCGCGCGGAACCGCACCATCTATTTCTGCTATTCCGATCCTGTGAGCGGCGGCGCGCAAACCGCACTCGCGCGCGCCGAGCTCGATGCGGGCGAAACCCCGAGGCTCGACAAGGTCCAGCGCATCTTCCGGCAGGAAGGGCCGCCATCGAGCGGCAATCATTTCGGCTGCCGCATCGTGCAGATGCCGGACGGCAACCTGTTTCTGACCACCGGTGACCATTTCGGCCCGCGCGATCAGGCGCAGAATCTCGGCACGCATCTCGGCAAGGTGATCCGCATCGCGCCGGACGGTTCGGTGCCGAAAAACAATCCCTTCGTCGGCAAGCAGGGCGCCAGGCCGGAAATCTGGAGCTACGGTCACCGCAACTCGCAGGGCGCGGCGCTCAATCCGGCCTCCGGCAAGTTCTGGATGCACGAACATGGGCCGCGCGGGGGCGACGAGATCAACATTCCGGAAGCCGGCAAGAATTACGGCTGGCCGGTGATCGGCTATGGCATCGACTATTCCGGCGCGAAAATCCACGAGGCCACGCAAAAGCCCGGCATGGAGCAGCCGATCATTCAATGGACGCCGGTGATCGCGCCGTCCGGCATGACGTTCTATCAGGGCGAGCTGTTTCCAAAATGGAAGGGCAATGTGTTCATCGGCGGGCTCGCCACCCGAATCCTGGTGCGGCTTGAATTGAACGGCGAGCGTGTCGTGCACGAGGAGCGGCTGTTGCGCAATCTCAACGAACGCATCCGCGACGTACGTGCGGGACCGGACGGGGCGCTGTGGCTTCTCACCGACAATTCCGCCGGTCGCATTCTGCGCGTCACGCCGGCGAAGTGAGCCTCACCATTTCTGGAAGACGAAGAAGGCACCGAGCGCGATCAAACTGAAGCCAAGTGCATGGTTCCAGCCGAGCGGCTCCTTCAGATAGAGAACGGAAAAGACCGCAAACACCGCGAGTGTGATCACCTCCTGCATGGTCTTGAGTTCGGCGGCGCTGTAGACGGCGCTGCCGAAGCGGTTGGCGGGCACCGCCATGCAATATTCGATGAAGGCGATCCCCCAGCTCGCGACAATGACGAGCAGAAGCGGCGCAGCCTTGAACCGCAAATGTCCGTACCAGGCGAAGGTCATGAAGACATTGGAGCCGATGAGAAGAAGAAATGGCGTGAGGTAGGGAGAAAACAGCGTCGCGGTCATGATCTGCCAATCGGTTTCAAAAATGCCGGAGATGAACGGAATGGCGTCTCGCCGCGATCCATGGCAAGAGCCCCAACCCCCGAGGGTGCCAGCATTCATATCCATTGACCGTCGCGGCATGTCCAGCGCCGCAAGGCCGTCGCAATCTGCCACTAAGGCAGCACGCGCCCGTTTTCCCGGAGACCCCTATGCGCTCGCTTTTATCCGTGACAATTGCCATCGCCCTGTTCGCGCCGGTTGCGGCGTCCGCGCAAAGCCTGCAATTGGCGCAGGCCAAGCCCCAGCAACAGGCCCCCGCGGTCGCTCCCGCCAAGGCCTACAAGCCGGTGGCGGTGCAATTGCCGGGGCCGTTCAACGATGCGAGTTTCGAGGCCTTCCGCAAACAGCTTGCCGACATCGCACAGAAGAAGGATCGCGCTGCCCTGGCGAAGCTGGTGGTGACGCAAGGTTTCTTCTGGGAAGCGGAGGACGGCGACAAGGCCGACAAGACGAAACCGGGCATCGACAATCTCGCCGCCGCCACCGGACTTGCAGGCAAGGACGCGGAGGGCTGGGACCTTCTGCTCGGCTATGCCGGAGATCCGACCGCCGCTCCGTTCCCCGGAAAGCAGGGCGTTGTCTGTACGCCGGCCGACCCGACTTTCGACGAAAAGGCGCTGGAACAACTCGCCAAGACTACCCAGACCGATCCGGGTGAATGGGGCTATCCGCTGGCTGACGGCGTCGAGGTGCGGTCCTCCAATAACGCAAAAGCGCCGGTTTCAGAAAAGCTCGGCCTGCATTTCATGCGCATTCTCCCGGACGAAAACGACGACCCCCCGTCGGGCCAGATCCCCCTGATCAAGGTGGTGACACCCTCTGGCAAGACCGGCTTCGTGTCGGCGGACGCCATTGCGCCGCTTGGCAATGACCAGCTCTGCTACGTAAAGGACGCCGCTGGCTGGAAGATCACAGGTTTTGTCGGCTCCGGCGATCAGTAACCCTGTCTGGCCAAAATTTGGCAGTGCCGTTGCCAATGGTGCCGGAATAAGGTTCGTCCGGGAGTGCGATTCGACGAGCTTGGAAGGAATATCGTTGCTGCCAGACGTCAAAAGAGTTGCAAACGACGAATCGGACGACGCGCCGATCGTGGTGATTTCCTTTCCGGGCATCGGCGATTTCGTTCGCAGTCACACCGCGGTCCAGTTGATCCGTGAACGCAATCCCGGCTGCCCGATCGACATGGTGGGGCAATCGCCGGCGACGGACATCGCCTTTCTGATGCCCGGCGTGCGTGAAGGCATTGCCGAACCGTTTGGCGGACATTCGCGTCTGCACTTCATGCGGCGGATGGAATTCGCCAAAACGCTGCGATCCCGCGGCTATCGCAAGGCCTATATCCTCTCGCGCTCGTGGAAGCCGGCCATTGCGCCATTCTTTGCAGGCATTCCCGAACGCGTCGGCTGGTGGGGCGAGGCACGTTTCCTTGTCATCAACCGGCCCCGTATCTTCGAATACAGAAACCGGCGCATGGTGGACCAGCTTGCAGCGCTTGCGCTCGATCGCGGCGAGAAACGGCCGCGTGAGTGGCCCGAACCGCGCATCGACATTTCTCCGGCAATGCTCGCGGATTTTCGCCGGATCCACAATCTGCCGGATGCCGGCAGACTGATCGCGGCCATTGCGCCCGGATCGACAGACGAATTGAAGAATTGGCCGATCGAGCAATACGCGACGCTGGCGCGCTGGCTTGTGCGCCGCGGCTACGCCGTCTGGGTGCTCGGCGCTGCATTTGAACGTCCCCTCGCCGAGCGATTACGCGAGCTTGCGGGCGGCGATGTGCAGGTCGCCACGGAAAGCTCGTTGCTGACATCGACCTATCGGGTCGCGGCCGCTGATATCTTCATTGGCAATGATTCCGGGTTGCTGCATATCGCGGCGGCGCTCGGCAAGCCCTCGGTCGGAATCTACACTTTCACCGATCCGTTTCTTGCCGGGCCCATCAACCGCAATGTCCGCTTTGTCCTGCCGCCGCTGCGATATGTCCGGCACCGCAGGCCCAGCGCTCATTGGCCGGAAACGGAAGCAGTCATCGAGGCTGTGGAAGCGGCGATGACCGAGGTCGAGGGAGCGGCAACGAGCCGGCAAAAGCAGGCCTTGGGATAGATCGGCTCCGCATCCCAGGATGCGCGAGGCGACGGAATAGTCTGCAGATTGGCGATGTTCGAGTTCGGTGGCGCGAAAGCTCCGCCGGATGTTTGCATTTGCAGATACGCATAGAACAATATTTCTGGAGGGCACGACACTGGCGGCGGCGATTCTGTCGGCGGAATGCAATTGGCCGCCGCCCAGCAGCAACAGCGTCCGCAGACCGAAACCACCAAGGTGAGGGCACCGATAACGTCTATATCTTCCGCAAAGGCAATCATCAGGCGATGTTCATTGTCACCAGGGAGGGCGTGATCGCTACCGATCCCGTCGCCCATGGGCGCCCCTATTGCGGCCTTTGGGGACGGGGCACATGATCGGTGGCAATGCCAGATCAAAATGAACCGGATACCCGGAAGACCCTGCCGCGCAGCCTGATCTGCGCCGGTTGCGGAGAGACTTTCACCTGCAGCCTCGGCGGTGGCTGCTGGTGCGATGCCGAGCCGGTCCGGCTGCCATTACCGGCCGCCGGCGACTGCCTGTGCCGCAATTGCCTGCGCGCCAGGGCGGCGACGTGACCGCGATGTGTCGCTTTTCCGCCTCACATTCCAGTTATGCGGCCCGAATGTATTGAATTCAGGCTGAAAATCTTGGCAGACTCAGCGCCGGATTGCACCACGTCGGGGATTTCATGCTTTTTCGCCAATGGCTGACACTCGCGGCCACCGCCGCACTCTGTGTGCTTCCTGCTGTCGGAAATGCTCAGTTGCGTCCGATGGCCGACATTCCCAATCCAACCATCCGCGATGTCGACCCCGGGATCGACAATACCGCCCGCGCCGCGCAGGTCGATAATGTATATCGCCCGCAGCCGGTCTTTTACCGCACGCACGAGGCGCCGGGTACCATCATCGTCAACACCCAGGACCGGTTCCTCTATCTCGTGATGGGCAACAACCGCGCCATGCGTTATGGGGTCGGCGTCGGCCGCGACGGATTCCAATGGGGCGGTATTCACAGAATCACCCGCAAGGCGGAATGGCCGGACTGGACGCCGCCGGAGGAAATGATCGCGCGCCAGCCCTATCTGCCGCGCTGGATGGCGGGCGGGCCCGGCAATCCTATGGGTGCGCGCGCCATGTATATCGGCGCCACCGTCTATCGCATCCACGGCACCAACGCGCCGGAAACCATCGGTCACGCCGTGTCGTCGGGATGTTTCCGGCTGGTGAATGACGACGTGGTCGACCTGTATGGGCGCGTGCCGGTGGGCACCAAGATCGTGGTGCAGCATCGCTGACAGTCGATCCGTTCAACGGAAACAGCGGCTCCGAAACGAGCCGCCGTTTTTATTTTCGAAATGCGAAACACTACCGCCCTGCACGCAACCAGATCGCAAAAGAGAATCGCACAATCCTTTGCAGGTCGATTAAATGCGCCGAGCTTGGCCCATCAGAGAGCCAGCACGGGAGGAAAGATCATGCGCTTTGCCAAAACGCTTGCACTCGCCGCCGCCTCGGCCACCGCAAATTGTAAGCGCGCCATTGTCTGGTCAAGATGACCGGTTAAATAGGGACATTCGATCACGAAACGGATCTGCAGGGCGGCGTTTTGCGCCGCCTTTTGGCGTCCGCACCAGCACCAGTAAAAGTGGGAACCGGTTTTGCGTCCGATCGAGCGCTAACTTATGAGCCTGGCGCACGATGTTTTCGGCCATTTCGCTGAAAACATCGTGGGCTGGGACGTCCGAAGGCTCGTCATGTTCACCTGGTTCGAAAAGGCGCTGGCGCCGACCGCGCCGCCCGCCAAGCCGGAGCCGCCGGCGACCTTGCCGGCCTTCTACTGGCACTTCGCGCGCCAGGCCAAGGGCCTCTTGGCGCTGCTGTTCATTGCCGGTTTCATCGTCGCCCTGCTCGACGCCACCATCCCGGTCTTCATCGGCCGCGTGGTGACGCTGGTGACATCGAGCCAGCCCGACAGGCTGTTCGCTGACTCCTGGCACATCCTGCTGGGCATGGCGGCGATCCTGCTGATCGCGCGCCCGCTTGCCATCACCGCGCAGAACATCGTCGCCAACCAGGCGATCGCCGCCAATGTCGCCAACATGATCCGCTGGCAGAACCACTGGCATGTGGTGCGGCAGAGCTGGGCCTTCTTCCAGAACGATTTCGCCGGCCGCATCGCCAACAAGGTGATGCAGACCGGCCCCGCCTTGCGCGAGAGCCTGGTCTCCATGATCACGGCGGTCTGGTACATCCTGGTATATGGAACCAGCGCCATGCTGCTGCTGGCCTCCGCCGACGGCTGGCTCGCATTGCCGGTGCTGGTCTGGTTCGCCGCCTATGCCGTGCTGCTGCGCGTCTTCGTGCCGCGCATGCGCGACCGCTCGACCGAAGTGTCGGAAGCGCGCTCGATCATGACCGGGCGCATTGTCGACACCTACACCAATATCCTGACACTGAAGCTGTTTGCCCGTGCGCGTGAGGAAGACGCCTATGTGCGTCAGTCGGTGGAAACGCATACCGGCCTGTTCCACGCCTCGCTGCGGCTCAACACGCTGTTCAGCCTCTGCCTGTCGACGCTGAACGCATTGCTGGTGACGTCGGTGTCGGGCCTTTCGATCTGGTTCTGGACGCAGGGCAAGGTCGAGATCGGCACGGTGGCGATGGCGCTGCCGCTCGCGTGGCAGATCGTCAACATCGCCGGCTGGGTTGCTTTTCAGGTGACCGACATTTTCGAAAATATCGGCGTGGTGCAGGAAGGCATGCGCGCCATCGCGCGTCCGCTCGGCCTGCCCGACAAGCCCGACGCGAAGGAATTGAAGGTGTCGCGCGGCGAGATCGTCTTTGACGACATTCGCTTCGGCTATGGCAGCGAGAAAGGACTGATCGACAACCTGTCACTGACGGTCGAGCCCGGCGAGAAGATCGGCCTTGTCGGCCGCTCCGGCGCCGGCAAGTCGACGCTGGTCAATTTGCTGCTGCGCTTTTTCGACCTCGAAGGCGGGCGCATCCTGATTGACGGGCAGGACATTGCCGACGTGACGCAGGAATCCCTGCGCACGCAGATTTCCGTGGTCACGCAGGATACCTCGCTGCTGCATCGCTCGATCCGCGACAACATCCGCTATGGCCGCCCGTCTGCGAGCGAGGCGGATATTGTCGCCGCGGCGAAGCTCGCGCAGGCGCATGACTTCATCGTCGGTCTGGAGGACTGGAAGCACCGGAGCGGCTATGACGCGCAAGTGGGTGAGCGCGGCGTGAAGCTGTCCGGCGGGCAGCGCCAGCGCGTTGCGATTGCGCGCGTGATTTTGAAGAACGCACCGATCTTGGTGCTGGATGAGGCGACCTCGGCGCTGGATTCCGAAGTCGAAGCGGCGATTCAGTCCAGTCTCGATAATCTCATGCAGGGGAAGACCGTGATCGCCATCGCGCACCGGCTCTCCACCATCGCGCGCATGGATCGCCTCGTGATCCTTGACAAGGGCCGTATTGTCGAACAAGGCACGCATGAGGAATTGCTGGCCGCAGACGGACACTATTCCGCGCTCTGGCGGCGGCAGTCCGGCGGCTTCATCGATGCCCCCGGCCTGCAGGCGGCGGAATAACGCGGAACCATCCGCCGTTTGCGCGCCTGTCATCAAGGAAAGTGCATGGCACGCAAGCCCACCAAGCGGACTGAATTCGTTCTGTTCGACGTCTTCTACGAAGACGGCAGCCAGCGCTCGAACCGCCGCGTGCCGGCCGACGCGCTTGGTGGTCTCGAAGGCGACAAGCCTGCGCAATACATCATCGAGCAACAGGACCGCGAGATCGCCGCGAAATCCGGGCAGACGCCGCTGCGGATCAAGAGCGTGCGCCGCGCCGGCGCCAAGGTGCCGGAAAAGGAATGGAAGCGGCGCTGAGCGCCGTCCGCATCAGTTGCGTCAGTATTGACCAGGCGCGTGGCGATACACCCATCGCGAAGCCTTGATTTGCACCCATTGGATTGCGCTGGCGCAATCGACTGAATAGGGTTCGCCTCTGGTGAAAGCGGCTTTGACAGGCTTTTCACCTTCAGAAACTCGGGAGGAGTGGCAATGGCTTACAACATCATGATCATGGGCGCGTCGTATGGCTCGCTGCTTGCTTCCAAGATTCTGTTCGGCGGCCATTCCGTGCATCTGATCTGCCTGCCGGCGGAGGCCGAGCTGATCAACGCCGAGGGGTTTCGGGTGCGCATGCCGGTGAAGGGGCGCAAGGAGGCGGTCGAGATCGATTCCCGCAAGCTGCCCGGCAAGGTGACCGCCGGGGGCGCCGCCGGCGTCAATCCGAAGGACTACGACCTGATCGGGCTCGCCATGCAGGAGCCGCAATACCGCTCGCCGGGGGTGCGGGAGTTGCTGGATGCGGTCGCAAAATCGCGGGTGCCCTGCATGTCGATCATGAACATGCCGCCGCTGCCCTACATGAAGCGCATTCCSGGCCTCGACGCCGAGACGCTGAAGGCGGCCTATACCGATCCGACGGTGTGGGACAATTTCGAGCCCGGCTGTCTCACCTTGTGCAGCCCCGACCCGCAGGCGATCCGTCCGCCGGAGGAGAACGTCAATGTGCTGCAGGTGACGCTGCCGACCAATTTCAAGGTGGCGAAGTTCGAYAGCGACGCCTCGACCGCCATCCTGCGCCAGCTTGAGAAGGACATCGACGCGGTGCGCTTTGACACACCGGAGGGCCAGATCGAATTGCCGGTGAAGCTGCGGGTGCATGATTCGCTGTTCGTACCGCTGGCGAAATGGGCGATGCTGCTCGCCGGCAATTACCGCTGCGTCACCCCGGACGGCATGCGCACCGCGCAGGAAGCGGTGCACAGCGACATCGAGACCTCGCGTTCGGTCTACAACTTCGTCAACGACCTCGTGGTGCGGCTTGGCGCCAACCCGAACGACCTCGTGCCGTTCGAGAAATACGCCGCCGCGGCACAGAGCCTGTCGCGTCCGGCCTCGGCCGCCCGCGCGTTGCAGAACGGGGCGCCGAACATCGAGCGCGCCGACAAGCTGGTGCAGCTCATCGCCCGGCAGAAGGGGCTGAGCAACGCCGCGATCGACGCGCAGGTGGCGCTGGTCGACGCCCGCATCGAGGCCAACCGCAAGAAGGCGGCGGCATAGGTCCGCTCATATCGGAACGTAAAGACCAAGCCCGCAGCATTTCCATGCTGCGGGCTTTGCATTGAACCGGCATCATGTCCACGCCTGGGGTCAAAGCCCGAACGGATAAGTGTCCGGCATATCTTCGAGTTCGTGCGTCGCGAACGGCGTCACCGGGGCGGTCTGGTTGAACCAGATATACTCATCGAACTGGTCCGGCAGCACCGCCTGGAAATAGTGGCTCGCACGTTCGGTTTCCGGCCGGTAGATCACCCCGATTGCGCGCTGCAGCCGCGGCTTGCGCAAGGCGGTCCTCAGTTCGCGCGGCGCTCCCCGCAAATTCAGAAAGAACGAGGGCACTCCGCTCTCGTGACAGTGATGCTCATAGCTCTGCCGCAGCGACGGGAGGATGGTCTTGATTTCCATCGGCCCGTTCCATTCGGATGCCGCCGCAACCTGTCCGCCATGCGTGCCGAAGCCGACGAGATAGGCCTTGTCACCGAATTCCTCGCGGCAGAGCTGGCCAAGATTGTGCTCGCCGCGCGAGGTCATTTCGGTCGCGGCCGCGTTGCCGATATGTGAATTGTGCGCCCACACCACCGCCCTGCTGTCGCGGCCGTAAAACGCCAGCAGGGTCTTCAAGGTCTCGAACATGTGCTTGTCGCGCAGATTCCACGACGCGCGCGAACCATAATACATGATGCGATAATAGCGTTCGGCATTGGCGATCAGGCGCGCGTTCTGCATGGCGTCCATGAAACGCTCGCCGTCATGAAGCGCATATTCGCTGCGTTTGCTCATCAGGCCGGTCAGCACCTCGGTCACCGCCGGTTCGCAGGGTTCGTATTTCCCGGTCAACGCCGCGTGCCCGTAGGTTGCGGGATCAGTCTGCCACGGCGTCAGACATCCATATCGCTGGCGCGCGACCTTCGCAGTCGGCGGATCGACCTCGTCCAGATATTTCAAGACCGCGCGGATGGAATCGTACAACGAATAGAGGTCGAGCCCGTGAAAGGCCACCCGCCGCTCCGGCTTTTCGGGCGCATTGTGCGCGCGCAGCCAGTCGACGAATGCGCGCACTTCGTTGTTGCGCCACATCCAGGCCGGGAAACGGGTGAAGGCGGTCCACTCGGACGGCGGATATTCCATGTGCCGCACATAATGGTCGATGCGGGCGGCATCCGGCCAGTCGCCCTCGATGGCGACAAAGCGGAAGCCCTTCTTCTGAATCAGTTCGCGCGTGATCCGCTCGCGCATCCGGTAGAATTCGGCGGTGCCATGCGTGGCCTCGCCCAGCAGAACCACCCGGGCATCGCCAATCCGTTTCAGCAGCGGCTCGAGCGACGCCGTATCAACCGATGGCATGCGCTCGCAGGCATTGCCGATCTGCTGCGCCAGGGTCTCGCGCCCGATCCGGACAAAGGGTCCCTTGGCAGCCGGCGCGGCGCGTGGCGGCGCCCAGCCTTCTTCGCCGACCAGCGGCACGAAGCGCACGTCGGCGAGATCTTCGCGCTTGAAATCCTGTTCCGAGACGCGGGTGATCCGCACCAGCTCCTGCACGTTGGGATCGGATCCCACCGGAATGACCAGCCGGCCGCCCACCTTGAGCTGCAGTTTGAGCGCGTCGGGAACTTTCGGGCCGCCGGCCGCCACCACGATGCCGTCATAGGGCATGTGCTCCGGCCATCCCTTGGTGCCGTCGCCGTGCAGGACCCGCACATTGTCGCAACCAAGATCAGCGAGCGTCGCGGCGGCCTTTTCCGCGAGCTGGCCGATGCGCTCCACCGTGTAGACCTCGCCGGCGATTTTCGACAGCACCGCCGCCGCATAGCCCGAACCCGCGCCGATCTCGAGAACACGCTCGCCTCCTTCCAGCCCCAGCGCCTCGATCATGAAGGCCACGATGTAAGGCTGGGAGATGGTCTGCTCCTGCTCGATCGGCAGCGGACTGTCCTCGTAGGCAAATTCGCGCAAATGTGCGGGAAGGAAGGATTCGCGCGGCACGCTGGCCATGGCGTCGAGCACGAGCTTGGAGCGCACCCCGCGGGCGCGAATGGCCTTCTCGATCATCTGCTCGCGCTGTTTGGCGAAATCCGGATCGGGCTGGTCCAGCATGGTCGGGCTCACTGCGGGAGAGCTGAAATGCTATCCCGCCGGCAATAGAGATGATTGATCAATATCAACGGCAATGCGGAAACATCGCGGCCAAAGCGATATGCAGAAGTCTTTTTAATTGTTGCTGCGTCCAGCGCTGAACGGTCCGCACCACAAAGTGTCCCGCACGCTCGCCGCTTAAGGAACTTCGGCGCGGGATGCCGACTTGGCGTTGCGCCCTCGATGCGCTGGAGGTTCCCATGGCACGCGATGCAGAAACAACTCGGGCGGCCGCGTTATGGACATGGTCCGCGATTGCGGGCGGCGTTGTCGCCGCCCTTATCATTCAGGCCATGCTGGCGCTCGGTGTCAGCTTATTTGCTCTGGACGTGCCGGCAGCCGCTGATGCGCCTGTCACAATCAGCACCGCGGCCCTGTTGTCGCCCCTTTGCCCCGAGTGGACTGATGGCTGACGAAATCACGCGTGCAATGCTGATGTATTTCGTTCTGCCGCTGTGGCTCGTGGCCGGCTTTGCCGACTGGCTGTGTCATCGCGCGACCAGTATCGCCACCACCAGCGGTCCGAAGGAATCTGTCATTCATCTCTTGCTGTTCGCCGAGATGGCGGTGCCGGTGCTGGCGGCGCTTTTTCTGGAGATCAACGCCCTCATCATCGCGATCATGATCGTCGCATTCCTGCTGCACGAAGCCACCTCGCTCTGGGATGTGTCCTATGCCGCGGACAAGCGCGAGGTCACGCCGTTCGAGCAGCATGTGCATAGCTTCCTCGAGATGCTGCCGCTGATGGGGCTATTGATGATCATCGTGCTGCACTGGCCGCAATTTCTCGCGCTGTGGGGATTGGGAGACGAACCCGCCAGGTGGACCCTGGCGCTGAAGCCCGAGCCGCTGCCCGTGCTTTATATCGCGGGCGTGTTGCTGGCCGTTCTTTTGTTCGAGCTGCTGCCCTATCTGGAAGAGCTTGTTCGCGGTCTGCGCGCGCAGGCGGTGTCACGGCGCCCCCGGGCAAAATAACGCAGCGGAGAGACCGCTATCGGCTGCGGCTAATGCTCGGTTGCGGCGGCAGCGGTTGATTAAAATCAATGTCCGCGGCGCACTCGAACCCGTCAACCGCGCGGCAGCCGGCGCGCTCGATCTGCCGCGCTCCGGACTACAATTTTAATTTGATCCTTTCGACACGGATATTCTGACGTTGATTCAGGTCAAGGCGCCGGCGCCCTGCGCGCGATGCTGTATACGAAAATGCGGAGTATGGATCATGAGCGGACTCGAGAGTCTCGACCACACCGTCCAGCTCACTCACATCTGGATCAACGATCTGGACGCGCGGCTGGAATGGAACAACAAGGCTCGCAGCTATCGCCTGCTCAAGGCGGTACTGCATGCGGTGCGCGACTGGCTGCCGGTCAATGAGGCCGCCAATCTAGGAGCGCAACTGCCCGGCCTCCTGCGCGGCGCCTTTTACGAGCAATGGCATCCGGCCGGAACGCCGGTCAAAAAGCGCAGCAAGGACGATTTCCTCGCGCATGTCGCCCGGCATTTCATGAAGGACCCGCTGGAGCACCCGAACCAGCAGGTGTCGGAAGTGCTGCGGCTCCTGACCGACAAGATCACGCCGGGAGAAATCGAGGACGTGCGGCAGTCCATGCCTGAAGACATCCGCAACTTCTGGCCGGAGCCATATGTGGAAATTAGCGCCGCGCGGAAGTGACGGGCCTCAATGCTCCGTTGGCGAGGATGGTGCCGTCTGCGCTGACGGAGGATTGTCCGGGCGCCGACGGTCGTGCGTCGTATCGGCGTAATGTTCGCGCTTGGCGTCGAGCATGAACAGGTCGGCGCGCTTCACCACGGCTTCCAGCCTCTCGCCGGGCCGGCTGGTGGCGATGCCGACCGACAGACTGAGCGGCACATCCGGATAGAACTGGTTGTTGATGTCGATCAGGTCATTGAGCGATCCCAGGATCGTCTCGCCGGCCGCAGCGTCCATGCCCGGCAGCAGCACGGCGAATTCGTCGCCGCCGATGCGCGAGGCGGTGTGCGGCTTGTCGACGAGGGAGTTGAACACCTCGCCCGCCCGCCGCAACAGCGCGTCGCCGGCGGCGTGTCCGAGTTCGTCGTTGGCTACCTTCAGGCCGTTGAGGTCGGCCATGATGATCGTGACCGGATACGGGCCCTTGCGCTCCAGCCGGTTCATCTCGTCGGTGTAGAAGGAGCGATTGTAGAGCTTGGTCAGCACGTCATGGGTGCCGAGATATTCCAGATAGGCCTCGGCCTTCTTGCGCGCGGTGATGTCGGTCAGCGCCACCTGCACCAGCGACCAGTCGTGCTCGCGGCCCGGAATCACCGAGAATTGCAGCAGCAGGTTGAGCTTGTTGCCGTCGAGCGCGTAATTCACCACCTCGCGCTGCTGGAACAGCTTGCCCTCCCAGAGATCGATGAGCTGTTCGCGGAACGGCCCTTCCATGTCGTCGCGGAACACCTCGCGCAGATTGTTGAGCAGATGCTCCTTGTCGGTGGCGCCGAACAGTTCGAGCGTGCGCGCATTGACATCAAGGACGCGGATTTCGCTCATGCAGCGGGCGACGAATTCCTCGTGCACGTCGGTGAAGACGCGGAAATCCTCGATGCCCTGCATGCGCACTTCATCGATCAGCCGCTTGACGGCGCTGAAATCTTCGACCCAGAGCGAGACCGGCGAATGCGCGAACAGGCCGCGCGCATAATTCTCGCTGTCGATCAGATCGCGCCGCGCCTCCTCGCGCTCGGTGACGTCCTCGATCGACACCAGCACGCGATCCCAGCTTGTCTCGTGCCCCGGCACGATGGCGCCGCGAAGTTGGATGTCGAGACGCTCGCCGGACAGCGTATAATTGACGGTGTTGCTGGCGAAATGCGTCTGGCCCTGCCAGAGCTGCACCAGTTCCTCGATGTGGGTGGTGAGCATGTCATCGCGGAAGATACTGCCGAGATTGCTCACCAGATGCGCAAGATCGTCCGCCCCGAACAGGGAGAGCGTCTTGCGGTTCACCTTGATCACCCGGATGCACTCGGAACAGGCCTTCACCCGCGCCGGATCGGTGCGCAGATAGGCGCGCAGATCGCTGACCCCGGCGGCGCGCCAGTTTTCGAACAGGGCCTTGAGCGCGCTGTAATCCTCGAGCCAGAGCGAGACGGGAGCGAGATCGAACATCTCCGCGTCGTCGCCGCGGGGATGACGTGAATCGGATGCAGGGTGAGACATAGACAGCCTTGTCAGGGATGCGCACTGGCTGGAAGGACCGGGCGCAGATGACCTGCACCCTGGTACGGTGAGATGTATAGATGATTCCCCGGCGCAGTCTCCGGTTGTAGCGGCATTTTTGCAATAACCACAGGTTCCCTGTCTTTCTTTCGGGACCTCCGTCTCTTTCCCCCTTCGACGACTCCCCCCATATTCGCGCGATGGCGAAAATCCCCCCGAAAAAGCCCAAGGATTACGCAAGACCGACGCGCGCCAAGGCGCACCGGCCGGAAGCGCCGGCGCCCGATCCCGCACTCGACGCACTGCTCAATCCCGGCATCGCCAAGGGCCGGGCGGGCATCGGCTCGGGAACCGGCAGAAGCCTGAACCTGCAGCCTCCGCCGGACAATTCCTTCGACCGCCGGGCCGACCGGGCGGCGGAGCACACCGCCCGCGCCTCCACCCCGCAAGGCTTCAAGGAGAAGGCGCAGTCCGGCTATGT
Source organism: Pseudorhodoplanes sp. (assembly GCA_032027085.1). Classification (NCBI taxonomy): domain Bacteria; kingdom Pseudomonadati; phylum Pseudomonadota; class Alphaproteobacteria; order Hyphomicrobiales; genus Pseudorhodoplanes; species Pseudorhodoplanes sp. The sequence goes on along the minus strand of JAVSMS010000001.1, from coordinate 2,627,807 downwards.
CGCACGCTCACCCTTCGAGAGCTCGCCGATCAGCGGCCTCGATCCGGTGCTGGCGAAGGAGCTCGGGCTCGAGGTCGACGATGACGCCGCTCTGCCCGGCTCCAGGGTCGGCGCTCGCGCCGAGAAGAAGGACGACGAGGTCGAGCTTGGCCGCGGCGTCACCGGTGCCGCCGCCTCCAGCGCCGCGCTGGAAAAGCTGCTGCGCGAGGGCCGCGAGGAATTCCAGGGCGGCATCGCCTGGGCGCCGCATCGCCCCGAACGGCCGGAGAAATCCGAAGGCGGCGTCAAATTCATCATCAAGTCCGAATACGAGCCGAAAGGCGATCAGCCGTTCGCGATCAGGGACCTGGTTGAAGGCATCAACCGCAACGAGCGCACGCAGGTGCTGCTCGGCGTCACCGGCTCCGGCAAGACCTACACCATGGCCAAGGTGATCGAGGCGACGCAGCGCCCCGCCCTCATCCTCGCGCCGAACAAGACGCTGGCCGCGCAGCTCTATGGCGAGTTCAGGAGCTTCTTCCCCGACAACGCGGTCGAGTATTTCGTCAGCTACTACGACTATTACCAGCCCGAGGCCTATGTCCCGCGCACCGACACCTACATAGAAAAGGACAGCTCCATCAACGAGCAGATCGACCGCATGCGCCATTCGGCGACGCGCGCGCTGCTCGAACGCGACGACGTGATCATCGTCGCCTCGGTGTCCTGCATCTACGGTATCGGCTCGGTCGAGACCTATTCGGCCATGACCTTCTCGGTGACGAAGGGCGACCGCATCGACCAGCGCCAGCTCATCGCCGACCTCGTCGCGCTGCAATACAAGCGCAGCCTCGCCGATTTCTCGCGCGGCACCTTCCGCGTGCGCGGCGACACCATCGACATCTTCCCGGCGCACTATGAGGACCGCGCCTGGCGGGTGTCGCTGTTCGGCGACGAGGTGGAGAAGATCGTCGAGTTCGATCCGCTCACCGGCCGCGACACCGACGAGCTGAAATTCGTGAAGATCTACGCCAATTCGCACTATGTGACGCCGCGCCCGACGCTGATCCAGGCGATGCAGAGCATCAAGGCCGAGCTGAAATGGCGGCTGGAGCAGCTCACCAATGCCGGGCGCCTGCTGGAAGCGCAGCGCCTCGAGCAGCGCACCTTGTTCGACCTCGAAATGATGGAGGCCACCGGCTCCTGCGCCGGCATCGAGAATTATTCGCGCTATCTCACCGGCCGCAAGCCGGGCGAGCCGCCGCCCACCTTGTTCGAATATGTGCCCGACAACGCCATCATCTTCTGCGACGAGAGCCACGTCACTATCCCGCAGATCGGCGCCATGTATCGCGGCGACTTCCGCCGCAAGGCGACGCTGGCCGAATACGGCTTCCGCCTGCCCTCCTGCATGGACAACCGCCCGCTACGCTTCGAGGAATGGGACGCCATGCGCCCGCAGACCGTCGCGGTCTCCGCGACGCCGAGCTCCTGGGAGCTGGAGCAATCGGGCGGCGTCTTCGCCGAGCAGGTGATCCGCCCCACCGGCCTGATCGACCCGCCGGTCGATGTGCGCCCCGCGCGCACGCAGGTGGACGATCTCGTCGGCGAGGTGCGCGCCACCGCGCAGAAGGGCTATCGCGCGCTGATCACCGTGCTCACCAAGCGCATGGCGGAAGACCTCACCGAATATCTGCACGAGCAGGGCATCCGCGTGCGCTACATGCATTCGGACATCGACACCATCGAGCGCATCGAGATCATCCGCGACCTGCGGCTCGGCGCGTTCGATGCCCTTGTCGGCATCAACCTGTTGCGCGAGGGCCTCGACATTCCCGAATGCGCGCTGGTCGCGATCCTCGACGCCGACAAGGAAGGCTTCCTGCGCAGCGAGACCTCGCTCATCCAGACCATCGGCCGCGCCGCGCGCAATGTCGACGGCCGCGTCATCCTCTATGCCGACCAGGTCACCGGCTCGATGCAGCGCGCGATGGCGGAGACCAATCGCCGGAGAGAGAAGCAGGAGGCCTACAACAAGGAGAACGGCATCACGCCGGCCTCGATCAAGAAGAACATCGCCGACATTCTCGACAGCGTCTATGAGCGCGACCATGTGCTGATCTCGGCCGGCGACGGCGTCGGCGAATTCGCCGAGGCGGCGACCATCGGGCACAATTTCGAGACGGTGCTGGCCGATCTCGAGGCGCGCATGCGCGCCGCCGCCGCCGATCTCGAATTCGAGGAAGCCGCGCGCCTGCGCGACGAGCTCAAGCGCCTGCGCGAGACCGAGCTGGCGGTGAACGACAATCCGACAACGCGGAATGCCGCTTCTCCCTCTCCCCGCTTGCGGGGAGAGGGTCGGGGTGAGGGGCAAGGCCGCGGGCGCGGCGCTTCACACACCCGCCCGCACAAACCCTCGCTCGATGAAATGGGCATCGCCACCTATCACGAGGTGCTGCCCGACCGCCCGGGCCGCAAAGGCCCGCGCAAGCCCAATCTGGATTCCATGGGACCGAGCGTCGAATCCATTCCGGGCGGAAAAAGCGAAGGACCTCGCTCAACGGCCGGCAAGCCGGGCCAGCGCGGCGGGTGGAAGAAAAGGGGCCGTTAAGATGCTTTTTGCCTTAAGCTGGCCTCTCTTCTGGGGAGGGGACGTTGGGCAAATACGATCCGTTGCGCGATCATCTGCAAAGCGTTCGCGCCCGCACGTGGATAGCATCATTTCGCGATGTCGAGGCGGTTATTAGAGACCGACTTCCGCGAAGCGCCTACGAGCATCAAGCATGGTGGTCAAACAGCCGCTCGCACATCCAGGCGCATTCCTGGCTCGATGCCGGCTGGCAAACTGAAGGCACCGATTTGACCAGAAAGCGCATTGTTTTTCGCAAGAATTAAAAGCTGCATCGCAGCTTAGGTAATTTCAGAATGAAGTTAGGCTTTGAGGAGTCTCAATCTCCCTACATCAGCGGCTCACAGAGCGCTCGTTTCTGGACGGAGAAATGGGTCGAGAAATCCCTTTACTGCCCAAATTGCGGCAGCCTGAGGCTCGACAAATTTCCAAATAACCGGCCTGTGGCGGATTTTCTCTGCTCAGCCTGCAAGGAAGAATTCGAACTCAAAAGCCAAAAAACAAAGTTTGGCGCCAAGGCTCTCGACGGCGCCTATCGCACGATGCGCGAACGGATCGTTGCCAGCAACAATCCCAATTTCCTGTTCATGAACTACAGCCTGAAAACAATGGGCGTTGTCGACCTATTCGTCGTTCCCAAGCACTTCTTCGTTCCCGAAATTCTGGAGAAGCGAAAGCCGTTGGCAGACACCGCCCGGCGCGCAGGCTGGATTGGCTGTAACATCTTGCTCAGCCAGATTCCGGATTCCGGCAAGATTTTCTTTGTTCGCAACAGCCAGCCGGTCGAAAAGGGTCACGTCCTGTCGCAGTGGCAGCGGACGCTTTTCCTGCGCGACGAAACGCCTGTCGCCAAAGGCTGGCTGCTCGAAGTGATGAAATGCGTGGAGATGATCGGCAAGCGCGAATTTGACCTCGACGATGTCTACGCCTTCGAAGCAAGACTGAGCGGCATTTATCCAAACAATCAGAACGTCAAACCGAAAATCCGGCAGCAGCTTCAGTTTCTTCGCGACAAAGGGTATCTCGATTTTGTGGGTCGCGGCACCTATCGCTTGCGGTCCTCAGATTGAAATGCTGCAATATGATTTGCTGGCCTACGGCTCCAGTTGCGGAGGAGCAAATGGCGTGGTTTCTCAACCATTATAAATGCGCGTGCTGCGGTCGCGACTGGACCGACGAATGGTCCTGCATGTGCGACGACGACTGCCCGCATTGCGGCGCTCGTCACATGTCGCCCCACAAAAGCGATGAACTGACGGGGATTATCGAGCGTCGAGGCAAATCTTTTGTCGTGCTGTGGTCACCGAAGTCAGCGGAACATGCACCAGACTGCGATGAGGTTGCCAGCTTCAAGACGGAGGCTCGCGCAAAGGGCTACATCGCTAGTCGATTGGCCACAGAGTATCGCGACCTGCAAACTTCTGCAGACCAGCGCCCCACGCCGCTCCAGGGAGAGTGAACGTGGCGCCTTCCCACGCGACCCAATGAACGTCCCTTAGAATCTTAAACCCATGCCCCGCCTCTTCCCCGCCGCCCTCGCGCTGATCCTCGCCACCTCCGCGCTGGCGCAGGATTGGCGCGTCTACAGCAACCCGCGCTTCGGCACGCGGGCTGAGGTGCCGCGCGACTGGAGCATGGGACCGGCGCCGGAGAATGACGACGGGCGCGTGTTCACGTCGCCGGACGGGAGCGCCACCATCACGATCTATGGCTCGCTGCATGTGCTCGACAGCATCGACGAGGCGATGAAGATTTACGAGACGCCGAAGGACGGCGAGACCATCACCTACAGGCAGCGCAGGAAACGCACGATCACGGTGTCGGGCACCCGCGGCGAGCGCATCTTCTATCGCCGGGCGATCCTCACCTGCCGCGACCAGGTGTGGAACGGCGTCGCCATCGACTATCCGGCAGCGCGAAAGCAGGAGTTCGACGCGCTGGTGACGCGCGTCGCGAAGTCATTGCGCGGCGGCCAGGGCTGGCAGGTGAAGGGGTGCTGAGACGCGCATTTTCACCCTCCCCTGCGAAATCGCGTCAGCGCGATTTTCGCAATGATCACGTGGTCGAAGTCGGAAACATCCGATGTCGACTGGAGAGGGTAAGAGTCGGCACAAACAAAACGGCCCCGCTTGCGCGGAGCCGTTCTGCAGTCACGTCACCTTCAATCAGTCGCCCGACTAATCACAGACGCGGCGCGTCTTGACGATCACGCGGCCGCTCGGCGTCACGGTGCGCGACCTGATGGTGCGGCAATCGTCGTCATACGCGTAGGCGCGATAACCCGGACGATAGCGATGGCCGTAACGATAATCGCGGTCGTAATGGCGCGCGCCGCCCACGCCGACCTCGACGCCGCCGGGGCCGGCGCCCAAATAAACCTGAGCGCTTGCAGGCGCGGCCACGCCAAGCGCGGCAGCCGCGGTCAAGCCGATGAGTAGTTTCCTCATGAGTCGCCTCCTTCCTTTTCCATCCGGGTGGCAACGCCCGGGGGCGCCGAAGGTTCGCGATCACATTTGCTTAAGTGCTTGGAACTGAATGGATATTCAGGGAGGAACTGCGCGGCAAGGCCGCATGGATGCGGCTCGCGCGCCAACGCGCAATCGCACAGGCGTGATTGCGGCGGCGTTGCCGCGCCGGACGCACGGGCGCAACATCGCCGAATCTTCCAGAGCATGACGGGAGGCAATAGATGTCACGCGTCTCCATCGACTGCCGCAAATATCCGAGCGACATGAATTGCTCGGTCGCGATCTCCGCCGACACCGAGAAGGAACTGCTCGACGCGGCCGTGCAGCACGCGGTCGCGGTGCACGGACACAAGGACACGCCCGAGCTGCGCGAGCAGCTGGCGAAGATTTGCGAGAAGAATTGACGCGCTTCACCTCTCCCCGCTTGCGGGGAGAGGTCGACTTCCGAGCGAAAGCGAGGAAGTCGGGTGAGGGGGCGCCTCAACAGCTCGTGACTTGGATACGCCCCCTCACCCGGCTCGCAGCTTCGCTGCTCGCCACCCTCTCCCCGCAAGCGGGGAGAGGGAATTACTCCGCCGGCGCGACGCTGGCCTGCTGGTTGCTGCGCGCGAGCGCATCGGCGACGAAACCGGACGCTTTCATCTCCTCGACGAAGCCTTTCAGATATTGCGCGCCGGCGGGACGGCCCTGCGGCGTGCCCATGGCCTGACGGATATCCATGAAGCGATCGCTCATCACCCGCACATCGGGATCGGTCTTCGCGTAATCCTCGAGCGGCTGGCGCACGCCGGCGGCGGCGTCGAGCTTCTCGCGCAGGAACAGATCGATCATCGCGCGCCCGCCGCCGCTCTCCGCGCGCACGAGCTGCGCATTCTTCAGCGTGCGGGTGAGATAGAGATCGTAAGCCGAATTCGGTCCCACCGCGATGCGGATGCCGGCCCGGTCGACATCGCCGACGCTCTGCATCGGCGAATCCGCCTTCACCATGTAGGTGCCTTCGATGATCACATAGGGCGCGGTGAAGGCGATCTCGGCGGCGCGCACCGGCTCGATGGCGAGAAAGGCGACGTCCCATGTTCTCGGATCGCTGTCGGGCGCCTTCAGCGTTTCGAAGACCTTGCCCGCCCCGTCGAAGCCGACGAAGGTCACCGGCACGCGGAGACGCTTCGCCAGTTCGCGCGCGAGATCGGCGGACACACCCTTCGCGTCCTGCTCATGGGCGCCGCGCTGCGCCAGCACGCCGTTGCCGTAATTGATGGCCGCGCGCAGCGTGCCGGTGGGCGCGAGATCCTTGAGGATGTCTGGGGACACGGAACGCACCTCGTGGAAATTGATGCGGAGCGAATGCAGCGGGTCAGCGCCCGCCTTGCTCCTGCGTCATGCGCGGGCTTGACCCGCGCATCCATCGTTTTTCGCAAAGATGATGGATGGCCGGGTCACAAGGGCGTCACGACGCCGTCGTCGACGGCGATGCCCGGCAATGACGAGCAGCTATTTCGGCTTGTACTTCATCTTCCGCAGATCGGCATCCATCTCCAGGCAGGTGAGCATCTCCACATAGCTCGGCGTGCCCATGCGTGCGGTGGCGCTGCAGGTCTCGCGGTCGGCGGCCGGGAATTTCGTCCAGCCGGCGGCGAGCGTGGTCTTCGCCGCCGCCTCTTCCTTCAGGCATTGCTGGAAGCGCGCATTGTCCTTGGGATCGGTCAGTCCGCCGCGGCAGCTCGGCTCGACATTGAAATTCGGCAGCGTGTCGGACACCGCTACCGCCAATGGCAGCAGCAAAATAGGCAGGACGGGCATGGCCATAACGTGTCTCCGGGTTGGCCGGGAGTTTGTCGCAGCAAGCTTATCGAAATGTGAAGGCAGCGCCTAGGATGCGGGGGCGTCGCCCGGGTGCCGAAACGGTGAAACGCTGCTAGTCTCGGTCATCCCTCACCAAGGTGCGGCCCGCACCGGGAGATGACAGGAGGATGTCATGGGGAAAAGCCACGACCGGCCCGGCAAGGAAAAGAAGAAGCCGAAAGCCGACAAGGACAAGCCGAAGCACGTTTCAGCCTACAAGGCCGCACAGAACCTGAACTCGTCGCAGGGACATTCTGCGAGCAACACGTTCGAGAAGAAGAACTGACGGCCAGGAACCTGCCGGGTTGCGCCCGCCGGGACGAGCGGGCGCAGAGGCGGAGGATTTCAACTCGCCTGCGCGCGGCGCTGCAGCGGATAGGCCGCGTCGTCATAGAGCGCGCGGATTTCCAGGTGGCCGAAACGGACCTCGTTCACCTCCAGCGTCGCGCCGAGAAGGCCGCTCGCCGGCAACACCTCGATGGCATAGCGCAGGGCCTCGGCGGCGCTGTTGAAGCGCTTGTAGGCGACCGGGCCGCGGGTGCGGCGGCTGCGGCTGGGGAATAATTCAGCGGGGGCGTTGTAATTGAAATCAGCGGTTCGGCGCGAAGCGGCGGGACGCTGGACGGCGGCGGTCTGCTGCGACATTCGAATTCTCCTTCTTCGTGCAAGCTCACACACGCGACGCCTGCGAAAACAACAAAAGGCCGCCTCGCGCGGCCCTCTCAGCCCTCCCGGATACCGCTCTTATATGGGGTGGCATCGCGTCAAAAGCGAGGCCCAAAGGCCGGTTTCTGGCCGCAAAAGCGGGGTTTTCGCCGCCTTTCCGGGCCCCTGCATAGCAAAATGGCCCCGTTTCCGGGGCCATTCCTGCGATTGTCGTGAACGCGCCGTTTACCAGCGGCAAATGCGCACCCAGCCGCGATGGGGCCGCCAGACCGAGCGGCAGCGGGGGCCGTAGAAGCGCGGCCCATACCAGTGGCGATGGCCGCGCCAGTAACGATCGCCGCGCCAGTGCCGGTGACCGCGCCAGTGCCGGCGATAAGAGCTGAACTCGTCCGCCTGCTTGGAAGAAGCGGGCACCACCCGCTCCATCGGAACGCTTCCTGACGCTGAGCCTGCTGCATAGGCGGGCGCGGTGACAGCCAGCGCGCCGATCGCAGCGACGATGAAAGCCAGTTTACGCATGTCGTCTCCTCACGTTGGTGGGCCCTCCCACTCAGGAGAATCCTACGCGAGGAATTGCGGCAGCGACGTGTGTTACAGGAATTTCACGTTGATAAACAAATGTTTAGCTAACCGTCTGTTCATCTGTGAACCATTTTCGCCGGGGCGGCGACCAAAGGGCTCGCACCCCGTTCGGGGCGCATCATCACACATGGAGAGAAATACGATGTCGATCATCAAGACTGCCTTGACCGCTGCTGCCCTCACGCTCGTCGCGGTGTCCGCCAATGCGCAGACCTATACGGCCCCGGTCAGCAAGCCGGTGATCAGCCAGGACGCGCGCACCGCGCATGGCTCGACCGTGATCGTGAAGGAAAAGGCGCCGTTCAGCCGTGAATCGCTCGAGCGCTTCACCTCGAACTAAGCCTGTTTCAGAGAATGCCGGCAGGCCAGACCTGCCGGCATTTCCAATTTCGTTCCCCCTCGCCAGCCTGCACGAGGCCATCGTATATCGCTCAGCGGTGCAGCAAATTCGGGTTACCTCCTCCTGAAAGGGGGTCGATTTGCGAAAGCAAATCGGATGGGGGGCACTGCACGCGGCGCACGACTGAGGGGCAAGAAGAAATCACGCCGACCCCACCGGCGCTTCGCGCCGACGTTTCAGGGTGAGGTCGCAGTCGCGGTGCGGTCAAACCTGATGCGATTGCCCTACACCAAAAATGAAGCGCTACCGGCTCATGCCGCTGCCGACGCCGGTCGTGCCGCGCAGCGGCTCGTCCGGCAGCTTGCGCGCCTGATCGGCGATTTCCAGACAGGTCAGCAACTCGATGTAGCTCGGAATGCCGCCGGCCGAGGTCGAGCGGACGCAGCTGGCGCGGTGCTCGCTGGTGAATTTCGACCAGTCCTCTTTCAGCTTGTCGCGGGCCTCGTGCTCCTTGGTCAGGCAGGTTTTGCGGATCTCCTGCATCGTCGGCAGCTGACCGTCGGCCTTCGGGACTGCGACCTGCGCCGAGCCCCGGCAGCTCGGCTCAACATTGAGGGCCGGCACATTGTCCGCAACGGCGATGACCAGATGACCGGCAAGCGCCAGCGTTAACGGATCGATAATCATCGGGGACCTCCAGGTCTGCGAGTTAACGCCGCCACCGCAAACCGGTTTCCGCCGCGGTCTTGCTGCTATGCAGCATGGAATTATTGCTATGCAGCAATTTTGATTCAAATTCGCACGCATTTGTTGTAGGCGCTTCACAAATTCGCGGTGCGGCGGCACATCCGGGACAACGATGTCCGGGGGCATAGGGCCGTCCGAAAATCATTTCCCGGAGTCAGGTATGTCTCAAGAAGCCGCGCGTGGCTTTGTCCACGCCTTTTGCGACGCCATGACGTCGCGCGATCCCGGGCGCCTTGCGCCCTTTCTGGACGACGAAATCGAATGGATGGTGTTCGGTCCTGTCGACCTGTTTCCTTTTTTTGGGCAGCGCAAAGGCAAGGCTGCGGTGCTCGCGATGTTGCGCGAGCTCATGTCGGTTCTGCAGTTGCGCCGATGTGAACATGAAGGCCTGCTCGGCGATGGCGACAATGCCGCCGCGCTGATCAGGATCAGCGCGCTCGACCTGAGCACCGGCCGTGTGCTGAGCCTGCGCCTTGCCAAATTTGCAACATTCCGCGAGCGCCGGCTGGTCTCGCTCAAGGCGATATTCGACAGCTTCGATGTGGCCGAACAGGCAATGGGGCGGCCGTTCGATCTCACGCGCGCGGCGTAATGCAGATCCGCTGATCTGCATGAGCAGCGCAAAGTTTCAGAGGCTAGTCAGAATCTCCGATGAAATTCCTCACGCGTGCAGCCGGCCTGATGTTCCCGCCCCCGAAGCCGGTTCGGCCGGCGCCTCCGGATGCATGCCAATCCGGTGATGATAAACAAGTTCTCCGCCCTTCCAGCCGGTAAAGAGCAGAAGCGCCGCGATGACGGCAGAGAGCAAGAGACCCCACGGCATCACGCCTTCCGCCGCGCCATAACTGTAGCGGATCAAGAAACTGATCAAGGCCAGAACAACCACAATCACATTGCCAATCATGTGCTGCCATGCATCGCTCATCGCCCTGATCCGGCGATTGCCCAGGAAATCGGTGAGGCCTGCCCCCGCCGCGAGTGCGGCGGTGAGAATCGCGGCACCCAGCGCCCAGATCGCCGCTTGCGCCCAGAAGACTCCACCTGTGAACCAATAGGCCAGATCACAGGCAAAAGTTGCGATGAACAGCGCGATCGGAAATGGAACCAGCATGGGATGAATCGGATGGCTGGCGAGTTTGGCCGTCGTTGCCACCCCTCGCGAATCAACGTGTGTCATGGTGCAACTCCACGGTTTTCTCTGAACTTGTGAGAACTTAATCCGGCGGCGAGCGCGGTTGTTCCGGCGCCACTGCGGGGGAAGCTGTGGCTTGCGGCGCGCGGATACGCTGCAGCGCCGCGCAAATATTAGGCGGGAGTTAACGCTGGAGATTGTGGCGGTATCGCGGGCCAAAATCGCCGCATTCGGGCCGTTCGTCCGACAACATCCCGTGCCGCAATCGCTCTCCTTGGGGACAGCCGCCTGCCAGCCACGCGGCGCATCATGGAAGGAGCGTAAGCATGACCGCACTTCGACCTGACCGGCCTGCGTCTGACCGGCCTGTGTCTGACCGGCCAACCACCGACCGACCGGCTTCCGACCGTCCGGTTCCGGAAAGGCTGGGTGACATCGCGCAATCGTCGCCGGAATTCGAAGGACAGATTCGCGAATTCATTCGCCGCGACGTCACCGGACGGCGCCGTCCGCGCGAGGAAACCGGCGATCCGGCCGTTGAAAACGTCAATCTCCTGATCGAGCGCGTGTCCGGACAGACGGTTGCGGAAATCGATCGGGTCATGAGCGAGTTGAGCAATATGCGCGACATGCTCCGCCGCGAAGGCGAGCGCGTGCAACGTGAACTCACCGGTTATGCCGGGTTGAGCCAATCGGCTATGATGTCGATGAAGATCATCAGCGAGAGCTTGGCGCAGTGGAAGCCGGGCGCACTCATCGTGCCGTCTGACGCGAGCTGACAAGTATCGGGCGCCGTTCGGTTCGGGCGGCGCCCTTTTGGATTCTTGGGCGACGCCCATTCGGATTTTGGGGTGGCACCCATTGGGATTGAGGCGTCAATCCGCAGTGCATAGCTGGCATACAGGTATTTTTATACCATAACCGCGATGGTATTTTCGTCTACACGACCGGCCTCGAAGCTTTCTGCTTCGGTCACGAACGCGATGTTGTGTTGTGTAGGACTTTTGGAATGGTGAATTTTCAACAAGGCGAGGGCGCAGCGCCGATGTCGACGAGCCGCCCCATTCTGTCTCCCTCATTCCTGCTGATTGGCGCGGCGATCCTCGCGGTTGTGCTGCTGCTTACCTTCCGCCTGATGTCCGCCTGATCCTCACGCGCGCGTGACGCCGGCGTGAAAAATTCTCACCGGCGATTGAAAGGCACCTGCGAAACAATTCGGTCTCAGACCCGAACCTGTCTGCGAGACGCCTCATCGGGAGACGTTCTTGCAACAGAGGAACAGACCATGTCGCTCATCAAGTCCGCATTCTTTGCCGCGTCCTTCGCCATCATCGGCATGGCGTCGGCAACCGCCCAGACCTATGATTCCAGCCGCATCGAAGCGATGCGCAATTACGAATGGTCGGCACAAACTTCCCGCGGATGGTCGGCGCAAAATTCCGTCTCCAGGGAAGCCCGCCGCGCACGCGCCGAGGCGGTGACCTCGCCGCGCCAGGCGGCTCCGTTCAGCCGCATGTCGCTGGAAAGCCTGACCTGGTAAGTGCCGGAGCATCTGCGCACGATAATGCCGGCAGCCGCCAACGCTGCCGGCATTTTCTGCGAGCGCTTCCGCGCAGCAAGGCCCGGTTAGGCACGCAGCAAGTCCGTTAAGGACTTCGTCAAACAAACGCCATCTCGGCGTGCAGGTATCCCGCCCTTCCCTCAAGGCACAGCCGAACCTCGGTCGGCGGAGAAATTGCGAGATGTCTTTCCCGGTTGACAGACGCCTGGTGCTTGTCTGTGCAGTGGCGCTCACCGCTCTATCAGGTGCCGCCTATGCGCAGTCGGACGCACCGCCGCCGGAAACCGAACCGCTCGATCTGAGCAAGCTCGACCCGACAATCGACTGGAGCGTGCTCAACACGGATGCGAGTTCGCTCGTCGGAACGCCGTCTCACGGCAGGACGATCACCATCGTGCCGACGGCCCAGCAGAGCCTGACCAAATGGAACCGCAGGGAAAACCGCGACGGTTCGACCGCCGTCACCGTGAACCGCCGGTTGCCGACCGCCTGGGACACCAAGGTCGGCGTCGACTTCGGACTTGCTCCGGCGCCGTCACCGCTGATGACGCCGGACCGTCTGATCGCGGGAACATCGGCAAGTCAGTCGAACGGCGTCGCCTGGGTGAACACGACGGCGCCCGGGCTCAATCTTCCCATCGGCTGGGACAAGACCTCGATCGACGCGCGTTTCGATCCGGTTCAGGACCAGGGCAAACTGGGCACGCGCTTCAGCAAATCCTTGCCGCTCAATGACGACCTGTCGGTCACGATGGAAAGCGGGTTCGCGGTGACGCATTTGCGCAGCCAGCCGCTGCCTAACGATCTTTCCGGCGGCGAGCCCCTCAATGTGTTCGACACCGAGCGCCTGGCAAAGCTGAACTTTCTCGCCACCGGCACAAGCTTCGGCGCCGGCAGCCGCAAGTCGAGCGTCGACGATGTCTGGCTGAATTCGCTCCGCGCCGAACAGAAATTGCTCGGCGGTGTCAGCATCACCGGGACAGTCAGCGAAACGCTGGAAGGCGACACCAACAAGAGCCTGACTGCCGGGTTCAAGCGAACCTGGTGAGCTGCGCTATTTCATCGCCTCGCCGGCTGGCGCTATTTCATCGCCTCGCCGGCTGGCGCTATTTCATCCCCTCGTCGCGGGTGACGATGTCGACGATCCTGCGCTTGGCGGGATCGACGATCAGCACCGACCGCGCACCCTGCACAACCGCGAATTTGAAATCGCGCAGGACGCCGATCTCGTCCTTCACGTGCACCGGCATCTCGTTGAGCATCAGCGAGTCCGGAATCGGCGCGCCGAGCGATACCTGATCCTCCGGCACCCGCTGCTGCCGCTCACCCGATGTGTTTTCGTAGATCAGTTTTTTCTGCACCGGCGTCAGGCCGATGCCCTTCACGCCCGGTGCCGCTTCGCCGGGAACGCCTGCGGACTGGGCCTGTGCCGTCATCACCGACATCGCCACGACGGCTGCTGTCAGAAGCAAACGCAAGTTTCTCTCTCCCCAAACATTCCACTCTACTCGATCACCGCGACCACAACCGGCAAATGCGGATCGACGATGGCAATCTTGTCGCCAAGCTTGACGTAATTGTAGCGCTTCATCTGCGGGATTTTCTGCGCGAGGTTTTCGGGGACGGGCTTGACCGCCCGCGCATCGGGAATCTCCGTTCCCGCCGTCGGCGTGACATTCGAGGAACCGCCTCCCTTTTCCGCCGCCAGCGCGTCGCGGATCTGCTGCTTCTGCTCGTCCGTGAAATTGAAGGTATGCGCGAGGATCGGCAGCCGGTCCCGCTCGGCAGCAGCCGTATTATGCACCGCCGCGTCTTGCGGCGACGGCACCACTTGGCCGGCGAGCGCTGGCCGATCGGCCGGCGCCACGCCGGTGGTTGCTCCGCTCTGCGCTGACGCGACAGTCACTCCCGCCAGCATTATCCCCGCCAGCATGACCGTGATGGCGGAATTGCGAAGTAATCGCATGGGTCGCTCCGTTCTGCCCCGCCAGCGAATGACGGAACCCAACGCAAGGCCACGCGAAAAGTTCGGTCGCCGAATCCGCCAGGCCCTAGCGGTAAAGCTCGGTCATGACCACACCGTCATCCGGATCAACCAGATAGACGCGATCCTCGATCAGCGCATAACGGTATTGCCCGATCGTCGGAGCTGCCGCCACGGCGGAGGCCGGGATGTCATAGAGCGGCACGTTGCGCGGAACGCGCGCACCCACCACGAGTTCAACCCGCTCGGCCGGCACGGCGACGCCGGTAGTTTCAGTCACAACGCGCCGGCTCGCCGGCGGCACCACGATATCGTCGCCGTCATCATCGATCGTCACCAGCGGCTCGGGCGCTCGCATCACGATCCGCTCGCTGACAACCGGAGCGCGTCGCGCCGGCTCGGTGACCACGACATTGCGTTGCACCGGACGGTCAACAATGGTGCGGTAGACAAACGCGCGTTCGGCTTCGGTCAGTTCAAGCGGCGCATCCGTCACGACCCGGCGCGGCGCCGGCGCCACAATGCGCTCGCGAACAGGCGCCGGGCTTGTCACGATGCGCTCATGCGTCGTGGTGCGAACGGTACCGCGCGGCGCGGCTCTGGTCGTCGTTGCCCTCGTCGTCGCCTTGCGGCCCGGTGTTGCCTTCCAATCGCTTTTCGCCTTGCGCGCCGGCGCGATGCTTTCGCGCACGATGGTGCGCTCCACGCTTGTGCTTGGCGCCTGCGTGGATTCCTGAATGATCGTCTGCGCTGTCGCGGGCACCAAACCTGTGCACAACAGGGCCATCACGGCGGGAATGGCGGGAAATCCGATTGCATGTCTCATGTGGCTCTCCAAACGGTGACATCGAAAAAAACGCGCCGCCAAGGTCCGCCGTTCCGCGATGCAGCGGGACGAGGATCACAAGAGGTTTCGCTTTCTTACGAAGCGGCGCTGCAAGTTCCGCCTGAATCGGATGTCTTCTTGAATCAGACGATGGCGTAACTGCCCGCCACCATGCCGACCGGCTGATCGTCGGCGGTGCTGATCAGCGTCACGCGCGCGAAGATCGTCGTCGGTCCGACCCCGGCAATGCGCGCTTCCGCCAGCACGTCGCATTTGGCCGGACGCACGAATTGCATCATGTGATCGATCGCGCGCATCGGACGATAGCCGTTCCAGGCCGCCGCGCAGGCGAACATCATCGCCGTGTCGGCGAGCGCCATCAGCGCCGGCGCACCGACAGCGTCCTGCACGCGGCAGGATTTCTGCGCATAGGGCAGCCGCAGCACGGCGCGCGGCTGCCACTCGGCATTGGCGCCGGCGGGCCGCGTCGCTTCGATGACTTCGATCAGCAATCCGAGGTCCTGGATCCAGGGCGCGACCACATTCAGCATGAGGCGGCTCGCCGCCTGCAGCCCGAAACTGCCCTGCACCGGAGCAAGTCGGATGGCCTGCGCCACCATGCCGTCGACCCCTGCCGATCCGCGCATGGCGCGCGAATCACCCTGGATCAGCTTAGGGCCTGCAAAGCGCGGCGCCAGCGCCCCGGAATCGCTTGCGGAGTCCGCCGCGAAAAAACTGTGCACAGGCGGCTGCACCCGGAGGTGTGGCCGCTCCGGCGCACCGCCGGGGTTTCTGCCGCGCGGCCTTGACCGCGGCCACGGCGCGCGGCACGGTCCCTGCGAGGCACGGGGATTTTGCACATGTTCGCTCGTCATTCGCGCATCGCGCTTTTGCTGATGGCGGGGCTGGTTACGGTCTGCATGGAGACCGTTCCCGCGCGGGCCGCCAACTGGTTCGAAATGAATTTTTGGCTGAGCGGGCCGCGCTATTCAGGCCGGCTGCCGGCCTGTGAAGACCCGATAGCACTGGGCGAGATCCAGAGCCGTTTCGCTGCCAAGGAGCGGCGATTCTGGCAGTCCGGGCTGCAGCTTGTCGCCTTCGACCGCATCCGTGAGACCGGCTTCCGGCCGTGGTCACACGACACCATCCCGCGCCGCTTCTGCTCCGGGCGGGTACAGGCATCCGACGGCGTCTGGCGGCCGGTGCATTATTTCATCGCCGAAGACCAGGGCATGATCGGCGCAACCTGGGGCGTGGATTGGTGCGTGGTCGGACTCGACCGCAACTGGGCCAACAGCCCGGTCTGCCGGATGGCGCAGCCCTGATTTTTGATCCCGCTTCATTTTTGTTTTGTTCTTGTCTTGTTCTACCTATGCGGGTAAGCTCTCGACGTTGCAACGCGCGTTGAGGGGGCATCCCATGTTCCACACTGCTTATGTTCACGTTGCCTACCGTCTGGCGGCGGCTGCCGCCGTCACGCTCATCCTGACGATTTCAGCCTTTTCGCAGGACCGGCCGCCGCAGGGCCAGTCGGCGCAGCGCGCCGGCGACCGCCCTTCAGCGCAAGGCGCATCCAGCCGCAACCAGCCCGGCCATTTCGATTTCTATGTCCTTGCCCTGTCCTGGTCGCCGTCCTTCTGCGAGGCCGCGCGCGAGCGCAATCCCGAACGGGTGCCGCAGCAGCAATGTGCCGCCCGCCCCTATTCCTTCGTGGTGCACGGTCTGTGGCCGCAGCGCGAGACCGACTTTCCGCGCGACTGCCAGGTGCCGGCCCCGCGGCTCAACCGCGGCATAGTCGATTCCATGCTCGACATCATGCCGTCGCCGCGGCTGGTGTTTAACCAATGGGATCGGCACGGCACCTGCTCCGGTCTCAACGCGCAGGTTTATTTCGACAATGTGCGCAAGGCGCGCGAGATCACAATCATCCCGCCGCAATTCCACGACGTGGAGTCCAATCTCACCGTCACGCCGGACGAAGTGGAGCAGGCCTTTGTCGCCGCCAACCCCGGCCTGTCGCGCGCAGCGATTGCCGTCACCTGCGACCAGCGCCGCCTGAGCGAGGTACGCATCTGCATGACCAAGGATTTGCGCTTCCGGGATTGCGGCGATGTGGATCGCCGTGCCTGCCGTCGTGACAAGCTGGTGATGCCGCCGGCGCGCGGCGGCTGATCGCGTCGCGCAAGATCGCCGAGACGCGCAGCAGCTGGAGCGTTTCCGGCGAAGTGGAAACCGGTTCGCAGTAGAAACCGCGATCAAATAGACGAATCTGGAGCATGATCCGATTCAGGCTGAACGGATCATGCTCTAATCCTTAGTCCTTACCACGCGCCTGCGCTTCCAGATGCGTCACGTAGCCCTTCACCACGGCGACGGCGCGGTCATCGTCGAATCTGGCAACTGCGCGATAGCTGTCGATGAAAATAGCGTTGACGTCGCGGTGGAAGCCCTGCAGCGCCGCGTCGAGCGCGGCCGGACGCGCCGCTTCAAGGCCCGGATGGCCGTAAGCGTAGATCAGGACCGCGGCAATCGCGCCTCGCAGCATGGTCGTCGCCCTGTTTGCTCGCCGCGTCTGCGGCCGGATCGCGGCGCTCCGGAAAAGCGCACGCTCGCAAACTTAAGAGCCGGTCCTGACTTTGCCGCTAAATGCAAGGCAGTAATTTTACCGATAAATCCGCACAATCCGCTCGCAATCCCGCAGCGACAGGGTTAACCGGGTTTTAATCACCCGCCGCACTACGCCGTCGATGTCATGAATTACCGCCACGCCTTTCACGCCGGAAATTTTGCCGATGTGGTCAAGCACGCGGTGTTGGCCCGGATCGTCGGCTATCTGCAGCAGAAAGACGCGCCGATCCGCATCATCGACACGCATGCCGGCGGCGGGCTTTACGATCTGCATGGCGAGGAGGCAAGCCGCAGCGGCGAATGGCGGGACGGCATTGCCCGCGTGGTCGACGCCCAATTCGATCCGGCCGCGCGCGATCTGATCGCGCCCTATCTCGACGCGGTGAAAAGCTTCAATCCCGGGCGGCTGAAAACCTATCCCGGCTCTCCGGCCTTGTTGCGAACATGGCTGCGCCGCAACGACCGGCTGATCGCCTGCGAACTCGAGCCGTCCGCCATCGCCGCGCTCAATCGCGCCCTCGGCGGCGACAACCGCTGCAAGGTGATCGAGATCGACGGCTGGACGGCGCTCACGGCCTATATCCCGCCGAAGGAGCGGCGCGGCCTGGTGCTGATCGATCCGCCTTTCGAGGAGCCGAATGAATATGCCCGCCTCGCCGCCGCCCTGGGCGAGGCCTGGCGCAAATGGCCGACCGGCACCTATCTCGCTTGGTATCCTGTCAAAGATCCGAAAGACGTCACCGGCTTTCTCAAGAAATTGCTGCAGCACGGCATCGAGAAAATGTTGCGGATGGAACTAATTGTTGCAGCGCCCACAGAAACCGCGCGCCTTCGCGGCACCGGTATGATCGCGATCAATCCGCCCTGGACGCTGGCGCGGGAGGTGAGCATCCTCCTGCCCGTCCTGGCGACGATCTTCGCTGGCGGAGCAGGCAGCACGATCGTTGCGCCGCTCCCATCACAAACTCGCTAGCTTCTGCGTCAGAACCCCTTTCCAGCAAGCCTGCGTTGGTGTTGACTTATGTTACTGGCTGACGTTCCGCCTCCTTCAGGGGGGCCGGCGGAGTGACTGAGGCTGTGAAAGGCTGACGCTTTCCCCGACTGTGAATGTAAGCCGAGCCGCCGCGCCGTGGGGGCAGGCGGCTTAGCAATTGCGGGAAGGGGAGTTCCTCAATGGCTCAAGCAGGAACCGTCAAGTTTTTCAACGGCGAGCGCGGCTACGGCTTTATCAAGCCGGACGATGGCGGACGCGATGTGTTCGTTCACATCACCGCAGTCGAGCAAGCTGGCTTGAAGTCACTGACGGAGGGTCAACGCATCACCTTCGATGTCGAGCCTGATAAGAAGGGCAAGGGACCGAAGGCCGTCAATCTCGTCATCACCGGCTGACGCCGGCGCCACGGATTGACCGCAGCGATCTGGGATGAAGCGGGCGCGGCAGCGCAAGCAGCCGCGCCCTTTCTTTTGTGCGCACGTCCATGAGCGCCGTTTCTGTGAGTGCAAGACATGATGATTCTACTTAGCGCGCCCGCCTCGCCATTCGGGCGCAAGATCAAGATTGCTGCCGCTCTGCTCGGGCTGTCCGACAAGATCACGATCGAGGTCACCGACACCAGCAAGGCGGAAGGTCCGCTGCGCACGCAAAATCCGCTCGGCAAGATTCCGACATTGATGCTGGAAGACGGCGCCGCCTTGTTCGATTCCCGCGTCATCCTCGAATATCTGGATCATCTCGCCGGCGGCGGCAAAATTCTTCCGCGCGATTCCAAGGCGCGCTTCGCGGCTTTGCGCCTGCAGGCGCTCTGCGACGGAATTCTCGATGCGTTGCTGCTGCAGGTTTATGAAAAACGTTATCGGCCGGAGGCGATCTGGCATCAGCCCTGGCTCGATTACCAGACCGAGAAGGTCATGCGCGCAATGGACGTGCTTGAGAAAAATCCGCCACGCATCGACGCATTGCCCGATGTCGGACAGATCACGCTCGCTTGCGCGCTTGGGTATCAGGACTTGCGTTTCGAAAGGCGCTGGCGCGAAAACTATTCGGCGCTGGTGCAATGGCTGGATAGTTTCGCGGTGCAGGTGCCGGCATTTGCTGCGACGAAGGTCGCACCAGGCTGAATCCAATACGCGCGTTTTCCGTTACACTTCAATCTGAACCGACTTCCGCTTCGCCGGAAAGCGCTCGATCTCCGTCATCCTGAGGTGCGAGCTGCGAAAACAGCGAGCCTCAAAGGATGATCGGCCGCTATCCGTCGAGGCTCGCTTTCTTCGATCGCTCGCACCTCGGGATGACGGCAAAGGTTTTGAACAATCTCGCCTGCAAAACAAAAGCCCCGGATCTTGCGGTCCGGGGCTTTTACCAAGTCCGACGTGTGGCGAAGAACTCAGAAGCGTAAACTCAGAAGCGATAATTGACGCCGAAACGCAACAGGCTGGTTTCGAGGCCGTTCTCCACCCCGGTCGCGGAATAGTAGCGATCAGCCAGATCGATCCAGAGATATTCGACCTTTGCGGTCCAGTTCGGCGTGAGGCCGACTTCCATGCCGGCACCGAGCGTATAGCCGTATTGCATCTTGTTCTCGGAGATGCCGAAGGCCTCGCCCTCGACTTTGCCATAGGCAAAGCCGCCGGTGACATAGAGCAGGATGTTGTTCATGGCGACGCCGCCGCGCGCGCGCAGGGTGCCGAACCACGGGTTGGAAAATTTCCACGGCGCGAAGGTGTCGTCGGCGCCCGAGGCCTGAATGTCGGCTTCCGCGCCATAGACGAACTGGCCCATTTGCCAATTGTAGCCGGCCTGCAGACCGCCGGCGATGCCAGTCGGCTCGGTTGGGTTGCCGGTGATCTCGCCCCACTGGAAGCCGAGATTGGCGCCGATATAGGGACCGACCCAGCTATAGGGGGGCGGCGGCGCATAAGGCGCCTTGTAATAGCCGCCGTTCAGATCGGCCGCGGTGGCAGCGCCGGTGGTCAGGGCCGTGACAAAGCCCCATGCGAGGCCGGCCCAGATCATCGTCTTCCTCATCACACTCACTCCTCGCACGCCACAGGTTCCGGCACGCAGACCTCACAACATCGCGGCGGCCCCTCCAGAACAGCGCCAATGCGCCACCTGCAGGGCCAAAAACCGACGTTTTCATGCGTAGGATTTATCGCAATGTTTAAGTTAAGCGTTCATGAATCGGTTAGAATTACGAAAGCTATTGCTAATGGCTCGTTTACTCTTGGCCAATTCCTTAAGAATACGTTGACTATACTGCATAGCGCGCAAAATTTGCGGCACAGGACGCCCCCGGCGGCGTCCGCCGCCGCCGGACTTGCATCAAAGCCGATACGTCGACATGTAGCTGCCATCCCATGAATGGCCGAAAGACAGATATCGAGCCCGAGATCGAGCTCCCGGAGGACGAGGACGAGTCGAGCCTGCCGGAGGCCGAAGACGCAACGTCCGGCACCGAGATCGACTTGAGCGAGGCGAAGGCCGGATCGCTCGCGGCCGGCCGCGCCGCCATTCTCGAACATACCCGCCACGCGCCGTCAGGACCCGGCGTCTACCGCATGATCGATGCGAATGGCGAGGTGCTCTATGTCGGCAAGGCCAAGAGCATCAGGAAGCGCATCATCGCCTATACGCGGCCGACAGGGCACGACACACGCATCACCCGCATGATCGCGGCGACCGCGGCGATGGAATTCGTCTCCACCCGCACCGAAACCGAAGCGCTGCTGCTGGAAGCCAACCTGATCAAGCGGCTGCGTCCGCGCTTCAACGTGCTGCTGCGCGACGACAAGTCGTTCCCTTACATCCTGATCACCAAGGATCATCCGGCGCCGCAGATACTGAAGCATCGGGGCGCGCGCACGCGGCCGGGAGATTATTACGGGCCGTTCGCCTCGGTCTGGGCGGTGAACCGCACCATCACGGCGCTGCAGCGCGCCTTCCTCATCCGTTCCTGTTCGGACGCGGTGTTCGAGAGCCGCACCCGGCCTTGCCTGCTGCATCAGATCAAGCGCTGCTCGGCCCCGTGCACGAATGAGGTCAGCCCGCAGGACTACGCCGAGTATGTGCGGGAAGCGCGCGAATTTCTGTCCGGAAGAAGCCGGAAAGTGAAGGAAGAGCTCGCGAAGGAGATGCAGAAAGCGTCGGAGCAACTCGATTTCGAGCGCGCTGCCGTCTATCGCGACCGCCTCGCCGCCTTTTCCGCGATCCAGTCGCAGCAGGGGATCAACCCGCGCGGCATTGAAGAAGCAGACGTTTTCGCCATCCACCAGGCCGGCGGCTTCAATTGCGTGCAGGTCTTTTTCTTCCGCACCGGCCAGAACTGGGGCAACCGCGCCTATTACCCGAAAGCCGACCGTTCCCTGTCATCTTCCGAGGTTCTCGGCTCTTTCATCACGCAGTTTTATGACGACAAGCCGTGCCCGCGGCTCATTCTTGTCTCGGAGGATATCGCGGATTGCGATCTTCTGGCCGAGGCTTTCACTACCAAGAGCGGCCACAAGGTGGATGTCAGTTGGCCGAAGCGCGGCGAGCGCAAGGATCTGGTCGATCACGCGCTTGCCAATGCGCGCGAGGCGCTGGCGCGCAAGCTGGCGGAGACATCCTCGCAGCAGAAACTGCTGACCGCGATGGCGGAAACATTCGGACTGCCCGCACCGCCGCGCCGCATCGAGGTCTATGACAACAGCCACATCCAGGGCAGCAATGCCGTCGGCGCGATGATCGTCGCCGGTCCGGACGGATTCCAGAAGAACCAGTATCGCAAATTCAATATCCGTTCGTCTGAACTGACGCCCGGCGACGATTTCGCTATGATGCGGCAAGTGTTGGAACGAAGGTTCAAGCGGCTGATCGGGGAGAATGCGGCCGAGACCGCATCCGGCGAGTCGCCCTGGCCGGATCTGGTGCTGATCGATGGCGGGCTTGGCCAACTCAATGCGGCGCGCGACATTTTGTCTGGACTTGGCGCGACCAATGTTCCGCTGGTCGGTATCGCCAAGGGCATGGATCGCGATTCCGGACGCGAAACCTTTTTCATTCCTGGGCGGACGCCGTTTCGTCTTCCGCCGCGCGATCCCCTGCTCTATTTCGTCGAACGGCTGCGCGACGAGGCGCATCGCTTCGCGGTGGGATCGCACCGGCAGCGCCGTAAAAAGGACATCCGGGAATCGGGATTGCAGGAGATTCCGGGGATCGGCCCCACCCGCAAGCGCGCATTGCTGCACCATTTCGGAACCCTGAAAGCGATCGAGCGGGCGTCACTTTCCGACCTAATCAAGGTTCCCGGCATCAATTCCGATACGGCGCAGCGAATTTACAATTATTTTCACGAACGTCCGAGTTGAATGCCGGCAACGCTCCGACCCCCCTGCCACTGGCGGCGAAAGGGCAGGGACAAATGCCGCACCGACGATTCGCCCGGTTGACGGGGCGGCGTCATGGGTGTTCGTTGCATCTATGAATTCAGTCACTACAGGCCGGGTTTCGGCGCACACCCTGTCGCTGCCGAACTTGCTGACCTACGCCCGCATCGCTGCGGTGCCGCTGGTCGTTGCCTGCATGTATTGGCAGGCGATCCTGCAGGGCGGCTTATGGCTGCGACTGGCGGCCTTGTTCATTTTCATCGCCGCCGGCGTGACTGATTTCTTCGACGGCTATTTCGCGCGGTCCTGGGGCCAGCAATCTAAGCTCGGGCGCATGCTCGATCCGATCGCCGACAAGCTCCTGGTATCGTCCTGCCTGCTGATGTTGGCTGCCGATGACACGATCAAGGGCTGGTCGCTGTTCGCGGCCATCATCATTCTCTGCCGTGAAATCCTGGTCTCCGGTCTGCGCGAATATCTGGCGGAATTGCGTGTCAGCGTGCCGGTGACGCAGCTCGCGAAATGGAAAACCGCCCTGCAGCTTGTCGCCATTGGATTTCTGCTCGGCGGCGAAGCCGTCGACCTCGCCTTGCCGCAATCGATCCTGGAATGGCGCTGGCGCTCGGGCGATGAATTGCTGCCGATCACGACAAGTATCGGTCTTGTCCTGCTCTGGATATCGGCGCTGCTGACGCTCTATACCGGCTGGGATTATTTCCGCGCCGGTCTGCGGCATCTGATTGAGGAATAGGCTGTGAAGGTTCTGTATTTCGCGTGGGTGCGTGAGCGTGTCGGCAAGGCGGAGGAAGACATTGCGCCGCCCGCCGACGTCACCACCGTGGCCGAGTTGGTGAATTGGCTCTCCCAGCGCGGCGAGGAATATGCCTACGCCTTCGAAAAGCCGAAAGTCATCCGCGCCGCCATCGACCGGATGCATGTGAAGCCGGACGCGGCCATTTCCGGGGCGCGCGAGATCGCATTCTTCCCGCCAATGACGGGAGGATGACTTTTTGTCTCGGCATGGCCGGGCTTGTCCCGGCCATCCACCTCCTGCTCTTTACAAGGCGTGGATGCCCGCGACGAGCGCGGGCATGACGGTGAAGAGCCAAGGCGATAGAATATACTTTATGACCACCACCATCCGCCTGCAGCGCGAGGATTTCGACGTGGCCGCCGAGGCCGCGGCATTGTCACGCGGACGCACCGATATCGGCGCCGTCGTCACCTTCACCGGCATCTGCCGGGATCACGAAGGCGGGCACGATGTGTCGGCGATGACGCTGGAGCATTATCCGGGCATGGCCGAGGATGAAATCGCGCGTCACGTCGAAGACGCCAAGGCACGCTGGCCGCTGCTTGGCGTCACCGTCATTCATCGCTACGGACGCATGCTGCCCGGCGACAATATCGTTCTGGTCGTCACCGCCTCGGCGCACCGGCAGGCGGCTTTCGCGGCGGCCGATTTCCTGATGGATTATCTGAAGACGCGCGCGCCATTCTGGAAACTGGAAGAGCGCCCTGCCGGCACCAACTGGGTCGAGGCCAAGGACAGCGATGACACGGCGGCCGCGCGCTGGCAGACCCGCAGCGACGCGGCGGCGGAGTAACGGCGGCAGGTCAGAGCTGTGAGTTTTCTGGTCGAAATTCCGCTGGATGCGTATTGCGAGGACGCCTTCGCACGATTTTCGCCGCGTGCGGCTTTCAGCATTGAAACTGCGCGCGCGCTGATGTGGATGGCGCAGCTCGCCTATGAAGTGCGCGATGCGCGCCAGAAGGTGACGCCGGTGCTGCACCGTTGGAATTTGCAGCGGCAGGCATTGATTTCCAAAGAGCGTCTCGACGGTTTTCCATTCACCTCGACGCACGGCATTGTCGCCCGCGGACACGGCGCAACCTTTGTCGCCTTTGCCGGGACTGATCCGTTGGCGCTCGCCAATTGGCTGACCAATTTCCATCTCGGCCCGCGGTCGCGCGACATGCATCATGGATTTCGCAGAGCGATCGACGCGGTATGGCCGGAATTGGCCATCGCCCTTGCCGACATCGACCGGAAGACTCCCCTTTACTTCACGGGGCATAGTCTCGGCGGCGCTCTCGCCGTGACCGCCGCGGCGCGCGCCTTGCGCGACATGGATGTCATGGCGAGCGGCGTTTACACCTTCGGCGCCCCGCGCGTCGGCGCCGCGGCCTTTGCCGAAGCCTACAATGCCAGCGGTCTCGGCGAGCGGACTTTCCGGCTGATCCACGGCCTCGACATTATTCCGACCGTCCCGCCCAGCAGATTCGGCTTCCGCCATGCCGGCCGCATGATTGCCTGCCCGCGTGGCGCCTGCTTCACTGCAGGCTTGGCGGTCTCGGCCGTAGACAGCGACGATCCGCTATTCGCAAACACCCTGCGGAACGGCTATCGGCAGCGCTGGCAAGATTTGCTCACCGGAAATTTTCCGGTCTCGGCGCGCAAAGGATGGCTTGGCTGGTACCAGCGATATATCCTGCCGCCCACGATCGCCGATCATCTGCCCGAGCGCTATCGAAGGGCGTTTGAAACCGCAGATCAGCCGGCTGAATAAGAGCCGCGGCTGATTGTTTTAGAGGACAGGGCCGGAAAAACGCATGCGCCGAGCGGCTTTGATTGCGATCTGCCTTCTGGCGTTGCACGCGCCTGCGCTTGCGGCGCAGGTGAGATATTTCGACGTCCCTAAAGGCTCGCATCCGCATGATGTGGCGCCCGCGCCCGACGGCACGGTCTGGTATACCGGCCAGCAAAGCGGTGAAGTGGGCCGCCTCGATCCAAAGACGGGCAAGATCGAACGCGTTCCGCTTGGCAAGGGATCGCGGCCGCATGGCGTGATCGTCGGCCCCGACGGCGCCGCCTGGGTCACCGATGGCGGGCTCAACGCCAATGTCCGTGTCGATCCGAAAACGAAAGAGGTAACAGTCTTCCCGCTGCCCAAGGAATTTGCCGACGCCAATCTGAACACCGGCACCTTCGACAACAAGGGCATTTACTGGTTTACCGGGCAGAACGGCGTCTATGGCCGCATCAACCCCGCGAACGGGAAAACCGACGCCTGGAAATCGCCGCGCGGACGCGGCCCTTACGGGATCACGACGACGCCGTCCGGCGATGTCTGGTATGCCTCGCTTGCCGGCGATCATCTGGCCAAGATCGACGTCGTGACGGGCGAAATCAACATCGTCGAACCGCCCCGCAAAGGCCTCGGCCCGCGCCGCATCTGGCCCGACTCGAAAGGCATGCTGTGGGTCAGCTTCTGGCACACGGGAGAAGTCGGCCGCTATGACCCGATGGCGAAGAGCTGGTCGACATGGAAGCTTCCGAATGCAAAATTCGGAGCTTATTCAGTCTATGTCGACGATAAGGATCATGTCTGGCTGACTGATTTTTCCGCCAATGCTATTGTGCGCTTCGATCCAAAGACCGAAAAATTCGAGAGCTTCCCTAGTAATCGCTCAGGCGCCTCGGTGCGCCAGATGCTTGGCCGTCCGGGCGAAGTCTGGGGCGCGGAGAGCGGAACGGATCGGCTGGTGGTGCTGAGGGATTGAATCGTTGTCCCGAACGCATTCGAAAGAGCGTGATCCGGGACTTAAACAAGCAACGAGATTCGGCTAACGGCCCCGGCTCATTTGCTTTGCAAATGGCCGGGACGACGCATTGGTAATTACGCCGCTGCCGATTTCGGATTCACTTCAGCGGTGTAATCGTCCATCAATTGCTTGGTGATGCCGCCCGGATTGAAATTCCAATTGGCGATCTGCGCAACCGCAGTGACTTCCGCCGCCGTGCCGGTGATGAAGCACTCGGAAAAGCTCGACAATTCTTCCGGCATGATGCGGCGCTCGATCACTTCGAAGCCGCGTCGCTTGGCGATATCGATGACCGTGCGGCGGGTAATGCCGTCAAGGAAACAATCGGCGATCGGCGTGTGGATCTTGCCGTCCTTGACCAAGAAGATATTGGCACCGGTGCATTCAGCGACGCGGCCTTCCCAGTCCAGCATCATCGCGTCCGCAAATCCTTTGCGTTCGGCGCGATGTTTTGAGACGGTGCAGATCATATAGAGCCCTGCGGCCTTGGCGAGGCACGGCGCGGTCCTCGGATCGGGACGCCGGTAATCGGCAAGATCGAGCTTGATGCCCTTCAGTCGCTGAGCTGGGTCGAAATAGCTCGGCCATTCCCAGGTTGCGATGGCAAGATGAATGGCGTTGCTCTGCGCCGACACACCCAATTGCTCGGATCCGCGCCAGGCGATCGGGCGCACATAGGCGTCCTTGATGCCGTTCTTGTCGAGCACGAGCTGTTTCGCGGCATCGATTTCCGCGACAGAAAACGGAATTTCAAAATCCAGGATATTCGCCGAGTTCTTCAGACGCTCGGAATGCTCCGTGCTCTTGAAGATGCGCCCGCCATAGGCGCGCTCGCCCTCGAATACGCAGCTTGCATAATGCAACCCATGGGTCAGGACATGAATTTTGGCGTCGGGACCCGGCATCAATTTGCCGTCGAACCAAATCTGACCCGGAAGCTCATGAAAAGGCACTGCCATAGCACTCCTCCCTCGGGCGATGGCCGCGGGGGCCTTTAAGACCGCCAGCGAACCCGCTTTTGCCTCGCGGGCCAAGTCCCGATATCTTTTCCCGGCCGGTCCATGAGAACGCGCTTCGGGAACCGGCGCAACAATCGTACCCCACCCAACGCGGGAACGATCCTTTCTTTCAAGCGCTGCTCTGGGTATCAATCTGCGGAAAATATGTCAATATAGCTGACGTAATTTGCCGGCCATTCGGACGACCAATGACCATTTCCTCGGTTCGCGACCGTTCGCCCAAGGACCAGAGCCTTCGCGAAGGCGCCACTCCGCTATGGGACATCATCGAATTATTGTTCTTCGCCTATCGTGATTTCGTCAGCGATCCCGACGATGTTCTTGCCAAATTCGGGTTCGGGCGCGCGCATCACCGCGTGCTGCATTTCGTCAACCGCAATCCCGGCATGAAAGTCGCCGATTTGCTGAACATCCTGAACATCACCAAGCAATCGCTCGGCCGCGTGCTCAAGCAGCTCATCGACCAGGGCTACGTGGTGCAGAAAGAAGGCGCCAATGACCGCCGGCAGCGCCTTCTTTATGCCACGCCAAAAGGCGAAGCGCTGGCCATGAAACTGGCGGGCCTGCAGACCGAACGGATCGCCCGCGCGCTCGGCGAACTCGATTCCGGCGCGCGCGAGACGGCCTGCCGCTTCCTGATGGCGATGATCGATGCGGAGGACCGCGACAGCGTGCAGAAGCTCATCGCCCGCGCCGACCAGAACCGAAGCCCGAAAACCTGATACGGTGAGCCGCATGCAGGCTGCGCGCCTTGCACCTTCCACGCCGGCGGATGATGCGCCACACCTTCTGATCGTCGACGACGATCGGCGTATCCGCGATCTGCTCTCCCGCTTTCTTGCATCTGAAGGCTATCGCGTCACCACGGCCGACAACGCCGCGGACGCGCGCGCAAAGCTTCAGGGATTGCATTTTGATCTGCTCATTCTCGACGTGATGATGCCCGGCGAATCCGGCTTCGATCTCGCCAAGTCATTGCGCCAGACATCGGAAGTGCCGATTCTGATGCTGACCGCGCGCGACGAGAGCGCGATGCGGATCGAAGGTCTCGAGATCGGCGCTGACGATTATGTCGCAAAGCCTTTCGAGCCGCGCGAACTATCGCTGCGCATCGGCAATATCCTCAAACGCGCGCAGCCAGCCGCGCCCCCGGCGCCGGAATCGGTACGCTTTGGCGAATTCGTGTTCCACATTGCACGCGGCGAATTGCGCCGCGGGGAGGATATCGTCCGGCTCACGGACCGCGAACGCGAAATGCTGACGGTGCTGTCGGCGAGCCCCGGCGAAACTGTTCCGCGCCTTGCGCTGGCGGGCAATGACGCGGCCGCCAACGAACGCGCGGTCGACGTTCAGGTCAACCGGCTGCGGCGCAAGATCGAGCGCGACCCCGCCAACCCTCTGCTGCTGCAGACGGTGCGCGGCATCGGTTACAAGCTCGTGGTGTCGACATGACCACGCTCGATTCCGGTCTCGCCACCCTGCGCTCGGCGGCGAACCGGATCGGCTATGCCTGGGACAAGCTCGGCCTCAGCATCAAACGCTTCATGCCGACGGGCCTTTATGCCCGTGCGCTACTGATCATCATCGCGCCGATGGTGATCCTGCAATCGGTCGTCGCCTTCGTCTTCATGGAGCGGCACTGGAATTCGGTGACGCAGAAACTGTCGGCGAGCGTGGTCGCCGACATCGCCGCGCTCATCGAAATCTATCACACCTATCCGCAGGATGCCGAGTTCACCCAGATCAAGCGCATCTCACAGGAGAAGCTCGGTCTGGTCATTGATTTCCTGCCCGTCGGGGAAATGCCGCAGCCCGGCCCCAAACCATTCTTTTCGTTGCTCGATCAGGCTTTGTCGATGGAGTTGCGCAAGCAGATCAAGCGACCGTTCTGGATCGACACGGTCGGCCGCTCGGCGCTGGTGGAAATCCGCGTCAAGCTCGACAATGCGGTGATGCGCGTGATCGCGCCGCGCAACGCAGCCTATGCCTCGAATTCTGGAATCTTCTTGATGTGGATGGTCGGCACCTCGCTGGTACTGCTCACCGTCGCCATCCTGTTCCTGCGCAACCAGATCCGGCCGATCCTGCGGCTGGCCGATGCGGCGGAGGCCTTCGGCAAGGGCCGCGACATGCCAAATTTCCGGCCGCGCGGAGCGCGCGAGGTACGGCGTGCGGCGGTCGCCTTCATCGAGATGAAGCTGCGCGTCGAGCGCGCGATCGAGCAGCGAACGGCGATGCTCGCCGGCGTCTCGCATGACCTGCGCACGATCCTCACGCGCTTCAAGCTCGAACTTGCCTTGCTCGGCGACACCCCCGAGATCGAGGCGATGAAGAAGGACGTGGACGAGATGGGCCGCATGCTCGAGGCCTATCTCGCCTTTGCACGCGGTGACATGGGCGAGGCGGCGATACCGACCGACATGGCCGACTTCCTTGAGGAACTGAAGACCGATGCCGAGCGCACGGGCCACACGGTGACCGTGGAATTTCACGGGCAGCCCGTAGTCACGGTAAAATCGGCGGCGTTCAAACGCTGTCTCGCCAATCTGGTGTCGAACGCCGCCCGCCATGCCAACACGATCGCCATCACCGGCCATCGCGACCACCGTTGGCTCACGGTCACGATCGATGACGACGGGCCCGGCATTCCCACCGGCATGCGCGATGAGGTGTTCAAGCCGTTCTTGCGTCTGGACAACGCCCGCAATCAGGACGAAGGCGGCACCGGTCTGGGTCTCGCCATCGCCCGCGACATCGCGCGCTCGCATGGCGGCGACATCATGCTGGGCGATTCTCCCCTCGGCGGATTGCGCGCGACAGTGCGCGTGCCCGTCTGATCAGGCAGCAACCGTCTCGTCCGGCCCACGGCGGCGACGCGAGCGCCAGCGGCCGGCGCCGCGACACAAAGCTTCCGGAATGACGCACATGTCGTCGATGAATCCAGCCCAGCGCTGGCCGCGCGCCAATTCACGGTCGAGCGCCGCCATTGTCCGGGCGAGACCAGGATCCTCGTCGTCGAGCCAGATCCAGAGGACGCGGCCGTAGAGCAATGCCAGCCCTTGCGCGCGGACGACGCCTTTGGTGCCGGCGGTATCGATATCCGCCGCCGTCAGCATGAACTCCAGCGAGCGCACGGCAAAGCCGTTGAGCGCCATTGCCAGCGCTGGATTGCGGGCGGCCGATCGCAGCAGCGAACGCACCGCCTCCTTGTGCGGCGTCAATGCTTCGAGCCTCCGCATCAAAATGTCGAACAATTTCTCGCGCGGCGTTTCGTCCGTCATGTCGGAGAGATCGGACGACAAGACCTTGGTGTCGATGTCCTTCATATGCGCGCCAAGAATGGCGATCACGGAGTTAAATTCATTGCGCAATTCCGCCAGCGTCACGCCCGCGCGCCGCGCGATATCGCCAAGTGAAATCTGTTCCAGCGATCGTTCGGCGAGCAGTGCCAGTAACGCATCGACAATACGGTCACGCGCCGATTGTGGACTGGTGCTGGCAGTGTCGGACATGACAACCTCCTGTCGCTTTGCCGCTCGTTTATGACGTAGGAACTGGACCCGGCCGTTCCAAGGCGTCTCGCGGCCTATCCTGCGAGCTCGCGCGACCGTTTCGTGGCGGCCTCAACCGCCCTTGTCATCAGAGCCTCGAGCCCATCCGGCGCCATCAGCACATTGAGCGCCGCGGCGGTGGTGCCGCCCGGCGAGGTCACATTCTGCCGCAGGATGGCCGGATGATGCGGCGAGCGGTGCAGCAATTCGCCGGAGCCCGCAACCGTCGCGCGCGCCAGCGTCTCGGCGAGTTGCGGCGGCAGACCGGCGACGACGCCGGCCTTGGCCAGCGCTTCCGTCAGGTGGAAGATATAGGCGGGGCCGGAACCGGAGACCGCCGTCACCGCATCCATCAGCGCCTCGTCATCGATCCATTCCACCGCGCCAGTCGCTGCCAGCAGATCGTGCGCGAGCTTTTTTTGCGCCGTCGTCACCTTCTTGTTGGCCACGGCGACGGTGATGCCGCGTCCGATGGCTGCCGGCGTGTTCGGCATGGCGCGCACAATTGCTGCGCCGGGCAGCGCCGCTTCCAGAAAAGCCAGCGTCTTGCCGGCCATGACCGACACGATCACCGTGTCGTCGCCGACAAGCGGCGCGACGTTCGGCAGCACCATCGTCGCCACCTGCGGCTTCACGGCAACAACGACCACCTGCGCTTTCGGCGTGGGATGCCGCGGTGGATTGATCACAACGCCGCGCCCCGCGAGCACCGAAATCTCCGGTGAGGGAGCCGGGTCGATCACCAGGGCCTGTGCCGATTCCAGCCCGAGCGCCAGCCAGCCTTCCAGCATGGCGCCGCCCATCTTCCCGGCACCCACCAGTGCAACCGGGCCGATGCCTTTGAGGGAGGTGTTAGGTGTTGTCATAGCATTACTCTCAGTGCCATCGCCGGCAGGAAGCGGACGATCCAAGTAACCAAGATGGAATTATGGCATGACTGCGCGAAACGTTGCGCATTGTGTTTACGGGTTCCCCATCGCAAGTCGGCTCTAGCCGACTTGCGCACTAAGGATACGATCTCGGCTAATCCCGAGGTCGAGTGCGGGGAACAACCAGAGAGAAATACTACGCCTCGCCTGAGGTCTCGAACATCGCCGCGTCCAGCGCCTCACGCGCGGGCTTGCCGGCCCAGAGCACGAACTGAAAAGCCGGAAAATAGCGCTCGCAAGCGTCCAGCGCAGTGCTGAGCACAGCCTGGCATTGCTCGCCGGACGCCTCAATGCCGCCTGCCAGCACCAGCGCGTGACGGAACATCACCAGACCGTCATTGGGCCAAAGATCGAAATGGCCGATCCACATCTGCTCGTTCATATGCGCGATCAGCTTCTGCACCTCGGCGCAACGCCGCTCCGGCACTTTCAGATCGAAAGCGCAGGCGAGATGCAGCGCCTCCAGCTCGTCCATCCAGGTGAACGAGACCTGGTAGTCACTCCAGCGGCCCTTGATGAGAATATTGATCTCGTCGTCGCCGGAACGCTCGAAGCTCCAGTCATTGACTGCGGCAAGGCGCTCGACGGCATCGAGAGGATTGAGACGAAGGGAATCGGAAAGTTCAGTCAGGGACATGATGTGGTCATCCGCCGCTTGCGAGGCCCGCCATGCCCCGTGCCGCAACTGGCGGACGAGGCAAACTACTTCCCCGACGGGGGATGTCTTACTCAGGGACGCTGCTTTGTGACGCAGGACGGAACGCAACCAGCGGGTTGACCGCTGGAAAACGAATCACTTGCACACCGACTATACCCGCACCGATTCCGCGCAACAAAGTGTGAATTCAGCTTGTGAGAACAAGTCGTGGATTCTTGGAATCCGCGCAACGCGGCAAGACTCGCCGTCCACAAAGGACACTGCGACAAGTTGACTCGGGGATGCATCCTTCCTGATCGCCCCGCATAGGGGGCGCCCATAATCGCGAACGTGCATGTTGCACGCGGCAAAGCTACTCAGCCTGCTGAGAAGACGGTGGCTATAGGTTCCCTGCCTTCGCGGTAACGACCGGGGAGGTCAGTCGAACAGGCTCGACACCGACTCTTCCGACGCGGTGCGGCCGATCGCTTCGCCGATCAACTGGGCGATCGGCAGCACGCGGATATTGTGCGCGTCCTTGACGTCCTTGGTGGCCTGAATGGAGTCGGTGATAACCAGTTCCTTCAGCCGTGACTTGGTCACGCGCGCCACGGCGCCGCCCGAGAGAACCCCGTGACTGATATAGGCGTAGACCTCGCTCGCGCCCTGCGCCAGCAGCGCGTCCGCGGCGTTCACCAGCGTGCCGCCGGAATCCACGATGTCGTCCACCAGAATGCAGACATGGCCCTTCGGCTCGCCGATGACGTTCATCACTTCCGACTCGCCGGCGCGTTCCCGCCGCTTGTCGATGATGGCGAGCGGTGCATTGATGCGCTTGGCAAGACCGCGCGCTCGCACCACACCGCCGACGTCGGGGGACACTACCATCAGCTTCTTCAGGTCGAAGCGCTCCTTGATGTCGCGCACCATGACCGGCGATGCGTATAGGTTGTCGGTCGGAATATCGAAGAAGCCCTGGATCTGTCCGGCATGCAGATCAAGCGTCATGACGCGATTGGCGCCGGCATGCGTGATCAGGTTGGCGACGAGCTTGGCCGAGATCGGCGTGCGCGGTCCGGGTTTGCGGTCTTGCCGCGAGTAACCGAAATACGGAATCACCGCCGTGATGCGGCGCGCGGAGGCGCGGCGCAGGGCATCTATAATGATCAGCAATTCCATCAGATGATCGTTGGCGGGAAACGACGTCGACTGGATCACGAACACATCCGCGCCGCGAACATTCTCCTGAATCTCGACGAAGATTTCCATGTCTGCGAAACGCCGGACCACCGCCTTGGTCATCGGCGTGCGCAGATAATCGGCGATCTCGGACGCAAGCACGGGATTGGAATTGCCGGCGACGAGCTTGATTGCCCCGTTCTTGGCCATCGTCTCCTCGCTGGTCACTCTACAAAGGGATCGGGCTGATGGATTGGGTCGCTTGCCCTGCCCGCGTAAGCCCGCCCTGGGAGACGCGGGATCGATCACAGGCGGCGTCGTGATAACAAGCCGCGCGCGGCAAGCGCAATATACGAAAGACCGTATCCTTAAGCTTTTTGGAAGGCTGTCCCACGCCTTCAGAAGGCTCGGGCGGCGGCCACCTGCTGCGGTGCGCCGCTTGGCCGGCGCGGCGGCAAGGGCGCCCGAGATTCAGCGGGGATGGCCCCGGTGGCGGCCACATCCTGACCCTGAGACGCGGCGGAAAGCCGGAAAATGCCAAGCGTTTCCGGGCGGACATCGTCGGCCGCCGCAACGGTCAGCTGACGGTCTTCCGCAGGTCCGGCCGGCGTCGGAGCTGGCGCGGCCGCAGGGGCCGCGGGCCCTCCGAGAAATGCGGCGAGTTGCTCCATCCCGCTGCGCGCCACACGTGCCAAAACCGCGTCGTTGTTGGCGGCATTCCATGCGTCACTGCCCGCGGGGCCCGCCTTTTCCTCGCCGGTCAGCCGGGCGGCGCGGCGCGTCTCGCCGTCATAGACGTCCCACACCCACGACACCACGGTCTGTTTTTTTACGACGCTCGCTGCGACATATCCGCGGATACGATATGGAGCATAACCTTCGCGCGTCACCACCGGCACATGCCGGGCGTTGGCCTCGTCATTCAGCTTTTGCACGAGCTTCTGGAAAACCGCCGGCGGAGCCCCGTCGATGGACTCAAAGGCGACGCTGGGACGCTGACCGGTCTGCACCGTTCCGGTGCGCTGACCATCGGTCACGCAAGCCGAAACCCAAACGGCGAGAACGCCGATTGCCAAGCCGCGCGCCAAGACGCCTGCCGCACCACGCTGCATGAAACCCCCGTGCCAAGGTCCGGACTCTCTGGTCCTTTGATCGGCGGGATTAGGGGTAGCGGTATTTTGCCGTCCGGTCCAGCCGCGAGGGCGCGGCGCAGCGAACGTCAGTCGCGCAGGACGATCGCGTTGATATGGCGGCCATAATCCGGCTCGCCCCGATGCACGGAACGGCGATAGCTATAGAACCGGTCGGGCTCTGCATAGGTGCAAAAGCCGATATCATCGATCCGGTAGATCCCCGCCCGCCGCAACCGCGCGGCGATATAGCCGGCCAGATCGAACAACGCGTGCCCTTCCCGCTCCGCGTCCTGAAAGAAGCGGCTATTGGCCGGGTCCTGTTCGCAGAAAGTCTGCACAAATTCCGGACCGACCTCGTAATTGCCTTGCCGGATCATCGGTCCCAGTGCGACATGAATGCGGTCGCGATTGGCGCCGAACTGCTCCATCACGGCAATCGTGGCGTCGAGCACCCCGGTCAGCGCACCACGCCACCCGGCATGCGCCGCGCCGATCACCTGCGCCTTCGGCTCGGCAAACAGAACCGGTCCGCAATCGGCCGTCGTGACGCCGATCGCGAGGCCGGGCGTTCGCGTGACGATGGCATCGGCGCGCGGACGCGTCTCCACGCTCCACACTGTCTCGGCAACGACCACATCCGGCGAATGAATTTGATGGACGGTGGCAAGCTGGTCGCCGTCGACGTTGAGAGAGCGCGCCATGCGCCTGCGATTTTCCGCAACATGCGCGGCATCGTCGCTTGAACCAACGCCGCCGTTCAGGCTCGCATAAACACCCTGCGAGACGCCGCCCTCGCGCGTGAAGAATGCGTGGCGGATGCCGCGCAAGGATGAGAGGGACGGCGCCGTGAGCATCGCCTCACGCCTCAAAACCCGGCAGCTTTCCAAGCCGGGGATCGGCGATCGCCATCACCTTGAACAACTCGCCCATGCCGGTGGGGCCGGTCTGCGTCAGTCTCGCCACCGCCGAATCGATATCGGCCGCCTGCTGCGGCGACGCGCTGGCCTTGAGCCCCTGCGCGCGCAACTCGATGCCGATGCGGCGCAGGAATTCACCTTGCGTCAGAGGTCCCTGCACGCTCGCGCCCATGCTCTCCGCGGCGAGCCCGAAAGCCTGGAAATCGACATGCGCCGTGATGTCGACGCGGCCCGGCGTTTTCAGGACGTCGGCATATTGATGCCGGCCGATGGCCTGCAAGGTGTCGCCGACGCCGCTTTCACTGTGGCCATAATCGATGATCAGCGCCGCCCCCTGATGACGCACCTTGCGGGCGACATCGAAGGCAAAAGCATCCGGACGCCATTCATAGATGGCGCCGACCTCCGCATCGCGCGCGCTCTTCGGCAGCACTCGCTCGAAATGCGGAATGCGGTCCGGCGCAATCCCGAAGGCGAAATGCCCGGCGCTGTCGAGACCAACCACGCGCTCGTGCCATCCATCCGCCTGCTTCACCGCCTGATGCACGGGCAAGGCATCGATGAATTCGTTGGCCAGGATGATCAATGGACCATCCGGCACATCCTCGAAGGTCCGGTGCCACAGAACCGGAACCTCCTGCGAGTCGAGCATGTCTCGCTGGATGCTTTCCAGCACCGGACTGGCTTCCACCAGATGCAGCGAAATCGCGTTGCGGAATTCGGGCGCGACGCGCAGCGCACGCAACGCGTCCTTCATCATGGTGCCGCGACCCGGCCCGAGTTCGACCAGCCGCACATTCTCCGGCGATCCCATCATGCGCCAGACCGACAACGACCACACGCCGATCAGCTCGCCGAAAATCTGGCTGATCTCCGGCGCCGTGATGAA
The DNA here is from genome assembly GCA_032027085.1 of Pseudorhodoplanes sp. Taxonomy (NCBI): domain Bacteria; kingdom Pseudomonadati; phylum Pseudomonadota; class Alphaproteobacteria; order Hyphomicrobiales; genus Pseudorhodoplanes; species Pseudorhodoplanes sp. The sequence continues at coordinate 2,591,199 of JAVSMS010000001.1, read as the reverse complement.
GTCGCCGCCCGCGCCGAAGGGATCCTGCGTCACGTAATATCCATGCTGCGGATGGCCGAGGCACAGCGACATGAATTTCCAGACCGGCATCGGGCCGGCGACGGAAATCAGCCGGCGCAATTCAGTCTCGATCGGAGAAATGGCGACGTCGGTCATGCGTATTCCGTGCGTGAGCGGCGCAAAGCGTAAACCACGAAGGCGATCCCCGCCAGCAGCAGCGGAATGGACAGCAGCATGCCCATGGTCAGTCCGCCCCACAGGAAGCCGAGTTGCGCGTCCGGTTCGCGAAACAATTCACAGAAGGAGCGCGCCAGCGCATAGCCGATGGCAAAGATACCGACGATCAGGCCTGGCCGTTTCAGCGCGCCGCCGCGCACGAACAAGGCCAGCACGATGAACAGCACGAGCCCTTCCAGCGTCGCCTCATAGAGCTGACTTGGATGGCGCGGCAATGGACCAGCATGCGGAAAGACAAAGGCCCACGCAACGTCTGTTGTCCGGCCCCACAATTCGCCATTGACGAAATTGGCGATGCGGCCAAGGAACAATCCGATCGGACCGGCGGCGCATGTCAGATCGCCGAGCGAGAGAATGGAAATCTTGCGTCGCCAGGCGAACAGCACCACCGCCAGCACGCAACCGGCAAATCCGCCATGAAACGACATGCCGCCGTTCCAGAGCTGGAAAATCTCGGACGGATGCGCGGCAAAGTAAGCGGGATTGTAGAACAGGACGTAGCCGGTGCGGCCGCCGAGGATGATGCCGAGCGTCACCCAGACGATGAAGTCGTCAAAGTCGGTCACCGTCATCGGCGGCTTGCCGCCGGCCCAGAGAGCAGTCTTGCGGATCATCCAGCGCGCATACACCCAGCCGAGCAGGATGCCGCCGATATAGGCAAGCGCATACCAGCGGATCGCGAACGGTCCGATGCTGATCAGCACCGGGTCGATGTCGGGAAATGGCAGCGTCAGAAATGGCATATCCGCCCGCTTTCGATCAGCCGGTTTGCGGGGTCGCAAGCCTGGAAGTCAAGGTGCGGATACCATACCGGCAGCCCACGCTTGCGGGCGCGACAGCGGCAGGCCATATCTGGCCAGGGCGACAGCGAGGCGGCGCGGAGACGAGGATGACCCAGACCAGCAGTCGGTTTTTCGATGAAATCGCGCGGTTGATGAATGACGCCGCAGGCGTGGCACAGGGCGTGCGGCGGGAATTCGACACCCTGTTCAAGACCCAGGCCGAGCGCTGGATGCGGGACATGGATCTCGTCAAGCGGGAGGAGTTCGAGGCGGTCAAGGATATGGCGCGCCTCGCTCGTGAGGAAAACGAGGCGCTGAAGGCCCGGATCGAGGCCCTTGAGGCGAAGGCCGAAGGCCGGGGCAAGAAATCGCCCAAAGAGGCGCCCAAGGACTCCTCGGCAACCGACACCGTCTGAACGGGCCGTTTGCCGCCTGACAGCGGGTTATGGCGCCATTTTCGGCCCTTTCCTTGTCAGAACGAGATCGGGCCGCTATAAGCCCGCGCAACCGTGGCCTTCCGCACCCCTGGAGGCGTGCCGCGGCGTTTTCCGAAAATTCGCACGATCAAAGAAGGACTTATCGCTATGTCGACCGTCAGGGAATTGAAGGCGACCGCGCGTCCGAAGGCCGGCAAGGGGGCCGCTCGGGCAGAACGTCGCGCAGGCCGCACTCCAGCCGTGATCTACGGCGCCAATCAGCCGCCGCTGAACATCTCGCTGGACCACGCTGAAATCCGCACGCGCATCTATCACGGGCGCTTCCTCACCACCCTTTATGACATCGAGGTGGATGGCAAGAAGCACCGCGTCATTCCGCGCGACTATCAGCTCGATCCGGTGAAAGATGTTCCGATCCATGTCGACTTCATGCGGTTGGCCGAAGGCCAGCTCATCCGCGTCAATATTCCGATCCACGTCATCGGCGCCGAACAGTCGCCGGGTGTGAAGCGCGGCGGGGCCGTCAACATCGTTGCACATACGCTGCCGGTGCGCTGCCCGCCCGACAGGATTCCGCAGGCGATCGAGGTCGACGTGTCGGGCCTTGAGATCAACTACTCGAAGCATCTGAGCGATGTGCATTTGCCGGAAGGCGTCAAGCCGATCGGCACCGAAGACATCACGCTGGTGACCATTGTGCCGCCGTCCGGCTACGCGGAAGAAACCCGCGCTGCTGCCGAGGCCGCTGCTGCCGCCGCTGCCGCGCCCGCTGCGGGTGCTGCTGCGCCTGCCGCTGGCGACAAGGCCGCTGCCCCTGCCGCCGCCGCAGGCGGCGACAAGGCTGCCGAGAAGAAGTGAGGCGGCGGCGCGTAAATGCGCCGTCGACATTCCATGCTTCTCCTTGTCGGGCTCGGCAATCCGGGCGCCCGCCATGCAGGCAACCGGCACAATATCGGCTTTATGGCCGTCGAGGCCATCGCCAAACGCCACGGCATCGGGCCGTGGCGTCGGCGTTTTCAGGGCGTGGCGGCCGAAGGAAATATCGGCTCCGAACGCGCGCTGCTGCTGCTGCCCGGCACCTTCATGAATGAATCCGGCCGCGCCGTCGCGGAAGCGGCGAAATTCTACAAGGTCGGGCTCGGCGACATCGTCGTGTTCCACGACGAGCTTGATCTGCCGCCGGGCAAGCTGCGCATCAAGGTGGGCGGCGGCAATGCTGGCCATAATGGCCTGCGTTCCATCACGGCATATATGGGCAACGACTACAAGCGCGCACGCATGGGCATCGGCCATCCTGGCAACAAGGACATTGTGCATTCGTATGTCCTGTCCGATTTCGCCAAGAGCGAACGCGACTGGGTCGAGACGATGTGCGGCGCCATTGCCGACAATGCGGAATTGCTGGCGCGCGGCGAGGATTCCAGTTTCCAGAACAAGATTCATCTCGCCATGGCGGCGAAAGGCTTTGACAAGGACGCGGCAGACGACGCGAAGAGCGCGGCCCGCGAATAGCACGGACAGACGTTATGGGATTCAAATGCGGCATCGTCGGTCTGCCGAATGTCGGCAAATCGACGCTCTTCAATGCACTCACCGAGACGGCGGCGGCGCAGGCGGCGAATTATCCGTTCTGCACCATCGAGCCGAATGTCGGCGAAGTGGCGGTGCCCGATCCGCGGCTCGACAAGCTCGCGGCCATCGCCGGGTCGCAACAGATCATTCCGACGCGCCTCACCTTCGTCGACATCGCCGGCCTTGTGCGCGGCGCCTCGAAAGGCGAAGGCCTCGGCAATCAGTTCCTCGCCAATATCCGCGAGGTCGATGCCATCGCGCATGTGGTGCGCTGCTTCGAGGACTCGGACATCACCCATGTCGAAGGCAAGATCGATCCGATCGCCGACATCGAGACCATCGAAACGGAACTGATGCTCGCCGATCTGGACAGTCTCGAGCGCCGCGTCGACGCGCTGGAAAAGAAGGCGCGCGGCAACGACAAGGAAGCCAGGGAGCTTCTCGATCTGGTGAACCGCACCCTTCCCTTGCTGCGCGAAGGCAAGCCGGCGCGGCTGGTCGAACGCAAACCGGAGGAAGAAAAGGCCTTCGCCATGCTCGGCCTGATGACGGCGAAGCCTGTACTTTACGTCTGCAATGTCGAGGAGGCGTCAGCCGCAACCGGCAACGACTTCTCGCGCAAGGTGGAAGCACGCGCCAAGGAAGAAGGCGCGGTGTCGGTCGTGATTTCCGCCAAGATCGAATCCGAGATCGCCGTGCTCTCGCGTGACGAGCGCGCCGACTATCTCGAAGCCGTCGGCCTGAAGGAGGCCGGCCTCGACCGGTTGATCCGCGCCGGCTACGACCTTCTGCATCTCGTGACCTATTTCACGGTCGGCCCGAAGGAAGCGCGCGCCTGGACCATTACCAAAGGCACCAAGGCGCCGCAGGCCGCCGGCGTCATTCACACCGATTTCGAACGCGGTTTCATCCGCGCCGAGACCATCGCCTATGATGATTATATAGGCCTGGGCGGAGAAGCCGGCGCACGCGACGCAGGCAAGTTGCGGCTGGAAGGCAAGGATTATGTCGTCGCCGATGGCGACGTGATGCATTTTCGGTTTGCGACGTAGTGCTGGTTACATTCCGCCGCGCTGGCGGATGGCGTCGAGATTCTCGTTGATGCGGAACACGATCAGGACGAATTCGGTGGTGATCCGCGCCGCCATGATCCCGACCAGCACGAACAGGAGCGCCGCAAACAAAGCTGCCAGCCCGGCGAAGATGTTCACGGCCATCATCGTCAGTGCCGAAAACACCCCGGACAGGCCCGCCAACACAATCAGGCCGACCGCCAGCCAGTAGAAGATCCGGATGATGGACGGCGTGATGAAGCGGTCCCAGTTGAACAGATCGCCGAAGCTGAACATGTGATGTCTCTCATCGTTCGGCGGGTCAAATGGCCGCCCCTCACCCTTTTGCATACGCGCGCCATGGCCATCACCCCGCAAGTTGACGGGATCATGGCCGACCGATACCCAAGTGGGGATGTCCACCGTTTCTACGCCTGAAGTGTCCAAAATCTGGTTCGAAGATTTCAAGCCGGGCGCCGTCGCTGAATACGGCCCCCGCGTCGTGAGCCGCGAGGAAATCCTTTCGTTTGCCACCGAATTTGATCCGCAACCCATGCATCTGGATGAGGAAGCGGCACGGCATACGATGTTGGGCGGGCTTTCGGCCTCCGGCTGGCACACCTGCTGCCTGATGATGCGCATGATTGCCGACGGTTTCATTCTCAATTCCGGTTCGATGGGTGCCAATGCCATCGACGAGGTGAAATGGCTCGCGCCGGTCCGGCCCGGCGATGCCTTGACCGTGCGGACGACAGTGCTGGACGCCCGCGTCTCGAAAAGCCGGCCCGACATGGGAATCGTGTCGATGCTGTTCGAGGTTTTCACCGGCAAGGGCCAGAAGGTGATGACCATGAAGAGCCCGCTGCTTATGGCGTTGCGTGAACCACCGGACCAGGCGGCATGCTGAGATTCTATGAGGATCTGTCGATCGGCGACCGCGCCGAAATCGGCACGCATCGCTTTACCGCCGACGAGATCAAGGCATTCGCGCGAGCCTATGATCCACAGCCTTTTCACGTCGACGAAGAGGCGGCGAAGCACTCGCATTTCGGCGCGCTGTGCGCCTCGGGCTGGCACACCGCGTCGACCTGGATGCGGCTGATGGTGCAACATCGACGCCGCGAGGCTGAAGTCCTCGCTGAGCGCGGTGAGCCCATTCCCAAACTCGGACCATCTCCCGGCTTCCGCGAGTTGCGCTGGTTCAAGCCGGTCTATGCCAGCGACGTGATTTCTTACGCGACCGAAGTCGTGGAGAAGCGCGCGTCAATCAGTCGGCCGGAATGGGGCCTCGTCAGCTTTCTCAATTCCGGCACCAACCAGCATGGCGAGATGGTGCTCTCCTTCACCAGCACCGCCTTTGTCGGGCGGCGCATGCGGGCCAAGAGTGCAGCCGCGACATGAGAGCCGTCGCACCGGAACGAACGGAGACGAAGCGCGAGGAGCGCCGCACGCTCTCTGTCGCGTCCGGCGCGCATGCTTTGCACGATGGCTATACCGACCTCATCTTCGTCATGCTGCCGATCTGGCAGGCCGAATTCGGATTGACCTACGCCGCCGTCGGCATCCTGCGCGGCGTCTTCGCGGGCACCATGGCGGGGCTGCAGATTCCCGCGAGCTTTCTGGCAGAGCGTGTCGGCGCGGTACCGGTTCTCGCAGCCGGCACCGCACTTGCCGGTCTTGGCTATTGCCTTGCCGGTTTGAGCGCCAGCTTCGTCATGCTGGTGGCGGCGCTGCTGATCGGGGGCGTCGGCGCCGCAACGCAGCACCCAATCGCCTCCGCGCTGGTTGCGCGTGCCTTTGCCGGGCCACGATCTCTCAAGGCGCTCGGCGGCTACAATTTCGCCGGCGACATCGGCAAGATGACGGTTCCGGCTCTGGCCGCCGCCATGATCACGCTGATGCCCTGGCGGCCGGCGCTCGGCATCCTCGGTGCGTTGGGATGCGTTGCGGCACTCGTCATCATCCTGTTCATGCCGCGTTACGCGATTGCGCCTGCCATCGACCGGAAAGCCAGCTCCCCCGCGACCAATCCGCGCGCGAGGCAATTTGCATTTCCGATGCTGCTTTCGATCGGCGTCATCGACAGCGCAACGCGCATGGGATTTCTCACCTTTCTGCCGTTCATCCTGACGGCAAAAGGCGCAAGCCTCCCCATCATCGGCGTTGCGCTGACGCTGGTCTTTGCCGGAGGCGCCGCGGGAAAACTGGTCTGCGCTTTCATCGGCGCGCGCATCGGGACAACCGCAACGGTCTGCCTGACCGAGGCGCTCACCGCCATTCTCATCCTGGCGATCCTGCCGCTTCCGCTGGAAGCAGCGATGATCCTTCTGCCGCTGACCGGCATTGCGTTGAACGGAACCTCATCGGTTCTCTATGGATCGGTGCCAGATCTGGTTGCACCATCAAAACACGCACGCGCCTTCGGAATTTTCTACACCGGCACGATTGGGGCCGGCGCGATTGCGCCGGTGTTTTACGGATTTGCCGGCGACGCGCTGGGGCTGATGGGCGCGGTTGCGCTTGTTGCATTCATCGTGCTGATCACCATCCCGCTGGCGCTGATCCTGCACCCGGCGCTGGCCGCTCAGCGCCAGTCGCCGAGCACCGTCTGAACAATGGCAAGCGCGGCGACAGCCGCGGTGTCGGCGCGCAGGATGCGCGGTCCAAGCGCGAGACGAAGCACATTGTTACGCCGCAGCAGCAATGCACGCTCCTCCTCTGCAAAGCCGCCCTCCGGTCCTACCAGCACCGCGAGCGGCACCGGCCTATTCTTTCGGAAGGCCGACAGCGCCTGAACCGGATCCCGGGTCTCCGCATCTTCGTCGCAGAAGATCACAAGACGGTCGGCATCCATCTCCGGCAACAAACGTTCAAGAGAGAGCGGCGCTGCCACCTCCGGAATGGTCAGGATGCCGCATTGTTCCGCCGCCTCAATGGCGTTGGCTCGCATGCGCTCAAGGTTGACTCGCGACATTTGCGTGTGGCGCGTAGTGACCGGCTGCAGCCTCGACACGCCGAGTTCCACCGCCTTCTGCACCATGTAATCGAGCCGCGCATGCTTGAGCGGCGCGAAAAGGTAATGCAAGTCGGTGGCCGGTTCCTGCGCCCGTGCCTGCGCCATGATCCGCAGCGCGGCCGCCTTCTTGCCGGTGCGTTCCAGTTCCGCCCGCCATTCTCCGTCGCGGCCATTGAAAACCAGAACGCCGGCACCGGGTGACAGGCGCAGGACATTGTACAGGTAATTCGTCTGGGCGGAATCGAGTGGAACGGCGGCATTGGTGGCAAGGGCTGCCTCGACAAACAGCCGGGGTGTGCGGAAATCGTAGCGGGCCATGCCTGGGCGCCCCCGTGGCGGATCGCCGCCTCCATCGGAGCGCCGATTCCGGTAGACTGGATATCCGGCTATAAGGCAAAGGTATTGGCATCTGCCGCCTTATCGCCGGATTTGAGGGGTTCTTATCGGCGGCCGGGCAGATTGTCGAACAGCCGGAATTCGCGACGGGTTTTGGGAGAAGCTGATGATTTGGGCGCGCGCCCTTTCGCTCGCTGCGGTGCTGCTTGCGCCTACCGGTTTCGCCGGGGCACAGCAGGCTTCGCCTTGGCCCAATTCGCCCACCCAGCCCTCGACGCCTGCCACCGCTTCGCCTTGGCCGTCGTCTCCGACCCAGCCGATGACGTCGAGCGGGCCCTCCCCTTGGACGGCTGCTCCCGGCGGGGCCGGGACAGCCCCGCGGGCCGCCGCACCAGGTGCGGGCTCACCTTGGGGCGGCAGTGCAGCTCCGCGGCGTGACTGCAATGCCGAATTCCTGCCGCTGCGTCAGGATGCGGAAAAGCGCGCGGGCGCGATCAAAACAGCGGCTGCGAAGAAATCGCAGCCCGAACTTTGCAATGCCTTCAAGAATTTCGCCGCCGCCGAAGCCAAGATGGTGAAATACATCACCGATAACGGCTCCGCCTGCGGCATTCCGCCCGACGCCGCGAAGAACATGAAGGCCAATCATTCCAAGACAGTCGAAATGCGCAACAAGATCTGCAGCGCCAATGCCGGACCTGCAGCGCCGCGGGCACCCAGCCTGAGCGACGCGCTCGGCACCTCGCGGCTGCCCGATACGTCCAGCCCGCAGACGCAGAAGGGCGGCGGCACTTTCAACACCCTGACGGGCAACGCGATCGCACGATGAGCGACATCACCGGACGTGTCGCCGACGCGACCGGCAACTGGGTCGACAATCTCGCGCCGGCCTGGACGCGGCCCTATCTGAGACTCGCGCGCCTTGATCGCCCGATCGGGTCCTGGCTGTTGCTGATGCCGTGCTGGTGGTCAGCAGGGCTCGCCGCCATTCACGCCGGTGCTCCCTATCCCAATCCCTGGCATGTCGTCCTGTTCTTCATCGGCGCCTTCGCCATGCGTGGTGCCGGCTGCACCTGGAATGATCTGGTCGATCGCGATCTCGACGGACGCGTGGAGCGCACACGGTCGCGCCCCATCCCCTCCGGACAGGTGACGCCGAAACAGGCGTTCGCATTTCTTGTGCTGCAGGCGCTGATCGGCCTCGCCGTGCTGCTGCAGTTCAACTGGTTCACTGTCGCAGCCGGCTTTGCTTCGCTTCTGACCGTCGTCGTGTATCCCTTCCTGAAACGCGTCACCTACTGGCCGCAAATCGGGTTGGGCCTCGCCTTCTCCTGGGGCGCGCTGATGGGCTGGCCGGCCGTGTTCGGCAAACTCGAGGCACCCGCTTTCATTCTCTATGCCGGATCGATCTGCTGGGTGATCGCCTATGACACCATCTACGCGCATCAGGACCGCGAGGACGATGCGCTGATCGGAATCAAATCGACGGCAATCCTCTTCGCCGAGAACACCAAACCGATACTGACGATCTTTTACGCGGCGGCCGTGGTGCTGATCGGAATCGCCGGCTGGATGGCGGGTGCGGACCTGGTGTTCGCGCTCGGCCTTGCCGTCTTCGCCGTGCATCTGGCATGGCAGGTCTGGCGGCTGGATATTTCCGATCCCGCCCTGTGCTTGAAACTCTTCAAGTCGAACCGTGACGCCGGATTGATCCTGTTCGCCGCGATGATCGCTGACACGGCGATTCTAAATTTTTATTGAGGATCCACCCCCTTCAAAACTCGCTGCTGCGTCATGCGATGGGCGCGCATCGGGCAATCTGTATAGCCGCGCTCAAAGCACTCCCGATATTTTTCAAGCAACAGAAAGCCGGTAAGAATTACGATCAGCGTGCCGACAACGACCAAGAATTGCTTGTTGTTCATGCTTGGTCTTGGCGTGTCAGTTCCGCGCAATGATCTCGCGCTCGCCGCAATGACGCATCGGTTCTTCCGACGAACACCCCGGTTTGCGCCGCAGCAGAATGGAAGGTCGGCGCTGCCTGATCGCGGCACGTCGGCGGCGGCGTTGCGCGGCTTTCCCGATCGCAAGCGCGCCCAGCCGGACAATGCGCCTGCGCGGCCGCCGCGGATGTAGATCGGTCAGCAGCGGAAGACGCAGCACCCGGCTCCACGCCTTGCAGATGACGACGATGTCTTCGCTCTTCTCCGCCACGTGAAGCGGGAGCGAGAGTGACGCATCCTGATGTTCGAGCACAATGGCGATGGCCTTCGGACCGCCATCTCCGAACGACACCACGCGCAAGGTCAGTCCACGGAATTCGCAGACCGGCACGCCCACGGCCATCGGGATGCCCCGGACCGCACGACGCATGACAACCCGCTCGCGATCAAGTTCCACCTGCCGCATCTCGCCGTCGGCTCCGGCATCATACGCCGGAAAACTGACTGGTAAGGCGAAGGGGTCGAGCCGCAACAAGTTGCGGCTCGACCCGGCAGGTGTGGTCCCGCCGGTCTCCATTTGACGCCTCGAATAGACTCCCCCGCGGACTTTTTTCGTCCGTTATGTCCCCAAGAGTGCCAGACGTGCGTCGGAAACCCCTTAAAAAGGCTGGTTAATCAGATATTCCTGCGAGCCCTTCCGTTCACATGATTGACGCGGCGTTGCGAAGCATGATTGACGGGATATTGCTCCGCATGCGCAATGTCGCCCCGATCCCCGCGCATCATACCACCCGACGAGTTCTCCATGTCCGATCTTCTCGACCAGTCGGCGTTGACCGACATCGCCGAAAACCTTGTCAAGGCGGCAAAGGCGGCCGGCGCAAGCGCAGCCGATGCGGTCGCGGTGCGGTCGGTGTCGCAATCGGTGGAGGTGCGCGACGGCGCGCTGGAGGAATCCGAGCGCGCGGAAAGCGACGATGTCGGCTTGCGCGTCTTTGTCGGCAAGCGACAGGCGACGATTTCGACCAATGATATTGCCGGCATCAATGCGCAGACTCTGGCCGAACGCGCGGTGGCGATGGCGCGCGCCGCCCCGGAAGACGATTATGCCGGCCTTGCCGACAGCGACCGGCTGGCGCGGAATTTTCCCGATCTCGATCTGGTTGATCCGCAAGTGCCGGCCGTGAGCGCGCTTGAGCAAAGCGCACGCGAAGCGGAGGCCGCCGCGCTGGCCGTGAACGGCGTGTCAAAATCGGGCGGCGCGTCTGCGACGTTCGGCATCGGCGGCATGGTGCTTGTGACCAGCCACGGATTTCAAGGCGCCTATCTTGCCTCTCGCCGCGGATTGTCGGTGATGGCGATTGCCGGCGAAGGCACCGGCATGGAGCGCGACTATGATTTCAGCTCCGCTTTGCACGCCGCCGACCTTGACGCACCTGCGATCATCGGACGCCGTGCCGGCGATCGTGCCGTCAAGCGGCTTAATCCGCGCAAGGTGAAGACGCAAAGCGCAGCCGTTATCTTCGACCCGCGCGTCGCCGGCTCGTTGGTCAGTCACCTCGCCAGCGCGGCCAACGGCTCCTCGGTTGCCCGCAAGACCAGTTTTCTCAAGGACAAGCGCGGCGAGAAGCTGTTTCCCGAAAATATCCGCATCGTCGACGATCCCTTGCGCAAGCGCGGGTTGCGCTCGCATCCCTTCGACGGCGAAGGCGTCGCGGTGCAGCCGCTGGCGCTGGTGGAGCAGGGCGTGCTGCAATCCTGGCTGCTCGACAGCGCCACCGCGCGCGAGCTCGGCCTTGTCACCACAGGACATGCCTCGCGCGGCGTCTCCTCACCGCCGTCGCCAAGCCCGACCAATCTGCACCTCGAGCCTGGTCCGCTCGCGCCGGAAGCGCTGATCGCGGAAACCGGAACCGGATTTTACGTGACCGACTTGATCGGCATGGGCACCAATCTTGTGACCGGCGATTACAGCCGCGGCGCATCCGGCTTCTGGATCGAGAATGGCGCGCTTGCTTATCCCGTGAGCGAAGTGACCATCGCCGGCCATCTGTTCGAGATGTTTGCCTCGCTGACACCGGCAAACGATCTGGAATTCCGCTACGGCACCAACGCGCCGACATTGCGGGTGGAAGGGCTGACCATTGCCGGCCACTGACGCTCTGAACAATCTCGAGGAGGCCCAGCGTCTCGGCGCGGTTTTGCGCGAGGCCGGCGCTGTCGCGTTGAAGACCTTTCGCGGACAGATCAAGAGCTGGACCAAGGGTCACAACTCTCCGGTCAGTGAAGCCGACATGGCGGTCGATGCATTGCTGCGCGAAAAGCTCTCGCGTCCGGACATCGGCTGGCTCTCCGAGGAAAGCCAGGACGACAAATCCCGCCTGGAAGGGCACGCGCTTTACATCGCCGATCCGATCGACGGCACACGCGCCTATCTGGCCGGACTGCCCGACTGGTCGATCTGCGCGGCGCTGGTCGAGCATGGACGGCCGGTCGTGGCCGGCGTCTATGTGCCCGTGGATGATCATCTGTTCCTCGCGGCGGCCGGACATGGCACGACCCGCAACGGCGAATCGGTGCGTGTTCGCGACGGCGGCACGCTCGCAGGCGCCGCCGTGGCGGGTCCGGCCCGCTATCTGCAGAACCTCGCGGCTCAGGCCGATATCATCCGGGAACCGAAAATCCACTCGCTGGCTCTGCGCCTGACGCGCGTCGCCGAGGGGCGCATCGACGCGGCGATGGCCTCTGTCAATGCCCATGATTGGGACCTTGCGGCGGCCGACCTTTTGGTGCACGAAGCCGGCGGCGAAATGACCACCCTGAGCGGCGAAAAGCTGGTCTACAACCTGCACGACCCCGTGCATGGCGCCGTCATCGCGGCAGGACCGGCCCGCCACGCAGCAATGCTGGACGTGGTGCGGCGCCATCGCAACAGTTTTGGCTAAGGCAGATTTGATGTCCGAGCAGACACTGAACAAGCAGCTCCTTCACCTCGTCTTCGGCGGCGAACTGGCCCGGATCGACGACGTCGAGTTCAAGGATCTCACCAAGCTCGACGTGGTTGGCATCTTTCCAAACTACGCATCGGCCTACAGCGCCTGGAGAGCCAAGGCCCAGCAGACCGTGGACAACGCCCAGATGCGCTACTTCATTGTCCACCTGCACCGCCTGCTCGACCCTGACGCGACCAACCGGGCGGCGGCGGGAAAAGTCGCCCGCTAACGCCTCGTCGGAACCCCGGATGTTGTCTTCACGCAGGATCGCGCGTGCACCCTGGGTGCAGAAAACGGTTGGTGTGCTCGCCGCCGAATATCTGCGGCTCGTGCACCTGACCAGTTCGCTGGTGACCGAGCCCGGCGACATTTATGAGCGGGCCGGGCCGGATCTGCCGATCATTCTGGCAATGTGGCATGGCCAGCATTTCATGGCTCCCTTCATCAAGAAGGAGGGCTATCGCGCCAAAACCCTGATTTCACGCCACCGGGACGGAGAAATGAATGCCATCGCAGCCGAATGGCTGGGTGTTGAGACCATTCGCGGTTCGGGCGATCATGGCCGCGAATTCCATCGCAAGGGGGGCGTCGGGGCCTATCGGCAGATGCTGCAGGCTTTGGACGAGGGGTACAACGTGGCGCTGACAGCCGACGTCCCGAAGATTTCGCGCGTCGCCGGACCTGGCATTGTGCGGCTGGCGCGCGATTCAGGTCGTCCGATTTATCCGGTCGCCATCGCCTCCAGCCGCCGCATCGAGCTGAACAACTGGGATCGCTCGGCGATCAATCTTCCGTTCAGCCGCATGGCCGGCGTCGTCGGCGAACCCATCCGCGTCGCGGCGGATGCCGACGATGCAGCACTGGAACTGGCGCGCAAGGCCGTCGAGGATAAGCTCAATGCGGCGACGGCGCGCGCCTATGCGATCGTCGATCGCACCGCCGAAGAGCAACGCCGTGGCTGAACGCCTGCCACTGGGTTTACGCCTTTACCGCCGGGCCATGGCGGCGGCGACGCCGCTGGCGCCGGTGCTGCTGGGACGGCGGCTGAAACGCGGCAAGGAGCATCCGGAGCGCATGGTGGAGCGCCTCGGCGAGCCGACCTTGCCGCGCCCCGAGGGATCGCTGGTCTGGATCCATGGCGCCAGCGTCGGCGAATTGCTGGCCGTATTGTCGCTGATCGAACAATTGCGCGCGCAGGACCTGAACGTGCTGGTGACCACCGGCACACTCACCTCCGCCAATGTCGCGGAAGAGCGATTGCCCTCAGGGGTCCTGCATCAATTCATCCCGCTCGATGCGCCGCGTTTTGTCTTCCGGTTTCTCGATTATTGGCGCCCCAATCTCGGGCTGTTCGTGGAATCTGATCTCTGGCCCAATCTGATCCTGGCCGCCAGCAAAGGTCGCGTTCCGCTGGTGTTGGTCAATGGACGCATGTCCGAACAATCCTTCAAGGGCTGGCGCTCGGTGCCGAAAACCGCCATCAGCCTGCTCGGCAAGTTCGATCTGTGCCTTGCGCAATCCGCGCTTGACGGCGACCGGTTTCAGGAGCTCGGCGCGCGCAATGTGCACGTCACCGGCAATCTCAAGCTCGACGTCCCGGCGCCGCCGGCCGACGAGGCTAATCTCCAGGGGTTGAAGGCCGCGATCGGCAATCGCGCGGTCATCGTCGCCGCCTCGACCCATCCCGGCGAGGAAATCCTGCTGATCGACGCGCATCGGCGTCTGCGTCAGCGCTTTGCCGGGTTGCTCACCATCATCGTTCCGCGTCATCCAGAGCGCGGCCGCGGCATTCTCGATTTCGCCGTCGCCGCGCAACTGCGCGCGATGCTGCGCTCGCATGGCGTCCTCCCCGATGCGCAGACCGACATCTACATCGCCGACACGATGGGCGAACTCGGCCTGATCTACCGCGTCGCGCCGATCGTCTATATGGGCGGCTCGCTGGTGGAGCATGGCGGGCAGAATCCGATCGAGGCGGTGAAACTCGGCGCCGCTATCGTGCACGGCCCGCACGTTTGGAATTTCACCGAAATCTACGCCGCGCTGGATGCCGCGCGCGGCGCCGCCGAAGTGGAAAATATCGATCAGCTCACGGATCGCCTTGGCTATTGGCTGACCGACAGCGCGGCGCGCAAGGAGACCTCCGTTGCCGGTCAGAAAACGGTGGAGCGTCTGGGCGGAGCGCTGAAACGCACGATGGCCGAGCTCGAACCTTATCTGCTGCAATTGCGGCTCGAACACCGGCCTGGCGATGCGTGATCCGTCATACTGGTGGGAAAAGCCCGGTCTTGTCTCCCGCCTGCTATGGCCCGCAGCTTTCGTCTACGGATGCATTGCCGCGAACCGCATGCGACGGCCGGGGCAAGCCGCCGGCATTCCCGTCATCTGCATCGGCAATTTCACGCTCGGCGGTACCGGCAAGACGCCGACCGTCATCGCGCTGGCCCGGTGGCTGGCCGCGGGCGGCGAAAGACCTTTTGTGCTGACGCGCGGCTATGGTGGCAATCTCACCGGGCCTGTGCGTGTGGACGCGACGGCGCATCGTGCCACCGATGTCGGCGACGAGCCGCTGCTGCTGGCAAGGCATGCCCCGGTCATTGTCGCGCATGACCGCCCCGCCGGCGCCGCGCTCGCAAAAGACGAAGGCGCGACCGTCATTGTCATGGATGACGGCCTGCAGAATCCGTCACTCAAGAAGGATTTCTCCATCGCCGTTGTCGACGCCCGCCGCGGTCTCGGCAATGCCAGCGTGTTTCCCGCCGGTCCCCTGCGCGCGCCGCTGCGCGCGCAACTCGCTTGCGTCAATGCCATTCTGCTGATCGGCCGTGGAACGACCGCTGCGCAGGTTGCGGCCATGGCGCGCGCGCATGATCGGCCGCTGTTTCATGCGCGGCTGGAGCCGAAAGCAGAAGCGGTGAAGGCGATCGGCCGCAAGAAGGTGCTGGCCTTTGCCGGTATCGGCGACCCGGAGAAATTCTTTTCGACGCTTGCGGAAACCGGCATCGAGGCGATGGCGGAGGAGAGCTTCCCCGATCACCACGTCTATACGCAAGCCGACGCCGAACGGCTGCTCGCCCGCGCCGAGGCCGGGAAACTCGCCCTGCTGACCACCGAAAAGGACATGGCGCGGCTGATCGGCGGTGAAGGCGCGCTCGCGACCTTGCGCATGCGCGCGAAGGACCTTCCCGTGTCGCTGGTGATCGAGAACGAAGACGCGCTGCGGTCTTCGATCCGCAAGAGCCTCGCGGCGTCCCGCTGATTATTTGGCGCGGTCGGGGAATTGCCGCTGGAACACGGCGTCCGGCGAGGCATAGGCCTCCTGCCGATCCACGCTCCAGTATTTCAATTCTTCCAGCGGAATCGGCACCCCGGTTTGCGCACAGCGCACGAAGGCGCCTGGCTTCACGATCCGGAAATCGCCATCAAGGAACTTCACCTCGGCCTCGCCGGCCATCGGCTGGGGACGATCCATTCGGTTGAGCAAGTTTCAGTCTCCTGGCGGGAATTCCGGCATAACCGGCACCATAGTCCGGTTTAGGTCAACATAATGGCTTGCGCCGGCGTGGCAACAGGTTCCGGAAACCCGGCGGGGTGGCTTTGAACAACGGCGCAAATAACATTGCGCTAGCCGAACAGATTGCCCTGTCCCGATGCGCCGCCTTGGCCGCTGCCGGTCTTGCCGCGCGGCTTTGGCGGAGTGGCGGGGGCGGCTGAGGGAGCGGTTGCAGACGCGCCCTCTGCCGTCGCAGTCACATGTCCGTCGGCGAATTCGATGTCGAGGCGCATGCCGGGGCCGATTGCCGCGGCGGCATGCAGCGGCAGCCCGTCTGCACCACGCACCAGGGCGAAGCCGCGCTTCAGCACCTCGCGATACGAATACGCCGTCAGCAATTGACCGCAGGAGGCCAGCCGGTCACGGCGGCGGGCGAGATAGACCTGGGCAGCACGACCGCCGCGTTGACCGAAGGCCGCAACGACATCCTTGCAGCGCGCGATGCGGGCACGCAGCAATTGCGGCGACAGTCGTGCGGCGATGCGCGACAATTGCGTATGATGGATCTGCGCATTGGCGCGCAAGGCGCGCGGTAGTCGGTCGCTCGCCGTATCCAGGCGCTGGCGCGGCACCGCGAGCAGAGTGTCGAGTGTCGGCAACGCGCGCGCGGCGGCACGCAATTCCGCGCGCCGTGCCTCCTGTCCGCGTGCCCAGCAGGCGCCGAGGCGGCGCACCTGCGTCGCGATCCGCGACAGCAATTCGGACCGCACCGGCACCGCCATCTCGGCGGCGGCGGTCGGCGTCGGCGCGCGCTTGTCGGATGCGAAATCGATCAGCGTGATGTCGGTCTCGTGGCCGACCGCGGAGATCAGCGGGATCATGCTCTCGGCCGCCGCACGCACCACGATCTCTTCGTTGAACGACCACAGGTCTTCCAGCGAGCCGCCGCCACGCGCGACGATGATGACATCCGGGCGCGGCACCGCGCCGTCCTCCGGCAAGGCATTGAACCCGCGAATCGCGTTTGCAACCTCCTGCGCCGATGTCTCGCCTTGCACACGCACCGGCCAGACCAGCACATGGCAGGAACAGCGATCTTCCAGACGATGCAGGATGTCGCGGATCACCGCACCGGTGGGTGAGGTCACCACGCCGATCACGCGCGGCAGATAAGGCAAGAGCTGCTTGCGCGCCTCATCGAACAGGCCTTCGGCGGCAAGCTTCTTCTTGCGCTCTTCCAGCAGCGCCATCAGCGCGCCGAGCCCGGAGGGCTCCAGCGTCTCGATCACGATCTGGTAATTCGAGCGTCCTGGATAGGTGGTGATGCGCCCGGTGACGATGACTTCGAGGCCCTCCTCCGGTTTTATGCGCAATCTGGTGAAGACGCCCTTCCAGATCACCGCGTCGATGCGGGCCCCCTCGTCCTTCAGCGCAAAATAGACGTGCCCCGAGGAATGCGGGCCGCGATAACCGGAAATCTCGCCCCGCACCCGCACATGGCTGAAATTGTCCTCCACCGTGCGCTTCAGCGCAGCGGAGACCTCCGAGACGGTCCA
Source organism: Pseudorhodoplanes sp. (assembly GCA_032027085.1). Lineage (NCBI taxonomy): Bacteria > Pseudomonadati > Pseudomonadota > Alphaproteobacteria > Hyphomicrobiales > Pseudorhodoplanes > Pseudorhodoplanes sp. The sequence continues at coordinate 2,573,782 of JAVSMS010000001.1, read as the reverse complement.
TTCCACAACATTGAGAAGGGCTGGTTCTGTCATATCATGCGATTCGCTTGCGGCCTCTCACAGCAGGCCATATCAAGCCCAAATGCGGCCTGCGCGCAAACATTTGTCCGTCATCGCCGGACTTGACCCGGCGATGCATCACGCGAAAGAACCTGACGCGTGGCTCCGGCCGATGCATGACGGGATACCGAATAGATGAATATTCTCCTTCTCGGCTCAGGTGGCCGCGAACATGCGCTGGCGTGGAAAATAGCGGTGAGCCCGCTGCTCAAGAAGCTCTATTGCGCGCCTGGCAATGCCGGGATCGCGCAGGAAGCCGAGATTGTGCCGCTCGATATCGGCGATCATGCGGCAGTGATCGCTTTCTGCAAGCAGAACGCGATCAACTTCGTTGTGGTTGGTCCCGAGGCGCCCCTTTGCGCAGGAATTGTCGACGATCTGGAAGCGGCCGGCATCAAGGCGTTCGGCCCGAGCAAAAAGGCCGCGCAGCTCGAAGGCTCAAAAGGCTTCACGAAGGATTTGTGCAAAGCGAACAATATTCCGACTGCGGCCTATGAGCGCTTCACATCGGCTGAACTGGCGAAGGACTATGTGCGCGCGCAGGGTGCTCCCATCGTGGTGAAAGCGGATGGTCTCGCCGCCGGCAAGGGAGTCGTCGTTGCGCAGACGGTCGATGAAGCGCTCGACGCCATTGACTTGATGTTTGCCGGCTCGCTCGGTGCCGCGGGCGCAGAGGTTGTCGTCGAGGAATTCCTCAGCGGCGAGGAAGCCTCTTTCTTCGCGCTCTGCGACGGCACCACCGCCATTCCCCTTGCCTCCGCGCAGGATCACAAGCGCGCCTTCGACAACGATCAGGGTCCGAATACAGGCGGCATGGGCGCCTATTCCCCGGCGCCGGTGATGACCGACGAGATGACGAAGCGCACCATGGACGAGATCGTGATGCCGACCATGCGCGCGATGAGCGCGATGGGCGCACCCTACAAGGGTGTTCTGTTCGCGGGATTGATGATCACAAGAGATGGCCCGAAGCTGATCGAATACAATTGCCGTTTCGGCGATCCGGAAACCCAGGTGCTGATGCTGCGCCTGATGTCCGATCTGGTGCCGGCGCTGGTGGCTGCGCGCGACGGCGTGCTGAAGAATTTCGATCTGCGCTGGTATCCGGATTCGGCGCTGACCGTGGTGATGGCCTCCAAGGGTTATCCCGGCGATTACAGGAAGGGCACGCTCATCAAGGGGCTCGCGGAGGCCGCCGCCATTGAGGGCGTCGAGATTTTCCACGCCGGCACCAGGGCCGAAGGCGATGCCATTCTCGCGGCCGGCGGACGCGTGCTGAATGTCTGCGGCCTCGGCAAGACCGTCAGCGAAGCGCAGGAGCGCGCCTACGAAGCCGTGGACAGGATCGACTGGCCGGAGGGCTTCTGCCGGCGTGACATCGGCCGGCGGGCGATTGAACGGGAAATGATTTAATTTCAATACCTTACAAATATGTACGTGGGGTCGATATCGGATATATATTTTTCTGCCATGGCGATCCTCATTAAAGATCCTGCGACCGATCGGCTGGTGCGACAGCTCGCAGAGCGGACTGGCGAGACGCTTACCGAGACCGTCAAGAATGCTGTCGCCGAAAAGCTCCGGCGATTGCCGCTGTCGGATGAACAAGTCGCCGAACAGAAGCGAAAGCTCAAGGAGTTGCTGGTAAAGTTCGATGCCATGCCAACCCTCGACAATCGAACTGCCGATGAGATCATTGGCTACAATGAATTCGGCATTTTCGACTGATGGTAGTCGATACCTCCGCTCTCATCGCAATCGCCTTTCATGAGGACAAGCAAGCATGCTGCGGAGCTGTTGGATTCGGCGACATTGCGGACGAACCTCTTCTGTTCAAAGGCGACGATTTCGCCCGGACCGATATCGTCCCCGCCTGGCGTCCATAAGATCATACAACGTCGGCATGAATTGATGCCGACACGGCATTCGTGGACAATGGGCGGCGCTATGACCAGGCCCTCTCCCATCGGCCAGAGCATGAAAGAACAAGCGTATGTCCGACCCCGCCGATCTCTTTCCCGGTTTTGAATCGCACTGGATCGATACCTCGATCGGCAAAATGTTCGCGCGCTCCGGCGGCGAGGGCGCGCCGCTTCTCTTGCTGCATGGCTACGCGCAAACGAATGTGATGTGGCATCGCGTTGCGCCGAAACTGGCCGAACGCTTCAAGCTGATCATTCCCGATCTCCCCGGCTATGGCTGGTCGGTGGCGCCGAAATCCGGCAAGGGACACGCACCCTACGACAAGCGCTCGATGGCGAATGTCATGATCGAGATCATGGAAAAGCTGGGCCACGTCCGGTTCCATCTTGCGGGGCATGACCGCGGCGGACGTGTCGCCTATCGCCTGGCGCTCGATCATCCCGGGCGGCTGATCAAGCTCTCCACGCTCGATATCATCCCGACCTTCGAGATGTGGCACCGCATGGATCACACGCTCGCCTTCAAGGTCTGGCACTGGCAGTTCCTGGCACAGAAATATCCGCTGCCGGAAATGCTGATCAGCAAGGCGCCGGTCGAATTTCTCGACTGGAAAATGGCAAGCTGGACGAAAGCCAAGGACCTCTCGGCGTTCGATTCGCGCGCACTGGCGCATTACCGTGCCTTCTTCTCCGATCCGCTGCGCATTCATGCGACCTGTGAGGATTACCGCGCCGGCGAATCGACCGATCTCGCCCATGACGAGATCGATCATGCGGCCCGCAACAAGATCGCCGCGCCGATGCTGGCGCTGTGGGGCGCCGCCGGCATCCCCAGCGAAAACACGCCGCTCAGCATCTGGCGCAACTGGGCCAAAGAGGTGTCCGGCAAGCCCATCGACTCGGGCCATTTCCTCGCCGAGGAAAATCCCGAGGCGACCGCCACCGCCCTGCTCGAATTCTTCCGGCCCTGACCGCCATGCCGCCGATCGACCGACAGGCGGCATTCTCCGGCACCCGCGACGTCGCGGAGGCGTTGAAGTTCGATGCCGCGCGGCTGCAGGATTATCTGGCCGCAAGCGTTCCGGACTTTGCCTGCCTGCAGGCGGTTCGCCAGTTCAAGGGCGGCCAATCCAACCCGACCTATCTGCTCGAGACGGCAGAGCGCCGTTACGTGCTGCGCCGCAAGCCGCCGGGCAAGTTGCTGCCCTCCGCGCACGCGGTCGACCGCGAATTTCGCGTCATCAGTGCGCTGCACAGGCAGGGCTTCCCGGTTGCAGAGCCCATTCTCTATTGCGCCGATGAAAGCGTCGCCGGCACGGCTTTTTACGTGATGGGCTTTGTCGACGGCCGCGTGTTCTGGGAACCGTCGATGCCAGACTCACACCCGGCCGAGCGGGCCGCGGTTTATGACCACATGAATGCGACGCTGGCGCAACTGCACAGCTTCGATCCTGCCGCCATCGGGCTCGCCGACTTCGGCAAGGGAGAGAATTATGTGGCGCGACAGGTTGACCGCTGGTCGAAGCAGTATCGCGCGTCGGAGACCGAAACGATTCCGGAAATGGATCGTCTCATCGACTGGCTGCCGCTCCACGTGCCGCCGCAGCAGGCTGTACGCATCGTGCATGGCGACTATCGGCTCGACAACACGATTGTCGATCAGCGCCAGCCGAAAATCATTGCCGTGCTCGATTGGGAATTGTCCACGCTTGGCGATCCGCTGGCCGATTTTTCCTATCACCTGATGCAATGGCACATGCCGCATTCGGATTCGGCGGCAGGCACCGCCTCGCTGGTCGGGCAGGATCTCGCCGCGCTGGGCATTCCCTCGCTGTCTGATTACGTCGATTCCTACGCAGCACGCACCGGTTTCGATCCGCGTCCGCATCTGCCGCATTATCTCGCCTACAACTTCTTCCGCCTCGCCGCGATCCTGCAGGGCATTGTCGGCCGCGTCCGGGACGGCACCGCCACCAGCGACAACGCGCCCGCGAAGGCGCAGATGGTGCGCCCGCTGGCGGTGAAGGCGTGGGAATTTGCGGAGATGGCATAGTTCCCTCCCCGCTGCCGAAGTCGGATGTTTCCGACTTCGGCTAAAATATGATGACCGAACTCGGGTAAACCCGAGTTCGGTGCGGGGAGAGGTGAAAGCACTACCGCCTCTCCTTGAAAAACTCCCTCAGCAACGCAGCCGCCTCGCTTTCCCCGATCCCGCCATAAATTTCCGGCCGGTGATGACACGTCGTCGACGAAAAGAACCGCACCCCGCTCTCCACCGCTCCGCCTTTCGGGTCGCGTGCGCCGTAGTAAAGCCGCCGGATGCGCGCGAAGGACATCGCCGCCGTGCACATGGTGCATGGTTCAAGCGTGACATGGAGATCGCAGTCGATGAGCCGTTCACTGCCGAGCTTCGCCGCGGCCTGCCGGAGTGCCAGCAATTCGGCATGCGCGGTGGGATCACGGTCAGCCAATGTGCGGTTGCCCGCACGCGCGATCACCTCGCCGCTCCGCACGATGACGCAGCCGACCGGCACTTCGCCGCGTGCCGCAGCGGCACGAGCTTCGTCGAGGGCGATGTCCATGTATGAGGGAGCGGACATAAGGCGGGCGATCTCCACGAAAACGTCATGCCCGGACTTGTTCCGGGCATCCACGTCTTTATACACGGTACAGCGTCAAGACGTGGATGGCCGGGACAAGCCCGGCCATGACCAATGATAAAGGCCATGGCCAAAAGATTCCCCAAGAATCGGGCACTGTCTCCATCCAACCCGCATGCCGGCGAGCGCATTGCCAAGGTGATGGCGCGTGCCGGTCTGTGCTCGCGGCGTGAGGCCGAAAGCTGGATCGCGGAAGGCCGTGTCGCGGTCAACGGCGCGGCGATTTCCTCGCCCGCTCTCAACGTGACTGCCTCCGACAGGATCAGCGTCGACGGCAAGCCGCTGCCGCAGCGGGAGCGCACACGCCTGTTTCTCTATCACAAGCCGCGCGGCCTCGTGACCACGCACGCCGATCCTGAAAAGCGGCCGACCATTTTTGAGAAACTGCCGAAGGGCCTGCCGCGCCTGATCAGCGTCGGCCGGCTCGATCTCAACACCGAAGGGCTGCTGCTGCTGACCAATGACGGCGGCCTGGCTCGCGTGCTGGAACTGCCCGAGACTGGCTGGTTGCGCCGCTACCGCGTGCGCGCCAACGGCAAGGTGACGCAGCCGCAACTCGACGCGCTACGCAAGGGCGTGACGGTCAACGGCATCCGCTATGGCGCGATCGAGGCGACACTCGACCGCGAGCAGGGGGCGAATGTCTGGCTCACTTTTGCGATCCGTGAGGGCAAGAACCGCGAGGTGCGCAATGTGCTGGAGCATCTCGGGCTGAAGGTGAACCGGCTGATCCGCGTCTCCTACGGCCCGTTCCAGCTCGGCGATCTTCCCGAAGGCGCAGTCGAGGAAATCCGCACGCGGCATCTGCGCGAGCAACTCGGCGAGCGCATCGCGGCCGCGGCCGGCGCGGATTTCGCGGGGCCGATGATGGTGCTGCGCGACGCCGACTCGGACAACAAGGTGACGAAGTCTGCCTTGCAGCGTCATCCCGAGGCGGCCGCGAAGCCGGCCTCGAAGGATGGCGGTCGAGGCATTCCAAAAGAGGGCCGCCGCCCTTCCAGGCTCGGCGCTTCGCGCCTCGCACCTCAGGCAAGCGGAGAGCGGCCTGAAAAACGGCGCAACAAGCGCCGTCCATCCTCCCGCACCAAAGGCAAGCGGGACCGCTGATGCGCATTGTCGGCGGACAGCATCGCGGGCGCACCCTCGCCGCGCCGAAATCGCAGGGCATCCGGCCGACCGCCGACCGGCTGCGCGAATCATTGTTCAACATTCTTGCGCATGCCTATGGCGACCCGGTCTCGGGCGCGCGCGTGCTCGATCTCTTTGCCGGCAGCGGTGCGCTCGGGCTTGAAGCCCTGTCGCGCGGCGCGGCGCTTGTTCTGTTCGTCGACGACGGCGCCGAGGCGCGCGCGCTGATCCGGCAGAATGTGGAGACGCTTGGCGCGGCCGGCGTCACCCGCATCTTCCGTCGCGATGCCACGCGGCTCGGCGACGTGCATCCGAATGATCCGTTCTCGTTGGTCTTCCTCGATCCGCCCTATGGCAAGGGGCTCGCCGAGAAGGCGCTGGCGTCCGCGCGCGACGGCGGCTGGCTGACACAGGATGCGTTGATTGTCGTGGAGGAAGCAAAAGACGCCGCGTTCAAGGCGCCGCAGGGATTCGAAGAGATCGAACGGCGCGATTACGATGACACGGAGTTTGTGTTTTTGCGAAATACCTGAGGCGTCGTCCCGGGCGATCGAGCGTCAGCGAGGGAGACCCGGAACTCATGTTCCCCAACCTGTCGATAGCCTGAGGCGTATGGGTTCCCGCTTTCGCGGGGGACTACAGTGTAGAGACGATGCGTTTTTAGCGCCGCCCAAACAACCTCTCGATATCGCTCAGCTTCAACTCCACATAGGTCGGCCGGCCGTGATTGCACTGGCCGGAATTCGGCGTCGCCTCCATCTCACGCAAGAGCGCGTTCATTTCCTCCGGCTTGAGCCGCCGCCCCGCGCGCACCGAGCCGTAGCAGGCCATGGTCGCAGCCATATGCATCAGGCGGCGCTCGAGCGGCAGGTGATCGTCCCATTCCGCCATGTGCTCTGAGAGATCGCGCAGCAATGCGCCGGCGTCGATTTCTCCCAGCAACGACGGGGTTTCGCGCACCGCCACCGCACCGGGTCCGAAGGATTCGATGACCAGGCCAAAACGCGCGAGCTCGCCGGTGCGTGCCAGCAGCCGTTCGACATCGCTCTCGTCCAGTTCGACCACTTCCGGAATGAGCAGGATCTGCCGCGCCACACCGTCACGCTCGACCGCCGCCTTCAGCCGCTCATAGACCAGCCGCTCATGCGCGGCATGCTGATCCACCAGCACAAGTCCGTCGCGGGTCTGCGCCACGATATAGGTCTCGTGGATCTGCGCGCGCGCCGCGCCGAGCGGCTTGTCGAGCAGGTCAGGCGCGGCGTCGACAAAAGCGGCCCGCGCATCGGCGGAGGGCGTCACCACGTCGAATGCCGCCTGCGCTGCTTCGGCAAAGCCGGAGGCAGGTGGCAGGGTCTCAAACCGCGGCGCCACCACGGGCATGGCCGGCGAGCGTCGCCAGTCCCAACCACCACGGCGCGGCGGAGCAGCGAACGAGCCGACTCCCGAACGAAACGCCGCCGCCGTCGCCTCACCTCCGGTCGAGGCCGATCGCTGCCCGTTGCGCGCCAGCGCCTCGCGCAAGGCAACGACGATGCTCGACCGGACCAGGCCGGCATCGCGGAAGCGCACTTCGGTTTTCGCCGGATGCACGTTCACGTCGACCTCGCGCGGCTCGAGGGTGACGAACAGCGCCAGCACCGGATGCCGGTCGCGCGGCAGATAATCGGCATAGGCCGCGCGCACGGCGCCAAGCAAGAGCTTGTCGCGCACCGGCCGGTCGTTGACGAACAGATATTGTCCGAGCGCATTGGCGCGGGTGAAGGTCGGCAACGCCGCGTACCCTGCGATGCGCAAGCCTTCGCGCCCGCCCTGCACTTCCACCGCATTGGCGCGGAAATCCGCACCCAGCACATCGCCGAGCCGCGCCAGCCGTCCCGCCGCGCCGGGCAACGCCGCCGGCCAGGTTACGGCGGCGCGCTCCTCGCTCGCCAGAGTGAAGGCGACATCCGGCCGGCTCATGGCGAGACGGCGCACGACTTCGCGCACCGCTTCGCCTTCCGCACGGTCCGACTTCATGAATTTCAGCCGCGCCGGTGTTGCATAAAACAAATCGCGCACCTCGACACGCGTGCCGCTATTCAGCGCAGCAGGCGCGATCTCCGATTTCACGCCCGCGTCGACACTCAATGTCCAGCCATGCGGCTCGCCGACATGGCGCGTCGTGATCGTGAGCCTCGCGACCGACCCGATCGACGGCAACGCCTCGCCGCGGAAGCCGAGGGTATCGATCGCCAGCAAATCTTCGTCCCAGAGCTTTGAGGTCGCGTGCCGTTCGACCGACAAGGCGAGATCGGCGCGGGTCATCCCCTCGCCGTCGTCGCTGACGCGAATGAGCCGCCGCCCCCCGCCGTCGATCACGATCTCGATCTTGCGCGCGCCGGCATCAAGCGCATTCTCGACCAGTTCCTTCACGGCGCTGGCCGGGCGCTCCACCACCTCGCCGGCGGCGATGCGGTTGATCAGGGATTCGGAAAGCTGACGGACGGGCATGGTGTGAACTTACGAGATTCGGACGGCAAGTACTCTCAACGGGGTCGTCCCCGCGAAAGCGGGGACCCATACCCACGGCTCTGCAATATGGGCCCCCGCTTGCGCGGGGGCGACAAGAAGTTGAGATTAATCCTCAAACGCCTTGCCCCGCATCTTCTTGATGTTGGAGCGGATTTTCTTGCCCTCCACGCGCTTCAGCTTGGACGCCCTGGTCGGCTTGGTGGCGCGGCGCGGCACCGGCTTCACCGCCGCCTGGCGGATAAGGTCAAACAGCCGCTCGCGCGCCTCGGCGCGGTTGCGCTCCTGCGTGCGGGCGTTCTGCGCGATCAGCACCAGCACGCCATCTTTCGTCAGACGGCTGCCGGCGAGCCGCATCAGGCGGATCGCAACGTCATTCGGCAATGACGGCGAACGCCGCACGTCAAACCGCAATTGCACGGCGGTGGAAAGCTTGTTGACATTCTGCCCGCCCGGTCCCGAGGAGCGTACGAAGCTTTCCTGCAACTCGTCGTCGTTGAGGCTGATATGGTCGGTGACGCGGATCATGCGGAAGATGTAACCCGCCACGACCGGCAGGCAAAGAGCTAGCCGTTTTGCGCCAGCCAGACGGTGTGGCCGCCGCAGGCGGGATCGTCCGCGACATGCGCGACGACGCCGAAGCCGTTGTCGCGCAGCAAGGTCCGGTACTCGTCCGGATCGAGGCTGGCATGATAGAGCGGCTCGCCCTCGAACTTGCCGATGGCGACGCCATGCGCCGGCCCGCTGGTGAACATCAGCGCGGCGCGCGGCGCGGCGTGCGCGGCGAAGACTCCGAACATAGCGCGCTGCTCGTCGGGCGGCAGATGAAAGAAGCTGTCCCACGCGAGCAGGCCATCGAAGCGCATGCCGAGCGAGAGCGTGCGCATGTCGGCGACGCGCCAGGTCTGCGCGGCATAGCGCGCCTTGCAGAGCTCGATCAGTCTGGACGAGGAATCGACACCGATCACGGCACGGCCGCTCTCAATGATGTAGCGCGCGATCGGCTCGCCCATGCCGCAGCCGAGATCGAGCACCGAGCCACCCTTTGGGACCAGCGCGAGAAAACGATCAAGCCAGGATTTCTCGAACAGGCTGCGCCCACGCACCTTGTCATAGGCTTGCGCGTGCCGCTCATACACTCCAATGATCTGATCAGCTTCTCGCATCATGTTTTCCGGTCGTTCCCGCGAAAGCGGGAACCCATAGCCACAGCTCTGCGATATGGGTCCCCGATCACAAGTCGGCTTTAGCCGACTTGTGAAATGAAAAATCCGATCTCGGGTGAACCCGAGATCGGGCGCGGGGACGACGGCATCAGGCCTTCCCGGCGAGATATTGTTTCGCCAGCACCTTGCCCTCTTCCACCGCCGGCTGATCGAAGGCGTCAACACCGAGAAGCTGTGCGGCGATGATCGTCTCCAACATGAAATGCATCAGCAATTCGCCGAGGCTGCGTTCGTCAATTGCATCGAGATGAAAGGTGCGCACCGGGCAGCCATTTTTCGCCAGCGTCTCGGCCGTGGCGCGGCCCTGGGCGGCGACCAGGTCGCCGATGCTTTTGCCGCCGAAATCCGGCTCGCCGGCGAGCTGCGCCAGATCAGGCGCGATCTTCGGACCCTTGCCCGCCGCGCCGGTCGTGATCACCGTGAAGAACTTGTCGCGGGGACCGGCGATGAACAATTGCAACTGGCTGTGCTGGTCGACCGGGCCGAGCGCGGCGAGCGGCGTCGTGCCCTTGCCGTCCTTGCCGAGACTCTCGGCCCAGAGCTGCACGTACCACTTGGCGAATTTCTCCAGCCTGTCGGCATAGCCCATGACGGCGGAGATGGTCTTGCCGCGCGTCTGCGCCAATGCGACCGACAAGGCCGCGCCGAGTGCCGCCGGCACGTCCTGCGGCGTCTTTTTCGCCAGCACTGGCGCCAGCGCCGCCGCCGCGCCCTCGCGGATCGCGGCAATGTCGAGGCCCAGCACCGCCGCGGGGAGCAGGCCGACATTGGTCAGCACCGAGAAGCGCCCGCCGACCCCGGTGTCGTGATCGAGGAACGGCACATTGAAAGCGCCGAGCAGCGCGCGCAGGCCGTTTTTCTTGCCGGGCTTCGCCGGCTCGCTCAGACCCAGAAAGAGTTGCGGGATCTTGTCGGTCAGCCCGGCATCCTTGCAGGCGGACAGCGCCGCCGCGGTCTGCATCAGCGTCTCGCCGGTGCCGCCGGATTTGGAAATCGCAACGAAACGTGTCGTGGCCAGCGGCAGCCTCGCCAGCAAGCCGCCAAATGACAGCGGATCGAGATTGTCCATGAAATGCAGCCGCGGCGCGCTGCGCAACGCGCCGACGCCCGGCACCGCATAGCCGGCGAGCTGCGCCAGCGTCTGCCCGCCGAGGCTCGAGCCGCCGGTGCCGAGAAACACGATGTCGGTTGCGCTCGCTTTCAGTTTGCCGGCGGCTTCCGTGATCTGCGCAAGGTCGCTCCGCTCCGCCGGCAGCCTGAGCAGACGCAAGCCGCCATCCTCGTGCCGGGCGCGCAGCCACGCGAGCGCGGCTTCGCTGCGTTTCAGCGTCTCGCGCAAGTCGGATTCGGCGAGGCCGTGGTTGCCGACCGAAGCTTCGGTCGCATGTGTGATGGATTGGAGAATCGGCATCGCCCCTTCCTTAAACCCTCTCCCCGCTTAGCCGAAGTCGGATGTTTCCGACTTCGGCCGCATATACAAATAAGCGAACTCGAAAACATTCGAGTTCGCTGTGAGAGGGTGGCGAACGGCGCTTACCGTGAGCCGGGTGAAGCATGACCAGTCCAAGGCCCCTCACCCGGTCCTCGCTACGCTCGGACCACCCTCTTCCCGTAAACGGGGAGAGGGAAAACAAAATCTACCCGCCCTGCTGGGCGCCTTTCTCGCCCTGCGGGCGCCCGACCACGGTCACCAGGATTCCGCCATCCAGCAGCCGCTTGGCCACGCGCTTGACGTCGTCCAGCGTCACCGCCTCGATCAGCCCGTTGCGGCGCTCGATATAGTCGATGCCGAGATCGTCGAGCTGGATCTGCACCAGAAGGTTGGCGATCTTGGTCGAGGTGTCGAAATTCAGGGCATAAGCGCCCTTGAGATAGGATTTCGATTTCTGCAGTTCCTCCGCCGTCGGGCCACTTTCGGAGAGCCGGCGAATTTCCGATTCGATCAGCTTGACCGTCTCATCCGCCTTGTCGGCGCGCGTCTGCGTGCCGCCCATGAATAGGGCGGCAACGTCGAGCGGCAGAAGATACGAATAAACCGAATAGGCCAGGCCCCGCTTCTCGCGCACCTCGCGATAGAGCCGCGAGGAGAAGGAGCCGCCGCCGAGGATGTGGTTGACAATATAGGCCGGAATGAAATCCGGATCCTGGCGCGGGATTCCGACGCCGCCGAAATTCACCACCGCCTGCGGCACATCCAGCGGAACGAAAATCTTCTTGCCGACCGCGTCCATCTTTGCGGACGGCACTGCCTGCAATTCGGCTTTCTCGGGCAGCGCGCCAAAGATGCGGTCAAGCACCGGCCCCAGCGTCTTGGCGTCGATGTCGCCGACCACCGCAATCTTCAGGCGGTCGCGCGCGAAGACGCGCTTGGTGTAGTCGCGCAGGTCCTGCTGCGCGATCGTCGGCACGGATTCTAGCGTGCCGTTGGTCGGCCTGCCGTATGGATGTTCCGGAAAAGCGGTGCGCCACCACAACCGGCTGCCGATATCATTCGGATTGGTGGTCTCGCGGCGCAGTACCGCCAATATTTGCGCACGCACCCGCTCGATCGCGTCCTGATCGAAGCGCGGCGACGTCACGGCGAGCCGCAGCAGGTCGAAGCCTTCGTCCTTGCGGGCCGTCAACACCTTGAGCGAGCCGCGCATTTCGTCGCGATGCGTCGTGAAGCTGAGTTCGACGGCGTTGCGCTCGGCCCGGCTCTGGAAAGCCTTGGCGTCGAGATCGCCGGCGCCCTCGTCCATCATGCCGGACGTCATGTAGGCGACGCCGGGTTTTCCGGTCGGATCCTGATTGGCGCCGCCGCGGAAGGCGAAATTCATCGCGATCAGCGGCACCGACGGATCGCTTACCAGCCAGGCCTCGATGCCGCCGGGGGAAACGACGCGCTCGATCTTCATCGCTGCCTGCGCCGGGGTCGTCAGCGACAGCACAGTAACGGCGGCGGCAAGCAGCAAGACCCGCCGGGCAAAAGATATCATGAGCGCTTCTCCTGCGGCGCGGGATCCTTGATGAGATAACCGGTGACCGAACGCTTCTTGTCTAGCCAGGTCTTGGCCGCATTGCGCACGTCGTCTGCGGTCACCTTGGCGATGCGGTCGGGCCAGGTCGTGACTTCCTCGACAGTGGCGCCTGCCGTCAGCGCCGAGCCGTACCAGCGCGCCAGGGTCGCCTGACTGTCCTGCGCATATACGACATCGGCGATCAGCTTGGTGCGCGCGGTCTCAAGTTCGTCGGCGGTCACGCCGTTGGCGGCGATCTCCGCAATCACCTGGTCGATCGCGACATCGAATTGCTGCAGCGTCACGTTCTGCTGCGGCGTGCCATAGACGCCGAAGCGCGTGTCGTCGAGCGCCATGCCTTGGTACCAGGCACCGACACTGATCGCGACCGGGCTCTCCACCACCAGCTTGCGATAGAGCCGGCTGTTGTTTCCCGAGCCGAGGATATGCGCGAGGATTTCCAGCGCCTCGGATTCGCCCTGCTTCGCCGAGTTGGACGACGGCACCAGATAGCTGCGTTGCAGACTCGGCTGCGCGACGCGGGGATCGGCGAGCGTCACCGTACGCACGGCGCGCTGCTCGGGCTCCTGCGGCCGCTTGCGCTCCGGCACCTCGGCAACGCGCGGAATCCTGCCATAGGTTTCCTCCGCGAGCTTCTTGACCTCGTCGGCAGTCACGTCGCCTGCAACGACGAGGATGGCGTTGTTGGGCGTGTAGTATTTCTTGTAGAACTCAAGCGCGTCGGCGCGGTTGAGCTTCTCGATTTCCGGACGCCAGCCGATCACCGGCCGGCCATAGGGATGATTGAGATAGAGCGCCGCCTGCACTTCCTCGCCGAGCTTGGAGGCTGGATTATTGGCGACACGCGTATTCTGCTCTTCCAGCACAACGTCGCGTTCCGGCAGCACCACCTCGTCGGTGAGCACGAGGCCGGTCATGCGGTCGGCTTCGAATTCCATCATCTCCTTCAGCTTGTCGCGGGCGACGCGCTGGTAATAGCCGGTATAGTCGCTGGAGGTGAACGCGTTTTCCTGACCGCCAATGGTGGCAACGACCTGCGAGAAGCGGCCGGCCGGGTTCTTCGCCGTGCCCTTGAACATCAGGTGTTCGAGGAAATGCGCGATGCCGGATTTGCCCGGCGGCTCGTCGGCGGCGCCGACCCGATACCAGATCATGTGCGTGACCACCGGCGCGCGGCGGTCCGGGATCACCACCACCTGCAGCCCGTTGGCGAGCTTGAAATGCGACACGTTCGGCGCCGCCGCGGCCGGGCGATGCGGCAGCAGAGCAAAAGCGATGGCTGCGCAAGCGAGCAGGATCGCCGCGCCTGATCTGTTGAGGCTCTTCATGTCGGATGACTCATGCGGCGCGGTTGCCGCTTTGCGGTAAACATATGGGCGATACAACCACTGGCGATATAGCGACGTGAACCGGGCAAACAACGCAGAACGGGCGCATCGCCGCGTTAAATCGCGTTAATAGTTGCCGGTGCCCCGGTCTTCGAGCTTATAGGGCTTCGGCGCCTCTTTCTTCGCTCCAAGACCGTAAGGATGGTTGGGCGAAGGCGTCATATAGCCGGGCGGCGGATCGGTCAGCGCCGAGCGCGCCGGCTCGCCACTGAACACAGCGGTTTCCGGCTTGCTGTTGTCCCGGAAGATGGAATTGAACAGGCCGCCCTTGTAGCCGAGTTCGTTCGGCCTCAGCTTGCGCTGGCCTTCAAGCTCGGGATTTTCCGCGCCATTTGGGTCCGCACCGGCGCCGCGACGGGCGACCGCACCGGATGGATTGAGTTCGGCGGGAGTCAGCGGTCGCGCTTCCAGCTCCGGATCGCGGCGCGGCTGCTTGGCCGCGGCTTTACGTTTTTTCTTCTCCTGGACGTCGGCGTCCTTCGGCCAGGCCGGATTATCGATCTTGGCCTGCTCCGGCGGCACCAGATTCATCGTCGGCGGCACCACCAAGGGAGCGCGCTCGCGGTAATCGATGGAATCCTTGTCGTTGATGCCGAGGATGGACTTCATAATCTTGGTTTCAAAGGGCTCGTCGTCCTCGTCGTCTTCGGCCCGCGCCTGACCGGCGGCAAAGACACAGGCCGCGGCGACGGCGCAGACCAGAACCGCGCGCGACAGTCGCCTGAAAATCGCATGATTGTCCGCAGAGGCCGAAATCGTCTTCAGCACAGAGAGCTCCACCCGCATGCAAGGCCGCCGACCCGGTCCTGCTATCCGCAGAAATCAGGGCGCTTTTGCGGCGCGGTCACCAAGGAGGGAGTCATACAGAAGTCCCGCCACCCCGGCAACGATGGCCGCGTCAGCGAGGTTAAAGACGTACCAGCTAAAGGTAAAATTGGCCGTAGTGACGTGAAACAGGGCGAAATCCGCCACCGCCCCATAGGCCAGCCGGTCGATGGCATTGCCCAGCGCCCCGCCGATGATCAGACCCAGCGACAGGGCCACGAGGCGGTTCCCGGCCCGCGCCAGCCAGAGCCAGAGAACGATCATGGCCCCGATGGTGATGGCGAGAAGGAGAAACCGGCCGCGCGCAGTGTCCTGCTGGAACAGCCCGTAGCTGATGCCGCGGTTCCAGGTCAGCACCAGGTCGAAAAACGGCAGCACCCGCACCCGTCCCTTGCCGGCGAGGTCATAGCCGAACAGCAGCCAGAGCTTCAGTGCCTGGTCGAGCAGCAGGGTGATCACGGCGACGGTGAAGCCGTCGCGGCTCAGGGGACCCCAGAGGAAAGAGGGTTTGGATGGTCCGGAAGCCATTGATTGTGGTCGTCCCCGCGCAAGCGGGGACCCATAACCACAGAAGCAGACGAAGGCAAATCCTCGCCTCTCGCGATCGGCAGTTCTTGGCTGCAACAAACTGACACTGAGGCTATGGGTCCCCGCGTTCGCGGGGACGACATGCGGAAAGGCATTACGTCAGCAATTTCGCACGATCCGCCCAATGCGGATTGTTCTCTTCGATCAACTGAATCTTCCACTCGCGATTCCATTTCTTCAGCCGCTTCTCACGGACGATGGCCGATTCAGGATCATCGAAAGTTTCAACATGGACGAGCCTTGTCACGCCGTACTGCTTGACGAATTGCGAGCCGAGACCCATCCGGTGCTGTTCGATGCTCGCTCCAAATTATTGGTCACGCCGATATACAATGTGCCGTGTGGCCGGCTTGCGAGAATGTAAACGTGGTATGGCATCGCAATTGCCTGCTGGTCGTCCCCGCGAACGGGGGACCCATATCCACTGTCGAAATAATATGAAAAGTACCACACCGAAATGCCGTCGCCTATCGGCGAAGCTGAGCGTATGGGTCCCCGCTTGCGCGGGGACGACTCTGAATTCGTGACTACGCCGTAAGCCTACTCCGCTGCCCGCCGCAGCGCGTCCCATTCGCGCAAGGCTTTCGCGTCACGCGGCGTCACGTCGGGATAATCCGGGTCTTCGCCGACACTTTCGGAAATTTTCCAGGAGCGCGCGCATTTCCTGCCTTCCGCGCGGCGCGGCAGCACCGAGACGCCCGTCACATCGTCCAGACGGAAGGCGTCGGCCGGCCCCTCCCCTTCCACCAGGGTCGCCGCGGAGGTGATGCAGATTTCCGCAAGATCGGCATCGACGATCGCGCCGAACAGATCCGTGTCCGCGACATGCACGATCGGCGCCGCCTCGAGCGAGGAGCCGATACGCTTCTGCGCGCGCTCGAGCTCTAGCGCGCCGGTGACCACGCGCCGCACATTGCGAATCTTGCGCCACTTATCGGCGAGCCTGTCATCGCGCCACGCGGCCGGCACATCGGAAAAAAGCTGCAGATGCACCGACGGCGCCGTGTCTCCATAGCGCGAGAGCCAGCATTCCTCCGCTGTGAAGCACAGCATCGGCGCGAGCCACGTCACCGTGCAGCGGAACAGATGGTCGATGACGGTAAGCGCCGCCTTGCGCTTCTGAGAAGAGATCGGATCGCAATAGAGGGTGTCCTTGCGGATGTCGAAATAGAAAGCCGACAGGTCCGAGGTCATGAACGCGTTGAGCAAAGCGAAGATGCGTTTGTAATCGAAACCCGCGTAAGCCTGCCGCACCTGCGCGTCGAGCTCGGCGAGGCGATGCAGCATCAGCCGCTCAAGTTCCGGCATCTTCTCGAAAGCGACGCGATCCTCTTCCTTGAAATGCGCGAGATTGCCGAGCATCCAGCGCAAGGTATTGCGCAGCTTGCGGTAGGTCTCGACATTGGTCTTCAGGATTTCCGGGCCGATGCGCAGGTCGTCGGCATAGTCGGTGGCGCACACCCACATCCGGAGAATATCGGCGCCCGCCTGCTTCATCACGTCCTGCGGCGCCACCACATTGCCGAGCGACTTCGACATCTTGCGGCCGTTCTCGTCGAGCGCGAAGCCGTGCGTGAGCACGACGTCATAAGGCGCAACCCCGCGCGTGCCGCAGCTTTCCAGCAGCGAGGAATGGAACCAGCCGCGATGCTGGTCGGAGCCTTCCAGATACATGACCGTGTCGTCGCCGCCGTCCTTCCTGCGGCGGATGCTGGCGAGCCCCGGAAAATGCTTCGGGTCTTCCAGCACGAAGGCATGCGTCGAGCCGGAATCGAACCACACATCGAGAATGTCGTCGACCTTCTTCCAGCCTTCCTTCGCGCGCGGACCAAGAAAACGTTCGGTCGCGTTCGCCTCGTACCAGGCGTCAGCGCCTTCCAGCTCGAAGGCGGAGGCGATGCGGTTGTTCACCGCCTCGTCCTTCAGAATCTCGACCGAGCCGTCACCCTTCTCGCGCACGAACACGGTGATCGGCACGCCCCAGGCGCGCTGGCGCGAGATCACCCAGTCGGGGCGGCTCTCGATCATGCCGGTGATGCGGTTCTCGCCGGCGGCCGGCACCCAGCGCGTCACCTTGATGGCGTCAAGCGCGCGGTGGCGCAGCGTGTCGCCCTGCTTCACGCCGCCTTTGCTGTCGGCAATATCCTTGTCCATCGCAATGAACCATTGCGGCGTGTTGCGATAGATCACCGGCTTCTTCGAGCGCCAGGAATGCGGATACTGGTGCTTGAGGCGGCCGCGCGCGATGATGTTGCCGGCCTCGGCCAGAGCCTTGATCACCGTCTCGTTGGCGTCGCCCTTCTCGCCCTTGTCGTTGAGCACGCGTTTGCCGGTGAACCCCGGCGCCTGTTCGGTGAAGGCGCCGTTCTCGTCGACCGTATAGGGAATGGCTGACGAGATCCCGCGCGCTTCCAGCGCGCGCGCATTCGCCATCCAGATGTCGAAGTCCTCGCGGCCATGACCCGGGGCTGTGTGCACGAAGCCGGTACCCGTATCCGAGGTGACATGATCGCCATCAAGCAGCGGAACGGTGAACTCGTATCCGCCGTTGGCACCTTTCAATGGATGCACGCAACCGATCGCCGCAAGCTCGGCGGCGGTGACGTTCCGCACCTTGTCGAATGCCGTGACGCGCGCCTGCTTGAAGACATCGGCGGCAAGTGAATCCGCGAGGATCAGGAGATCGCCGGTCTTGGCCCAGTTATCGGCGGGCGCCTCGGTAATCCTGTAGAGACCGTAGGCGATCTTCGAGGAATAGCTGATCGCTCGGTTGCCGGGCAGCGTCCAGGGCGTGGTGGTCCAGATCACGACCGACGCATTGCTGAAATCCTTTTCAAGGCGTTTGAACGCCTTCTCGTCGCGCGCATGCGCGAAGCGCACCGGAAACTTTACCCATACCATGTCGGAGGTGTAGTCCTCGTACTCGACCTCTGCTTCGGCGAGTGCGGTCTTCTCCACCACTGACCACATCACCGGCTTTGAGCCGCGATAGAGCGTGCCGTTCTGAACGAACTTCATCAGCTCGCGCGCGATCTGCGCTTCCGCCGGGAAGCTCATGGTCGAATAGTAATTGTCCCAGTCGCCCTCGACGCCGAGCCGCTTGAACTCCTCGCGCTGCACCTCGATCCACTTCTGCGCGAAGGCGCGGCACTCGCGGCGGAATTCGTTGATCGGCACCGTGTCCTTGTTTTTGCCTTTGGCGCGATACTCCTCTTCGATCTTCCATTCGATCGGCAGGCCATGACAGTCCCATCCCGGCACGTAGTTGGAATCGAAGCCGAGCATCTGCTGGCTGCGCGTCACCACGTCCTTGAGGATTTTGTTGACCGCGTGCCCGATATGGATGTTGCCGTTGGCATAGGGCGGACCGTCATGCAGGACGAATTTCGGGCGGCCCTTCGCCGTCTCGCGCAAGCGGTGAAACAGGTTCTGCTTCTGCCAGCGCGCCAGCAATTGCGGCTCGCGCTCGGGCAGACCGGCCCGCATCGGGAAATCGGTCTGCGGCAGAAACAGGGTCTCGGAATAATCGCGTTCGGGCTTGCTCATGGCGCGTCTACCTAGCAGGCGAGCCGCAGGGCGCAAGTGTTCCTCTGTTGGGTCGCCCCCGCGAAAGCGAGCTGCAAGGCACAAGTCCCGCAGAAAGCATCCCTGTAGCCCGGATGGAGCGAAGCGAAGTCCGGGTGCGGAAAGACCGTCGCCGGATCAAGCCCGCATTCCGCTGCGCTTTATGCGGGCTACAGCCGCTACCGCGCGCCTGGCCGGGACGACCCGGGAATTCACGAAACTAGGATTATTGTCACAATTCGTGATTGGCCTTTCTCCGCAAATAGGATTATATTCTGATCATCCCGCTCATCGAGGGGCGTCTTCCGGAGACGTTCTTGAGGACGGAGCGGGATGCGGCGCCCTGCGGGCCGGCTCTAACGTGGAGCCGGCTCCCGGGTGGCCCCGGGGCTCCGCCCCTCCGGCAATAAGACCGGGGCGCAGCAGGCCTGCTTAAGTCGGACCGGCCAGGTGTGCACGGTCCGGGAAGCGCGGCCCGGGGTTGGTGGGGAACAGTCCCGCGCTGTCGGGCCCCATCAGAACGCCGCCGACGGTGCGCCGAGAGGCGGCTGTGCTTCGCAAGGAGCGCAGCACGATCAGGACTGGCCTGCGCCTCTCGGCGCGCCGTCCCCCTCTCTCACAGCCCGGGCGCGGTTCGCGCCGCGGGAAGGAGCGGAGCGTTGGCTGAATGGAACTGCCTGTCTACCGTCGTCCCCGCGTTCGCGGGAACAACCTCAAACCGGGATCTCCCCCAACATCGGAAACACGTCTCCCGCCCGCGCCAGCGCCTCGCGCGCGCGCTGCGAATCGAGGTCCATCTGCGCCACCAGCGCCTCGAGCGTCTCGAATTTCTCTTCCGCGCGGATCCAGCCGATGAAGGCCACGTCGAGATGCCTGCCGTAGAGGTCGCCCTCGAAGTCGAACACGAACACCTCCAGCAGCGGCGCGCCGTTGTCGAACATCGGGCGTCGGCCGAAGCTCGCCACTCCGTCATGGCGTTTGCCGCCGACAGCGACACGCACCGCATAGATGCCGTGCTTCAGGCCGCAAGCGGGATCAAGCCTGATATTGGCGGTCGGGTAGCCGAGATCGCGCCCGCGCTTGTCGCCGTGGATGACCTCGCCGGACGCAAACCACGGATAGCCGAGCAGTTCCGCTGCTTCGACCACGCGGCCCGCGGCCAGTGCCGCCCGCACGGTGCCGGACGAGACCGGCCTGCCCTCGTCTTCCAGCGGCGGCACGATCTCCACCGGAAAGCCGCGCCGAGCGCCTTCCTCTTTCAAGAACGCGGGAGAGCCCTGCCGATTCTTGCCGAAATGAAAATCGAACCCGACCGTGGCCCCGCTGACCGCAAAGCGCTCGACCAGAATCTTCGCCACGAAATCTTCGGCCGGCAAACCGGCAAGCGCCGCGTTGAAGGTCAGCACGATGGCGCCGTCGGCGCCGGTCGCCGCCAAGAGGCGCAGCTTCTGCCTCTCGTCGCTCAGACGGAACAGAGGCTCCTGCGGCCGGAAGAAAACGCGCGGATGCGGTTCCAGCGTCAGCACGGCGGCCGGGCGCGACAGGTCCTGCGCCCTGCGGAGGGCGGCGCCGATCACGGCGCGATGGCCGCGATGCACGCCGTCGAAATTCCCAATGGCGACCACCGCGCCGCGCAAGGCGGCGGCGTTCTCTGCGTCGCGCACAACGATGAAAGGCTTGCGGGGAGTGTCAGGCATGCGGCTGGCGTCGGGTTCGCGCACCGTGTCGGCTGCCACAGGCTTCAAGTCAAGCACCAGGTCCGCACGTCAAAAACCTCAGCGCGGCACCGCATTGCGCGCCGGCACCGAGACGATCGCCTCGCCATCCAGCACGGTCTTGCCGTCCACCGAGGCCTCGCAATGCAGACGCACCTTGCGGCCCTCCGGCACCAGTTCAATGACCTCGACTATGATGGTGACGACGTCGCCGATCTTCACCGGCCCCTGGAAATTGAGCGTCTGCGAACGATACACCGCCCCCGGCCCCGGCAGCCGGGTGCCGAGCACCGCCGAGATCAGGCTCGCCGTGTAGAGCCCATGCGCGATGCGCTGCCCGAAGCGGGTAGTGGCGGCATAGTGGTCGCAGAGGTGGATCGGATTGTTGTCGCCGGACAATTCCGCAAAGCCGATGACGTCGGTTTCCATCACCGTCTTCATCAGCACCTCTCGCATCCCGACCCGCAGGTCCTCGAAAAAGAGAACCCGCATCAGACGGGGGTCGACGGGCGGCTTCGCAGCGGCAGGCGGCATGGAGTTGGATTCTCAATAGCTTGCCGCAGAATAGTCGCTGCACTGCAAAAAAATCGCAATGACTCTTTGGGCGAAGCAGCAACGAATTTTGCGCGTTTCCAGGCAGTTAACCTGATCTTCAGGCCGTTTTGCCACATTACGCACCGCCGCATGGTCCCGTGCGCGCCGAAAATTGCCCTGCGAGCCGCACCAGACGACGTCCTTTCTGTAGCGAGCCGAAGCCCATGGCTGTCGATCTGTCGATGCCCATTCTCGTGGTCGATGACTATCAGACCATGACCCGGATCATCCGCAATCTCTTGAAACAGCTCGGTTTCACCGAGATTGATGACGCCAATGACGGCGCCGCCGCCCTGAAGCGGCTGCGCGAGCGTCAATACGGTCTGATCATTTCCGACTGGAACATGGCGCCGATGAGCGGCTACGAGCTGCTCCGGGAAGTGCGCGCCAATCCCGAAACGGCGGCGACGCCGTTCATCATGATCACCGCCGAATCCAAGACCGAGAATGTGATCGCGGCGAAACAGGCGGGCGTGAACAATTATATCGTCAAGCCGTTCAACGCGCAGACCCTGAAGGCGAAGATCGACGCCGTTTTTCTGTAGCGCCCGACTCTTACCAGGCGAGGCGGTGCGTCACCGCTCTCGGCAAACTGCCGGTTTCGTCAAAAATCGTCTTCACCGCCTCTTCATCCGGCACATCGCGGCCGCCGAATTCTTCGGCATGAATGCCCGCGGTCACGAACAGGCAATCGATCCCCTGCCGCGTCGCCCCGGTGAAATCGGTTCGCACCGAATCGCCGATCGCCAAAACCCGCGACAGCGGCGTTGTCTCGCTGCGTATGGATTCGGCCTTGCGCAACGCCATCTCGTAGATCGGCGCATAGGGCTTGCCGGCGTAGAGCACATCGCCGCCCATGGCCGCATACAGGTCGGCAATGGCGCCCGCGCAATAGATGAGTTCATGTCCGCGCTCGACCACAATATCGGGATTGCCGCAGACCATGAACAGATTGCGCTTCCGCATCACAGCGAGCATCTCGCGATAATCGTCCGGCGTTTCGGTCTCGTCGTTGAACAGGCCGGAGCAGACGACGTAATCGGCAGTTTCGACATCGGCGAAGCGCAGATCGAAACCTTCGAAGATCGCATGATCCCGCTCCGGCCCGAGATGAAACACGCTCTGTCCCGGACGTTGTGCAATCACGCTGCGGGTCACATCGCCCGACGAGACGATGTTGTCGTAGACTTCACGCGGAACATGCAGCCGATCGAGCTGGCGGATGACCGCTTCATGCGGGCGCGGCGCGTTGGTGACAAGGATGACCGTGCCGCCCGCCTTCCGAAACGCGGCCAATGCGTCACAGGCCGGCGGAAAAGCAGCGACGCCATTGTGAATCACGCCCCAGACATCAGAGAGGATGACATCATAGTGCGGCGCCAGTGGCGATAAGCGGTCGATCAGGAGGGTCACGCGGGGATATTCCGGAATGCCGACGAAGCGGCCCGTTTAGCCCATCGCACGGGCGCCGAGAAGGCCCGGCGCGATCTCGCGCGGATCGGGGATGCTGTCGCGCGCCACCACGTCGTTGCGGTCAGCCACGCCTTGCAGCGCCTCGGCCCGCACCGGACGCGGCGGCGAGAACAGGAAGCCCTGCCCGAAGCGCACATCGTAATCGAGCAGATCCACTACGACCGATTCGGCCTCAATGCGCTCCGCGACAAGGCTGATGCCGTGACGGCCGAGCAGATCGGACAGGTCTGCGGTGTGGATATCGGCGGATTCGGGCACGCGGTTGAGCAGCAAAGCCGCCGGAACCTTCACGAATTTGATTCCCCGCTCGGACAGATCGCGCGGGCCGAATTGCAGGTCCCTCACTTGATCCATCGAGAAACGGAACCCCAGTTCGCGCAAGGAGGCCAGTCCTTCGCTCTCCAGCGCGCCCATGGCGCGGAAGGCGTCTTGCGTGAATTCCAGCATCAGCGACGGTGTCAGCGCCCGATTTGCTTCCAGAAACTGCGAGAATTGCGGAAAGACAACGAGATCGTTGAGGGTGGTTGTGGAAATATTGCAGAACAGCCCGATTTCGCGGTTTTTCATTAGCAGGCGCCGCAACACCTGCACGCACCGGAACAGCAGCAGGTTGTCGATCTTGGGCATGAGCCCGGCGCGCTCGGCAACCTCCAGAAAATCCCCGGGCAGAATGAGGGTGCCGTCGTCGGTGCGCAGCCGCGTCATCGCTTCGTAATAGCGGACCTTGCGCTGCGGCAGGGTGAGGGTCGGCTGCAGATACAGATCGATACGGTTGGCGTCGATGGCGCCGCGGATCACCGCAACAATCTCGTCCTCGGTCTTGCCCTTGAAAAAGCCGCTCGTGACTTGGGTCGGGACAGCGGGCTTGGTTTCAGGCACCGCCGTAGGCACCAATGGCAAACGATCGGCTACCGGAGTGCCACCGGCCGTTTGCATAACCAGCACCGGCGCGTCGGCCGGCTGCGGCGCGGCAAGCGGCATGGCTTGCCCGGCAACAGTGGAAGGCAGGCTCGACACGGCCGGCGGGACTGTCATCGCGGCCAGCTTGCTGTCATGAGCGGCGACGGTTTCCGCCAACTGCTTCATCAGACTGCCGAGTTCGCCCAGTTCGACCACCAGCGGGTCGGCGGCTCCGCGCGGCTTGGGGGCTGCGGAATTTTCGCTTTCCAGGGCGACCACCCTGCGGCCGAGTTCGGCGACCTGTTTGGCGAGGTCGGCCGTCCCTCGCGACAGATCGGCAATCTGTTCACCAATATCGGTTCGGTCCCGGACTCTGGTCGACAGGCCGTTGTAAAGCGCGAGCGCCGTCAGCGTCGCCAGCGCCACAATTCCGGATTCCACGACCGACAGGCCCAGCAGTAGATAGACGACGACACCCAGCGAGGCCGCGATCAGAACAATGCAGACCGCGACAAAAATGGCAGTGATGCGCAGCATGTAGAAGCCCGTCGACGCCTCTCAGTGATTCGGTCTGAACCGGGCTACTGTCTCTTACGGCATCGTGCAGCGCAAGCGAACTTGGTGCCGCGCCGGGTCAGAGCTGTGCAGCATTATTCCCGAGGCGGGATCATCACATAGCGCAGCCGGATGATCCTTGGGTGGCGTGAGAGCAGCGGAAGTTCGAGGACCGACGACGCGTTCTCGTCGAAGCCCGGCAAATTTGCCCGCCATGCCGGAAAAAACGACTCACCGCCGGCCCCCTCCTCCCAGACCACCAATGCTCCGCGTCGCTTGACGTCGGCAAGCTGCGCCCAAGGGCTCCGGGCCGATGGACCTTGCAGAATTCCGTAAACGATCACATGGGGTCGATCAGGCGAATAAACCGCGATGCTGTTGGCCGCATGCTCGTCACCCGTCACGTAAACGAGCGGGGATCCGGTCTTCTCGTGCCAGGTTCTGGTGAGGATATCTGCCGCCATCCGTCCCGGAAAATGAATGGCCATGGTCCGTTCCCGGAACAGCGGCTCAATGACCGGAACCGCCCAGTACAAGACCGGCATCGCCACAAAGATCACGGCACAAGCCGCCGCGAAAGCTTTCAGCCGCGCCGTATCCACAACCGGACCGAACCAGACCGTCGCCGCCAAGGGCAAAAACGACCAGAGCGGATAGCCCCACAGCAAGACGGCCAATCGGCCGCCCAGAATCGAAGCCATGGTGACGATGAGGAACGGACCGAAAGCAAGCATCGTCACATAGCGTCGTGCGAAGGCGAGCGCGCCGTCCGCCTGTTGAACAATCGGTCGCGGTCCGTAAGCGAATCCCAGCATCACCAGCGCCGGCAGCACGAAGAAAAACTGCCCGCCGATCCAGCGCAGCGGAAACGTGATGAATTGATACCAACGCTCCGCCTGGCGCGCGCGCAGTTCAGCGTAGATGAGTGGGCTTTGCGTTAGATGATCCAGAAGCCAGGCGACATGCGGCGCGATCACCACGCCGAAAGCCAGCGCCATCAGATACGGCCCGGGTGTGCGCCACGCGCGGCGCGCGCTCGGATCGAGCAGCAGGAAAAGCGCAAGGCTCAGTCCGAAAACGAATGCGGAATATTTGGTCCAGAAGGCCAGCGCCACCATTGCGCCGGCGCCGATCCAATACAGCGCCTGCCCGCGCACCAGCGCGCGATACAGGAAAAATCCGGCCCAGGCCCAGATCGGCAATTGCATCTGGTCATGCGCGAATTTCACCGCGGAAAAATTGTAATAGTGGATTCCTTCCAGCGCGAGGACAGGGATCAGCGCCTGGACCGGCCCGACGATATCGCGGGCGAGGAAATAGACGCCGAGCATACAGATCACGACGGCGAGCGGGCCGAGCAGATAGACCGAATAGATCGTGCCGGTGATCTGATAGATGAGATCGGCCGCCCACCACGGCAGCGGCGGATGCTTCCAGTAGCCGATCTGCCATTCCTTGCCCAAGGCCAGCGCCTCGGCGAGGTCAAGTTGCAGATTGGGGCTCAGCGGGATCGGCAGCAGGGTCCAGATGACCAGATGAGCGGCCAGCACAGCCGCCAGCACCCGGCCGGGCTGTCGGCGCGCGACGTCAATCGTGGCAGTCAGCAAATCGGCGGTTTTTGCCCCGATTGCCCCCATAAACCCTCCCCGTTGAATGCGCTTGGCTTATGGGCCAAGATTTGCCTTGTTGCGCGAGGCGATGAGTGCCCCGCAAGCCCGCTGCCGTCAATGGCCGAGCGCGCGCATGGATAGGTGATGCCGAACTTTCCGGACATCTCGGTCGTACTGCCCGCCCACAACGAGGCTGGCAATATCGGTCCCATGGCCACGGCGCTGGCCGAGTTGCTGCGACCGTTCGGCCGCTGCGAAATCATCTTTGTCGATGACGGATCGGGCGACGGCACGCTCGCCGCAATCCGCACGGCGGCGGCCACAGAGCCATCCGTCCGCTATCTCTCCTTCACCCGCAATTTCGGCCACCAGGCCGCGTTGCGCGCAGGCTTGCGGCATGCGCGCGGGCGCGCAGTCATCCTGATGGATTGCGACTTCGAGCATCCGCCGGAACTCATTCCCCAACTGCTCGCAGCCTGGCGCGAAGGCGCGAAGATTGTTGTAACCCGCCGCGACGATGGCGAAGCCGATTTGCCGGCGCTCAAACGAATCACCTCGCGACTCTATTATCGCGTGCTGGACGCCATCGGAGACGTCAGCATTGAGCCCGGAAGCGCCGATTTCATGCTGCTCGACCGCTCGGTCGTCGACACTGTCAACGGATTGCAGGATCAGGATGTCTTCCTGCGCGCGCTGGTGCGATGGCTTGGGTTCCCGATGACCTCGATCGCCTTCTCGCGCGGCGCCCGCATCCATGGCGACAGCAAGTACACGCTGAAGCGCATGATCGATCTCGCCGTCACAGGTATCGCCGCGCACAGCGTGCGCCCGCTTCGGCTTGCCATCTGGCTCGCGCTCGGTCTGGCGGCAATGGGATTTCTGCTACTTGTCTATACGGTCGCCAGTTATTTCTTCGTGGAAGGGACGGTGACCGGCTGGACGTCAATGATGGCAACCCTCGCTATTCTCGGCGCCGCGCAATTGCTGGTGCTCGGCATCATCGGCGAATATATCGGCCGCATCCTGCGCGAAGCGCGCGGACGGCCGACCTACATCATCGCCGAGACGGAAGCCGACCGCGAACGCGGCACGATCACGCCGCTGAAGCAGCCGGCGGAGTGAGCTATTGAATCGTCATGGTCGGGCTTGTCCCTGCCATCCACGTCTTTGATAGGGTCACGCAAGGCTTGGATGCCCGGTACAAGTCGGGGCATGACGGAAATTCTAACTCAGCGATTTAATGACCTTCCCGATCTTCTCAAAAATCTCGCCGATCTGAGCTTCGCTCACGATCAGCGGTGGCGAGGCGGCAATCGCATCGCCGACAATGCGGAACATGATGCTCTCATCATGGAAGCCGCGCTCCATCGCCTCATATCCGCGCTTGCCGACAGCATCGGGCTTGGACGCGAGATCGATGCCGACCGTCAATCCTACGCAGCGGATGTCGAGCACGTTCGGCAAGCCTTTCAGACTCATGGCCGCATCGTACCAGACCGGCTCGAGCTTCTTCGCACGCTCGAACAGTTTTTCCTGACGATACAGTTCCAGCGTCGCCAGCCCGGCTGCGACGGCAATCGGATGCGCCGAATAGGTGTAGCCGTGGAACAGTTCGACGACATGCTCAGGTCCGTTCATGAAAGCGTCGTGGATTCCCTTGCGCACGATCACGCCGCCCATCGGCGCCGATCCGGAGGTCACGCCCTTGGCAAACGTAATCATGTCCGGAACAACGCCATAGCGTTCCGCGGCGAAGGCATGGCCGAGACGACCGAAGCCGGTGATCACCTCGTCGAAGATGAGGAGGATGCCGTATTTGTCGCAGATCGCGCGCAGCCGCTGCAGATATCCCTTGGGCGCTGGAAGCACAGCAGTCGAGCCCGCCATCGGCTCAACGATCACGGCGGCGATCGTCGAATCGCTGTGCAGCGCGACAAGGCGTTCGAGATCGTCGGCGAGATGCGCACCCCATTCCGGCTCGCCTCTCGAGAAGGCCTGCTGCTCGCGGCTGTAAGTGTGCGGCAGATGATCGACGGCGGCCAGCAGCGCGCCGAACTGCTTGCGGTTGTTGCCAAGCCCGCCGACTGCCATGCCGCCAAAGCCGACGCCATGATAGCCGCGTTCGCGCCCGATCAAACGCACCCGTTGCGCCTGCCCCTTCGCATTCCAGTAGGCGAGCGCGATCTTGAGCGCGGTGTCGGCCGCCTCCGAGCCGGAATTACAGAAGAACACATGGTCGAGATCGCCCGGCGCAAGCGCGGCAATACGGCTCGCCAGTTCGAAGGCGCGCGGATGGCCGAACTGGAAGGTCGGCGCGAAATCGAGCTCGGCGGCCTGCTGCTGGATTGCGTGCACGATCGGGTCGCGGTTGTGCCCGGCATTGGTGCACCAAAGCCCGGCGGCGCTGTCGAGGACTGCGCGGCCTTCGGGCGTGTAATAGTGCATGTCCTTGGCGCGGGCGACCATGCGCGGCCGGCCCTTGAAAGCGCGGTTGGCCGTGAACGGCATCCAGAAGCTTTCGAGATCGTTGGGGATGGCCGTGGCGACGGTCTGGGTCGACGCGCGGGACATGCTGCGCTCCTCATGTTCGGGCAGGGTGCTTGCCGCTATATGGCCCGGCTGCTACCACCGCGCCAATCCCTACCATGGACTTTAGACGATAATGGCGAAGCCCCAGAAGCTGAAAGCGCGGCTGCCGCGCGGCCTGTCCGACCGCGGACCGGCCGAGATCGCGGCCACGCGACGCATGACCGACACTATTCGCGAGGTCTACGAGCTTTACGGCTTCGAGCCGGTGGAGACGCCGGCGATCGAATATACCGACGCGCTCGGCAAGTTCCTGCCCGACCAGGACCGGCCGAACGAAGGCGTGTTCTCGTTCCAAGACGACGACGAGCAGTGGCTGTCGCTGCGCTACGATCTCACCGCCCCACTCGCCCGTTATGTGGCGGAGAATTTCGATACCCTGCCGAAGCCCTATCGCAGCTATCGCTTCGGCTGGGTGTTCCGTAATGAAAAGCCAGGACCTGGCCGCTTCCGGCAATTCATGCAGTTCGATGCCGATACGGTCGGCTCTGCCTCGCCCGCCGCTGACGCTGAAATCTGCATGATGGCTGCGGATACGATGGAGCGGCTTGGGTTCGAGCGCGGCGAATATGTCGTAAAGGTGAATAGCCGCAAGATTCTTGATGGCATAATGGAAGAGATGGGGATTACCGGCGATGAGAACGCAGCGAGGCGCCTCACTATTCTTCGCGCGATCGATAAGCGTGATCGGATTGGCGACGACGGGGTCCGAGCCCTGCTTGGCGAAGGTCGAAAAGACGAGAGTGGCGATTTTACCAAGGGCGCAGGATTGCTCCCCCTCGTGATCGACGCCTTGCTGAGATTCGTCACCCCAGCGCAAAACACTATCTACTCCTTACCTAGCAAAGACTCCGACGAATTGCGCGATGATAATGATTGGATCGATGCAAGCAGCCTGCATCTCGCCAATCCGGCGCTCGACGGAAAGCGAGTCTATTTCGATAACGAACGACTTCTCGATCATTGGAACCAGTTGTTTGAAAGATCGACGACAGGTCGCGAAGCGATTTCTGAACTTCGACAAATTATCGCCGTTGGGCGCGCAGCCGGGTACGGCTCGAAACGAATTCGTATCGCTCCTGATGTCGTGCGCGGCCTCGAATATTATACCGGACCCGTCTACGAAGTTGAGCTGCTGATCGAAACGAAGGACGAGAAAGGCCGGCCGGTGCGTTTCGGTTCTGTTGGCGGCGGTGGGCGCTATGACGGGCTCGTGTCGCGCTTCCGCGGCGAACCGGTACCGGCAACCGGTTTTTCCATCGGCGTCTCGCGCCTGCAGGCGGCGCTGACGCTGATCGGCAAGCTGGACTCCAAGGCCGAGCACGGCCCCGTGGTTGTCACCGTGTTCGACCGCGACCGCATTGCCGACTACCAGAAGATGGTGGCGACGCTGCGCAATGCTGGCATTCGCGCCGAGCTCTATCTCGGCAACCCGAAGAATTTCGGCAATCAGCTGAAATACGCCGACCGCCGCAACTCACCCTGCGCCATCATCCAGGGCGGTGACGAAAAGGCGAAAGGCGAGGTGCAGATCAAGGACCTGATTGAGGGTGCGAAAGCCGCAGCCGCCATCGCCTCGAACCAGGAATGGCGCGAAACGCGGCCGGCGCAGTTCGCGGTGAAGGAAGAGAAGCTGGTCGAGGCCGTGCGCGAGGTGCTCGCGCGGCACGGGGTGAAGTAGACACATCGTCATGCGTGGGCTCGACCCGCGCATCCATCATGTTCGCAAAA
Source organism: Pseudorhodoplanes sp. (assembly GCA_032027085.1). NCBI lineage: Bacteria > Pseudomonadati > Pseudomonadota > Alphaproteobacteria > Hyphomicrobiales > Pseudorhodoplanes > Pseudorhodoplanes sp. The sequence continues at coordinate 2,543,729 of JAVSMS010000001.1, read as the reverse complement.
AGGATGGATCGTCGGGTCAAGCCCGGCGATGACCAATAACTGCTACGGCTTCTTCTGCGTTGCAGCCGGCGTCCCCTGCCCTGCCTGCATCTTCTGCATGTCGCGGACATTCAGCTTCACGCCGCCCGGCATGATCATGTCGCCCGGCTTCTGGCCCTTCTTGCATTCGCCGGTCCAATTCGCCGCGATGGTCATGTTCATCTCGGCCGGTCCCGGCATCTTTTTCGCCGCCGGAGAATCTGCGCGCCTAGAATGAACCTTCACCGTGTAAGCGCTGTTGAAATCGCCGGTGATTTCCGCACGGGTCGTCGTGTTCACGCCGCCGATATTGCAGACCGAATCGACGACTAGCGTGTCGCCGTTCTTGCTCATCTCGTGCTTCTCGCACATCTCCTTCTGCATGCCGTTGCCCATGTCGCTCATCAGCTTGTCGGTCTCGGCATCGATGCAATGCTGCGCCAGTTGCGGCGGCATCTTCACGCCGTCCATGCTCATGCGCATTTCCCACAGACCCGGCTTGCGCGGCGGCATTTCGGCGGCCATGGTTGGGGCGGCGGTGCAGACACTCAGAGCAAGAAGAAACAAACGGTGATGCATGCAAGTCTCCTTGAAGGCGATGCTACAACATTTCACGCTGCGCCACGCGGCGCCAGTGCGTGCAGCCATCGGCGCTCGGAAAGCAACAGAAAAGGGGCAATTCAGATTTCAACCAGCTCGCCGTCCGGCGCGATGGAAATAAGTTCTGGAGTGTAATCGAGATTTAATTCGTGCCCCACGACTTGCTCGGTCGCGCTCAGGCTGTCGATCAGTCCTCGAAACCAGAGCAGCTTGTCGTTACGAAAGCGCATGAAGTGAGCGCCACTATAGCTGATGGTGCGCTTGGTGATGGCTTGCGTTGCATGAAAGCGGCTGAGCGTCGCGGCATAGTCGCCCTGAACCAGCAGATGCTTCATCTCGAAATTTCGGGTTTCGAAGGTATCGGTTGCGATCCGGCAGACCATGTCGATGACGGCCGCCTTGCCCTTGCGGTGCCCGCAATGCGGCAGGAAATCAACCGGGCCCGATAGCAGCCAATCCACATCGTCATCGAGAAATGCCGCTAGTCTTTCCGCGTCGCAATTCTCGCGGGCCCTGACGAAATCCAGGACATAATCGCGGGAGATGGCCATTGCTCAGACCTCGACAATGGCCGTTTCAGTATTGATCGCGTGTTGAGCCGGCTCATGCATCGGATCAATGTGATGTCCGAGTACCTGTTCGGCCGCGTCGAAACTGTCAATGATGGAGCGGAAGCAGACGACTTTCCCATCCCTGAAGCGGACGAATTGTCCGCAATGATAGGTGATGACGCGTCCAGTCCGGTGCAGGTAGCCGGACAGCTTGAGATAGGTTGCAGCGAGATCGCCGTCGACCAAGAGCACCTCGGGCTCGATGCTGCGAAACTGGATGGTCGCGGCGAATTCACCTGTAAACAATTTTAGCACCGCCGGCTTGCCATGGTGCTCGCCGCAAAACGGCAGAATCTGCGACGGCCCGATGATCGTCCATTTCACGTCATCGGCGATGAGTGGTGCGAGGCGCTCGGCATCGCGCGTCGCGTAGGCCTGATAGAAGGCCTGCACAGTGCTGGGCGACACAGGTTGCGGCATGAGCCCTCACTCCGGATTGCGCCCCGAGCCTGCCCGGAAATCCTTATCTTTCCGTGAGTTCCCGACTTTCCACCGCGTTAACAGGCCTTTGCCGAGCGTTAACGTTACGAGGCGGCCGAACGGATATCCGCGCGTAGATCGAGACCACCGGCCGAAACATCGTCGAATCCTTAAAGAAGCCGTGCTAAACGGCCCCCGATTTGACGGAAATCGACGTAGCGCGAGCGCATGCCCCAAACGGCCACATTCGACACCAGACACGACCCGCAGGCGGAGATGCTCGTCTCCACCTATGAGCGGGCCGGCTATGGTCGCGTCGCCCCTGCCATCCTGCAACCGGCCGAGCCGTTTCTCGATTTGTCAGGCGAGGACATCCGCAAGAGCATCTATCTGACTTCCGACGCGGAGGGACGCGAATACTGCCTTCGCCCGGACTTCACCATCGCCGTGTCGCGCGATTATCTCGCCTCCGCAACCGCCGGCGCGCCCGCCAATTTCTGTTATCTCGGTCCGATCTTCCGACAGCTTGAAAACGGGCCCGGCGAATTGCTGCAGATCGGCATCGAATCGTTCGGCCGGCGCGACACCGCCGCAGCCGATGCCGAAATACTGTCGCTCGGCCTTGAGGCTACGGCGCAACATGGCCTTGCCAGGCCGGATATCCGCATGGGCGACGTCGGGCTGTTCTCCGCGCTGGTCGGCGCCCTCGATCTCGCTCCGGCCTGGAAGCGGCGGCTGATCAAGGATTTCAACCGCAAGACCTCGCTCGCGCAGGATCTTGATCGTCTGACGCTCGGAGCCATGAACAAACGGCCTGAATATCAGGGCGTGCTTGCCGCGCTCGCAGGCTCCGATCCGAAAGCCGCGCATGCGCTGGTCACCGATCTTCTCTCCATCGCCGGCATCACGGCAGTCGGCGGGCGATCGGTGGGCGAGATCGCCGACCGGTTCCTGGAACAGGCCGCACTCGGCGCTTCCGCCTCACTGCCACAGGAAACCCGCATCCTGATCGAACGATTCCTGGCTATTGCCGGCGACCCGGACGAAGCCGCGGCCGATCTGCGCGCGCTTGCGGCCGACGCCAAGGTCGATATCGCTTCTGCGCTCGATCTGTTCGAAAGTCGGGCCGGTTTCATCGCCGCGCGCGGGATTGAAGTCTCCTCGATCCGTTTCGCGACCGCATTCAGCATCGGTTTCGACTATTACACCGGCTTTGAATTCAGACTGCATGATCCTGCCGGGCGCGTGGAGCCGCCGCTCGTCACCGGCGGACGTTACGACGATCTGCTGACACGGCTCGGGAGCAAGACCCAGATTCCGGCTGTGGGCCTTGGCGCGTGGGTCGGGCGCCTGACGGCGTGCAGAGGCCGGGCATGAGCGCACCGCTCGTCATCGCTGTTCCGGCGAAAGGCCGCCTGCAGGAGAATGCCGAAGCATTCTTCGCGCGCGCCGGCATGATGCTGGTGAAGCCACGCGGCGTCCGTGATTATCGCGGCGCCATCGCCAATTTCGAGAGTGTCGAGATCGCCTATCTCTCCGCCTCCGAGATCACCTCGTCGCTGGCGCAAGGCAGCGCGCATCTCGGAATCACCGGCGAGGATCTCGTCCGCGAAATGATGCCGAAGCCGGAAGATCGCGTCATCCTGCTGCAGGGGCTGGGCTTCGGGTTCGCCAATGTGGTGGTAGCGGTTCCGCAGGCCTGGATCGATGTGCGCAACATGGCCGATCTCGACGATGTCGCAACCGCATTCCGTCTGCGCCGCGGCACCAAGATGCGAGTGGCGACCAAGTATGTGAACCTGACGCGCGCATTCTTCGCCGCGCATGGCATCGCCGATTATCGCATCGTGGAAAGCCTCGGCGCCACCGAAGGCGCACCTGCCGCCGGATCGGCCGAATTGATCGTCGACATCACCACGACTGGCGCCACGCTCGCCGCCAATGGCCTGAAGGTGGTCGAGGACGGCACCATGCTGCGTTCGCAGGCCAACCTGGTCGCCTCGCGCAATGCGGATTGGAGCAATGGTCAATTACCCACAGTCCGCCGCGTTCTCGACCGCATTGCTGCACACGACCGTGCGCGCGCGGTGCGGGAGGTGCGCACTCGTTTCAAAGGCTGCGATGACACCGTGCTGGCCACGGCCAAAGAAAAGTTCGGCGTGTCCTCGCCCTTCGGCGGCCCGACCTCGTCAGGAATGGTCACACTGCATTGTCCGCCGGACCAGGTCTATGCGCTCGCCGACTTCCTGCGCGAGAAAGGCGCTTCGGCAATTTCCGTAGCGGATATCGATTATGTTTTCTCGCTCGAGAATCCGCTGTTCGAGAAACTGAAAGCGGGACTTTAGCTCTCGGTCGATTCTCTGGTTTTCGTCCCGCGCGGCCGGAACACCACGAAATGCGACATCGAGAAATTGACCACGAAGCCGGCACCAATGGCGACCAGCTTCGCCAGCATGATCGGCAGAAACTCCTTCGCAATCAGCAGCGTCGTGGTGTCGGCGATCAGGCCGAGCACGCCGGAAACGGCGAAGGTTGCATAAGCACGCCAGGTCAGTTTGCGGCCGGATTCGGCCGCGAAGGTGATCAGCGAGTTCATGACATAGGAGCCTGAGACCGCGATCGACCAGGCGATCACATTGGCAATGATGATCCCCGTATTCTCCGCCGATGCGCAGCCGCAAAAAGCAGCAACCGACTGGACGGAGCCCGCCAGGGCGGGTACAGCGCCCAGCAGGCGCAGCACGAGCCAGAAAATAAGGTAGTTCACCGCAGCGTTGACCACGCCGATCGACGCAAAGCTGACGGCTTTCAGCATCATGGCCTGTTGCCTGAAGGGCGCAAAGACGCGGGCAAAAGCGCGGGAGGACCGGGGTGCATCTGTCATCGTGGCTTCGTTAACATGTTCCGGCCCGCACGCCAGCCCTCTCTTCATTGACGCCGACTCCTCAGGACCAGGTCTCGGGCGCCTCGCCGCGGGACAGCGCCGGACGGGTAGGCTATAGATCGAGCCCATCGGGAGGGGAATGAGGAGAGATCATGACGGCGGCCGGCGGCCGGCAACCACGAGCGAAGAAGGCCACACGTGCTGGCGGCACGCGGCTGTCTATTGTCGTGCCCTGCTTCAACGAAGCGAAAGGTCTGCTGCAATTCCACGCGCAGTTGAGCGCCGCAGCACAGGCTTTGTTTCGCAAGCGCGGATTACAATGCGAAGTCATTTACATCGATGACGGTTCGAAGGACACGACCTACGAGGTGGCCCGCTCACTCCCTGCCCGGTCGCTCGACGTGCAGGTCATTTCCCTGTCACGCAATTTCGGCAAGGAAGCCGCCCTGATGGCCGGCCTGCAGCATGCGCGCAATGAAGCTGTCTTGTTCATGGACGGCGACGGACAGCATCCGCCGACATTGATCGATACGCTTGTCGGGCATTGGCTCGAGGATGGCTATGACGTGGTCTATACGGCCAAGGCGCATCGCGAGTCAGAACCTTTCCTGCGGCGGCTCGGCGTGAAAACATTCTATTCGCTGATCAACTGGCGCGCACGTCACAAGATACCGGAGGATGCCGGCGATTTCCGCTTGCTGTCGCCGCGCGCCGCCAATGCCTTGCGGCAGATGCCGGAGCGCAATCGTTTCTTCAAGGGGCTCGCAAGCTGGATCGGCTTCAGGCAATTGCGGGTCGACTACGAACCCGAAGAACGCGCACACGGGCAAACAAGCTGGAATTTTGCCTCGTTGATCGGTCTGTCAATCGAAGGTCTGACGTCGTTCTCGGTTGCTCCGCTGCGCTTCGCCAGTTTGCTTGGGATGGCGATGGCGACCGTTGCGCTCTTGTTCGGCGCGATGATTCTCTACGAGACGCTGGTCTATGGAAAATCGGTGCCCGGCTATCCGTCGGTGATTGTCGGCGTCATGGTCCTTGGCGGCGTCCAACTCATCATGATCGGAATCCTCGGCGAATATGTCGGCAAGATCCTGTCCGAGCAGAAGGCGCGGCCGGTCTATTTCATCGCCGAGCATATCATCAAATCCGCCGATCAGGATGAACCGCAGGTCGCAAAGTCGCGACAAAGCGACAATGCAGGCTTGAAATGACGATGGCGACAAGTTGGGGTTGAGCCGTGTCCGGCGAAATAATGGTTGCACCGCCTACCGCCGCGCCGGCCGATTCAAACCTGCGGCGGATCTGGCTGTGCGCCGACGATTACGGCATCTCACCTTCGGTCAACGCCGCCATTCGCGATCTGGTGCTGCAAGGGCGCCTCAACGCGACGTCGGTCATGGTTGTGGCTCCGACTTTTAAACGCTCGGAAGCGCTTTCGCTCGCCATTCTGAACGCCGGAACGCAGCGGGTGGCGATCGGTCTGCATGTCACGCTGACGGGGCCGTTCAAGCCGCTGAGCGAGGGCTTTGCTCCGCTGCACAAGGGCGTGTTCCTGCCGCTGACATCGACCTTGCGCGCGGCAATGTTGCGCATGCTGAGGCCGGAAAGAATCGCCGTCGAGGTCGCCGCCCAGATCAAGGCGTTTGAAGCGGCGTTTGGTCGCTTGCCGGATTTCATCGACGGCCATCAGCACGTGCATTTATTTCCACAAGTGCGAGACGCCGTGCTGAATGTAGCCAGGGATCGCGTGCCGAATGCCTGGATACGCCAATGTGGGCGGTTCCCGGGAGTTGCGGGCGCAAAGGACCGCAAAGCATGGTTGCTTGACCATCTCAGCCGCACCTTTCGCAAACGCGCGAAGAAGCTCAATGTGAAGGTCAACCCGGCCTTTGCCGGCACCTATGATTTTGATGCCAAGCCCGATTTCGCGGCACTCTTCCCGGCCTTTCTCGAGGGCCTGCCCAGCGGCAGCGTTGTCATGTGCCATCCCGGCCACGTGGACGAGGAGTTGCAGCGACTCGACCCGCTCACCACGCTGCGCGAAGCGGAGTACAAATATTTCGTGGGCGAGGCTTTTCCAGGCGTCCTGAGCGCCAAAGGCGTGACGCTCGCCATCATTTAGCACGCAAATTGGCGTAGCCCTCTGGCCAGCCGTTCGCGCCTACCTACATGCGCGTCTGTCCTCACGGGACTAAAGGAGACATCCGATGACACCGCAGGAAGCCCAGCGTGTCACTGAGCTGTTCGACAAGCTTGCCAGCCTGGAAAGCCGGCCGCGCGATCGGGACGCTGAAGCGCTGATCGGCCAGAGCCTGCAACAGGCGCCGAACGCGGTCTATGCGCTCGTGCAAACCGTCCTGGTGCAGGATGAAGCCTTGCGCAAGGCCGATGCCCGCATCCGGGAGCTGGAAGCCGGCGGCGAAGCGCAGGGCGGTTTCCTCGACAGCATGCGCGATGCCTTGTTCGGCAAGGAAGCGCCGCGTGGATCCGTGCCGCGGGTCCGTCCGCAAGAGGCGCCGATGGGAGTGCCGCCCGGTTTTGGCAACGCACGACCGGAATCGCCGGTGCAGCAACAGGCGCCGCAGCAAGGGGGTTCGTTTCTGGGCACTGCGGCGGCCGCAGCCGCCGGCGTGATCGGCGGCTCGCTTCTGCTCGACAGCATCCGCTCGATAACAGGCGGGTCGCGTCAGGGTCTCGCCGACAGCTCGTCTGACAGTGCATCCCCTTGGGGAAGCGACAAGGCGTCTTCCAGCGATCTCGCCCGAGACGCCGGCGTGAGCGATGTCGGCCGCAACGCCGAGCGCGCGGATGCCCAAAACGATCAGCAGGCTTTCGATTCAGCAGCAGCCGATTTCGACGACGAAGATGCCGATATGGATTTCGATATCGGCGACAGCGATTTCGGTTGAGCGGATTCAAGTAAAGCGCAAAAGGCCACCATTCGCCTGGCGGCCTTTGCGCGGGTGAGTGATTTTTAGATCACCACGACCTTGGTGCCCACTTTCACCCGCTCAAAAAGATCGATCACATCCTCGTTGCGCATGCGGATGCAGCCGGACGAAACCGACTGACCGATCGTCCAGGGTTCATTGGAGCCATGAATGCGATACAGCGAGGAGCCGAGATAAAGCGCGCGGGCGCCGAGCGGATTATTCGGGCCGCCGGCCATATAGGTCGGCAGATCAGGGCGGCGCTTCAGCATTTCTTCCGGTGGACGCCAGTCTGGCCATTCGCGCTTCTGCGAGACTGTTTTCACACCCGACCAGGTGAAACCCGGACGGCCAACACCGATGCCGTAGCGCAAAGCCTTGCCATCCGGCTGCACGAGGTAGAGATACTTGCTCGGCGTATCGACGATAATCGTGCCCGGCTTTTCGTTGCCGTTATAAGGAACAACCTGTTTGAGGAAGCGCGGATCGATCGTGGGCTGCGCGGGCTCCGCTGCTGCGGGGCCGCGATGCACGTACATTGCGGGCGGTGCAGGCTGCAACAGCGGCTCGTTCTGATAGCCCTGATAATGCGGATAGCCATTCGGCTCACGGCTCACCGATCCATAGCCGGGCGCCGTCTGCTGATAGGCCGGCGCCTGCTGGTAGCGCGGCGCGCGATCCTGATTGCCGCCGCCAAACAGAAATTCGATAAAGCCGCCGCCGAGATCGGGTTCGGTTCCGTAGCGCACAGGCACCATCTGCGGCGCCGGCGCCTGCATGCTGGACGTTGGTGAAATTGGCATAGGCTGGGCCATCGCCACCGACAGGCCAAGCGCGCTCACCAGGAGCGCCAGACTCATCATTCGCTGCATCGACGTACTCTTCACTAGACCGCCGACGAAGAGCGCTAAACACACTCTCCGCTTCGCAGCCGAGTACATGGTAAAAACTCATCTGATTGGTAAAGGCTGACGACCTGACGCCGGATTGCCGCATGCTCGGCGCGGTTTACGTTGGGTTAGCGTTTATTTTCAGTGAAGAGCTGCGCAGCATGGTTAATGAGGTGCAAAGCCGTATGGTCCGGCCGATGAACCGCGCATTAAGCCGTTTGCGCTAGAACACCAGCAAAATCCGATGCAAGAACAACCGCAGGGTCGGCCATGGCAGAACAGCGCAAGGTATTCCGTATCGAAGAATTGATGGGCGCTGCGTCGCCTGAAAGCCATTCCGCTGAAAGCGCCACCGTGGCCAATGCCGAGATTCTTGAAGAGCTGAAAGCGTTGCGCACCGAGATTGCCCGGCTGGGGAAGAGCGATCAGCCTGCGGAACCTGCGATGCAGATTCCGGTATCGGAAGCGCGCAAGCTGAAAATCGAGCTCGACGTCATTGGCGAAGCGATCAAGCAGACCAAGGAAGAAATCGTCACGCTGCAGGAACAGGGATTTGACGACAGCCGCATCACCCGCGTGACCAGCGAGCTTGAAGCCGTGATCGACGGCACGGAACAGGCCACCAACCAGATTCTCAAATCCGCCGAATTTATCGATGAAGCAGCAAGAAACCTGTCCGCGCTGCTGAAAAACAACTACGAGAAGGATCTGGCGCAGGACATCCAGGATCGCGTGACCGGAATTTTCGAGGCCTGCAATTTTCAGGATCTGACCGGTCAACGCATCAGCAAGGTCGTGGCGACCCTGAACATGGTCGAGGATCATCTGGCGCGGATGACGGAAATCTGGAGCGTGATCGAGCGCTTCAACTCTGAAGCCGTACAGTCATCCTCGGTCAGCTCCGAAGGGCTGCTCAGCGGCCCAAAGCTCGATGGCGATGCGGGTCACACGTCACAGGCAGAGATCGACAAGCTCTTTCACTGACGCTGTCACTCCGACTTGCCGTTGCCGGGCCGTCGAATGGCAAGGAGGCAGGCCAAGGCGACCAATGCGCAGGCCGCCGTCAAAGCCAGCCCCCAAAGATCTGATCCGCGTTCGATCACAAATGCCAGGATGACCGGCGCAATCGCCTGCATGATCTGAAACGGTTTCGCAATCCGCCCGAGCACGCGACCATATCCGGCCGAGCCAAAGAGTGCGAGCGGAACAGCGCCTCGTGCGATCGTCATCAGGCCATTCGCCGCACCGAACATCACGGCAAACGCAATAGCGACGGGAACGGAAAAGCCGAAAAGCGCCGCAAGCCCAAAGCTCGCAACCAGAAGCGTGAGCGCGAAGCGCGCGACCGCGAGCGGATGCTTGTTGCCGGCAAAGATAAATTCACACAGACGCGCTGCGACCTGCGCAGGGCCAAAGAGCGCGCCGATCAGGACCGCCGTTGATGCATCAATGCCGGCGCGTCCGAACATCGCGAGCAGATGAGCCGCGAGGCCGGACGGCACAAAGGCGTAGATTGCGAAGCCTGCCGCAACCAGCACGAACGCTATCCCGTCGGATGGCAACACGGCTTTTGGCGGCGCCGCCTTGTCCGCGGCGGCGGGCACCGCCGCCACGCGGCTGCGCGGCAGCAGAAATGCGTGCAGCGGAGCGGCGACGAATGCCAGCACGCCGGCATAGGCCAGATAGGTCGTGCGCCAGTCCGTCATGCTCAAAAGCATCTGTGTCGCCGGCCAGCTCACCGTCGACGCAAAACCGCCGGCGAAGGTAAGGGCCGTGATCGGCCGGCGCGCGGCCACGCCGAAAATACGGCCCAGGGTCGCAAAAGCGGGATCGTAGAGGTTGGCGGAGATGGCAACGCCCAGCAGGACCCAGACCGCCATGTAGAGGACAGGATTGCTGGCATGCACCAACAGCACGAGACCCGACGCGCCCACGAGTGATCCGGCCGCCATGACCACATGACCGCCGAAGCGATCGATCAGTCCACCGATTGTCGGCGCCACAAATCCGGACACCAGCAGAGCCAGGGAAAAGCCGGCCATCGCGAAAGCGAGCGACCAGCCGCGCTCGGCGGCGATCAGCGGCATGGTCAAAACCGGTGGATAAAACAGGATTCCCCAAGCCAGAATCTGCGTGACGCCGAGCACAGACACGGCGCGCCACGGACCAAAAATAAATTCGCGGGGATGAGGCATGAGCAAGTTTGAATTGAAGTCTAGCACAGACGGTGCAGATTTCGGCCATGCCGGAAATCGTCAGCAGGCCTGCGATCAACTGAAGAATTCGATGAGCAGATAGGTCAGGGCCGAGATCAGCGCGGTTGCCGGGATGGTGATGATCCAGGCGATGACGATGTTGCCGGCAATGCCCCAGCGGACGGCTGAGACCTTGCGGGCCGCGCCGACGCCGATGATCGCCCCGGTGATCGTGTGCGTGGTCGAGACGGGAATTCCAAGATAAGTCGCTGCGAACAGCGTGATGGCGCCCCCGGTTTCCGCGCAAAAGCCCTGCACCGGCGTCAGCCGGGTGATCTTCGAGCCCATGGTGCGGACGATCCGCCATCCGCCTAACAGGGTGCCGAGCCCCATCGCCGCCTGGCAGGTGATCACCACCCAGAACGGCACATAGAATTCGGCGCCCAGATAACCCTGCGAGAACAGCAGAGCAGCGATGATTCCCATCGTCTTTTGCGCGTCGTTGCCGCCATGACCCAGCGAATAGAGCGAGGCGGAGACGAATTGCAGATACCGAAAGATGATGTCGACCTTGTAAGGCGTGGCGCGGACAAAAAGCCATGACACGAACAACGTCAGCAGCAAGGCAAGAACAAAGCCCGTGAACGGCGACAAAACGATCGCCACGCTTGTCTTCGCCAGACCCCACCAGACAATCGACGCAATTCCCGCTTTGGCAAGGCCCCCGCCCACCAAGCCGCCGATCAGCGCATGCGAGGAACTTGACGGCAACCCAAACAGCCAGGTGATGACATTCCAGGAGATCGCCCCGGTCAGCGCCGCAAAGATTACACTGGGATCGACGACACTCGCCGACACAATGCCCGTGCCGACCGTCTGCGCAACGTGCAGACCGAAAAACAGGAAGGCGATGAAATTGAAGAAGGCAGCCCAAGCAACAGCATATTGCGGCCGCAAGACGCGCGTGGACACGATCGTTGCGATCGAATTGGCGGCGTCGTGCAACCCGTTGAGAAAATCGAATGCCAGCGCAACGAGGATCAGCGCGATGAGCAGCGGGACAGTGAGCGCGACAAATTCCATGTCATGCGCTCAGACGTGCTCAAGCATCGTACCGTGGATCACGTTGGCGACGTCGTCGAACCGATCCACCACTTTTTCCAGATGGTCATAAACCTCGTTGCCGGTGATGAATGCCATCGGGTTCGACGAGCCGTGCGTCTGGTAGAGTTCTCTCAGGCCCCCGTCATGCAGATCGTCGGCGATTCCTTCCAGGCGCGATATCTCCTCGGTGATCCGGCCGAGACGCGCTGCTTCGGCGCTGATCGAGCGCAGGCAGGGCATCGCTTCATCGACGAGCAAAGCGCATTTGATGATGACGTCCGCCATCTCTTTCATTTGCGGCGTGAACGTGCGGATGTCGAAGATCCGGACCGACTTTGCCGTCTTCTGCATCTGGTCGATGGCATTGTCCATCGAGGCGATCAGATCTTTCACGTTGCCGCGGTCGAAGGGCGTGATGAAGCTGCGCCGCACCGCGATCAGCACGTCGCGCGTGATGTTGTCGGCGTCGTGCTCGCGATCCATGACGAGTTGGAAATTGGGGTCGACCGCGTCGCCGCCCTCGAGCATGGCCCGGAGGGCCTGCGAGCCGGCAACAAGAACTTTGGCATGCGCCGAAAACAGATCGAAGAAGCGATCCTCTTTCGGCATCAAGGCGTGAAACCAACGCATCTATCGAGCCCCCGTCCGCTTTTGCGCGAAGCTAATCAATTACGGGGTTGAAATCTTGCCTGTTGTTATGCGCGGGGTGCACAACGCACATAAACTTGCGTGCCGTAACGGCCGGCGACTTCCGGATCGAGGAAGCGGATCGTCATGACGCGCCCGTCGAAAGAGGTGATTTCGCGATCCTGGATGCCGCCCGGCTCGCCCTCCGGCCCGATAAAGGTCTTATTGCCGGGGGCGCCTTTGACCCGCAATTCCTGGGGTTGGGCGGTGTCGGGCATGTGCATGATCACGCCCCCGCTGGAACCGAGGCCGATCACATAGGGCTGCTTGCAGCCGCTCCGGGCCGCCGCTTCGGTGCGCGGGCGGTCGTCCGGCTTGTGATAGGCCGCCAATCCCCAGCGGCCGGCGATTTCCTGCGGCTTTATCGCTGGCGGAATATCCGGCGTCACGGCCGGAGCCATGGCCGTCGGGCCCGGTCCCTGGCTCGCGCAGGCGGCGAGAAGCAGGCCAGATATGGCCACGACAATCGGCCTCACTGAAAACGCTGACGCAACTGCCATGACCCCAACCTCACCTCCGCCCGAACCCCTACTCTGCGTGCCCGCGCGATTTCATGCAAGCGGCGGTTTCCCCTGCCATCACAAAGGCCTGATCCTCCGGCCGCGGCTTTTGCGTAAATTAGCCAAGAAATATGGTTAATTTTTCCATCATTGCGGGCGGTTGTTGCAAAAGGTACTTTAGTCGGCATTTCGGCGGGGGTTCCAGTTGTTTTGTCGGTCAACCATGATCGCTGCCTTTGCGGCGGCGCTTCTGCTGCCGGGTTGCCTTCCCGTTGAACGCAACCTGTCCGAGGAAGCCCGCACCAGCACGCATTGGGGCGCGGTGGCTTTGTTCGACAATCGCACGCGGGTTCTGACGCCCGCGGAACGCGCCCAGGTCGCCAAGCAGGATCTCAATGTCATCGCCTTGTCCGGCGGCGGCGCCGACGGCGCCTTCGGCGCCGGCCTGATGATCGGTTGGACCGAAGCAGGCACCCGGCCGCAATTCGACATCGTGACCGGCGTCTCAACCGGCGCGCTGATGTCGAGCTTCGTCTTCATCGGTCCGCGCTTCGATCAGAAGCTCGCCGAACTCTATACGACCATGCGGACCACCGACGTGTTCACGACGCGACTGGACGGCCTGTTCGGCGACAGCCTGAACGATACGGCGCCGCTGCGTGCCCGCATCGCCCAGGCCATCACCGAGGAAACGCTGGATGCCGTGGCCGCCGAGCACAACAAGGGACGCCGCCTTTTCGTCGCCACCACCAATCTAGATTCCGGCACGGTGTCGGTCTGGAACATGGGCGCCATCGCAGCCAGCGACAAGCCGGAGCGTCTCGAACTTTATCGCGATATTCTGCTCGCTTCCGCGGCGGTGCCTGGTTTCTTCAAGCCGGTGATGATCCCGGCGGCGACCGGCAAGGGCATGCAGATGCATGTCGACGGCGGAGTGAAAGCGCCAGTGCTGCTTCGCACGTTCATGCTGAACGGCCCCTACAAGCGCAAGAACGTCTATGTTCTTGTAAACGGATCGCTGCGGTTGCGATCCTCCGACCACGCCGGCGCGGTGACCGCCAACCTGACGGGCATCGCCAAGCGCTCGATCACTGAATTGTTGCGCGGCCTGATGTACAAGCAGATCTATCAGATTTACGTCACCGTGCAGCGCGCGGGCGCAAATTTCCATCTGACCTACATTCCCGACGATGTCGAGGAAACCAAAGATCCGTTGAATTTCCAGCCGGAGGAAATGAAGAAGCTGTTCGAGGCCGGCCGCGCCCTCCCCCGCACCGGCCGCGTCTGGCAGCCCGAACCGCCGCGGCTGGAAAATCTCGAACGCATCGAGAATGCGAGCCGCCGCGCCGTGCGTACGGTCGAGCAAGCCGCCAAGCCGAAGGTGGCCGCAGGCCGCGGCGCCGACGTCAAATCAGGACATTCGCCCTCGATCTTCGACCAGGCTGAAGCGGCGCTGATGGATGCCGCGAAACGGTAATCCCGCCGCAAGCTTGACTCCCCCTGCCCGCTTCCGTATCTCGACGGCAGCCTTGGCACTCAGCTTATCCGAGTGCCAAGAAAACTGAAAAGCCAACAATTTCCGTACCGCATCGCGCGTAAGCGCCGACGAGGAGCCCATGGCCAAGACCAGTTTCCGCCCCCTGCATGACCGCGTCGTCGTGCGCCGTCTGGAAGCCGACGAGAAGACCAAAGGCGGGATCATCATTCCCGATACCGCCAAGGAAAAGCCGCAGGAAGGCGAAATCGTCGCCGTCGGCCCGGGCGGCCGCGACGAGACCGGCAAGCTCATTCCGCTCGACGTGAAGCCCGGCAACCGCGTGCTGTTCGGCAAATGGTCGGGCACGGAAGTGAAGCTGAACGGCGAAGAACTCCTGATCATGAAGGAGTCCGACATCATGGGCGTGATTGGCTGAAGCCTCGCTCCTCATCCTGAGGAGCGGCCTTTAGGTCGCGTCTCGAAGGATGAGGCGCTGACATTCATCGGCCTCAACCTTCGCCCGCTGCGTGGGCTCGTCAAGGTGAGGATCAAGAAAACGGAGCAATTTACATGGCTGCCAAGGACGTCAAGTTTTCCGGCGAGGCGCGCGAGAAGATGCTGCGCGGCGTCGATATTCTCGCCAATGCGGTAAAAGTCACGCTCGGCCCCAAGGGCCGCAATGTCGTGCTCGACAAGTCGTTCGGCGCGCCGCGCATCACCAAGGACGGTGTGACGGTCGCCAAGGACATCGAACTCGAGGACAAGTTCGAGAATATGGGCGCGCAGATGGTGCGCGAGGTCGCCTCGAAGACCAATGAGCGCGCCGGCGATGGCACCACCACCGCGACCGTGCTGGCCCAGGCCATCGTCCGCGAGGGCGCCAAGGCGGTTGCCGCCGGCATGAACCCGATGGATCTCAAGCGCGGCGTCGATCTCGCTGTCACCGCGGTCGTCAAGGACATCGAGAAGCGCGCCAAGCCGGTCGCTTCTTCTTCTGAAGTTGCTCAGGTTGGTACAATTTCGGCGAATGGCGACCAGACCATCGGCAAGATGATCGCCCAGGCGATGCAGAAGGTTGGCAACGAAGGCGTCATCACCGTCGAGGAAGCCAAGGCGCTCGACACCGAGGTCGATATCGTCGAGGGCATGCAGTTCGACCGTGGCTACCTCTCACCCTATTTCATCACCAATGCCGAGAAGATGGTCGCCGAGATGGAGGATGCCTACATCCTCCTGCACGAGAAGAAGCTCTCCGGCCTGCAGGCTATGTTGCCGCTGCTTGAGGCCGTGGTGCAGTCGGGCAAGCCGCTGGTGATCATCGCCGAGGACGTTGAGGGCGAGGCGCTGGCGGCGCTGGTGGTGAACCGCCTGCGTGGCGGCCTGAAGGTCGCCGCCGTCAAGGCGCCGGGCTTCGGCGACCGCCGCAAGGCCATGCTGGAGGACATCGCGATCCTGACCGGCGGGCAGCTCATCTCCGACGATCTCGGCATGAAGCTGGAAAACGTGACGCTCAACATGCTGGGCCGCGCCAAGAAGGTCTTGATCGAAAAAGAAAAGACCACGATCGTGAACGGCGCGGGCAAGAAGAAGGACATCGAAGACCGCGTCAACCAGATTAAGGCGCAGGTCGAGGAAACGACGTCCGACTATGACAAGGAAAAGCTGCAGGAGCGCCTGGCCAAGCTCGCCGGCGGCGTCGCGGTGATCCGCGTGGGCGGCGCCACCGAGATCGAGGTGAAGGAGAAGAAGGACCGCGTCGAGGATGCGCTCAACGCCACCCGCGCCGCCGTGGAGGAAGGCATTGTGCCGGGCGGCGGCACGGCCCTGCTGCGCGCCAAGAAGGCGATCGGCCGCATCCACAACGAGAATTCCGACATCCAGGCCGGCATCAACATCGTGCTGAAGGCGCTGGAAGCGCCGGTGCGGCAGATCGCCGAGAATGCCGGCATGGAAGGCTCGATCGTGGTCGGCAAGATCCTGGATGAAAAGTCCGAGACCTACGGTTTCGATGCCCAGAACGACGTTTATGTCGATCTGGTGCAGAAGGGCATCATCGATCCGGCCAAGGTCGTGCGCTGCGCGCTGCAGGACGCAGCCTCCGTCGCCGGCCTGCTGATCACCACCGAAGCGATGGTCGCCGAACTGCCGAAGGAGCCGGCGCCGGCAATGCCGGGCGGCGGCGGCATGGGTGGAATGGGCGGTATGGGCTTCTAAGCCGCTTAAAAATTCAGACCGCGAAAGGCCCCGGCTCGTCCGGGGCTTTTTGTTTTGGGCGGCGATATATTGACTGATACTTGGAGATTGTTCTTCCGTCGACCGCGATCGCGACTGGTAAATCTCAATTCGACGTCGGCCGGTAGCGCAGTGACTGCGGGCCGACGAGCACCAGCAATTGCCCCTCCCAGCGCCAGCTCGTCACTTGCATGAGCTGATCGAGAAGTTGCTTGTCCATTAGCAGGCGATCGGGCGGACATTGATTGTCACGCATGCCGGTCGGCACAATGGTAATGTTGCTGTCGGCGATGACGACCCGTCCCGTGCCGCTCACGCACCACAGGTCGATCTCCACCTCGCCGTTCGAGGATATCAGCAGACCCGGCACGCGCCTGGAGCCACGCACGGGATCGGCGTCGAAGCGCAGCTCATGATCGAAAGGAAAGGACCGCGCCTGCGCCGCGGCCGGCGTGGATGTGACGGGGGCCATGAACATCAGCGCAGTCAGACCGAGACAAAAAATGGAAAGCTTTGCAGTGGTGTGACGGCGGCAGGACATATTCGGCAGTTCCCTCAGGACGGGCGCATCGTGCGGCGTTGACGGTGGATCAATGGGCGGCGGGCCCGTATACTGGCCTGCGGGGTGGGATCATGAAAAGACTTGCATTTCTCTTCATTTTTCTCTGCGGATTTGCCTCGGCAAGCTGGGCGCAGGACCGCCTGCGGGTGGTGACAACATCCGCCGATCTGCGCAGCCTGGTGAAAGCGGTCGGCGCCGAGCGTGTCATCGTCTCGAGCCTGGTGCCGCCCGGCGAGCGCGTCGAGGATTATCAGCCGCGCCTGCAGGACATCGCCATTCTGAAAGGCGCCCGCGCCGTGGTGCGGGCCGGGTCCGGCATCGATCCGTGGTTCGACAAGCTGCTGGCGCGGGCCGCGAAGAAGAACGGCCGCACCGGAATCGAGCGCGGCGAAGGCGGCCATATCGATGCGTCGATCGCCATTGCCAATGATCCGCTCGGCATATCGGCCGGCTTCGCGCAGACGCGCCGCGCTTCCCGCGGCAGCCCCAACCTGCATTACTGGCTCGACCCGAAGACCGCCGACACGATCACCGCCGAGATCCTGAAGACATTCTCGACGCTCGATCCCGCCAACAGGCAATATTACGAAAACAACCGCCGCGCCTTTCTCGACCGGCTGAACTCAAAACTCAGCGAATGGACCAGCCGGCTTGCGCCGCTGCGCGGCGAGCCGATCGTGGCCTTCTGGGATGACTGGGGCTTTTTCGCCGACCGGTTCGGACTGAACATCGTCGACTTCATCGTGCTGCGCGACCGCGCGCATCCCAAGCGCTGGCACATGCGCGATGTGACCAAGCTGATGAAGGAAAAGAAGATCAAGCTGATCATCAGCGAGGCGGGACAGCCGGAGCGCCATGTCAACCGCATCGCCAGGCAAACCGGCGCCAAGGTGGTGGAACTTGCCGGCTCGGTCGGCATGCTGCCGAACACCGATGATTACATCGCGCTGTTCGACGCCAACGTGCATGCCCTGGTGACGGCGCACGGTGAGAAGTAGAGAGAATTTGGTAAACTCGAATACCTCCTCAGGGGGAGGTGACCCGCGGCTCCATCACTTCCCTTACCGCCCGTTCGGCCTGATCGATCGCCGTATGCGCGTAGGCGTGCCAATCCGAATCGGAATTGGCGATGGCGACCCGCCCGAAGGGCTTGCGCGCCTTCCTTACCGTCGCCTCATGGTCGTCCTCGTCGAACAGCGAATTGGCGCCATAGGAATAGCCATGCGACCAGCGGTTCACGGTGATGGCGGCGATGTCGCGGCGGCTGGAAAACCCGCCCGGCCCGAGTATGCGCTCGAGGTCGTCGCGAATGTGTTTCTCGAAATCGGCGAAGGTCATGTCGAGTAGCTTCATGCGTCCGATCCGGAACATGTCGCGCGCCTCCATGCCGGGATTGGATTCGTTCGGCACATGCACCATGTGCAGACACATCGGCTCTGACGGCTTGCGCGGATGCTTGTAGCCGCCAAGGCTGACCGGATAATCGAGCTTGATGCGGCAGTGGAACGACATCGGCGCGGAGATCTCGTGCACGCCGAGTTTCGCGAAGGCCTGCCAGTCGCGAATGAGCACTTTGGTATAGACCAGCGGCGCCTTGACATTGCGCAACAGCGCGTTGCGCTGAGCTTCCGGCAGTTCGGGCATCATATAGGGGATCGCCATGTTGAAGCACGCGAGCACGGCGTGCCGCGCCTGCACGCGATGCGCCTTGCCGTCGCGCAGATAAACGAGGCTGACCGCGTCTCCCATGTTCTTCACATTGACGCAGGTGCTGTCGAGGCGAACACGGACTTTCTGGTCTGCGCGATCGAGACGATCATAGCTGAAGCGCGCCAGCACGATGTCTTCCATGGTCTTGCCACTTGCCACTCCCGGGATCAGCGCGCGCACCAGAAGCCGCGCCAGCGACGCGTTGCCGTCAGGGAAATGATAGATATAGGGCTCGTCGCGTTCCGGGCTTGATTCTTCCGGCAGACCAAGCCCGGCGAAACCGGGAAATCCCATTTCACGCGCGAACGAGGCCGGGATCAGGTCACTCGCCAGCGCGGTGAAGTCGAGAGAGCGGCCATGCCAGCAATTGGCGATCCGCTCGCTGCAGCCGCAGACCTTGACCAAATAGTCGCGATAGCTGGTCTTGTCCAAGATTGCGATCTTCTCCTCCGCGCTCTTGCCGGGAAGCGGGTCAAGCCTGGTGTCATACAATGACAGAAGCTTCGCCTTGTCCGCGTCCGACAGCGGAAAGCCGGCGATGAAGTCCTTCAGCGGCTTGGCATTCAGCAGATCGGGCGTCAGGTCGTCAGCGACCATGCTGGCGGGATCGCCGGTCACCAGCACGTCGCGACCAAAGGCTTCCCTGCTAAAGAAGACGCCACGCGACAGGCCGAGCGAGGGATAGAGCTTGCGCTCGAAGGCCGTCTCGAAGCGGGCAATGTCGACGCCAAGATCCTTGAGCAATCCCTTCGCCACGCCGCTGTAAAGCGCCTTCGGCGACTGCAGCGACTCGCTGCCGCCGTAGCTCAGCAGCAGCCGGCGATCGATGGTGAATTCGTTGCGCTTGGCGTGGCCGCCGAAATCATCGTGATTGTCGAGGATGAGGATGCGTGCTTGCGGATTCCTTTTTCGATAGAACCACGCCGCCGACAGCCCGCTGATACCGGCCCCGACAACAACCAGATCGTACCGCTCTTCAATGGCGAGATCGTCGAGCGGCGGCGTCTCGCCGTCGCGCATCCTGTGCGCGGCCTCAAACGAGCCGTCGTGGTGCCCGCGCAGGCCGGTCAGCGCCGGCGGATAGCGCAGAGGCACCGCAGCCAGTTGCGCCGCCGGCGTCAGGCCGGATGCGACCGTCAGGGCAACACCGTTGAGGAAATCGCGGCGGGTGATGTGGGGCATTCGATTCCCGGAAAATGCAATTTTGGCGTCAATCCGGGGCAGGCGCAACGCTCACGAACCCGGAATTCAGCGGCAAGCTCAGCCTATGTGGCTGGAATGACCGCCAACCTATCATCCACAGCGACCTCACCACCCAATCGCCTTCGGCAACCAGGTTGCGATCCCCGGGAAAAAGAACACCAGCGCCACCGCCGCGGCCTGCATGAGAATGAAGGGGACGACGCCGCGATAGATGTCCATCGTCGTCACCTCCGGCGGCGCCACGCCGCGCAGGAAGAACAGCGACCAGCCGAAAGGCGGCGTCAGGAACGAGGTCTGCAGGTTCACGCAGATCAGGGTCGCAAGCCACACCAGATCGACGTTGGCCTGCAGAAAAACCGGCAGGAACAACGGCACGGCAATGTAGGAAATCTCGATCCATTCGATGAAGAAGCCGAGCACAAAGATAATCAGCATCAGGAACCAGATGTCGGCGTTGATGCCGCCGGGAAGGAACGCGAACATGTCCTCGACCAGCTTCTCGCCATGCAGCCCCCGAAACGCGAGCGCAAAGGCCTGCGCACAGATCAGGATGAACATCACCATGGCGGTGATCTTGGTGGTGGCCTGAGCGGTCTCGCGCAGGACACGCCATGACAGCTTGCGGGCGATCGCGGCGACCACGATCGAACCGAGCGCGCCCATGGAGGCGGCCTCGGACGGCGCGGCGATGCCGGCGATGATGGAGCCGAGCACGGCCGCAACCAGCCCGACCGGCGGCGCCACCACCCGGAACAGTTTCGCCATCAACTCCTTGCGGGAAACCGACGCGCGTTCCTCCGCCGACAGGGCCGGAACCATGTCCGGCCGGACGATGCCGAGCGCGAGGATGTAGAGGACATAGATACCCGACAGCATCAGGCCGGGAATCATGGCAGCCGCAAACAGCGTACCGACCGACTGGTTGAGAATATCGGCGAGCAGGATGAGAATAAGGCTCGGCGGAATGATCTGACCGAGCGTTCCAGACGCACAGATCACCCCGCAGGCAAGGCCCTTGTCGTAGCCGCGCTTCAGCATGCCCGGCAGAGTCAGCAGCCCGAGCGTCACCACGGTAGCGCCGACAATGCCGGTGGTCGCGCCGAGCAGAACGCCGACCAGGATGATGCCGATCCCGAGTCCGCCGCGCAGCGCACCGGCCATGTGGCCGATCACGTCCATCAGTTCCTCGGCGAGCTTGGAACGCTCGAGCATCATGCCCATGAAGACGAAGAGCGGGATCGCCAGCAGCGTCGAGTTGGTCACCGCCCCGAAAATGCGACTAGGCAGGAGGTTGAACAGCAGGCTGCCGAAGCCAAGATAGCCGAAGACCAGACCGGAAATCGCCAAGGTGATGCCGACCGGGATGCCGGCGACGAGCATCAGAAAGAACGTCACCAGCATCACGATCGCGAGGATCTCGACGTACGGCATCATGGCCTCCGCAGAGCGATCGTGCTTCTGATCGCTTGCGAGAGCGACTGCAGCAGCAGAAGTGCAAAGCCGATCGGGATGATCGCCTTGACGATATAGCGATAGTCGATGCCGCCCGGATTGGCCGTCCCTTCACCGATACTCCAGGATTGCTGGACGTAAGGGATCGAGAGCCAGATCACCACGACGCAAAAAACGATCGACAACGAGTGGGCGATAACGTCGATCACAAGCTTGGTGCGCGGCCGCAGCCCGGCGTAGACGATGTCGACGCGCACATGTTCGCCGTGCAGCAGCGCGTAGGACATTCCGAACAGGCAAATCGGCACGAACAGATGCCATTCGAGCTCCTGCGACCAGATGAAGCCGATGGAGAAGCCGTAGCGCAGCAGGACATTCGCGCCCATCACGAGCGCGAGAAAAAACGTCACCCATGAGGTGAGGCGACCGACGAAATCGACCAATACATCGATTCCGCCGGCCAGCTTTTCCGCGGCGTTCAAGTCACGCCTTCCGGATCTTGGTGTGATAGACGGTCTCGCTCAGGTCAGCCCAGGCGTCGTATTTGGCTTTATAGGCCATGTAGGATTCGTGGACCTTCTTGGTGACCGGATCGCGTTTCACCGCCTCGTCGAGGATCTTGTCGGTGGCCGCACGTAACGCCTTGACCACCGAATCCGGCAGCGGCTGCGCGATCACACCCTCGTTCTTGACAAGATCTTCCATCGCCTCGGCGTTGTTCTTCTGGCACCACGCTTCGCTGACCGTGTTGCAGGCGAGGCACGCATTCTCGACGACCGCCTTGAGATCGGGCGGCAACGAATTCCATTTTGCCTTGTTGACGGTGAGTTCGCTGGCGGTGGCCATCTCGTGCCAGCCGGTCGTGTAGTAATATTTCGCGACCTTGTGCAGGCCGAGTTGCCGGTCGAGATAGGGCCCGACGAATTCGGCGGCATCGATCACGCCGCGTTCGAGCGCAGGAAATATCTCGCCGGGCGCGATCAGCCGCGCATCGACGCCGACTTCCTTGTAGACGCGCGCGGCAAGGCCGGGAATGCGCATCTTGAGACCGTTAAGGTCCTCGGGTTTCTCGATCGGTTTTCGGAACCATCCTGTCATCTGCACGCCGGTATTGCCGCAGACGAAGGGCACCAGATTGAAGCGATCATAGACCTCGCGCCAGAGCTGGAGCCCGCCGCCGTCGAACATCCAGCCGTTGAAGCCCTGGAAGTTCAGTCCAAACGGCACCGCCGTGAAGTACTGCGCGGCGAAACTCTTGCCGGTCCAGAAATAGGAATTGGCGTAGTTCATCTCGACCGTGCCGGACGACACGGCATCGAAGCCTTCCGCGGCCGGAATCAATTCGCCGGCGCCGTAGAACTGGATCTTGATGCGCCCGCCCGACATGTCCTCGATGCGCTTGCAGAGATCCTTCGCGCTGCCCGGGCCGGTCGAATAGAAGAAGGCATTCGGCCCGTAGAAGCTCGTCATTTTCCAGTTGAAGGTGGTTTGGGCGCGGACCACTGCAGGGGCGGCCACTGTCGCAGCCGCTCCGCCCATTGCCAGTTTTGTGAAGTCGCGACGTCGCATGACACTCTCCCGCTGAACAGTTGAAGCGCCATTTCAAAGCAAGGAACGGGCCAGCATTGCTGGTCCGCCAGATGCGGCTATGTCGACTGTCTCCCCCCACCCACTTGAGGGAAGTGCCGATATCTTAGGCAGAAGCAATCCAACTCTGCAATGCGTCGCGGCGGTTGCGTGCGTCCTTTGCCTGCGGGAATAATGTTGCGCCTGCGGTGTTTTCGCGTCGCGAAAATGCGGACGAGTCACATGGATCAGCGCATCATCAATCTCTATGACCGCTTCACGCATGGCGAGGTGACCCGCCGCGATTTTCTTGACGCTCTCAAGGAACTCGCCGGATCGGCAACCGCGGCCGCGGCCCTCATTCCGCTTCTGCAGAATGATTATGCCAGCGCTGCCATCGTGGCGCCGGACGACAGCCGCCTCGCGATCAACCGTGTCAGCTATGAATCGCCGAAGGGCACGATCAACGGCTACCTCGCGCGCATGAAAAGCAAAGCGCAGCGGCCCGCGGTGCTGGTGATCCATGAAAATCGCGGACTTAATCCGCATCTGAAGGACATCGCCCGCCGCCTCGCGCTGGAAGGGTTTCTCGCCTTCGTGGTCGATCTCCTCTCGCTGGTCGGCGGCACGCCGCCGAGCGAGGACGAGGCGCGCGCGCTGCACGCCAGGATGAATCCTGATGACGCCGTCGCCGCTCTGGTCGCGGCACTGCCGTTCCTCAAGACGCATCCGGAATCGCGCGGACGGGTCGGCGCGGTCGGTTTCTGCTTCGGAGGGGGCATGGTGAACCGGCTGGCGGCGGCGAGCCCGCAGCTCGACGCCGGCGTCGCCTATTACGGGCGGCAGATTCCGGCCGAACTGGTCGCCAAGGTCAAGGCGCCGCTGCTGCTGCATTATGCCGAGCACGACGAGGGGGTGAATGCCGGCATCGCGGCCTTTGAGGCCGCGCTCAAGGCCAACGGCAAGACGTTCGAGACCCACCGCTATCCCGGCACGCAGCACGCCTTCAACAACGATACCGGCGCGGCGCGCTACAACAAGCAGGCGGCTGATCTGGCGTGGGATCGGACAATTGCGTTCTTCAAGGAGCACCTCGGCGCGCCGCCGGCCGGATGAGCGCGGTACAAAGATTCCCCAAATGCAGAGGGAGCAGTTCGCTCGAACCGCTCCCTTGTCGTGGCGGCCGGGCAGAAAGCACCGAGCCGTTATTTTCGGAGGTTCCGACTTTTCCGCCGGACTCAACCCGTCAGCCGAAATAGCCCCCCCGAATCGTCCTGATGAAGTCATGGACCAGGAGGGCCATGACGCCGACGCAGATGATGATCAGCGGTGGCGCGGGGACCCACACCAGGAGAATCCCGAGAAACGTCATCACCATGACGATGCCGATGATGCCGGTGATGAGGTTCGTCATGAGGTTTCATCCTTCAGCTGCCGAGCGAGAGTTTTGACCAGCCAGTGTGCTGTGCGCAAGAGTCTTGCATCGTTGCCGCGGCGGCCGACCAGTTGCACGCCTAGCGGCAGGCCGGCCTCGCCGCGTAGCAACGGCAAGGACACGGCCGGCGTTCCCAGATAGCTCCAGGTGGTACAGAAGATCGGATCGCCAGTGGCGTCGCCGCGCGGCGCCTCGCCCAGCGTCGCCGGCGTGAGGATCGCATCATATTCGTCGAACACGGAATCCAGCGCGGCATTGAGCGCCGCGCTGCCGGCGAGCCCGGCGGTGTATTCAATCGCCGGATATTTGCGCCCGCGCTCAATCAACTGGCGCAACGGATCACTCAGCCGGTCCCTGCCGGTTTCGTAGTCGCGATGGAAGTTGTGCGCCATCTCGACTTCCATCACTGTCTTCTGCCAGCCGATCGCCCGGCCGAAGCGTTCCCCGAGATCGACCTCCACCACGGCATCACCAAGTACGTCAACCAACTCGGCGAACGCCTCATGGGTGGCCGGTTCGGCCCGATCCCACACCGCGGAGCGTACAAAGGCGAAGCGCGGCGGCAACGGCGGCTCCGATACCGCGACGGAGGCCAGTGGTGGGCGTGCAATCGGCCGGGTGTCCGGATCCTCGTCGTCAAACCCGGCCATCAACTCGGCCAGCAGCGCGGCGTCCTCGACCGAGCGCGCAAAAACCCCGACGTGATCGAGCGCGCGGGAGAGCAGCAGCGCGCCGGTTCGCGGAATGACCCCGTGGGTAGGCTTGAAGCCAATCACCCCGCAATAGGCGGCAGGACGGATCACCGAGCCGTTGGTCTGCGAACCGATGGCGCCCGGCACCATCAGCGCCGCGACCGCGGCCGCCGAGCCGCTCGACGAGCCGCCGGGGGTGCGCTCCTTGTCGTGGGGATTGCGCGTCTTGCCGGGATGAAAATAGGCATATTCCGTCGTGACGGTCTTGCCCATGATCACTGCGCCGGCCGAGCGAAGGCGCGAGACCGCGACGGCGTCGTCGCGAGGCGTCCGGCCGGCCCACAGTGGCGAGCCCAGCTCCGTCGGCATATCGCCGGTATCGAAGATGTCCTTGACGCCGATCGGCACGCCGTGCAGCGGACCGACCGCCTGTCCGAGCGCGCGACGCTCGTCGAGCGCCTTGGCCTGTTGCAGCGCATGGTCGCGATCCAGAAACGCCCAGGCCTGCACGTCGGGTTCGACTTCGGCGATGCGGTCGAGGCACGCCGTCACCAGCTCGACCGAGCTGATGCGCCCTTCGCGGATCTCGGTTGCCGCCTCGCTCAAGCCGAGTGCGCATAGGCTCATCTGCGGCGCCTCTCGATGTGTCTCCAGTTGCAACTCATCATGGAGCGTAGAGGTATTCCGGCAGCCACAGCGCAAGCCCCGGGAAGACGTAGACCAGGACCATCACCATGAAAACCATGAACACGAACGGCAGCGCGCCGGCGAAAATGTCGGCCAGTTTCACCCATGCCGGCGCCACGCCCTTGAGATAGAAGGCGGCCATGGCGACCGGTGGCGTGTTGAACGCGGTCTGGGTGTTCAGCGCCACCAGGATGCCGAAGAAGATCGGATCGACGCCGAATTTGGGCAACAGCGGCAGGAAGATCGGCACGAAAATGATGATGATTTCGGTCCATTCGAGCGGCCAGCCGAGCAGGAAGATCAGGAACTGCGTCAGCATCAGGAAGCCGGTCTGCGACAAATTGAGCGACAGAAAGAAATTCTCCACGACCTGCTGGCCACCGAGCACCGCGAACACCGCGGAGAATGTCCACGAGCCGATGAACAGGTAGCAGACCATCGCCGTGGCCCGGGCGGTGAGATAGACCGAATCCCGAAGCATCGTGAAATTGAGCGCGCCATATGCGCCCGCGAGAACGAGACTCGCGAGCGCGCCGGCACCGGCCGCTTCCGAAGGCGTCGCCAAACCGAACAAGATGGCGCCGAGCACCGATACGATCAGGAGCGCAAGGGGGAGAAACGACGTCGCCAGCGCCCACATGACCTCGCGGGTGGGGATATCGGTCTGTTCCTTGGGCAACTTTGGCGCCAGCGCCGGATTGATCGTGGCGCGGACGATCACGTAGAGGACATAGAAACCGGCCAGCAGGAAGCCGGGAATGAATGCCGCGGCATAGAGCTTGACTGCGGACACGCCGGCGGTCGCCGCATAGACGATGAGCAGGATTGAAGGCGGGATCAGGATGCCGAGACAGCCGCCGGCGCAGACCACGCCAGCCGAGAGCTTCACGTCGTAGCCCGCGCGCAGCATGGCTGGAAACGCCAGCAGACCCATGAGCGTTACCACCGCGCCGACGATGCCGGTCGCGGTCGCGAACATGGCGCAGGTCAGCAGCGTGGCCACGGCCAGCGCGCCGGGAACGTTCTTCATCGAGACTTGCAGTGAATGAAACAGGCGGTCGAGAATGTTGGCGCGCTCGACCACGTATCCCATGAAGAGAAATAACGGGACCGCGGTGAGCACGTCGCTCGACATCACCTCGAATGCTTTCTGCACCAGCAGGGTGAAGATGCGGTTCTGGAAAAAGTCCTGGCCGGGCGTGAAGTAGGCGTAATAGCCAAAGCCCACGCCCATCGCCATCAGCGTAAAGGCGATGGGAAATCCCAGCATGATGATGAAGATGAAAAGTCCCAGCATCAACATGCCAACTTGCGGGTCAGTCATACTCAAGCCCCTTTCTGACCCGCCGGCGACTGGCCGCCGTCTTGCTCTGCGTGAAGCCGCTGCTCCTGCATGATGATGCTTTCGGTCTCCTCGACGTCATGCAGACGCTGCGGCCACGCCCCCTCCCGGATGCAGGTGATGCAGCGGATGATCTCGGCGCTACCTTGCAGCAACAGCAGCACGCCGGTGATCGGGGTGAGCGCCTTGAGCGGAAACACGGGTATGCCGGCCGGACTGAAAATGCTGACCTCGCGAAACCGCACCGACATCTCGGCGTAGTTCCAGCCGGAATAGATGAATGCCAACACGGCCGGCATGAAGAAAATGATATAAAGTAGCAGGTCCATGGAAGCCTGCGTGCGCGGCTTCCAGAACCGGTACATGACGTCGGCGCGCACGTGGCCGTTGCGCGACAGCGTGTAGGCGCCCGCCATCAGGAACATAGCGCCATAGGTGATGTAGCTGAAGTCGAATGCCCAGGTGGTCGGCGCGCGCAGCACGTAGCGCACGAACACTTCGTAGCTGACACCCAAGGTCAAAACCAGGATCAGCCAGCCGAACGCCTTACCGATCCACATGCTGAGCGAGTCGATGAAAAGACAATAACGCTGCATAATTTGCCCCGCGCGGCCTGGCGCCCATACGCAAGCCGCTGTCCCCCCAAGCCGGTCGGCCTGGCGCATTCGCCCAAGCCGCCACACTTCCCCAAGAAGGTAGGGCGGCGCATTTCACGCCGCCCTCCCCATTATCGCGAGCGCAAATGACTCGCAAGCGCCGTTTCGGCCTAGAGCTTCAGCACGCCCGGGAAGTGATGGTTGAAGGCGCCCTTGTAGTCGGTCGCATTCATCATGTTGTAGAACACGACCTTGCGCACCCAGGCCTTCTGCGAGTCCATGACACGCTTCATGAACTCGTCCTTGCCCAACGTTGCGATCAGGCCGTCCCAGGCCTTGATCTGCGCGTCGAACACGCTTTGCGGCGTGCGCAGCACGTTGACCTTGTCCTTGTTGATCAGTTCCTGCAGGTCGTCCGAGTACTGGCGCATCGCCATCCACTCGCTGGCTGAGGACGCGGCTTCTGCAGCGTATTGCAGAATCGCCTGGTGTTCCTTGGGCAGGCCGTTGAACTTGGTGCGGTTGAACATGATCTCGAAGTATTCGGTCGCCTGATGGTGGCTGCCGAGCATGTAGTTCTTCGCCACGTTCTGCGCGCCGAAGCGGCGGTCCGAGGTCGGGTTGTTGAACTCGAAGGCGTCGATCACGCCGCGCTCCATGGCCGGCACGATTTCGCCGCCGGGAAGCTGGGCGACCGCGAGTCCCATGGCCTGGTTCAAATCGGCCGCAAGACCGACGGTGCGGTACTTGAGGCCCTTCAGGTCGTTGGCGCTGGTGACCGGCTTCTTGAACCAGCCGAGCGGCTGGGTCGGCATCGGCATGGAGAAGAAGCTCTTGACGTTGAGCTTCATGATCTTGGTTTGCAGCTCCTCGAAGAGTTCCTTGCCGCCGCCGTTGTGGATCCAGCCGAGACCTTCGTTGGCGTTGAAGCCGAACACCGGGCCGGTGCCAAACAGCGAGGCGGCTTTGTGCTTGCCGTACCAGTACACGGTCACCGTGTGGGCCGCGTCGATCTGGCCGCCGTGCACGCCGTCGAGCACCTGGAATGGATGGACCACCGCGCCGCCGTGCAGCAGGTCGACCTTCAGTCGGCCGCCCGCCATCTCGTTGACGCGGGTGATGTATTGGTTGGCCATGTCGGTGAAGATGTCGGTCGCCGGCCAAGAGGTCTGCATTCTGAGCGTCACGGTCTGCGCGCGCGAGACCTGCGGCATTGCAATGGTCGCTGCACCGGCGGCGCCGGCCGCCACCAAAAATTTACGACGGTTTGTCTTTGCCTTTTCAGACTTCTCGGTCATGAGGTCCTCCCTAGCGACCAGTTTTTCCAACGGCACTTGAGTGCACTTTTCGTTATTAACCGCCGGGCGTATACCGTATTCCAGCGGTCCCATCCAATAGTTTGGACGGGTTGCCGAAATTCCACAAGCCTCGCAACGTCGCATGCCAGCAATGGCCAAAGATTTTTCGGACTAAATTTGAGGCCATCCGGTATTGGGCGATGGGCAGGGGTCCCCAGGTCGCGGGTTTCATCTTCGCTGGATGCTGCGTGGGCCGTCTGACCCGTCTTTCGTCTAATAGCGCAAGGAGACAGCCGTGACCGGGTTAACCACGTTGCTCGCGGCCATCTGGCGGCTCGCGCTCCCCTATTTCCGGTCCGAGGACCGCTGGACCGGCCGGCTGCTGCTGGCGATGGTCATCGGCATCGAACTGGCCATTGTCGCGATCAATGTGTTGATCAACCAGTGGAACGCCCGTTTCTACAACGCGCTGCAGGATCGCAACTGGGACACCTTCGTCAGCGAGCTTCTGTTCTTTTGCGCCCTGGCCGCAATTTATATCGTGCTTGCGGTCTACCAGCTCTATCTCAACCAGTGGCTTCAGATCCGCTGGCGCCGCTGGATGACCAAGGATTATCTCGATCGCTGGCTCGCCAACTCCACCCATTACCGGATGCAACTGCTCGGCGATCCGGCCGACAATCCCGATCAGCGCATCGCCGAGGACGTCAACCTCTTCATCGAACGCACGCTGTATATCGTCATCAAGGTGCTCGGCGCCGTTGTCACTCTGCTCTCGTTCATCGCCATTCTGTGGTCGCTGTCGGAAACAGCGCCGCTGACCATCGGCGGCGCGGTTTGGGCCATTCCGGGCTATCTGGTCTGGGCGGCGCTCATCTATGCCTTTGTCGGAACGGCGTTGACGCACTGGATCGGCTGGCCGCTGGCCGGACTCAATTTCCAGCAGCAGCGTTATGAGGCCGACTTTCGCTTCAATCTGGTGCGGGTGCGGGAAAATTCCGAACAGATCGCGCTGCTGCGCGGCGAAGACACGGAAACCGACCGCCTGCTAGACCGCTTCGGCCGCGTCGTGACCAACTGGATGCAGATCATGTCGCGGCTGAAGAAGCTGACCTTCCTGACCGCCGGCTATTCGCAGATCTCCATCATCTTTCCTTATGTCGTCGTGAGTCCGGCTTATTTTTCCGGCGCGATGCAGCTTGGCGGCCTGATGCAGACGGCAAATGCATTCAGCAGCGTGCAGACCTCGCTGTCGGTTTTCATCGATGTCTACCGGCAGCTCGCCGAATGGGCGGCAGTGGTCGAACGCCTGGCGGGCTTTGACCGTTCGATCGATCAGACCCAAAAGGTGGTGGCAGCGTCCACCCTCGCCATGAAAGCGGGACGCGGCAAGGACGGCATCGCGCTTGATGATCTTCATCTTGACCTGCCGAATGGAAAGCCGCTGGTTTCCGCCGACGCTGCGCGCTTTGAAGGCAAGCATACATTGGTCACCGGCCCGTCAGGTTCCGGAAAATCGACACTCTTCCGCGCCATCGCCGGCCTGTGGCCGTTCGGTCGCGGCGACATCCGCATACCCGACAACGCGCGGGTCATGATCCTGCCGCAACGCCCGTATTTTCCGGTCGGCCCGCTCGCCTCTGCGATCGCGTATCCGGCCGCGCCAGAGGCTTTCACTGACGCGCAGCTGGCGGACGCATTGCGCGCCGTCGGCCTGCCGGCTTTGATCGTGCGGCTGCACGAGGATGCACACTGGAACCGGCTGCTGTCGCTGGGCGAGCAGCAGCGACTCGGCATCGCCCGCGCCTTGCTGCAAAAACCAGATTTCCTGTTCCTCGACGAGGCTACCGCTTCGCTCGACGAAGCGTCGGAAGCAGCGCTTTACAAGCTGCTGCAGAAGGAGCTCGCAAACACGGCAATCATTTCGATCGGCCATCGTTCGACATTGTCGGCGTTCCATCAGCGGCACCTGAAGCTGGCACCCGACGAATCGCGGCACCGGCTGCGGGAGGCGGAAGTGGCGACGCCATGAACGCCTCCGACCAGGTCTCCTGCGGCCAGGAACCGCGGCGCGTGCCGTTGTGCCAGACATAGGCGAAGGCGAGAAGCAGCAGCGCACCGGCCGCCACCGGCACCAGCAAAAACGTCCAAGGCAAATCGCCGAGCGCGATCAGCAGCGGGTTGATGCCGGCGGGCGGATGAAAAGTCCGGCTCAGATGCATCGCGGCCATCGCCAGACAGACCGCAGAGGCCGCCGCAAAGGGCCCCGGGCCCACCGCTTTCACGACCATCAGGCCTGCGAGCGCGGACAGCAGATGGCCGCCGACCAGAGCGCGCGGCTGTGCGGGCTTGGCCTCCGGCGAACCCATGACCAGCACGATGGATGTAGCGAAGGGAATAGACGCCAGCGGATAGGTGAGCTGGGCCGACAGTAATTCCATGATCGCAATGGCGACCCCGCCGCCGACGGCACCGGCCGCGATCATGATCAAGGATTTGCGGTCCAACGTCTCCGGACGATGCCTTGCCATTGCAGACCTCCTCGCAACTGCTCTGCAATGGTAATGCCAGGCCCGGCAGTCGCGCAAAAGAAACGGGCGGCAGCCTTGCGACTGCCGCCCGCCTCCGGGAGGTTCAACTCAAGCTTACTTCAGCGCATTCAGTGTCGTGTCGAACTTGCCCGACACGATGAACCGGTCACCGCACCACTTGTTCGACGGATTGCCCACAGCCGAAACCAGGAATGAGGCGCAATCCAGAGCGTCCTGGTCGGTGCCGTGATAGCGCAGATCAAGCGTCAGGGCCTTGTAGGTGAAGGCCGCACCGATGTTGTAGTAGGTGTAGCTTGGATCGACATAGCCAGCTGCCTTGAACGGTGCATCGTCGATGAACCAATGACCGAGTTCGCCGGAGAAATAGAGGCCGAGATCGCCGTACTTCCACGGCGTCACCCACTTGAAGGTACCCGACAGATAGAAGGCTTCGGCATCGCCCGGCGCGCCAAGGCCGAGATTGGCGAGCGTGTTGAAGGTCTCGCTGTAGTTCAACAGGTCGGGTGTATAGAACAGGTTGACGCCCACGCCGAGGTCGGGAGTGATGGCGTAACCAACCTTCGCGTAGATTTCCCAGAAATCGCTGTTGTTGGTGAAGCCGTTGAACAGCTCTTTCGGATAGTAATAATACCAGGCGCCGAGATCGAGGGAGAGCGGTCCCCAGGCGTTGCGCCAGCCGCCGTAGAAATCGATCTCCGCCGACGGATCGGTGAAGCCGTAAGCCGGGCTGCTCGGCCAGTCGATTGAATAGCCGGACACAGCGACATACCAGGTGCCGTAGGAGCCGGTATTATACTGGCCTTCGATATAGGCGCCGACCGACGCGCCGTTATTTGATTGCGAAATACCGCGGAAATTGTAGTCGGACATGATCACGCCGCCAAAAGCGACGTCCCATGGCGTGACGACCACCGGCGGCGCCGCCTTGTAAACCGGCTTGACGATATCGGCGGCAAGCGCCGGACCGGCCGACACGGCAAGAGCGAACATCGCCGGCAGTGCAAACTTCTTCATAGCTAGCCCCTTCTTGACCCTTCGGTGAGGAGTTCGGCCTGTATTCGAGACTTGCCAAAACTCCGAACCGCCACCCACTGCTTCGTTGCAGTGCGCCATCACACCCAGCGCAGAATTTGCGGACAACGCGAAAAAAGCGGCACCTGCTGCCTTTTTGAGCGATTCTGGTCCAAAAGCGACGTTATCCCGATTCAACCGTCACAATCCCTTCATGTGTTGCGCGGAAGTCACGTCTATTTCCCCAAGACAGTGGAAAAATCGCCTTGTGAACATACGTCGTAGCGGCGGCTCCAGACGGCAGCGCCGAAAATCAAGAAACCAAGGGCCATCCGGGAGATCGCAATGTCCAAGTGGCTCAGATTTGAGCACAACGGCCGCACGGGGTTCGGAATCTTGGCGGAGGGGGTCATCTCCGTCCATGCCGGGGACATGTTCGCAGGGGCAACACCGACGGGCGAGACGGTCAGACTGGCGGATGTGACGCTGCGGACGCCCTGCGATCCCAGCAAAATGATTTGCCTGTGGAACAACTTTCACGCACTCGCCGCCAAGAACAGCTTCACACGGCCGGAGGAGCCGCTGTATTTCCTGAAGGCCCCCAGCAGCTATTGGCCCGCGCATCAGCCCATCCGCCGCCCGCCGACCTATGACGGCAAGATCATCTATGAAGGCGAGCTGGGCGTCGTCATCGGCAAGAGATGCTTCAACATCGGCGAGGCGGACGCCGGCCAATACATCTTCGGCTATACCTGCGTGAACGACGTCACTGCGGTCGATCTCTTGCGCAAGGATTCCTCGTTCGAGCAATGGACGCGTTGCAAAAGCTTCGACACCTTCGGCGTGTTCGGGCCGGTGATCGCGACCGGACTCGATCCGATGCAATTGCATGTGCGCACCATCCTGAACGGCCAGGAGCGGCAGAATTATCCGGTCGCCGACATGTTCTTCCCGCCGCACAAGCTCGTGGCGGCGATCTCGCGCGACATGACGCTGGTGCCGGGCGACGTCATCGCCTGCGGTACCTCGCTCGGCGCCGGCACGATGCGCGAGGCGCACAATGTGATCGAGATCGCCATCGACGGCATCGGCGCGCTGAGCAACACGTTCGATCAGGCGGTGCCGGCGACGTCGAGCGCGGCGTAATACGGGAGACAAGCGATGTGTCGCAACATCAAGACGCTCTTCAACTTCGAGCCCCCCGCCACCGAAGAGGAAATCCGTGCTTCGGCGCTGCAATTCGTGCGCAAGCTCTCCGGCTTCAACAAGCCGTCGCAGGCAAACGCCGCGGCCTTCGATCGCGCCGTCGAGGAGGTCGCTGGCGCGGCACGTCGACTGCTGACGTCGCTGCACACGACGGCGCCCGTGCGCGACCGCGTTGCGGAGGCGGAAAAGGCGAAAGAGCGGGCGAGGGTGAGGTTTGGGTGAGGACTGCCGACAAGCCTTCGTAGGGTCGAGATGCAGATGGCATACGCAACTTCGGTTCACCTGAGTTGCGGACTTACTGTCGCCCAAGTCGCGTATGCTCGACTTGGGCAACAAGCCCGGCGATCACGATTCAACAGCGATCGAGCGGCTATTTGATCTTCTCATAGGCCGGCATGGTCAGGAACTCGGCGAACTTCTTTGATAGCGACAATTCGCTGAACAGCTTGATCGCCTCCGGAAAACGTGCCGACGCATAGGCCTTGGCGCCGATCTCCTTCTTCACCCGCTGCATTTCCTCTTTCAGCGCCTTTTTGAAGAAAGCCGACGTGACTTTCTGGCCGGTGTCGAGCGTCGCGCCATAGCGCAGCCACTGCCAGATCTGCGCGCGCGAAATCTCGGCGGTCGCCGCATCTTCCATGAGATTGTAGATCGGCGCCGCGCCGCGCCCGCCGAGCCACGCCGCGATGTACTGCACGCCGACGCGAATGTTGAGGCGAAACCCCGCCTCGGTCTTCGTGCCTTCATGCACTTGCAGCAGCATATCGCGCGTGATCGGCGCATCCGGGATCTTGTTGAGTTGGTTCGGCTGCGGCATCAGCCGATCGAACACTTCTTTTGCCACCGGCACCAGCGCAGGATGCGCGACCCAGGTGCCGTCATGGCCTTCGCGCACCTCGCGCTCCTTGTCGGCTTTCACTTTCGCGAACGCTTCCTGATTGGCCTTCTCATCGTTCTTGACCGGAATCTGCGCCGCCATGCCACCCATGGCGAAGGCGCCGCGACGATGGCAAGTCTGCACCAGAAGCGTCGCATAATTGCCGAGGAAGGCTTTGCCCATCACCACCTGGCTGCGGTCGGGCAGGATGTAATTCTTGTTCTTGGCGAATTTCTTCACGAAGGAGAAGATGTAATCCCAGCGCCCGGCGTTAAGGCCAGTGATGTGATCGCGCATCTCCCAGAGGATTTCGTCCATCTCGAAGGCCGCCGGCAACGTCTCGATCAGCACCGTCGCCTTAATGGTGCCGTTCGGAATGCCGAGCCTCTGCTGCGCAAAGACGAAGACGTCATTCCACAGCCGCGCTTCCTGGTGTGTCTCGAGCTTCGGGAGATAGAAATATGGCCCGGTACCCGCCGCACGCAACGCCGCATGGTTGTGGAAGAGATACAGGCCGAAATCGAACAGCGCACCGGCGATCGGCTTGCCGTCGACGGTCAGGTGCGCTTCAAGCAGATGCCAGCCGCGCGGACGCGGCACCATCACGGCGAGCTTCGTGCCGAGTTCATAGGCCTTGCCCGTTTCCGGATCGACGAAATCGAGCTTGCCGTCCCAGCGGTCCTTCAGGTTGAGCTGGCCTTCGAGATTGTTGTCCCAGGTCGGCGAATTGGCGTCCTCGAAATCGGCGAGATAGACATTGGCGCCGGAATTGAGCGCGTTGATCACCATCTTGCGGTCGACCGGGCCGGTGATTTCCACACGCCGGTCCAGAAGATCAGCCGGGATCGAAGCGATCCTCCAGGCGCTGTCGCGGACCCATTTGGTTTCCGGCAGGAAGTCCGGCAACTCGCCGGCATCGAAACGCTTCTGCTGCTCGGCGCGCGCCCGCATCAATATCTGCCGCCGCGCTTCGAAATTGCGGTGCAGGTCGGCGAGGAATGCCAGCGCAGGCGGAGTCAGGATCTCATCATAGCGGGGCTTCATCTCGCCCTTGATCCTGACGCCGCGCACGCCCGACGGCGTCCTGGGCGCGCCACCCACGATCTTGCGAGCAGCAGCGCGTTTCAGCCTACCGAGCAAACCTGCCGGTTTCCGTCGACGCACCGTTGCGCGCGCCTTC
Organism: Pseudorhodoplanes sp.; assembly: GCA_032027085.1. Lineage (NCBI taxonomy): Bacteria > Pseudomonadati > Pseudomonadota > Alphaproteobacteria > Hyphomicrobiales > Pseudorhodoplanes > Pseudorhodoplanes sp. The sequence goes on along the minus strand of JAVSMS010000001.1, from coordinate 2,507,812 downwards.
ACCCGCCCTTTGGCGCGCCCGGACGCGCGAACCGTGCCTTTCGGCACGGCCCTGCGCTTCGCAGATTTGGACCTGGACGTCTTGGCGGAGCGGCCGGGTGTTGCAACCTTAGCCCGGCGCCTTGCCGTCCGGGCTCGCGTTTTCCGGCCAGCTTTGGCGCGTCGCGCAACTGGCTTTCTTGCCACTACTTGTCGTTTCCCGTTGCTGTCATTCGTTATCGCTTCCGCCGCTGCCCGACCCGAAAGGCCGGTAGCCGCTCCCGAACGACGATCCGAAACCGCCCGAGCCGAATCCCGACGAACCGCCGGTGTCTGGCTCAGAGGAAGCGGGTGCGGGCTCCGGCGCCGGAGCGGGCTTCGGTGCCGCTGCTTTCGGCTTGCTCGTTTTCCTTGCAGATTTCTTTGCAGATTTCTTTGCGGCTTTCTTTTTCGCCGTTTTTTTTGCAGCGGATTTGGCCGTCTTCCTGGCCGCTTTCCTGGCAACCTTTTTCTTCGCCTTTTTCGCGCTCTTTCTTGACGCGGATTTTTTCCTGCGGGCGGCGACCATTGCCCTCGCCTTCTTCCGGCCCTTCGCTCGTTTCGCTTTCTTCGCCTTCTTCGCTTTCTTTGCCATGACCAACCTCCGAAATGAGACCCCTATTCATCACGACTGCAAAACGGCCGGCTCCGACTTCGTCGACCGCTCGTCAGCCGCCGCATTTTGATCACGTTCGCCGCGATCAAGCTCCCTCAGCTTCACGGGCTTCGGCCCTCCTGTCGACCAATCCAGCAATTCGACAGGATGAACCACCGGTATCGCCGTGCCCGTCGCGATTTGCGTCATGCACCCGATATTGCCCGCCGCAATCACGTCCGGCCTCAGTTGTTCGATCCGTGCGATCTTACGATCCCGAAGTCTCCGTGCAATGTCGGCGTGAACGATATTGTAAGTGCCTGCCGATCCGCAGCACAAATGTCCCTCCGGCACATCTTTGACCACGAAGCCCAGTTTGGAAAGCAAATCCTTGGGCTGACGAACGATTCTTTGGCCGTGCTGCAGTGAACAGGCGGCATGATAGGCGACGACCAGGCCGTGATGCACAGGCCGGGATAGCGGAATCGTCGCCAGATATTCGCAGATATCGCGCGCAAGTGCAGAGACCCGTGCGGCCTTGGTGGCATAGACCTCGTCGGTCCGCAGCATGAAGCCATAGTCTTTCACGGTGGTTCCGCACCCGGAGGCATTGATGATGATTGCATCAAGCCCCTCGCCTTCGATTTCGGACACCCAGGCGTCGACATTGGCGCGCGCGCGCCCCAGAGCTTCCTCCTCCCGCCCCATATGATGAACCAGCGAACCGCAGCAACCCTCGCCCCGCGGAATGACGACCTCGATCCCATGCCGGTTGAGAATGCGCACAGTCGCCGCGTTGATCGTCGGATCGAGCGTGTCATTGGCGCAGCCGGACAACAGGGCGACGCGGCCCTTGCGCGGGCCTGCCGCTGCAAAGATCCGACCGCGCCCCAGACCGGAAAGGCGCGGGGGCCGGGCGAGCCGCAGCATGGCCGCGAACGGCGCCAGACCGGCGGCTTCGAACAACGGCGCCAGCGGCCGCGCCAGCCAGCCGAGCAGCAATGCCGGACGGAACAGGGAGGGATTTGGCAGCACCCGGGCCAGAAGCGCGCGCAGCAGGCGCTCGCGCAGCGGGCGCTTGTACGTCTTCTCGATATGGACACGGGCGTGGTCGACAAGATGCATGTAATGCACGCCCGACGGACAGGTGGTCATGCAGGACAGGCACGACAGGCAACGGTCGATATGCTTGACCACATCGGCGCTCGCCGGTCGGTCCTGCTCCAGCATGTCCTTGATCAGATAGATGCGCCCGCGCGGGGAATCGAGTTCATCGCCCAGGAGCACATAGGTCGGACAGGTCGCCGTGCAGAAGCCGCAATGCACGCAGGAGCGCAGGATCTTGTTGGATTCGGCGATATGCGCATCGGCGAGCTGGGCGAGCGAGAAATTGGTTTGCATCTATCGAAGCCGCGCACTGACTCTGCATTCGCTCCCTGTCGAAGTCGGATGTTTCCGACTTCGGCCTCCCCCTTTGAGGGAGAGGTACGCAGCGGCTAGCGCGCCTGGCATGGTCAAGACTGTTTGCATCACACCCCCGCCCACATCCGTCCCGGATTGAGAATACCCTTTGGGTCGAAGCTGTCCTTTACTCTTTTGGTTAAGGCGGCGACGCTGGAGTCCTGCGGCTCGAAGACGTCCAGCGCGGCCCGTACCGCCGCCGGCGCACGGATCAGCGTCGCGTGCCCGCCCAGGATCGCCACGGCATCGCGCAATTGCAGCGCGCCGGCATCCTCCGCATGCGGCATGCCGATCCATACCAGCCCGCCGGCCCAGTCGTAGAACATCTGGGCACCGGTGGAGACCATCTCCGCCAGCTCAAAACCGCGGGCGGGCGGTACGGATACGCGCCAGAGCACGCGATCGGCTTCCAAGCCATGACCAAAAGGCGCGGCATCACGGATGCAGCGCCAGAGCGCGTGCGAAGCCACCTCATCGAGCATTTCGACCGGCCCGTGAGACCCGATCATCGCCGCCAGTACATCCTTGCGATGCGCGATGGAGGGGCCGACGCCTTCAAGGCGGAAGACGGTGGCGGGCTGCGTCAGCGCATGCAGGCCATCAAAATGCGACGAGATGTGCGATGGCAGATGCGCTGCGCCCGACACCTCGCAGGAGGAGCCCATCGCCTCCGCCATCACCTGGCAGGCGCGCTGGTCGCCCAGGCCGAGTACCATGACCGTGGTTTCCGCCTCGGCGCGTGGCAGCGTCTTGATGGTGACATCGGTCATCACCGCCAATGTGCCGAAGGACCCAGCCAGCAATTTGCAAAGATCGTAGCCGGTAACGTTCTTCACTACCCGGCCGCCCGATTTGAACGTCTCGCCACGGCCCGACACCGCCGTAAAGCCGAGAAAATGATCGCGGGCGGCGCCGACCTTGATGCGGCGGGGGCCTGAGAGATTGGCGGCGAGGACGCCGCCGATCGTGCCCAGGCCTTGCGGCAGCCCCAGGGTGTATCCGAAATCGAGCGGCTCGAAGGCCAGTTCCTGGCCCTTCGACGCGACCAGCTTTTCGATCTCGGCGATCGGGGTGCCGGCACGCGCCGACAGCACCAGTTCCTCGGGCTCGTAAAGCGTCACGCCGGAAAGTGCGGAGACATCGAGCGTTGTGTCGGTCTGGCCGGGGCGGCCAATGTCGCGCTTGGACCCCTGTCCGATGACGTCCAGCCGCTTGCCCTCGGCCAGAGCCCAGGCAACGGTTTCCTCGACGTCTTTGGCGTCGCGCGCTTTCAACACATCCGGCATATGCGGAGTTCAGCCGATCGGCCGCTCATCCGCAATGACCTTGCCGTCATTAGCGAGGCTGCCGGGCGCTACCAGTGCCACCGCGCCCTTGAGCTTGGTAACTGATTGCAGGCTGGCGGCGACAGCGTCGGAGAGGCCGCCCGCGGGCGCCGCGCATTCCGCCTGCAGGGTCATGCTGTCCTGCTCGCCCTGGCGCGAGACCACAAGCCGCAGCCGCCCGAGTTCGGGATGGCGCTTCGCCACTTCGGCGATCTGCTCCGGGCGCACGAACATGCCCTTCACCTTGGTCGTCTGGTCGGCGCGGCCCATCCAGCCCTTGATCCGCATATTGGTGCGCCCGCAGGGCGAGCGGCCGGGCATGACGGCGGACAGATCGCCGGTGGCGAGACGGATCATCGGGTAATGCGGATCGAAGGAGGTGACGACCACTTCGCCGACCTCGCCTTCCGGCACCGGATCGCCGGTGCCGGGGCGCACGATCTCCACGATCAGGTTCTCGTTCACCACCAGACCCTCGCGCGCGGGCGTCTCGTAGGCGATCACCCCGGTCTCGGCGATGGCGTAGCATTGCAGCACCTCGACGCCGCGGTCCGACAATTCCTGCCGCAGCGAGGCGGGAAAGGCGGCGCCGGAGACCAGACCGCGCTTGAGCGAGGAGGCGTTCTTGCCGGACGCCTGCGCAGCGTCGAGCAGGACCTTCAGGAAGTCCGGCGTGCCGACATAGCCGTCCGGCTTCAGATGCGCGATCGCCTCGACCTGCTGCTCGGTATTGCCGGTGCCGCCAGGAATGACGGCGCAGCCGAGCGCGCGGCAGCCGGATTCGAACATCCAGGCGCCTGGTGTCAGGTGATACGAAAAGCAGTTATGCACGATGTGGCCGGATCGAAATCCGGCGGCGAACATCGCGCGCGCGACGCCCGCGTAATCGTCTTCATGGCCTTCCGGCTCGAAGATCGGGCCGGGCGACATCATCAAATGCACGAGCCTGCCGGGCTCGGTGACGTTGAAGCCGCCGAAGGGCGGGGTCTGCCTGTGCAGGGCGACGAGATCGGATTTGCGCAGGATGGGAAGCTTGGCGAGCGCGGCGCGGGACGCGACCGACTTCGCATCGACTCCTCCAAGTTGCTGCTTCCATCCCTTGGCGCGGAGCGCGCGCGTGAGCGCGTTCGGCAGGTTGGTGAAGTCATCCTGCTCGCGCTGCGCCGGATCGCGGGTTTCGAGGGAGTCGTAATGCTCGCTCATGACATTGCACGCACGCTCACGCCAGCCACCGCTTGCGCCGCTTGTAATGCTTGCCCTCGCGGAAGGATTTGCGCTTGCCCTCGGCGATGCCGAGATAGAACTCCTTGACGTCCTCGTTCTCGGCGAGCGACTTTGCATCCCCGTCCATCACCACACGGCCGTTTTCCAGAATGTAGCCGTAGCGCGCGAATTTCAGCGCCATGAAGGTATTCTGCTCGGCGAGCAGGAAGGACACGCCTTCCTTTTCGTTCAGGCTCTGCACGATCTCGAAAATCTCCTCCACGATCTGCGGCGCCAGCCCCATCGAGGGCTCGTCGAGCAGGATCATCTTCGGGCGCGCCATCATGGCGCGGCCGATGGCGCACATCTGCTGCTCGCCGCCGGAGGTGTAGCCGGCCATGGCGTCGCGGCGTTCCTGCAGGCGCGGGAAATACTGATAGATGCGCTCCAGATCGGCGCGGATCGCGGCATTGCCGTCGCGGCGCGTGAAGGCGCCGGTGAGGAGGTTTTCCTCGACGGTGAGATGGCCGAAGCAATGGCGGCCTTCCATAACCTGTACGCAGCCGCGCCTCACGAGCTGGTTCGGCGACAAATCCTGCACCTCCTCGCCGTCGAACACGATCGAGCCCTTGGTCACTTCGCCGCGCTCGGAATGCAGAAGATTGGAGATCGCTTTCAGGGTCGTGGTCTTGCCGGCGCCATTGGCGCCGAGCAGCGCCACGATGCCGCCTTTCGGCACTTCGAGAGAGACGCCCTTCAAGACCAGGATCACGTGGTCGTAGATAACCTCGACGTTGTTGACGGAGAGGATGGTGGCCGGGGCGGCGGCGGGTTGTGGCGTTGTCTGCGCGGCGGTGGACATGGGCACTTCCTTTCACCCTCCCCATTGTGGGGAGGGCAGAGGCGGCCTCCAGCCGCCGTTCTTAAGTCCAGAATGCCGATGCGGAGCATCGGCTGCGGAGCGAAGCGAGCTGGGGTGGGTTGTCGTGGATCGTCGACCCCACCCCGCCCGCTTCGCTCAAGCGGGCGACCCTCCCCACAAAAGGGGAGGGTCAGAACCTCACGACGACTTGTCGCAGGGCTCGGTGCGTTTCGGCCAGGGCTGGTTCTTGGACACATAGTCCTTCGCAGCCGCTTCCAGCAGCGGACGCACCTTTTCCTTCATGGGCAGAATCCAGTCCGAGACCTTCACCCACTTGGTGCCGTCCCATTGCTGCATGTAGGCGGCATGATGGCCGTTATGGTCGGTGCAGGTCACTCCGTCGATCGGCGCACCGAATTCGGGAAGCCCGAGCTCCTTCCAGCGCGCCGCCGAGATCTTCAGCGATTCCAGTCCGCGCCGCACATCTTCGCCGGTCACGGCCTTCTTGCCGGTGACCTTCTGCGCGTTGCGGATCGCTTCCGCGATGAGCACCGAATTATAGACGCCGCGGTTATACAAATTCTCCGCGAACTTGTCGGCGGTCACCTGGCTCCTGCCCTTGTCGACGACCAGCTTCTTGATGTCCTGAAGCGCAGGATAATTCGCACCGACACCATTGAAGTTCAGGGTCAGATAGCCCTTGGCTTCAGCGCCGCCGCCGCGCGCGTCATCTTCGCCGCCCGACCACCAGATGCCGATGAACTTGTCCATCGGATAGTTGATGCGGGTGGCCTCGCGCACAGCCGTTGGGTTCATGGCGCCCCAGCCCCACATGATCATCCAATTCGGACGGTCGCGCCGCACATTCAGCCATTGCGCCGACTGGTTCTGCATTTCCGTCGCCGGCACCGGATAGAGCTTCACGGTGAAGCCGTAATCCTTCGCGAACTGCTCAAGCAGCGGGATCGGCTCGCGGCCATAACCGCCGTCGAAGAAGATGTAGCCGATGGTCTTGCCCTTGAGCTTGTCGAGCCCGCCTTCCTTGCCGCCGATATAGCGGAACATCATCGAGAGGCCGTCCCAGTAGGTCGCCGGCGGATTGAATATCCACGGGAACTCGTTGCCGACCGCCGACGCCGACAGGCCGTAGGCCATCGACAGCACCGGAATCTTGTCGACCGCGGCCTTCGGGATAAGCTGCAGCGTGATGCCGGTGGAATACGGATTCACCATGACCGGCTTCTTGGCTTTCACTTGCTCGTAGCATTCGACACCCTTCTTGGTGTCGTAGCCGGTTTCGCATTCCTCGATCGTGAGCTTGACACCGCCAATGCCGCCATCACGTTCGTTGAGCATGGCGAGATAGTCATGCATGCCGTTGGCGATCGGGATGCCGGAACCGGCAAACGGCCCGGTGCGGTAGGTCATCAGCGGCACATAGATGCTGTCCTGCGCTTCGGCCTTTGAAGTCAAGGCGGAAACACCCACAAGACTTCCCAAGGCCGCGCCAAGAACGAGATATTTCAGGCGCATTGCGTTTCTCCCTTTGTCGCCGGCGCTATATCGCCGGCATTTCTTGTCGCCCCTCCGGGGGCCTCCCCGGCCAGGTAATACCCGGGCCGGGAAATTGAGGTCGAGTGTGCACCCTCAATACGGGAAAGGCCACACTCGCAATTTCTGTTTTCCGATCTGCCAGAGCCGGGCGAGACCATGCGGCTCGACGACCAGGAAGAAGATGATCAGCGCGCCGACGATCATGAATTGCAGATGCTCGACGGTCGCGGCGTGGATCGAGATGCCGAGCGCCGCGGGTGCGGCGCGCAGGATGATCGGCAGCACCCAGATCAGGGCGGCGCCGAAGAAGGAGCCGATCAGGCTGCCCAGCCCGCCGATGATCACCATGAACAGGATGATGAAGGACTGGTTGATGTTGAAGGAGTCGGCTTCCGCCGCGCCGAGCCAGAGAAACACCATCAGCGCGCCGGCCACCCCGCAATAATAGGACGAGATCGCGAAGGCGAGCAGCTTGGTGCGATAAAGGCGGATGCCGATCAATTCGGCGGCGATGTCCATATCCCGCACCGCCATCCAGCTTCGCCCGATGCGCCCGCGGAGGATGTTGGAGGCGATCCATGTCATGGCCACGACAATGGTCAGCACGACCAGATACCGCACCACCGGCGTTGCGTTCGGCCCAGTCACCGCTGTGTCGAACACGTAGCGGGTGGGCACTTCAATGGCGTTCGAGACGTTGTAATTAACCAGCCACGGCAGGCGGACAAAGCACCAGGACAGGAAGAATTGCGCGGCCAGCGTCGCCACCGCGAGATAAAAGCCCTTGATGCGCAAGGACGGCAGCCCGAACACGGCGCCGACCGCCGCGGCGGCAAGACCGGACAGAAGAATGAGCAGGATGATGTTCACGTCCGGGAACCAGGTGGCGAGCTTGTAGCATGCGTAAGCGCCCACACCCATGAAGCCGGCGGTGCCGAGCGAGATCAGACCGGTATAGCCGGTGAGCAGATTGAGCCCGATCGCCGCCAGCGAGAAGATCAGCATCGGGATCATCACCGCCGAGAGCGTGAAGCTGGACGTGGTGAGCGGGATGACCACGAAGGCGATCAGCAGAATGAGCGCGATGCCAATCCGGTCCTGCCGGATCGGAAACAGTGCCATGTCGGCGGCGTAGTTGGTCTTGTACTGGCCGGCTTCGCGGTAAAACATTTCGTCACCACACTTTCAGTCGTCATGCCCGCGCTTGTCGCGGGCATCCCGCTTTCGCAGGCAATGTGCGCCTCGCATCGGGATGGTCGGGACAAGCCCGGCCATGACGGAGGAGGTGTTAACGCGGCTCATCCTCAAATTCTCTCAATGATCCGCTCGCCGAACAGTCCTTGCGGACGGAACAGCAGGAAGACGAGCGCGATGGCGTAAGCGAGCCAGCTTTCAATGCCGGAGCCAAGCAGCGGTCCCCAGTAGAATTCGCCGATCTTCTCGCCGACGCCAATGATGACGCCGCCGACAATGGCACCTGGAATGGATGTGAAACCGCCGAGAATCAGCACCGGCAAGGCCTTCAGCGCCAGGATCTGCAGCGCGAAGGAGACGTCCGAACGCGCACCCCACATGATGCCGGTGGCAAGCGCTACGATGCCGGCGGTGAACCAGACGATCACCCAGATCTGTTCCAGCGAGATGCCAACGGAGAGCGCCGCCTTGTGGCTGTCAGCCACCGCCCGCAGCGCGCGTCCGATGCGCGTCTTCTGGAAGAAGACGGCAAGTACCGCAACCATCAACGAGGCGATGACGGCCGCGGCGATATCGATCTTCTGGAACGAGACGAAGCCGCCGAACACCTTCCATTCATAGGAGCCCTTCGGCAGAAGAAGCTCGTTGGTGATCATCACCTTCGGCTCGCCGCCGAATATGATCTCGCCAAGCCCGATCAGGAAGTAAGTCAGCCCGAACGTTGCCATGAACAGGATGATGTCGGGCTGGTTCACCAGCGGCCGTAACACAAGCCGTTCGATACCGACGGCGAGCACGAACATCACGACGATTGTTAGCGCCAGCGCGATGAAAGCCGGCACGCCCTTTTCGTGAAGACCGACCAGCGTGAGTGCAGCGAACACCATCATGATGCCCTGCGCGAAGTTGAACACGCCGGAGGCCTTGAAGATCAGCACAAAGCCGAGCGCGATCAGCGCATAAAGCACGCCGGCAACGAGACCTTCCCACAAGGTCTGGATCAGGAGGTCGGGCGCCTTCCCCATCTGCATGAAAGGATCGACGAAGATGTTGTAGAGGATGTCCATCAGCGGCGGCGCCTCCACACATTGTGACTGTTCCCTCCCCCCTTGTGAGGGAGGGTTAGGGAGTGGGGTAATCGCCGCAATCCAATGCGGGACCCCGCTCGCCTCGCATTGCTTGGCGAGCGACCCTGCCCACAAGGGGGAGGCCAGGAAAGCGCGCGTGTGTGAGATGTCCTGACCATGATCAATGCGCCACGCCGAGATAGGCGTCGATCACGCCCTGATCCTTTTTCACCGCGTCCGGCGTGCCGTCGGCGATCTTGCGCCCGTAGTCGAGCACAATGACGCGGTCAGACAGGTCCATCACCACGCCCATGTCATGTTCGATCAGCGCTATGGTGGTGCCAAAATGCTGGTTCACGTCGAGAATAAAGCGTGACATGTCTTCCTTCTCCTCGAGATTCATGCCGGCCATCGGCTCGTCGAGGAGAAGCAGGTCCGGTTCCATTGCCAGCGCGCGACCGAGTTCGACCCGCTTCTGCAGGCCGTAAGGCAGCCGGCCGACCGGCACCTTGCGGATATGCTCGATATGCAGAAAGTCGATGATCTCCTCGACCACGCGGCGATGTTCGACCTCTTCACGCAGGGCAGGTCCGAAACGCAACATCTGCCAGAACAGGCCGCGATGCATCTTCAGGGTGCGGCCGGCCATGATGTTGTCGAGCGCGGTCATGCCACGGAACAACGCGACATTCTGGAAAGTGCGCGCGATACCGCCGCGCGCGGCGTCATAGGGGCGCATCTTGGATCGCGTCTTGCCCTTGAAGCGGATGCGACCCTGCTGCGGCGTGTAGAAGCCGTTGATCACATTCAGCATCGAGGTCTTGCCGGCACCGTTCGGGCCGATGATGGCGCGGATTTCTCCCTTGCGGATGTCGAAGGAAACGTCGCGGATCGCCTTGATGCCGCCGAACGACAGCGACACGTTGTCGATGGCGAGGAGCACATCGCCGGCCGCCACGTCCTTTTCGCTCGGAGCTCTCATGCACGGAGCCCCAGGCGTTTCCCGGTCGGGTACGCCGACGGACCTCCCCCTTTCAGGGGGAGGTAAGCGAACGAGCCGCTCGCGTTCCGCAATGACGGAATCAGGGTCATGCCGCCTTCTCCATCGCAGGTACGGTCTGCATGTCGCGGATTTTCACCCGCGCGGCGATGACGCCCTTGCGGCCGTCCTCGAAGGTGACTTCCGTTCTGATGTCGGCTTCCTTCGACCCGTCATACAAGGCCGTCACCAGCGGCGCGTAGCGCTCCGCGATGAAGCCGCGCCGCACCTTCTGCGTGCGGGTCAGTTCACCGTCGTCGGCATCAAGCTCCTTGTGCAGGATGAGGAAGCGGCGGATTTGCGCGCCAGCCATCGCACCCTCTTCCGCGAGCGACCGGTTCACCTCGGCGACATGCTTCTCGATCATCTCGTAGACGCGCGGATGACCGGCCAATTCCTGATAGGAGCCGTAGACCACGTTGTTGCGCTCGGCCCAGCTTCCGACCGCGACGAGATCAATGTTGATCATCACGCAGACCATGTCGCGCTGGTCGCCGTAAGCTACCGCTTCCTTGATGTTGGGATAGAATTTGAGCTTGTTCTCGATGTATTTCGGCGCGAACAGCGTACCGTCCTTCAGCCGGCCGACATCCTTGGCGCGATCGATGATCTTCAGATGCCCGCTCTTGGGATCAATAAAACCGGCATCGCCCGTGTGCACCCAGCCATCCGGGGTCTTGGTCTCGGCGGTCTTTTCCGGATCCTTGTAATAGCCTTGGAATACGCCCGGCGACTTGAACATCACCTCGCCGTTCTCTGCGATCTTGATTTCGACATCGATATTCGGCTTGCCGACGGTGTCGGCATAAATCTCACCGTCCGGCTGCGCGGTGATATAGACCGACGCTTCGGTTGATCCGTAAAGCTGTTTCAGGTTGATGCCGAGCGACCGGTAGAAGCGGAATATTTCCGGACCGATCGCCTCGCCGGCCGTGTAAGCGACGCGGATGCGCGACAATCCGTAGCGGTTCTTCAGCGGCCCATAGACCAGAAACTCGCCGAGCCAATAAATCAACCGCACATGCAGCGGCACGCGCTCCCTGTTCAGAATCTTCTCGCCCCATTTGCGGGCGAAATCGATGAAATAGTGGAACATGCGCCGCTTCAGCTTGCCGGCGTCTTCCATGCGCACCATGGTCAACGTCAGGAGATTTTCGTAGATGCGCGGCGGCGCGAAGGCGTAGGTGGTGCCGATCTCGCGGCGGTCTTCCACCACGGTCTCGCCGGCTTCCGGGCAATTGACGCAGAAGCCCGCGACATAGGACTGCGCATAAGAGAAGATGTGATCGCCAACCCAGGCCAGTGGCAGATAGGCGATCACCTCTTCGTTCTCGTCGAGCTGATCGTAGAGGTTGCCGTTGCGCGCCGAGATCAGGACGTTGTCGTGTGTCAGCATCACGCCTTTCGGGCGGCCGGTCGTGCCTGACGTATAAAGAATAATGGCGAGATCGCTGCCGCGGCCCTGCGCCACCCCCTCGTCCCACTGCTTCTGCGCCCAGAGCTCGACCAGCTCCTTGCGTCCCTTTTTCTGCACCTCGTCGATCGAGGTCAGGCGGGAATGGTCATAATCGCGCAGGCCGCGGGTTTCGTCATAGATAATGTGCGACAGCTTCGGAACGCGATCGGAAATCGAGAGCAGCTTGTCGACCTGCTCCTGGTCCTGAACCACCGCGATCGTGACTTCGGCGTGATCAAGGACATAGGCCATCTCCTCGGCAACCGAATCGGCATAGAGCGGAACCGGGATGGCGCCGAGCGCCTGCGCCGCGCACATCGCCCAATACAGCCGCGGCCGATTCGCTCCGACGATGGCGAGCTTGTCACCGCGCTTGAGCCCCAATTCGCGCAAGCCCACGGACAAGGCGCGCACCTCGTCCAGGACCTGCATCCAGGTCCAGGTCTGCCAGATGCCGAGATCCTTGTGGCGCAAGGCGGGGCGGGCGCCGCGCACGCGCGCATTGTGAATCAGGAGCTTCGGAAATGTGTCCGCTTCGGCAGCAGCGGCCTCAATCGCCACGGCGCAGTCTCCTCCCGGTTTCCCCTGCGCGTTAGCCGCGCTTCTTGAGCGGCCGTCGCCTTGCGGCGCGACTGCCTGTCCAAGCTAGTTTGCTACGAAACTATCTTTCCGCAAGTGGCGTCTTGACAGACAAGACCCGGGATTGTTGGGTACAGATGGCGGCCGTCCCGTTTCGCACGAATATTTGAGCGGGTCTGGCTCCTAACGGCGTTTCGCCGCAGGGCCTCTTTGACCGCATTTCATTCACCGTAATGGCTCAACCCCTCGAGATTGAGGATGGTAATCCCGCCATGCTCGAGCTTGAGCAGGCCCTCCCCTTCCAGGGTTTTCAGGCTTTGATTCGCCGCCTGCCGCGAGACGCCGGACAGGGAGCCGATCTCCTCCTGCGAGATGTTCAGATGCAATCCCGGGCTGTGGTACAGGACCGGATTGAACAGCCAGGCGATGTTGCGAGCGACGCGGGCGGTGGCATCGAGCATCCGGTCGTATTCCACCAGCGCGATGAACTGACCGAGACGCTCGTTGAATTGCCGCACCAGAAAGCGGTTGAAGGCGGCGGAATGCTCGAACAGCCAGAAGAACGTGGCGTTGTTCATGATCGCCATGGTGGTGTCACGCAAAGCGACGAGATCATATTGCCGCGGCTCGTTCTTGAGTAGCGTGCCCTCGCCGAACCATCCGCCTTCGCGCAAGCCGGCGAGCGTCACGGCCTTGCCGGTCTTTGACACCGTGCTCAGCTTGATGAGACCGCGCGCGACGCCGGTCCATGAATCCAGCCGGTCTCCACGATGACAGATATAGGCGCCAGCGGCGTAGGATTTCTCGATGATGCCCTTGCGGGCGCGTTCAATCTCGTCTGCGTTCAGGTCGTGCGACCAGAACGCCACCTGCCGAAGATGTTCAGCCGAAATCACGCAGCCCGCCCGCTCGACACAGCCTGCGTCATTCCGCAGCCTTGAGCATCGGCGAGGAGGTTGCGCGGAACTGGTCGAGCAAGGCGGCCTCATCGGCCTTCGCAGCCTTCAGATGCCGCGCCTTGACATGGCCAAAGCCGCGGATCTTTTCAGGGATCGCGGCAAGTCCGACTCCGAGGGGATGATTCTCCGGCGTCAGCTTTTGCAGAATTTCATCAAGCATCGCCTCGTAATCGGCGATCAGCTTGCGCTCGGTGCGGCGCTCTTCGCTATAGCCGAAGATATCAAGCGGCGTGCCGCGCAGGAACTTGAAGCGCTTGAGCACGCCAAACGCCTTTAGCACCCAGGGGCCGAAGCTCATCTTCCTCGGCTCGCCGGTGGTTTTGTCGATCTTGGCGAGGAGCGGCGGCGCCAGATGGAATTCAAAGCGCAGATTGTCGCCAGCGAATGTCTGGTCGACCTGCTTCAGGAAAGTGCCGTCGGTATAGAGACGCGCGACCTCGTACTCGTCCTTGTAGGCCATCAGCTTGAACAGATAATGCGCAACGGCCTCGGCCAGCCCCTGCTTGCCCGGCGTTTTCGATTGCTCGGCGGCCCGCACCTGCTCCACCCGCTTGCGGTAGCGCCCGGCATAAGCCGCGTTCTGATAATCGGTGAGGAAGGCAACACGGCGCTGCACGGTCTCCTCGAAGGATTGCGACAGGCGGCGGTTGTCATCCTGCGCCGCGGCGAGCGGCGCCAGTTTCTCGACGGCGGCGAGATCAAGCGCGGCACGGCGGCCCCAGCGGAAAGCGGCCTGGTTCATCGCCACCGCTTCGCCATTCATCTCGATCGCCTTCTCGATCGCTTCCGCCGAGAGCGGCAACGCGCCGAGCTGATAGGCATAGCCGACGAGGAAAATATTGGCCGCGATCGAATTGCCGAGCAAAGCCGTCGCAAGGCGTCCGGCATCGACGAATGACACATTCTCACGGCCCGCCGCCGCCTGAATGGCGCGCTTCAGCCGTTCCATAGGCAGCGAGAAGTCGGCATTGCGGGTGAAATCGCCCGGCAGGAATTCGGCGAGATTGGCGACGATCCTGGTGGACCCGTGCTTGACGGCAGCCAGCACCTTCTTGTTGCCGGCAACGACGATGTCGCCACCCAGTACCAGGTCGGCGCCGCCCGCCGCCATGCGGATGGCGTGGATTTCATCGGGCTTGTTCGAGATGCGGATGTGGCTGTAGACCGCACCGCCCTTCTGCGCGAGACCGGCCATGTCGATGATGCCGACGCCCTTGCCTTCGAGATGCGCGGCCATGCCGAGCACACCACCGATGGTCACGATGCCAGTGCCGCCAACGCCAGTGACAATAATGCCATAGGGTGTGCCGATCTGCGGCAATCCAGGCTCCGGCAGAGCGGGCAGATGGTCGCCTTCGGCCACTGCCTCGCCGCGCTTCAGCTTGGCCCCATGCACCGTCACGAAGGACGGGCAGAAACCCTTGATGCAGGAATAATCCTTGTTGCAGCTCGACTGGTCGATGGTGCGCTTGCGGCCCCACTCGGTTTCCAGCGGCTGCACCGACACGCAGTTCGATTTCAACCCGCAATCGCCGCAGCCTTCGCAGACCAGTTCGTTGATCAGGATGCGCTTGTCAGGATCGGGAAAGGTGCCGCGTTTCCGCCGGCGTCGCTTCTCGGCGGCGCAGGTTTGGTCGTAGATCAGAATGGTGGTGCCGGGAATCGCGGCGAGCTCCTTCTGCACCTCGTTCAGGTCGTCGCGGTGATGGAAGGTAACGCCGCGCGGCCAGTCGATGCCGCTCGGATATTTCTGTGGTTCGTCGCTAACGACGGCAATGCGCTTGACGCCTTCGGCCGCGACCTGCTGCGCGATTTGCGGCACGTTGAGGCCGCCTTCATTCGCCTGACCGCCGGTCATGGCGACCGCGTCGTTGTAAAGAATCTTGTAGGTGATGTTCACGCCGGAGGCGATGGCGGCGCGTATCGCAAGATAGCCGGAATGGTTGTAGGTGCCGTCGCCGAGATTCTGGAAGACGTGATCGCGCTTGGAGAAGGGCGCTTCGCCGATCCAGTTGGCGCCCTCGCCGCCCATCTGGGTGAAGCCGAGCGTCGAGCGGTCCATCCACTGCGCCATGAAATGGCAGCCGATGCCGGCATAGGCGCGCATGCCGTCCGGCACCACCGTCGAGGTGTTGTGCGGGCAGCCGGAGCAGAAATACGGCGTCCGCGCCGCGACCTCCTGGATTTCCGCCAGCGCATGCTGCGCCTGTTTCAGGCGCGAGACGCGCGTCGCAATCGCGTCATTGGGACCGTAGGCGAGCAGACGTTCGCCGATGCAGATTGCGACCTCGTTCGGATCAAGCGCACCTTTGACTGGGAACAGCCAGTTGCCGCGTTCATCCTTCTTGCCAATGCAGGTCGGCTGGTTGGCGGTGCCGTAAAGCTCCTCGCGCACCTGCACTTCGATGAGCGAGCGTTTCTCTTCGACGACAATGATGAGATCGAGACCTTTCGCAAACTCGACCAATTCGTCTTTCGGGATAGGCCAAGGACAGGCGATCTTGAACAGCCGAATGCCAAGATTGTTGCAAGCCACTTCATCGATGCCGAGCTCGTCGAAGGCTTGCCGCACGTCGAGATAGGATTTGCCGGTGGTGATGATGCCGATCCTGGCGTTCGGCCCGCCCGAGGTGATGATCTTGTTCAGCTTGTTCGCGCGCACGAAGGCCAGCATGGCATCGCGTTTGTAGTCGTGCAGCCGTGCTTCCTGGCCGAGGAATGTGTCGCGCAGGCGGATGTTCAGGCCGCCTTCAGGCGGCACAAAATCGGTCGGCATGACGATGTTGATGCGGTCGAGGCTGCCGTCGACCACCGCCGTCGATTCGACGGTCTCATGCATGCATTTGAGCGCGACCCAGGTGCCGCAGAAACGCGACATCGCCCAGCCATAGAGACCGTAGTCGAGGAATTCCTGGACGCCCGCCGGACTGAGGATGGGAATCATCACGTCGACGAAATGGAATTCCGACTGATGCGCCGTCGTGGAGGATTCGGCCGTGTGATCGTCGCCCATCAGCGCGAGTACACCGCCATGTTTGGAAGTGCCGGCGAGGTTGGCATGGCGGAACGCGTCACCGGTGCGGTCGACGCCCGGTCCCTTGCCGTACCACATTCCGAACACGCCATCGCACCTGCCCTCGCCGCGCAGTTCCGCCTGCTGCGTGCCCCACAGGGCGGTGGCCGCGAGGTCCTCGTTCAGGCCGGCCTGAAACTTGATGTCATTGGGCGCGAGGAATTTCTGCGCGCGGATGAACTGCAGGTCGAGGCCGCCGAGCGGCGAGCCGCGATAGCCGGTGATATAACCTGCCGTATTGAGGCCGACACGCCGGTCGCGCTCCTTCTGCATCAGGCAGAGACGAATGATTGCCTGATAGCCGGTGACGAAGATCTGCCGCCGGCTCAAATCATATTTATCATCCAGGCTGACCTGCCGCAGGGTCATTTCCTTGCCTCTCCTCGGCCCAGGACAACGCAGGAACGAAAATTCCGACGGCTGAAACTCTGGGCCGGCCCATATAATTTATGTAGTCTGCTGTCTATGTGTCAGCAATGCTGACACTTCTCGCGCCCAAGTCAATTTCGTGTGGGTCCGCTTGCGCAGAAGGAAATTGCAGCAGCACGCCGCGGCACGAAATTTGGCGCATTGCACACTGATTAGCCGCGCAAGGCAACCGACTGCCCACCATCCACAAGGATGGTTTCGCCGGTCATGAAACGGCCCGCCTGCGATACCAGCAGCAGCAACGCCCCGTCGAGATCGCCGTCTTCGCCGAACCGCTCCATGGGAATTTCCCGGCGGATCGCCTGCCCGCGCTCGCTGGCGAGGAACTCCCGGTTGATGTCGGTGGTGAACCAGCCGGGCGCAATGCCGTTGATGCGAATGCCTTTGCCGGCCCACTCCAAACCGAGCGCCTTGGTGACCTGCACAACACCGGCCTTGGCGACCGCATAGGCGACGATGCCTTTCGACACGTTGAAGCCGACCACCGAAGCAATGTTGACAATCGAGCCCTTCTTGCTCGCTGCGATCATGCGGCGGGCCGCTTCCTGCGACCAGAAAAAGACCGCGTCGAGATCGATGGCCAGGACCTGCTTCCAGGTGTCTTCCGACAGATCGATGGCGCGGTCGGTATGCGCAATGCCGGCATTGTTGAGAAGAATAGTGACGGTGCCGAAAGCTTTCTCGGCGGCGTCGAAGGCTTTTTTCATGCCGCCGCGATCGAGCACGTCGGCTTCCACCGCGATGGCCTTGCCGCCGGCCTTCTCGATCTTCTCTTTCACGTCGGCAAGGCGCTCGGCACGCCGCGCCACCAGCACCACCCTGGCGCCATTGGCCGCAAGCACTTCGGCGAAGCGCAGGCCAAGCCCGCTGGACGCGCCGGTGACGAGCGCTACTTCCCCCGTGAGATCGAAAAGTTTGTCGGCTTTCATACTGCCCCCTCAGGCTTTGCATCTGTCATCGCCCGCCACCCGGTCCGCGCGAAGCGCGGCCGGATGACAAGCTTCGCCGGGCAATCCAGTAAACATCTCGCTTTCAGTGATTATTGGATGCCCCGCTACGCAAAGTCGGGTTTACCCGACTTTGCTGAATATACCGATCTCGGATAAATCCGAGATCGGGTGAGGCGTGACAATAATAAATTTACGCCGGGAACATTCGCTCGTTGACCATATAGCCGGTCAGCAGCGCCAGGCCGAAGAGGAATACGAACAGGGCCGCTGCCACTTCCAGGCCGCGCATCGCCAATGTGCCGCTGCCGGGCTGCGAGGAGGCCAGATGGCGCGCCCAGCCCTGTGCGCCGACGGCAATGGTGGCGATGGCGGCGACGGTGATGGCAGTGCCGAGCCCCATCATGAAGGTCGCGCCGACGCCGGCCCAGAAGAGACCTTGCGCTAGCGCAAAGACCAGCACCAATATTGCGCCCGAGCAGGGCCGCAGGCCCACCGCGACGATCGCTGTTAACCCGCGCTGCCAGCCGCCCGGACCGGCGAGATCCTTCGGCTCCGGGCCGTGCGCGTGACCACAATGCGCGTCGTGCTCATGGTCGTGCGCGTGATGGGCATGGCCATGATGATGGTGAGAATGTCCATGTCCATGTCCATGTCCATGTCCATGTTCATGTGCATGTGCATGTGCATGCTGGAAATGCTCGTGCTCGGCCTGCAGTTCGCGGAATGACGCAATGGCGGCGCGGCCCTTGACCCAGAGCAGTCGCAGGCCCAGCAGCGTGATCAGGGAATAGCTGATGATTTCGATATAGCGGACCACATCGCTCATCACGCGCGCCGTCGCGCCAAGCAGGATCGCGGCCACCCCGACCAACGCCACCGCCACCAGCGCCTGCAGGAAAGCCGAGGCAAAGGACAGAATGACGCCGCGCCGCCAGGTCTCGTCGTTGGCGACGACGTAGGACGAGATCACCGCCTTGCCGTGACCGGGACCGGCGGCATGGAAGATGCCGTAGAGAAAAGACAGCCCGAACAATCCCCACACCGCGCTGCCGTCCGCCTTGGCCGCGCGGATCATGCCCGACAGCGCGCGATAGAACTCCGCCTGCTTGGCCAGCAGCCAGCCGACAATCCCGTCCGGCGCCGCTGCCGGTGTCTGCGGCCGCGGCACGCCGAAGGGAGCCGATTGCGCCAGCGCCGCATCGACAAGGGCCGCACCACCGACGACGATCGCCGCCGACACAGCGAGCAGCAACCCAAATCGCTTCCGCACCGGCGTCACTGGCATTTCACGGAAATCTTGTTGGCGAATTGCGTGCCGAATGGATTCTTCGGATCCATGTTGTTGAAAAAACTCTCGCCGAGATTCTTGGCGCCGCCAGTGTCGTTCGGCTTGGCGACATTCAGCTTGCAGCCCGCCGGCGCGGCGACGAGGGTGATCGGATCTTTCTCGGCGAGTTCGAATGAGACGAAATAGACCGGATCGTAGATATCGAGATTGAGATCCTTGACCGCGACCGGCGTCTTCAGCGGCAAGGTGAAGTTCAGCGTCAGCTCCTGGTTGGTGTAATCGAGCCAGTAATCCTTCGGGTCGGCGAACTCGATCTTCTGGCCGTTGAGCTTGCCTTCGGTGAAGAAATCGAACTCCTTCATCGAGGTGACATTCACCTCCGCGAGCGGCGCCAGTTCCTCGCGGGTAAAGACACCCTTTTGCTTCTGCTCCAGTCCCTGCGTCGCATAGGTCGAGAACATGTCGTCGAAGGTCCAGGCGTGACGGATTCCGGTCACCTTGCCCTCGCTGTCATGCACGATCTCGCTCCTGACGGTGACGAAGACATGCGGATGCGCGTTCGCCGCGGTCGCGCCGCAAGCGAGCGTCAAAGCCGCAGCAAACAGGGCTTTCAGCACACGGGTCATAAAAGCTGCCGGTGAAATTCGGATGAGGCGGACGATATCACGGAGTGCGGCGGAATAGAGGCCGAACGTCCTTTATGACATCAAATTCCGGCAACGCCGGCGTCGGCACGCGGATCGTGCCCACCCTCCAGCGTGCCATTGGGATGCAGGACCACCGCCCCGGCATGGCCCATCGTGTCGGAATAGGCATCGTTCATGACCTCAACGTCATGGCCGGCTGACAGCAGGCGGTCGATCAGATTGCCGTCGAAGCGCTGCTCCAAGCGCAGATTGGTATGCGCCGAGCCCCAGGTGCGGCCGAGCAGCCAGCGCGGCGCGTCGATGGCCTGATCGAGCGGCTGGCGGAACAGCGCGTGACGGGCGAACAGCATGGCTTGCGTCTGCGGCTGGCCGTCGCCGCCCATGGTGCCATAGGCCATGACGCGGCCATCCTTGAGCACGGCAAGCGCCGGATTGAGCGTGTGGAACGGCAAGCGGCCGGGTTCAAGCGGATTTGCGGCGTTCTTGTCGAGGCTGAAGCTGGCGCCGCGATTCTGCAACAAGACGCCGGTCGCCGGCAGCACGCAGCCGGAGCCGAATTCCCAGTAGATCGACTGGATATAGGAGACGACAAGGCCGGATGAATCGGCGGTGCCCATCCAGATGGTGTCGCCCTTGTCCGCAGGAGCGGGCCAGGGCGCGGCCTTCTTGCGATCTATTCGCTGTGCTTCCCGGTCGAGAAACATCTCCTCCAGATATTTTTCCAGCGGCTCTTTCAGTTTGCTCGGATCGGTGATCACGCGGTCGCGGACGCGGAACGCGCGCTTGGTGGATTCGACGAGGCCATGCACAAAATCGAAGCTCTCGGCTTCGGTAACGCGCAGCCGCTCCAACAGTGCCAAAATGATCAACGAGGCCAGCCCTTGCGTCGGCGGCGGCGCATTGTAGAGCGTGGCGGCCTTCAGCGTAACCGACAGCGGCTCCGCGACATAGGCCTTGTAGCGCTCGAGATCGGCGCGCGTCACCGGCGAGCCGATGCGCTCCAGGTCGGCGGCGATCTCGCGTCCGACGTCGCCGCGATAGAAATCGTCGAGCCCGGCATTCGCCAGATGATCGAGCATGGCCGCGAAGGCCGGCTGCTTCATGGTCGTGCCCTGCTCCGGCGGCTTGCCGTCGACCAGGAACGCGTCGGCGAAGCCGGGCACGTCTTTCAGCTCGGAAAGCTTCTCGCTGGTGAGCGCCGCCTGGCTGCGCGTGACGGTGTAGCCATTGCGCGCATGACCGATTGCGTTCGCGAGCAGCACGTCGAGCGGCATCTTGCCACCCCGCGCGGCGGCCGCTTCGAGCGCGATCATCCAGCCGCCGATCGCGCCCGGCACGGTGAGGGCTGCGAGCGGCCCGCGCGGCGGGATCGTGTCATGCCCGCGCTCGCGATAGAAGGCCGGCGTCGCCTTCGCGCCCGCCGGCCCCGGCGCCATCAGCGCGCGCACGCGCCCCGACGGCTCGCGAAGGAGCCAGAAGCCGTCGCCGCCGACATGATTCATGTGCGGATAGACCGCCGCGATGGTCGCCGCCATCGCCACCATCGCCTCGAGCGCATTGCCGCCCTCCGCCAGCACATGGCGGCCCGCTTCGGCGGCGGCATGATGGGGCGCGGCGCAAACGCCGCGGCGAAATCCGGCGGAGTGGAGAGGCATTATGTGTTTCCGTTATGCCCGCGCTTGTCGCGGGCATCCACGTCTTTACGGGAGCGCCATGGATAAAAGACGTGGATGCTCGGGACAAGCCCGGCCATGACGAACGAGGCTAAGCCTCCCCTGCCGGCACCGCATCGAGCAGCCCGCGCCGCTGCAGCAAGGCGTCCGGCGTCGGCATCTTTCCGCGGAAGGCGATATAGGCGGCCTCCGGATCGCGGGCGCCGCCGGCGGCATAGATATTGTCGCGCAGCCGCTTCGCGGTTTCCGGGTCGAAGATGTCGCCCGCTTCCTCGAAGGCGCGGAAGGCGTCGGCGTCCAGCACCTCCGCCCACATGTAGCAGTAGTAGGCCGAGGAATAGCCGTCGCCCGAGAACACGTGCTGAAAATGCGACGGCCGGTGCCGCATCACGATCTCGTCGGGCATGCCGATGCGATCCAGCGCGGCCTTCTCGAAGGCAACAACATCGGGCACGTCGCCGCTTTCCAGAGAATGGAAATCGAGATCGACGATTGCCGAGGAGACATACTCCACCGTCGCGCAGCCCTGATCGAAGGCGCGCGCATCGAGCACCTTCTGCAGCAGCGCCTCCGGGATCGGCTCGCCGGTCTTGTGATGCACGGCGAAGCGCCGCAGCACCTCCGGCCGCTCCAGCCAGTGCTCGTAAAGCTGCGAGGGCAGTTCGACGAAATCGCGCAGCACGCTGGTGCCGGACACACTCGGATAAGTCACATCCGAGAGCAGACCGTGCAGGCCATGCCCGAATTCATGGAACAGCGTACGCGCATCGTCGAAGGAAAGGAGCGTCGGCTCGCCGTCCGCCGCCTTGTTGAAATTCATTACATTGACCACTAGCGGCCGCACGTCGCCGTTCAGCTTCTCCTGGTCGCGCAACGTCGTCATCCAGGCGCCGGAATGTTTCGAGGGACGCGCGAAATAATCGCCGAAGAACAGACCGACCGCACGGCCATCGGCCGCGGTGACATCCCACACGCGCACGTCGGGGTGCCAGACCGGCACGTCGCGGCGCTCCTTGAAATTCAGACCGAACAGGCGATGCGCGGTGTCAAAGGCGGCTTCGATGATCCTGTCGAGCTGCAGGTAGGACTTGATCGTCGCCTCATCGACGTCATGCAGCTTCTTGCGCAGCTTCTCAGCGTAGTAGCGCCAGTCCCAGGGCGCGAGACGGAAATTGCCGCCCTCCTCCTGAGCGAGCTGCTGCATGGCGTCGCGATCCGCCAGCGCACGGGCGCGGGCGCGCGGCCAGACCTCGCCGAGCAGGTCGCGCACGGCCGCCGGCATCTTCGCCATGCAGTCGTCGAGCCGGTAATGCGCGAAGGTCGGATAGCCGAGCAACTTCGCGCGTTCGGCCCGCAGCTTTACCATCTCTGCGATGATCGCCTTGTTGTCGGTCGCGCCGCCCTTGTCGCCGCGCGCGGTCCAGTCCTTGAACAGCTTCTCCCGCAAATCGCGGCGCGCGGAGAACTGCAGGAATGGCTCGACGCTGGAGCGCGAAAGCGTGATCACGTGCTTGTCGGGCAGGCCTCTTTCCTCTGCCGCTTCGCGCGCCGCCGCGGCCACAAAATCGGGCAGGCCTGCAAGGTCGTCCGGCGCCTCCAGCACCAGCCGGTAATCCTGCTCGTCGGCCAGCACATTCTGGCCGAAGGCGGTGGCGAGTTCCGCGAGCCGCTCGCCGATCTGCGCGAGGCGTTTCTTTGTTGCCGGCTCCAGATGCGCGCCGGCCCGACGGAAAGCGGTGCGGTGGCGTTCCAGCACGCGCGCCTGCTCCGGCGTGAGCGTCAAGCCGGCGCGCTTGGTCCACACCGCCTCGACCCGGCGAAACAGCGCCTCGTTGAGGTTGATGGCGTTGTGATGCGCGGCGAGCTTCGGCGCCATCTCGCGCTCGATCTGCATGATGGCGTCGCTGGTATGGGCGCCCGCCAGATTGAAGAAGACGGCGGAGACACGATCCAGCATCCGGCCGCTGTCTTCCAATACCCGTATGGTGTTGTCGAAGTCCGGCGCGGCGCTCTGGCCGGCAATGGCGTCGATCTCGGCCCGGTGCTGTGCCATCGCCTGCTCGAAGGCAGGGACAAAATGCTCCGGCCGAATCGCCGCAAAGGGCGGCACGCCGTCCGGCCCCGGCCATGGCTTGAGCAGCGGATTGGTGTCGGGCGCCTGTGTCATGCGGGGATTCCATGCAGGAGGAGGGTGAATTGAGCCTGAAATGGGACTTTCGGCCCCATAAATCCAGACTTGATCAGACCCGCCCTTTCGACGACATTGCCGCCCGCTTGAAGGAGAACCCCATGGCTCGAAGCCGCCGCATCCACTGGCTGAACGTGCTGACCGTGATCAGCGCGGCGATCCTGATCGCCGCCGAGGTGTTCGGCGTCGCCTTTGCCGCCGGCTGGGCGATCTCCAACCTGTTCCAGCTTGGCGAGTATGTCGCGCGCGCGCTGCAGGGCATCTTCTTCCTGATCGGGCTGTTCGTCATGGTGCAGTTCGTGCGCAACGCCAAGAAGGTCGAGCCGTTCACCGGGTGAGCGGCGCTGCAATTCTTTCCAAACGTTTACGTCCGGCGAGAGATTTTCTGTGTGCAGGCAAATCAATGCTTGCATTCGAAGTGCACTTTTCTTATCTGCACCTCGCCCAAATTCGCACGTGCCTGTGGACGTGTGTCGGTCGGTGGGCGTCCGGACAAGAGGCCGGATAGCCGCCTAAGGAAGGGACCTGCCTTCCTTGCATCAGCGACCGGCAGCCGGAGGCGAAACCGGCGATCCCCGCTCTCAACGGGGGACGCGTCTTAAAGCAACGACGGAGCGGGCTTCTAGGTAACTCCCGGCTGTCCAAAAGCCGGACCTGTAGCCGAAGAGGCTTGTCCTTCATTGCCAGGTGTGCGGAACGGGATCCTCCCTTTCCAATCCAAGGCAGCCAGTCGGGTCGCGAGCCCGGCGCTTGTCGCGCTTCCATCGCGCGGCGGCGTCCATCGCGGACCGGCGCTCATCGCGGACGGCGCAGCCGTCCCCTTGTGCCGTTTTGGAGAGCGAGATGACCGACCGCATTCGCGAGTTCCTGCGCCAGCGCCGGGATGACGGGCCGTGCCTTGTCGTCGACCTCGACGTCGTGCGCGACAATTACAACGCCTTCGCCAAGGCGCTGCCGGACAGCCGCGTGTTCTACGCCGTGAAGGCGAACCCGGCGCCGGAAGTGCTGTCCTTGCTGGCCTCGATGGGCTCGTGCTTCGACACCGCCTCGGTCGCCGAGATCGAGATGGTGCTCGCGGCCGGCGCGACGGCCGACCGCATCTCCTATGGCAACACCATCAAGAAGGAGCGCGATATCGCGCGCGCCTTTGCGCTCGGCGTGCGCCTGTTCGCGGTCGACTGCAAGGCCGAGGTCGAGAAGGTCGCCCGCGCGGCGCCTGAGGCGAAGGTGTTCTGCCGCATCCTGTGCGACGGCGCCGGCGCGGAATGGCCGCTGTCGCGCAAGTTCGGCTGCGAGCCGGCCATGGCCGCGGACGTGCTGGAGCACGCGCACCGGCTGGGCCTTGCCGCCTACGGCATTTCCTTCCATGTCGGTTCGCAGCAGCGCAACCAGCATGCCTGGGACCGTGCGCTGGCGCAGGCGGCCGCCGTGTTCAAGGAGTGCGGCGAGCGCGGCATCAACCTGTCGATGGTCAATCTTGGCGGCGGCTTCCCGACCAGGTACCTGAAGAACGTGCCGACGGTGAAGACCTACGGCTCGGCGATCTTCCGCGCGCTGCGCAAGCATTTCGGCAACCGCATCCCGGAGACCATCATCGAGCCGGGCCGCGGCATGGTCGGCAATGCCGGCGTGATCGAGACCGAAGTCGTCCTCGTCTCCAAGAAGAGCGAGGAGGACGAGGTGCGTTGGGTCTATCTCGACATCGGCAAGTTCGGCGGCCTCGCCGAGACGATGGACGAGTCGATCCGCTATCCGATCAGGACGCCACGCGACGATGCGGAGATGTCGCCGTGCATCCTCGCCGGCCCGACCTGCGACTCGGCGGACGTGCTCTACGAGAAGCAGCCGTATCTGCTGCCGGTGAGCCTGGAGATCGGCGACAAGCTGCTGATCGAGGGCACCGGCGCCTATACGGCCACCTACTCATCGGTCGCCTTCAACGGCTTCCCGCCGCTGAAGACGTATCACATCTGACATCGCCGGGAGCCGGCCGAAGCCGGCTCCCCTTTTCTCTTAACGGCATTCATCCGTCATCCTGCGGGCCTCGCGCGGCGAGGCCCTCGAAGGGCGACGGCCAAAACGTCAAGGACCTGGCTGTCACCCTTCGAGGCGCGCTGCGTGCGCGCCTCAGGTGACGGTCCAGGACGGAGTGGACCGATGATCGCCATCCGCAAGGAACGCGTCTCCGATATTGCCGCGCGCGAAGCATTGCTCGACCGCGCCTACGGATCCGCGCGCTTCACCAAGACCTCGGCGCGCCTGCGCGAGGGCCGACTGCCGGCGGACGGCCTGTCCTTCGTCGCGACCGAGCGCGACACGATCGTCGGCACCGTTCGCCTCTGGAATGTGTCGGCCGGACCCGGACAGCGGGCATTGCTGCTCGGCCCGCTGGCGGTCGATCCGGCGCACCAGGGCAAGGGCCTTGGCGCCAGGCTGATGAAACACGCGATCAGTGCGGCGCGCATGCGCGGCCATGACGCGATCCTGCTTGTCGGCGACGCGCCTTACTATGGCCGCTTCGGCTTCTCGGCGGAGAAGACCGGATCGCTGCGGATGCCAGGTGCGTATGAGCAGCACCGGCTGCTCGGCCTCGAGCTGACGGCCGGCGCCCTTGCCGGCGCCCGCGGCCTGATCGGCGCGACCGGTCGTCCGGCAGCGAAGCCCGACATCGCGGCGGAGCGGAAGGCTGTCAACAGGCGCACACCGCGCGCAGCCTGAGTTTGCCAGCCCTTCACTTTGGGGCTATCGCGGAGCGTCTTCCGCGATGGCCCCGCCTTTCGCCCATCCCGAACACGCCTGAAGAGTCCTGGGAGCAAAGAAAGATGACCACCTGGCCTGTGCACGCCAAGATCGATGGCCCCGTCGTCATGATCGGATTTGGTTCGATCGGCAAAGGCTTGCTGCCGCTGATCGAGCGGCATTTTGCCTTCGACAAGGCGCGCTTCGTGGTCATCGACCCCGAGGACAAGGATCGAAGCCTGCTCGACCAGCGCGGCATCCGCTTCGTCCACGAGGCAGTGACCAAAAACAATTACCGCGAGCTGCTCACGCCCCTTCTGACCAAGGGCGGCGGCCAGGGCTTCTGCGTCAACGTTTCAGTCGATACCTCCTCGCTCGATATCATGGAGCTGTGCCGGGAGATCGGCGCGCTCTACATCGACACCGTGGTCGAGCCCTGGGCCGGCTTCTATTTCGATCCGCAGAAGGGGCCGGAAGCGCGCTCCAACTATGCCCTGCGCGAGACCATTCTCGAGGCGCGCCGCAAGAAGCCGGGCGGCACCACCGCCGTGTCCTGCTGCGGCGCCAATCCCGGCATGGTGTCCTGGTTCGTGAAGCAGGCGCTGCTCGACATCGCCCGCGACACCGGCCTGAAGGTGAAGGAGCCGGCGAGCCGCGAGGAATGGGGCCGGCTGGCACAGCAGCTCGGCGTGAAAGGCATCCATATCGCCGAGCGCGACACCCAGCGCGCCAAGAAGCCGAAGCCGCAGAATGTCTTCGTCAACACCTGGTCGGTGGAGGGCTTTACCGGCGAAGGCCTGCAGCCGTCCGAGCTCGGCTTCGGCACGCATGAAAAATGGATGCCGGCGAACGGCCATCATCACAAGAGCGGCTGCGGCTCGGCGATCTATCTGCTGCAGCCGGGCGCCGACACGCGCGTGCGCTCCTGGACGCCGACGGCGCAGGCGCAGCGCGCGTTCCTGGTCACCCACAACGAGTCAATTTCGATTGCGGACTATTTCACGCTGCGTGAGGGCGGCAAGGTCGTGTACCGGCCGACCTGCCACTACGCCTATCATCCCTGCAACGACGCGGTGCTGTCGCTGCACGAGATGTTCGGCCAGGCCGGCAAGCGGCAGGATACGTTCCACATTCTCGACGAAAACGAGATCGTGGATGGCATCGACGAGCTCGGCGTGCTGGTCTACGGCCACAAGAAGAACGCCTATTGGTACGGCTCGCAGCTCTCGATCGACGAGACGCGGGAACTGGCGCCGTATCAGAACGCAACCGGCCTGCAGGTGACCTCGGCGGTGATGACGGGCATGGTCTGGGCGCTGGAAAATCCGAATGCCGGCATCATCGAGGCCGACGAGATGGATTTCCGCCGCTGCCTCGAGGTGCAGCGGCCCTATCTCGGCCCCGTGGTCGGCGTTTACACCGACTGGACGCCGCTCACCGATCGTCCCGGACTCTTTCCGGAAGACATCGACGAGAGCGACCCGTGGCAATTCCGGAACGTGCTGGTGCGATAGCACGACGTCATTGCTGGCCGCGAGCGGCGTGGCCCGGCAACGCGTTCTCCATATTGGAGCCATGGCCGGGTCGCGCCCGGCCATGGCTGTTTCTACGCGCACGTCACCCGGCGAAGCCGCCTTCATCGAGAAATTGCTGCTCCTCCGACCGCATCGCCCGACCGAGGATCGGATTGCGATGCGGGAAGCGGCCGAAGCGGCGGATGATGTCGCGATGCCGCCGGGCATGGGACGGGACCGGCTCCGGCAGCGATGCCGCGAGCGCGACCGAGCGTTCCTGATCCGCCAGGATTTCGGAATGGGCGAACGGCAGATAGAAGAATGGCCTGAGATCGGTCTCGAAATTCTGATCATGCCCCGCGCGCAGCGCTGCGTCCGCGATACGGCAGGCGAGCGCATCGGTCGCGTACATGCGCGGGGTGCCGCGAAATGCGTTTCGGGGAAATTGATCGAGCAGCAGCAACAGCGCAAGCGACTCGTCGGCCGAATCCGGGCTTGCAGTGTCCGCACGCGCGACCCGCTCATGCAGGGACAAGAACCGCTCGCGGAACCTCTGGTCAAATTCCGGGCGCTGACCGAACCACTCCTCGCGTCCGGCCTCGATCCAGAACCGGATCACTGCCGCCGCCTCCGACAACGACAGCAGGGGCGTTCGTTGCGCCCGCTGCCGCAGTCCACCGCCGGCATCGAAAGAGTTGAGTTCCGCGAAGCTTTCGCGCGTCGCAGCATCTGTGCCTGCGTCTTTGTTGAACAATCGCAACATTCTTCGAATCTCCAACATGGTTGTGGCGGCCGCACCGCGCGAACCGCTGCATGCGCGAAAATGGGCGCTGGACCATGATGAATCCAATGATATGATTTCAGTATAATGCTGAACGAAATTAACATCTCGCGGAATGACCTCAACCTGCTGGTGTTGTTCCAGGCAGTCATGGAGGAGGCGCATGTCGGCCGCGCCGCACGGCGGCTGAACCTCACGCCGTCGGCCGTTAGTCACGGTCTCGGGCGACTCCGCCAGATGTTCAAAGACCCGCTGTTTCTGCGCGCGCCAAAGGGCGTCGTGCCCACCGAGCGCGCGACACAGCTCGCCGCGCCGATCGCCGATATCCTGACACGCGTAAGTCGGATCGTTGCGACCGTGGAGCCCTTCGATCCTGCCAGATCGCGCCGCACCTTCACGATCGGCGCTCCGGATGCTGTCGTCCTGCCGCAGCTGTTGCCGGTGCTGCGCCGGATGGCTCCCAATATCGATATCAGGTTGCGCCAGCTCTTACCGTCAGCCGGCAGCCCGACGCGGGGCCATGTCTGGATGAATGCCTTTACCGAACTGGACGCGCGCGCGCTCGATATCGCCATCGCGCCGTTCTCCGGGATTCCGGCGCGCTTCGTCTCGCATACGCTGTATGACGAGGACTTCGTTATCGCCTCGCGCCCCCGTCATCCTTTCGCAAGGTCGCCCAGCCTGGAGACATTCTGCGCCGCGCAGCATCTGCTCGTATCCCAAAGCGGCGACAGCTACGGTTTCGTGGACGGGCTGCTTGCCGAGCGTGGATTCAGCCGGCGCATCGCCTTGACCGTTCCGAACTTCATGCTGGCACTTGCGGTGATCGCGGAGACGGACCTCATCATGGCAATCCCGAGACACTTTGTGTCGCTTCATGCGAAGCGGTTCGACCTGACTGTGACCGAGCCGCCGATTCCTCTCGGTGGTGACCCGCTGCAGGCCGTCGCCTCGAAAGCAGCGATGATGGATGATGGGATCGCCTGGCTGTTCGGTGTGCTGCGGGACAATTGGCCGACGATGCGAGCCAAGCCGCGGGGAATGCGTTACCCCAGGGCCGGCGTATCGCGCGCATCGCGGCAGCAAGCAATCGTTAAGATGCGTTAAGAGATCGTGACCGGAAGAAGGCGAGCGCCGCGCGAGCGACGCTCGCCTTCTCGTTCGGTGAGTCAAAAAAACTTGCTGCACGAGTCGATTCGATTTATTTTTCGCCTGCCCAAATTCGCACGTGCCTGTGGACGTGTGTCGGTCGGTAGGTATCCGGACAAGAGGCCGGACAGCCGCCAAGGAGATAGCAACGCTTCCTCCTTGCACGAGTGACCGGCAGCCGGAGGCGAAACCGGCCCACCCCGCTCTCAACGGGGGACGCGTCTTAAAGCAACGACGGAGCGGGCTTTTTTGGAACGCTGGCGCAAATGCCGGAGCACTAAAAAGGCTTGTCAGTCATTGCCGGCCGTGCGGAGCGGGATCTCCCCATCCGGACCAAGGCAGAGTTATCGCGGTGATGTTGAAGGACGCCGTTCCAGCGGCCGCCGGCACGCATCATCAAAGGTCCATTTGCAGCGGCTCTCGCCGCGCATGCTGGTTGAGGGGAACCGGTCGATGACCGCACGCATCCGCGAATTTCTGAAGAACCGCCGTGAGGACGGACCATGTCTCGTCCTCGACACCGACATCGTGCGCGAGAACTATCTCGCCTTCGCCAACGCCCTGCCCGACACCAAGGTGTTCTATGCAGTGAAGGCCAATCCGGCACCGGAAGTGCTCAGGCTTCTGGTCGAGCTCGGCTCCTCCTTTGACGTCGCCTCGATCCAGGAGACGCGCGACGTGCTGGCCGCCGGCGCAACGCCCGACCGCATCTCCTACGGCAACCCGATCAAGAAGGAGAGCGAGATCGCGGCGGCCTTCCAGCTCGGCATCACCCTCTTCGCGATCGATTGCGAGGCGGAGGTGGGGAAGGTCGCGCGCGCGGCGCCCGGCAGCAAGGTGATCTGCCGCATCCGTTGCGACGGCACCGGTGCCGAATGGCCGCTGTCGCGCAAATTCGGCTGCGAGCCGGAATTCGCCGCCGACATTCTGGAGCTGGCGCACCGGCAGGGCCTCGTCGCCTACGGCATTTCCTTCCATGTCGGCTCGCAGCAGCAGAATGTGCAGGCCTGGGACGCTGCGCTCGCCTCGGCCGCGGCGGTGTTCCGCACCTGCTCCGAGCGTGGCATCAACCTGTCGCTGGTCAATCTCGGCGGCGGCTTCCCGGCGAAATATCTGCGCAAGACGCCGAAGCTCGAATCCTATGGTCGCGCCATCTTCCGCGCGCTGCGGCGCCATTTCGGCAACCGCATCCCGGAAACCATTATCGAGCCGGGCCGCGGCCTCGTCGGCAATGCCGGCATGATCGAAGCGGAAGTGGTGCTGATCGCCAAGCGCTCGCCAGAGGATGAGGTGCGCTGGGTCTATCTCGACATCGGCAAGTTCCACGGTCTCGCCGAGACCATCGACGAATCGATCCGCTATCCGATCCGGACCAAGCGTGACCGCGACGAGATGGCCCCTTGTGTGCTGGCGGGACCCACCTGCGATTCGGTCGATGTGCTCTACGAGAAGAACCCCTACCCGCTGCCGGTGTCACTCGCCATCGGCGACAAGGTGCTGATCGAAGCCACCGGGGCCTACACGACAATGTATTCATCGGTCGGCTTCAACGGCTTTCCGCCGCTGCGGCAATATGTGATCTGAGCGCGGGAAGCGCAGACCTGGAACGGGCGGCCACACGGCCGCCCGTTTTGCTTTCGGCGGAGTTCGTAGGGCTGATTTAGCGAAGCGTAATCCGCCAACTTGCCTCGGCGCGTAACCCGCCCTACGAATTCCCGCCGATTTCACGTCAAATCGACGATACCCGCCTCGCCGTCTTCACACCCAAACGCCAGTCGTGTTCCGGCATTGCTCCAGCCGAGCGCGGAGATCGGCGCGTCGCCGGGCCGCTTCGCCAATATTTCGGCGCCGTCGGCGACGCGCACCAGCAGCACCAGGCCATCGGCATAACCGCACGCAACCACCGGCTGCTTCGGATGACAGGCGACGATGTTGAGCCGCGCCGAATGCGGCGCGTACAGGGTGGGCTGCTTGCCCATCGGGCCGTCCTTGGTCTGGAACGGCCAGAGGATGAGCTGGTCGGCGCCGCCGGTGGCAAGAAAATCGCCGCCCGCCGTCCATTCCATCGAGCGCACGCGCGCGGCGTAGCCCGACATGCGCATGTGCTTGCCGTCCATCAGCCGCCAGCCATGCAGCATCGGCTCCTGCATCGGGGTGATGATGAACTTGCCGTCCGGACTGACGGTGATGCCAAGATGCGAGCCTTTCCAGTCCAGCGTCTCGGGCTTGCCCTGCACATTCGGAAACCAGAGTGTCGCGCCATTGTAATGCGCGATGGCGAGGCGGAAGCCTTTGGGCATGAACGCGAGACCGCCGGCGGTTGAGGCTAGGTCGAGGCTGCGCCCCTCGCCCTTCCTGTTTTGCACGAAGGCGGTTTTGCCGACCGACCAGGCGACGGCCCCGTCGGGGCCAAGGGCGACGTGATCGATCCAGCGCTTCTTTTCGTCTGACGCGATGATGCGCGTTTCGCCGGCGGCGTTGGTCGCAATGACCTTGCCATCATCACCGCCGGTGACGACACGCTCGCCGTTGCCGGCCGAGGCGAGGATGCCGCCGGCATGCA
The DNA here is from genome assembly GCA_032027085.1 of Pseudorhodoplanes sp. NCBI lineage: Bacteria > Pseudomonadati > Pseudomonadota > Alphaproteobacteria > Hyphomicrobiales > Pseudorhodoplanes > Pseudorhodoplanes sp. Next base: position 2,475,507 of record JAVSMS010000001.1, on the reverse strand, counting down.
TGGCAACACGCTGTTCGCCGCCATCCGGCGCGACAAACAGCAGCGCTTCTTCGCCGGTGACGAACACGGCGCGGTCCCCGAGGAAATGCACACCGACAACGGACTCGCCGGCTTTCAGGGGTGGGGTTTTATCGGTGATGGAGGGGATGTCGGATCGGGACTCTGTCAACGTTATTTCTCCGGTCGTCCCAAAAACCTGAGCGAAGCGAAGGCTATCCGGGACCCATAACCACCAAAATTCAAAGTTTGGGCAAGATAACAGACATCGGGGTTATGGGCCCCGGCTCTCGCACGCAGTCAAGCTTGCGTGTTCGGCCGGGACGACCGAGACCTATTTCACGCAGCTCTCAAACCCCTCGCGGATTTTCTGCTCGGGCAGGTTCTTGCCGATGAAGATGATGCGGCTTTCGCGCTTCTCGCCGTCCTGCCAGGGGCGCTGGTGATCGCCGTCGAGGATCATGTGCACACCCTGAAAGACGAAACGGTCGGGATCATCGTTGAAGGCTAGAATGCCCTTGGAGCGCAGGATCGCCGGGCCGTCGGTCGCCACCAGATTCTGAATCCAGGGGAAGAACTTCTCCGGATCGAGCGGCCGGTCGGTCCGCAGCGCGAGCGACTGCATCTCCTCGTCGTGATAATGCTTCAGGTCGTGATGATGATGGCCGTCATGCGCGTGATCATGATGGTGATGATGATCGTCGTGATCATGATGATGTCCGTCGTCGCCGCGCAGGAAATCCGGCTCGATATCGAGGATGCGGTCGAGATCGAAGGCGTTGCGGCCGAGCACTTCGTCCAGCGCAATCTTCGCGCGCTCGGTACGATGCAGCTTTGCATAGGGATTGATGCCGCGGATGCGCGCCTCGACCTCTTCCAGGTCTTCCTTGCTCACCAAGTCGGTCTTGTTGAGCAGGATCACGTCGGCGAAGGCGATCTGGTTCTTGGCTTCCGGCGCATCCTTGAGACGATCCTTCAGCCATTTAGCGTCGGCAACCGTCACCACCGCGTCGAGCCGGGTCTTCTTGCCGACCTCTTCGTCGACGAAGAAGGTCTGCGCCACCGGCGCGGGATCGGCGAGACCGGTGGTCTCGACGATGATGGCGTCGAACTTGCCCTTGCGTCGCATCAAGCCTTCGATGATGCGGATCAGGTCACCGCGCACCGTGCAGCAGACGCAGCCGTTGTTCATCTCGAACACTTCCTCATCGGCATTGACCACGAGGTCGTTATCGATGCCGATTTCGCCGAATTCGTTGACGATCACGGCGAATTTCTTGCCATGCGGTTCCGACAGAATGCGGTTGAGCAAGGTGGTTTTACCGGCGCCGAGATAGCCGGTGAGGACGGTGACTGGGGTTTTTTCGGACTTGGCTTCGGACATGGACGCTCCAACCTGAGACCTCATCTTGGAGGAGCGGCCGAAGGCCGTCTCGAGGGATGAGGCCGAGACTATTGGGGGCCGCCCCATCCTTCGAGGGGGCGGATTGGCAGCTATGACATCAAAGCCGCGCTGAGCGTCCTTATATTGTGCCTGATCATATCGATGTAAGTGGGGGCCGGGCCCTTTTCGCCGGTCAGGGCGTCGGAATAGAGGGTGCCCCCCAGCCTGGCCCCGGTCTCATCGGCGATCCGCTTCAGCAGCCGCGGATCGCTGACATTCTCCAGAAAGACCGCCGGGATTTTCTGCTTCTTAATCTGGGTGATGATCTTGGCGACGTCCCTGGCTGAGGCCTCCGAATCAGTCGAGACACCCTGCGGAGCGACGAAGTCGACGCCATAGGCGGCGCGGAAATAGCCGAAGGCGTCATGCGTCGTGATGATGCGGCGCCGCTCGGCCGGGATGCGGGCGATGGCCTCCCGCACGTCCGTGTCGAGCTGGTCGAGCTTGCCGAGATAGGCGGCGGCATTCGCCTCATACACGGCCTTGTTCGCCGGATCCTTCGCGACAAGCGCATCGCGGATATTGGCGACGTAGGTTTTGGCATTGGCCACCGACTGCCAGGCATGCGGGTCGCCATCATGGTCGTGGCCATGCCCTCCCGCGGCTTTCAGCGGCTTGAGGCCCCTGGTTGCGACCACTATGTCGGCTTTCGTGGCGGAGGATTTGACCAGCCGCGTGATCCAGCCCTCAAAGCCGAGGCCATTGGTGAAAACGATCTGCGCATCGGCGAGCTTCTTCGCGTCCGCCGGCGTCGGCGCATAGACATGCGCGTCACCGTCCGGCGCCACCAGGCTAACAACATCAACCTTGTCGCCGCCGACCTTCTTCACGAAGTCGGCGAGGATCGAGAAGGTGGCGACAGTTTTCAATCGCTCCTGCGCAAGCGCAGGCGCAGCAAGACTTGTCAGGAGCGTTACAGCAACAACGATGCGTCGAACCAGCATGTTCAGGCCTCAAGATGACGGCGCGGCATCATTTGCCGTACCACTCCGCCGACCCGCCCGAACAAAACCGACAGCACATAAAGGGAGGCTGCAACAAGGATCACCGCAGGTCCCGCCGGCACGCCGCTATGGAAGGACAGCAGCAATCCGGCATAGCTTGCGATCAGTCCGCTCAGCACGGCGACCGCGATCATCAGGGTGATGTCGCGCGCCCAGAAGCGGCCGATGGCGGCGGGCAACATCATGATGCCGACCGCGAGCAGCGTGCCGAGTGCGTGAAAGCCTGACACCAGATTGATCACCACAAGCGCCAGAAAAACGAGATGCACGGCGGCGCCGATGCCGCTTACCGAGCGCAGATAATTGGGATCCACGCATTCGATCACCAGCGGCCGGAACACTATCGCCAGCGCAAACAAAGTGACTGTCGTGTTGATGGCGATGAGCATCATCGTCGGATTGTCGAGCGCCAGAACCGAGCCGAACAGGAAATGAAGGAGATCGACATTGGTGCCGCGCATGGAGACGATGGTGACGCCGATCGCGAGCGAGATCAGGAAGAACACCGCAAGTGAGGCGTCCTCCTTCAATTCGGTGCTGCGTGCGACAAGTCCTGCCAGCACCGCGACGACAAAACCAGCAATCAGCCCGCCGGCCGTCATGGCGAAGATATTCAACCCCGACAGCAGGAAACCGACCGCCGCACCCGGCAGGATGGCGTGCGCCATGGCGTCTCCGACCAGCGACATGCGCCGCAGCATCAGGAAGACACCAATCGGCGCGGCACCCACCGCCAGCGTACAGGCGCCAACCAAGGCGCGGCGCATGAACTCGAATTCGGTAAATGGGGAGATGAAGAGGTCTTGGAGCATAGGCTTAATCCGCGCGTCCCCGCCAAAGCGGGGACCCGGCGCAAGACCCCCTGGATTCCCGCTTGCGCGGAAATGAACGAAGTACGTGGCAGCTCATTCTCAATCCATCTACGCCGCGCATTCGTGCGCCTCCTCGTCGAAGGCCTCGCACATGCGCCGCGCTTTCAGGAGGTTGTCCGCGGTCAGCACCTCCGGCGTCGTGCCCCACGCCACCTTCTCGCGCGCGAGCAACAGCGTTTCCGGGAAATTCGCCTTCACCAGATCGATATCATGCAGAGCGGCGAGCACGGTGCGGCCTTCACCATGCCAATGCTTCACCAGCGCGAGCAGGTCGGCGCTGGTCCTGGCGTCGATGGCGGTGAACGGCTCGTCCAGCACGACGACGCGCGCATCCTGCAAGAGCAGCCGCGCGAACAGCATGCGCTGCATCTGCCCGCCGGACAGCGTGCCGATCGCGCGCTGCTCAAAACCGGTCAGCCCAACCGTGCGGATCGCGGCTTCGATGCGCTCGCGGTCGCCAGCGCCGATGCCGCCGAACGCCCCCTTCTTCTGCCACAGCCCCATCGCCACCAGATCGAAAACCGTGATCGGGAAGCTGCGGTCGATCTCAGCCGCCTGTGGGAGATAGGCGATGTCGTTATCGGGCAGACCGTTGCGCTCGATACGGCCGGACAGCGGTCTGATCGCGCCGACAATGCCCTTGAACAGCGTTGACTTGCCGGCCCCGTTCGGACCGACGACAGCGATCAGCGCGCCGGGCGTCACCTCGCCGTCAAGATGATGCACGGCCGGGTGTCGGTCGTAGCCAAGCGTGACGTTGTTGAAGCGGAGCTGAGCGGTCATCGCACGGTCATGTCATCGCCCAAATGACCGCGGCCCAGATCAGCGCCACCAGGATCGCCGCGCCGGCCAGACGATGAAACGCCGACAGGCGCAGCATCGAGGGCGAGAGAACGGCCGGCGGATGAGCATGTCCCGGGGCGTGGTGATGATGGTGTGCAGCCATGGTTCTGATCGTCGGAAGAGCTTGTTCTGTTATAGTATAACAAAGCCCGCTGCCAAGAGCCGTTCTTGCCTACCGGCCGGAGAAATCCCGCAAATCAGGCAGACTTTCCGCTCGAAAAGCCCCATCGTGGCCGCGATTCATTGCCAAGTCTCGCGGACACGGCCATCTTGCGCCCCGCCAGACCGGCTCCCGCCCTCCAGCTTCCGGGTCCATTGCATGAGCCAGCCCCGCACCCGCATCGTCTCGGTCGGCGAGGTCATGATCGAGATGGCACGCGGCAGCGACGGCCGTTTCAGCCAGGGCTGCGGCGGCGACACCTTCAACACCGCGGTCTATCTGGCCAGGCAGGGCCATGAGGTCGCTTACGCCACCGCCCTCGGCGACGACCGCTATTCCGACGCCATCGCGGCGCTCGCCGCCGCCGAAGGCGTGGCGACCGATCTGATCCTGCGCATCCCGAACCGCCTCCCCGGCCTCTACATGATCGAGACCGACGCGGCGGGCGAACGCAGCTTCCATTATTGGCGCGAGTCCTCGCCGGCGCGCGAGCTGTTCGAATTTCCGGAATGGAACAGGATCGCCGAGAGCCTCCTGAATGCGCGGCTGATCTATTTCTCCGGCATCACGCTGTCGATCTATTCCAATGCGGCGCTCGGCCGCTTCCTCGCTATTCTGGAAATGGCGCGGCAAAATGGCGCCAAGGTCGCCTTCGACGGCAATTATCGGCCGCGCGGATGGAAGGGCGACATCCAGCGCACGCGCACCGTGTTTATGGAAGCACTCAAGCGCGTCGATATCGCGCTGCCGACCTTCGACGACGAGGCGCTGCTCTGGGGCGATGCCTCGCCGGAGGCGACCATCGGCAGGTTGCAGGCTTTCGGCATCGCCGAAGTGGTGGTGAAAAACGGCCCGAACAGCGCGGTGGTGTCGTCAGGCGGCGACCAGGACTTCGTGCCAGTTCCGGATGTGGTCGTGCCGACTGACACGACGGCGGCCGGAGACGGTTTCAATGCCGGTTATATCGCCGCACGGCTCGCCGGAGAAAAACCGCGCGAGGCTGCGATTGCCGGGCATCGGCTGGCCGCGGAAAAAATCAAGCATCGCGGCGCCATCATGCCGCGCGCGCCGCAAGCCGTGCATTGATTCATCATTTCATTTCTTGACTAAGGCTTCCCGATCAGCATTGCGGCGAACGCCGCAACAAAGGGAACCGGGAGCGACGCCACGACGCGCAACCAGACCACGCGCGCAGGCAGGATCGGCAATTCGTACATGAACAGGCGCGGAAACGCGAACAGGGCCCAGGCGGTCGAATAGGCGATCACCTGCGGCGCCCCCGCTCCGCCTTTCAAAGCTGCGGCGCCAAGCGCGAAACCGACGACGGGCCCGCCGGGCGTCAGCGCGCCGGCAATGGCGGCGATGGCGATGCCCAACAACCCGGACGAATCGCCAAGCCATTGCCCGACGACATCCTGCGGCAAGGCCGCAGCGATATAGCCCGAGCCCATCACGCCGATCATGATCCGCGGCAACAGACGCAGGAATTCGGCGCCACCCTGCCGCGCGGCGCCGCGCACCAACAGGCCGTGGCGCCTTGACGCTGCAATCGCCAGCGCCGCCACAATCAACCAAAGCGCCATCGTGATCGCGAAGTCCATCATGCCTGCCGGTCTTTCGAAATTGCCTGCACGATGAAGCGCACGGACAGCCCGACAATGACGGGCAGCGGCAAAGCCGCCAGCATGCGCCAGCCGACAAACTCAATGCCGAAAAATGGCATTTCCCACACCACGGCGCGATTGATACCGAGAAGCGTCCAGCTTGTGATCAGCGTGACAGCAGCGCTGACATCCGCGCCGACCGCGATGAAGGCGCCGGCAATCGGAAAGATGGCGAACGGCCCTCCGGGAAGAATGATGCCGGCAAAAGTCGCGATCAGAATTCCCTTGAGGCCGGATTCGGTGCCAACCCAGCGGCTGATCACCTCCCGCGGCAAAAGGACGGTGAGGAACGTTGCGATCAGGCATCCCGCCAAAACCTTCGGCAGCATGCTGCCGAAGAGACCGAGATCGTGCCACGCCACGTCGTAGAAGCGATCACGACCATCGCGCAGATAAACATAGGCCGCGGCTGCGCTGATGATCAGAAGGATCACCGCCGCCGACCAGTCGAAGGTCGTGCGTCGCGATTGCGGCGGTTCGGCGGTCTCGTCGTTCACGAAAGCAGGTCGACCGCGTTGCGCGCCAGCGCCGCAATACGGGGAAAGTCGCCCTGGGCAATCACATCGCGCGGCGCGACCCAGGAACCGCCAACCGCGAATACATTCGGCAAAGCGAGGTAATCGGCGGCGTTGCTCATGTCGATGCCGCCGGTCGGGCAGAATCGAATATCCGGCAACGGCGCAGCGACCGATTTCAACCAGGCCGCACCGCCACACGCTTCGGCGGGAAAGAATTTCAGCGCCTTGAACCCGAGCGCCGACAGCGCCAGCGCCTCGGATACCGTCGCGCAGCCTGGCAAGGCCGGCACCTGCGCATCAGCGAGTGCCGCGGCCAGCAAACCGGTCGTGCCGGGCGTCACGAGAAAACGGGCGCCTGCCTTGATCGATGCGGCGATATCCGTTTCCTCTCTCAAGGTGCCCGCGCCGACAACGGCGTCCGGCACCTTGGCCGCAATAGCCTTGATCGCCTCAAGCGCAGCAGGCGTGCGCAACGTCACCTCGATCGCGGGCAGGCCGCCATCGCACAGGGCCCGCGCCAACGGGACGGCCTGTTCGGCAGAGTCGATGGTAAGAACCGGAATGACCGGAACCGTCGCCAGCAGCAAGAGTGGATCTGCAACCGCCATGACGCGCAGATGTGCCCCAGGAGAGAGGCCGGTTCAAGGCGGTCGAGCGTATGTGTCGCCCATCTTGGGAGCGGAACCTGACGACGATCAGGAGAAATGCCGCACGAGAAGCAAGCCTGCGAACAGACCGCCAATAGCGAGAACGACGGACGCAATGACATAGAGTGCAGCCAGTCCGATCTCGCCGCGCTCATAGAGGACCGCCGCCTCCAGCGAGAAGGTCGAGAACGTGGTGTAGCCGCCCAACACGCCGGTGGTCAGGAACAGCTTCCAGTGCTGGCTGCCGCCATCCTTGAAGGCGAAATAACCGGCGATCAGCCCCATGACGAACGAGCCGGAGACATTGGCGAACAACGTCGCGTAGGGAAACCGGGTGCCCAGGAGGCCAGCGGAGGCCAGATTCACCCCATGCCGTAATGCGGCGCCAAGCCCGCCGCCCAGAAAAACCAGCAGATAGCCCATCGCCTCCCCCGCATCCACGGTGGTCCGGGATAGACCGGAAACAGTCCATCGGTCAAAGACCTGTCGGATGCTGCAGAAGGGGTGACTTTGCCCGGCCGGACGCTATGGTGCCGCCGCATTGGGATTATGGATTTGGGATGCGTTCTCTCGACCAGTTCGCTCAAGACCGGCTGCAGCAGCGCGCCGCGCAGAATTTGCGCCGTGCCATTGCGGAAACCGAGCCCGACGATGGTGTGTGGGTGACGCGCGGCGGCCGCCGGCTCCTCTCCTTCTGCAGCAACGACTACCTCAATTTCACGCAGCATCCGGCGATCAAACAGGCCGCCAAGGACGCCATCGACCGCTACGGTGCAGGCGCAGGCGCCTCGCGCCTCATCACCGGCAGCCATCCGCTCTACGCCAAACTGGAAGCGCGGCTGGCCCGCCTGAAGGGCACGGAAGCCGCCTGCGTCTTCGGCTCCGGCTATCTTGCCAATACTGGAATCATTCCCGCCTTGCTCGGCAAGGGCGATCTGATCGTCGTCGACGAGCTGGCGCATTCCTGCATCCGCACCGGCGCCTCGCTGTCGGGCGCGGAGATCCGACTGTTCCGCCACAACAATGTCGATCACGCACGAGCCTTGCTGGCCGCACACCGCAAATCGCATCAGCATGCCTTGCTGGCCACCGAAGGCGTCTTCTCGATGGACGGCGATCTCGCGCCGCTGCACGAGCTTGCCAGGCTGGCCCAGCAATATGACGCCTGGCTGATGACCGACGATGCACATGGCATCGGCGTGCTCGGACACGGGCGCGGCAGCACATTCGCGCATGCGGAGCCGCCGCATGTCCCCCTCCAGATGGGCACGCTGTCCAAGGCGATCGGCAGCTACGGCGGCTACCTGTGCGCGTCGCAGCCGGTCATCGACCTGATGCAGAACCGCGCCCGGACATTGATCTACTCGACCGGGCTCCCGCCGGCCGCCGTCGCCGCCTCGATCGCCGCGCTCGATTTGATCGAAAACGATCCCGGTTATGCGGCGTTGCCGCTGCAAAAGGCGAAAAGCTTCACCGCGCTCACCAATCTGCCGCAGGCGACAAGCCCAATCGTGCCGCTTCTGATCGGCGACGAGGAGCGGACGATGGCCTCGGCGAGGCTGCTGGAAGACCAAGGCTTTCTAGTCGTCGGCATTCGGCCGCCGACCGTTCCTGCGGGCACCGCGCGGCTGCGCTTCACCTTCAGTGCGGCACACGAGGACCGCGATATCGAGCGCCTCGCTTCGGTCGTGCGCGAGCGGGTTCTGACCTGACCCATGGCCGGTCTCTTTGTCACCTCCACCGGCACCGGCATCGGCAAGACTTTTGTTTCGGCCGGCCTGATCCGCTACCTGCGCGCCGAAGGCCGCACGGTGGAAGCGTTCAAGCCGGTGATCAGCGGCTTCGATCCGGCACATGTGGACCAGAGCGACACCGGCATTTTGCTGGCGGCGCTCGGCCTGCCGGCAAACGAAGCGCAGGTCGAACGCATTTCGCCCTGGCGCTTTGCCGAGCCGCTCTCTCCCGACATGGCGGCGGCGAGGGAAAACAGGGCGATCGATTTCGACGCACTGGTCGATTTTTCGCGATCCGCGCTCACCGCAGCAAATGATGCGACGATCATCGAAGGCGCCGGCGGGATCATGGTGCCGCTTGACCGCAGCCACACGGTGCTCGACTGGATGAAGGCCATTGACCTTCCGGTCCTGCTCGTCGCCGGCAGCTACCTTGGCAGCATCAGTCACACATTGAGCGCCGCCGCCGTGCTGCGACAGCATGGCTGCAAGCTGGCGATGATCGTGGTCAGCGAGACTGAGGGTTCGAGCGTCAATCTCGACGAGACCGCGGGTACAATCTCGCGCTTCGCCCGTGATGTCGGAATCGTGGCGCTGCCGCGGAAAATGAGCGCCGCCGATGCGGACGCGGCGTTTGGCTTTATCGCAGATAGCTGCGGGTTGCTTTAGGCCAACCTTTCCGTTGTCATGCCCCGCGTAAGCTGGGCATCCAGTAAGCACGGCGCGAGGTGTGTGTACCGCATAGCCCCTTCGCGGGCGATAATACCAACAAGATCAGCCGCGACTTCGCAACACCTCGACAACCGTCCGCGTCAGGAACGCCACGTCATCCGCCTCCATCGACAACGCCGGCGTGAGATAAATCACATTTCCGATCGGCCGGATGAACGCGCCCTTTTCCACAAAAGCGCGGCGCAAGCCGTTCAAATCATCAATCCGATCGAGCTCGACCACACCCACCGCGCCGCTCACTCGCACATCCAGCACCCCCCGCAGATCGCGACACACCTCGAGCCCCGCCTTCAGCCCTGCCTCGATTTTTTCGACATTCTGCAATCGCGCTCCATCCGCAAACAGATCGAGCGAGGCGTTCGCTGCCGCGCAAGCCAGCGCATTGGCCATGTAGGTCGGCCCATGCATCAACGCCTGCCGCGGGTCGTTCGACCAGAAGGCATCGAACACCTTGCGAGACGCAATTGTCGCGGCCAGCGGCAAAGTTCCGCCGGTCAATGCTTTCGACAGGGTGATGATATCCGGCGCAACGCCCGCGCTTTCGCACGCGAACATCGCGCCCGTGCGCCCGAAGCCGGTGAAGATTTCGTCGAAGATCAGCAGCAGATCGTAGCGATCGGCGAGCGCACGCAGGCGCAAAAGCACCTCAGGCTCATGAAAGCGCATGCCGCCCGCGCCCTGCATGAGCGGCTCGATGATAATTCCGGCCAGATCTTCGGCATGCCGCTCCAGCAGCCGGACCAGCGCGGTTTCGCTTGCGTCGCTACGCGGCAAATCCCCAATGACATGCCCGATCAGCAAACCCCGGAAAATCTCGTGCATTCCCTCGTCGGGATCGGTGACTGCCATCGTGCCGAATGTGTCGCCGTGATAGCCATGCCGGAAATGCACGAATTGCCGGCGTCGGCGTTGCCCGCGGTTGAGCCAGTATTGCGTCGCGATTTTCAGCGCGACTTCGACCGACACCGAACCCGACTCGGTGAAGAAGACCCGTTCCAGATCGCCTGGCAGCATGCCGGAAAGGCGCTTCGCCAGCGTCAGCGCCTGCTCATGCACCAGGCCGCCGAACATCACATGCGGCATGATCGCAAGCTGCCGCTGCACCGCTTCGCGGATATGCGGATGATTGTAGCCGTGGCAAGCCGTCCACCAGGACGCGATGCCGTCGACCAGCTCGCGACCGTCTTTAAGAAAGATGCGTGTGCCCTGAGTGCGTTTCACCGGCAAGGGCGCCGGCGCCGTCTTCATCTGCGCGTAAGGCAGCCAGACGTGCGGCAGACCGGTCTCGTACCAGTCAGGCACAGAGGCCTACTCCATCGGCCGCAGGCCGAGGCGATTCATCAGCTGTTTGTCGAGGTCGGCGGCGGGATTGGGCGTCGTCAGCAGTTTCGGGCCGTAAAAGATTGAATTGGCGCCGGCGAGAAAGCAGAGCGCCTGCATCTCGTCGCTCATGTCCTCGCGCCCGGCCGAGAGCCGCACCAGCGAGCGCGGCATGGTAATGCGCGCCGCGGCAATGGTGCGCACGAATTCGATGGCGTCGAACTTTTCTCCGGTCGAGAGCGGCGTGCCCTCCACCTGCACCAGCATGTTGATCGGCACGCTCTCCGGATGCACCGGAAGGCTCGCCAGCGTCGCGATCATGCCGACGCGATCGTCGGTGCTCTCGCCCATGCCGACAATGCCGCCGCAGCAGACATGAATGCCGGCGTCACGCACATGCTCGAGCGTGTCGAGTCGATCCTGATAGGTGCGCGTGGTGATGATGTTGCCGTAATATTCCGGCGAGGTGTCGAGGTTGTGGTTGTAGTAATCGAGGCCGGATTCCTTCAGACGCTTCGCCTGCGGGCCCGTCAGCATGCCGAGCGTGACGCAGGTCTCCAGCCCCATCGCCCGCACGCCTTCGATCATGGCGCAGACCTTGTCGAGGTCGCGGTCCTTGGGCGAACGCCAGGCGGCGCCCATGCAGAAGCGACTGGCGCCGGCCTCCTTCGCCGCGCGCGCTTCGCTGAGCACCGCGTCGACGTCCATCAGCTTCTCGGCTTTCACGCCGGTGTCGAATTTCGCGCTCTGCGGACAATAGGCGCAATCCTCGGGGCAGCCGCCGGTCTTGATCGACAACAGCGTGGAGACCTGGATCTCGGTCGGGTCGAAATAGGCACGGTGCACCGTCTGCGCCTGATAGATCAGATCCGGAAATGGCAGGTCGAAGAGCCCCCGCACCTCGGCGCGCGTCCAGTCATGGCGCAGGGCGCCGGCCAGCTTGGCGCTCGAAAAACGGCCATTTTCGGCTGTTCCGATGGTCATCGCGGATACCTCTCAACCTTGTCTCCGCTTCATGTCATAGAGCGGCGACGCTGCCAAGCTGAGCCGGCCTGACCGCCTGGAATAAGCCGCTGACGGCATGGTTGGTAAATCGGGGACCGCCGCAAGGAGCGTTAGGATGATTTCACGCCGGACCTTCGTCGCCAGTCTGGGCGCCAGCCTTGCCTCCCCTGCTCTGGCGCAGCACGCGGGTCATGATCCAGTCTATTCCAATCTCAGCGACCCGAAGATCAAGACTGCGCCGCAAGAAGTGATGAAGACACAGCATGTGTTCGATTCGCCCGCCCCGCCCGCACGACAGCAAGGCATGTGGGTCGACAAGGCGCCGCTGCCGATCCCGCGCAGCGAGATGGCCTGGGCCACGGTGCTGAACAACCGGCTGCATCTGGTCGGCGGCTATGGCGAGCAGCGGGTCGACCGTCCCTACCATCATGTCTACGACCCCGCCGCCGACAAATGGTTCGACGCGCCGCAATTGCCGCGCGGCGCCAATCACGTCGGCGTCGCCGTCGTCGGCGGCAAGCTGTTCGCCATCGGCGGCTTCGTCGAGCAGAACCGCAAGCCGGACGGTCTCTGCTATGTGCTGGACGGAGAAAGCTGGCGTCCCATCGCACCGCTGCCGAAGCCGTTCGCGGCCATTGCCTGCGTTGAGCTGAACGGCATGCTGCATGCGATCGGCGGCGCTGTCGGCGACACCTTCGCGACCAAGAAATCGGTCGATTGGCATCTCGTGTACGATCCACGCATCGATCAATGGAGCGCGCGGGCGCCGATGCCGACGGGGCGCGACCATACCGGAGCGCTGGCGGTGAACGGCTTGATTCATGTGATCGGCGGGCGGGTGGATTCCTTCCATACCAATTCCAACCTGCATCACGTCTATGACGCGAAGGAAGACAAATGGTCGCCGCGTGCACCGCTGCCGACCGCGCGCTCCGGTCACGGCGCAGTCTTCTATCGCGGCAAGATTTTCGTGATGGGCGGCGAAGGCACCAACCGCGTCTATGGTCAAAACGAGGCCTATGATCCCGCGGCCGATTCGTGGGAATCCTACGAGCCCATGAAAACACCAAGACACGGACTGGGTGCTGCGGTGATCGGCGATTTCATTCATGTCGCCGGCGGCGGTCCGGTCATGGGCGGCGCTTTCCAGAGCGCCGTGCATGAGGCGTTCACGCTGGGCTGATCACCTCGGCCGCAGACCAGCGGTCCGTTCCACCGTCTCGCCAAGTCCTTGCCACGATGAAGCCACTGATCGGGCGGGCAGAAATGGGCGCCCTGCGGAACGCATGGCGACCGCTCGCGTTCATACGCGTGGGTCGGAGGAGCAGAACAAAAAGGAGTCCTCGCATGCGTAAAACTTTATTTGCATTGTCCGCACTGTCCGTGATCGCGTTTGCCGCTCCGGCTTCGGCACAACCGGCCTACGACCGCACGGGATATTATCCGGGTTGGCCGTGGGTTGCGGGCGCCGCCGCCGGCACCGTCGTCGGCCTGGGTCTCGCGGAAGGCTGGTTCAGCGGTTCACTGGCTGCGAGCTTGCCGGCCTCCGCTGCAGGCGCCGCAGCAGTCGGCGGTGTCGCAGGCGTCGGCACAGTCGTGTTGATTGACGCGGCCACCCAGCCCTGCGCCGGTTTCCGCGCATTGCTCAGTCCGTTCGCTTATGCACCCGGCCAGTCCGGCTGTGTGAATGGCCAGTATGTGGGCTATCGCGGCGACCGCACGCGCGTCGTTGAGCGACCGGCGCCACGTCGGCGCTACTGAGCTCGCACGCCAAGATGCAACAAGGTAAAGGCCTCGCGCCACGCGGGGCCTTTTTCCTGCTGCGAATTGCGCCTTTCGCGATCGTGCGACGAAGCGCGATTAACGATGCCCGATGGTTAACCTTTGCAGCGGCTGGCGCGACAGGATCATTTCTGATTTCAAGCGGGCCTGCGCCCCTGTGGCCGTTCGGCCATGGGGGCGATGCGTTATCTGGAGAAACGATAGAAATGCGTAAAATTGTAATGATCCTTTCCGCCGTTGCGGCGCTCGCTATGACGACGCCGGCGTCCGCCAAGACCAAGCATGCGCCGGCCTATCCGTGGCTTGCAGGCGCTGCTGTCGGCACCGTCGTCGGCGTCGGCCTGTACAACAGCTGGTTCAGCGGTTCGTTCGCGGCGAGCCTGCCGGCTTCGGCCGCCGGTGCCGCCACCACCGGCTTTGTCGCGGGCGTGGGCACGGTTGTGCTGATCGACGCTGCGACGCAGCCGTGCAAGGGTTTTCGCGCGCTGTTCAGCCCGTTCTACAGCCAGCCGTCAGGCTGCGTGAACGGCAAGTATGTTGGCTACAAGGTCAAGAAGCGCCGCGCTTAATCGCTGATTTTTCAGCCAAGGCTCCCGCATGAATGTGCGGGAGCCTTTTCTATTTTCGCGCCGCCTCACGAGGGTCGCAGTTGTCTGCGACCCCTTGCGTCCGTAACGTTTCCACGTCGAATCGTTCACCCGGAATTGGATGCCATGAGCGACACGCTTCCCGACCGCCTCTCGGTCGATCCGAACAGCCCCTACTACAATGAAGAGCTTCTGAAGCGGGATATCGGCATCCGCTTCGCGGGCAAGGAAAAGACCAATGTCGAGGAATATTGCGTCAGCGAGGGCTGGATTCGCGTTGCGGCGGGCAACGCCAAGGACCGGTTCGGCAATCCGCTGACCATTAAGCTGAAGGGACCGGTGGAGCCCTACTTGAAGGATAAGAAGGCGGGGTGATTTCGCCGTCCCCGCCAAGGCGGATTGATTCACATCCGCGTCAGCCTGCGCTTCAGCCGTGGCGCCGCGAAATCGAGAAAAGCCCGCAGCTTGAGCGGCAGACGGCCTTGTCCCAGATAGACGAGACTGACGGGCCATGGCTCCGGTTCATAGCGCGTCAGCACGGCTCGAAGCGAACCGGCCTTCAGCGCGCCTGCAACTTGATAAGAGAGCACGCGCGTCATTCCAAGTCCCGACAACGCGGCGTCGATCGCGGCCTCTGCCGTATTGACCGAGAGACGCGCCCGCACCGGAATGGACGTCAGCGCGCCGCCGTTGCGGAATATCCAGGCGCCGCCCGGGGTCAATCCTTCAAACGCGATGCAGCGGTGCGCGGCGAGAGCTTCAGGTTTGCGAGGCACGCCATGCGCGGAAAAATAGTCGGGGCTGCCGCAGACGATCTGCCGGATCATTCCGATCCGGAGCGCAATGAGGCTGCTGTCCGGCAAGGCGCCAATCCGAAGACCGACATCGATGTGATCGTCCAGCAGCGCCGCGACGCGATCAGACAACGCCAGGCGTATGTCGATCTCGGGATAGGCGGCGAGAAACTCCGCAACCACCGGGAGGACGTGCAGCCGTCCGAAAACAATCGGCGCCGTGATCACCAGATCGCCGCGCGGCACACTGTATTCTCCGGCCGCCGCGCGCTCCGCCTCGCCGACGTCCTCGAGAATTCGCTCGCAAGCCGCGACATACGTCCGTCCGGCGTCAGTCAGTACGATGCGGCGACTGCTGCGGTTGAATAGCCGCGTCTTCAGATGCGCCTCAAGCTCGGAAATCTTGCGGCTGACGGTAGCAAGCGGCGTGCCGGTGCGCCGCGCGGCCCCGGACAGGCTTCCGGCCTCGACCACGGCCAGCACCATCTCCATTGCGTCCAGGCGATCCATTATATTTCCAAAAAACGAGAGGATGATTACTGGAAAAGCGTACTATATCCATATTGTGAAAGGGCATAAATCCCTGCGCGGTGGCACAAGACCAAGCGCCAGGAGATTCCCATGTCCCGCCTCCCGACCTCTCCCACCATCGACACCGCCCGGCTGCATCGCAACCGGCTGATAGTGTTGATTGGAAATAGCAGCGGCAACGTCACATGACGACGCTCAAACGCCCGTCCAGCGATGTCGCCTTCACTCCGACCGTGAAGGCGATCCAGAACCGAAAGGGATCGCGCCACTCTTATGCGCGCATGGAAGAGCGGGGCGGATGGCAGAGTCTCATTACGTCCGAGTTGAAAGCGTTCATTGAATCGCAGACCAGCATTTTCCTGGCGACCGCAAATGCCGAAGGACAACCCTACATCCAGCATCGCGGCGGTCCGGCCGGCTTTTTGCACGTGCTCGATGAGGCAACACTGGGCTTCGCAGATTTTTCCGGCAACCGGCAATATATCACCGCGGGCAATCTCGCCGACAATCCCAAAGCCTATTTGTTTCTGATCGACTACGCGCACCGGCAGCGCATCAAGATCTGGGGCCGCGCACGCGTAGTGGAGAATGACGCCGCCCTCGTGGCGCGGCTGATGCCACCGGACTACAGGGCAAGGCCGGAGCAGGCGATCCTGTTCACAATCTCAGCCTGGGATACGAATTGCCCGCAACACATTCCGCAGCGCTTCGATGCAGCCGATGTGGCGGCAGCGCTGACCGAGCGCGATAGAAAGATCGCCGAACTGGAAGCGGAGCTTGAGAAGTTGCGTCAGGCTGGATAACCAGCCTGACGGCTCGCAGTACTCTCGGAAGACGTGAAGCGCATTACTCCGCCGCTTCCCGGACCGGCACGGCTTCCACCTTTGCCGCGCAATACTTGAACTCGGGGATCTTCCCGAACGGGTCGAGCGCCGGGTTGGTCAAGAGGTTCGCTGCCGCTTCGACATAGGCGAAGGGGATGAACACGACGCCGTCCGGCACCGCATCATCCTGCCGCGACTGCAACTCGACCGCGCCGCGGCGCGTGGTGACGCGGATCATGTCGCCCGGCTGGATGCCGAGCCTGGCGATGGTGCCGCGCGAGACCTGCGCGATGGCATTCGGCTCTATTGCATCAAGCACTTCGGCGCGGCGTGTCATCGACCCGGTGTGCCAGTGTTCGAGCTGGCGGCCGGTCGAGAGGATGTAGGGATATTCGTGGTCCGGCGTTTCGTCCGGCGGTGTCAGCTTCGCGGCGACGAGCTTGGCGAAGCCGCCCGGACGCGGGAAGCCCTTGTCGAACACGACGTCGCGGCCCGGCTTGTCCGGCGCGTCGGACGGATAGGTGACCGCATCCTCGCGCATCAGGCGTTCCCAGGAGATGTTGTCGAGCGCCGGCATCATCGAGGCCATCTCGGTATAGACCTCGCTCACGCTCTTGTAGTTCCAATTCAGACCCATGCGCTTGGCGATGTCCTGAATGATCCAGAGGTCCTGCCGCACCTCGCCCGGCAGCGGGATGGCCTGCCGGCCCACCTGCACCTGACGGTTCGTGTTGGTGACGGTGCCGTCCTTCTCCGGCCAGCCTGACGCCGGCAGAATCACGTCGGCATAAACCGCGGTCTCGGTGAGGAAGAGATCCTGCACCACGAGATGTTCGAGATGCGCCAAAGCCTCGCGCGCGTGGTTGAGATCGGGGTCGGACATCGCCGGGTTTTCGCCCTCGATATACATGCCCTTGATCTCGTTTGCGTGGATCGCGTCCATAATCTCGACCACGGTCTTGCCGCGCTTGGGATCGAGCTTCACGCCCCAGGCCTTCTCATACTGCGCGCGGATCTCCGGATTCTCCACCGACCTGTAATCGGGGAAGAACATCGGAATGAGGCCGGCGTCGGAGGCGCCCTGCACGTTGTTCTGGCCACGCAAAGGATGCAGGCCGGTGCCGGGGCGTCCGATCTGCCCGGTAATCAGCGCGAGCGCGATCAGGCAGCGCGCATTGTCGGTGCCGTGGGTGTGCTGCGAGACGCCCATGCCCCAGAAGATGATCGAGCTTTCGGCGCGCGCATACGCGCGCGCGACGTCGCGCAAGGTCTCCGCCGGGATGCCGCAGATCGGCTCCATCTCCTCCGGCGTGAAGTCCTTGATATTCTCTTTCCAGGCCTCAAAGCCCTCGACATAGGTCTGGATATATTGTTGGTCGTAGAGCTTTTCCTCCACGATCACGTTCAGCATCGCGTTGAGCATCGCGACGTCGGTGCCGTTCTTGAACTGCATCATCTTCCAGGCGTGACGCTTCATCGCCGTGCCGCGCGGGTCCATGATGACCAGCTTGGTGCCGCGTTTGGCCGCCTGCTTGAAGAAGGTAGCCGCAACGGGATGGTTCTCCGTCGGGTTGGCGCCGATGACAATGATGACTTCGGAGTTCCTGCACTCGTTGAAAGTCGCGGTCACCGCCGCGGAGCCGACGCCTTCCAGAAGCGCCGCGACCGACGAGGCGTGGCAAAGCCTCGTGCAGTGATCGACGTTATTGGTGCCGAAGCCGGTACGCACCAGCTTCTGAAACAGATAGGCCTCTTCGTTCGAACCTTTGGCGGAGCCGAAACCAGCCAGCGCCTGCGGCCCGTCGCGGTCGCGGATCTTCACAAGACCGCTGGCGGCGCGGTCCAGCGCCTCGTCCCAGGTCGCCTCGCGGAAATGCGTATACGGATTCGACGGGTCAATGAATTCGTGCGGCACTTTCGGCGCGCCGTCCTTGCGGATCAACGGCTTCAAGAGGCGCTGCTTGTTGTGGACATAGTCGAAACCGAAGCGACCTTTCACGCAGAGCCGGTTTTCGTTGGCCGGACCGTTGCGGCCGGTGACGGCGACGATTTTGTCGTCCTTGATCTGATAGGTGATCTGGCAGCCGACGCCGCAATAGGGGCAGACCGAATCCACGGTGCGGTCGGGCTTGCCCTTGTAGACGTTGTTCGCGTCCACCATGGTCGCCGGCATCAGGGCGCCGGTCGGGCAAGCCTGCACGCACTCGCCGCAGCCGACGCAGGTTGAATTGCCCATCGGATCATCGAAGTCGAAGACGATCTTCTCGCTGTGGCCGCGCCCGGCCATCCCGATCACGTCGTTGACCTGCACTTCGCGACAAGCGCGGACGCAGAGATTGCAGTGGATGCAGGCGTCGAGATTGACCGCCATCGCCGGATGGCTGCGGTCGGTTTCCGGCTTCTCCCGCTCAGGAAAACGGCCGGTCTCGATACCCATCTTGTCGGCCCAGGACCAGAACTTGGAGTCTGGATCATGCGCCTCTTCGCGCTTGGGCTGATCGGACACCAGCAGATCGAACACCATCTTGCGCGCGCGCTCGGCACGATGGTTCGAGACATTCACCTTCATGCCTTGGCTCGGCTTGCGGATGCAGCTCGCCGCCAGCACGCGCTCTCCCTCGATCTCGACCATGCAGGCGCGACAATTACCGTCGGCACGGTAGCCGGGCTCCGGCGAATAGCACAAATGCGGGATATCGATGCCTTCGCGCTTGGCAACCTGCCAGATGGTCTCGCCCTCGCGCGCGTGAACTTCGCGACCATCCAACTTGAAGGTCAAGCATTTTTCCTCGTGCTCGGGCGTCGCGTGAACGACATGCACGCGGCCGTCATTTCGGGTATTGCCACCGGCGGCGCCCTTCTTGTCGTGACCATAGCCGACCGGCATTTTCTGTTCATTCATCGCGTCACCAGTTCTGCAGCGGCTTTTTCAGATCGTCCGGAAAACGCTTCAGCACGCTTACCAGCGGGTTCGGCGCGGCCTGGCCGAGGCCGCAGATCGACGCATCGCGCATCGCATTGGAAAGCTCTTCCAGCAGCGCTTCGTTCCAGGGCCCCTGCTGCATGAGCTTGACCGCCTTCTCGGTGCCAACGCGGCAGGGCGTGCATTGGCCGCAGCTCTCATCCTCGAAGAATTTCATCAGGTTGAGCGCGACGGCCTTCATATCGTCCTTGTCGGAGAGCACCACAACCGCGTGCGACCCGACGAAGCAGCCGTGCATTTCCAGGGTTCCAAAATCGAGCGGGATATCGGCCATCGATGCCGGCAAGATACCGCCGGACGCGCCGCCCGGAAGATAGGCCTTGAATGTGTGACCATCTGCCATGCCGCCGCAATATTCGTCGATCAATTCTTGCATCGTGATCCCGGCGGGCGCGACCTTCACACCCGGATTTTTCACGCGGCCGGAAACCGAGAACGAGCGGAAGCCCTTGCGCTCGTTGCGCCCCTGCGATGTGAACCACTCTGCTCCGCGCTCAACGATGTCACGCACCCAGTAAAGCGTCTCGACATTCTGAACCAGCGTCGGTCGGCCGAAAATGCCGACTTGCGCCACATAGGGCGGACGGTGCCGTGGCAGGCCGCGTTTGCCTTCGATCGATTCGATCATCGCCGATTCTTCGCCGCAGATGTAAGCGCCGGCGCCGCGCCGCAGATGCAACTTGGTGTGCGGCGAGAGACCAGCCGCTTCCGCCTTGGCGATCTCCTCGATCAGCATCAGCCGTAATTCGGGATATTCGTCGCGCAGATAAAAATAGACGTGCGCCGCTTCGACGACCCAGGCAGCGAGCAGCATGCCTTCGATGAAGCGATGCGGATCGCGCGCGAGATAATAGCGATCCTTGAAGGTGCCGGGCTCGCCTTCGTCGCCGTTCACCGCCATCAGGCGCGGCGCTGGCTCTGCCCGCACCAAAGTCCACTTGCGGCCGGTAGGAAAACCGGCGCCGCCAAGACCGCGCAGGCCTGCATCATCAACTGCCTTGATGGTATCCTCGCGCGTGCGTTTGCCTGCAAGGCATCCGCTCAGCAGCGTGTAACCACCGCTGGCGCGATATTGCTCGAACGACACTTCGGGCTTTGCGGCATGCGCGTGCGTGTCGCCCTTCACAGCATTTGCAACGCTTTCGGTCGTGGCGTTGAAGGTCTGCACATGACCGACGGCAGCAACGGGCGCACGCTCGCAGGCGCCCATGCAAGGGGCGCGCACGACGCACACATCCTTGCCGAGAATCGCCGGCAGCTTTTCGAGCAGTCGCTCCGCGCCCGCCATGGCGCAGGAAAGAGAATCGCACACCCGCACGGTGATGGCCGGCGGCGGCGTTTCGCCTTCCTTCACGACATCGAAATGCGCGTAGAAGGTCGCAACCTCGTACACTTCCGCCTGCGCCATCTTCATCTCAGCGGCGAGCGCATTCAGATGCGCGGCAGAGAGATGGCCGTATCTGTCCTGGATCAGATGCAGATGCTCGATCAGGAGATCGCGGCGGCGCGGACGGTCCGTCAGCAGGGCCTGGATTTCCTCAAGCGCCTGCAGATCGACCTGACGACCCTTGGGAGTCTGGCGGGCGCGTCTGCGACCACCCCCTCCGTTCAGAGCCGCCTTCGAGTGAGGTGGCGTGACGTGTGTATTCATAATACCAGCATCGCGGCACAGTCAGTTTAGAACAATCCCCAAGTCTCAATGCGACGATTGAAAAAATCTATCGAAGGGCCTATGGTGGAATAAAGGAACTAAGTCATTGATCCAACAGCTCGAATATCTCATGGCGCTGGCCCGCGAGCGGCACTTTGGTCGCGCCGCAGAGGCTTCCGGCGTAACTCAGCCCACGCTCTCCGCCGGCATCAAACAGCTCGAGGAAATGCTCGGCGTGCTGCTGGTCCAACGCGGATCGCGCTTCATCGGGTTCACCCCGGAAGGCGAACGCACGCTCGACTGGGCGCGTCGCATTGTCGGCGACAGCCGCGCCATGCGGCAGGAAATCTCCGCGCTCCGCCATGGTCTGACCGGCAGGCTGAAAATCGCCGCCATTCCGACGACGCTTGCAATGGTCGCCGCCATCACGACGCCCTATCGCGCCAAGCATCCCGACGTGCGCTTCACCATTCTCTCGCAGACCTCCATCCAGATCCTGACGCTTCTGGAAAATCTGGAGATCGACGCTGGCATCACATATCTCGACAACGAACCGCTCGGGCGCGTGAATACGGTGCCGCTTTATCAGGAGCGCTACCAGCTTCTTACTGCGCCTGACGCACCGCTTGGCGATCGCGACAGCGTCACCTGGGCCGAGGTTGCGCAGGTGCCTCTCTGCCTTTTGACGCCGGACATGCAAAACCGGCGCATCATCGAAAACCTGCTGCGCAATGCCGGCGGAGACCCGCAGCCGACGCTGGAATCGAATTCCGTCATCGTGCTGTTCGCCCATATCCGGACTGGGCGCTGGGCCAGCGTGATGCCGGCGAAGCTGGCCGAAACGCTTGGCCTCACCGACACGATCCGCGCCATTCCCATCGTGGGACCTGAAGCCGTGCACACCATCGGGCTGGTTGTGCCGATGCGTGAGCCGATGACGCCACAGACCGCAGCGCTGGTCGCCGAGGCGCGCCGCGTTGCGGCAGCGATGAACAAAGCCTGATAAAAAAGCCCTCTCCGCGCGAACGGAGAGGGCCTGCAGGAAAAGTTGGTTCGTCAGAACAGCCCGACGATCTTGCCGTCCTTGACGTCGATTGAGTCCGCCGATGGCACCTTGGGCAGGCCCGGCATGGTCATGATCTCACCGCAGATCGCTACGATGAATTCCGCGCCGGCTGCGAGGCGCACCTCGCGCACCGGGATGTTGAAGCCGGTCGGCGCGCCCTTGGAGTCTGGATTGGTCGAGAAGGAATACTGCGTCTTGGCGATGCAGACCGGCAGATTGCCGAAACCCATCTCTTCCCACTGTTTCAGCTGATCCTTCACCGATTTATCGGCGGTGGCATCGTCGGCGCGGTAGATTTCCTTGGCGATCGTGCGGATCTTTTCGAACAGGGGCATGTCGTCCGGATAGAGCAGCTTGAGATTGGCCTTGCCCTCACAAACTTTCACGACGGCCCGTGCCACATCAGCCGCGCCTTCGCCGCCCATGGCCCAGTGATCGGCCATCAGCGCCTCGACGCCGAGTGCCTTGCACTTGTTCTTGACCACCATGATTTCGGCGTCGGTATCGGCCGAAAACCGGTTGATCGAGACCACCGCCGGCAGGCCGAATTTTTTGACGTTTTCAATGTGGCGCTCGAGATTGGCCATGCCCGCTTCCAGCGCCTTCAGATTCTCTTTCTTGAGATCTTCCTTCTTCACCCCGCCATGCATCTTGAGCGCGCGGATGGTGGCGACGATGACCACGCAATCCGGTTTCAGCCCGGCCTTGCGGCACTTGATGTCGAGGAACTTTTCGCCGCCGAGATCGGCGCCGAAGCCGGCCTCGGTCACCACATAATCGGCGAGTTTCAGCGCCGTGGTTGTCGCCACGACCGAGTTGCAGCCATGCGCGATATTGGCGAACGGACCACCATGAATGAAGGCGGGCGTGCCTTCCAGCGTCTGTACCAGGTTCGGCGCAATTGCTTCCTTCAGCAGAGCGGTCATGGCGCCGTGCGCGTTCAGGTCCTTGGCGCGGATCGGCTTGCGGTCGCGTGTATAGGCGACAATGATATTGCCGAGCCGGGCCTTCAGGTCGTCGAGGTCCTTGGCGAGGCAGAAGATCGCCATCACTTCCGAGGCGACCGTGATGTCAAAGCCGGCCTCGCGCGGATATCCATTGGCGACACCGCCGAGCGAGCATACGATCTCGCGCAGCGCACGGTCGTTCATGTCCATGACGCGTCGCCAGGTCACACGGCGGCTGTCGATGCCGAGCGCGTTGCCCCAGTAGATATGGTTGTCGATCAGCGCCGCCAGCAGATTGTGCGCGGCAGTGATCGCGTGGAAATCGCCGGTGAAGTGAAGATTGATATCCTCCATTGGCACGACCTGCGCGTAGCCGCCGCCGGCCGCTCCGCCCTTCATGCCGAAAGACGGTCCGAGCGAAGGCTCGCGAAGCGCGCACATGGCCTTCTTGCCGATATGATTCAGCGCGTCGGTGAGCCCGACCGTCGTCGTCGTCTTGCCCTCGCCGGCCGGGGTCGGCGAGATCGCCGACACCAGAATGAGCTTGCCGTCCTTCTTGTCGCCCAGCGATTTAATGTAATCCATCGATACCTTGGCCTTGTAATGGCCATAGGGCTCGAGGTTCTTGGCGTCGATGCCCAGCCTGTCCTTGGCGACATCGACGATGAGCCGCATTTTTGCGGCCTGAGAGATTTCAATATCGGATTTGGGCGACTGGTGCTGTGAGGCAGGCATGGAGCGTTTCCGAAGTGAGATGTTGTGAATTCATGATCAGGAAAACGGGTCAGGAGAACCGCGCGCCCTTTTCGAGCTTGGCGGCCGCGGCCCATTCGCCGGCGCCGACCTTCGGCCCGTCGGCCTGCACGCGCGTGACCTTGAAGCGGCCGTCGGCGCAGACGACAGTGAAGCTATCGGCGTCCACCACGACGACTTCACCGAGCTTGCCGCCGATGCCTTTCGGATCGCGCGCCGGCAGCGGCGTGGCGTCGAAGATTTTCAGTTTGGCGCCGTTGAGCGTGGTCCAGGCGCCGGGCGCGGGGTTGCAGCCGCGGATCAGGCGGTCGATCTGCTCCCAGGGTTTGCCCCAGTCGATATGCGCATTGTCTGCGCGGCACAGACCTTCATAAGTCGCCTTCGATTCATCCTGTTTGATGCGCGGGGCCTTGCCGGCCTTCACCAGATCGACCGATTCCAGCATGGCCTCGACGCCCATCGGGAACAGACGGTCGAAATAGACGGTGCCGAGCGTGTCCTTGTCGCTGATCGGCGTCTTCTTCTGGATCAGGATGTCGCCGGTATCGAGGCCGTTATCCGGCCAGAAGATCGACAGCCCGGTCTCCTTCTCGCCCTTGATGATCGGCCAGTTGATGGCGCTGGCGCCGCGATAGGCCGGCAGCAGCGAGGGATGATACTGGATCGACCCATGCGTCGGGATGTTGAGGAATTCCTCCGGTACGAACAGGGTGACGAAAGCCATCACCTGCAGGTCGGGTTTCAGCGACTTGAATTGCTCCCACACTTCCGGCTTCTTGTAGGAATCCGGCTGGTAAACCGGCAATCCGGCCGCAATGGCGGCATCCTTCAGCGGATCGGCCTTCTGCCCCGGCTTTTCCGGCGCGACGTAAACGGCAATGACATTGTCACCGCGCTTGAGCAGCGCTTCCAGCACCGCCTTGCCGAAGGCCTGCTGACCGTGAACGACAATACGCATATTTCTGGTCTCTCCCGCGTCTTCTCTTTTTCACTTCTCCCCGCTCGCGGGGAGAGATCAACTTCCGAGCGTCAGCGAGGAAGTCGGGTGAGGGGGCGTCATCGTCATGCGATGGGTGACGCCCCCTCACCCGCCTCGCGCCTGGCGGCGCTCGGCACCCTCTCCCCGCAAGCGGGGAGAGGGAAAATGAACTACGCCGCCTTGTCTTCCTTCGCGGGCGCCGACAGCGCGCCGGAATTCTTGATCTTGGCGACTTCCTTCTTGTCGAAGCCCAGCACCTTGGTCAGGATTTCGTCGGTGTGTTCGCCGAGCAGCGGCGAGCGCTTCACTTCCGAAATCGAGTCCGACAGTTTGATCGGATTGCCGACGGTCAGATACTTGCCGCGCGTCGGATGATCAACCTCGACGATGGTGCCGGTCTTGCGCAGCGACTCGTCCTCGGCGATTTCCTTCATCGACAGAATCGGTCCGACCGGGATGTCGACGGCATTGCAAGCTTCCATGACCTCGAACTTGGTCTTGGTCATCGTCCACTCTTCGATGCGCGCGAAGATCTGCTTCAGCTTCGGCAGCCGCGCCTTCGGCGTTGCATATTCCGGATCCGTCTTCCAGGTCGGCTCGCCGATCAGATCGCAGATGGCGCCCCAGACCGGCGCCTGCGTGATGAAATAGATGTAGGCGTTCGGATCGGTCTCCCAACCTTTGCACTTCAAAATCCAGCCCGGCTGGCCGCCACCCGAGTCATTGCCGGCGCGCGGCACCGCATCGCCGAACGGCACGCCCTCGCCGTACTGGCTGTATTCGGTGAGCGGGCCGGCTTTCAGGCGCTGCTGGTCGCGCAGCTTGACGCGGCAGAGGTTGAGCACGCCGTCCTGCATGGCGGCGAGCACCTTCTGCCCGCGGCCGGTGCGGTTGCGCTGATAAAGCGCGGCGACGATGCCGAGCGCAAGATGCAGGCCGGTGCCGCTATCGCCGATCTGCGCGCCGGTGACAAGCGGCGGGCCGTCGCGGAAGCCGGTGGTCGAGGCCGAGCCGCCGGCGCATTGCGCGACGTTCTCGTAGACCTTGCAGTCCTCGTAGCGGCCGGGGCCGAAGCCTTTGACCGACGCGACGATCATGCGCGGGTTGAGCTTGTGGATGTGCTCCCAGGTCAGGCCCATGCGGTCGAGCGCGCCCGGCGCGAAATTCTCAACCAGCACGTCACACTTCTTGATGAGCTCGTTCAGCACCCGCTTTCCTTCCGGATGCTTGGAGTCGATCGTGATCGAGCGCTTGTTGTGATTGAGCATGGTGAAGTAGAGCGAATCGGCGCCCTTTACATCCACAAGCTGGCCGCGGGTGATGTCGCCCACGCCCGGGCGCTCGATCTTGATCACATCGGCGCCGAACCAGGCGAGCAACTGCGTGCAGGTCGGTCCCGACTGAACATGGGTGAAGTCCAGAATGCGCACGCCATCCAGCGCCTTGCCCGCCTGACCGAACGGTTTCTTGGAGGGCGCCGGCATCGCCGACTTGGCGGTCTTTCCGTTCTTTGCGGTCTTCAGCTTGACCACCTTCGACGAGCGCTTCGCGACCGCCTTCTTCGCAGCAGGCTTTGCACGGGATTTCGCCGATTTACCTGCCTTGGACTTCTTCGCGACCTTCTTGGCCATTCCGAATTCTCCTAAATCTCAGTGTCGTACCGGACCCAGCGCAATTCGCGCCAGTTCATTTCTTCTTCAGCACGCTTTGCGGATTGAGGTTGCCGATGCGGCCGCTTTCGCTTCCGGCCGCCGGATCGATCACCGCGTTGACGAGTGTCGGCTTGCCGGAATCCATAGCCTCGCTGACAGCGCGGTAGAGCTCATCGGGGGTCGTCACATGGACGCCGACGCCGCCGAAAGCTTCCATCAGCTTGTCGTAGCGCGCGTCCTTGACGAAAACCATCGGCGCCGCGTCCGCGCCACCCGTGGGATTGACGTCGGTGCCGCGATAGATGCCGTTATTGTTGAAGACGACAACGCAGACCGGCAGCTTGTAGCGGCAGATCGTCTCCACCTCCATTCCGGAGAACCCGAATGCCGAATCGCCTTCAAGCGCGAGCACCGGCTTGCCGGTCTCCACTGCGGCGGCGATCGCAAAGCCCATTCCGATGCCCATGACGCCCCAGGTGCCGACATCGAGACGCTTGCGCGGCTGATACATGTCGATGGCGCCGCGCGCGAGATCGAGCGTGTTGGCGCCCTCGTTGACGAGAATGGCGTTCGGCCTTTCCTTGATGACGTTGCGCAGAGCACCGAGGGCGCCGTAGAAATCCATCGGCGAATTGTTGTTCATCAGCCGCGGCGCCATCTTGGCGATGTTGTCTTCCTTCTTCGTCTTGACGGCATTGATCCAGTCGGCCGGCGGCGTTGGCCAGGCCCCGCCCATCCCATTCAGGAGGGCCTCGACGCAGGAACCGATATCGCCAACCACCGGAGCGGCGATCTCGACATTTGAGTCCATTTCCCTGGGCTCGATGTCGATCTGGATGAACTTCTTCGGGGCCTCGCCCCAGGTCTTCCCCTTGCCGTGCGACAAGAGCCAGTTGAGACGCGCGCCGATCAGCATCACGACATCGCTCTCCTTCAGCACGGTCGAGCGCGCTGCACCGGCGCATTGCGGATGCGTGTCGGGCAGAAGGCCCTTGGCCATGCTCATCGGCAGGAACGGAATGCCGCTCTTTTCGACCAGAGTGCGGATCGCGTCATCGGCCTGAGCATAAGCTGCGCCCTTGCCGAGAATGATCAGTGGACGGTTGGCGCTCTTCAGCACATCGAGCGCGCGCTTGACCGCGGCCGGCGCCGGGATCTGCGCCGGCGCAGGATCGATCACCTTCACCAGCGACTTTTTCCCGGCTTCCGCATTCATGACCTGAGAGAATAGCTTGGCCGGCAGATCGAGATAGACGCCGCCCGGACGCCCGGAGACTGCGGCGCGGATCGCGCGCGCCACGCCGATGCCGATGTCCTGCGCGTGAAGGATGCGGAAAGCGGCCTTGCAGAGCGGCTTGGCGATGGCCAGTTGGTCCATCTCTTCATAGTCGCCCTGCTGCAGGTCGACGATCTCGCGCTCGGACGAGCCAGAGATCAAGATCATCGGCCAGCAATTGGTCGTGGCATTGGCCAGCGCCGTCAGCCCATTCAGGAAGCCCGGAGCGGACACCGTCAAGCAGACGCCCGGCTTCTTGTTGAGGAAGCCGGCGATCGCGGCGGCATTGCCGGCGTTCTGCTCGTGCCGGAACGAGATCACGCGCAGCCCTTCCGCCTGCGCCATGCGGAGGAAATCCGAAATCGGAATTCCCGGCACGTCATAGATCGTGTTGAGGCCGTTGAGCTTCAGTGCGTCGATGACGAGATGAAAGCCATCGGTCAATTCCTGCTGCGTGTCCTCCGCCGTTTCCGGCTTTGTTTTTACTGCAGCACCAGACATGGGACTCCTCCCTAACCAACCTGTCGTTAATCGAGATAATCGGCGTAGCGCGCCACATGGTCGGCCAGGCCGAGCGCATGATCGCGCACCAGCGTTTCGGCGCGCGCGGTGTCGCGCGCTTCCAGCGCTTCGATGATGTTCATGTGGTCGCGGATCGACTTGTCGGCGCGATTCTTTTCGGTGATCGTCTTGCGGCGGATCATCCGCATATGCGTGAACAGATTTTCCGCCAGATCGATCAGCACCTGATTGCCACTCATGCGAACAATGGTCTGATGGAATTCAATATTGACCTCGGAATACTCGTCGAGATGCGCCCGCAACTGTCCGCCCTCGAAGGTCGCGAACATCTTGCGCAACGAGGCGATATCCTCGTCCTTGGCGTTCTCGGTGATGAGGCGGGCGGCCATGCTTTCCAGCGCCGCCCAGGCGGTGATCAGTTCGATGACCTCTTCCTTGGTCTTGCGCACGACATAGACGCCGCGGCGCGGGATCGAGCGGACGAAGCCCTCGCGCTCGAGCTGCGCCATCGCCTCGCGCACCGGGGTGCGGCTGACGCCGAAGTCCTGCGCCAGTTGGCGCTCGTCGAGCCGGATGTCGTTGCGGCTGCGATAGATATCCATCGAGACGATGACGTTTTTCAGCGCCGCATACGCCTTGTTCTTGAAGCTGAACGAGGTGTCGATCGGCTGGATCGCCAGACGCGGTGCGTCGTCACTGACCGCGGCGGGCTTGCGCCGTGAGGCTACGTTCGGAGGTGTGGTTTCGTTCTGGCTCATGGAAGCACCATTACGGTATCTGGCATACAATATTCCAGACTTCACGCCACTGCAAATCTTGGCTCTCTGAAAATGTCGGAGTCCGCCAGGTCATACCCGGCGGACCCCATTTTTCCCGGCCTCAGGCTGGTTTCGCCATCAGGCGGCTGAAGCTGTTCTGAATCACCGACCAGAACAGGGCAATAAGGCCCAGAACCATGATCGAACTGACGAGGCCGTTGGAGAAGAACACGCCCAGATTGCCCTGCGAGGACAGGAGCGCCTGCCGGAAGGCTTCCTCGGCCATCTTCCCGAGGACGAGGGCGAGGACCAGCGGGGCCAGTGGGTAATTGCACTTCTTCAGCAGATATCCGATGACGCCGAAGACCAGCATCATCACGATATCGAACGGGTTGTTGTTCACCGTGTAGGCGCCGATCGCGCAGAGCACCAGGATCACCGGCGCGATGATGCTGAACGGAATCCGCAGAATGGCCGCCAGCACCGGCACGCAGGTCAGCACGATGACAAGGCCGACGAGATTGCCGAGATACATCGAAGCGATCAGGCCCCAGACGAATTCCTTCTGCTCGACAAACAGCATCGGACCGGGCTGCAGGCCCCAGATCAGGAGGCCGCCCAACAGGACCGCGGCGGTCGGCGATCCCGGCACGCCGAGCGACAGCATCGGCAGCAGCGCGGAAGTGCCGGCGGCGTGAGCCGCGGTTTCCGGTGCGACGACACCTTCGATTTCACCATTGCCGAAATTCTTGCCCTTCTTCGACATGCGCTTGGCAATGCCATAGCTCATGAAGGACGCCGGGGTGGCGCCGGCCGGCGTGACGCCCATCCAGCAGCCGATGACGCAGGAGCGCAGCGACGTCCACCAGTATTTCGGCAGTTCCTTCCAGGTCTGGATCACGACCTTGAGGTTGATCTTGGCCGCATTGCCGCGGAAGTTTAGTCCTTCCTCCATCGTGAGGAGGATCTCGCCGATGCCGAAGAGTCCGATCACGGCGATCAGGAAATCGAACCCGTTGAGCAATTCGGTCATGCCGAAGGTCAGCCGCAACTGGCCGGTGACGGCATCGAGTCCCACTGCGGCGAGCGCAAAACCGATCATCATCGACACCACGGTCTTGAACGGCGGCTCCTTGCTCAGGCCCACGAAACTGGCGAAAGCCAGGAAGTAGACGGCGAATTTCTCGGCTGGCCCGAATTGCAGGGCGAATCTCGCGACCAGCGGCGCCACCAGCGTGATCATGATGACGGCGAAAAGCGCGCCCACGAAGGACGAGGTGAATGCCGCGGTCAGCGCCTCGCCGGCTTGACCTTTCTGCGCCATCGGATGGCCGTCGAACGTCGTCGCCACCGACCATGGCTCGCCTGGAATGTTGAACAGGATCGAGGTGATGGCGCCGCCGAACAGCGCGCCCCAATAGATACAGGTCAGCATGATGATCGCCGAGGTCGGCGACATGCTGAAGGTCAACGGCAGCAGAATGGCCACGCCATTCGCGCCGCCAAGGCCGGGGAGCACGCCGATGACGATGCCGAGCATGATGCCGACGATCATCACCAGAATGTTGAAAGGCTGCGCGACAGTCGCAAACCCGTGAAAAAGGCTGACTAACTCGTCCATTTGAGAATCCTCAGAACCCAGACCGGTGACGCGCTTGTTTCAAATCAGAAGCCGAGCCATTCCTCGATCGGTCCTTTCGGCAGCGACACGAGGAAATAGCGTTCGAAGACGATGAAGCAAACGAGCGGCACGCCGATGGAGAGGGCGGCGACCATTCCCCAGCCGTATTTTCCGATCCAGCGCATGAAGAACGCGATGAGCAGGATCGATGCGACATAGATGCCGATATAGGGCACCGCCACAACGTAGAAGGCCGTCGGCACCACGACGGACATCACGCTGTAAAGCTGGCCCCAGGTGGCAAACACCGCCTTGTAGTCGGCCTCCCGATAGGAGTTCCAAAGATTGATCAGGCTGCTCGCGACAATGAGGAGGCCGAAATAGAAGGGAAGAAATCCCGCTTTCGGACCTTCCAGGCCCCAGCCGATTCCCACCTGCATGCTGCCGATAATGACGATGATGCCGAAGAGCGCCGTCGCGATGGCAACGCCGATTTCGACATAATCGTGTGCCGGACCCCCGGATTGACCTTGTGCGTTGGACATATCTTCCCTCTAGAAGCGCAGGCTGTGAGCCGGCGGACGAGTCCGCCGGCTCACAGAGCCTTTGTCTGATTATTGACCGGCCAGGAAGCCGGCTTCTTTCATCAGTTGCTGGTGACGCGCTTCTTCTTTCGCGACCCACTTGGCATAGTCATCGCCCGACATGAAGGTCGTGTTGAAGGCGCCGTTCTTCATGAGATCTTTCCACTCCGGCGTCTCACGCACCTTCTTCAACAGGTCGACATAGTATTGCACCTGATCCTTGGTCGCGCCCGGCACGGTGAAGATGCCGCGCAACATCAGGTATTCCATGTCGATGCCCTGCGACTTGCAGGTCGGAATGTCGGCCCAGGTCTTTCCGTCCGCGATCGCGTCCTTGTACGCGAGCGGCTTGCCATCGAACACGCAGAGCGGGCGCACCTTGCCGCCGCGCCACTGGGCGACGCCTTCGATCGGATTGTTGACCGTGGAATCGACGTGTCCACCGACGAGCTGCACCGCGACTTCGCCGCCGCCGCGATACGGGATGTAGGTGAACTTGGTACCCGTCGCCTTTTCAAGCGCGACGGTGATGATCTGGTCTTCCTGCTTGGATCCGGTGCCGCCCATCTTCATCGAGCCGGGAGGCGCCTTCTTCACTGCATCGACATATTCCTTGACGGATTTGTAGGGCTTCTCGGCATTGACCCAGAGCACGAACTCGTCGAGCGCCAGCATCGCGACCGGTGTCAGATCCTTCCAGTTGAACGGGATGCCGGTGGCGAGCGGTGTGGTGAACAGATTGGACAAGGTGATGATGATCTTGTGCGGATTGCCGCGCGACGCCTTGACATCGAGGAAGCCTTCACCGCCGGCGCCACCCGCCTTGTTGATGACCACCATCGGCTGCTTCATCAGATTGTGCTTGGTGACGATGCCCTGAATGGCGCGAGCCATCTGGTCAGCGCCGCCACCGGTACCCGCTGGAATAATGAATTCAACCGGCCGGGTCGGCTCCCAGGCAG
Organism: Pseudorhodoplanes sp.; assembly: GCA_032027085.1. NCBI lineage: Bacteria > Pseudomonadati > Pseudomonadota > Alphaproteobacteria > Hyphomicrobiales > Pseudorhodoplanes > Pseudorhodoplanes sp. The sequence continues at coordinate 2,443,296 of JAVSMS010000001.1, read as the reverse complement.
CCTGCGCGGAGACCGGTGCGAGGGCGCAAGCAGCAGCCCCGACCAAGCCTGCCGCGCCAAATCCGAAATTCAGTAATGATCGCTTCATAAGCGTTTCTCCCTTGAGTCATTAGGTCCGTGCCGGTCTTGAGCCGACTTTGCGACTGAACGCGACTTGCCCGACATCTTCAACGCGGTGATTAGACGCCTGCACCCCCGAGGGTGGGCAAGCCTAGAACAGGTCCAGCGGAAAACGGAAGTGCAATTATTCATAATAATGGATTCGACAAACAATACGGACTGTGCCGCAAAGTTATGTTGCGTCGCAAACATTTTGGCTCGAATGAAAAACGTGGAGAATTGAAAAAACAAAGGCAGAAGAAAGCACTACAGTGCTTTCCATACGAGCGTGCTGCAGCAGCGAAAACGCTGTCGGACGCTTTCTTTTGAGAGGCGAGATTTTGCAGCCAAAAAAAATTTTTTGGACAAGGGTGAAATCCACAAGCGCCGGGTTCTTGACCGACCGTCGCGCGTTCTTGCCAAGCCTCGGGGCCGACGTTGTCAATCAGTTCCTGTTCGGTCCTGCGACCGGCACACTCAAGCCGCCTGACCCGAATACGGAGCCGAGGGCGGCTGCGCCATCTGCGCTTCAGCAACAACGGGAAATTCGTGTAGCTGCGGGCCGACCGACGCAACGCTTTACGTCCTGCCCCTATGACGCGCGACGAGCGGCACGCTGAAATCCCGGAACAGATGGTCAGCATCATGCCGCCGGGCGCGTAGGCAAAACTATAGGCGGCCGACCTGCATTTCACGA